>CAVUPF010000002.1:0-376323 GCA_963743285.1 uncultured Solirubrobacterales bacterium
CTTCACGTTTACGATTCCGCCCATCCTGATGCGGATTCCGTGGGCGTCCTCCTACCGACCACACCTTAAGCGCGGCGGGGCCACACCCGCGGGCGCTCAGCGGCGATGCCGGTCGCCACGCCGCTCGGCGCTCGCCCAGCCCTCGGCCCGCTCGGCGAGATCGAGCGAGAGCGCCTCGAGTTCGCCGACGAGCTCGCGCAGATGGCGCCGGTTCTCGAACCAGGGCCGGTAGCGCTCCAGCTGCTCGGCGCTGAGGCGGCGGGTGACGGTCTTGCCCTTCACCTTGCGTGTCCAGGTGACGTAGGGACCGTGCAGGCGCGGCGGCTCGGCGTGGCAGGCGCAGCTCGGCTTGCCGCAGCGGTTCATTGCGACGTTGATCGTCCCGGGCAGGCAGAAGCCGACCTCGGCGAGCTCGGCGGCGAGCTCGCGCAGGCGGGTCTCGGAAGGTTCAGGGCTCTGCTGCACGCGTCTCGGGCCTCGGGGGGATGCTACGTCGGTCTGTCCGGAAGTAGCACTACTGTCGGATATCGCGATGGGTCTGGGAGCAAGCGATCACGCCCAGCGGGGCGCTCCGGCGGCGGCGATCCGCCGCTGGCGCCCGCGAGGCCTTGGCTCGCGCGGGCAGGCGTTCTGCCGGGAGGCGGTCGGCGCGGCGGCGCCCGAGAGCGCGCGCGCGGGCCAGGGCGCTGCTCCACGCCGCCTCGCGGCTCGCCCGCTTCGGTGAGTCGGTGGGCCTTGCGCCGGCGCCCGAGACGCTCTTGACCGAAGCGACGATCGAGCGCTTCGTCCTCACCGGTTGCGACCCGCTCTCCCCGGCGAGCATGCGCACGCTGCGGAGCAACCTGCGCGCGCTGGCCCGCGCGCTGGCCGCGCATCCGCGACCCGCGCCGACGCCGCTGCCCCGCGAGCGCGCCAAGCCCCCCTACTCGCGGGCCGAGATCGCCGCCTACCTGCGCCTGGCTGGGGCGCAGAGCACCGAGGCACGGCGGATGCGCGCCACGGCGCTGATCTGCCTGGGGGCGGGAGCGGGGCTGGTCGGGGCCGAGCTGCGCCACCTCAGGAGGGGCTGAGGTGATCGAGCGCTCGGGTGGGCTGGTGGTGGCGGTCTCGGGGCCTCGGGCGCGGGCGGTGCCGGTGCTCGAGCGCTTTCAGCGCCCGCTTAAAGCCGCGGCCGCCTTCGCCGGCTCGGGCTACCTGGTCGGGGGCGAGAGCCCCGAGCGCCGCAACCTCACCGACGCGCTCTGCGCGGCGCTCTCGGCCGACGCCGCCCTGCCGCGCCTTGAGGCCGGGAGGCTGCGCTGCACCTGGCTTTGCGAGTGCGCCGAGCTGATCGGGCTTAAGGCCTTCATGGGGGCGGCCGGGGTGCGCTGCTCCCAGCGGCTCGGCGATCTGGTGGCGGAGCTATCTGAGGTCTCAGAGGCCGAGGCGGTGGCGCTGCTCGGAGGAGCCGGTGGAGGCCAGGGCCCGGCTTGAGCGGCTGGAGCGGATCATCGACGCCGCGGGCGTCGCGGCGCGCATCGAGGCCCTGCTGCCGGTCGGGGTGCGCCGCCGCCAGCTCTCGGCGCGCACCCTGCTGGTGGGCATGGTGCTCCTCGCCTGCGAGGGCCGCCCGGCCCACCTCTCTCGGGTGCACGAGGCGCTCCTGGCGCTGCCCGAGCCAGAGCGGCGCAGGCTGGGAGTGGTGGCCGAGTGGCGCTCGGGCCTCCACGAGCTCACCTACCGCCAGGTCGAGCGCACCTTCTCCCTGGTGGCCGGGGCGCTCGCCAAAGACGAGCCCGACGGCAGCCCCTCCGAGGCGCTGGGGGAGGTCTGCGGGGCTCCCCAGACGAGCTCCTACGCGGTCGATTGGACCGACACCGAGAGCTTCTCGCGGCCGCCGCCGAAGAAGGGGGGCAGCTGCGCCGACCCCGAGGCCGCCTGGGGGCACCGGCGCGGCAACTCCCCCGGCGAGGCAGACGAGGCCTTCTTCGGCTACTACCTGCAGGTGGTGACCATGGTCGGCGAGGAGGGCGGCCCCAAGGTTCCCGAGCTGGTGCGCCGCATCCTCCTCGCCAGCTGCGGGGTCGACCCGCCACCGGCGCTGGTGGCGGTGATCGAGCGGCTGGCCGCCGCCGGGATCGAGGTCGGCGACCTCCTCGCCGACTCGGGCTATGCCTACCGGGTGCCTGAGACCTGGGCGCTGCCCTTGCGGGCGCTGGGAGTCGACCTGATCCAGGATCTGCACCCCAACGACCGCGGACGCCAGGGCACCCACCTGGGCGCGATCCGCGCCAACGGCAACCTCTACTGCCCGGCGACGCCGGCGGCTCTCTTGGAGCTGGGGCCGCTCGGGCGCTCAGCGAGCGAGGAGGAGGTAGCCGCCCACGACCAAAAGGCCGCCGAGCTTGCCCGCCACAAGCTCGGCCCAATTGCCGGCTATGACGCAGACGGCTACCGCCGCGTCGCCTGCCCCGCCGCGGCGGGCAAGCTGCGCTGCCCGCTGCGGGCGGCCTCGATGCAGCTGCCCCACGCCCGCCCCGAGGTGCTCCGCCCGCCGAGCACCCGCCCACCTGCTGTGAGCAGAGAACGATCACGGTGCCGGCCTCGGTCAACGCCAAGACCGCGCAAAAGCACGACTACCCCTCGCCCCAGCACCGCCGCTCCTACGCGCGGCGCTCGGCCGCCGAGCGCGCCTACGCGACGGTCAAGGACCCCGCCTCAAACGACCTCTCGCGGGGATGGTGTCGGCTGATGGGCCTCGCCCCGATCGCCCTCTTTGCCGCCAGCGTCTTCATCGCCCGCAACCTGCGCGTCGCCGACGCCTTCGCCGCGCGGGCGGCAGAGCAGGAGCGGCGGGCCGCCAACGGGCTGCCGCCGAAGCAGCGCCGGCGCCGCCGGCGGTCCACCGAGGACCTGATCGAGACGGCGAAGGCACCGCCCTGAGAGGGCTCGGCGCCGCCATCGCCAGCCCGAGCAGCGTCTCCCGCCGGCCAGAAGGACTCTCGCTGCGCCCGATCCCACCTGCAGCGCTCAGATTGCAGAGCCTGAGCCCGCTTTGCCCTCCGGTGAGGCCCTCACCGATGACCGGGGCGGTTGCCACACTGACGTCTGGCCCAAACGTGAACGTGGGAGGCGTTCAAAAGTGAACACCTCGACACGGGAGCGACGGGACTCGAACCCGCGACCTCCGGCGTGACAGGCCGGCGCTCTAACCAGCTGAGCTACGCCCCCGAGCCCGGCTGGGCCTTGGAAAGACAGCCGGATCGCCAAAGCTAGCGCATCCGGCCTACTCTGCCGGGGATGAGACTGGTGACCTACAAGTCAGGGGCCGGGCGAGCGCGCCGGCGTACTCGTCGACGACACGGTACTCGACGCCTGGGGAGTACTGAAGGAGCCTGGGCGGGGCAGCCTACGGGAGCTGATCGCCGCGGGACGCCTCGAGGATCTGGCGGAGGCGCTGGAGGCCGGGGCGCCGGTGAGCCGCTTCGGCGAGGTCGAGTTGCTGCCTCCGATCCCTGATCCCGAGAAGATCGTCTGCATCGGCCTCAACTACCGCAGCCACGCTGCCGAGGCGGGGATCGAGTCGCCGCAGAGCCCGGCGATCTTCGCCAAGTTCCGCAACGCGCTGGCCGCGCCCGGCGCGACCGTGCGGCTTCCCGCCGCCAGCCGCAAGGTCGACTACGAGGCCGAGGTCGCATTCGTGGTCGGGCGACGCGCCAGCCGGGTCGGCGAGGCTGAGGCGCTCGACACATCGCCGGCTACACCCTCCTCAACGACCTCTCGGCCCGCGACCTGCAGTTCGCCACGCCGCAGTGGATGCCGGGCAAGGTCTTCGACGGCTCGGCGCCCTGCGGCCCGGCGCTGGTCACCCCCGAGGAGGCGGGCCCGCACGACGCGATCGAGATCGCGCTGCGGCTAAACGGCGAGCAGATGCAGGCGCCAGCACCGCAGATCTGATCTTCAGCGTGCCGCGACTGCTCTCCCACCTCTCCGAGCTGATGACGCTTGAGCCCGGCGACATCGTCTCCACCGGCACCCCGCCGGGGGTCGGAGGGGCGCGCGAACCGCGAGTCTGGCTGGGCGGCGGTGATCAGATCGTAGATCGACTCCCCCACGCTCGGCACGCTGGTGACCCCGATCGCCGCCTGACTGTCCCGCTCAGGGGCGCGGCCAGGGAGGAATTTCGTAGGCCTTGGCCGGCAGCGATGCCGAGCGCGGCCGGCTCGGCGCGCTCGCGCGGCTGATGCGTCGCGCCGCCGGGCTGAGGCGCGCTCGGCGCCCGAGCCGACCACGTGCATCGGCGCCGGGCTGAAGTCGAGCAGCGCGTTCCAGGTCGAGGTGCCGATCACGCCGTCGGCCGGCCAGCCCGTGCGCGCCCTGGAAGGCGCGCACCGCCGCATAGGTGCGGTTGCCGAAGATCCCGGTGACCGCCAGCCTCGACTGTCCGGCGGAGAGGAGGTGCTCCTGCGCCCAGACGACCAGGTCGCCGCGACTGCCGAGCCTCAGGACGGGTTGGGCGACGACGGGTCGGTAGCCGGGCACCGGGCCGGCCGGGGCGGTGCCCAGGGCGCCCCAGGTGCGGGGGTCGGTTTCCTGCCAGTCCCACCAGCTCGGTTGCCCGCCGTAGCTCGCCGCGAAGCTGCGGAAGCGCATGATCGCCCCCCGTCCGGGGCTTTCGTAGGTCTGTCCGAGCGGGTAGATCGGGTGGCCCCAGAGGCGGTTGAAGAGGTAGGTGTGCTGGTAGACGGCGCGGACCGAGGTGCCGATCGCCTTCCAGTACATCTGAGGCTGGTTGTAGGTGGCGCCGCCGGGCCCGAAGAAGACCGAGTACGGGAAGGCGGGGTGGTAGTCGACATAGGGAAAGCCGGCGAGGGAGAGCGGGAAGGAGGAGCCGATCCGCGCTCGCAGCGCCCGGAGGTAGGTTTCCGCCGCCGCGTAGCGGCCTTCGTAGGTGCCCTCGGCGTCGATCACCAGGCAGTTGGCGCCCTTGGCGACGGCGGCGGCGCCGACCTTGGCTTCGGCGAGCGGGCGGCTGCCGTAGACGAACTGCCAGGCGCAGACGTCGAGCCCGCCCTGCTGCAGCGCGCCGAGCAGTCCGGTCGAGAACTGGCCCCAGACGCTCGTGCCGTCGCCCGCCTTGATGTAGAGGGTGCCGATCCCGTCGCGCTTGGCGCGGGCGAGGATCCGCGCGGTGCTCCCAGCTTCGGAGCGTTCCACGTACCAGATCCACATGCCTTGGCGGTCAAACGGCGTCGGGCCCTGAGCCTGCCCCGAGCCGGGCTGCGGCGCCCCTCCGGTGGCACCGCCGGCGCTGGCCGGCAGCTGAACGAGCATCGCCACGGCGAAGAGGATCGCCAGGAGCGCCAGGCTGTGGCCTGGCGCCGAAGTGCTTCTGGCCCTCACGTCTGCTTGCAACACGGTAATTGGGGGTCCGCTGCGGTGGGCGAAGCCTGTTTTTTGCCCACCCGGGCTCCGGAGCCGGATCCTCTCATCCGACCTGGGTTCAGTATGGACAAGCTCCGCTCAGCGGTCGACCCCGAACCGACCAGGGCCCGATCTCGCAAGATCCTGTGCATCGCCTGGCTCGCTTCGGCGGCGCCGGCCGGGACTGCTGAGGCGGGCGCAGCAGGCCTCGCCGGACACGTGAGTTGGGCCCGAGCCTGCTGGGAGCAAGGCGTCTCTCTGGCTAACCAGGAGGGCCTGGCCTTCTCGGTGCGAACCTCGACGCGGCCCCCTGGCCCAGCTCGACCGCCTGCCAGGGTTGCGCCGGGCTAGCGGTCACCCCACGTGCTTGGCGCTGCGTCGAACCTGCGCGCAGCGGCGACCATCGCCACCGGCGATACTCCGACTGAGGTGATCGTCGAGAGGACTGAGAACCCGCAGTGGCTGTCGAACGCCTACCTCGTCGCCGACCCCGCGAGCGCCACGGGCGTCCTGATTGACGGCAACGACGAGCTGGGTCCGCTGCTGGAGCGCGCCGAGCGCGAGGGGATTGAGATCACCCACGTCCTGCTCACCCATGCCCACCCCGACCATGTCGCCGGGCTGGCGGAGGCGCGCGAGCGGCTCGGCAACCCGCCGCTGGTGGCACACGCGGCCGCGGCGGCGGAGATCGAGGAGGAGGTCGCGCTGAAGATTGCCGACCGCGAGAGGCTGGGCGCCGGCGGCCTGGAGGTCGAGGCGATCTTCACCCCCGGCCACGCGTCCGGTCACCTCGCCTACCTGATCGACGGGGCCGACGTCTTCACCGCCGACGTCCTCTTCAAGGGAACGGTCGGCGGGACGATGGCGCCGGGGGCGAGCGGCTTCGCCGACCTGCGGTCCAGCGTCATGGAGCGGCTGATGACGCTGCCGCCCGAGACCCGCGTCCATCCCGGCCACCGCGAGCCGACCACGATCGGCGCCGAGTGGGAGGGCAATCCGTTCGTGCGGGTCTGGCGCGGCTTGGAGGAGCCCGGTGAGGAGCGCTGCACGGTCTGGGGACGCGAGGCGACGCTGAGGCTCTGGGCCCCGGACTACGACGGCGGACACAAGGCCTGGATCGTCTTCGCCGACAACGGCGAGGAGGCGATCGTCGGCGGCTCTCAGGTGCAGCAGGCGCCGTAGCGGCGCGCCGGCAGCGCGAGCTTTAGCGCAGAGCCGGCTTCTGGACAAATATGCGATTGGCGCTGGGTGGCTTTAGTCCCACAATGGGCTCATTACTTTTGACTAGGCACTAGGTAGGGGCCAATGCACCTGATCCAGGCGTTCCAGGCGTCCGAAGTACAGAACTTCTTCTTCAACTGGTACCCGGTCTTCGGGGTCGTCTTCATGGCCGGGCTGCTGTTCGTCTTCCTGCGGCTGATGCGCAGCACGATGGGGACGACCAAGCCCGAGACGGTGAAGTCGAGCAAGACCAAGCCGGTGCTGTGGGAGGAGGTGCAGGGAGTCGATGCCGCCAAGGACGAGCTGATGGACGTCGCCGAGTGGCTGCGCGACCCCGACCGCTTTGCAGCGCTTGGCGCGCAACCGCCGCGTGGGGTGCTGCTCTTCGGCCCGCCGGGGACCGGCAAGACGATGCTGGCGCGGGCGGTCGCCGCGCAGGCCGGGGTCGACTTCTTCTCCGCCTCGGGCTCGAGCTTCGTCGAGATGTTCGTCGGCCGCGGCGCCGCCCGCATCCGCCGCCTCTTCAAGGAGGCGCGCAAGTCCGGGCGGGCAGTGATCTTCATCGACGAGCTCGACGCGGTCGGCGGTGCCCGCGGCGGTGGGGGCGACGGCGGCACGAGCGAGCGCGAGCAGGCACTAAACCAGCTTCTGGTCGAGCTCGACGGCTTCGAGCGCGACCCGGGTACGGTGATCGTGATCGCCGCCTCCAATCACGTCGACAAGCTCGACCACGCGCTGTTGCGGCCGGGGCGCTTCGACCGTCAGGTGCTGGTCGCGCCACCCGACCGTGACGGGCGCGAGGCGATCCTGCGCGCCCATGCCACGGGCAAGCCGCTCGGCTCAGACCTCGACCTCACCGACGTGGCGCGAAAGACGACCGGGATGACCGGCGCCCAGCTCGCCAACGCGCTCAACGAGGCCGCGATCATCGCCGGGCGGGCCGAGCGCGAGGCGATCTCCCGCGATGACCTCGACGAGGCGCTGCTGCGCCAGGCGGTCGGCTCCCAGCAGGCGCGACGACTGGGAGCCAAGGAGCGGCGGATCGTCGCTTACCACGAGGCCGGGCACGCGCTCAGCCGGCGGCTGCTGGGGTTGGACCCGCCGGAGATCCTCAGCATCGTGCCGCGCGGGCCGGCGCTCGGCTTCGTCGCCCACTCCCCGCAGGAGGACAGCTACCTAAAGTCGCGCGAGGAACTGCTCGACGAGATCGTCACCCTGCTCGGCGGACGCGCCGCCGAGGAGCAGGTCTTCGGCGAGTCCTACTCTGGGGCGGCCGACGACCTGGCGCGGGTGCATGCGGTCTGCAAGCAGATGGCCACCGAGTTCGGGATGGGGGTGGCGCACGACGCCGACGGCCCGGCGCCGATCGCCCTGCCAACCGGCAACTACGCGCTCTCCGACGAGACCCGGCGCGAAGTCGACCTTGCCGCGATGTCGCTGGCGCGCGAAGCCCACCGACGGGCTCGCGCCCTGCTCGCCGCCAACCGCGAGTGCCTCGACGACCTCGCCGCCAACGCGCTGGAGCGCGAGACGCTTACCCGCGAGGACCTCGACGAGATCTTCGCAGCCCACGAGTTGCGTCGCCTCGCCCCCTCGCGCCGCCTCGGCCAGGCCCTGGTCGCCCTCACCTCCGAGTAGCATCGGCGTCGGCCATGACCGACCCTGGCGAGGACTCCCACTACTTCCCTCCCGGTCGCTCGATGGCGCGCCGCATCCACGGCGAGCGATCGGTCGGGCTGCTCTACGGCCAGCGGGCACTCCTGATCGGGGCCCTGGAACCGCTCACCTACACCGCCACGATGCTGAGCACCCGCTCGGGCGAGCGCCCCTTCGAGCGCCTCGCCCGCACCGCGAAGGTCCAGGAGACGATCCTGCTCGGCACCCGCGAGGAGGCCGAGGCGGCGCTGGGTGCGGTGCGCCGCCTGCACGAGCAGGTCAGCGGCCGGCTTCCCGAGGCAGCCGGCCCCCACCCTGCGGGAACGCCCTATTCCGCCTTTGACCCGGAGCTGATGCTGTGGACGCTGGCGGTGATCGCCGACTCGGGGCGGGCGATGTATGAAGCTTTGGTGCGGGCACTGAGCGAAGAGGAGCGAGAGGCCCTCTGGCAGGACTACCTGCGCTTCGGCGAGCTGTTCGGCTTGCCGCGCAGCGAGGCCCCTGCCAGCTATCGCGAGTTCGAGGCCTGGTGGGAGGGCAAGCTGGCCTCACCCGAGCTGCGGGCGACCGAGCACGCGCTGCAGACGGCGCCGCTGTTTGCCTTCAGCCAACCGGTACCGGCGGCGGCGCGCGCCAATCTGGCCGTCCAGAACCACATCATCAAGGGAACCCTGCCGCCGCGAGTGCGCGAGATCTTCGGCATCCGGTGGAGCGCCGCCCACGAGGCGAGCTTCCGCTCCTTCGCCGCCGCCCACCGGCGCGCCCGCCACCTCTTCCCCCGCCAGATGCGCCGCGGCCGCAACGACATCTTCTTCGATGTGGTCAGCCGCAGTGAGCGGCGGCGGGGCGGCACCCCTACCCCCGAGCTAAGGCCCCGCGCCTCCTGAATCAGGTGCGCGGCGCCCGCTCCCGGACCGGCGCCAGGTGAGCAAGGCCCCGCCCGTCCGCTGGTGGTCGATGCGCCGGGCGCAGAATCGCAAGCCCGCCACTTACCGCTGCCCGTTCTGCGGCGAGCACCTGCCTGCGCTCAGCGAGCACATGCTGATCGCCCCCGAGGGCGACACCACGCGCCGCCGCCACGCCCACACCGCCTGCGTCCTCGCCGCGCGCAAGGCCGGCCGGCTGCCCACCCAGGACGAGTGGCGGCGCACCCAGCCCCGCCCGCCGTCGATCTGGCAACGGCTGCGGAGGAGGGTTGCGGGAGGCTGACTGCTGGGCCGACCGATGCCCGCTACCCTCGGAACCTGTGATAGCCACGCGACGAGGGTTCTGTCTCGCGCTCGCGATCATCAGCACAGGGGCGATGGCGGCAACAGGAGGCGCGATGGCGGCGACCATCCTCCCCCCGGGCTCCCGGCAATGCCGGCCCGCGATGCTCGGAGTGCCGCGGACAAGCGAGACGTGTGGGGCGGAGCTGATCGACGGCAGGGCGATACCTCCCCCCGACGCCCCGCCGACGGTGAAGGCGGTGATCGCCGCCGCCAACCGAATCGACCACCGGCCCTACGTCTGGGGAGGTGGCCACCTCAGCTGGCGCTCGCGAGGCTATGACTGCTCGGGGTCGGTCAGCTACGCCCTGCACGGCGGCGGGCTGCTCGAAACACCGCTCGTCTCAGGGCAGCTGACCAACTGGGGAGAGCCCGGAGTCGGGCGCTGGATCACCATCTACGCGCAATACGGCCACGTCTACATGGTGGTCGCGGGGCTGCTCTACGACACCCTCTACGACCGGCCGGGCGTCACCGGGCCCCGCTGGCACCGAGAGATGATCCCCTCGAAGGGGTTCGTCGCCCGCCAGCCTGGCGGTCTCTAGCCCACCGCCGGGCTGGGTGGAGCGCGTCTTGCCCAGCTCCCGCAGCCTGGCGCGCTGCTCAGCGCTCAGCCGCGGGTAGGAACCGTGCCTATCGACTGGCTCCTGCATGCCCAGACCGATCGGATCGCCTTATGTGGTCTGCCCAGCTGAGATGCCGTGGTTGGCTCGAGTACGAGGGAAATCTTCAGGTCACTCGGGTCAGTAATGCAAACAGCGCCACGAGACGAGCGCTCGGACAAATCAACCGGCGCTGGCGGCCCAGGGCCTGCCCCCCAGTTGTGCCGCGAGTCAAGCGCTCAACGTCGATGGGCGGCAGTCAAAGGCGGGCTCAAAGTTCTCGCGTGGCAGGCCGACTCAAGCACTTCACTAGCGTAAATGTCGATGCAACCGATCATCGCCTGGCACTTCACGGATCCTGGCTGCCCCTGGGCCTACTCGGCCCGACCAGCCCACGCCCGTCTCGCCTGGCGTTTCGGGGCTCAGATCGAGTGGCGGCTTGTGCTCATCGGCCTGAGTGAGATCATGGAGCGCTACACGGCCAGGGGGCTCACGCCGGCGCGGATGGCGGCGGGGGTGCGCGACTTCCCGAGGCGATTTGGGATGCCGTTCGGGGTCGGGGCCAAGCCGCGGATGGCGGCAACGTCTCGCGCTTGTCGTGTGATTGTCGCGGCCCGCGGGCTTGACCCCACGCTAGGCGAGGCGGCGCTGCGGGCACTACAGCTGATGCAGTTCACGACCAGCGAGCTACTCGACCGAGATGATGACCTGCGCGGCGCGCTCGCCCGGGTGCCGGGGCTCGATGCAGACGAAGTGGTAGGGCGGATCGACGACCCTGATGTGGTCGCTGCGTATGAGTCCGATCGGGCTCTCGCCCGCTCAGCCGAGGGCTCGCCAACCCACTCACAGGGACGCTCCTCGACCAGCGACGGGCCGGTTCGCTACACGGCACCATCGGTGATCTTCGAGCACCGCGACGGCGGTCGGATCGAGGTCGGCGGCTTCCAGCCGTTTGAGTCCTACGACACCGCGCTGGCAAACCTAGATGCCTCACTTGAGCGCCGTCCCCCACCCGCCGACGCCGTCGACGCCCTCAGCGTCTCCCCCAACGGACTCACAACCGCCGAGGTCGCGGCGATCCTCCGTCCCTCGGACCTGGTTGATGCCGATTTACTCGCCGCCGAGAAGCAGCTAACGGCGCTCATCGGGGACGGCGGAGTTGTCTGCGAGTCGGTTGCCGGCGACGCGCTGTGGCGCCTAGCAGGACCAGCTAAGGTCGCCGCTGACTGATCTCAGGCCACCCTGACGGACCCTTGATAGGACAGCGGCTGTCGATCGGACCCGAATTCGGCGAGAGGCCATCGGACGATGAGTACGATGAGAATTTACCTATGAGGAACTCACTGATCTTAACCACGATACCCCTCGCGATCGACCCGTTCGCGATGGCCGGGCTATACGCACCGGTTGCGTTGCTAGTACCGGGGCTCGGCCGCGGCGGGGGTGTGGTTGGAGTCATCCTCATCGTTGTAATGATGGCGCTGCGAATCTTTATGCGGTCGCGCCGCGGCCGGGGTGGACGTGGGAGTCGCGGCGGCTGGGGCATGTAACACGCCGCTGGGCCGGTGAAAATGGCCGCGTCGCGCTTGGCCAAAAGCCACGCAGCCGACAGCTTCATGAGACGTTGAGAGGAGCGAGGATGAACGAGGGAGTCGATTTCGAGATGCTCCGACAGGGCCAGCAGAAGACCTGGTCGGAAGGTGACTTCGCGATGGTCGCTGGCTTGGTGATGATGGCAGCCGAGGAACTGGCCGAATCACTGGAGATCATGCCCGGCGAGCGGGTTCTCGACGTCGCCTGCGGAAGCGGCAACGGAGCGCTGGCAATGGCGCGACGCTCCTGGGCCGGCACGGTTGGGGTTGACTTCGTCCCGGCGCTGCTTGAGCGTGGCCGGCAGCGGGCCGAGGCGGAGCGACTCGATGTTGAGTTCGTAGAGGGAGACGCCGCCGAACTGCCTTTCGAGAATGCCAGCTTCGACGCCGTCACGTCTCTCTTCGGCGCGATGTTCGCCCCCGACCAGGAGAAGGCGGCAGCCGAGCTGCTGCGCGTCTGCAAATCGGGCGGACGGATCGGGATGGCGAACTGGGTGCCGGACGGACCGGTAAACAGCCTGTTCGTAACCATCGCGAAGCACGTTCCGCCGCCTCCCGGCATGACGGCACCCGTGCTATGGGGTAGTGGGGAGCGGGTCAGAGAGCTGTTCGGAGACCGGATCTCAAATTTACGAGTCGAGCGCAGGTTCTCACGCCAGCCATTTCGATCCGTCGATCACTACATGGATTTCTTCCGCACCTACTTCGGCCCGATCAAAATGGCGTTCGAGCGGGTGGGACCCGACGGCGAAGCGGCTCTGGAGGCCGACCTGCGCAGCCAATTGGAGGAGGCCAACACAGCCAGCGACGGCGCCCTAGTGCTCAAGCCCGAGTACCTGCAGGTGATCGCAACGCGCGCTTAGAGATCACAGTCTTTCGGTCACCCCGCGGCTGTCCACTCGGACCGCTGATTGGGCGCATAGACGGAGCGCTGCCTGCCGGCCACGCGCGGATGTCCCCCGAAGTCGGCGACGCCTCACGGCACGAACAGCATTCCTTGGGGTTGGACCACGGGTCCGAACAAAGGGACTGGAGTGATCGCGCCGGTCCACGGGTTCAGCTCACCGAGGAAGTTCGGCGGGAAACCCGGGGCCGGGCAAGTGCTCGGTGCACCGTTCTCATCACAGGGGGTATCGGCAACAAACACCTCACCGGGCAGGAAGAACCCAACTACCCTGTCGACCGTGTCGTTGTTGTTGTCGGTGACATATAGCGAACCCCAGGGAGCGGACGGCCAAGCAGTGTCGTCCACAGAGCTTGTCAGCTTGAGCACAGACAGAACCTGATCGGCCCTACCAGCGTGCTTGACGAACACTTGCTCCTCATCACCTTGGCTCGTCAGCATGAAGTCGCCGGCGAAACGACGTGCGTAGAAGGGAACCACCTCGTTAGAGTCGGGATCGGTGAGCATGAGGGTGACGGTGCCGCCGGTGCCAAAGTTGGCTTCGGTAGCCGTCGCCTCATCGCCGAATAGCGCATGGATACTCGCGATCTGACTCGATGCATTGAGTTCGACGCGGTAGACAGCCGGGTAAGAGGACTGTGGCGCTGGCGCACCGGTTGTGCCGGGCGCCGATGCGCTGATCAAGATCATCCGGTGGTAGATCGAAATCGCGTCGGTCCCACCGTCGGAAGGGAGCGGTTCGTTATAGCTGTAGTGGACTACCTCTCCGCTTGTAGGGTCGATCGTATACAGGCTCGAGTTGGCGTCCTCGTTGACGGTCGCTACCAAGCTGTCGGTCGCGGGATCCGCCGTGAGACCGTCGCACTTCCCGGTCAGATCCCACTGGTTCAGCGGATGGCCGCCCAGATCTAGCTCGACGACCGTGCTATCGGAATTGCCGGTCGGACTCACTTCCCCCTGAGGTCCCACTCCGTTCTGGAAGGCGACGAAGATGTGTCTGCCAAGAATGGTGATGTCATCCGGCTTGGTGAGCAGTTCGCTCCCACCCGGAATTGCGTGACTGAGCTCCGCGCCATTGAAGACAACCTGATTTGTGAATCCTCCAAATGCAGGGAATCCGGCGCGAGGAACGCGCGCAAGAGCAGAGGACGCGCCGGCCCCAACGCCGAAGAGCGTGGCGAACGCGACTATCGCTGCGATGCGCAGCAACCGAGACCAACGGTAATCCTGTGACGTTGCCATATGAGTCACCCCTATGCTCGGATTGACGAGGCAGCGGCCACTGGTCGCATGTACCTCAAGTTCATCCGTCTCGAAGCCAAAGCTAGTCTCGCGACGCGGTCTAGATGGGGCCATCTTGTTAACCTGAGCCGACCGGTCCGCCTCATAGCGCGATATTCAGCAGTCTTCACCCAAACGATCCGATAGCGCTTGGGCGGCAGCATTACAATTTGCGGGAATGTCAGACGTGGGGCTATTCGGGGTTACTCGACGATCCCGGCATCGGGGAACGCTCGGAATAGCGGCGGCCGCACTGAGCCTGATTGCCGCGCTGTCCTGCCCGGCGGCGTCGTCCGCGCAGACGCCCAAGACAAGCACCGACCACAACTGGGCGGGTTACGCCGTGACCTCCCAGTCCCCAATCCAGCGGGCTCGCGGCGCCTGGACTCAGCCTTCTCTTACATGCGGCAAGCAACAGTCCTACTCGGCTTTCTGGGTCGGCCTTGGAGGGTTCAAAAAGCGAGCCCATCTCCTAGAGCAGATCGGCACACAAGCAAGCTGCAACGATGGGCGGCCCGAAGCGCTGGCCTTCTACGCGTTATATCCGACCCTGAAAGGACGGCTGGACTTGCGTGTCCGCCCAGGCAATCAGTTCGTGGCGAGCGTGGTGGTGCTCGGGCACAGGGTCTCGCTGAACCTCTATGACGTCACGACCCATGAAGGGCGCACAAGGAATTTTCTGATCGAAGGGACTGACACCTCTTCCGCGGAGTGGATCGCTGAGGCACCGGCCCTTCGCTGCGGAAGCGACTGCTTGTTGCTCCTGCCGCTAGCCAACTTCGGCGAAGTCACGTTCACAGAAGCCGAAGCGGCCACCCAGGGCGGCGCGATGGAAGCGATCAGCGGTCCTTCGTTCTCTGCGACCGAGCTTCTACTCCGCGATAGGAGCGGGCTTAAAATCAGAAACCCGGGACGCCCGCTTGCGCACGGCTCAGTGGGGGAAGCGATACCGGGAGATCTGTCGCCCACAGGCACGTCGTTCTTAGTGACCTGGACGCGATGAAGGCTCGCGAGGCATCGCGGTAGCGCAGCGCGCCCTTCGGGTAGAAGTGGCTGCTTCAGCTTCTTCCAGCACTGTGCCTTTCTTCGCACCTTCGGTCCCGTGCTCGCCTTCTGGCCCGCGTTCTCCTCGTTCACCTTCCAATCCGCGGGGCCCTCGTAAACAGCAAACGCACCTTGCCAGAAACATAGGCCGAGCGCCCTGGCGAACCCATCCCGCCAGGGACCGATGCTAGCCCCGGGCTGTGCAGAGCGATGACGTGGCATCCCCGTGAGCACCACAGTTGGGCGCGCTTTGCCGTCGAACAGAGACCGAACCCGCTCAGAGAACTCAGTGAGAGGTTGCCGGTCGAATCCGGTCGTCCCCCTCCATGCAAAGTGGGGCCATGTTTGAGGCCGTGATTTCCAGGCTATGCCGCCGCGACCTCTTTCTCAACCTCCTCAGCCTTTGCGCCAGGCACCATCTCGTATGTCACGCCACGCTTGCGGAGCGTCTTCTCTTTGACGAGCGTCCCGCAGATGTTGTAAACCTGCGACGCGGGAATGCCTAGCTCCTTGGCGAGACGAGCGCCGGTAATGCCCGGCTTCTTGTCGATGGCGGCGATGACTTCGAGGCGTGGATCACCTTGAACTGCCCTCTTATTCCCTTTCCGGGCCTTACGAGCCGCTGAGCGCTTCCCTGGCGGGCGTCCCTTACGTTTCAAGGGCGTCCTCCCCGCGTTAAGAGAATCCAAAGCCGCAGAGAGGCTCTGAGCCTCTGCGTCAATAGCTGCTATCGCGGACTGAATGAGATTCTGTGCCTCTGTGAGTGCATCTGCCATTGCGGAAGCCTCTCTCGACTGGTTTATAGGGTTACTGCGCGGGCGAGATTAACATCCACTGTTCACGTGCCAGGTATTCCTGAGTCGGAGGAGCTATCGCTGGGGGCAGTGCTCGGTCTCGGGGTGCTCATGCCGATGCTCCTCCTTCCTTCTTGAAGCTCTCGCGGACCGCGAGATAGTGGGCAGCGAGTCCTATGCCCCAGCCGAACAGCGCCCAAAGAAACCACGGATATGAGCTCCCCCCGAGCTGCCACTGCGCGGCCCAAATGAGGACGAGCAGTATCTGGACAGCAACGAACACCGCCGCATGGATGCGGAATCCCTTGCGGTGACCGCGCGCCCACCTGTCGTGGCGGTGGCGTCTGGACTCAACCTCAACTCGCTCTACGGCGCGCTCGAAGGCATCGCTCATCAGTCTGTCTCTTTCGCTGGGGAGAGTCCGTTGAGACTCTCGATCTCAGCGGCCGCGCGCTCGAGCACGGTCGCCACGCTTTTGGGATCAACTCGGCCCGAGAGTGGGGCCAGGCGCGCCTTGAAGCGCGCCAACAACGGAACAATCGAGTCGGTGCTGCCAAATCGCGCGCCGGTGCGCAGCTCAACCGCAGCCAGGAGGTCGCGGTGATCGGCAAGCGCTTGGTTGCCGGCCACGGTTGTGCGATAGGTGGTCTTATCGCCGTGTGGCCTTCCCTCGATCAGCGCCTCGCTCTCTAGGGCAGCAAGCGCGGGGTAGACGCTGCCGGGAGAAGGGCGGTAGTGAGGTTTGAACAAACGGCTGAGCTCGGCCATGACCTCATAACCATGCCTCTCGCGTTCGGAGAGGAGCGCAAGCAGCACTAGCGGGAGCTCGCCGTGATTGAAGAATCTCCTCGACAATGCAAACGCGCTCCTCTAGGGAGCTGCTCCCACCGGCAGCAAGTCGGAGTAAAGCCTTTCCTGGCGAGCACCCGTAAGTGATTCTTGCGGCGAAGAGGTGGCTGTCTCCCAGCGCAGCCCGCTTACGCTGACAGGATTGCTCAGCCCCTTGAGCGCCAGCGAGCCCATCGGCTCGAACCGATGGGTGCCAGGCTCGTCGATCAGCTCGACCGCGGACCCCGATACGAGGATCTGCCCGGCGTGGGCAAGGTCGCACAGTCGCCTTGCGACTATCACCGGCCTACCGAAGTAGTCCTCCCCATCGCGCCTAGCCTCGCCCGCGTCGATCCCGACCCTCAGGCCCATCGAATCGCCGTAGCGGGCCGCCGAGCGTTGCATGGTCACGGCGCATGCGGCTGCTGCGTGGGCGCTCTGGAAGGCGACCATCAAGCCATCGCCGAGGCTCTTGACCTCATACCCGACGTGAGCGCCGATCGCCGCGCGCAGCCGCACGAAGTGGCGTCCGCGCAACTCATAGGCCACCTCCTCGCCGAGGCGATCGAGTAAGGCGGTCGAGCCTACGGCGTCGGTGAACATGAAGCTGCGTATCTGCGTCTTGCGGCCGGCCCAGGCGGGGAAGCGCAGCCGCAACCGAGAGGAAGGCCATGCTTGCCCACCGCTCCACGCCTCTGCCCGATCTTCGAGCGTCTTTGCCCCGGTAGCTGTTGTTCGGTAGGCGATTCGAAGGGCATCTGCCTGGCGCTCGATCAGGCCTTCGGCCAGCAGGGCCTCGATCGCGATCTCGACGGCCTTCGATGAGGGACAACCGACGCTGCCGTGCGCCTGGAGGTCTGCAACGGCCTCTGTGCGGTCGAGGGGGCGTCCCGAAAGGACCGCCAGCAGGGTCAGAAGAATTTCGCGGGGGTGATGAGCAGTTCTTGGCATCTGGGATTCGATCTATTGCTTACGAAGGCATTACGAATATATATCGAAAGCCTTACGAAGTCAAGGGTTCCGGATCTCTCGACGCCGGTCCGAGAGAGGTGTCCGCGCATCGCAGATGCGCTCCCACAACCGGTTCACAAAGTTGTTTGGGTCGGGTCAGCTAGCGCGCCCGGTAGAGCTTCACCCGTGAGTCAAAGCCCTTGAGGCGGCGCTCACCGGCGAAGGAGTAAGAGAAGCCGTCCCCAGTGGCCTCCTTGGCCACGGCGTCGAGGAGCACGCTGCCGGGTCTGGCGACGCCGGTGACCCGGCTCGCCAGGTTGACCGGGCGGCCGTAGTAGTCGCCCGTCTGGGCGAGCGCTGCGCCGTAGGCCACGCCCGCCCGCAGGTGCGGGAACGCCTCCCCCTCCTCTTCAGCTGCCGCGATCGGTAGATGAGTGGGACTATCGCCGGCGCTGCGTCGGCATCGCCGGGAGTTTCCGGGTGGCGTCCGCCTGTTTCCTCACAGTTGCGGCGGGTCGTCGCGCGGTGGCGGTGGGTCACTAATGGCCGTGGGAGCCTCTGCCGCCTCCGGGTCCGAGCGGTTCTTCCGCCGCCGCCGAACCTCCAAGAAGGCCCACACAGCGCCGACCACCGCGGCACCGATAAGCAACCAAGCCCATGCGGGCAGGCCGCCTGATTCCGTCGTGGTCGTGGGTGCAGGGGTCGTGACAGTCTTGTTATGGACGACGGCATTCGTCTGCGTGGGTTCGGTCACGGTCTTCGTCTTCGCGGGCGTTGTGACCGTGTTCGTCTGCGTGACCGTATTCGTCTTGGTCGGTTCGGTGACGGTGGTGGTGGGAGTCGTTGGAGTGGTGGTGGTTGACTTCGTCTGCGCCGAAGCCTTCGCTGTTTGGCCCTTGGGGGGCTTTGCTTCGCTGTCGGTCTTCGTTGTAGTGGTGGGCGCGGTGCTGCTGGTGCCCGCAGCGGATTCGGACCTTTCTCCGGTCGCAGTTGCGCTCACGCTGCTGGCTACGCTCGCCGCCCCGCCAGAGCCGCACGCCACCAAGCCGAACACGGATAAGCCAATTGCCCCTACGAGCAGGGCCAAGCCAGCCGCCGTCCTATTCGAGGCCACCTAACGCATCCCAACAGAGTCGCCGTCGGTCCGTGCGCTTCCTACGGCGTAACAGCCCGGAGACCCTAGTGGCCTCCCCACCTTGCCTGCGGCCTTCTGGGCGAATGCCATCGGGGCTCTCTCGGCTTTTGCTTCCTTGCTCGGCGATGTGCTGCTGCTGCTCCATCGTACACCTTCCCGCCCATTTGCGGCAACATCGAATGCCCAGTAGACGACGAGAGAGCTGCGGCGTCGAACCGGTGCAAACGGCATTCAGATCGAGTTGGATTAGGTGTCCTCCCCGCAGCTCGGAAGGGAAGGCGCTGCGCAGATCACTGTCGGGCGACTCGGTGAGGGCGGCCTGCTTAGGTCAGACCGGGCATGCTTGGCAGAAATGTTGTCGGGGCTCACTTGCAAGTATCCGCGAGGCAGCCACGTAGGGTGGTCACACCAACAGAAAGCCGCGAGCTCGGAGCAATAGTGTCAAGGTGGGCTCTTGCTGGGATTACTCATCCTCGTGGTCTCGATCGCAATCGGTGATTCGCTGAACCCATCAACCGTGGCGCCGGCTCTTTATCTGGCGACGACCGAGCATCCGCGGCGCCAGGTCGGAGGCTTCATCGTGGGGGTATTCACAGTCAACCTGCTCGCCGGATTATTTATCATGATCGGACCAGGACAGTGGCTTTTGGCGCTGATTCCGCGGCCGAGCGCTGCGGCCAAACACATCACCGAGCTAATCGCCGGCACGATCATCTTGGCCCTAGCGGCTGGGCTCTGGTTAGGACGGAGATCCTTTGCTCGCAGCAAGCTGCCGAGCGTGGAAACCAAGGGCGGGTCGAGCCTGGCGCTCGGTGCCGGGATCGGGGCCGTCGAGCTGCCGACCGCGCTGCCGTACTTTGCTGCGATCGCCGCGATCACCGCCTCCGGTTTCAGTGTCTCTGTCCGGGTTGGGACGCTGGTCATCTACAACGTCGTCTTCATCCTGCCCCTGGTCGCGATCCTGGTCGCGGTGGAGGTTCTAGGTGAGGACGCTAGCCGCGTCCTTGGAGTGGCGAATCAGTGGCTGCAAAAACACTGGCCGGTGCTACTGTCTGGACTTGGCCTGATCATCGGCACCGTCTTCTTCGTATTCGGCTTGGTCGGGCTTTCGCTGGCTCCCCCATGGTCATAAGCTTTGTCTTCTCACCGTAGTGGCGACGACCGCTCCTGGCACCCCCACCTGCGGCTTTCTCGTCTTCGGAGCCGCAGCGAAATCCCTTCTCCACCTGGCCTTTGCGTACCGACTGATTCGGTGCCTAAACGCTTGGTCTGCCGACACCGCATCCAGACTACCCGCCGTACTGGCCTTTCCCTGGCGTGGAAAGCGAGCATGCTTCGCTCGGGAGAAGGATCCGAACATCAACCTGGGGGGCGAGCCTTTCACACCAACGGGCGAAGTCATGAGGTGGTGTACTGAGACGACGGGGAAGGAAATGGGCGAGGCCGAGCGGGAAGAAGGTGCCCCAATGGATCGGAACCGCGACGTGCGGCGAGAGCATCGCCGCCGCGCGGGCAGCGCGTTCAGGGTCGAGGTGCCCCGGACCCAGGCTCGGGCCCCATCCCCAGACAGGCAACAGCGCCAGGTCAAGTTCGTCGGCGAGCGCAGCCATTCCCTCGAAAAGGTCCGTATCTCCGGCAAAGTAAACCCGCCTCGAACCTGAGAGGTGAAAGCCGACCGCCTCGGATTGCCGGTGTGTCCGTGACGGGCCGTGACCGTGTCTTGCCTCCACTGCTGTGATCTGCACCCCGCCGATTCTGGTGGACTGCCCGGGGGCCAGCTCCGAGACCGCCGTGAATCCGCAGCGCTCGAGGAATCGACCCGCTCCCGGCGGAGCGAGAACTGGCGTCTCGCGGCAGATCGTTCGCAGCGACGGCCGGTCGGCGTGGTCGAGGTGGAGGTGGGAGATCAGCAGGGCGTCGAGCCGCTCTGTCACTTCTGGACGGGGCCCAGGCCCGTGGCGACGCAGGTGCGCGATCCTCGACCGCAGCACAGGGTCCGTGATGATGCGCAGGCCGCTCAGCTCGAGCAGCACCGTGGCGTGGCCGACGTAGGTGATCCGATCAGCCGGCTTCGTGAAGTTCCCTTCTCCAGCCCGAGAGCACCAGGTGGACGGCGGCGGCACCGATTATCGGCTCGGTGGGCAGGGGCAGACTCACGGGGGAGAGGATGAAGGGGCGTGTCTGTGGGCCTCCGAGACCACCGTGGAAGGAAATTAGCTCCTCGAAGGCGCAGCCCTCATCGAGCTCGGGGTCATAGAAGCTGCCGACCATGATGTCGGCCACGCGCGGAAAGCCGTCGGTGCGCAGCAGGTGCCGGGGCGCGGTCGGCGAGAAGTGAGCCAACGGGTCCTCGCCCTCGACCTGACCGTCTGCCAGGTAATGGGCACCGCTTGCGCCGAAGACCACGGCCCCCCGCTCGGCGGAGCGGACGAGGAGCCAGCCAATGTGCGGATGCGCGCGCAAAGCCGGAATCAGCTTCGGGTGGCGCTCGTTGATCTCCTCTTGGGTCAGCCGGTGCCTCTCCTCCATCAGATAGATGAGTCCCAGGTTGCCGGAGCCAAGGACGACCACATTTCGATCCGAAACGTCATTTTTTGGGGCCTTCGTGCCGGCCCGACCGGTTGCCTCGTTTGCCGCGTACCCGACCATCGCGGTCTGCTCGTCGCCCCCTGCGAACCCGGCAACGTCCCCGTCCTCGACGCAGCGCCCTACCAGTTGCTCGAGGCTGTAGCCGTTGCGCTGCTTGAAGGTCGCGCCCTGAGTCTGACCGTGATCGGAGAGCACGACGATCTCGTAGGGGCGTGGTGCGAATCTACGGGCTCGCGCGATCCGGTCGAACTGCTGGTCGAGCTTGCGGAGTGCCTCCATCGTGTCGGCCCGCTGCAGCCCGGAGTGGTGGGCGACCTCGTCGTAGCTTGAAAAGGTTGCGTAGACGGCGGGGCGGCCGCGCATCATGTCGGTCAGGACGCCGTAGACGATCAGGTCGCGAACGATCACGCACATGCTCGCGCGTAGCAACGGGTAGATCCCGCCGCGGTGCCCGCGGGGGCGAATGTCACGCCGGGCCGAGCGAATCGCTGCGGTCCACTCCAACAGCACCTCCCAGCCGAACAGGACCAAGGCCCTGGTGACGTTGAAGCCGTTGGCGAGGAAAGCCCGGTAGCCCGGGTTGGCCTTCTTCTCCTCCGCCATGCGGCTGACCGTGAGGATCACCTCCTCGGCTTCGCCGGAGAGCAGGTTGCCGCGACTCGCGCCGCCGTCGGCGAGTAGGCCCGCGCCTCTCGAATGTTGCCGCTCGATCTCCGCGCAATCGCCCGGCGTCGAGCAGGAGATAAGGGTTCCGCGCTCCTTGTCCACCCAGCGGAAGGCCGGGATATCGTCGTTGGAGCCAAGCAGGATCCCCGATTGACTGGCACCGGTCTGCGATGAGAGGTCGGGCTCCCACTCGCTCAGGCGATAGCCGCCCTCAGCGAGCCATCGCGCCATCGTCGGCGCGCTTCCGTCGCGCACCGCGTCGCGCAGCACGGGCAGCGCCAGCCCGTCGATCTCGAGGAAGAGGATCCCTGGCATGTCTGTATGGGCCAGCGTGCCTTGGCGGCGCGCGACCCGCTGCACGACACGAAGGGAGTAGGCATCCTCGTCGTTGGCTCCGATCATCACGTTGAGCACCAGCGAGACGATTGCCATTACCAGTGCGGCCAGGAGAGCGCTTCCAAGCGAGTCGACACTGATGTAGTTGGGCAGGGCACCGCTTGCGAGCTCCAGCAGCAGCGCATCGACGAGGAGCACCAGCACGAAGCCGAGCGCCAGGGTCAGCGGCAGCCTCAGCGCGGCTACCACAGGGGGCAGGATGGCGTTTAGCAGCGCGATCAGCGCAGCGACGACGACGGCACCGCCAAATAAGCCGAGACTCACCCCGGGTACGAGTGCGGCTGCGACGTACAGCGAGAGGGCAGAAAGCGCCCAGGACAGCGCCAGCCGCAAGGGACGCAGGCGTGGCCTCTGCGGCTGCCACTGCACCGCGACACCGTAGGCGGCGGTCATGGGTGAGCTCCGAGCCGCAGACGAGGTCGGCCCGGCGGCTGGCTGGAGTTGCTGCTGCCACCCTCCTCAACGATCGCCGCGGGGCCGTCGGTTGCGCGGCTCTTCCGCGGGTGCTGCGACGGATCACTCCAGCCAATCACTCGATGATCTGAGCCAGCTGGGGGCGGCTGCGAACGTTCGTTCTAATCGTCGGTCAACCAGGCTTTTGCGGCGGCGAGCTCGGCGACGCGAAATCCCTTCGCCTTACCGGGTAGGAGAAACGAGAGAGTCGAGAGCGCCGGTCGCAGCCAATCCTCGTCGCTGACTACCGCCACGCGCTCAAACGTTGTCGCGTGACGCGCCTGGAACTTGGCACCCGCGCCGATCGCATCTCCCTCAACCTCTTGCACGCCCGGGCCAAGAAGATAGAGGAGGCGTAGCTTGCCCCCCCTCGCCAACGCCTCTCGGAGCACGGGCTCGGCCACGTGCTCCCAGTCGTCGTCCTCGACCTCGCCAGTCCCTTCAAAGCCGATCGTGTTGGGCGGCATGTCGTCGATTCGTCTCAGCATCAAAATCGCCATCCTTGGGTTGGGAATAAGGTCGTGCAGCAAATCTACCCCGGAGACGACTCAGGCGATCAGTGTTATCACTCCACGCACGACCAACAGCGCCCCTGCGACGGTCACTACCCGGATCGCCATCCGCCTACCGTCCCGGCGCAACCAGGCCCTGAAGCGTTCCACCCGCCCTGGCGTTGCGTCCGGCTGCAGCCAGTAGGAGAGAAGCGGCAGCTCGAGCAGGGCCAGCATGATCAGATTGAAGCCGATGATCACGAGAACGGTCTCCGGTGCGCCGAGATCGTCCTTCGCCAAGCGGGTCAGGGCAACAAGATAGGAGGCGCCTGGAAGGGTCAGGAGCGCTCCAACGGCAAAGGTGGTGCGCGGAGTGCCCCGGCTCAGGACCTGCTGCCAGCGTGGCGGGCCCTTGTCTCTCTTCGTCTTGCCTTTTGCGGCCTTGCGTCGTTCCCGACGTTCCTTGAGAGTCACATCGCGTTCAGCGCTTAGGACCCGCGCGACGATGAGAAAGATGGCTCCCAGTGCGATGTCGGCCGCCGGGCCAAGCGTGTCCTTGGCAACTTCGACCGCGCCCGAATCCTCCAATGAAAAGACGATCACCAGCCCCAGGGAGACGCTGGTCATCATTGCCCCGAGCAGGTAGCCCAACATCAGGTTCCGCGGCTTCGGCAGCAGCAGTATGACCGTGGTTGCTGCAAGCAGCGTTGGATTCAATGCGGCCGAGAATGCCAGTAGGAGGACGTCCATAATCGGACTCAATCACCTCGGCAGCAGCGCCGAACAGGTGAAACCTTACGGGGGAGAACCATTGAACCTTTCGGCGACGGTGATGACTCGACAGCTGGCCCTACGCTGGCACGGGTTCAGTGGGGCCACGCTTGTCGTTTTGGGTCACCGGGGATAGGCTAGACGAGCGTCGCAATAAGGTCGTTGTTTGGTTTGGCAACGGCGATTTGTCGCACGAGGATGAGGAGCACTTATGTCGGCTGAACAAGGCTACCCGGGCCGGGTAGCCGCGTTCGCGGCTCTCGCGTGTGCGACAGCCCTTGCAGGCCTCAGCATCGACATCGTCCTATCTCAGTTTCCCCGGGGACTGATCGTCCTCGCCGGCCTCGTGGTCGCGTTGACGGCGGCCTGGTACGGACTGACCCGCGCCGGCGGCGCGAGGCTTCTGGGATCAGGAATCGCAATCCTGGCAGTGGCGGTGGCCGCGGCTGTATTGATCGCTGGCGGCGATCACCTCGCGCAGGCCATCGTGATCGTGGTGGGCGTGGGGCTGATGCTCTTTGCGACGCGATCGGCCTTCATGATCTACGTCCCGCTTCAACAGGTGCCGGACCCCCGCCACCCCGTGCTCTTCTACAACCCCAAGTCAGGTGGGGGCAAGGCCGAGAAGTTCCACCTCGCCGAGGAGGCGCGGGCCCGTGGCATCGAACCGATCGAGTTGAAGCTCGGCACCGACCTCGAGCAACTCGTGCGCGGCGCGGTAGCCGATGGAGCCGACGCGCTGGCAATGGCCGGCGGCGACGGCTCCCAGGCCGTCGTTGCGATGGTTGCCGCTGAGCAGGGTCTGCCCTATGCCTGTATTCCGGCCGGGACCCGCAACCACTTTGCCCTCGACCTCGGGGTAGACCGCGACGATGTCATCGGCGCGCTTGACGCCTTCCTCGGGGGTCGCGAAAAGCGGGTCGATCTTGCCGAGGTCAACGGCCGCGTATTCGTCAACAACGTCTCGATCGGCCTCTACGCCGAGGCCGTCCAGCGCGAGGGCTATCGGGAGGCGAAGCTGCGGACCATGCTCGACACGCTGCCCGAAGTGCTGGGGCCTGAGGGCAAAGGCCAGGTCCTGCGCTGGACTGGGCCCAGCGGGCGCGAGCACTCCTCCGGTACGGCGATCCTCATCTCCAACAATCGCTACCGCCTCGGGCGTGCGGTCGGTTCGGGTACCCGGCCGAGGATCGACGACAAGCTATTGGGGATCACCGTTGCTTCCTTGTCGGCCGGAGGACTGCGGTTGATCCGGCATCCCTGGCGAGAGTGGTCCACGCCCACCTTCGAGGTTGACGCAGACGGCCCGATCGCCGCGGGTATCGACGGCGAGGCCGTAACTCTGAACACGCCTCTGCGCTTCAGAATCTTGCCAGCGGCGCTGGCGGTGCGGATCGCCGCCGCCCACCCCGGAGTCTCTCCGTCGGCGGCGATGCCCGAGGGGCCCTGGGAGACTGTTCTCGCGCTGGCGCGGATCGCTATGGGGAGGACACCGAAACCACAACCTCAGCGGAAGGAGAACTGATGGATATCTTCGAGGTCGAGCAGACGGAAACCCTCCGGCGAGAGGAGGTCGCTAAACGTCTTCACGCTCTCGCCGACATGCTCGCGCGCCAAAACGACATCGATTTCGAGCGGGCCGGGATGAAGATCACCGTGCACGTTCCCGACGAGGTCCAGCTCAAGGTCGAGCTGGAGATCGAGACCGATGAGCGAGAGCTCGAGATCGAGTTGAAGTGGTGAGCGCCACGCCCGGCGCCTGAGCGGCTGCAAAGGTCGCCCCGCCAGCGCCAAGTTGGAACGTCGTGATTGCCCACCACCACGGTCAAAGCGACGGCTCATATCATCGCCCGATGGCCGAGTGGCTCAATGAGGCGAAGGCAATCGATGCCGCCGTCTACGGAGCGATCGCTGCCAGCGAGACCCCCTCGCTGGACATCGCCATGAGCCGTCTCTCCCGCGCCGCCGACCAGAGCAAGCTCTGGTTTGCTACCGCGGCCGCGCTGGCCCTCCTTGGCGGACCCAGCGGCCGGCTGGCGGCTCGAAGGGGCCTCGTCTCGCTCGGCATCGCCTCCGGCTTCGCCAACCTCATCGCCAAGCCGCTAAGCGCTCGGCGGCGCCCGGCGAGGAGGGAGGCCGAGGAGCTAGCGAGCCGCCACGTCCAAATGCCGCGCTCGAGCTCCTTCCCATCCGGCCACTCCGCCTCCGCTTTCGCCTTTGCCACAGGCGCCGCTGACGCGCAGCCGATGCTCTCGGCACCGCTGCGGGCCTTGGCGACGCTGGTCGGGTACTCCCGGATCCATACTGGTGTCCACTATCCCGCAGACGTGCTCGTGGGAGCGTTCATCGGGGTCAGCGCCGCGGAGCTGGCTGGCCACCTGCTGGATCGCTGAGCGGCGTCGGGATGCCGTCCGATCTTCGACGGGGTCGGTCAGCTCGGATCAGTTTGTGCTGCGGCAATCGCCCGGGCCGCGAGGACCAAGGTCAGGTGGCTGAACGCCTGCGGAAAGTTGCCAACCTGGCGCTTGTGCGCGACGTCGTACTCCTCGGCAAGCAGGCCGAGGTCATTGGTCAGGTCGAGTAAGTGCTCGAATAGCGTGCGTGCATCTTTGACTCGGCCATTCATCGCAAGAGCGCTGACGAGCCAGAAAGAGCAAGCGAGGAACTGACCCTCGTCGCCGGGTAGCCCATCGTCGGTTTCGGCGGTCGAGTAGCGAGAGACGAATCCGTCGCGGCCGAGCTCGCCGGAGACCGCGTCGATGGTGCCGGTGACCCGCTCGTCGGTTCCGGGAAGAAAGCCGACTAGCGGGATGTTGAGGACGCTGGCGTCGAGCTCCTTGGATCCGTAGTACTGAGTGAAGGTGCGGCGCTCTGGGTCATAGCCCTTCTCGCAGATCTCGGCGTGGATCTCGTCGCGAAGCTGCTTCCAGCGATCGATCGGTGCCTTCATCTCGAAGCGCTCGGCAACCCGGACTGCGCGGTCGAATACGACCCAGGCCATCACCTTCGAGTAGGTGTAATGGCGCTGGGGGCCGCGAGCCTCCCAGATCCCGTCGTCGGGCAGCCGCCAGATCGTCTCGACGTACTCGACTACGCCGCGCCAGCGAGGCCAGAGCCGCTCCTCGATTTTCCCGATCGCTTCCGCAGCAATTGCGAGCACGCTGATCACCTCGCCATATACGTCGAGCTGGAACTGCTCTGAGGCAGCGTTGCCCACCCGGACTGGCCGCGATCCCTCATAACCGGGAAGGTCCGGCAGCTCGAACTCGGTTAGCCGCCGCTCGCCGCCCACTCCGTACATGATCTGAATCGCGGACGGGTCGCCGGTGCCGACTCGAAGCAGGAAGTCACGGAAGGCGAGGGCCTCTTCGGTGTATCCGGCGGCGAGGAACGCCTCTAGCGCCAGCACGGAGTCACGCAGCCAGCAGTAGCGGTAGTCCCAGTTGCGCACGCCTCCGAGCTCCTCTGGCAGCGAGGTCGTCGGCGCCGCGATCAGCGCCCCCGTGTCCTCGACGGTCATCGCCTTGAGCGCGATCAGCGAGGTTATAACCTCATCGCGGTAGGCGCCCTCGTATTGGCAGCGCCCGCTCCACTCCTTCCACGCCGTCTCGCTACGGGCGAGCGCAGACTCGGCGTCCTCGGCGATTGGCGCCTCCTTGTAGGACAGATGCCAGGTGAGGGTGAAATGCTCCCGCGCACCCTCGACCAGCTCGAACTCGGCACCGATCGCTCCGTCGACGGAGTTCAACGGAACTGCCGTGGTGAGGCGAAATGTGTCGGGGCCTGCGGTGGTGACCGCACCGTCTGGTGAAAGCTCAGTCCAAGGCCGAATTGTGCCGTAGTCGGGCCGCAGCGCCAGCTTCATCCGTATCGGCACCCGTCCTCCCAGCCCCTCGATGATCCGAATCACGCGCGGGGGCCCGTCGCCTCGCTGGGGCATAAAATCGATCAGGCGAACCCTGCCCTCCTCGACCTCGAACTCAGTCTCTAGCACAAGCGTCCCCGCCCGATAGCGGCGAGTGCCCAGGCGCTCTGCTCGGGCCGGCGCCAGCAGCCAGCATCCGTGTCGCTCCTCGCCGAGCAGTGCCGACAGGCAGGAGGCGGAATCGAAACGCGGCAGGCAGAGCCAGTCGATCGAGCCGTTGCGGCCGACGAGCGCGGCCGCCTGCATGTCCCCGATCAGGCCGTAGTCCTCAAGGAGCATGCTCTTCCTCCTCCGTGTCTCGCGTTCTCTTTCGGATCGAGCTCAGGCTCGACCTTCATCTCTACCTCGGCAGGGATTTTCATCTCGAACTCCGAGCCACTCCGCTCGAACTTTGACCTCGTCCTCATCGCCCGCCAGGAGGTTTGGCCAGGCACTCGCAGTGGCGAACCCATCGCCATTGCGAGCCGACCATTTTCTTCACCTTTAGGTCCCGCTATTCAGCCCACCGCGCGGTCAGCTGGTAGATGACCACAACGTCGAGGATGATCATCAGGAACGCCCACAACGGCGCCGCCGGGAACCAGACGATCTGGGCGATCGCGTTGATGGAGACGAAGAAGACCGCCGCCCACCGCGCCGAAGACACTCCCGACAGGAGCCCCAGCCCGGTGAGCCCGAGGATGACGCCGAGGATCAACTGCACCCAACCCCAAGTGGTCACGTCGGCGACGATCACCCCGTGTCCGCCGACGATGACTATTTCGTTGTTGAGGATCGCCGCCAGCCCATAGAGGGCGTCAAGGAACCCGATGATCAACAGGACAACTGCGGCGAAGGCAGTCCAACCGGTGGGCTGCCGCTCTTCTCGCAGCGGAGCCTGCGGGGTCGAAGCTGGATCGACAGTGCTCATCTCAACCTCCCCAATGAGGCGCAACGGCCTCGATTTCGCGCCCGTCATGTCGATGCCGAGACTGGGCGGCTATCTCGCGCTAGTGTTTCACCGCACATGCGCAAAAGCAAGGGGCTTCGCGCCACGGCAGCAACTCCGACTCAGGTAGGTGCCATGCCGTGGTCAGCTCCACGCTCGAGCTGATCGAAACGTCGGATCGGCAGGTTTCGCGTCGCGAAGAGGGCTGCCAGAACCAACCCCGCCGCTAAGAGAAACGCGGTCTTTAGCGCCCTGAGCTGAGCGTCTTCGTAATCTCCGACCAGCTCTTGGACGGTGGCCGGCTTCACCCCTGCTCGCTGTGCCGAGGCCTCTACTTGACTCGCTGCGACAAAACTGACGCTGGTGCCCAGCCTCACCTGTACCTGTTCCTTGACCGCGGTCTCCACCTTCGGATTCGCTACGACGTTCGCCGAAAACGCCGAAATCAGGCCGGTGATTACCACCGCGCCGAGGAACGCGGTGCCGAGCGAGGAGCCGAGCTGCTGGGCCGTGTTTTGCAGCCCGCCTGCCTCGCTGCGATCCTCCTCCCCTACCGACGATTGCACGACGTTGCCGAGCTGGGAGACGATCAGGCCCATCCCGACGCCCAGCACTCCCATCGCGATCAGGAAGGAGGTGTTGTCGAGCTCCGGCTCGATCGTGTCGAGCAGCAGCAGCGTCGCAACCAGCACGATCAGGAGGCCGGCGCGGACGATCGTCCGCGCCGGCAGGCGTTTCGCCAGCGCCGATCCGCCGAGTGCGCTGATGAAGAGTCCCACCGAGGCGGGCAGCATCCGCACCCCCGTTTCCAACGCGTCGAGGCCCTGAACTACCTGAAGGAACAGCGGCACGGTGAAGAAGATCCCCATCAGGATCAAGTTCTGCGAGACCAGCATCACCAGCCCCGCCCGCAGACGCGGGAGCGCGAGCAATCGCAGGTGCACCAGTGGTTCCCGGCCGTTCGCCTCGCGGCGCAGCTCCCACCAGCGGAAGGCGAAAAGGACGACCCCGCCGGCGGCGATGACGAACGGGGTAAGCGAAAAGCCGAATGGCTCGACCGGGGAGCTGCGCGGCTGTAACCAGCCCCAGTTGCTCGCCTCAAGCACACCGAGGACGACCAGCCCGAGACCAAGCGCCGAGAGAATACTTCCGACCCAGTCGAGCCCCTGCCGCGCGCGCTCGACTTTTGCCTCGTCGAGCAGACGCAGGCCTGCGAAAATGCCGGCTGCAACTACGACCTCGCCCGCAAAGACGACCCGCCAGCTGAGCTCGGTCGTCGCCCAGCCCCCCAAGATCGGGCCGACGGCAATCCCGGCGCCAGCGACCCCGCCGAGGACTCCGTAGGCGAGGGCACGGTCCTGGCCGCGGAAGTTGGCGGCGACGAGCGCGACCATCGCCGGCAGCACCAGGGCGGCGCCGATCCCCTCCAACACTGACCAGCCGAGGGTGAGGACGGTGACGTTCCAGGAGACAGCGGTAAGCGCCGAGCCCGCCGCGTAGATACAGAGGCCGATCGCAAATGCCCGACGGCGCCCCAGCAGATCGCCGAGCTTGCCTCCGGTAAGCATCAGCCCGGCCATCACCAGCGCGTAGAGCGCAATCACCGCCTGGATCGTGGTAACGGTGGTATGGAAGTCGGCGACCAGCTGTGAGATCGCAACGTTCATCACCGCTTGGTCGAGGACCATCAGGAACTGCGCGGCGCCGAGGACGGCGAGGACGCCCCACTTGGCCATTGCTCTATCTCCGGGTGACCGTTGTGTCTACCCGGTCTGGCCTAAGCCAGCAGTTTGTCCTTCGCCTGCTGGAACTCCTCATCGCTGAGGGCGCCTTTTTCACGCAGTTCGTTGAGCTTGTGGAGTTCGTCGGCGGGAGTGGTGTGAGCCTCCTTGCGGACGTAGTCGTCGAAGTGCTTTTTCGCATCGGCCTGGGCTTTGATCGTCCGGTCCCGCATCCCAGAGCCCCGCGCGATCAGATAGATGAGCGCGGCCAGGAAAGGGATAAAGACGAGGAAGAGGATCCAGATCGCCTTGGCCCAGCCCGACATCTCGTGATCTCGGAAGAGGTCGGTGATGATCGTGAGCAGGATCCAGATCCAGATCACGAAGAGGAAAACCTCGACGACGAGCAGAAGAAGATCGCCGAAGCTGATATCTGCAAGGACCATTCGAATCGCCCTCCTTGGGTTTGGCCGAGACTGTTTGGCCGTTAACTCTGGCCGTCGAGCAGCCTAAACCCGCGGAGGGCCTTCGGCAAGACCCCAAGTTAGGCGAGGCGGATCGCGTCAGTGGTGGACGAATACCTTGAGGAGAATTACGACGACGGCGAAGATGGCAGCCGCCGACACCGACGCTACGGCCTGCACTGGCGTCGCCCGGACCTTGAAGCATGCATAGAGGACTCCGACCATCAGCTCGGTGAGCGCCGCGACCAAGGCAATCGTGATCGCGGCTTGGCCCGAGATAAGCCCCAGTGCCCCGAGGAGTAAGAACAAGGCAGGTAATAGCTGGGCACTGACCATCGGCCACTCCTGGCGGAGCTCGCGCCGGACGGCAACAGCGCTCGGCGGCTCCCCTTCGATCCAGGTTCCGATTACCCGCGCATAGACGTGCGCCAGATAGAAGACCAGCGCCGTCACACATACATAGATCTCAACCAGCCCCGCCTGGCCGGGGTAATCAGCGCTCGCGGCGGAAATGATCGAGGAGCCGAGGATCAACCCGTATATCGCGCCAGCGACGTTGCGAGGAGATTCGTGCGGAAAGAGTCTCGGTCGCGCCACGCTGGAAATATCCCGCGTCCGCTGTCTTAGGGGCGTTGACCTCGATCGTGCCGCTATGGATCAACGCCCGTATCCGCCCTGATCCGGCGCCTGGGCGCGGCGGTTTGCAGTGGCGGCGCGGCGGCTTGAAGCGGCCCCACTTCGCGTCGGTTGTTGTGTGTAGTTGATCTTCTCTGAGTACCGCCGCAGGCGCAGCAGCGCTCCGGCACGTGCACGATCACCTGGTCGGGGCGCTTGACCTTTTGCAGATGGTGCCCCGGATGACCGGGCTGCCCACCGGGCTTTCGGCCCGAGGGGCGGCGCAGGCTCTTGGGAGCGGGCTTCTCATAGCCGTCTGAGGAGGGCGGCTTGGAGGAGTTGCGGGAGTTCTGGCCGAGGCGTCCCCGCAGCTCGGCGACCTCGGCTCGCAGCTCCTCGATCAGCGCTGCCTGGGAGACGACAAGGGCCTCGAGCTCCTCATAGGACGGGCGCCGGCCCAAGTCCCGGGATAGGCTGCGGCCCCTCAACAGCCGATCGGGCTACGGCTCACCAAGCCGGCAATAGGTCTTCCACGGCCCTTCTGAGCCGTAACCCTACCGCCAGTGCTTGCTCCTGCAGTGGAGAACCAAATCGTTCGGCCGGTGGAACCGTGCCGAATGGGCAGGGAAGGGCAAGGAGCGCAGTTTCGCCGCTACCCTTGGCAGATCAGCCGCTCCGACCAGGGGCGCTAAACCCCGTCACAGAGCCAAAATCTTGCCCCCGGGCGGTTAGCTCAGTTGGCAGAGCGCCTGCCTTACAAGCAGGAGGTCGCTGGTTCGAGCCCAGCACCGCCCATCACCGGAATCCCTGTCGCAGGTGACTGTTCAGGTCCGGCAGGTGAGCACCGCTGACAGTGCCCCGCCTTCTGGAGTTTCACCGCAAGATGTTGGCTCACACGGATGGCCGAGGCGGCTATCTGAAGCAGGAGGACAACCAGATCGCCGACCGCGATGCGGAAGGCAGGACCCGGATCATCTTCAGGCCACCGCCCTGGCAGGAGACCGAGGGACTCCTTGCTGGGCTTTGTTCAAGCTATGCCTACGGGCTCGAGCACGAGGTGGCCCATCCCCTGATTCTGCTCTCGGATTTCGTCCTCGACCTCCTGGCGATCCATCCGGTTTTAGATGGCAATGGTCGGATGTCTCGGCTGGCGACAATGCATGAACTGCTCAGACTGGATTACGGAGTCGCGCGCTACGTGAGTGTCGAGCAGCGGATCTATGAGTCCACGAACGCCTACTACGATGCCTTGCAAGCATCCCAGCGAAACTGGCATCAGGGCAAGCACGACATCTGGCCCTTCACGGAGTATCTGCTGACCGTGCTCGCCGAGTCCTACGACGACTTCGAGCAGCGCGTCGCGGTCGGCCGGGGCTCGGAGACCGGAACAAAGCAGGAGCGAATTCGCAGCTGGGTGCTTCATGAGGCACCCGAGAACTTCAAGATCAGTGATGTCCGGCGCGCCATCTCAGGGGTCAGCGACCCGACGATCCGCCTCATCCTGAGACGGCTGCGAAACGAAGGGCTGCTTGAGGCGTCCAGTTCCGGGCCCAGCTCAACCTGGCATCGAGTCAACTAGAAACTTCCAAGCAGCCGGTGGTCCCGTGCGCGATGCCCATCAGCAACGCGACGTCCGGACCCATCGGGCAGGGATCGCCATCTCCCTGCCCAATCGCCCCTGATGCCGTGGGGCGAATTCCCCACTACACCGCGCTTGGCGCGCTCCTCTGTTCGCCTGCTCGTCTCACGGACGTCAATCAGCGCTGTGGCCTCAGCAGCGACGACGGGTGGTGCGATCAGACTCCCGGAAAGCAATGTGGCGTACACTTGCCACATGGCAACCAAGGTTGCACGGATCCACCTGCGGATCGCCGCCGAGGACAAGGCGCTGTTCGAGCGGGCCAGCTTGCAGCGCGAGGAGTCGATGACCGAGTTCTTGGTCGAGAGCGGGCGCGAGCGGGCGGAGCGGCTCCTAGCCGACCGCACGCACTTCATTCTGGATGATGCCGATTGGCGGGCCTTCACCGAGGCGCTCGATCGACCCGCCGAGGTGCGTCCAGAGCTGGCCAGATTGTTCGCTCGCCCCCGCCCCGAGTAGGCAGGGTCGGTGCCGCGCTTCGGCGACCCCGAACTACTGGGACCAGATCACTCCTTGGAGGCATTCGATTCCGGAGTCGGCTCGCTGAGCATGTGGCTGTGCGAGCACGCCCGCGGCGCCGCCACGGCGGGATCGGCGCGCACTTACGTCCTCGAGGACGCAGAGCAGGGTCGGGTGGTCGGCTACCACGCTCTCTGCGCCGCTTCGGTCAGCCCTCGTGAGGCGAGCGCCCGGGTGAGACGGGGAATGCCTCGCCACTCGATCCCGGCCGTCCTTTTGGCTCGGCTGGCCGTCGATCGCAGCGTGCAGGAACGCGGGCTCGGAGCGTTCCTGTTGCGAGACGCGATAGTGCGCTCGCTGGCGGTTGCGGCGCAGGTTGGGGTTCGCGTGATGCTGGTGCATGCGCTGAACGAGGGTGCCCGGGGCTTCTACCTGCACCATGGATTCGAACCCTCTCCCGCCGACCCGCTGAACCTGCAACTGATCGTGAAGGACATGCAGGCATCGCTGCGGCGGGGCGACTAACTCCGAAGTTCCTTGTTCAAAGAGAGCACTGCTGGGGCAATCTTGGGGGGAAAACAGGGCACCCACCGCCTAAGCTGCACCCCTTGAGCAAGGATGAACCAGGCGAGAAGCTCGTTCGGGCCCGAGGCACGATCCGCTACGCCTTCAAGCGCCTGAGCGACATCGAGTTCGAGCGGCTCTGTTACCGGCTGATCCGACTGGAGCACCCCGAGGTCGAGAAGCCAGCCGATGTCCGGGATGGCGGCGTTGACGCGCTGTCGTCGAACCGGGGCGGGGCCATGGGCGTAGCTGACAAGCGAAGCGCCGCTCCGACCGCATCAATTGGAACCGATGTAAGAAGTCGTTTCAGTATGCGATAGAGAACTACGCGCCGGGGCGCTACTCGAAGGTCGGCACTTGCGCGAAATTGGTACCCAAATTAGTACCTGCCGCCTCATGCGGCTCTCGACCAAAACGAAACCTTGAAGCGGGGGCGGAATCTACACACTTATCCGCTCCTAGATTGGCCGTAGTGGAATCAATCGCGCTTTCACGTATTGAGGCACCCTGACCAGCTGCAGAACAGCATTTATTCGAGGCGACTGGCAGCCGATCGTCGCGGGTTTCGAGTTGGACGAAGGCGCAAAACGTGGCGATGGAGAACTGTCGTCGTGTCGGACCACGTGCCTCTGGCCGCGTCACGGACGCTTCGCAAATCGCCCGATGGGAAAGCGCTCGGCTACCTCGCACGCTGCTCCTCGTCGCGCGAAGCGGGGAAGCTGTCGACCGGGGTAACGATGCGCGCCCTGCCGGGCAAAGCGAGTGTCCTGATAGCCGATCCTCTAACGAGGTATGGGTCGGCCTGACGGACCGACGGGCTAGGCTTAGCGGTCGTGTCGCTGACCGCCCTGACGTCCGCGGAGATCTCGCTGCCGACCGAGGCCGATGGCGCGCGCGTCAGCGACCGGATCGCTGTTCTGGCCGACACCGTCGACGCCGTCGGGTTGACCGACAATCACGCTGGCCAGCCGCGGATGTCGCCGCTGGCTGCGGTAGCGCTCGCGCGGGAGCAGGGCGTGGGGACAATCGTCCACGTTTCCTGCCGCGATCGCAACCGGCTTGCCCTGCAGTCCCAGGTCGTGGGCTCGGCGGCGCTCGGCGCTGAGGCGGTCCTCTGCATGCAGGGCGATCCGGTGCCTGGCATCGAACATGTGGCCGACATGACCGCCACGCAGCTCATTGCGAGCGCGTCGGCATGGAGCGCCCCGCACCCGCTGGCGGTCGGGGCGGTCGTCAATCCCTTCGCCGAGGACGTCGACCGGGAGTTGCGGCTCCTGCGGCGCAAGATCGCCGCTGGAGCAACGTTCGTGCAGTCGCAGATGATCTTCGACCTCGGGCGCCTCGAAGCGTTCCTCTCGGCCGCCGAGGACACCCTCGCGGGCGTGCGGTTCTACGCAAGCGTCGCGCTGCTCCGCAGCGCGCACATGGCAGAGCGCGCCTGCGCGCTACCAGGGGTCGCGATTCCTCAGCGAGCCGTGGCGCAGATCAGTCGCGGCGGCGGCATCGACCTAGCGGGCGAACTGGCGGCGGGCCTTGCCAGTATCTCGCGCGTTGATGCGCTTCACGTATTTCCGCTCGGAGCCGAGGCGGCTACACGCGAGGTCGCCGCGGAGTTCCGCCTCGCGCGGGGTGTCAGCGCCCAGCGCCCTGCAGGGACCGGTCCGTAACCGGAACCACGAACGGGACGGCCCCTGGCCGACCGAGAGCCTGCAAGCAAATGGTTTTCGAGTCCCACGAAGCGCGTTGCGTCCCGTCGCACCCGCCCGGAGATGTTCCCGGGACCGGGGCGACAGCCGGGACACCCGGCTCATCGCGAACCGCGCAGAGCCTCTCCGGAAGAGGAAAGCGGGGCTCCCGTCCTGGCCCTGCCACTTCGCCGGTCTTCGCCAAACAGGAGGGGAGGCGCATCACGACCCCCTCCTTGCGCCGCGCGCTCCAGCGCGTTTCCCGCTGGCCTACGGCTCGCTGGGAACGCGCTGGACCTCCTCCTGTGCTCCTTCTTGCATTCCGGCCTCCGTGACTCTCGACATCCTGACCTCCTCGGTCTAATCGAGTGTCCGGTCGGAACCGGGTGCGAGGGAGCGGCAATCTCGCCAGACTCCGGAGAGTTGCTTGCCAGCCCGTGGGAACTCCTCCAACGTAAGCAGCGACCGCGAAACGCGTTCGCGCGTGTCGTCCGGAAGCTGCCGGGTCTCGATCAGCTCGCGAAGCGCGTCACGCGCCAGGCGCGTGATCTCGATCGCCGGCATCGGCTACAGCTCGGAGAGCGGCACGGTCCCGCCGCGCCGAGCCTGCTCGATCGACTCCTGCGCCCGTTCCCAGGCCCCGGGAATCCCTTCGAGGATCTCAGTGATCCGCTGGGCATCGGGATCGGCTTCGTCCAGCGCGCTGGAAAGAAGCGAGCGAGCCAAGGTCCCCTCTTGTACATGCGTGCGCTCCGCCAGGTACATGGCGCACCACAAGCGCAAACGACCCAAGCACCGCCGAAGCGGCTGCCTCCTCTGCAAGCCCCACAAGCTGACCGCCGACGTCAAGGCTCAGCGCCGCCGGGGCCGTCGCTCTTGGATTCGTCTCGAGCAGACACAAGGGGCTAACGGCGAGCCGGGGCGCTGTTTAATGGGGGGAGCGCTTGGGGGCTGGGCTGGCCATTCGGCCAAGGGGATCGCCCCACATTCCCCCGTGGTTCAATGGCCTCCATCGCAACCTCAACCCCCACACTGCACCGGGCCACGGCGGCCGACGTGCCCGAGCTGGCCCGGATGCTGGCGCGGGCGTTTCTCGATGACCCGGTTGCCGTGTGGTCGTGCCGGGCAGCTGTGCTGCGCCCGGTTGTGCTGGAGCGCTTCCAGGCGGCCCGGCTGCGCCAGCTGCTTCCCGAGGGCGAGGTTTGGACGACGCCCGAGCTCGACAGCGCGGCGCTGTGGGCGGCGCCGGGACGCTGGAAGACGACCGTGCGCCAGGACGCCGAGATGGCTCGATGCCTGCTTCACCCCCGCCTTATCGCGCGGGCGCCGATGGTCGCGTTCGGGCTGCTCGGCGTGGAGCGCCGACACCCTCGTCAGCCACCCCACTGGTACCTCTCCGTGCTCGGCACCGATCCCCCGGCCCAGGGGCAGGGGCTCGGCTCCGCGGTCTTGGGTCCGGTCCTCGAGCAATGCGACGCGGATGGGATCGGCGCCTACCTTGAGTCCTCCAAGGAGCGCAACATCGACTTCTACGCGCGCCACGGCTTCCGCGTCACCGGGGAGTTGCGCCTGCCGCGCGGTCCGCGGGTATGGGCGATGTGGCGGGAGGGTCAGGGGTAGGTGGAGACCGTGGCGGCATGGCCGGCGCCCAGTTACTCAGTTTGCACCGCGGACCCGAGCCTAGTCGTCGTGCCACTCCGCCGGCGTTATCTCCAGATAGCCCATGTCCACACGCATCACGTCCATCGCCCACTCGAAGATCGCGCGACCGAGCCCGTAGCGGGTCGCGAGCGCCCGCTCGGCGACCGACTCCTCCGTCGGCGAAAGCATCCTGGCGGTCGCCTCGAACGGGTCGCCGAGAGGCTTGCCGCGCACCGTGCAAGGGGCCACCAACAAGCGCGGGTCGTTGCGCAGGCGCTTGACCTTGCCCGCGGTGCGCTCGGTGCGCACGTAGAGGTGGCCACCGGACTCGGCCGCCCACACCGGCGTCGGGACCGGCGTTCCGTCGCGGCGATAGGTGACGAGCAGTGAGCGCTTACAGTCGCGTATCTCCTCGATCGAGCCAGTGCGTGAGGCATCGACTATCTCCCTGGAACCTCGGGGAGCAGTTCTGGCTGTCAGGCGCCCGGTGAAGGTCGCCGCCGGCAGTCTCCGCCCGCTCCGCGGGCGAGCGCGGCGGCGGGCAACCTTGGGTTGGGGGTCATCTGATGCGGAGCCGGTCATCGCGAAGCTTCGTGTACTGGCGTCGGATCCGATCTTTGCAGCTCCTCCTGGCAGCCGACCGACCCAGCACCACTCAGAGCCGGGTGAAGTCAAGCGGGCCGGGTCGTGAGGTCTGAGCGACCCGCGGGCGTGCCAATCAGTAAAGACGCAAGCCGACCCGAATGCGCAGCCCTCGCTGTCGGCGTCGGGATGGGAGAATCTGCGGCGTGAGATTCGACGTCTTTTGGCGAGTGGCGCTGGTACAGCTGGTCGCGGTGGCGCTGCTCTCGGTGCTGCTTGCAGCGCTGCTTTCGGACGGGTTCTTTGAAGATTGGGGATGGCTGGCGGGGCCGGCCGCCTGGCTACTCTGCGCTTGGATCACGGCTCGCGTCGTGGGGCTGGCGGTGCGGCCCGCGCTGGTCGGTGCGGTTCTGTCGGGAGTGATCAGCGCGATCGCGGTCATCTTCGGGCAACACTGGCTCGGCGCTTTGGTGGCGGTCGGGCTATTCGCGGCCTGGTGCGCCCGGGGCACGCCCGAGGGAACGGCTTGGACCTAGGGATCGAGAGCCGCGTGGCGCTGGTGATGGGCGCGAGTCGCGGGCTCGGGCAGGCGATCGCGGCGGCGCTGGCCGGCGAGGGCGCGCGAGTGGCGATCGCCAGCCGCTCGGCGGAGAAGCTCGATGCGGCGGCGGCGGCTATCGACGGCGAGGTGAGCGCCTTCGTCGCCGACGCCTCCGACCTCGACCGGGTCGCGGCGCTGCCCGGCGAAGTGGCGGCGGCGCTTGGCCCGGTCGAGATCCTCATCGCCAACACCGGCGGGCCGCCGCTCGGCGGCGCCCTCGACCACGAGCTGGCGGACTGGGAAGGTGCCTACCGCTCGCTCGTCCTGGCGCCGCGGGTGATGGCCGGGGCGGTGGTGCCTGGGATGCGCGAGCGGGGTTGGGGGCGGATCGTCAACGTCGGCTCCAGCTCGACCCGGGAGCCGATTCCCGGGCTCAACCTCTCCAACGCCCACCGGATGGCCGCCGTCGGCTTCCTCAAGACGCTCTCGCGCGAGGTCGCCGCTGACGGGATCACCGTCAACACCGTCGCCACCGGGCGCTTCGCGACCGCACGACTGGCAGACAGCACCGGCTCGATCGAGGCCGCCGAAGAGGCCGCAAGGGCGGAAGTCCCGGCCGCCCGCCTCGGCCGCCCCGCCGAGTACGGCGATCTCGTCGCCTTCCTCTGCTCCGAGCGCGCCGCCTACATCACCGGCACGGTGATCCCGATCGACGGCGGGCTGCTGCGCTCGGCCTTCTGAGCGCGCGCCGCGGCGCGCGCGGCGCTCAGGAGGACTGCTCGGGCTGCTCGGCGCTTGACTCGCTCGCCGCCTCACGCATGGTCGGGAAGAGGATCACGTCGCGCAGGGTCTTGGAGTCGGTGAGGATCATCATCAGCCGGTCCACTCCGAGGCCGCAGCCGCTGGCCGGCGGCATCCCGTATTCGAGGGCGCGCACGAACTCCTCGTCGTGGGGGTGCGGGCTCTCCTCGGCGCCGGCTTCCTGGCGTTCGCGTTGTTCGACGAAGCGGCGGCGCTGTTCGATCGGGTCGTTGATGTCGGTACCACCGCCGACGATCTCCATCCCGGCGACGATCCCATCGAAGGCCTCGCCGAGCAGCTGCGGCTGGTCGGGGTGCGGCTTGACCAGCGGCCAGATCGCGAGCGGCAGGTCGACGATGAAGGTCGGCTGGGCAAGCTTCGGCTCGACCAGCTTGCCCTGCAGAGTGTCGACCAGACCTGCCCAGTCATCGCCTGGGTCGGCGTCCTCTCCAGCCAGCTCTGCCAGCTTCTCGCGGCTCGCCTCGACGATGTCGACGCCGGTCTCCTCGAGGATCGCGTCTCGCACCGAGACCCGCTCCCAGGGCGTCGCGAAGTCGATCGTTTCTCCGTCGCGCTCGACCTTGGTTGTGCCGAGGACGCGCTCGACGACGTCGGCGACCAACTGCTCGGCGAACGCCATCACCCCGTTGTAGTCGGCGCCACCGACGAACCACTCGAGCATCGTGAACTCAGGGTTGTGCTGGGGCGACATCCCCTCGTTGCGAAAAAACTTGCCGAGCTCATAGACATCCTCAAAGCCGCCGACGATGGCGCGCTTCAGGTAGAGCTCGGTGGCGATCCGCAAAAACAGATGGCGATCGAGCGCGTGGTGGTGCGTTTTGAAGGGCCGCGCCGCGGCGCCGCCGGTGAGGCGCTGCAGGATCGGAGTTTCCAGCTCGACGTAGCCGCGCTCGTTCATGTGATCTCGGATCGCCGCCAGCACCTTCGCCCGCAGCGCGAACACCTCGCGCGAGCGCTCGTTTGCCATCAGGTCGAGCTCGCGCTGGCGGTAGCGCGTCTCGACGTCAGAGATGCCGTGGAAGAGGTCGGGCGGGTCGCGCAGCGCCTTGGCCAGCAGGACGCACTCGCGCACTCCCAGTGCGAGCTGGCCGCGCTGGGTCACGTGGAGGTCACCCTCGACCCCGACGATGTCGCCTATATCGAGTTCCTCGATCCGCCTGTACGCCACCTCCCCGAGCGCGTCCCGGCGGGCGTAGGCCTGGATCGCGCCGGAGAGGTCGCGGACGTCGAAGAAGGCGGTCTTGCCGTGGCTGCGCTGCGCGGTAAGGCGGCCGGCGATCCGGTAGGAGTGCTGGGAATGCTCACCCGGCCCGAGCTGCTCGGGATCGTGCGCAGCGAGGATCGCGGCGATCGGGGTGCGATCGGGGAAGGAGTGGGGAAAGGGGTCGATGCCGGCGGCGCGGAGCCGCTCGACCTTGGCCAGCCGCTCGCTCTCGGTCGAGCCGGGTGAGGGCTCGCTCATGGGGCGAAGCCGACCGTCACCCGCTCGCCGCCCATGTAGTCCCGCATCGTTCTCGCCTCACGCAGCAGCCCGCGCATCGCCGGGCCGTGGTGGGTGTCGTGCTCCATCGCGAGGCGCTGGCCCGGCCCCACCTCGCCGATCAGGCCGCGGATCACGCCAAGCCCGTCCTCGCCGCAGTCGCCGGTCACCGCAATCCGCGGCTCGCGCTGGATCTCGGGCGAGCGCTCATAGATCGTCGCGTCGGTGACGTAGGGGAGGTTTGCCAGGACGAGGTCGATCTGCTCGCCGGCGAGCCGTTCCGGCATGCCCTCATCGACGATCACCTCCAGCGCCAGGCCGAGCCGCTCCGCGTTCTCGCGGGCCGCTGCGGCGGCCTCGGGCGAGAGGTCAGAGGCGCTGACCCGCAGATCGGGCCGCTCGGCGATCAGGGCGAGGGCGATCGCCCCCGAGCCGGTGCCGACCTCGTGCACGCGCGCCCCCGCCGGCAACTCGACGGCGACCTCCACCAGCAGCTCGGTCTCCCGCCTCGGGATCAGCACCCGGGAGTCGACCGCGACCTCGATCTCGCGGAAGCGGGCGCGGCCGAGGATGTAGGCGAGCGGCTCGTGATCGGCCCGGCGGCGCACCCGCTCCTCGATCGCCGCCGCCAGCTGCGGCGTCAGCTCACCGGCGCCGTCGCGCCCGAGCTGCTCGGGGCTTACCTCGAGGGCGTCGGCGATCAGCGCCGCAGCGTCGGCATCCGGCTGCTCGCACCCGGCCGCCGCGATCCGCTCGGCAGCCGCGTCCAGCGCCGCGCCAACGGTTTCAGGCTCGGGGGGCCGGCTCGGAGATGCCTGTGAGACGTCCATCAGGGCGCCCGAGGCTACCGCAGCGGCGCTCCCCGGCGTCAATCCCGGATCGTCAGGCCTCCAGCAGCGTCGCCAGCAGGGCCTTCTGGGCGTGGAGGCGGTTCTCCGCCTGGTCCCAGACGGCGGAGCGCTCGCCGTAGAGCAGCTCGGCGGTGATCTCCTCGCCGGGATGCGCGGGCAGGCAGTGCAGGACGACCGCGCTGTCCTTGGCCGCCGCGAGCAGGTCGGCGTCGAGCCGGAACGGAGCGAGGTCGGCGCGGCGGCGCTCCGCCTCGGCCTCGTCCCCCATGCTGACCCAGACGTCGGTGTAGATCGCGTCGGCGCCGGCCGCGGCGGCACGCGGGTCGTCGGTCAGCTTGGCGCCGTGGCTGTCGGGGAGCTGGTAGCCGGGCGGGGCGGCTACCACCACCTCCACCCCGGCCCGCTCCGCGACGATCGCCAGGGAGCGGGCAACGTTGTTGCCGTCGCCGACGTAGGCGAGGCGCAGGCCGGCGAGATCTCCGAAGCGCTCGCGCAAGGTGAGCAGGTCGGCGAGCGCCTGGCAGGGATGGTGCAGGGGAGTCAGCCCGTTGATGACCGCCACCTCGGCCGCGGCCGCCAGCTCGGCGATCGCCTCGTGAGAGGCGGAGCGGATCACGATCGCGTCGACGTAGCGCGACAGCACCCGCGCCGTGTCGCCGATCGACTCCCCACGGGATACCTGGAGTTCCTCGCCGCGCAGGACGAGCGGCGTCGCGCCCAGCTCGGCGACGCCCACCTCGAAGGAGATCCGCGTCCGGGTCGAGGGCTTCTCGAAGACGAGGGCGACGCTGCGCCCGGCGAGGATCTCGCCGCCGACCCCGTCCCTGCGCCCCGCTTTCAGCTCCAGCGCCAGGTCGAGCAGCCTGCCCAGCTCAAACGCCCCCAGCTCTTCGCCTGTGAGGAAATCCCGCTTCAAGCTGCGGATACTAAGCCCGTGCAGTTCACCGCCATCGCCTGGAACCTCTTCCACGGGCGCGACTTCCCGCCGGACCCGGCGCTCTTCACCTGGCGCTCGCGGCTATTTCGGATCAGCGAGCGAAACGTGACTCACGTCCAGGTCAATCGCGACCTCGAGACCGAGTTCGCCACGACTCTCGCAGGCGCTGCCTGGGACGTCGCGCTGCTGCAGGAGAGCCCGCCGCGCTTCGCCGCGGCGCTGGCCCGCGCCTGCGGCGCCGAGCCGCACCTGGCGCTGACCTCGCGCAACGGCCTTGGCCCGCTGCGCGCCGCGGCGGCCCGCCTCAACCCCGATCTGATCGCCTCCGGCGAGGGAGGCTCCAACCTGACCCTGGTCCGCTCCGCCGGCCCGCTTGGCGCAATCATCGAGCGCAGCGAGCTGGCGATCCATGAGGGTCGCCCGGAGCGGCGCACGATGGCCCTCACCCGCACCGCCGCCGATCTCTGCGTCGCCAACCTGCATGCGACCAACGCGCCTCGGGAGATGGCGATCGAGGACGTGCTGCGGGCGGCGCGCGCGGCGAGTAGCTGGGCCGGCGAGCGTCCGTTGCTCTTCGGGGGCGACCTCAACCTGCGCCCCGCCGCGGAGCCCGGCGTCTTCGAGGCGCTGCGCGAGCGCTTCGGCCTGGCGGCGCCGAGCGCCGCCGATGCACTGGACCACCTGCTGGCGCGCGGCCTGATTGCGGCCGAGCTGCCCACCCAATGGCCGGCTCAGCGCCGCGAGCTTTGCGAGGGCGAGCGAGCCCTGCGCCTCTCCGACCACGCTCCCGTCGAGGCGCGGTTTGAAACCGCGAGCAACCGGAATTGAGATAGTCACTCCCACCCAGCGCAACTTCGGAGTCAGGAGGCAGCACCAGATGGCCGACAAAAAAGCCGCCACCGGCAAAGCCGAGGCGAAACCGAAAAAAGCCGCCGCGCGCAAACCGGCGGCGAGGAAAGCAACTGCCCGCAAGACCGGCGCCGCGAAAAAAGCTCCGCCCAAACGCGCCGCCTCCCGCTCCGCGAGCCCGCTCGACAAGAGCGCCGAGCACTTCCGCCAGAGCCTCGAGCGCAGCATCACCCTGAGCCGCGATCGCCTCCAGGAGGTCGTCGATGACGCCGTCAAGCGTGGGCGGATTACCCGCGGGGACGCCGAGAAGCTGCTCGGCGACCTCATAAACCGCGGCCGCAAGCAGACCGACTCGCTGCTGAAGGAGCTGGAACGACTGGTCAGACAGGCGCGCAGCGAGGTCGGTGGGCGGGCCGAGCCGGTCCGCAAGCAGGCGACCCAGGCGGCGCGACGGGCACGCAAGAAGCTGAGTTAGATGGAGCAGGCCGCCGCCGAGCGCCCGGCAGCCCGCGGCGAGTTGCTCGAGGTCGAGATTGACTCGCTCGCCTTCGGTGGGCGGGGCGTCGCGCGGCGGGACGGCTACGTCATCTTCGTCGCCGGCGCGCTGCCGGGCGATCGGGTACGGGTCGAGGTGACGAAATCAAAGAGCCGCTTCGCCGAGGCGAGGACGGTCGAGCTGCTCCGTCCGGGGGGCGACCGCGTCGCCGAGCGCTGCACCCACGGCGGCGAGCCCTGCCCCGGAGCGCCATGGCAGGGCCTCGCCTACGAGCACCAGCTTGCCCACAAGCAGGCGCTGGTCAAGGACGCCCTGCGGCGGATCGGCGGCCTCGACGGGTTCGAGCTGGAGGAGATCGAGCCGGCGGTCGAGCAGTGGCGCTACCGCAACAAGCTCGAGTACTCCTTTGGCGAATGCGACGACGGCGAGCTGGCGCTCGGCTTCCACGCCCGCGGGCGCTGGGATCTGATCGTCGACGTCGAGGACTGCTGGTTGGCCTCCGAGCCCGGCAACGCGGCGCGAATCGCGGTCCGCGATTGGGCGCGACTGGAGGCGATCGCCCCCTACGACGGCCGAGCGAGGAGTGGCCTGCTGCGCAACCTCATCGTCCGCGAGGGCCGGCGGACCGGCCAAATCCAGACCCGCCTGGTCACCTCGCCCAACCCCTTCCCAAGGCCCCCGGTTGACCTCCACACCGTGATCGAGGGCCCTTCCGGCGGGACCGACGGACCGACCGGAGCGCTCGGCTCCGAACGACTGGGGGAGGAGCTGTGTGGGCTGGAGCTGGAGATCTCCCATGGCGCCTTCTTTCAGACCAACACCGAGATGGCCGAGCGGCTTTACGCCGTGGCCGGCGAGTACGCCGGGCTGAGCGGCGTCGAGCGGGTCTTCGACCTCTACTGCGGGATCGGCACGATCGGGCTGGCGATCGCGGCGCGGGCCGGCGAGGTCTGGGGGCTGGAGATCGCCCCGGAGGCGATCGCCGACGCCGAGCGCAACGCCGAGCGCAACGGGATCGAGAACGTCCGCTTCCTCGCCGCCAACGCGCGCACCGGGTTGCGGGGGCTGATCGAGCGGGCCGGCAAGCCCGACGTCCTGATCATCGACCCGCCCCGGGCCGGGCTCTCGCAGAAGATCGTGCGACGGGTGATCGAGTGCGGGGCAGCGCGGATCGTCTACGTCTCCTGCAACCCGACGACGCTCGCCCCGAATGCCGCTCAGTTGGTCGAGGCCGGCTATAGGCTACGTCGGGTGAGGCCACTCGACATGTTCCCCCAGACTCCGCACATCGAGTGCGTCGCCCTCCTTGAGCGTGGCTAGCCGCGGCTTCGGAGTCGCCGCGGGGCTCGATCCCGAGGTGGCGCGGCCGCTGGCCGCCCGCTGCGCGGAGCTGGGCTACGCCTCGATGTGGTCCAACGACCACCCCGGCGCCAGGGGCCTGGAGACGCTGGCCGAGTTCGGCGCCGCCGCCCCGGGGATCGACCTCGGCGTCGCGGTGATCGCCCTCGACCGCACCCCGCCGGAGGCGATCGCCGCCGATCTGGGGCGCTCGGGCCTTGACCCGGCCCGCCTCTGGCTGGGGGTCGGCGCCGGCTTCTCGGAGAAGCCGTTGAGCAAGATGCGCGAGTCCCTCCCCGAGCTGCGCGAGCGGCTGCCGGGGGTGCGCCTCGTCCTCGCCGCGATGGGGCCGAAGATGTGTGCGCTGGCAGGCGCCGGGTACGACGGTGCCTTCTTTAACTGGATGACCCCCGCGTTCGCGGCCGCCGCGCGCCAACAGGTGGCGGCCGGCGCCGCTCAGGCCAATCGTCAGGCGCCACCCGTCTTCGGCTACGTGCGCACCGCGCTCGGCCCCGACGCCGCCGAGCGCCTCGCCAACGAGGAGTCCTTCTACCGCGACCTGCACGACGGCTACCGCAATCACTTCGCCCGCCTCGGCGAGCCCGAGGGGACGGTCGGCGTGGCGGGCGCCGACGCCGCCGCGGTGCAGGCCGCTCTCGCCGCCTACACCGCTCTCGACACGATCGTCGTCAGGGGCCTGGCCAGCGCCGAGACCGAGCCGATGACCGCGCTAGCCGAGTCCGCCGGACTCTGAGAGTCGCCGCGCCCTAATAGGGCGGCAGGTCCTCATACCAGTCGCCCAGCATCCGGAAGGCCCGCCAGAAGCGCTGCTTGGCGCCCTCCTCATCCAGCGAGTCATCGATGTCCGGCACATAAAGGGCGTCGACGGTCGGGGTGAAGGCCTGAATCTCCCCCTCGCGCTGCTCGATCGGCCGCGAGAGCGGCAGCTCGAGCCCGTTGAGGATGCGCAGCGCCGCCTCCCCCATCACCACGACGATCTTCGGCTGCACGATCGCGATCTCCTCGACCAGCCGCCGCACGCACTCCGCAGCGGCGAGCTCGGGCTCGGCGATCGGGCACTTGACGCAGAGCGTGCCGTAGACCACCAGCGGGTCGATCCCCAGGCGCTTGAAGCTCTTCATCAGCGCGTTGCCGGCCCGCCCGTAGAAGGCGACGCCCTCCTCGATCTCCGACACCGCCGGCGCGTGCTTGAGCATGAAGACGTCGGCCTGCGGGTGGCCGGAGCCGAGCACCGGCATCAGCTTGCCGCGCGGGCAATGCGGGCACTCCTGTAGCTCCCGGGTCAGCTGGTTGAGCTCGCGGATCGCCCGCTCCAGGTACTTCTCGCGGATCTCATCGTCGGTGGTCGGCATCGCCGACGATCTCTTTGACGGCTCGGGCGCGGCTCCTCTCCGCCCGGCCGCCTGCATCAGCTCTTGCTCGCCGAGCCGCGCCCCCGCGGCCGCCCACCCCGCACCGGCTTGGCGTCAGGGACGCGGCGTTTCGGTGCCTTCGGACGCCCCGCCGTCTGCAGGATCTTCAGCGCCTGCACGTAGACGAGGTTCTTGTGCTTGCGGGTGATGTCGGCGTCGCGCATCGCCTCGAGGAACTCCTCGGGCCCGTTGAAGTCGTGGATCCGCACCCGCACGCTGCCCAGCCCCTGGGCGACGTGGCTGTCAGAGCCTGCCCCCGGGACGATCTGGTACTTGCGGGCAAAGCGCCCGGCCTCCTCGTTAAAGGCGGTCAGCGCCACCCTCGGGTTGAAGACCTCGAGGATGTCGACCTCGGCGACGATCTCGATCAGGTGCTCGTAGTCGGGGACCGAGTGGAAGCGGTCGAAGGGGTGGGGGACGTAGACCAGCCCGCCCTGGCGGCGGATCTCGGCGATCGTCTGCGCCATCGTCATCCCGGGCGGGATCTTCTCTTGCAGGAAGAGGCCGATCACCTCGCCCTGCTCGGCCGTCTTTACCTCCTCGGCGACGATCACCTTGATGTCGCCCGCCGCCTCGGCGATGCGCCGTGCCTCAAGCGCCCCGGAGACCACGTTGTGGTCGGTGATCGCGATCGCGCCAAGGCCGCGATCGCGGGCGGTGTTGAGCAGCACATCGACCGGCGTGGCGCAGTCGGGGGAGTGATCGGTGTGCATGTGCAGGTCGACCTCGATCAGCTTGCGGCGGGAGATGCGGCGGCGGACCTCGGGATCGCCGCCGGGGTCGCGACGGCGGGCGACGAGGCGCCGGTAGAGGGCCTCCAGCTCGACGGCGACCTGCTCCCAACTGCGCTCCGGGCCGCCGGGCTCGACCAACTCGTAGTCGGCCGGGAAGTAGGCCTTCAACAGCTCGGCTGTCGCCGGTGTCGTCACCGTTCGGGCATCGAGGCGGCCGAAGAAGATCTCGACCAGCGGTCGCGCGACATGGGTCGACAGCACCCGCTCCTGCGGCGCGTGGAAGGTGGCGACGTTGAGCGAGTAGGAGTGGCGCAGCGCCGCCGAGGAGACGCTGGGCGCGAAGGGCTCGTGGACGTGGACGATGTCCGGCGGGGTCGACCCGAGCAGCTTTTTGACCCGCTCGCCGGCGGCGGCGATCAGGACCTCATGGCCGCGGCGCTCCAGCGCCTCTGAGACGCGCTCGACGAACTCGTTGACCGGGCTCGCAGCCCCCCGCCGATAGGGCGTGACCTGGACTATCGAGAGGCGGCCGGCCGACACGAGCAAGCAGGATAAGAGCCCGCGTGGGGCAGGCCCCTATCTCAAGCCTCGGACCTTGCCTCGGCGCCCGCGGCCTGCGGCGGCGCGGTGAGGGGGGAGCGGCCGCGCGCGTGGGAGGAGATGAACTCCTCGGTGCGCTGGCGCGCCTCCTCGTCGGGCCGCTGGGTGTGCGGTGACTTCATCAGGTAGCTGGAGGGGCCGTCGAGCTGGCCGGCGATGCCGTTGTTGAGCGCCAGCTTGACGATCCGCACCGCGTCGATCACGACTCCCGCCGAGTTGGGCGAGTCCCAGACCTCCAGCTTCAGCTCGAGGTTGAGCGGCACGTCGCCGAATGCCTTGCCCTCGAGGCGGATGTGCGCCCACTTGCGGTCGGTCAGCCAGGCGACGTAGTCAGACGGCCCGACGTGGACGTCGGACTCGGGCAGCTCGTGGCCCATGATCGAGGTGACGGCGTTGGTCTTTGAGATCTTCTTTGAGTCCAGCCGCTCGCGCTCGAGCATGTTGAAGAAGTCCATGTTGCCGCCGACGTTGAGCTGGCTGGTGCGCTCCATCCGCACGCCGCGGTCGTGGAAGAGGCGGGCGAGCTGGCGGTGGACGATCGTCGCGCCGACCTGGGACTTGATGTCGTCGCCGATGATCGGCAACCCCGCCTCGGTGAAGCGCTTGTCCCAGTAGTCCTCGCGGGCGATGAAGACCGGGAGGCAGTTGACGAAGCCGACGCCGGCCTTCAGCGCCTGCTCGACATACCACTTGGTCGCTTGCTCGGAGCCGACCGGCAGGTAGCAGACCAGCAGGTCGGCCTTGGTCTGCTTGAGGATGCCGACGATGTCGGCGGTCTCCCCCGGGGCCTTGGTGATTTTCTGTTTGAGGTACTTGCCGAGACCGTCGTGGGTCATGCCCCGCTCGACCCTGACCCCGAGCTTCGGCACCTCGGCGAACTTGATCGTGTCGTTCTGACCGGACCAGATCGCCTCGGAGAGGTCCTTGCCGACCTTCTCGGCGTCGATGTCGAATGCGGCGACAAACTCGATGTCGCCGACGTGGTAGCCGCCGAGGTCGACGTGCATCAGGCCGGGGACTTCCTCCGCGGGGTCGGCGTCCCGGTAGTAGTGGACGCCTTGGATGAAGGAGTTGGCACAGTTGCCGACGCCGACGATCGCGACGCGCACCCTCTCATCGGCCTCGGCTGCGCCGTTTGCTCCGTTGCTCTCGCTCATGAAATTGGAAGTCCTTCCTCGATCGCGCTAGGTGGCACAACACACCCGGCGCTTGGACTGGTTACAGCTCCTCCGCCGGGCCGCCGCCGTCGGAGACGGCGGATGCTTCCTTGGAGAGCTCGTTCCTGACGTGCCATACGCGCTGGACCACGGTGACGATGGTCAGAGCGGCGATCGCGTAGATCGCCGGCGCCAGCAGCTCGAAGTGCCCGAGTCCGGCGCCCTTGGCAAAGACCAAGCCGATCGAAAGTAGCACCACCCTGACCGGCCGCGTCGCCAAGCCGACCTTGCACTCGACCCCGAGCGCCTCGGCCCGGGCCCGCGTGTAAGAGACCATCAGCGAGCCGAGCACCGCGACCACGCACATCGCGGCGGCGAAGTCCTGGCCGCTGGCAGCGAAGTAGCCGGCGACCGCGGCGAGCACGATGCCCTCCTCGATCCGGTCCAGGGTCGAGTCGAGGAAGGCCCCGAACAGGGTGCCCTTGCCCGACATCCGTGAGTAGCGTCCGTCGAGCGTGTCCATCGTCGAGCCGACGATGAAGGCGATGCCGGCGCAGAAAAAGAGGCGCTGGGTGACCAACGCCGCGGCGAGCAGGTTGAGCGCCATGCCGACCATCGAGATCGCGTTGGGAGTCAGCCGCGACTCGATCAGGCGATCGCGAGCGTAGACCCGGAGCTCATGCCCGTTGCGGGCCTGGCGAGCGTTGCGGCGACCGCCCGGAGCCCTTGGCGGCGCCGAAGGTTCCATTGGCGTGAGGCTAGATGATCTCCTCGCCGGAGGCTATGCCTCGGCCTCTTGGGGAGCCCGCGCCCGCCACGACCACGCCTCCGGGCGGGCGCGGGCGAGCAGGCGGTGGGCGACGAGCAGCGAGGTGGCGGCCACGGTCCAACCGAGGACCGCGTCGGTCCAGAAGTGGTTGGCGGTGACGATCACTACCCAGGCGACGAGCAGCGGCCAGGCAGCCCAGAAGGCCCTCGTGTACCAACGGCGGGAGACCATCACGCCGGTGCCGCCGATCATCAGCGCAAACGCGCAGTGCATGCTCGGCACCGCCGCGAAGGGGTTGATGAAGATCTTCGCCAGCCCGGAGTCGTGGTTTACGCCCGAGAAGGCGTTGACCGTGTCAACGAAGCCGCGTTCGGGGAACATCCGCGGCGGCGCGGTCGGGAACAGCGTGTAGCCGATCAGCGCCAGGCCCATTGAGACGACGAACATGTTGCGCACGAAGTAGTAGGACTCGTTGCGAAACAGGTACAGCCAGATCAGGAAGGCGAAGGTGATCGTGAACTGGCTGTTGAGGTAGACCTCGTTGGCGAAGTCGATCAGCCAGTGGGCGGGCAGGAAGAAGGCCTGCAGGCGGGGCTCAAAGAAAGCGTGGATCGACTGCTCGAATTCGATCACCTCCTGGCCGTGAGCGATCGCCACGGAGCGCTGGCCGGCGGCGATCCCGCGCACCAGCTCGTAGGCGAAGTCGACCAGCGCCAGGATGCCGAGCTGGCGGCCGGCGTCGCCCCAACCCTGGGGCAAAGTGGCCGTTATGCGCGTGAATGCACGAGACACAGGCGGCCATTGTAATTCGCCGGTTAACGGCCCAGCGGTTAGGGTCGCGCGGCGTGGCGTGGAAACGGCCGGCAAGACGCAGGGTGCGGGCGATTCGGGATCGGCTGCGCGAGCTCTACGGGCGACCGGTGAACGAGCCGCATCGGCATCCGGTCGCCGAGCTGATCAAGACGGTGCTCTCCCAGCACACCAACGATCGCAACCGCGATCGCGCCTTTGCCGCCTTGCGCGAGTGCTTTCCGACCTGGGCGCAGGTGCGCGATGCGCCGCTTAAGGAGGTCGAGGAGGCGATCCGACCCGGGGGGCTCGGGCCCCAGAAGGCGCCGCGGATCCAGTCGATCCTCCGGCGGTTGGGCGAGCCGCCCGACCTCGACTGGACCGAGACGGCACCGCGAGCGCAGTCGCTGGGCTTCCTGCTCTCGCTGCCGGGGGTGGGGCGGAAAACCGCGGCCTGCGTCTTGATCTTCAGCTGGGGCATCCCGGAGATCCCGGTCGACGTCCACATCCACCGGGTCGGTGGGCGACTCGGCCTCTTCGCGCCGGGGGCCTCGCTGCAGCGCGCCCACGAGGAGATGCTGGCGATCGTCGACCCCGAGGATGCCTACGAGCTGCACATGAACCTGATCCGCCACGGGCGCGAAGTCTGCCGCCCGCAGCCACGCTGCACCGAGTGCGGGCTGCGCCGGATGTGCCCCTGGTACCGCAACGAGCGCCGGAGCGCCGGTAGTATCTCCGCCGCCGGTCGGCGGGACTGACCCGGGGGACCGGCTCCAAGACACCGCCAAATGAGCAAACGCACCTTCGTCATCTTCGCGCTGCTGGTCGTGGTTCTCGCGGTCATCATCCCCTGGCTCGCCTTTCGCTCGCGCGGCGACGCGGCGAGCGGAGAGCAGAAGGTGCCGGCGGACCTGAAGGCCGGCCAGGCGATCTTCCAGACCAACTGCGGTACCTGCCACACGCTCTATGCGGCCGGGACCGACGGCAACTTCGGGCCGGACCTCGACGAACTTCTGGCCCCCAGCGGCCCGCCCAGCGGCCCCACCGCCAAGACGACGATCGCGGGAGTCGAAAGCCGTGTCCTCGACGCGCTCGAACACGGCGTCAACACCTCCACCGTCCCTGGCCGCATGCCGGCCGGCATCCTCAACCCCCAACAGGCCAAAGAAGTAGCCAAGTTCGTCGCGAACACCGCCGGCGAGGGCTGAGGGCGGGGCGGGCCCGCCCCGCCGCTGCGGCCCGCCGCGCAGAGCCCGTCGACGGGCTCTGCTGTCGCTTGCAAATCGCGCCTAATCTGCCATACTGGCACTTAGATTTCCTAGCCAGTCAAGACGAAACCCCTGGAGGTAGGCGACAAAGTGGGCAAGACGATCGGAATCGACCTGGGCACGACAAACTCCTGTGTCGCCGTGATGGAGGGCGGCGAGCCGAGCGTCCTGGAGAACGCCGAGGGCGGGCGTACCACCCCCTCGGTGGTGGCCTTCACCGACTCGGACGAGCGCCTAGTCGGCACCGTCGCCAAACGCCAGGCGGTGATGAACCCCGAGAACACGATCTTCTCGATCAAGCGCTTCATGGGGCGCAAGGAGGCGGAGGTCAAAGAGGAGGAGACGATCGTCCCCTACAAGGTCGTCGCCGGCCCGAACGGGGATGTGCGGGTCGAAGTGCGCGGTAAGCAGTACAGCCCGCCGGAGATCAGCGCGATGATCCTGCAGAAGCTGAGGACCGACGCCGAAGCGAAGCTTGGCGAAACGGTCGACAGCGCGGTGATCACCGTCCCGGCCTACTTCAACGACGACCAGCGCCAGGCGACCAAGGACGCCGGCAAGATCGCCGGGCTCGAGGTGAAGCGGATCATCAACGAGCCGACGGCAGCCTCGCTCGCCTACGGGCTCGACAAAGAGAAGGCCGACCACACGATCCTCGTCTTCGACCTCGGCGGCGGCACCTTCGACGTCTCGGTGCTGGAGATCGGCGACGGCGTCTTCGAGGTCAAGTCGACCGCCGGCGACAACCATCTGGGCGGCGACAACTGGGACAAAGCGATCGTCGAGTGGCTGGTGGCGGAGTTCAAACGCGACCAGGGAGTCGACCTGGCGCAGGACAAGAACTCGCTCCAGCGCCTCTACGAGGCCGCAGAGAAGGCCAAGATCGAGCTCTCCTCGACCCAGGAGACGCAGATCAACCTGCCCTTCATCACCGCGGTCGAGGGGCAGCCCAAGCACCTCGACCTGAAGCTCAGCCGCTCGAAGCTGAACGAGCTGACCGCCGAGTTGCTGGAGCGGGTAGTCGGCCCGGTGAAACGGGCGCTCGACGACGCCGGCGACGCCTCGATCGACCACGTGGTCCTGGTCGGCGGGATGACCCGGATGCCGGCGGTTCGCGAGCGGGTCAAGGAGCTGACCGGCAAGGACCCCCACCAGGGAGTCAATCCCGACGAGGTGGTCGCAGTCGGCGCCGGCATCCAGGCCGGCGTGCTGGCCGGCGACGTCAAGGACGTGCTCTTGCTCGACGTCACCCCGCTGACCCTCGGGATCGAGACCAAAGGCGGCGTGATGACGAAGCTGATCGAGCGCAACACCACGATCCCGACCAAGAAGTCGGAGACCTTCTCAACCGCCGACGACAACCAGCCCTCGGTGGAGATCCACGTGTTGCAGGGCGAGCGCGAGATGGCGGCCGGCAACAAGAGCCTCGGCAAGTTCCAGCTGACCGGCATCCCCCCCGCTCCGCGCGGGTTGCCGCAGATCGAGGTCACCTTCGACATCGACGCCAACGGCATCCTCAACGTCGCCGCCAAAGACCTGGGGACCGGCAAAGAGCAGAAGATCGAGATCAAATCCGGCTCCGGGCTCTCCGATGAGGAAATCCAGAGCATGGTCTCAGACGCCGAGTCCCACGCCGAGGAGGACCGCAGACAGCGCGAGCTGGCGGAGACCCGCAACCTCGCCGAGAACGCCGCCTATCAGTCCGAGAAACAGCTCGAGGAGCTGGGCGACAAAGTCGACCCAGCGGCGAAGGAGGAGATCGAGGCGGCGATCGCCGCCCTGCGCGGCTCCTTGGACTCCGACAGCGTCGAGGAGATCAGCTCAAAGACGCAAGCGCTGACCGCGGCCTTCCAGAAGGTCTCCGAGCAGATCTACGCCGCCGCGCAGGAGGAGGCGGCGTCCGCCGACGGGGGCTCGGCCGATGAGGCCGGCGATGAGGAGGAGGTCGTCGACGCCGAGGTCGTCGACGAGGGCGAGGGCAAATGAGCGAGGAGCAAGCTCCAGAGGCCTCGGCGGAGGAGCAGGGCCAGGCCGTCGAGGCGGAGCTCGACCAGCTCGCCAGCCTCGAGAAGGAGCGCGATGAGTACCTCGAGCTGGCGCAGCGAACCCGTGCCGACTTCGAGAACTACCGCAAGCGGATGGCGGCTGAGATGCAGGCCGCAGCTGTGCGCGGCAAAGCCGCGCTGGCGCAGGGGTTGATCGGGGTGATCGACAACCTGGAGCGGGCGCTGGCGGCGGCCGGGATCGACTCCGATGCAGAGCAGGCGCCCGCGGAGCCGCTGGCTCAGGGCATCCTGCTCACCTACCGGGAGCTGGGGGCGGTGCTGCAGCGAGCCGGGGTCGAGTCCTATGACCCGGCCGGGGAGAAATTCGACCCCGCCTGGCACGAGGCGCTTCAGACCCGCCCCGTCGAGGGCACCGAGGCCGGCACCGTGGTCGAGGTGCTCCAGAAGGGATACCGGCTGGACGGGCAGGTGCTGCGCGCGGCCCGCGTGGTGGTGAGCGAGTAGGAGACGTGGCCGAGGACCTCTACAAAGTCTTGGGCGTCGCCAAGAAGGCCTCAGACGAGGAGATCAAGAAGGCCTACCGCAAGCTGGCCCGCAAATACCACCCTGACCGAAACCCCGACGACCCGCAATCAGAGGAGCGCTTCAAGGAGGTCCGGGTGCGCTATGACACGCTCTCCGATCCGCAGAAGCGCAAGGAGTACGACTCGGGCGGGCCGTTTGCCGGGCCCGGCGGCGGGCGCGGGCCGTTCGGCCCCGGCGGTGGCGCGGGGCCGGGCGGCTTCGGCGACCTCGGCGACATCTTCTCGACCATCTTCAGCCGCGGCGGGGGGCGGGGCGAGCCCCAGCAGCTCCGCGGGCGCGACCTCGAGACGGAGGTGGGGCTGAGCTTCGACCAGGCGGTCAACGGCACCCAGATCAGCGTCACCGTGCCAAAGGCGGGGCGCTGCCCGACCTGCCATGGCAGCGGTGCCAAGCCGGGGACCACTCCCCGCACCTGCCCGCGCTGCGAAGGCCGCGGAATCGACGCCCAGAGCCAGGGCTTCTTCTCGATCAGCCAGCCCTGCCCGCAGTGCGGCGGCGCCGGGCAGATCATCGAGCACCCCTGTCCCACCTGCTCGGGCTCCGGCCTCACCCAGCAGACCAAGCGCTACAAGGTGAACGTTCCCGCCGGGGTCAGGGACGGGACGCGGATCCGCCTCGCCGCCAAGGGCGAGGCGGGGCCGCACGGCGGAGCGCCGGGCGACCTCTACGTGACCACTCGGGTCGCCGCCTCCCCGGTCTTCAAGCGGCTCGACGGGGGCAACCTCGAGGTGACGGTGCCGATCACGATCGCCGAGGCGCTGCGCGGCGGCACGATCGAGGTGCCGACCCTGAGCGAGACCAAGAAGATCAAGGTCGCCGGCCGGGACCAGGCACGGCACGATCCAGCGCCTGCGCGGCGAGGGGGCGCCGAAGCCCAGAGGGCGAGGGCGGCGGCGACATCCGCTACCGGCTGGAGATCGAGGTCCCCGAGAAGCTGACCAAGGAGCAGAGCGAGGCGGCGGAGAAGCTCGCCGAGGCATTCAACGGCGCCGACCCGCGCGCGGAGCTGATGCGGGAGGCGGCGCGGCAATGAGTACCCGCATCGACCGGCGGCGGCTGGAAGCCGGCCTCGACGCAGAGCGCGGCGTCTTCATGATCTCGGTCGCCGCCGAGCTGGCTCACATGCACCCGCAGACGCTGCGGATCTATGAGACGCGCGGGCTGATCGCCCCGAAGCGCTCGCCGAAGAACACCCGCCTCTACAGCCAGCGCGACGTCGAGCGGCTGCGCCGGATCCAGGGATGACCTCCGAGGAAGGGCTCAACCTGGTCGGGGTCGAGACGGTGCTGGCGATGGAGGAGCGGGTCGCGAGGATGCGATCTGAGCTCGAGCAGATGCGGCACCGGGCCGAGAACCTGGAGCGCCAGCTGTGGGGCAGGCGGGGAATCTGATGCAGCCGGACCAATTCACGGTCAAGTCGCAGGAAGCGTCGCCGACGCCGCCGACTGGCGGCGGCCCGGCGAAACCCCGAGGTGACCCCTGCCCACCTGCTGATGGCGCTGCTCGAGCAACCAGGCGGCCTGGCCGTGCCGATCCTGCAGAAGCTCGGCGCCGACCGGCGACGATCACGGCGGCGGCTCGCGAGGCCCTCGATGCGCTGCCGAGACTGAGCGGCGAGGGCACGGCGGAGGCACCGCCGTCCTCGACCCTGGTCCGACGCTCCGCAGGCCGAGACCGAGATGGGAGCGCGACGATGAGTACGATCTCGGTCGGGCACCTCCTGGTCGCCCTGACCGAGCCGGACCCTGGACTCGCTGACGTCCTCCCCGACCGCGACTCGCTGGAGAAGGCGGTGGCCGAGGTGCAGGGAGCGGGCCGCATCGCCTCTCCCAACGCCGAGCGACCGCATGCAGGCGCTGGAGAAATTCGGCCGCGACCTGACCGCCGACGCCGAGCGCGGCAAGCTCGACCCGGTGATCGGACGCGACGAGGAGATCCGCCGCGTGATCCAGGTCCTCTCCCGCCGCACCAAGAACAACCCCGTTCTGATCGGTGACCCCGGCGTCGGCAAGACGGCGATCGTCGAGGGGCTGGCGCAGCGGATCGTCGCCGCAGACGTGCCCGAGAGCCTGCGCGAGCGCCGCGTGATCGCCCTCGACATCGGCTCCCTGCTGGCCGGCTCGAAATACAGAGGGGAGTTCGAGGAACGGCTGAAGGCGGTGCTCTCCGAGGTGCAGGAGGCCGAGGGCCGGATCGTCCTCTTCCTCGATGAGCTGCACACGATCGTCGGGGCCGGCGCCGCCGAAGGCGCCGTCGATGCCGCCAACCTGCTGAAGCCGATGCTGGCCCGCGGTGAGCTGCGGGCGGTCGGCGCCACGACGCTCGATGAGTACCGCAAGCACATCGAGAAGGACGCGGCGCTGGAGCGGCGCTTTCAGCCGGTGCTACGTCGGCGAGCCCGACATGCGGCGACACGATCGCGATCCTGCGGGGGCTGAAGGAGCGCTATGAGGTGCACCACGGGGTGCGGATAACCGACGCGGCGATCGTCGCCGCGGCGACCCTCTCGGAGCGCTACATCGCCGACCGTTTCCTGCCCGACAAGGCGATCGACCTGATCGACGAGGCCGCCTCGCGACTGAAGATCGAGATCGACTCGATGCCGACCGAGATCGACACGGTCGAGCGCCGCATCCAGCAGCTCGAGATCGAGCGCGAGGCGCTGAAGCAGGAGCCCGATGAGGCCTCCAAAGCGCGGCTGGAGGCAATCGAGTCCGAGCTGGCCGAGTTGGGCGAGCGCTCCGCCGAGATGAAGGCCCGCTGGCAAAACGAGAAGGACGCGATCGAGGCGATCAAGGCTGCCAAGGCGCGGCTGGAGGAGGCGGGGCGTGAGGCCGAGCGGGCCGAGCGCGACGCCGACCTGGAGCGGGCGGCAAAGCTGCGCTACGGGGAGATACCCGAGCTTGAGAAGACGGTCGCCGCCCAGGAGGCGCGGCTGGCCGAGCTGCACTCCTCGGGCGCCACGATGCTGACCGAGGAGGTGACCGAGGAGGACGTCGCCGAGGTGGTCGCCAAGTGGACCGGGATCCCGGTCAGCCGCCTGATGGAGGGCGAGGTCAGCAAGCTCCTCCAGATGGAGGAGCGCCTGCACGAGCGGGTGATCGGCCAGGACGAGGCGATCGCCGCGGTCTCCGCCGCGCTGCGCCGCTCCCGCGCCGGGCTCTCGGACCCGAACCGTCCGATCGGCAGCTTCCTCTTCCTCGGCCCGACCGGGGTCGGCAAGACCGAGCTGGCCAAGGCACTGGCCGAGTTCATGTTCGACTCCGAGCAGGCGATGGTGCGGCTCGACATGTCCGAGTACATGGAGAAGCACACGGTTGCTCGGCTGATCGGCGCCCCGCCCGGCTACGTCGGCTACGAGGAGGGTGGACAGCTGACCGAGGCGGTGCGGCGACGCCCCTACGCGGTGATCCTGCTCGACGAGATCGAGAAGGCGCACCCCGACGTCTTCAACACGCTGCTGCAGATCATGGACGACGGGCGGCTGACCGACGGCCAGGGGCGGACGGTCAGCTTCACCAACGCGGTGCTGATCATGACCTCCAACGTCGGCAGCGAGCGGATCGTCGGCGAGTCGGTCGACGAGCGGATCCGCGAGCGATCGAAGAGGTGCTGGCCGCCACCTTCAAGCCGGAGTTCCTCAATCGGATCGACGACACGGTGATCTTCCACCGGCTCTCCAAGGAGGACATCGGGCGGATCGTCGAGCTGCAGGTCGGCCAGCTGATCGGGCGGCTGCAAGAGCGCGGGATCGAGGTCGAGCTGACCGGCGAGGCCCGGATGCTGCTCGGCAACCTCGGCTATGACCCGACTTACGGCGCCCGCCCGCTGAAGCGGGTGATCCAGAAGCAGCTGATCGACAAGTTGGCGCTGAAGATCCTCAAGGGTGAGTTCAGCGAGGGCGATGTAGTTAGCGCCGATGCCGATAGTGGACAATTGGTCTTTGGCGTGCAAGCTCAAGCTGCCTAGGCCACACTCCGACCTATAGCCAACCGACGAATCACCAAGACAAGACGATGCTGACCACCATCCGCCCGCCCGCACGGCTGCGCTCCTGGCTCGCCAAGGCGGCCTCGGCGACCTCCGAACCTGCCCGCCGGGGCAGCGGGGCGGCGCTCGGTAAAGCAGCTGAGGCCGCCAGATGGCCCTTCGAACGCGCCGCCTGGGCGATCGAGCGGCGCCTGCTCTGGCCGCTCCAGGAACGCTTTGGCAACCGGCAGCTGGCACTGGGCACGCTCGCGGTCGGGATGGTCGCGGTCGCAGGGGTGGGGCTGCTCTGGGCGGCGCCGGGCGGCAGCGGCTCGGCGCCAGAGGCCACCGTGTCGAGCCGCGCGGTAATCGCCTCCAAGCCGCCTTCGGCCCGAGCTTCGGTCCGCCACCAGGTCCACGTCCTCCACGGCGCCGCTCCCGTGTTCGCGCCGCCGACCGGCGACGCTGCAGCAAAAATTGCAGGCGAGAAGGCGGTGCGGAGGTCCTCCCCTGCCGCGAGCCGCTCGGCCAATTCCGGCGTCGCCTCGATCTCCTCGGCCCCGACGATCGTCGGAAAGCCCGCCGGCCCGGCCGCGATCGCCGTCGCGCGGCAGTTCTCCGACGCCTTCGTCCGCTATGAGATCGGCCAGGGAAGCGCCGCTGTCCGCACCGCGTTCGCCAGCACGACGACGCCCGCGCTGGCCCACTCACTGCTGCGCCGCCCGCCCCGCCAGCCGGCCAGCATCAAGGTCCCGCGGGCCAAGGTCCTGAACGTCGTCGCCGGCCCGTCGAGCGGTGGCATCTACACGATCAGCGTCGCGCTGCTTCGGGTGGGGGTGACCAGCGAGCTACGGCTCGAGATGGAAAAGACCACGCGCGGCCGCTGGCAGGTGACGGACGTGCTGGGCTGAGGATCGGACGGGTCGGCACGCAGCGGCAGGCCCGCGCCTCCTCGCGTAACGTAGGGACCCGAACCCCTGCGAGATGAGGAGACGGACATGCCCACCTATGTGATGCTCACCAATCTCACCGCCGACGGCGTCCGCACCCTGAAGAACAACCCGGGACGGGTGGCCGAGGTCAACAGGGAGGTCGAGCAGATCGGCGCCAGGGTCGTGGCGCAGTACGCGACGCTCGGCCAATATGACTTCGTCACCATCGTCGAAGCGCCCGACGAGAAGACGATGGCCAAGGTCTCGATCGAGCTGGGCTCGCGCGGGACGATGAGCAGCCAGACGCTGACCGCGCTGCCCTCGGACCAGCTCGCCGAGGCGCTGTAGGGAGGGTTGAGGCCCCGCTGCTCGGCCGGGCGCCCACGCCTGCCGAGTCGCACGATCGCGCGTACGATGCGGCGGGCCGGATCTCCTTCGACGAAATGCAGATGCGGTCCGATATCGCCGCTCGCGCGGTCGAGCGGGTTCCGTGCCAGCCCACCTAGGAAGGAAGCATGAGCGAGATCTCAGAAGAGCCCCAGCCGAGCACGACGACGATGCCGGCGGTCGAAGAGGCGTTTGAGGAGATCGCCGTCGACGAGCCCCTGGTCGGGATCATCATGGGCTCCAAGAGCGACAAGTCGAAGATGCAGCCGGCCGGCGCCGCGCTGGAGGACGCCGGCATCCGCTACGAGGTGCGGGTGATGAGTGCCCACCGCGACCCGGAGCTGGTCCGCGAGTACTGCACCAACGCACGGATGCGGGGACTGAGGGTGATCATCGCCGGGGCCGGGATGTCGGCGGCGCTGCCCGGGGTCGCCGCTGCCCACACCGACCTGCCGGTGATCGGGGTGCCGATCCTCGGCAAGAGCCTCGGCGGTCTCGACGCCCTGCTCTCCGCGGTCCAGATGCCGCCCGGGATCCCGGTCGCCTGCGTGGCGATCGACGGGGCGAAGAACGCCGGCGTTCTGGCGGCGAGAATCATCAACTGCTGATGATCGCTCGATACACGCGCCCAGAGATCGGCGCGGTCTGGACACCGCAGCGCAAGATGGAGTGCTGGCTCGAGGTCGAGCTGGCCGCTACCGAGGCCTGGGCTGAGGAGGGCGCGCTGCCGCCTGAGGCAGCCGCAGCGGTCCGCGCCGGCGCCGCCTTCACGGTCGAGGCGGTGCAGGATCGCGAGCGCCTCACCGACCACGACGTCGCCGCCTTCGTCGACGTCCTCGCCCAGTCGGTCGGCGAGCATGGCCGCTGGGTCCACTACGGCCTCACCTCCTCCGACGTGCTCGACACCGCACTGGCCCTTCAGCTGCGCCAGGCCGGCGAGATCGTGCTCGCCAGCGCCCGCGCTTACCGCGACGCGCTGATCGAGCGGGCGCTTGAGCAGCGCGACACGCTCTGCGTCGGTCGCACCCACGGCGTCCACGCCGAGCCGACCAGCTTCGGCCTGCGCCTGGCCGGCTTCGCCTTCGAGGCCGACCGCAACCTCGCCCGCCTCGCCAATGCCTTCGAGGGGCTCGCCTTCGGCAAGCTCTCCGGCGCGGTCGGCACCTACGCCTCGGCCCCGCCGGCGGTCGAGGCGCGGGTGATGGAGCGGCTCGGCCTGAGGCGCGAGGACGTCGCCACCCAGGTCGTCCCGCGCGACCGCCACGCGGTGCTGACCTCGCGGATCGCGATCGCCGGCGGCGGCCTGGAGCGCTTCGCGACCGAGGTCCGAAACCTGCAGCGGACCGAGCTGCGCGAGGTCGAGGAGCCGTTCGGCGCCGGCCAGAAGGGCTCCTCGGCGATGCCCCACAAGCGCAACCCGATCCGCACCGAGCGGATCACCGGCCTCTCTCGCGTCCTGCGCGGCTACGCCCAGACCGGGCTCGAGAACATCGCCCTCTGGCACGAGCGCGACATCTCCCACTCCAGCGCCGAGCGAGTGATCCTCCCCGACGCGACGATCGCGCTCGACTACATGCAGGACCTGGCGGCGGAGGTGGCGGCCAGGATGACCGTGCGCGCCGAGCGCATGCGGGAGAACCTGGAGCTGACCCACGGCGCCCTGTTCAGCCAGCGGGCGCTGAGCGCACTGGTCGAGTCCGGGATGGCGCGCGACTCCGCCTACCGGGTAGTTCAGGAGAGCGCCCAGCGGGCCTGGGACACCGGCACCGAGTTCCGCGACCTGCTCGCCGCGGCCGCTCCGCAGCTCGACCTCGACGCCGTCTTTGACTACGGCGCCTACCTCATCCACCTACCCGAGGTCTTCGAGCGCCTCGAAGCGCTGCGCGACTGAGTAGGCTCCGAGGATGGTTCTCTACACCTGCGGGCAGAAGACCTACGGCCCCGGCATTGGGCATCCCTGCGCGAAGGCGGGGAAGGCGCTCGACGCGGCGGGATATGAGTACGAGCTGAAGACGGTGGGCGGCTACCGGATGATGCCCTGGACCTGGGGCAGCCGTAATCGGGACCGCGCCGAGGTCAAGAAGCTGAGCGGCACCAACGAGGTGCCGATCCTCGTCCTCGACGACGGCGAGGTGATCTCCGGCTCGGGGACGATCGCCCGCTGGGCACGTGAGCACCCGGTCGCCAAGGCCGCTGCCAAGAGCGAGGGCTAAGCGGCGAGGAGGTCGCGCTCGCGCGCCGCACGGCGGGCGGTGAGGAGGACCGGCGTACCGTCGCGAGGCGAGAAGGTGATGTTGCGCCGCCCGACCCGCTCCGGCGCCGGACTGGCCTTGTGCAGGTCGCAGCGGGTCAGGACCTCGCGCAGCATGATCCGCATCTCAAACTCGGCGAAGGAGGCCCCCAGGCAGCGACGGATGCCGCCGCCGTAGGGGATCCAGGCGTAGGTGTCCGGGCCCTCCTCTAGGAAGCGCTCCGGGCGGAAGGCGAAGGGCTCGGGGTAGAGGTCGGCGCGGGTGTGGGTAAGCCAGATCGCCGGGGTGACGTCGGTCCCGGCCGGCAGCGTGAGGCCGTCGACCGACAGCTCCACGGCGAGGCGGCGGCCGGCGAGCGGGATCACCGGGCGCAGCCGCAGCGACTCGGCGATCGTCGCGCGCAGGTAGTCCTCCTCGCCCTGCTCGAGTGAGTCGCGCAGCCGCTGCAGCGGGGCCTGGTGGCGGAGCAGCAGGTCGAAGGTCCAGGCCAGTCCGGTCGCGGTCGTCTCGTGGCCGGCGAGCAACAGGGTCATCAGCTGGTCGCGCAGCTCGGGGTCGCTCATCGCCTCGCCGTCCTCGAAGCGGGCCGTCATCAGCGCCGAGAGGATGTCGTCGCGGTCCTCCAGGCCGGGGTCGGAGCGGCGCTCGCCGATCTCGGCGTAGAGCAGCTCGTCGACCGTCCTCAGCTGGCCCTCGAATTTGGCCCAGGGCCCGCCGCCGAAGCGGCGCGTGGCGAGCCCGATCAGCTGAAACAGCGGCGAGGCGGTCTCCACCAGCACCCTGCCGAGCAAGCCACGCAGGCGCTCCAGGCGCGGCCCGTCGGTGACCCCGAAGACGACCCGCAGGATCACCTCCAAGGTGACCGCCTGCATCCGCGAGTGGATCGGGAACTCTTCGCCGAGCGGCCAGGAGTCGATCTCGGCGCCGACGATCTCTTCGACCACCGGCTGGTAGGAGCGCATCCGCTCGCCGTGGAAGGCCGGCAGCATCAGCTTGCGGCGGGCGAGGTGATCCTCGCCCTCCAGCAGTAGGACCGAGCGGGGGCCCATGATCGGCTCCAGGACGATGTTGCGGCCGGGCGGCAGGCCGTTGGCCCGCTCGGTGTAGAGGGCCTTGATCGCCTCGGGGTCGGAGATCAGCACCATCGGCCGCTCGAAGCCGAGGAACTTGACGCTGAAGGAGTCGCCGATCTTCTCGCGGCACTCCTGCATGAAGGGGAGGGGGCGGAAGGCCCAGCGCAGTGTTTGGACGAGGGGGCTTGAGCTGGGTTCGGGAGGGAGCGTCACCGGACAAAGCATCTCAGACGGCAGCTAGCATCGGTGCGTGCCCGCCGAGGTCCAGGACCTGAAGCTCCACTCCTCCGGGAAGGTCCGGGAGATCTATGAGTGGGAGGACGACCTGCTGATGGTCGCCTCGGACCGGATCTCGATCTATGACGTGGTGATGCCGACGGCGATCCCAGACAAGGGCAAGGTGCTGACCCAGATGTCGGTCTTCTGGTTCGAGACGACCGCGGACATCGTCCCCAACCACCTGCTCTCCGAGGACGTGCCAGAGGAGGTGACCGACCGGGCGCTGCGGGTACGGAGGCTGGAGATGTACCCGGTCGAGTGCGTGGTGCGCGGCTACCTGTCGGGGTCGGGGTGGAAGGAATACAGGCAGTCCGGCTCGGTCTGCGGGATCGAGCTGGCGCCGGGGCTGCTGGAGTCCGACCGGCTGGCGGAGCCGATCTTCACCCCCGCGACCAAGGCCGAACTCGGCGACCACGACGAGAACATCGACTTCGAGCGGGCGGCGCAGGCGGTCGGCGACCTGGCGCTGATGGAAGAGCTACGGCGGATCTCGATCGAGCTCTACAGCCACGCCGCCGAGCACGCCGCGGCGCGGGGGATCCTGCTCGCCGACACCAAGTTCGAGTTCGGGCGCCACGCCGGCGCCGAGGTGGTGCTCGCCGATGAGGTGCTGACCCCTGACTCCTCTCGCTTCTGGCCGGCCGACGCCTATCAGCCCGGCCGCGCGCAACCCTCATTCGACAAGCAGTACGTACGCGACTGGGCCGACGCGGCCGGCTGGGACCACAACCCGCCGGCGCCCGAGCTGGCGCCCGACGTCGTCGAGCAGACCCGCGCCAAGTACGTCGAGGCCTACGAGCGGATCACGGAGCGCGGCTTCTAGTGGCCAGGGCCAGGGTGCTGATCCGGCCGAAGGAGGGCATCCTCGACCCGCAGGGCAAGGCGGTGGAGCGGGCGCTGCCGGCGCTCGGCTTCAAGGGGGTAGACCACGTCCGGGTCGGGCGCATGGTCGAGCTCGAGGCCGAAGATCCCGAGCGCCTCGCGGAGCTCTGCGAGAAGCTGCTCGCCAACCCGCTGATCGAGGACTTCGAGATCCAGACCCTGTGATCTGGGGGGTGCTTCAATTCCCCGGGTCCTGCGATGAGCGAGACGCGCTGGCGGCCTGCTCGCTGGCCGGCGAGGCGCGGCTGCTCTGGCACGAGGAGCGTGAGCTGGGCGGCGTCGATGCGGTCGTCGTCCCCGGCGGCTTCTCCTACGGCGACTACCTGCGGGCGGGGGCGATCGCCCGCTTCTCCCCAGCGATGGAGGCGGTGGCGGAGTTTGCCGCGGAGGGCGGGCCGGTGCTGGGAATCTGCAACGGCTTCCAGGTGCTATGCGAGGCGGGGCTGCTGCCGGGGGCTCTGCTGCTCAATGCCGAGCTGCGCTTCGTCTGCCGCCAGGTCGAGCTGATCGCCGCCGGTGCTGAGTCGCCGTTTACGGCCGCGATCGGCGCCGGCGAGCGGCTCTCGATTCCGGCCAAGCACGGCGAAGGACGCTTCTTCGCACCGCCGCGGATGCTCGACGCGATCGAGGCAAACGGACAGGTCGCCTTCCGCTACGCGGCGGGCCAGAATCCCAACGGCTCGGCCCGCGACATCGCGGGCGTCCTCAACGAGGCCGGCAACGTGCTCGGCCTGATGCCCCACCCCGAGCACGCCGTCGACCCGTTGAGCGGCTCGACCGACGGGCTGCGCCTTTTTAAGGGCGCGAGCCGGGCCGCGGCGTGAGCGTCGAGACCTCCAAGCACCGGGAGCTCGGGCTCACGGACTCCGAGTATGAGCTGATCGTCAAGCAGCTCGAGCGGGCGCCGAACGACGTCGAGCTGGCGATGTTCAGCCTCCTCTGGTCCGAGCACTGCGCCTACAAGCACTCCCGCAAGCTGCTGCGGCGGCTGCCGAGCAAGGGTGAGCGGGTGGTGATGGGGCCGGGGGAGAACGCCGGCGCCGTCGACGTCGGCAACGGCTACGCGGTCGCCTTCAAGGTCGAGTCCCACAACCACCCCAGTGCGGTCGAGCCCTTCCAGGGGGCGGCGACCGGGGTCGGCGGCATCCTGCGCGACGTATTCGCGCTCGGCGCCCGGCCGATCGCGATCCTCGACTCGCTGCGCTTCGGCGAGCTGGACTCCGAGCGCTCGCGCTTCCTGCTTGACGGCGCGGTGCGCGGGATCGGCCACTACGGCAACTCGATCGGGGTGGCGACGGTCGGTGGCGAGATCTACTTCGAGGCCCCCTACGAGCACAACTGCCTGATCAACGCGATGTGCGTGGGGATCGCCAGGCAGGAGGAGATGGTGCGCGCCGCCGCCGCCGGGGTCGGCAACGCGATCGTGCTGATCGGCGCCTCGACCGGGCGCGACGGGATCGGCGGCGCCTCGGTGCTCGCCTCGGCCGAGCTGGGCGACGGCGACGAGGCCAAGCGCCCGACCGTTCAGATCGGCGACCCCTTCGAGGAGTCCAAGCTGCTGGAGTGCTGCTTGGAGCTGCTGGGAAGGGGCCTGTTGGTCTCCCTGCAGGACCTCGGGGCGGCGGGGTTGACCTCATCGGCCGCGGAGATGGCCTCGGCCGGCGGGGTCGGAATCGACCTCGACCTGGCGCGGGTGCCGCTGCGCGAGGCCGATATGGAGCCCTTCGAGATCATGGTCTCCGAGTCCCAGGAGCGGATGCTCGGCGTGGTCGAGCCGGGACGAGTGCCCGAGGTGCTGGCGGTCTGTGAGAAGTGGCAGACGGGCGCCGCCGAGATCGGCGTCGTCACCGACAGCGGCCGGCTGCGGGTGCTGCGCGGCGAGCAGGCGCTGGGCGACATGCCCGTCGACGCCCTGGTCAACGGCTGCCCTCTCTACGACCTCAGACCGGTTGAGCCAAGCGGGTGGATCTACGGAAACCGGGCCTCGCTTGAGCGCACCGCCTCGGCGAAGGAGGCGCTGCTCGCGCTGCTCTCTGCCCCCAGCATCGCCTCGAAGCGGTGGGCCTTCGAGCAGTACGACTCGGTGGTCGGCTCGCGCACCGTGCGCCGGCCTGAGTCCGCCGACGCCGCAGTCCTGCAGCTCCCCGAGGCGGGCAACGCGATCGCCATCTCGATCGACGGCAACGGCCGCCGCGTCGCCTGTGACCCCTACGCGGGAACAATCGAGGCGGTGCTCGAGTGCGCGCAGAACCTCGCCTGCGTCGGCGCCGAGCCACTCGGCCTCACCAACTGCCTTAACTTCGGCAACCCCGAGAAGCCGACCCCCGCCTGGCAGCTCGACCGCGCCGTCAGCGGCCTCGCCGACGCCTGCGAAGCGCTCGGTGTCCCGGTGATCGGCGGCAACGTCTCCCTCTACAACGAGGGCCCCGACGGCCCGATCTACCCGACCCCGGTGATCGGCATGGTCGGCGAGCTGCCCGACCCGAGCCGGGCCGCCGCCAGCGCCTTCGCCAAGGCGGGCGACGCGATCGGCCTGATCGGCCCCTTCGAGCCGGCTCTGGCCGGCTCGCAGCTGGCAAAGCAGCGCGGCGAGCTGGAGGCGGGGCTGCCGCAGCCCGACCTGGCGGCCGTCGCGGCCGCCTGCGCGACCGTGCGCAAAGCGGTCCGGGCCGGCCGCCTCGCTAGCGCTCACGACGTCAGCGACGGCGGGCTCGCCTGCGCTCTGGCCGAGTGCGCGATCGGCGCCGGTCTCGGCTGCCGGGTCGAGCTCGCACCGTTGCGCGAACGCGGCTGCGCCCCAGAGGAGGCCCTGTTCGGCGAGGGCTGCGGCGGCTTCCTGATCAGCGGCGAGGTCGGCACGCTGGAGGGCCTCGGCGCCACCTTGATCGGAAAGGTTGGTGGCTCCACGATCGAGATCGCCGCCGGCGAGCGCAGCCTCACGCTCGGCCTCGCCGACGCGGAGAGCGCCTGGCGTTCGCTTGCGGCTCAGGCCGTGCGCGACGGCGCCTGAGGCCGGCGCGGCGCAGATCGCGACGTGGCAGGCAGTGGGCCAATGGCGAACCTCGGGCAGGCGCTGGGTGCGTCCTTGCCGGTGCCGACTGGAAGCCCGCGATCGGCTGATCCTCGCCCGCTGCTACCCTGCCCCGGTAGGCAGTCTGCCTGCGCGTCCGTCTCTCTATTCAGCGAGGATCACGCGCTTTTGACTCTGGCCGAGCGGCTCCTGACCGACCGCGATGGACCGCGCGATGAGTGCGGGGTCTTTGGCGTATTCGCACCCGGGCACGACGTCGCCCGGCTCGCCTACTTCAGCCTCTACGCGCTCCAGCACCGCGGACAGGAGTCGGCGGGGATCGCCACCTGCGAGGGCGGCCACATCACCACGCTGCGGGACTCGGGGCTCGTCTCCCAGGTCTTCGATGAGGAGAAGCTGCGGGCACTGGAGGGCGACATGGCGATCGGTCACGTCCGCTACTCGACCACCGGCGGCGGCTCCTGGGAGAACGCGCAGCCAGTCTGGCGCGACGACGGACGCGAGCTGGCCCTCGCCCACAACGGCAACTTGACCAATGCCGTGGAGCTGTGGAACGAACTGAAGAAGCGCGGCATCGATTTCCGCGGCACCTCGGACTCCGAGATCATGGCGGCGCTGCTCTCCTCTCATGACGGGAAGTTCATCGAGGACGCCGTCGCCGACGTGATGCCGCGCCTGCAAGGCGCCTACTCCACCGTGGTGATGACCAAGCACGCGATCGTCGCCTTTCGCGACCCGTACGGGGTGCGCCCGCTCTCGCTGGGCCGGCTGGGCAAGCGCTTCGTCGTCGCCTCAGAGAGCTGCGCCTTCGACATCATCGGGGCAGAGCTGATGCGCGAGGTGCGCCCGGGCGAGATGGTCTCGCTGACCGAGCGCGGGCTGGAGACCCGCCAGGTCGTCGAGGCCGAGCGCCCGGCGATGTGCGTCTTCGAGCACATCTACTTCTCCCGCCCCGACAGCCGCCTCGAGGGCAAAGTGCTGCAGCAGGTGCGCGGGCGGATGGGCGAGATCCTCTGGCGCGAGGCGCCGGTCGAGGCCGACCTGGTGATCTCGGTGCCGGACTCCGGCAACCCGGCGGCGGTCGGGTTCGCCCGCGCCTCGGGGCTGCCGCGGGACGATGGGCTGATCAAGAACCGCTACGTGGCCCGCACCTTCATCCAACCGGGGCAGGAGTTGCGCAAGCACGGGCTGCGGCTGAAGTTCAATCCGCTGCCGGAGATCGTCGCCGGCAAGCGGATCGTCGTCGTTGACGATTCGATCGTGCGGGGCAACACAACGCGGCAGATCGTCGGCATGCTGCGCGACGCGGGCGCAAGTGAGATCCACCTGCGGATCTCTGCCCCGCCGATCCGCCACCCGTGCCACTACGGGGTCGACATGTCGACCCGCGAGGAGATGGTCGCCCACAATCGCTCCGTGCAGGAGATCGCCGACGAGCTCGACGCCGACTCGCTCGCCTACCTCTCGCTCGAGGGCGTCTACGAGGCGGTCGGGACACCGGCGGAGGACCACTGCGATGCCTGCTTTACCGGCCGCTACCCGCTCGCCGACCCCGAGCAGGCGAACGGCAAGTTCGCCCTCGAGGACATCGCCGTCGTGCCAGCTTCCCGATAGCTTCACCGTAGTCGCATTCCCTCCAGGTGAAAGTAAAGGACGCCCCGCCAGAGGTCGTGCTCACTCACCGTCCTCGGGCGTGCTTCCAGAGGCCGGCGCTTTGCGTTGCGGGAAGATGCGGCGGTGAGCGCCTTCCGCATCGTCGTCCTCGCTTCGGGCAGCGGCACCAACCTGCAGGCGATCCTTGACCGGCTGCACGGGCGTGAGGGGATCGAGGTGGTCGGGGTCGGCTCGGACAGGCCCGACGCGAAGGCGCTGGAGAGGGCACGGGCGGCCGGGGTGCAAACCGCGGTCTTTTCCCGCGAGGAGTTCGCCGATCGGCAGGAGCGCGACGCGGCGCTGGCCGAGTGGATCGAGTCGCGGGGGACCCACCTCGTCGCCCTCGCCGGCTTCATGCAGCTGCTCAGCGGGTCATTCGTGAAGCGCTTCCGGGGCCGCGTCGTAAACGTCCACCCGTCGCTGCTTCCCGCCTTCCCTGGACTCGACGCGATCAGGCAGGCGCTGGAGGCGGGGGTCGAGGTGACCGGCGTCACCGTGCACTTCGTCGATGAGGGCGTCGACACCGGGCCGGTGATCGCGCAGCAACAAGTCCCGATCCCGGTGGACCGTAACCGGGCGACGCTCGAGGAGGCGGTTCACGCCGTCGAGCACGAACTCTATCCGGAGGCGATCCGCATGATCGCGACCGGCAGAGCTAGGATCGACGCGAGCGACCCCCGTGTGGTCGTCGGTTGATGACTGAGGCTGCCACAGACACCAGTGCCGAGGCCGTGAGCGACGGCGCGATCCGTGTGCGCCGGGCGCTGATCTCGGTCTCCGACAAGACCGGCGTCGCCGACTTCGCCAAGAGCCTGGCGGGCCTCGGCGTCGAGATCCTCTCTACCGGCGGCACCGCCGCGGCCCTACGGGAGGCGGGGCTGGAGGTGACCGACGTCTCGGAGTTCACCGGCCAGGAGGAGATCCTCGGCGGCCGGGTAAAGACGCTGCACCCGCGCCTTCACGCGGCGCTGCTGGCCCGCCGCGACGACTCCGAGCACATGGCGACGCTGGAGCGCGAGGAAATCGAGCCGATCGACCTGGTCTGCGTAAACCTCTATCCCTTCGAGCAAACCGTCGCCGGGCACGAGGTGGCGCCGGAGGTCGCGATCGAGAACATCGACATCGGTGGCCCGACGATGATCCGTGCCGCGGCGAAGAACCACCAGGGCGTCGCCGTGATCGTCAAGCCTGAGTCCTACGACGCGGTCTGCGCCGAGCTGGAGGAGGCGGGCGGTGAGATCTCCGCCTCGACCCGGCACTGGCTCGCCAACGAGGCGTTCGCCCAGACGGCGCGCTATGACGCGGCGATCAGCCGCTGGTTCTCGGCCGAGTACGAGGACTTCCCCGAGCACCTCGCGATCAGCTACGAGAAGGTGCTCGACCTCTCCTACGGCGAGAACCCGCACCAGCGCGCGGCTCTCTACTCCGAGGCCGGCATCCGCAGCCACGTCCTCTCGCGCGTCTCGAAGCTGCACGGGCGAGCGCTCTCCTTCAACAACGTGCTCGACCTCGACTCGGCGCGGCGCCTTCTCGAGGACTTCGAGGAGCCCGCCTGTGTGATCGTCAAGCACAACAACCCTTGCGGGGTAGCGATCGGCAACGCTGCCCTGGAGGCCTACGAGAAGGCGCTCGCCTGCGACCCGACGTCGGCCTACGGCGGCGTGATCGCGATCAATCGGCCGATCGGGGTGGCGCTGGCCGAGGCCCTGCACGAGAACTTCGTCGAGGTTTTGATCGCGCCCGACTACGAGGACGGGGCGCTCGACGTGCTGCAGCGCAAGGAGGCGATCCGCATCCTCTGCGGCGAGGAGCGCCGGGTGCCCGACCCGGCCGAGCGCGACGCCAAACGAGTGCTCGGCGGACTGTTGATCCAGGATCGCGACGGCGACCCCGAGCCGCGCGAGCTGATGGAGGTGGTGACAGAGACGCAGCCCAGTGAGGAGCAGTGGCGCGACATGCTCTTCGCCTGGATCGTGGTCCGCCACGTCCGCTCCAACGCGATCGTGATCGCCAAGGGTGGCGCGACGCTGGGGATCGGCGCCGGCCAGATGAGCCGGGTCGACTCGGTCCGCCTCGCGGTTGAGAAGTGTCGGAACGCGCGCGGAGAGGAGGCCGACGGCCTCCTCTCTGGCTCGGCAGCTCGCCTCTGACGCCTTCTTCCCCTTCGCCGACGGCCCCCAGGCGGCGATCGAGGCCGGCGCCAGCTCGGTGATCGAGCCCGGCGGCTCCAAACGGGATGGGGAGGTCATCGCAGCCTGCGACGCGGCCGGGGTGGCAATGGTCTTCACCAAGCACCGCCACTTCCGGCACTAGCGCCCCCTCAAGCTGGGTCAAAACCGGGCGACCCCAGCGAAGCCGAACAGACTTCAGCGGGCGAAGCCCAGCCTTGGCGGAAGGTCGAAACGCTGAAAAGACCCCGCCAGGCGCTGCCTATCCATCGGTTGCTCCGGAAAGCGTATGTAGGCATCTGGGTCCTCGGCTCCGATCGTGCGAACGATGAAAGCTGTCACGTCGCTGATCAGGTCACCCCGCAGGCTGAGCACGTTCAGCGCAAACGGAAGATAGGCGCCGACATCTTCATCCCAGGCATAGAAGGCGAGGGCCGGCTGTGCGTTTGCCTCTGTCAGCTGAGTCCGCCAGCGCCAGGCACCTGACAGCGAGAACTCCCGCGCCCAAGTGGCGATCGTCTCGCGAGGCGTATACCAGGTGCTTAGCGGAGGCATGGCGAAGGTCGCGTCCTCGACAAGCAAAGCCGTGAAGGAATCGACATCGCAGTCTTCCCAAGCTTTGACGTAGCGCTCGATCAGCTCACGCAGGCCGTCGTCGCCTAGGGCTCGCAGGCTCGCCTGCTGGGACTGTTCGGGTATGCGCCGCTCGACGCTCAAGCGGGCTCGCTGAAGTGAGCTGTTGACAGAGGGGACGCTGGTTTGGAGCATCGCAGAAGCCTCCCGGGCGCTGAAGCCCAGCACCTCGCGCAGCAGCAGGACGGCCCGTTGGCCTGGAGCTAGATGCTGTAGCGCTGCAACGAATGCCAACTCAATCGCCTCGCTCTGCTCGTAGCTCGCATCAGGCGTCGCGTGGCTAGAAGTGAGTCCCATGGATCCATCCGGATAGGGCTCAAGCCAAGCCGACTCGGCGATCGGCGCCCCTGGCGGGGTGCGAGGCTCAGCCGCGGGGCCGAAATCATGAGGAAGAACTCGCTTTCCGCGCCTCGCCAGCTCCGTCAGACACACGTTTGTCGCGATTCTGTAAAGCCAGGACCTCGCCGATTGGGCGTCCCGAAGGCCGGCGGCGCCCCTCCAGGCCCGCAGCAGCGTTTCCTGAAGGGCGTCGTCGGCGTCATGCACCGAGCCGAGCATCCGGTAGCAGTGCGCATGGAGCTCGGCTCGGTGCGGATCGATCAGATCCGCGAAGTCGCGGCCTGCAGGGACCATCGGCTCAGGTCGACTCAACCACTAGTAGGGAGTGGCCGCTGGGATCGCGGAACCAGAACATCGGGGGGACCGGGGCTCCCATCCGCGATACCTCGGCGTCGACGTCGACCCCTTGTGCCTTGAAGTCGGCGTGCGTCGCCTCGATGTCGTCTGTCGTCAACGTGATGCCCGTCTGCATGGGCGCTGCATCTTGCCCGGGCGGTGGGGGAGCTAGAGCAATTCCGGTGCTCCCTTCCGGCGGGTAGACCTCTACCCAGCGGTATTTCCCTCCGAACGGTATGTCGGTGCGCTTCTCGAAGCCGATCGATTCGTAGAACTCGATCGCGCGGTCCTGGTCGAGAGTTGGGATGGCAACGAGGCTGACCTCCTTGATCCCGGTTGTCGTCGTCGTCATGTCATGGCCTCCTCGGCTCAGAGTTGTAGTTCCACCGGATAAGACCGGCCCGCGATCAAAAACTATTCGGATGCCAGGTCCTCGTAGGTCTTTTGATTAATCGGGTGCGGCCTGGCTCCCGCCAGGGCCGCGTACACCGCCGATCGCGAGAACCCGGTTCCTCTAACCGAGTTGCGCAATGCGGACGATTTGGGCTTAAAACTGGCACCCAGTTGGCCCCCGCTCTCTGGCCCCTGGCTCTCAGTTGCGAGCCGTTTTTGGCTTGGCCATTGGGTTTGAGTGATGCCCCGCCGGGACTCGAACCCGGGCCGCGCGGCTTAAAAGTTGATCAGATGCTGGTCTCCAGGCTGCTCCTGTGCTTAGCCCCGATCCACCGATCCGGTCGGCCGTTTCCGTCCGGTCCGAAAAGAAGAATGACCTCCTGAGCAGGGAAGAAGCGACCGTATCGGGCGGCCGCGTCCTGCGTTAGGAGGTCACCTTCATGGTGCAGGATGACGGGCCGGCCGGACTGGACGGCGTGCAGGTCAGCTTCGACGACGAGCGGGCGGTCTCAAACGGCGGCGTAGCGCTGGTCGCGACGCTCGCGCAGCGGCTCGGACTCGAGGCCCTGGCCGGCGAGCTGGTGCGGCTCGGGCGCGAGCGGCCGGGTGCCGCCAACGCCGGCCGCAAGGTGATGGCGCTGATCTACGCGATGGCGCTCGGCGCCGACTCGATCGATGACGCCGACCTGCTGCGCGCTGGGCGCACCAACCGGCTACTCGGCGGCTGGGTCCCGGCCCCCTCGACGCTGGGCACGTTCCTGCGCGCCTTCACCTTCGGCCACGTCCGCCAGCTCGACAAGCTGCTCGGCGAGGCGCTGGAGCGGGCCTGGAGGGCCGGCGCGGGCCCGGGCGAGGGCAGGTTGGTGATCGACCGAATCGCTTCACCGAGGCACTGCCGCGGGAGGAGGCCTGGAACAGCACCTGCGAGATCTGTGAGCGAGCCGTGCATCTACACGAGGGACCGCAGGCCGCCCGCCACTACCAGTTCGTGGCGCGGGGCATCGCGGAGGCGCTGGTGGCGCTACCTAGGCCAAACGAGTTAGCGATCTCGGGCGATCTCAAGGCCGCTGGGAACCCGTTCCTCTAGTTCGACATCTTCCTTTCCTTTAGTGGTCAGCAGGCGTGATCTTGCCGAATCGCTCACGCGCGCCTACGCGCGTGAAGCGTCGTGTGCTTGCGCGGATCCCCTCAATCTGTCCGCTTTCCCGATTCAGCGAGCTAACCCCGCGCTTCGCGCTTCAGATGCAATTACAAGGACCTAATTCCCTGTGGCTACATTCTGCGGCTACATCCCTGCTCTGTCCGTACATCCTGTGAGCCACTCCGTCAAGCAACCCAAATGCTCAGACCGATTCGGCTCTATTTGATCGAGCGTCCTGGCCAGATCCACTGGTATCTCGTTCACAAGGAGGTAAATGCGCTCTCCCCCTTCGAGTCGATCAGAGCCTAATTTCCTGCGCCGCTCGAGCTCATCAAGGATTTCCTCGCCGCGCTCGTCCAAAGTCTGGTAGTGAATTTACTCCGCTCATGTGGGCAAGGCTACTGGCTGGGGTCGCCCCCTGGCAGCCATTCTGAGCGCCTGGACTGCGGGTTAGCCTGTAAATCCCTTGACTTGTTCATGCGGAAAACCGGCGCATGGCCCGGATAAACGGGCTCAATCACTCAGTCGCGGTCGATTGAACTAGAGTCGGGACATGGAGGTCTCGTCCAAGCTTTCCCACGCCCCTATCCGGCTCGCCTACCTCGCCGCTGCCGCAGTAGGAGCTTTTATGCTCTTCCCGGCCGCGAGCGTCCAGGCGGCAACAGTAACCGTCGGCAGCCCACTCACCCAGTCGTTCGATTCTTTGGAACTCGAAATTTCTGGAACCTTCGTGAACTTTTCACTGCCCGAGGCGGGCGCGAACGCCACGTCGCCGATCAGCGGAGCGATATTGCGCTGGAGAGTTCTCGACGCCACCGGCGGGCCGTTCGAGCTTCGTGTATTGAAGCCGGATGGCGGCGGTACTTACACTCCTGTCGGCACGAGCGCACCGGAGAGCCCCACCGCCCTGACGACCCAGACCTTCACCGCCAGCCTGCCCATCCAGGCGGGGGACACGATTGCGCTCTACAACACAAATGCAAGTGACAGGCTCGGTTGGTTTAGTTCGCTCGCTGGAGCTGGCTTCTATGCCTGGGTGCCACCCTTGGCCGAAAACACCGCACGTGCCCCCAATTTCACCGTTTCCGGCTCCGAGTTAGCCTTCAATGCCGACGTTCAACCGCCCCCTGGAATCATCACGATCAGTCCCAACTCAGGTTCGATTTCCGGTGGGACCTCGGTGCTCATCGCCGGCCACGACTTCGAAGGAGCCACTGCGGTCAAGTTCGGCTCGACGTTGGCCTCTAGCTTCACTGTCAATTCGGAAACCGCCGTCACCGCAGTTGCCCCGCCCAGCGCGACTCCGGGCCCCGCCGATATCACCCTCACTACAGCTGCTGGCACGACCGCCATCAATGGCGTGGATCGGTTCACCTACACGCCCGCGCCGTCGCCACCCCTAACTGCCTCCTGCACAGTTCCCAAGCTAACCGGCAAGAGGCTCAAGGTAGCCAAGAAGTTGCTTGGGAAGGCCGAATGCAAGCTCGGCAAGGTGAAGGGCCATAAGAGCAGGTCGGCGAAGGTCACGAAGCAGAGCGCTAAACCTGGAACCGTGCTGACGGCAGGTAGCAAGGTCAACGTCAAGATCAGCTAGCAAACAGATCCGAGAGTTCCGCCCTGAGGTGCTGAGGCGCTCGCATCGCTCGGCGTGCAGGCGTGTCGGTGGGGTTCTGAAAGTGATGCCCGAGTTCGCCGAGGGGCGGTGTACGCGATCCGAAGGGGCACAGCTTGACGATGTTGCACCAGCGCCTATGCAGGAGGTTTTCCGGGAAGCTATTGACGGACATTTGCCACCTAGCTATGTAGAGTAACTAACCATGAACTCAACTCCTATGACTCCAGTCCAGAACACCACCTACCTCACTCGTACTGCAGGGCGGATCGGCTACGACGTAGCTGGCGGCGGTCCCTTGGTTGTGCTCGTGCCTGGCATGGGTGACCTGCGAGCCGCTTACCGTTTTCTCGCCCCTGCTCTGCGGGACTCGGGCTACCGGGTCGCCTGCACCGACCTGCGCGGGCACGGCGACAGCGACACGACATTCAACTCCTATGGCGATGTCGAGACCGCGGGAGACCTGCTCGCTCTGATCGAGGAGCTCGGTGGCCCTGCGGTCGTCGTCGGCAACTCGATGGGAGCGGGTGCCGCCGTGCTCGCCGCCGCCCAGAAGCCAGACCTCGTAAGCGGCCTGGTGCTCGTCGGGCCGTGGGTTCGCAACGGCGAGATGAGCGTGCTCCAGCGCATCCTGCTGCGGGTTGGGATGGCGCGTCCGTGGGCTGCGAGCGCATGGAAGTCCTACATGCCGAAGCTGTACGCCGGGCAGCAGCCCGCCGACTTCGCTGACTACCGCGAGCAGGTGGTGGCGAGCCTTCGCCGGCCGGGATACGCGAAGGCGTTCTCACTCACGACGCGCACCGACTACGCGCCCGCCGAGGCGCGCCTGGCGGACGTTTCGGCACCCGCAGTGGTCGTGATGGGCGATCAGGACCCCGGCTGGCCGGACCCGCGGGCCGAGGCCGACTGGATCGGACAAGCTCTGGGCGCTGAGATCGTGATGGTGCCCGAAGCCGGGCACTACCCCCAGTCACAGCGACCTGACCTCACCACCGAAGCCGTCCTGCGTTTCCTGGCGATGGTGAATGGCCGTGGCTAGGGCGGGCCTCACCGAGTCCCGAGTGGTCGATGAGGCCGAGCGGCTCGCCGACGAGGTCGGACGCTCGAGACTGACACTCGCTGCCCTCGCTGAGCGCCTGGGCGTGCGGCAGCCGTCGCTTTACAAGCACATCGACGGCATGAACGGCCTGCAACGCAGCCTCGCGGTCGAGCCAAGAAAGAGTTGGCGTACGTCCTAGCTCGCGCCGCAGTCGGCCGCGAGCGAGGCGACGCCATCGCGTCTATCTCACACGCCTACCGGGAATGGGCGCTCGAGCATCCGGGCCGCTACGCGGCCGCGCAAAAATGCCCCCACCCCAGGAAACGCCGACGATGAGGCCGCAAGCCAGGCCGTCGTGCAGATCGTCATCGACGTCCTCGTCGGCTATGAACTGCGCGACGACGACGCCATCGACGCAACCCGCAGTCTGCGCTCAGCACTGCACGGCTTCGTCACCCTCGAGACCGGCGGTGGCTTCGGACTCCCGGTAGACATAGACCGCAGTTTCGATCGACTCGTCCGTGGGGTCGTGACAGCTCTATCCAGTTGGACCGAGGAACCGGCGACGACGGCGAGCCGAACATGACCACCAGCACTAGGACCGACATCACGTCGCTCTTAGCGATGGCACCGTGGTCGGAGCGCCACGTCGCTTGCTGCGCCTGGAGGGCGCCCCCTCCTAGCCGGGTCGCTCGTCGCCTACACGACCACCCACCAGGCCTGGTGGCTCGTACCACTCACGCTCCTGCTCCCCGACCTGTTCGCGGTGGGCTACCTCGGCGGCACTCGCCTCGGAGCACACCTATACAACCTCGTCCACATCACTCCGCTCACCCCGGTGCTGGTCGCCCTCGGGTGGTGGCAACACACACCCCTGGCGACCGCACTCGGCCTGGTCTGGCTCGCCCACATCGGCATGGACGCTCTAGAACTAGGCAAATAACTTGTTGCTTGGTGCCCAAATATGGTGCCCACGGAACTCAGCTGACCGGATCGACATCGTCTGGTGCTGTCGCATTCCCCGCTAGAATGCGCTTGCCGTCAAATGCCCCCGCCGGGACTCGAACCCGGGCCGCGCGGCTTAAAAGTTGTGCCAAGGCGGGGCTCTACGCCTCCTCTGTGCTTAGACAGGCACGCCCGGTTGCGCTCAGGGACCGCCAGGTGGGGGGCGACGTTGGACACGTCAATCCCGTCGGCTGTGCGCTGGTGGCTGATCACATCTCGGTAGGGCCACGCTAGTTCCTCACCCAGGTGGCAGGGGTTGCCCGTGCGACCGGACTTGTCCGGTCGGCAACGTTAGTTGTGGCAAGCGACGATCGCTATGCACCAGATGGGTACCTGATCATCGAGCCAACAGTAGCTCCGGAGAAAAGATTCCTCAGCTGGTTAGCTCCGCTTCACCAGAGCCGAGAACGGGGTCTTGACGCCGCCTGCCGTCGCCGCCAGATGGAGGAGGAGCGACCCCGCGCTCTTGATCGGCAAGCTCAGCTTTTTCCTTTTCGGGCCTAGGCTGAACCTCAGCTTGTCAACCGTAAGCGTCGCCTGAACCGCCGAGCGGGCATGCAAGATGAGCTTGCGCGCGCTCCGCGCAACGCTTTTGGGGATCGCCAGCTGCAAGTACGGAATCTTCACTTGGCTCACATTGACTGCCACGCGCGCGGTCGCAGCACCACCGGCACCGCGGGCAATGAGGCGGATCTGGTTCTTGCCAGGTGGCAATGGTCCAGCGCTGACCATTGATCCACTGCCAAGCGGGAACGGCCCGTCATACCAACGAAGGCTCCGTCCTCCCAGGGAATGGAGTTGGTCGAAGGCCTGCCCTTTGAGCTGCACGGTCGCGTCACCCGGGATCGCCCTGAGGGTCTTTGCGATGCTCACCTGAGGCGGCGCGTCGAGTGCGGCGAAGCGCTTGGAAACCGCCACCGACTCGTTGAAGCCGTCGTTGACACGGACCCGAACCCGAGCTGAGCGTGATCCATCCAGATAGGAGCCCGGCAGAGATGCGTGGCCCGTGTTGGGGCCGATGAAGACCGTCTGCCAGCTTCGTCCGTCATTGCGCGAGTAGTCCACCGACGCTGTCAGCGTCTGATGATCGGGATTGGTCGCCCGCCATCTCACCAGCGCTTTGCCTCGACCGCCGACGCGCGCCCCCGGGTGCGGCGCCAGAATCCGCACGCGCGGCGGATGCGGCGGTCGTTTGCGGCTCGCGATCAGGGTTCCGTTGGAGGTGACTTCGATGCCGGCGACGTCGTGGGCGGGGACTTCGGCGGAGAGCTCATCGACTGGGCCGGCGTCTTCGTGACCGTGACTCTCGGCCATCTGAGTGGTCGCGATCACCTGCCCCTGCTTTCCACGCGCCGTGAGCGTGTAGCTTGAATTGCCACTTGGCAGCGGAGGTCCGACCTCGGGGCCGACGCTCGTTAGCTGGAAACCGGCGTTACTACCGTAGCCAACCACCCGCAGGCGGCGCGGATTGAGGGAAGCATTCGCGATACGCGAGCCTCGCCGGCGGGCCGATCGCGCCGAGGCCTTGGCGGAGGTCGCCCGGGCGGCGCCATGGACTGCGGAACTCGAAGCAGAGAAGCGCGCGAATTTGTCGAGATTATGGAAGGCCGCTTCCCAGTTGATCGGCGAGACCCAGTTACCGAACGTCCCTTGATCACCACCACCCCTCATCGGTGAGCAGTAGGACATGAAATCGTAGTATTCGGTCGTGCCGTTGACTCCATCCGCGCGGATCGTGTAGGGGTCGGTGCTCATATCGAGGCCGATGCCGAGCAGCTGACCGAAGCCTTCTTCGTCGGGGGATTTAGCGTTTGGTTCAGTTATCCCAAGCCTGGCCTTGACCTCGTTGTGGGTTTCGCCCGGCCTTAGCGGCCACGGCACCCCTTGTTGGCCGTTGGTACCTCCGCCACATTCAATGCTTGCATGCTTTAGTCCGAACATGTGAAACAGCTCATGCGCAACAGCGGTAAGAGGCCGGTTATCCCCAAAATTGTTGGGGCTGAAGGCGGTCACCGAGGTGCCGCCAAAGTAGTTGAAGTTGACGCCGCCGATACCTTCTGGCGCTATGCCGTAGGCGCCGAAGCCGGGATGACCCATATTAGAGGCCATTTCTTCGACCCGCGACTGCGCCGCATTGGTCTTGTTGAGGCCTTTGTCTGTCGAATTGACGATGTCGCTGATGTCGATGACTCCCTGATAGGGCGGGACGGTGAAACCTTCATTGGGGCTGCGAGGATTCCAGCCCGATTCAGCCAGCGGCGCAACCAGCTTCGGGTCGGCAAACACAACATTCGAAGGCACAGGGAGATTGCCGTTCACACTCAGAGCAACTGGCCAAAGTTCTACATTTTGCGTCGACTGAAAGCTGATCCCGTTCTCGGTAAAGCTGTTGTTGGCCTCACAAGCGGGCGATGAACATTCGGGCCGTTGTTCGGGCCCGGGAAAGCTGGGTTCCTGAAAGACGTGGCCGACCAGCTGGATGGAGCCGGATTCCGTCCATGACTGCGGCAGCGTGAAGGTATAGGCGTTGGCTTCGCTGGTGCGCTCGGGTTCGAGAACCGGGGCAGGATCTGGCTCCTGAATGCTTTGCAACTTGGCCGGGCCGAAGTCGGGATAAAGCGGGCTACCCGGCAATGCACTGCCATCGCGAGAGCCAAAGAGGAGGGTGCCAACGTGGGTGATTCCGCTGCCTATGCCCCCGTGGGCGTCGGCGTAGAAGCGGACCGCGGTCTGCTTGTGGGCAACGAGGCTGACGCTGCTGTAGTTGCCGCCCGATTCGCCGCCGCTCGGCGTCAGCGGACCTTCTCGCTGGATTCCCTGAGTGACTTCGAGGCCCTGCGCACGCAGGTCGAAGTTGCCCACTACGGAGACCAGGATAGTGACGGAGCGCTGGTGTTCGCCGGCCGTCGGGCTGGGTGTCCCCGTGATGGTTACCGGGACCTCGGAGAACGGCTGCGCGTTGGAGGCCGCGCTCAGCGTCAAGGTGAGCGCGCTGCCGTCCGGACCGCTAGACGGATTGGGGCTGATGCTGCTATGTACCCCAATCGGTTCATCGCTGACACTGAAGGAGATTGGCCCAGTCGAGGTCGAATTGCGGCGCAGCTTCAAAGTCACGTTGTCTGAACTGCCGGGAGTGAGCGTCGGACCGATGCTCGGTGCGGAGATTCCGAAATCCGGGGGGATCGTGCTGGGCACGGCTTCAAAGCTCAAGTCGTCGATCGCGACCGGGCAGAAGGTATTCAGACTGCTGGTGATCTGGAAGTAGCTGATTTCCGATTCAGCGTCGACGATCGAAGCCTCGGTATTGACGCCCAAGCCTGTCATGCTGACTGTGTCGGTGGCACCGGGAATCGGGTTGCCGCCGAGGTCGAAACCCTGAAGCTTGACTTCTTGGGTTTCCGCCAATAACTCGGGGTAGACGTTGCCGACGAACAGATTCACGTAGTTGCGCGGAACCGAGAAGCGACCCCAGAGTTCGGCATGGGGGAACTCACCACCGCAACCCTGGCTGATGTTGAGCACGTTGGGCGGAGAGTGCGCCTGTCCAGCGGGGGGAGCTTCGGTGAACGGATGCAATCCGGCCGGGCCGCTGGGTCCTTCGTCAAAGGTGACGCCCTGCGCGGCGTACTGATTGCTGATCGTGGTATGGGCGGGCTGATCGTCGAAGTTGATGACCGTTTCCGCGGCGAGAGCGCTGGGCGGAATGACGAGGAGAAGGGCGCTGAGCGCTGTTGCTAAGACAAGGCTGTTTCGCGCTTTCCAGAGGATTGACTTTCCAACGCTCTCTGTGTGGTTGGACCGCATCAGCCTCGTCGCGGAGATCGTATGCGCTACAAAGCCCGGAGATAACCCTAATTGGACGAAAATCGCAGATATTGGGGAAATCCTCGGAAGTACGACGAGTGGCGTCTATCGACGACCAGTCGGATCACCCGATCGGACCCGAATCAAGGGTCGTCCCGACGTCGGGGCGCCAAATCCCGGTTGCGGTCTTCGGCCATTGGGACAGCGGGGATCGCGCGGGGGCGGCAATAGTCGGCTGATTCGTCTATGATAGTCGCGTGAGCGAAAGCTACAGTGATCTGCCCAAGGAGCTCCGCAGCGACCTCGAGGAATTGCTGCGAGCTGGTCCACCGCTGACCGAGGAACAGCAGATCGGGCGTGGACCAGCGATCGAGGACCTCGCCGAACGGCTGCGCCGTAGCGAGGTCAAGAAGCTGTACGAGGCTCGGCGGGTGGGCAAGACGACCGTCGCTCGGGCAGCTTTGCGACGGTTCCGTATCGCTGGTGGCATAGACGCCGAGGTGAATCTCGCGATCCATCGGACCCCCGGTGACGCTGCGAGCGAGCTCGCCTCGCAGCTCGCGGCGGGCATAACCGCACCCGAGGCTGCGCGCTCAGCATTGCGAAGGTTCGCCGGGACGCTCACGCTGGCGCGCCGCGATCTGGACGATGACGCAAGCGCGATCCTTGAGCTTGTTGACGGCCTGCTCGGCGACGGCCGCGACCCGGCACGTGTTCTGATCAACGCCGGACGTCACGCCAAGCGAAGCCTTGCCGTGTTCATCGACGAGGCGCACGTGATCGGGAGCTGGCCGCCCGCGGACCAGGAGGCGCTGGGCGCGGCCCTGCGCGACGCGACGAATCTCGGCGTGGTAATCGCGTCAAGCGAACAGCGCGCGCTTGAGCTGCTATCCGACGAGGGCGGCCCGCTTCAGTACGTCGGCGATCGCTTCTCGCTTTCCCCGATTGCCGATGCTGATTGGCGATCAGAGCTGGCAAAGCGATTCGCTCGCCTCGGGATCCCAATCCTTCCAGCCGCGCTCGACCTGCTGCTTGAGAGCTCAGCTGGCCATCCTTATCGCACGATGCTGCTCGCGCGCGAGAGTGCGATCACAGCGATCAGCGGCGCTGGACAGGGCGGACGGTGCAGCGAGACACACATCCGCGCAGGTCTACTCGTTGCCAGGAGTGACGAGGCATGGAACGAGCTGACCTGAATCAGCTGATCGTGCAGCTTCACGGCGAGACGCTCGCCGGGCTAGACCGCGCGCTCGGGCGCGGCACGGTAATCCTGCTCGCGCGTGTGGGGGACGGCGAGCATCAACTGATCGCGCAGCTCAAGCGCCCAATCGTGACGATCGACGCGACGCTCTACCCTGAACGAGCCTCGCTGCGCTTCGAGCTTCTACGCGCAGCGGTGGAGAGCCTTCTCGCGCCCTCGCCCCAGTCAGTGCTGTCCGAGGCCGGTCCTAGTGGCGATTCGGCGCGCTTGGCGCTCGCCGAAGCCTACGGCGAGCGGACTGAGCACGTCATGACGCTGCTCGAGCGCAGGACGCCGCCTGCCCTGGGACAGCTGCGGCTCTCGATCCGTGAGGCGCTCGCTGGACTTCAGGACGATGTGGCGCTCATCGCATTCGATGCGCACCACCTCGATACCGACGCGCGCTGGGATCTCCGCGAGTTGCAACGCCCCCTGCTGCTCGTCACCCGCCCTGACCACCACTCCACGTTGGCGGGAGCCGACGCACCGTTCTACGGAGGCGCACAAACCCTCACGCTCCCCACTTCCACCCCGGCCGAGTGGATGCGCGCACTCACGACGATCGGCCTACACACCCATCCGACTGACCTTGAGTGGCTGCTGGACCGTTCACGCGGGCGGGTCGCGACGACTATCAGCGCCCTCGAACTCGTCGCCTCCGAGCGCTCGCCGCGGACTGCCTGGCGTCAGACCGTGCACAGATCCCTGCCACGCGCTCACGACATTCTCGCGCTCGCGCGCGAGATACATCCGTATGAGCCCACGCTGCTGCTAGCGATCGCCGAGGCCCGCCAGCCCTACAAGGCGCTGCCAGACGCACCATCAGCTCGCATTGCTCTCGCGCTGCGCAAGATGCGCTCGCTCGACATCCTCGAACAACCCGCGCCACGCGCATGGCAAATCGCAGATCCACTGATCGAGCACGCATTCCGATCCATGATCAACGGCAGCCGCGCGAGAACGGCCGCCTAGTCGCTGACTCGTCCTCTACCTATAACAGAGTGGCAATTCCGCATCAGAACGGACCGCAAGGCGCTCTTTGCGGTCCCTCTGCGGTCCCAATCCCGTGAACATCCCCTAATTCCCGCGAATTCCGGCCCACCGTCCCCAGCGGTTCGCGGGAACTTTCGCCCGCATTCGCGGATATTCGCAGGATCTGAAGGATATTGATATCGGGGCGACCGGATTTGAACCGGGGCCGTCCCTGGCGGTAGCCTCTGAAATGCCTGCGGATTATTCCTCCAACTCACCGCATCCTCGTCAAAAACGGGCCGTAAAGCGGGTGAAGCCCGCTAATGCGGACGCAGACTAGAGTAGAGCGACGGTACTCGACGCAGTCGCCTGATGCCCAAATGTGGTGCCCAAGGAGCCACAGTTGCGAAGCTGACACCGGATGTAACGGCGCTTATTGGCGCTACAATGCCATTTTCCGTCAGTGCCCCCGCCGGGACTCGAACCCGGGCCGCGCGGCTTAAAAGGCCGCCGCTCTAACCAGCTGAGCTACAGGGGCGCAGCGCCCATCGTAGGTCAAGACAGCTCGGGCAGTCCCTCCTGCGGGGTCGATGCCTCGGCGTGGGTCCGGACCGGGATGCGGCCAGCACGGCGGGCAGCGTGGCCGGCCTCCACCGCCCCTCGCAGCGCACTCGCCATCGCGGTTGGCTGCGCAGCGCCGAAGATCGAGCTGGCCGCCATCACCGCGTCACACCCCAGCTCCATCGCCAGGGCGGCGTCGGATGCGGTGCCGATTCCCGCGTCGAGGATGACCGGGACCCCGGCTCGCTCGGCGAGGATTGCGATGTTGTAGGGATTGCGGATGCCCGCTCCGGAGCCGATCGGCGAGCCCAGTGGCATCACCGCGGCGCAGCCGGCCTCCTCGAGACGGCGGGCGAGGATCGGGTCGTCATTGGTGTAGGGAAGGACGGTGAAGCCCTCGGCGAGGAGCTGCTCGGCGGCGTCCAGCAGCTCGACCGCGTCGGGGTAGAGGGTGCGATCGTCGCCGATCACCTCGAGCTTGATCCAATCGGTCCCGAATGCCTCGCGGGCAAGCCGCGCGGTGTTGACGGCGTCGCGCGCCGTGTAGCAGCCGGCGGTGTTGGGCAGGGCGAAGAGGCCGAGGCTGTCGAGCACCTCAAGCACGGACCCCTCGGCCAGCGGGTCGACCCGCCGCAGCGCAACGGTGGCGATCTCGGCGCCGGAGGCGACCAGCGCGCTCTCCATCTGCTCGAGCGAGCGGAAGCCGCCGGTACCGGCGATCAGCCGCGATGACCACTCGCGCCCGCCCAGCTCCCAGGCATCCTCGCCGCCCTGGATTGCGGCGAGGACCTCGACCCTCTGGTCCTCGCGCAGCTCCGTCGCGGCCCACTCGCTGCGGGGGACCACCTCGCCGTCGAGCGCCGCCACGACGCCGCGGGCACCCGGCTCGGCGCCGCTCTCGCGCACGGCGAGGTCAAGGGTCGCGCCCGCGGGCAGCTCGCGCGCCTCCCCGTTTAGCTCGACCCTCACAGCAGGACCTCCGCCGGCGCCTCGCCGGCGAAGCGCCCCGGCGCGGCGGCGACTGCCGAGTCCGGGAGCCGGCCCCCGTCGAGCAGCTCCGCCACCGCATCGGCGCACAGCGGCGCCAGCAGGATGCCGTTGCGATAGTGGCCGGTCGCCAGGACCAAGCCGTCGAGGTCGCCCGGCCCGATCAGCGGCAGGTTGTCGGGCGTCCCCGGCCGCAACCCCGCTGCCGCCTCGACCAGCTCCATCTCGGCGACGTCGGGCAGCAACCGATAGGCCTCGCGCAGCAGCTCGTAAACAGCGCCCGCGGTGACCGCCGTGTCGAACCCCCGCTCCTCGACCGTGGCGCCGACGATCAGGCGGCCGTCGGCGCGCGGCACGAGGTAGACGCGCTCCGAGGCGATGATCCGCTCGCCCGGCACGGCGCCAGCCGGGGCGCGCAGCTCGAGGATCTGCCCCTTTACCGGTCGGACCGGTGGGCGAGCGGCCTGCGGCAGCCACTCGGCGTGGCCCGACCAGGCGCCGGTGGCGAGCACGACCGCCGCCGCACGCAACTCCTCACCCGCCGAGGTCCGCACCCCGCGCAGCCGGCCTTGGTCGAGCAGCGCCGCGATGACCTCGGTCTCGGCGCGCACCTCGACGCCCGCGGCTGCGAGCGCCGCGAGCAGCACCTCGACCAGCGCCCGCGGGTCGACCGCCGCCTCCTCCGGCGCATGCACGCCGCCGTTCAGCGACGGCGTCAGACCGGGCTCCAGCTCGCGGCAGCGGCGCGGCGAGAGCCACTCGGCTCCGAGGCCGAGCGAGCGCTGGAGATCGTGGCGGCGGCGCAGCTCCGCCGCCTCGTCGCGGTCGAGGGCAAGGTGCAGGGCGCCGCGCCGCGAATAGCCGACCGCCTTGCCGGTCGCAGCCTCCAGCTCGGCTGCGAAGCCTGGATAGCGCTCGGCGGCGGCAAGGGTCATCTCGAGCAGCGCCGGCTCACCGAAGGCAAGCTCGCCGACCGGAGCCAGCATCCCGGCTGCCACCCGTGTCGCGCCTGCCGGCGGCGCGGCCCGGTCGAGCACCAGAATCCGCGCGCCGCGCTGGGCGGCGCGCCATGCGCAGGTGAGCCCGATCACTCCGGCCCCCACGACGATCGCGTCGTAACTTCGCTTCTCGGTCAACTTGCCTCCGCCGGCATTACCCGGATCAGGTCCAGACGGTCGGTGACCTCGTTGCCACCCTCTCAGCCTCTTCGGCTCCCGTACCACTCCGATGCTACCCCCCGCGGGCTTCTCAAGCGATAATCGCCCTATGAGCCTTGCTCCCCCAGAGGCCGCCGGCCCGCTGCGCCGCGAGCGCCTGCGCACCGCGCGCCTCTACTTCGTCTGCGACGCCCTGCCGCGCGGCGAAGAGCCCGAAGCGCTGCTGCGCGCCGCGCTGAGCGGCGGCGTCGACATCGTGCAGCTGCGCGAGAAGGAGCTGGGGCAGGAGGCGATCGAGCGCTCGGCGCGCACCTTCCGCCGCCTCTGCGACACCTACAGCGCCCTCTTTATCGTCAACGACGACCCGCAGCTTGCGATCGCCTGCGACGCCGACGGCGTCCATCTAGGCCAGGACGACAGCTCTGTCTCAGAGGCGCGGGAGCTGCTCGGCCCCGAGGCGATCGTCGGCCACTCGACCCACAGCGAGGACCAGATCGCCGCGACCAGCGGGCAGCCGATCGACTACCTCAGCGTCGGGCCTGTTTGGGAGACGCCGACCAAGGCGGGACGCCCGGCGGTCGGGCTCGCCCTGGTCGAGCAGGCGGCGAAGAGCGCGGCCCACCCCTTCTTCGCGATCGGCGGCATCGATCCCTCAAACGCCGTGGAGGTGGTCAGAGCCGGGGCCCGGCGGCTCGGCGTGGTGCGGGCGATCCGCGACGCTGAGGATCCGGCCGCCGCGGCCGAATCGCTGCGACGGGCCTTTGCCGGCGCCGGGGAGTCTGCCCCCGGTGGCTGAGCAGCAGCGCAAACGCAAGCAGCGCAACGGGGCGCCGACCCCGCGCGAGCGCATGGAGCGGGGCTACGTCCGCGCCGAGGAGCGCAACCGCGAAGCACGCGAGGCGCTGCGGCCGCTGGCCGAGGGAGAGCGCCCGCTGGTCGTGACGATCGGCGCCGTCGTCGCCGCGCTGGTCGCGGCCTCGATCGTCGGCGGCTACCTGGTCGGGATTCAAGTCAGCGGCGCCCAACCCAAGCTGGCCCAGGTCGCGGCGCCCGCCCTGCTGATGGGGATCATGGCCTGGGGCATGTGGCGAGCCCGCTACTGGGCCGTGCTCGGCTTCCAGGTGGTTCTCGTTTTCCTCATCTTCAGCGCCGTCTTCGGGCTCGCGGTGCAGGCTGCGACCATCGCCCAGATCATCGCCACCCTCGGCCTGCTCATCGTCTCCGGCGGCTTCTTCTTCTTCATGATTAAGGCCATGGCTCAAATCCAAATGCCCCAGCGCCTTCCCCGGGAATGACCTTTCTATAGGCTCAGGCGCGATGGCCGATTCCTTCGACTCGATCGTCATCGGCGGGGGCCCTGGCGGGTACGTCGCCGCGATCCGCGCGGCCCAGCTGGGCCGCAAGACGGCGGTGATCGAGCGCGACAAGCCAGGTGGGCGCTGCCTCAATTACGCCTGCATCCCGGCGAAGACGGTCCTGCACACGGCGGAGCTCTACGACCAGGCCAGGAACAGCGCCGACCTCGGCCTGGTCGTGAAGGACGCGTCAATCGACTGGGACGCGCTCGGCAGGCGCCGCGCTGCCGTCTCGGAATCGCTCTCCGGCGGGGTCAAGATGCTCTGGGACAAGAACAAGGTGACGATGATCGAGGGCGAGGGCTCGCTCACCGCGGAGGGCAACGTCAGGGTCGGCGACACTGTCTATGAGGCGGGCGCGGTAGTGCTCGCCACCGGATCGGTCTCGCTGCCGATTCCCGGCGTGCAGTTCGGTGGCCGCGTACTTGACACCTGGGGCGCCTGGTCACTGCCCGAGCTGCCGAAGAAGATCGCCGTGGTCGGCGCCGGCGCCTCGGGCTGTGAGATCGCCTCCGCCTACGGCCGCTTCGGCGCCGAGGTGCTGCTGATCGAGATGCTCGATCAGATCCTCCCCGCCGAGGATCGCGACGTTGTCCGCGTCGTCGAGCGCGCCTTCAAAAAGCAGAACATCGCGATTTCCACCGGTGCGCCGGTCGAGAGCGTCGAGGCCGGCAAGAGCTCGGTCAAGCTCACCTACGGCGGCTCCTCGGCGGAGGTCGACTACCTCTTGATCGCCGGCGGCCGCGCGCCGGACACCGAGGGGCTGGGCCTCGCCGCGGCAGGGGTCGAGCTGGAGCAGAGCGGCAAGGTCAAGGTCGACCCCTACCAGCGCACCTCGAACCCCAAGGTCTACGCGATCGGCGACCTGGTCAATGCCAAGGCGCTTGCCCACAAGGCCTCCGAGGAGGGGGTCGTCGCGGTCGAGCACGCCGCGGGCGCGCCGACCCACCCGGTCGACCAGGGCCTGGTCGCCGGGGCCACCTTCTGCCAGCCCCAGGTGGCCAGCGTCGGACTGACCGAGGCGGCGGCCAAGGAGGCTGGGCACGAGGTAAAGGTAGGCAAGCTCAAACTGGGCGGGGTCGGCGCCGCGACCGTCTACGACGACAAAGACGGCCTCGTCAAGCTGGTCGTCGATGCCACCTACGGTGAGATCCTCGGCGCCCACATCGTCGGCAACCGCGCCTGCGACATGGTCGCCGAGCTGGTCGCCACCATGGCCCTTGAGGGCGGCTACCAGGAGCTGGCCCGGATCGTCCACCCCCACCCGACGATCTCCGAGGCGATCCTCGACGCCGCCCGCGACGTCGACGGCTGGGCGATCCACGCCTGAGCGGCCGCCGGCGCCGCCGCTAGACCTGCCCGCCAGCCGCCGGCCCTCGATCCGGTAGTGAGTCAGTTTCGGACCCGGCGATGGCCGCTGGCGTCGCCGATCACGTTTGGATGACGAAAGAGATTGCGGGCGCTGCTCGACCTGCCAGAACAGAACCGGCTCCGACGCAGCCTCTCCTCAACGCCCTGCGACGCATCGGCCGCGCTTCCCGCGAGGTGGCGATGCGCGCCGTCCTTTCATGCCATCGACCCTGAGGCCGCCACCTTCTGCCATCGCCTCGGACATCCAGCCCGCGAGCAAGGAGCCGCGCATCGTTGGTCCGGGGCTCTAACTGCGCTTGCGCTTGTGCAGCGCCTCGCGTGTGGCGTATAGCGCCGGCAGGGCGGCCCTGTCCTTCGGTCGCCCCAGTTGCTCCTTCGAGGAGATCACCTCCTCGATCGTGAGCACGCGGACTGAGATATCGCCCAGCGCCAGCTCGATCGTGGCGACATCCTCAAAGCCGCCGATCCCGGCGGCGAGCGGCACTACGTCGAGCGGGCCGGCCTCGGTCTCAAAGCGCTGGCTCTGCCAGCCAAGGAAATCGGCGCTCTCCAGCTCGGCTGCGGCTTCAGTGCCTGCCACCCGAGCCTCCAACGCATTCAGTGCCTCCGCGAGTCGCTCGGCATTGTCCAGATCCCGCTTGGGCATCACGTCCAGATCCAGCGTGACTGTCGGGTTGCCTTGCAGCCAGGCCGCGACCGCCCCGATCACGCAGAACTCGACCCCATACTCGAGCAGCGAGCGCAGCAGTCTCTCGGGATCGAGTTCGCTCATCCCGGCCCCTGGGCGCTCTCGCGCAGGCGCACGTAGCGCGGTAGGGCGCGGAGGCGCTGCTGGGGGGTGAGCTTGAGCAGAAGCTCAGCCAGCTCGACATCATGGGGATCTGGCAGCGGCTGAGCGACTACTTGCAACCGCTGTCCACATGCCGCCGCGATTCGCTCCAGCGTCTCCCATGAGGGGGTCGCGACATCGCGCTCATAACGCGTTATCGCCGGCTGCGAGGTCCCGGCTCGCCGCGCCAGGGCGCGCTGGGAGAGCCCTGCTGCGGTTCGCAGCTCGCGTACGAGTGTGGCGGTGGTACCAATTGCGATACCTTATCAGGTATCGCACCGGCGGCGACAGCTTCACTACCCAGCGGTAGATGGACAGGATAAAAGCCACCGGCTTTCCGTCTGTAGTTCCGAGAGTGTTTTAAGAAGATCGGGCGCGGTTTCTCGCCACTCCAAACCCTGCAGTTTAACCCGCATCTTGGCGGCTTTTTCCTGACGCACAGCCACTTTGGCTTTGCCCTCCCAGCGCTTTGAGGCAACCCTTAGGTCCAATCTGACCACCCTCGATCCAGCGCTTTGCGAATCCCGGCCGCGATCGACACCTGAGCACCCTTCATGTCTCATAGAGTCGTGGCGTGACAGAGATTCGCCTCAGCTTCTACTTCGACCTCGGCAGCCCCTACGCATACCTCGCCGCCGAGCGGATCAGCGGGCTCTTCACGGAAGCGGGGCTGGAGCAGCCGGAGTGGCAGCCGGTCCTCCTCGGCGGCCTGTTCAAGCGCTTCGAGCGGGACTCGTGGGCGAACGGCCCCGGGCGCGAGGAGGGGATCGCGGAGGTCGAGCGGCGCGCCTCCGCCTACGGCCTGCCGCCCCTGTCCTGGCCCGACCCCTGGCCCGGCAACACGTTGTTCGCGATGCGGGTCGCGACCTTCGCCAAGCAGGCCGGCCGCACCGTCTCCTTCTCCCTGGCGGCCTTCCGTCAGGCCTTCGCCGCCGGTCGCGACCTCTCCGACCCCGATAACGTGCTGATCGCCGCCGCCGCCTGCGAGCTTCACCCCAAGGCACTGCTCAAAGCGGTGCAGACCGCGCTCGTCAAGGACGCCCTGCGCGAGGCGACCGACCGCGCCGCCGAGCAGGGGGTGCGCGGCGTCCCCTCCCTGGCGGTCGGCGAGGAGGTGTTTTGGGGGGATGACCGGGTCGAGGAAGCGGTCGAAGCGGCAAGCTAAGGTCAGTCCGCATGGCCGACCACCCCGACGCCGCCACCTGTTATGAGCTGCTCGCCCGGATGGCGCTGATCCGGCGCTTTGAGGAGGAGGCGGGGCGCCAGTACCAGCGCGCCAAGGCGGGGGCTTCCTGCACCTGGCAATCGGCGAGGAGGCGACGATCGTCGGCACCGCCTCGGTGATGCGCGAGCAGGACTACCTGATCGGCTCCTACCGCACCCACGGCCACGCGATCGCCCGCGGCACCGAGCCGAAACGGGTGATGGCGGAGCTCTTTGGCCGGGTCGACGGGACCAGCGGCGGCCGGGGGCTCGATGCACATCTTCGACCGCGCCAACCGCTTCATGGGCGGCTACGGGATCGTCGGCGGCAACCTGCCGATCGCCGCCGGCCTGGCCCTCTCCTCGGAGTACAAGGGCGAGGACGCAGTCACCGTCTGCATGTTCGGCGACGGCGCCTCCAACGCCGGCAACTTCGGCGAGACGATGAACCTGGCGGCGCTGTGGAGCCTGCCGGTCCTCTTCATGGTCGAGAACAACCTCTACGGGATGGGGACCTCGGTCGAGCGCCACTCCGCCCAGACCGACCTCTCCAAGAAGGCTGAGGGTTACGGCATCCCCGGCAAACGGATCGACGGGATGGACGTGATCGCCGTCCGCGAGGGCGTCGCCGAGGGGATCCGACTCGCCCGCGAGGAGCGTCGCCCGACGATCCTCGAGGCCTTCACCTATCGCTATCGGGGCCACTCGGCCGCCGACCCCGAGGTCTACCGCGAGCCCGAGGAGGTCGAGGAGTGGCGCCAGAAAGACCCGGTCGAGACCTTCGCACGGCGCTGCGTTGGAGCCGGAGTGCTGGGGGAGCGCGAGGTGGGGGAAGCGCGCGAGAAGGCCGAGCGGGAGGTGGTGGCGGCGGTCGAGTTCGCCGATATGTCCCCCGAACCGCCGCTCGACACCCTCTATGAGCACCTCTACGTGCTCGACGGCGACAGCGGCTGGTACGCCGTCGATGAGCGCAGCCCGCATCCGCACCGCGGCGAGCGCGAGGACCGGATGCCCGATGCGGCGCGCGAGCTGGCAGAGGCGGGTGCCGCCTACGCAGGGCAGCCCGACGGTCCGCGCCCCAACCCCGCCGAGCACGGCGATGCCCAGGAGGGCGTCGAGCCGGAGGTCGCCGGGGAGGTTGAGGACTGATGGCGATGATCCGCATGCGTGAGGCCCTGCGCGACGCGATGGCCGAGGAGATGCGCCGCGACGAGGCGGTCTTCGTGATGGGCGAGGACGTCGGCGTCTTCCAGGGCGCGTACAAGGTGACCGCGGGGCTACTGGAGGAGTTCGGGGAGCGGCGCGTGCGCGACACGCCGATCTCCGAGAACACGATCGTCGGGACCGGGATCGGCGCGGCGATGGCCGGGCTGCGGCCGATCGTCGAGCTGATGACGGTCAACTTCTCGCTGCTGGCGCTCGACCAGATCGTCAATCACGCCGCCGCGATCCCCTACATGTTCAACGGCCAGGCGCGGGTACCGATGGTGATCCGGATGCCAGGCGGTGGCGGCCACCAGCTCGGCCCCACCCACTCCCACAGCCTCGAGGCCCTCTACCTCGGGGTCCCCGGGCTATTGGTCGCCTGCCCCTCGACGCCGGCCGACGGCAAGGCGCTGCTGAAGGCGGCGATCCGCGACGAGAACCCGGTCGTCTTCATCGAGCACGAGTCGCTCTACGGGACGCGGGGCGAGGTCGCCGAGGGCGAGGAGGAGGTGCTGCGCTTCGGCGAGGCGGCGGTGCGCCGGGAGGGCGGCGACGTGACGATCGTCGCGGTGCTGAAGATGGCGCAGGTGGCGGAGCGGGCGGCGATCCAGCTCTCCCACGAGCACGGGGTCGAGGCCGAGGTGATCGACCCGCGGACCCTGCGGCCTCTCGACCTCGACACGATCCTCGCCTCGGTGCGCAAGACGAGCCGGGCGGTGATCGTCGAGGAGGGATGGCCGCACGGCGGCGTCGGCGCCAACCTCTCGACCCTGATCACCGAGCAGGCATTCGACTACCTCGACGCGCCGGTGCAGCGGGTCACCGGGGCGGATGTGCATATGCCGTACTCCAAGCGACTGGAGCAGGCCGCCATCCCGCACGAGGAGCACGTGGTGAAGGCGGCGCTGGCGGCGCTTGAGGGGTCGACCTGATGCCCGATGTCGTCATGCCGAGGCTCTCGGACTCGATGGAGGAGGGGACGATCCTGCGCTGGTTAAAGCAGGTGGGCGAGGCGGTCGCCGTCGGTGATGAGCTGGTCGAGATCGAGACCGACAAGGCGAACATGGCCTACGAGAGCGACTTGTCGGGAACGCTGGTCGAGATCGTCGCCGCGGAGGGCGAGACCTTGCCGATCGGAAGCACCATCGCCCGGGTCGGCGGGGCTGGGGAGCCCTCCAAGAAGGGAAAGAAGGAGCGCAAGGCGGCGGCGGCCGATGCCCCTACCGGCGAGGCTGCGGCGCCGATCGCCCCTCCCAGCCTCACCGGTGAGCGGGCGAAAGCATCTCCCCTGGCTCGGCGGATGGCGAAGGAGAAGGGGCTGGACCTCTCCCAGCTCCGGGGGTCCGGGCCCGGGGGGCGGATCGTCAAGGCCGACGTCGAGGCGGCCGGCGGTCCCCCATCCACGGCCCCTACGCCGCCTCCTGCCGCGGTCTCAGGGCCCCCTGAGACCGCGAAGGGGCAGACCACCTTTGAGGACCTGAGCAAGCTCCAGGCGACGGTCGCGCGGCGGATGGCGGAGTCCAAGGCGACCGCGCCCCACTTCTACCTGAGTGCCGAGATCGACATGAGCCGGGCGGTCCAGGCGCGGGGGCGGATCAGGGCGGCGGCGGCAGAGGGCGAGGTGGTGCCCTCCTTCAACGACATGGTGCTGAAGGCATGCGCGATCGCCCTGCGCGAGCACCCACGCGCCAACGGCGCCTACCGCGACGGGCGCTTCGAGCTGTACTCGCGGGTCAACGTCGGGGTCGCGGTCGCCGGCGGCGGCGCCCTGGTCGTCCCCACCGTCTTTGACGCCGACCGCAAGGGCCTGCGCCAGATCGCTTCGGAGTCGCGCGCCCTGGCACAGCGCGTCCGCGACGCCCAGATCACCCCACCCGAGCTCTCCGGGGCCACCTTCACGGTCTCCAACCTCGGCATGTACGGGATCGACAGCTTCGCGGCGGTGATCAACCCACCGCAGGCGGCGATCCTCGCGGTCGGCGCGATCAGCGAGCGCCCGGCGGTTCGCGAGGGCGAGCTGGTCGTGGCCCACCTGATGTCCGTCACCCTTGCCTGCGATCACCGAATCCTCTACGGGGCCGAGGGAGGGGAGTTTCTTGGGCGCATCCGCTCCCTGCTCGAAGAGCCGCTTTCCCTAGCCCTTTGAGCAGGCTTCCTTTGCGCCAGTGACCGCGCCCAGGGCGCTGCCCAGGGAGAAGCTGGCCGAGACCCGCATGACGCCCGAGTGCGCGGCGCGGACCTGGGTCCACTCGCCACGGCGCAGGATGCAGCCGGCACCGCGTTCGATCGACCAGTAGGGGGTGAAGCTGATCCGAACCAGGAATTCGCCGGGTCGGGTCACGTCCAGGCCAAAGCTCTGGCGCCCGACCCACAGGGTTCGCGCCTCGCTCGACCCCAGCGCCGTGACCATCGGATCGGGGTCTCGAACCGAGTAGACGCTCCAGTTGGCCGAGTGCCAGCGCGGCGCCAGGTAGGGCGGGGCGCTGAGGATCAGCTGCCGCTCCGCCAGTGAGGAGTAGTCGAGCGGGGCGGTGGGCAGCGCCACGTAGGAGACCGCGTTGCGGCGCAGCCATTCGCCGTAGGAGCGGCTGGTGAGCGCGCCTTCTTCGTAGAAGATGTCGTCCCGCGTGGTGTCGAGCTGGCGCAGCCAGCCGCGCGCCAGGTCGAACTGGGGCGCCAGGTAGGCCGCCTCCCAGTGGTCGGCGGTCGGCGGCACCTCGATCCGCTCGCCCTGGGCGCCATGGTCGCGCAGCCACCTCGACACCGGGTGAAAGTAGGCGGGCGAGGTCGAGGGGTCACCGACGCTGCGGGCGATCTGGCTGACGCTCGCCGTCACCTGCCAGTAGAGGCCGCCGGCCATAACCGCCGCCAGCACCCAGGCCGAGACGCGCGGCCGGCGGGCGAGCAGCACCGCGGCCAGCACCGGACCGCCGAAAAGGGCGCCCAGCCGCACCGCGTTGCCGCCGACCGGGTTCGGCGCCAGCCATAGCAGCGTCGAGGCGAGCACATAGCCGGCGAGGACCCAGCGGAGCTGGCGCTCCTCGCTGGCCAGCCCCCGAGTCAGGAAGAGGGCCCCCCCGCACCACAGCGGGATCGCCACATAGGAGGAGAAGGCAAAGGGGAACTGGCCCGGTTCGGGAAAGGCCAGGTTGGGGAGGACGATCAGGGCGAGGACCAAGCCGGCGACCCAGAGCGCGATCCGGTTGACCGGGCGGCCCCGCTCCAGCGAGCCGGCGAGGACGACACCCGCCAGGAAGGCCGCGGCAACCGGGCTAGCCAAGGCACAGGCCGCGCCGGCGGCGAGCGCCGAGCGCGAGCGGCCCACCTGCAGGTAACGCAGGGTGGCGAGGCCGAATGCCACTCCCAGCGCGAAGGTGAGCTGGCCCTCGGCAAGCAGAGTCACGACCCCGGCCGCGAACCAGAGCGTCGCCCAGCGCGCCGCCGCCCCCCAGCGGTCGCGCACCAGGCGGTCGAAGAAGTAGGCGGAGACGACGACCGCGACCGCCCCCACCGCCTGCGGGCCCAGCACCGACGCCAGCGGCGGGAAGAGGACGCTGTAGGTGAGCAAGTAGTGGCCCGCGTACCAGCTGCTGTTGTAGATCGCCAGTCCCGCCCGCTCGAACAGCTCGGTGCGGAAGACCTGCGCGGCGAGGTCGCCGACCTGGGGGTTCCAGGCCAGCATCGCGGCGGCGAGCACCGCGCTGAGCGCCACCGCTGGGAGCCATTCTGGTCGGAGAGCCTTGGACTGGGCCATGGGAGGTGCCGCAAGGATAGAGCGGCGCCGTGCAACGATTTCAAGAATGAGCGCCGAAGTCTTGGTGGTGCGCTGCGACATCGTCCCCTACGAGGAGGCGCGTGTCGCCCAGCGCTGGCTGAGCGCGGCGCGACAGGAAGGCGCGATCCCCGACGTGCTGCTGTTGCTCGAGCATCCGCCCGTCTACACCCGCGGGCGGCGCTCTACCGCCGAGGAGCTGCCGATGGCCACCGAGTGGTACAGGATGCAGGGAATCGACGTTCGCGACACCGACCGCGGTGGACGCGTCACCTATCACGGCCCGGGCCAGCTCGTCGCCTACCCGATCGTCTCGCTGAAACCCTACGGCGATGATGTCCACGAGCACGTGCGACGGCTGGAGCGGGTGGCGATCTCCGCGCTGGCCGCGCACGGCATCAAGGCCACGACGATCGAGGGCCTTACCGGCGTCTGGACCCAAGGCGCGGCGCCCGGCTCGGCGGCCGGGGCCCAGGAGGCCCGCAAGATCGCCTCGATCGGGGTCCACGTCAGCCACGGCGTCACCACCCACGGCCTGGCGATCAACGTCAACAACGACCTGCAGCCGTTCGAGTGGATCGTGCCCTGCGGGATCGATGGCTGCCAGGTAACGTCTCTGGGGCGCGAGCTGGGCGCCGAGCAGGACCTCGACGCCTTTGCCGATACGCTCGTCGCCAGCTTTGGGGAGGCCTACGGGCGCATCCCGACCGCGACAGACCCGGTTGCCCTGGGACTCGACAGCGCTAGGCTCGGGGTCGCATGACCGAGACGACCGAGACGGCGGCCCAGCGCAGCCACGTCACCCGCTCTCGCGCCAAGCCGGGCGGGACTGCAGTGGCCCCCGCCGGCGCCGTCCCCTTCCGCCGCGCCCGCAAGCCGCCCTGGCTGAAGGTCCCCGCCCCCGGCGGGCCCACCTATCGACGACTCAAGGCGGAGATTGGCGCGGGCGGCCTGCACACCGTCTGCGAGGAGGCCAACTGCCCCAACGTCGGGGAGTGCTGGGAGCGCGGCACGGCAACCTTCATGATCCTCGGCGACATCTGCACGCGGCGTTGCGGCTTTTGCAACGTGAAGACCGGGGTGCCGAGCTGGAACGATCCCCTGGAGCCGCTCCGAGTCGCGAATCAGGTGAAGCGGATGGGGCTGCGACACGCGGTCGTCACCTCGGTCGATCGCGACGACCTGCCCGACTACGGCGCCGGCGCCTTCGCCGCGGTGATCCGCTCGATCAGGATGATCGCCCACGGTTGCAAGGTCGAGGTTCTCACCCCGGACTTCCGCGGCCAGGAGATGCCCCTCGCGAAGGTGGTCCACGAGCGCCCCGATGTCTTCAACCACAACGTCGAGACGGTGCCGCGTCTCTACCCGAAGGCGCGGCGCGGCTCGGAGTTCATGCGCTCGGCCCGGGTGCTGCGGCTGGCGAAGGAGATGGGCGGCGAGGAGGTCCTCACCAAGTCGGGTCTGATGGTCGGCCTCGGCGAGTCCTTCGAGGAGATGGTCGAGGCCTTCGGCATCTTGCGCGAGCACCGCGTCCAGATCCTCACCGTCGGCCAGTATCTGCGCCCCACCGCGGACCACCTGCCGATCGAGCGCTACTGGCACCCGGAGGAGTTCGCCGCCTTGGAGCGCGCCGCCTATGAGATCGGCTTTGAGTCGGTCGCCGCCGGCCCCCTGGTGCGCAGCAGCTACCACGCTGACCAGAACCTGCCCGAGCAGGCGCTGGCTGGTTAGATCACGCCGACTCGACGACGCGGCGCTTCACATCCTCCTGGAGGCGGGCGCCCTGCCGGCCAGCCCCAGCTTTGGTCAGGAAGAGATGAGATTGTCGAGGCGGTCTCGGAGGAGGCCCGCGCGCAGCCCACTGAGCTCGACATGGATATATGAGCGGAGGTGTGGCTGCGCAGCCTGGACCTCCGCGATCAGCTCGGGGGCCCGTCAATGAGTGTCAGAACGTCGTGGACGTCGAGGCTGCGCAGGAGATCGCCCTTGCCTCGCCCCTTCCAGGCGCAGAGCTTGGTCGCCACGAGCGGCGCCGGAGTCGCGACGCGTATCTCGGCGCCCGAGTCAAGAGCGATGACAGTCGCGGTCGAGATCGCCTCCGCATACCACGGGTTGGAGAAGCCGAGGATGTCTGGATTGGTCGGCATGACGTCCAAGACGAGCTGGGGGTCCGAACTCCTCCAGCGGCAGATGACCGGCTCGCCGCTCGCCTCCTGTAGCCCTCGCTCGCGCAGCCTGTAGTACTCGGCGCGGGTCGCCACCTCACAGACGACATCGACGTCGTCGGTGGCGCAGGCGGGAGGTGCGCCGGGCTCGGTAAGCCAGAGCTGGATCGTGGCGCCGCCGACGAAGACAACCTCACCGAGGATCGGGCCGAGGATCGCCGCCGCAGCCTCCAGTTGGAGCGCGCTCATTGGCTCGAGTCCCTGATCCGCTCGTGGAGCGCCTTCGAGAGAAGACCCTCGGCGATCTTACGAACGCGTGGATCACCGGCCCGGAGGCTGTCGAGGAGCGCCAGGATCTCGCCGAGCTGCGGCCAGTCCTCGACAGCCTCCGGCGCGGCCGGATTCAACGGCTCAATTGCCTGCCCCCGCACTCGACCCAGGGCATAGGGCCACACCGGGGGTGGCTCCTCGCCGGAGGAGCGGATCGCGCTGGCCATCGGCTCTGCCGCCCACGCCGCAGGCACCCCCGGTACCAGGGCACCCAACTGTGCCGGAGCGACGAAGCGCAGCGCATGGGTGGCGAACTCCTCAAAGTTGGGGAGGTGAACCTCCCGTCGCGCGGCCGCATACAGGGCCGCGGCCTGGGCTCGTGACAATGCCCGCTGAACCACTGGATGCGGAACATGGAGACGATCTGCGAGCGACCTGTAGGTCCAATTTTCCCCGTGAGCGAGCAGACCGCTGAGGACGTAGATGTCCGATGCCTTGACCATTGGCGCAATGTATCGGGTATCAATACACAATACAACCTCAAGGAGAGCCGCTCCCTCAGGACGCGCGTTTCGCTCAGTGGGTCATTCAGTGGGTCAAACGCCGTCGAAATCGCCCCATTAGTGCCGAATGTAATTTGGGCCGATTTCGCATGTTAGAGCCAAAAACGGCCTCTGCGGCGAGTTGGCAGAACGGCCTGGGCTGATTCACTGGCGGTTGATCGGGCGGCAGCCGCTGGTCGCGATCGGCTGCTCGGCATGGAGGCCGACACCCTCGCCAGCCATCGCACTGGTATCTGTGCTGGGCACCGATCCCTCGGCTTTTGGGGCTCCTGGGACATGGCGCGCTGTTGGCCCTAGGAGGTAGGAAGAGCAAGTGCCAGCGAAGACTGCGGGTTCTGGTCGAGCCTAGTGAATGTTCTCCAGCGTTCTGATAACGGTATGTGTGGAGCCCTTGATCACCACGGTCTCCTTGACCAGGATCTTTTTCGAGCTGTCGAGCTTGACCTTGTAAGATGGCCTCGGCACGAGCCGAACTGCGTCCGAGTACCCGGCCCGAAGCTTTGCTCTTGCCACGGTGCTCTCGGTCTTGCCTTTGCGCTTCTTGGTCAGGGCCTGAAGCTTGAACTTGCAGCCGCCGGGCCTTGCGCCGGTCGGGCACCTGACCAGAACCTTCGGGGACACCCGACGTCCCGTATGTGTCATCGGCGTCTGGACCATGACGGTTTTGGTCTGGCTGGCGGTGGCCGAACCGTTACAGTAGGCGGTCTTTCCGGTGAAGATCAGTTCGGTCGAGCAGCCTTCATTATCGGTCAGCGTGAGCCTTGCCTGGTAGCTGCCAAGGGCGCTGTAGGTGTGATAGACAAATGGGTTGGTGCTGTTGAGCGTGGTGCCGTCGCCAAATTCCCAAGCGTAGGACGCTATCGAACCTTCGAGATCGCTTGAGTCGCTGGCGCTGAAGTTGGTCGGCAAGCCCGGGTATGCGGAGAGAACTGTGAAGGAGGCGACCGGCGGCTGATCGGGGATACCCGCGATCCCTGTCGGCCTTGCCCCAACCCCGATCGGCAAGCCAACAACTTGGTTGGTCTGGGTGTTGATCACCGATACGGTGCCTGAGCCTTCGTTGGCTACGTAGGCGCTCTTGCCGTCGGGGGTTATCGCGATTTCGACCGGTTCGTTCCCAACATTGATCGGCGAGCCCACAACTTGGTTGGTCTGGGAGTTGATCACCGATACGGTGCCTGAGCCTTCGTTGGCTACGTAGGCGCTCTTGCCGTCGGGGGTTATCGCGATGCCTTTGGGGAATACGCCAACCCCGATCGGCGAGCCAACAACTTCGTTTGTCCGGGTGTCGATCACTGAGACGTCTTTCGACAGCGAGCTATCGTTGGTGACGTATGCCGCCTGACCGTTGGGGGTGATCGCGATTCCGTAAGGCTGTTTCCCAACCCCGATCGGCGAGCCAACGACATGGTTGGTCTGGGTGTTGATCACCGAGACGGTGCCTGAGCCCGAGTTGACAACGTAGGCGCTCTTGCCGTCAGGGGTGATCGCGATGCCATTCGGTTCGGTCCCGACTTCGATCGGCGAACCCACGACTTCATTGGTCTGGGTGTTGATCACCGAGACGCTTTTTGAGCCGTAGTTGGTGACGTAGGCACTGCTGCCGTCAGGGGTGATCGCGATGCCAATCGGATCGGCCCCGACGTCGATCAGCGATCCCACAACTTCATTGGTCTGGGTGTTGATCACCGAGACGCTTTTTGAGCCGTAGTTGGTGACGTAGGCACTGCTGCCGTCAGGGGTGATCGCGACTCCGTAGGGCTGTTTCCCAACCCCGATCGGAGAGCCAACGACCTGGTTAATCTGGGTGTTGATCACAGAGACGGTGCCTGATGCCTCGTCGGCGACATAGGCGTCGCGGGCAAGAGCGCTTGTAGCAGATGTGCCCGCCCATACGGCTGCTAGCAGCCAAACGAGAAAACGCCAGTGGCGGGGTTTTCCTCGGCGGCGTCCTCTCTGCACGACAGCCATTTTAATGCCTGGCAAAGACCGCTGTCCCGATTCTGCTGGCCCACCCGACGTTCGCGGCGATCCCTGCGACACTCGCCGCGATCTTGACCGGACCCTAATCGGTCCATCGCCATCCCGCTGCCAGCGCTCACCCGGAACTTCCCAAAGGTGTCTCTGTTCGGGCTCGCACGCTGCCCGCTGGGATAAGGTTTACGGTGTCTACTTCACTAACTGGTCAGTAGGCACATAAAAGCTCGACCGTAGAGCGCCATCGCTCGACTGTCGTGCTACGACAAAACTACGGGGCGAAGCCGACGGCAAACGGAAACTCTGAGCCGCTCTACGCGGCGATCGGATGGCCGCCTGAGTCCCTGGCCTCGATCCTGGCACCAAGGGGCAGCTGAACAACGTCAGCCGCCCCACCACGGCGATGTTTCAAGAAGAAGGCGGCCACCGCGAGAAACAGTGCCGCGATGCCGCCGACCTGCTCGGGGCGAACGAGCAGCTCGTGCCCGTCGGGGTAGACGATCACAACCGGGTCGCCAGCGAAGAGGGCCTGATTCGCCATCTCGCCCTGATCGGGATTCCCGGCCGAGATGAAGTGGGCCCGGTTGGGGTGGCGCGCAGCCAGCTCCTCATCGCTGATGCTGGCGATGACCTTCTCCACAGCTGGATCTATGTCTGGCTGGTGGGTCATGGCTCTTCCCTCCATCTTCTCACGATCGCCGCAGCCTCAGCCTTGGCTTTGCGGATCGCCGCCGCCATTGCATCGTTGCTCGATTTGAACTCCGTGATTGTCGGCGGTTGCTTGCCTTTGCTGCGTGTGTGGGCGTGCTCGTGGTGCTGATCGACGTCATCGGCGTTGTCCCACAGGCGCACGGTCGTCCACTCAGCATCATCAAAGCAATGCCAGGGTGACCGCGTAGGACACCGGCGGCGGCGCCTCGCTGCGCCGGGAAGCGGATGCGGGTGCCCGGCTCCAAGTCGATGAAGACTTCTCGCTCGGCAGCGGCCATGAGCGGAGCCTTGGCAGAGTGATCGCTATCGGGCCATGACGGCGCTGACTGGCATCCGGCCCGATTACTGGCCGCGCAATTTGACGAGCTCAGGCCGCCAGAAACATTGCCCTTTTCGGAAATGCGCCTACGATCAGCAGGAGCACTACGAACATAGCCCTACTCAGATGACAAGCCCTCGCCCCGATAGGGAACCCTCGCAACCAGCGGGTATCGGAGAGCACCGGCGCCAAAAGGTGACGACGCGCACGCCGGGCGGGGGCTATGCACGACATCCACGTACCGCCGACGGGAAGCCAAGAAAACGGTCGTCTACTGACGGTTTTAGGGACCCAGGGCGAGGCTGAGCGGACGCTGCATGGGCGATTATCTTGCGAGCCCAATGGTGCAGACGCCGTGGGGAAATTCCTCAGAGCTGAGGGAACGGAAGTTGCGCCCGGGCGCCGGTACGGTGCGCGCGGAGGTTGTGCGCAATCAGCGCGACCGGCTCTTCGCGGCGATGGTCGCGGTGGTCTCGGAGAAGGGCTACGAGGCGACTACCGTTGCCGACCTGGTCGCGCTCTCGGGCGTTTCGCGCAGCGATTTCTACAAGCACTTTGCGAGCAAGCAGGGCTGTTTCGTGGCAATGGTGGAAGCGCTTGTGGAACCGATGATCGAAACGATCGCGCAGGCCATAAACGGGGCCGATGCGGGTCGGGTGCGGGAGGTGTTCGAGGCCTTCATCGGGATGGCCGTCGAACAGGCGGCGACGGCACGGGTCTGCATTGTCGAGCTGCACGCCGCGGGAGAGGAAGCCGAACAGGTGATCGACCGGCTCTTCGCGGCCATCGAGGAGCTGGTGGGAGAGGCCAGCCAGCGGACCGGCGGTCGCGAGGGTATGCCGCCGGAGATCGTGCACGCGGTGATCGGCGGACTGCGCAAGGTCCTTCACACCCGCCTCTACCGCGGCGAGGAGGGCGAGCTGACGAAGCTGGCACCGCAGCTCTGGGATTGGGGACTGGGCTACCGCCCGCCGCCGCGGCCGCTGCGATCGCGGCGACGGGCGAGCGTGGCGCCGAGCCAGTTCGAGGGATACACCCCGGTCGAACGGATCGCCCGCGCCGTCACCGCGGTGACGGCGGAGAAGGGCTACCAGGCGATGAGCACCGACGACATTGCCGAGCGCGCATCGATCTCGCTCAGCACCTTTTACTCGCACTTCGCGGACAAGCGCGACGCGGTGCTGGCGGCGCTTGAGATGGGCGGCGCCCAGATGCTGGCCTCGGTGGTGCCGGCGGCGCAGCGGGCGGCGGACTGGCGCGAAGGGGTGCGGATCGCCTATGAGGCGATGTGCTCCTACCTGGTCGCCGAGCCGGCCTTCGCGCGACTGGCTACCGTCGACGTTTACGCGGTGGGGCCGGAGGGACTGGCGCGGCGCGACCGGGTGATCGACTCGATGAGCTCGATGCTGGCACCGGCCTACGCGGAGAACCCGAGCGCGCCGCAGATCGCGAGCGAGGCGATCGGGGGAGCGGTCTACGCACTGCTGCGCAGCCGCATCCGCAACGGCGGGCCGCAGCGACTCCCCGAAGACATCCCGCTCGCCATCTACATCATCCTGGCTCCCTTCGTCGGCCCCGAGGAGGCCTGCGCGGTGGCCAACCGCCGACCCTGAGCGAACGGATCGGGTCTAACCCTTCGGCGCAGCGGGGTCGGGCGGCGGTGGGATGTGCAGCTCCTCCTCCGCGGCCGCGGCGCCGAGGTAGGGAACGACCGCCGAGGACATCAGCTGCGGCAGCTCCTCCTCGCCGAGCTCCAGTTCGCCGCCGGCGACCGCCTCCTGAACCCGCGCGAAGATGATGCCGCCAACGCCGACCGCGGTGGCGCGGGTGAGCGAGTCGGGGTCGGCGGTCTCGCCGCGCCCTTCGTCGATCAGATCGACAAGGCGGTTGAAGGTGTCGACGAACAGCAACCGCGCCCGCTCTCCCCCCCTATCCGCGTCGACAGCGCCGAGGTGGGCGACCCGCTCGTCGCGCAACAGGAAGCGCAGCAGCGCGTAGGCGGTGGCGCGGATGCGGTCGCGCCAGCCTTCGACGCCGGCGACCGATTGGCGGGCGTAGGCAAAGAATTCCTCGTAGGTCTCGGCGAGGATCGCGCAGAAACAGTCTTCGAGATCGGTGAAATGACGGTGAAAGCCATCGGAGTCGACCCCGGCGCTCTCAAGCAGGGCGTTAAGGTCAAAGTCGGGGTAGCCGCGGCGCAGGCTGAGGTTGAGCAGCGCCTCGCGCAGGCGGGCGCGCTCGTCCGCGGGGTCGGGCTTGGCAATCGTCGGCAAACTCGACGTATGTATACAGCGATAGCCGACGGCGGGCAATGGCAAGACCCAAAGCCAGGCCATAAGATTCAAGCCATGCGCACCGGCACGATGAGCCGAACGGTGACGTTCGCCAGAGCCGCCCGTTGCTACTGGATCGAGGTCTTCCCGTTCGCGCGGCGCGAGCTGGGTGAGTGGCGGCGACGGGCGGAGGCGATTCCAGAGCCGGCGCTGCGCCGCGACGCGCTGCTCGCGCTTCAAACCAAGAGTGGCAATGCCGAGGGACTGGCGGCGTTCGCGGTACTCGCGCCACGCGCCGAGCGCCGGGCGGTGATCCGAGCCGTAATCGCCTACCAAACGGCCCTCGATTACCTCGACAACGTCACCGAGCGCCCAGTTCACACCCACGCTGAGAGGTTGAAGCTGAACGGCACCCTAGAGGTCGCCGTGGACAGCGAGCTCTCGCTCGAGACCTACCGCGAGGAAACCGGACAGCGCGCCGACCACGAGTACCTCTTTGCCTTGGTCGAGGCCTGCCGCAGCAGCCTTGGCCGGCTGCCCTCCTACTCGAGCGCCGTGAGCGCGTTGCGGCGGCGCGCCAGGCTCGGCGCCGAATCGCAGGCAATGAACAACTCGCTGCTGCTCGGCGCCGACGAACGGGCGATGGCGAGGTGGGCGGATGAGTTGACACGGGCATCGAGCCTGGAGGGGGAACTGCAGTGGTGGGAGGTGTTCGCTGCGGGTGCCTCGACCCCGGCGCTCGGGGCACTGGCCGCGCTGGCCGCGCAGCCGGGCGGCGATGAGGGCGACTTCCTCGCCGTGGAGAGAGCCTATTTCCCGTGGGTCAACGCGCTGAATACGATGCTCGACAGCCTGGTCGACCTCGACGAAGACCCCTCACAGCAGCGCCACATCGAGCGCTACGGCTCGCCCCAGGCAGCGGCCGAGCGGCTGGCGGCGATCGCCGCGCGCTCCCGCGCGGGGGTTTGCAAGCTCCCCAGCGCTCCGCAGCACGAGCTTATCCTGGCGGCGATGGGTGGCCTGTACCTCGCACAACCTGCGGCCTGGCTTGGGGATCGCAGAGTGACGGCCGCGGCGGTGCTGGATGCGCTCGGGCCGTTCGCGCGCTCGACGCTCACCGTGCACAGGCTGCGCCAGGGCCGACCCGCAACCGCCCTGCGGGCTCGCCGCGGTCGGCTCGGCACCGAGGCGCTCGCCGGCTGAGGTTCCCAAAGCGTCCGGGACCGGCCGGAGTGCTCAGCGGACGTGGCAGGCGCGCGCGACCGTGGTCGTGACGGTGGGCCCTGTGGTGAAAAAGTAGCTGGCGCGGGCAAACGGCAGAAGGCCGCCGGTGAAGCGCGGCGGCACCGGGCAAGAGGCGCTGAGGTAGCTGTGGGAGGTGCCGCGGTATGCGAAGCGGCGGGAAAAGATGATGTGGAAGGCGCTGATGTGCGGCCAGGGGCCGAGCGAGGGGGGGAGCACGCCAGTCAGGCTCGTACCCAAGGGGCCGGGGCGGTGCCTGATAGAGACGGGCACGACAAATGAGGCGGGTGGAGAAGAAGAGAAGGACAGCAACCAGACCAGGGTGACAGCGCCGCGGGCTCCGCCGTTGAACGGGAGCACAGAAGCGAGCACGGAAAACGGAGCCTGGCCGGGAATATCGACCTCGGCGCTCAGGCTGCCGCGGCCGACGAGGGCTCCGGGGCAACGCTGCAACGCCTGGCGTTCGGTGGCACCGAGCAGCCGGCGGCGGGGGCAGCGCGGCAAGCCGAGGGTGTCGAGCCGACTGCTACCTGAGGCCAAGGCAAGTTCGATGCCCCGCAGGCGCGGCAGCGGTGACCCGTCGTCGGTGCTGAGCAGGCCGGAGACGCTGATTGAAACCGGCGCGGCGCGGTGACGGGGAAGCCGGCGCGGGGCGAAGCTGGCGTGGAGGGAGACGATCACCTGGCCAACCTGAGCACGACTGGCGCCGGCGGGGATGGCGGAGGCGGCGAGGAAGGCGGCGGCGGCAAGCGCCGCGGCGAAGCGGGCCACCACCTTGCGTGTGGTACGGCGGCTCGAAATTAGGTTCCTCACCGCATCCGCTATTCGAAGCGGGAAAGCTTGAAGTAGCAGTAGTTGAAGCCAAAGGCGAGGACGACGTTGTCGGCGCGTTCGCCGCTCGTAACGAACCGGGCCGAGGCGTGCTGGAAGGCGACGGGACGGTCGGCGCGAAGCACGGCGACGACCCTCTGCAGGTTCGACTCCTCCTGGGCGAGGTAGCCAAACCAGCGGGCGAGGGTGGGGCGATCGGCCGCAGGACGCGGCAGCGGTGAGATTTCGCGCACTGTGGCCGCGAAAAAGCGAGAGGCCTGGGAGAACTTGGCGGCGGCGATGGCCAGGCGTTCGGCGCGCAGGTCGGCGCGCATCCCCTGCACCGCGCGCTTGGTGGCAAGAGCCCGCGGCTTGCAGATCCCCTCCAGCTTCGCCACATAATCGGCGCGGCTAGGGGCGGGGGCTTCTTCGGCGTTGGCAGCGGCGGCGAAGAGCAGTGCGATCGCGATCGCCGCGACCCCGATTCGAGTCGCAACGCGAATCATCGCTGGGCGTTCTTGGTTTCGGGCGTTTCCCTCATGCGCTCGCCTCCGTCGGCTCACTCTCCATCCCATGCACGTTTAAACGCGGCAGCACCCGGTCGAGTAGCGGCGGCACGTGCCAGACCCGCTCGCCGAGCAGCAGCATCAGTGCCGGCAGCAGGACGATACGCACCACAGTTGCGTCGAGCAAGACCGCGACGGTCAGCCCCACGCCCATCTGGCTGACGGTGGCGACCGGCGAGGTGGCGAAGGAGATGAAGACGGCGGCCATAATCGCCGCGGCTCCGGTGATCACCCCTGCTGTCTTCTCGAGTCCGTAGGTGATCGCCGCGGCGTTGTCCCCCCCAGCCTCATAGCGCTCCCGGATACGCGCCAGGAGGAACACGGCATAATCGATCGAGAGGCCGAAGGTGACGCCGAAGATCGCCGCTGCGCCGACCGTGTCGATGTAGGGGTGCCCGCCGAGCGGGTAGCCGGCGGGAAGCTTGCAGAGTAACGAGACGACGCCGATCGCTGCGCCGACCGAGACCAGGTTGAGGGCAACGGTAATCGCGGCGAGCAAAGGTGCGCGCAGGATCGCGACCAGCATCAGGAAGGTGATCGCAACAATCGCGCCGATCACCAGCGGGAGCCGCGCCTTGGTGGCAGCGGAATAGTCGTTGAGCGTGGCAGCACCGCCGCTGACGCCGGTGCTCATGCCACCGGTCCGGCCCAGCGCAGCGGCGTCGGCGAGCAGCCGCGAGCCGACCTCGCGGGAGCCGGCGGTGTCGAGGCCGGCGGTGGGGACGATCAGGAGACGTGCCGCCTGACCGCCGTGAGATACGTCGATCGCCTCCCCCGCAAGCGCGCGGCGGGTGGGTGGAGCGCCGTCGATCGCCGCCAGGGCCAGGTAACCCGAACGAAAGAAGCCCGGCGAAATATGGTGCAACTGCGTGGCCTCGCGCTGCAGCGGAGTCGCGGAGGCGGCCGCGCGCCGCAGACCAGCCTGGAGCGGGCGGGAGCGCCGGTAGCCGCCGGCGAGGCCGCTGGTGAGGGAGCCTGTACCGCTTTCGAGCGCGCCAAGGCCCGTCTCAAGGCGGCCAGCTCCCGCGCCGAGGCGGCCAAGGCCGGTTCCCAAGTTCCCCGCGCCCCCAGCGAGGCGCCCGATGCCGCTTGCAAGCCGCCGCCCTCCCCTGGAGAGCTGGCCAAGGCCACCTTCGAGGGCGCTGCCGAGCTCGCGCAGGCGGTGGAGCTCTTCCCGGGTGGATTCGAGCTCGCGGGCGACGATCGTGGCCTGTTCGGCCTGCGAGCGCAGAGAGGGATCGCTGCGGGCCGAGGCTTCGAGCTCGCGCGCCAGCCGCCGGGCACGTTCGAGCCCATTGGCGCGGAAGCTGGGCAGCAGGGAGCGCAGGCCCTGGCTGAGGCTGAAGGCCAGGCCACCTGCCTTGCGCTGGGCGCCGGCTAGCTGCCCGGCACCGGCGGCGGCACGTCCGAGCGCGGAGCCGGCACGTTCTCCCCCCGCCGTGGCGCGGCCGAGCCCGGCAGCGAGCAACGCGGCGCCCTGCCGCGCGCGAGCCGAACCCTCTCCCAGCAGGCCACTGCCAGCGCTGGCCTGCGAGAGCCCGACCCGAAGGCGCCCGACCGCGGCGGCGGCGCGGCGCAGGCCAGGGCCAAGCCGCGCCGCCTGGGGCGCGCCGTTTTGACCGAGAGAGACGAGGTCCCCCAAGCCCGGCAGAGCATGGGCCGCGCCAGCGAGCGGGGCGAGGCCGATCACGGTCCGCACGCCCGGTTCGGCGGCAATGCGGCGCTGCCAGCGTGACAGCAGCGCCAAGCTGTGCGCCGTCGTGATTGGCCCCTGCCTCGTGGAGGCGACCAAGACGAAGGGTGCCTCCCAGCCGGGGCCGAAGGCGCGGGCAATCGCTTCGGCACTGCGGCGGGCGGGACTGGAGGCGGAGAGCTCGTCGACCCCGGGGGAGCCGGTGTTGAACGCGAGCGCGGGCGAAGCAAGCAGCGCCAGGGACACCGCGATCGCCGCCGCGGCGAGGGCGGGGCGCCGCAGGGCAGTGGTCGCCGCAGCGGCGACCCGCCGGGACATCGAGCCTTGGGCGGTGGCAGAGCGGCTGCCGATGCGACCGGCGTTGATGCGCGGCCCGAGCAGGGTGAGGAGGGCAGGCAGGGCACCCCAGGCGATGGTGACGCTGATCGCAGTAACGACGACCAGGGCGGTGGCAAGTGAAACGAGCAGTGTGCCCGGCTGGAGGAAGGCTGAGGCAAAGAGTGAGACGAAGAGGGTGGATCCGGCGAAGGCGACGGTGCGCCCGGCGGTGCGGCGGCTGCGAAACGCAGCCGCAGGCGGATCGTGTCCGGCCGCCAGCTCCTCGCGGAAGCGGGAAACGATGAAGAGGGAGTAGTCGACGCCGAGCGCCAAGCCCATCATCGTGCAGACGGCGAGGGATAGGGCGTCGATCCGCATGAGGGAGCTGAGCAAGACGAGGATGCCGCGGCCGGCGAGGACGGTCATCGCGCCGAGGACCAGCGGGATCGCGGCGGCGACAACGGAGCGGAAAACCAAAAGCAGGACGATTATCAGCAGCGGCGCGGCAAGCAGCTCAGCGCGCTCCGACGCGCTGAGCGATTCCTGCTGAAGGGCACGAGAAATCGAGGCAAATCCGGACTGGGTCGCCGTTACGGGCGGGTGGACGCGTGCAGCGAGGGTGCGTTCGAGCGCCGGCACGGTGTCGCGGATCACCGCGGCGAGCGGCCGGTGGAAGTCGACGATGATGAGGGCGCGATCCGGACCGGGGCGTAGGGCAGCGGGCGCGTCGTGTTCCCAAGGGGAGATGGTGGTGGTGGCGCGGTCGAGGCGCAGCGCCGCGACCAGGCGCGGACCCTGGCGGTCGATAGCCGCCGCCGGGCCGCGCAACATGACAGCGAAGGGCACCGATTCGCCGAAATCGGCGCGAGCGAGCGCTTCGCCTCGCGATGAAGGGGTGCCGGGGATCGCGAGGGAGGTCGGCTGCAGGTCGCGCTCGACACCGAGGCCGATGACGCCAAGGACGGCTATGGCGACCAGCGTCGCAATGAGGACGACGAGAGCCCGGCGTCGGCTCATTAGGAACGCTGGCCGGCGCAGGGCGTCGGCACGGGCGCCCTGGCGGAGGCTCTCCCGTCTTCCCGAGGCATTATGACCGACGGGTCCATCTGAACTCTCATCCCAGTTGCCAACTCGCCCGGAGAGCAGTTTATCGCAGCAGAACCATAGGAGGAGCGGAAGCTTCTGGAAGTGAGCGCTTTGGCGGCCTCTCTCTCCCTGTCCCCGCGCAACCCTCCCTCAGCGGCGCGCTGGGGTGGGCTGCGGACCATGCGGGGAATGCGATTTCAGCCGAGGCCTCACCTTCACCTATCAGCGCCTTACCGTACTTGGCATTCGCCTGCACGGTCAGCGTAGATTCGAACTGTCGGACAGTACAGGTGGCAAGGCCCTCGGTGTCGATCGTGCCAGCCGCCGAAGTAGACGACGATGTCGCCCTTCTGGACGGACCCTGTCTGCGTGATCGGAACCAGTAGGCGAAGTCGTCGACTTGGTGCTCAACCCTCTTGTGCGTGGCCCTCTGCTCTCAGCGCACCAACGGGTAGACGCAGTAGTAGGCGGAGGGCTGGGTCGGTTCGTATTCCTCGGGCGATCCGACCCCGTCGACGATGATCGTCCGGTAGGAGCCGCCGGTCGTGTTGGAGTAGAGATCGTCGGTGTATTGGTGCTGGGAGGGTTCGGTGCCGGTGCCCAGGTAAAGGACGTCTCGGGTCGAGTAGAGCTGCATCGGGGTCGGCAGGTAGCCGCCCTTTGCAGCACAGGCTTCGGCTGCTTCTTCGAGGTTGTTGGCGACCGGGTTTGAGTGGGTGTCATAGCAAAGGCCCCTGATCAGGGTGGTCGCTGCCGGACAGGAGGCCGAGTGGCCGTTTACGGCGCTGGCATTGGCGGCGTTGGTCGCGTTGGCGGCCTCAGGGACGGTGCCGAGCTCGGAGAGTTTGATGTTGGCCCCGGTGATCGTTTCTTCGGCGATCTTGCCGCCACTTACGGCGCCGTTGGCGATCTTGCCGCCGGTTACCGCCTTGGCCTTCAGCTGGCGGGCGCCGACGCTGTTGGGGGGGACCTGGAGGGCCGCGTAGGCGGAGCCGGAGAGGGCCACCACCAGGGCGGTTATCGCTACCGCCATCGCCGCTGAGGGCATCCCGATCCGGCGCTTTCCTTGACCTTGATCCATTTCTCTCTCCTGGGTAGTGGCGGGTGGGGTGCTCGGCGGGGGCTCAGGGCCTGGCGCGCTTGTGGTGCTTGGCGGCCTTGTGGCGCTTTGCCTTGTGCTTGGCCGGGCAGGCGGTCTTCGCCTTGACCTGCTGGGTGAGGCTCTTGCCGTTCTGGGCCTCGATTTCGACCGTCGAGGTGACCGGGGCGGAGCAGAGGCTCTGGGTGTTTGAGAGGTAGCCGAGCTCGCCCGCCGTAGAGGCTGAGGCGGAAGTGGCCGATCGGCACGTCGGGGATCACCGGGATCGTCGTTTTACAGCTCGCCGTGGTTGATCGTGGTCGATTCGCCCCGCGGCATCACCGTCACCTGGCCGCCGAGGATGAAGACGACGTGGGGCAGGACGCCGCCGCCGAGGCCGGTGACCGCGTAGGCGTTGCCTTCCAGCGGCTTTTCCAGGAGCGGGGTTTCGTCGATCACGGTGCCGATCGCCGCCTTGCCCTTGCACTGGTCGGTCGCCAGTTCGGTTTTGTCGCAGAGGTTGCCGAGGTGTTCCTGGTCGATCTCAAAGGCCCTCGGCAGGGTTACCGATACCGATTTGAGGTTGGCGTCGCCTGGGCTGGTGTTGAGATTGAATTCAAGGCCCGGCTCCTTGCCGCGGGCGGTTGACTTGCGACCGCCGAGCTGGGTGATCGACATCTTCGGGGCGAAGCGAGGGTGTCGCAGTTGACCGACCTGGAAGTAGGAGGAGAAGGCGACTGCCGTGCCCTGGTCGCCGATCCCTTCGGAGGCAACCGAGAAGGGGGAGCAGTTGGTCGGGTTGATCATGAAGTTCGGGCGGTCGATGTTGACCTGGATTTCGCGCATCCGGAGCGGGATGCCGCCGATGATCTCCGGCACGGTTTCTGAGTCGGCGATCACGTGGGCGTCGTGCGGGTCGATGTGGAGGGCGACGCGGACGACGACGGTGCCGTAGTCATAGGGGCCGGCGAGGGCAGGGGTGATCGCCACCAGGCTCAGCGGCGCGCCCTTGAAGGGCCCGGCCATGTAGATCTTGCCGACCGCGTGGAAGGGGTGGGAGCCGGGGCCGGCGGCGACGTTGGAGGTGCCGATTTCAGAGCTCGCCGGGCAGCTCGGTTCGGCCTGCTCGGTGCGGCCGAGGGTATTGGCGGCTGCGAGGATGTCGGCTTCGGGGCAGTAGGTGACGCCGTGCAGGTTGGCGGTCAGGCCCGGCGGCATCGTGAAGTTGAGCTTGCCGAGGTACTGATCGCCGTCTTCGCGGTTGAGTTTCAGGGTGAAGGAGCTGAAGGCGCCGGCAACGGCGGTGGAGGTGCCCGCTTCGAGGCTGGGATTGAAGGGACGGATCTGGCCGGGGCATTCGGTGCCATGGGGACCGGATTCGAGGCCGAAGACCTGGCTCGAGACGCTGTTCGGGCAGGGCGAGTCATCCCAAGGGTAGAACTCGGCGTTGACGTGTGTAGATCGTGCAGGTGATCGGGGTCGCCATCAGGGCTCGTTCGCCGGAGAAGAGGTGCAGCTGGAAGTCTTCGAAGGGAACCTGCGGCAGGTTTTCGAAGTAGGCGGTCAGCCTGGCCGGTTTCGGGGTTGGGCTTGACCGAGCCGATCAGCTTGGCGTTGATGCCGAAGCCGGAGGCCATCATGAAGAGGCGGTACTGGTCGCCGGGCTTGCGGTTCGCCGATGTAGACGGAGCCTTCGAGGCGTACCGTTGAGGGCGGGGGAGCCGATCGAGAAGGTGCCGATCTTGGCTTGTCGGGGCATTCGGCCGGGCCCTTCGGATTCGAAGTTGGCCTGGGCTGTCGGTGCACATCGGTCTGGCCGTCGGCGGCGTCGGGGTTGATGGTGAAGCCTGGCGGCAAGGTGACGATCGCCGATTTGATCTCCGACGGCGAGGCGGCGAAGCCGAGGGACTGAGTGGTCTTGCAGCTCGACGTTGAGGCCCGAGGGCGAGTCGGTTTCGTCGGTGGTCGGACTGGCGATAGAGGACCGGGTTGAAGGTCTCCTGTTCGCAGCCGGTGCGTTTCTGGGTAGCTGGCTCTGCGCTTCGGAGAGATGTTCGGGGTCCTGGTAGGTCTGGACTTCGAGTGTCGTGGGCAGCGGTTTCCCGGTGCAGGTGGTCGGATTGTCGGTGAGCGGGTGGACGGTGATGCAGGCCGAAGTGGGTTCGGCTGAGGCAGCTGGTGTCGGTCGAGTCCGACGCAGCCGGCCGGTGCACCGGGCGAGCCTTTGGGGAAGCGCTGCGCGGTCGTGGCTGATTCTCGGCGGGAAAGCCCCAGAAGGTCAGCTTGGCGGCGGCCAGCGGGGTGATCTGGGTGATGTCGTGGACGGTGAAGCGAAGCCCGTAGTCGGTGCTGGTGCGTACCGAGACCGGGAATGTCGATCGGGATGTTGAGGATCGGCACGATGAAGGCGAAGAGCGCGGTCTTGTCGGCCCGGGTTCGAGGTCATAGATCGGGGCGGTGCCGAGCAGGTATTCGGAGTTGCCTTCGTAGTTGGCATAGATCGTGATCAGGCCCGCCTGGGAGTTGGAAGGGCACTGCTCAGAGGCGAATTCGGCCGACGTGCACTCGGTGATCGCGTTGGGGTTGCCGAAGACGCCCTGCGGGGTGTTGAAGATGACGTTCTGGGCGGCTTCGGGGGTACCGGGTTTTCGAGTTCGAAGGAGGTCGTGAGGTCGGGGTGACCGCCGGCCTGGGTGGTCGAGGTTGTGGTTTGAAGGATGATGATCTTCTCTTCGGCAGCGGCCGGGCGGGCGTGAGCGAAGAGACGAGCCGCCGCAGAGAGCGCGGCAGGGCCCGAGCGGCCGGAAACGCGCCGCTGGATAAGCGCGGACCGTAGGTCTGGTCTCGGGTGATCACTTCCTGCCTCCGCGCTTGTGGTGGGCTGGCTCTGTGATGCGTGGGTGCTTGGCGCGTGCGAAGGCAGCTGCCGTGCTTCTTGACGAAGCCGGCTTGCAGCTGCTGGCGGACGGTGCTGGATGTCTGGTTGCCAGACCGGCGGGTGACGGTACTCCGATGCCGGGCGGCGGCGGCGCCGGGAGCCGGGGCCGTGACACTCATCGGATGCCTTGCAGGGGGCGGCGGTTCAGGGATATAGGGGAAGCCACCACCTTCGCGGGCGTCATAGATCTTGACCAGCTGGCCGTTTTCGTCCTGGGGGACGAGGGTGTCGCGGGTGAAGAAGTAGACGTCGGTGCCGTTGGCGCTGGCGGAGAGCAGGCTCGAGGCGAAGGGGCTGGTGCCGGTGGAGATCAGGCCGAGTGCAGCCGGCGGCGTCTTGCGTAGTTGGGGTTCCCGGCTCCTGTACTTCGGCTCCCACTCATAGACGTCTTGCTTTTCGTTGAGCGCGCGGGGGACGAGGGCGTCGGTGGAGTTAAAGAAAACGTGGCCATCTTCGGAGAGGCTGGAGCCGTTGGCGGCGAGGGTCGCGTCGCTGGTGGCGGTTCGGCGTTGGTCGGATCGCAGGAGGCACAGGCGAGCTTTGAGTCGGCGGCGTCGTAGCGGTAGACCTCGGCGTAGCCGGCGTTTTGGTAGCCGGTGAGCGAGACGATCGAGGTGAAGACGGCGAAGCTCGCCGCTCGGGGTGATCTGGAAGTCGGCGGTGTGGCGGGTTCGGCTTCGCTAACGGAGTCGAGCACGACCGGGTCTTCGGGGCTGAGGGTGGCGATGAAGCGCGGGACAGATCCGGGAGCGGCGAGGTAGAGGTTGGGCTGGTTTTCGGTGCCGTTTGACCCGCCGTCGAGGAGCTCGGGGGAGAGGAAGAAGAGGGTGCCGTCGCCGTTGACGGCGCGTCCGATCCTTCTCCAGCGGCCACTCCCCCACCGCCGCCGATCGCGAGCGGCACCGCAGTTGCGCGGATTCGAGCGAGTTCCAGTGGGCGCCGTTCTCGTTCGATACCGGTTCGCAGGCGCCAGCGCCGGTGGAGATCAGGCTCAAGGTGGCGCCCGAATTCGGTGACTTCGGCCTCGTAGAGGTTGGCGCTTTCGTCGGTGTCCGAGGGCGGCGAGCTGTTCTTTGGTGGTGAAGAAGACCCTGGAGCCGTCGGCGGTCATGCCGTCGAAGAGGACGCCTTCTGTGGCCCCCTGGGTCAGTTCGATCGATTCGGGGGAGTCGTTTACGTCCATGTAGAGATGCCAGTAGACGTTGTGATCTGCGTCTTCGGAGACCTTTTGGCCCAAGAGGATGTGGCTGCCGTCGGAGGAGATGGCCAGCTCTGAGATTCCGTTGGAGTCTTTGGGTGCGTGGCATTCACCTTCGGCGGCGTGTTGGAGACAGGGAGCGGGCCGCCGCCGGGGGCGTTCGAGACGACGTGCGTTTCTTCGGTCCTGAGGTTTCGGTCATAGAGTCGAGACGGGGCCGCCCGAGTTGCCGCCTGCGGCAAACGGGGTGGTCGAGCCGAAGATCAGGTGTTCGCCGTTTGGGGAGAGGTCCTTGGCGATGTAGCCATCGGGCTTGGCGGATGGAGGCGGCGTCGCAACGCCTTCTCCGGCGACCATGCCCTGGACGAGCTTTCCGTCAGACAGGTGGACCGGGATGCCGGTGTAGTCGCCTTCAAAGCAGGGCGAGCAGCCTTCGGGGCCGCCGAAGGCGAAGGTTTCCAGGTTCGCATCCGCACCGGAAGGAACGGAGGAGAAGGGCGCTGTGGAGAAGGGGTTGGTCGGCGCGGATGCCGACGTATTCGGTCGTCCAGCCGTTTTCGTACGGGTGGCGACGTAGGGATCGACGCCGCGGTTGGTGGGGTGGTCGGTGCCGGGGATGCCACCGTCGTGGACTGCGTAGAGGACGCGGGGGGGATTCTCGGCTTCGGGATAGCCGGCGAATGGGGTCTGTTCGTCGACCAGGTCGGACTCGACGTCATAGCCACCGGTGTCGGCGGCGGAGACGAGCTCATAGGCGCGGCAGTCGGGGATGAAAGCAGCTCCAGTCTGCTGGCGGACGTGGGCATTGGGGCAATGGTCTTCGAACGTGGCGATGCGGGGGAAGGTGGTGAAGGTGTATTCGGTGCCGACGGTTTTCCCAGCCTGGTTTTCGGCAAGGATGCGGACGTGGTAGGTGGTGTCCGGACTGAGGCCGGTGAGGTCGAGGTCCTCAGCCTGGGGGGTGAGGCCGTTGCCGGCACTGGCGGGTGCTGTGGAGAGGCAGGAGTCGCTGGTTTCGCAGTCTTCGGTGCCGTACTGGAAGCGGTAGGTGGTGGGAGCGCCGCCGGGGTTGACGAGGCCGTGCAGCGCGGCGCTTTCGGCGTGCACCCCGGCTATCGAGATCGACAGCGCGGGAGCCGTGGAGGGGATAAAGGTCGCGTCGCCTGCGCTGAGCATTCCGTTTTTATTGGCAGCGACGAGACGGTAGTGGTAAGTGGTGCCCTGGGTGAGGCCGGTGAGATGCGCGTGCACTTCCTGGTCTTCCGGAAACCCAGGGAGTACGTTGCCCTCTGCGCAGGGCGCGATGTTGCCGTAGGCCGGCGTTTCGCCCCATTCGAAGTAGCATTTTGTGGTTTCGATGCCTTCGGGACTGACGGTGCCGTCCAAGGTGAGGCTGGACGGCTGGTATTCGGAGCCGGGGTCATCGATGGCGCCAGGGAGGGTGAGGGTCGCGCCTGGAGCGTAGATCTGAACCGCTCCAGATGCCTCGTATACGTCTTCGCTCGCCCCGTCGACCGCGATGCCCTCGCTCCCGACGCCAAAGGTGGAGAGCTGCTCAGTGCCCGAGGAGTTGTACTCGGCGACTTCGCCAGGGGAAATGTAGATATCGCCGGTAGCTGGATCTATGGCTACGCCAGAGCTAGGGCGGGGGTAGAAGGTGCCCTCAAATTCGCCGGAGGAGTTAAACTTCTTGACGGTGCCACCGCCTTCCTCTTCGGGTTCGTAACTGTAATTGCTGGCGGCGTAGAGATTGCCTTCGGAGTCAGTCGCGATGCGGCAAGAGTCGCGGCCCGCATCGACGATGACGCCGGTTGGGATGCCGGCAGGGGTGTACTGGATGACTTTTTCTTGCTCGAAGTAGTTGGCAACCCAGAAGTCGCCGGAGCCGCTGTCAACTGCGACGCCACAGGGATGACCGCCGAATATGGGAAAGTTGCCCCCGACGGGGCTGCCGCTGGGTTCGTAGGCGTAGACCCCGGGGTTATCTTCGGAGCTAGCGACGTAGATGCGTCCCTGGGTGGCGGTGCCGGAGTTATCGACGGCGATGCCCGATGATCCTCCGCGACCGCCAGCCGGATTGGGAAGCAGGAGCCGGTTGGAGCCAGCAAGAGCGCTGAAGGCCACCGGGTTGCCGGTGGAGTCGAACTGGTCGACTTCTGCAGGGGGCGCCCCACCATAAGCGAAGAATGAACCGTCGAGAGTGTAGACGTTGCCGGTTTCCTGGTTGACGGCAACATCGGCGAGTTCAAGTTCAGGGTTAGCCGTACCGTCAAAGGAGGAAGCGAAGGCGTGCTGGCGGACCTGGAGGGCGAGGGCCGACGGGGCGGCGGCAAGGGACAGCCCCATCGCGACAGCCACACATGCGACGGCGCTGAGGATGCGTGTGGCACGGCGCATCTCTTTGTCTTCAGTCGGCCGCCTGCGGGTCACACGTGAGCCGGTCGCCTGTCCTCCGCTCCCGCTAGGGCGGACTGATGACACCTGGAAAACTTTCGCCCTCGCTCCCGCGTCCGGGCAGGCTCGTGCGCTCCCCCTGCCGGCCTCCCTGCGTCCATGCCAATGCTTCGGCTTCGCTCGCTGCGCTGGAGAATCAGATTGCGACTGCTTGCTCGCTCCGCCTCGCGGAGCTGCGTGGCCACACACAGCTTCAGGGGGGGATGAGTGAACTCGATTGAGGGTTGAAGGTACACCTCCCCCCCACTTCCGGCTGAGCCGGAGGTTGGCAAGGGCGGGAAGGATACTGAGGCTGGCGCGCATCAGCGAAGGCCTCCCCGGCTGGCGCGTCTAGCCCGCGCTAGGTGGGCGCGCTTGTGGTGCTTGGGGCTGCAGGGCAGCTGGATCCTCTGGTTGGCGGCGATTGACTTGCCGTTCTGAGCATCCAGCGTCACAGCGGCAATCTGGGACCTGGAGCAGAGGTTTTCGCTGTTTTCGGTAAGGCCTTTTCGGCCGCCGTAAAGATTGAGGGTGAAACGAGAGACGGGAGCGTCAGGAATCGTTTCGAACCTCGTGCGCAGACGGGAGTGGATCGAGTCGACGTGGCCAACGAGGTCAATCTCACCGATCTGGCCGTTCAGAGCGGCGACGATATCGGGGAGCTTGTGGGAGCCGTTGCGGAGGTAGACGGGGCCTTCGAGCGGCTTTTCGAGCAGGGGAGTTTCGGCTTTTGCGAAGCCGATGATCGTGCTGGGCGGACACGCCTTCTGGGCGAACAGCTTAAGCGTGCAAGGAGCCTGGATATGGGCGTTGTCGAGAAGCTCGGTGGGAGGCAAGACGACCTCTGTCGAGGAGAGGTTTGCGAAATCCGAACCGCCCGGGTAGGCGAGCGTCGCACTGAGAGCGGGGTTACCAAGGCGCTTGGTGGAGCCGGTGAGGCTCACGGTGAGTTTGGGGGAGAAGGGGAGCGTGGCGCAGTCGGCGACCTGGAAGTGGTCTTTGAGGGAGGCGAGGGCGCCTTCGCTGCCGCCGATCTGGGCGGTGAGCGAGAAGGGGTCGCAGTTGGTTGGGTTGAGCGCAAAACCCTGACGGTTGAGTTCGATGAGGACAGAGCGCAGGCGAAGGGGGATGCCATCGAGGATCTGGGGCAAGGGATCGGAGACGGCGGTAATCTGAGCGGTTTCGGGGTTGACCTGAAGCGCCGCCTGGACGACAACATTGCCGAGGTCATAGGGACCGGAGACCGCCGGAGTGATGACGGCGAGGGAGAGTGGGGCGCCCTTGTAGGGACCGGCGAGGTAGACCTTGCCGGGAAGGTAGACGGGGTGGGTGCCGGCACCCGCTCCCGTGTCGGATACGCCGATCTGGGAGGCGGCGGGGCAGCTGGGATTGGCCTGCTCGGCGAGGCCGGAGTAAGTGGGTTCCGCGGCGGCCTGGAGAGCTGAACGGGGGCAGTAGGCGACGCCAGCAAGAGTGGCGGAGAAGCCTGGCGGGGTGGTGGCGGTGAGGTCGGAGAGGTCCTGGTCGCCGTCGGGACGGGTGAGGTCGAGGGAGAAGGAGGTATGAGCGGCGGCGGTGTTGTTGGCGACGCCGGCGCTTAAGGCGGGGCCGAAGGGGCGGGGAGCGCTCGGGCAGGGGGTGGCATCGGGGCCGGAGTCGAGGGTGAAGTACTGGGTGGAGAACTGCTTGGGGAGGTAGGCGTCCCAGGGTTCGAAGGCGGAGGTGACCGGGTAGGTGCCGCACTGGGTGGGGGTGGCGAGGAGGCCGCGTTCGGAACCAAAGAAGTGGAGGTTGAAGTCGGAGAAGGGAGCTTGGGGCAAGCCTTCGAATTTGGGAGGCGAACCTTTGAAGGAAACAGTGAGCTGACCGGTTTGGGGATTGGGTTCGACCTCCCCGGCCAGCTTGACGTGGACGTCGAAGCCGTTGGCGGTGAGGATGAGGCGGTAGCGTTCGCCGGACTTGGGTTCGCCGATATAGATATATCCAGGGAGGGGACCGGGAAGGGCGGAGCTGGTGAGAGTCACTTCGCCGACCTTGGAGTATTCGGGACAGTTGGCTTCTTCGAGGGAGGCGAAGGGGCCGAAGGCCAGGCGCGCCTGTTGTTCGGTGCAAACGGTCTTGCCGTCGGCGGCGTTGGGGTTGATGGAGAAGCCGGGAGGCAGGGTGACGGTAGCTGAGCGGATCTCCGAGGGCGAGGGGACGGAGGGGCTTTCGCCCTGGGGAACCTCGAGATTGACTTCGAGGCCCGAAGCGGAGTCGGTCTGGGTGGTGGTCGGCTGGGCGAAGAGGCTGGGATTGAAGCTGAGCTGATCGCAGCCGGTGGTGGCCGGGTAAGGAGTGGTGGCTTCGGTCAGCTGTTCGTCGTAGGAGAGGACTTCGAAGGAGCCTGTCAAGGGCACGCCGCAGGTGGTCGGGTTGTCGAGGAAGGGCTTTTCGGGGCTGTTGGAGGGAACCCCCGGGTAACACGGCGGATTGCCAAAGGCGGGATCGCATCCCCTGCGAAGGCGAAGTTCGGTGTGGCTGGGGCTGGCGGGGACTCCCCAGAGTTCCTCTTCTAGAAAGCTCACAGGTAAGAGGTGGGTTACGTGGGCGGTAGTCAAATCGAGGCCGTAGTCGCTCTGGGTCCGGGGGCCGATGAACTCGTAGATCGGGAAGTTCAAGAGCGGGAAGTTGATACCCAGCAACCCGGCCTGACCTGCATGGGGAACCAGGTTATAGACGGCGAATACGTTATATTGATTGTGTGGCTCAGGTACTTCGGAGCCCACGCCTATGACCGCGGTTCCAACCTGGGAGTCGGTGGGACAGTGAAGCTCACCGAAGTCAGCCGCGGTACATTGAGGCGTGACGTGCGGGTCGGCGATCACGCCGGCCGGGGAGTGGAGGGTGGCGGTCTTTAAGTCCTGGCAATTACAGGTGGGGGCGGGAATGTGCTGGGTAATTCGATTGCCAACCCGGAAAAAGAAAGTGATATTCGGGTGACCGCCGGCCTGGGTCGCGGTCGGGGTGAGGGTGAAGGCTTCGATCGGGGCCTCGGCCTGCACAGCAGCGGGAAGCAGCCCCATCGCCGCAAGCACCAGTACGGCGGCGGCGGACGCGGCGCCGCGCTGTGTCCTCAGTCGGCCACATAGCTCTGCTATGCGGCCTCCCTGCGTCCTTGTCTCGCTTGGTCCGGCGCTCGCCGGGCAGGCACTTGGCGCAGCGCAGGTGTCGGCGGGATCGGGAATAGGCGACTGAGCGTGGACAGCGGGGCCCTCAGCCAATCCCCAGTCACGATCTGATTTTTCCTGGGGATTAGCTGAGGGCAGGTTTTTAGAAATAAACCGACGGCTGCTCGCCTTCGGCTCCGCTGCCGTCGGGTCTTGCGCCAACCGCGTGGAAACCCTGAACCGCCCACCACAAATGCTTCGCCTCACTCGCTGCGCAAAGGAATCAGATCGTGATGCTTGCTCGCTCGGCTCGCGGCGCGACTTCGTCGCTAGTACGGGCCGGGTGGTCGAGGGACGGGTTTGGGGTGACTGCTCAGTCTGCGTGACCCGACGGAGGATGTGTCTAAGGAGGCGGATCACTTCTTACCTCCGCCGCGGTGGTGGCGCTTGGCCTTGCGCACGTGGTGTTTCTTGTTGGTCTTGTGCTTATGCGCGGCGAGCTGCGAGACGTCGCCGCCGGAACCGAGTTCGCCTTCGCTGGCCAAAGTGGGCGGCGTCGGGGGGGAGCTCCCGGCACCGTGGCACTCGTCGGCGGCGGCGCAGGGCGGTGGTGGGGGCGTGTCGGGGAAGCCGCCGTCGGTGCGGGCGTCATAGATCTTGAGGAACTGGCCGTTTCGGTCCTGGGGGACGAGGGTTTCGTAGGTCGAGAAGTAGACATTGACGCCATCGGCGCTGACGCCCTGAAGGCCGGCCTGGCGGTACTGATTGGGTGTGACCTCAGCGGCCTCGAATCCAGTGCCGCTGGTGATCAGCTGGGGACGGCCTTCGACGTACTCGTAGATATCGTAGATTTCGTCGGTGTCCTGGGGCACCAGAGCGTCGGGGCTATAGAAGAAGGTGCGGCCGTCGTTGGCGAGGAACAACCCACCTTCGCTACCAACGACGTCACCCGTAGGGGGGGCGCCGCTCGGTAGACACGACACACACACAATCTTTCCAGTGGAAGGTTCGTAGGTGTACATCTGTTGGAAGCCAGCGCTGTTGTAGGAGGTGACTTCACTGCCGGTGAGGAAAGCCATGTGGCTGCCGTCTGGGGTAACCTCGATGCGAGTCAAGGGACCGTTACCACAGACCTCTTCTTCAGTGCCCTCCGGATCGCACTCTTGTCCCGGTCTGAGGCTGACGACAAACTGGTCTTCGCCGTCGCGGTAGACGTAGAGGTTCTCCTGGTTGGTGACGCCTTTGGTGCCGTCGAGCTGCAGGGGAGAGTAGAAGTAGACTTCTCCAGTTTCGGAGGCGAACGCCGAGTCGGCTCCATCTGTATTGTAGCGCCTTAGTGAGTATTGCCTCCCTGCTGCAGGCGCGTTGGCGACCGGGAGGACGCCGCAGCCCGAGATCCAGGAAGCGTTGCACGTATTGGTGTCATCAGTGCCACCGTTGGGTTTGGAGATGACGGTGAGAGGCTGTTCGGCGCGTGCCGCCTTTTCGGCGCTCCACATGTAGAGCTCGGTATTGCCGTCGGTCGGTTCTGAGGTGAGCTGTTCTTCAGAGGTGAAGAAGACCTTGGAGCCGTCGGAGGTCATGTCCATGTAGTTGACGTTCGAGGGTTTATCGGTGAGCTGGTTCTCGGAGACTTCGTAGGTGGCGGCGTCGTCGACGCGCATGTAGAGCTGTTCGGGCGCGGGTGGTTCTTGGAAGGGGTTGAACGGCCGGCTGGCGGTCGACATAAGGATGTGGGAACCGTCTGTCGATACGCCGGGATTGTTCTGGGTCGGTTGTCCGTAGCCACCATTAGATCCCCCAACTTCAGAGGCATTTATATAGTCGGGATCATCACCAGGGAAGAGAATGGACTCTTCGGTGGCGGTGGAGTTGGAGGGCTGCTGTTCGATATTGCCGCCATTCGGTTTAATCGAGATGATCTGGGTAGAGCCGGCGGCGACGTTGTAGTCGTAGGCGGATCCCGGTGGAGTGGTGATACCTGCGGCATTTGCCGCCGGGAAGGCAACATTGCGAGAAGAGAAGGCGAGGTGGGAGAAGTCGGGAGAGGGCTGATAGGCGCCGAGTGTCGAGCGGCTGTCCGGGACGGAGGCGAAATCGGCCGGCCAGTGTTCGAGAAAGTTGCCGTTGGAATCAAAGACGTAGGGTATGTTTTCGGGCGGTTGGGCGGTCCCCCCAAGGCTTTCGTTGGTCTTGAATTGTATGAACTTGGAGAGGCTGGAATCCCCGACAAGTTGAGTCTCCGCCACTGTTTCGTCACCCAGTATGCCGACGTAGTGGGTGACCCAGCCCTGGTCGGTGCGAGTGGCGACATAGCTGTCGACATCGAAGCCGTCGGGCGGGTTGGTGCCTTCGATTGCACCGAGCCCACCGAAGAAGGCAAAACGGGCAGGATCAGTCGCGTAGGACGGAGCCAAGTTCGAGGCGCCTGGGAAGAGGATGACGTTGCCGGCGCTTTCGGGGGAGACGAGCTCGTAGGCACGACAGTCGGGGAGAAACTCGCCGCCCGTCTGCTGGCGGACGGGGGCGTTGGGGCAGGTGGGCGGGAAGAAGTTAAAGCTTTGGTCAGCGGTAGTGGTGGTACCGTATTTATTGACGGCGACAACGCGGAAGTGATAGGTGAAACCTTTCTGTAGGCCAGTAAGGTGGACGTCGACCGGCTGACTCGCGAAGAGTTCTTCTGTGAGTTCACCGGGAGGGCTCGGGGCAGTTTCACCGTAAGCGGTGCTCGGCCCATATTCGAAATAGTATTTCGTGGCGGAACCGTTGGGGGTGATCTTCGCGCTGAGGGTTGCGGTCGTTGCACCTAGATTCGAGGAAAACAACCCGTCTACCGCCGGCGTCCCACTAGTCAGCAACGTTTCGTCTCTTCCGTCTCCCACCCCACCTTTAACGTTAGATGCGACGAGACGGTAGTGGTACTTTGTTGTGGGCTGTAGTCCGGATAGTGTGGCGGTTACACTGGTCGCGGAGGATATATGTGATCCTTGTTCACAGGGAAGGATCCCCTCGCCGTATGAATTAGAAATGCCGTATTCGAAGCTGCATTCTATGACTTCACCGTGTCCGCTTGGATCAACGTTGCCGTTGAGGGTGGCAGAAGTTTCAGTGACGTTCGAGGGGGCGCCGGTAGTAACTGTAGGCGCGATATATTCGAACACTGCAACATTGGCGGCGCCGGTATTGGCGACATAAACGGTGTCGGAAGTTCCGTCGATAGAAAGGCCCTGAGCACCGGCCAGGTCACCGCCGCCAAATGTCTCAATCGGTGCGCAGCCTTCGCCGCAGTTCAAGGCAAAGTGATTGATAGATTCGCCCGATTCATCGACAAATAGATCATTGGTTGAAGGGTCGACGGTAAGGCCGGAAGCTGAGCCGCCGTCAAGGGTGTCCGCGAGGTCTTCTTCCTTGATAGAGAACTTCGTCACATTCGGACTGCCGTCGATCTTGTAGAGGTGGTCTTCGCCGTCAACGGCGAGCCCGTTCGGCGATGTGCCGCGCGGGTAACCGAATGTGCTATGAAGCGTGCCGCTCTGTTCGTACCAGGAAATGTCCCCGGTCTCGATGAAGAGGTTGCCTGTGGGATCAGCTGCGATGCCGGAAAGACCACCGAATCCGGTGAGTTGGCCTTTTGTGCCCCAGGTTCCGATCAAATTGCCGGATTCGTCGAACTTCGAGATGATGCCGTCGCCTGTGTCGCCGATATAGACGTCGCCGGAGGAGGGGTCGAATTCAGTGCATTTCGGGGTAGTCAGTTCGGTGAGGGGTGGTACATGCTCGCCGCAGGAGTTGTCGACGGCGACGAAGGTCGGAGTTTCGAATTCGCCGGGCGAGTTGCCGGAGGTGCCCGCTTTGCAGGTGTTCGCGGAGATGGCCGTGCAGACGTTGCCGCCGGTCGTTTCGTTGACTTCCTTGCCGAACATGAGGATGAATTCGCCCGAGGGGCTGAACTTCTCGATGCGGTGGTTGGCGGGGTCGGTGACGTACACGTCGTGAGCCGATAAGCCAGTGGAGTTATCGACGGCTACGTCGGTTGGGTTTGAGAGGGCGTTTGTGCCCGAGCCTGCGAAAGTGGTTTTGAATCCGTGGTCGGGAGCCAGAGCTAGAGCCGGCACTGAGAAGGCCAACGCGCCGAGCGTAGCGGCGATCAGTGCGAGTGAGAGGCAAACGGCCGAACGTTGAGCGGGTCGGGAGGTGATCGAAGTGGGTGAGCGGGTCATGCGGGAACTCCGGCGGTGGAGGCGAGGGATGAGGTGGGAGCGGTGGGCTCCCCGCCACTGTCCCCCACGCAGCACGTCCAGCTATCCGGGCTGGCGGGCTGTGAGAAGGTCGGGGACGCGGGGGTCGAGGCGTTGGTGGTCGTCCGTGGGGCGGCGCAGTTGTGCGGAGCGGTTACGGCGAAAAGGGCGGGTAAGTCTGCGGAGCGGGCCGCGCCCGACCCCGCAGACGGGAAGGCATTGTGAGCCGCGGTCGCCATCAACCCACTCGCTTTGCTCGGGTTCAAGCCGGCGCGAGCTCGTCGCGCCGGTGACTGCGGCCCGGCTTGGGGGGTGGCGGGGGTCAGAGGAGCGGCGGGGGTCATGTGAGGGCTCCGCGGTGGACAAGGGTCGGGATGGCGGACGAGGTATGGGCGGCATCTATCCGCAGCAGGAGCGCATCGGTGGGATCGGCGTCGGTGAGGTCGGCGGTCGGTGGCTGGAGGTCGGTCCCCCCTCCCCTTCGTCGGAGCGTGTTAAGGCTCGGGGCGCGGGGGGGCGAATCGGGGGTGATGGGCGTCTTAAGGGTGTGATGACGTGGCCACCGAAGGTCGGCGACCCCCTCCCCCGCGCTGCGGAGGCCGTCGGCGCCCGTCGCAAGCTCGCCACCTACTCGCTGGACACGGCTCACGAGGACGGAGGACCCAAGGCGAGAGGCTTCGAGCGCATCCTCGGGATCACGATCCGGGATATCGACTACCTCGAAGGCGCGATCCAGACGGGGATCCTGACAGTGGCGGTTAGTGGGGTGCGCGACAACCTGCCCTGGGGCATCAACTGTGCAGTGGTGGTTCCGGTGCGCGGACGCGGTGAAAAGAGCGGGCGCATCGCTGATGTGAGGACGGCCTGGTTGCTGGCTGGCGCAGGGGCACCGCCGTGTCTTGTAACCGCCTTTCCAAGATCCTAGACTGGAGGAACCATGACCACCGTCAAGCACGCAATCGGTGAAGTCGACTTCGTCGCCTTCGTTGAGGCGATCAACAAGGTGGAGGGGGTCGGCAGGTGGCCGGCCGGCACCACCGGGACCGTCGTCCATGACTTCGGCGATCACAAGATGGTCGAGATCTCCAACGATCGAGGCGAAACCCTGGACCTCCCCGTCGTCGCAGTCGAGAAGCTCGAGCTGGTCTCCAAGCACAGCGACTAGAGCGCAAGGGGCTGAACCATGAGCAAGGACCCCTGGACAGACCCCGATCCCCAGCCTGAGGACTTCGACGCCGAGGTCGAGGCGATGGACCCGCGCGAGATCGTGTTCCAGAAAGGCAACCCCGACGCCGACGTGATCGTCCTGCCCGGCCTCAACGACGAGGACACCAAGCGCTTGGTCGAGCTGGCTGTCGAGCGCGGCAAAAGCGTCCGCGAGGTCCTCGCCGAACTGGTCCGCAACGCCTGAGGAGACGGCGCGGGTCATGCGGGGGCTCCGAGGGTGAGGGACGGATGAGCGGCCTTAGCCCGGAGGGCGGTGGCCGGCTGGGCGCCGAAGCCGCACCGCGACTGGTAACCGCTTTTCTCGACCCCTAAACTGGAGGAACCATGATCGCCGTCAAGCGCGCAATCGGTGAAATCGACGTCGTCGAACTGCTTGGCAGCGTCGACAAGTGGCCGGCTGGAACTGAGGGCACGGTGGTGAGCGACCACGGGGACATCAAGCTGGTCGAGATCTCCGACGATCGGGGCGTGATGCTCGACCTGATCTCGGTCCCCGAGCCGCGGTTGAAGCTGGTCATCAAGTACAGCGACTAGAGCGCGAGGGAAAACGCCTGAGGATGGGGCGGGGGAGGTCATACGGTGGCTCCTGCGGGGGTGGTGGTTCGGGAGGTCAGCGCTAGGCTTTGCGGGGTGACAACTCGTGAGCAGATCGACGCCGTGCTGAACAACATGCCGGAGACCGAGCTCGAGCCCGTGCTCGAGATCTTGATCTCCAGAGTCGGCAAGGGGTATGACCCCGAAGATGCGCGGCCGGACGACATCGTCGATGACTGGGGAAATCTGTCGGCGCTGCGCCGCGCGAGTTCGGCTCGGAAGTTGAACCAGCTCGACGAGGCAGAGATCGCGGAGTTCGGCGAGACGCTTGGCGAATCCATCAAGCGCAGTGAGGACGAGCGCGAGCAGCAGCAATGAAGCGGGGTGAGATTTGGTGGTACGAGCACCCCTACCTGAAACGCCGACCGGCTCTGATCATGACTCGCGACGAGGCGATCGGAAACCTGGGCGAGCTGTTCACGGTGCTCGCAACCACAAAGATCCGCGGGCTGGCAACCGAGGTGGAGATCGGCGTCGCCGACGGAATGCCGAGTGACTGCGTCCTCAACGCCGATCACGTCGACGCTGTCGACAAAAGCTTCCTCAGCAAGCGCATCACCCAGCTCGGGGCCGCGAAGATGGATGAGGTCTGCCGGGCTCTGGCGCTCGCTACCAGCTGCGGGTGAGGTAGCGGCGCGGCTCATGCGGAGGCTCCGTTCCCGGTGTGGGTCGGGGCGATGACGGATGGGGCGCGGTCGGCGGTCGGCGGGGCGTTGGCGGTGGCCGGGTGGGCGCCAAATTCAGTCGAGGTGGAGCAGCTGCCCGCGTGCCGCTCGGTGACGCCGCCTGCCAGGGAGGGCGGGCGGGCGTTGGTTGGAGAAGATGGGTCTCCGAGATGGCTGGCGTTGAGGGAGGCCGGCGCTACCATCTGGCCGATGGCTGCTTCACCGACAACGACGGTTGAGATCGACAGCGAGCTGCTGGAGCGGCTGCGAAAGCGGCGCCCTGAGAAGAGCGACCGGGAGCTGCTGGAAAGCGTGGCCCGGATCCAGCTCGGACGCGAGGCGAGTGCGCGGGTGAAGGAGCGCTTCGCCGGTGTGCCCTCTGAGGAGATCGAGCGCGAAGCCGCGAAGGCGGTTCGCGAAGTGCGCGAGGAGATGGCCGCCGAGCAGCGAGCTCGCGGTTGAAGCTGCTCGTCATCGACGCCACGACGCTGGTGTCGGGTAGTGCTAGCCCGGACGGCAAAAGCCCGCCCGGCCTTCTCTACGCCGACCTGATGGAAACTCGGTTCGAGCTGATCGCCTGCCCCCGCCTGCTGGTCGAGATCGAACGCGGGCTGCGCAAACCCTACTTCCGCGAACGAGTCAGTGAGGAAGAGCTGGCCGAGATCGTCGCGGGCGTCGCCGATGCCGCGACGATGAGGAAGAACCCCAAAGACGTCGAGAAGGTTCTGCGCGACCCCAAGGACGATTATCTCTTGGCGCTGGCTCGGGAGAGCGGAGCCGAGGCGATCGTCAGCGGCGACAAGCACCTGCTCGACCATCCCGGGCTGGAGCCCCGGGCGATAAATGCCCGTGAAGCCTGCGAACTGGTCGGGCTGATCTGAAGGGCGGGTCATGCGGGAGCTCCGACGTGAGCAGTGGGGTCTCCCCCACTCCCGGCGAGGGATGGGGCGGGGGTGGTGGTCCGTGGGACGTCTTGGTGGGGTGAATCGGTGACAGCGAAAAGGGCGGGTAGGTCCGCGGGGCGGGCTGCGCCCGACCCCGCGGACGGGGGAACATTGTGAGCCGCATTCGCCGTCAACCCACTCGCGTTGCTCGGGGTCGCTGTCGCACCGGCGTGACTCATCACGCCGGTGACTGCGACGCGGTTGGGGCTGGCGGGGCTGAAGGACGGTGAGAAGAAGTGGTCGGTGGACCCTGGGCCGTTGGCGGTTAGCGGGTGGGCGCGAAAAAGGGATGAGCGGCTACCGATGCGGGGGCTGTCGGAGCGATGGAGGTCGTGGGGGCGGTTGGCGGGCATGGCGGGCTCTGCGGCCTGCCCGTCGCCCTGCTTAAACCCGCGCGGTCGGGCGGAGTCGCGGGTGGTGGGGGCACTGCGGGCGGGGGGTGGCGCGAAGCGAGCGAGGGGGGCAGCAGATGCGAGCGACCCGAGCCCGGGGCTGGGAAGGTCCCCGAAGCTCGTTGGGCCGCTCGCACTGCCGTACGGTCGGCGCCGTCCGCCAGGGAGGACGATCGGGCGCCGATGACGTCGTCGGAGAGATAGAACGACGGACGCCGGCTGCACAGAGTCACCGACGGCCGACTCCCGGGTGGGACTTCCCGAGAAGCTTTGAGGGCCGGCGGCGCTGTGCATGACCCCTCGAGCGCCAGAGATAACGTCGGGGGGCCTTTGACCTCGCGCGCCAGGGAGGACGGCGAGAGCCATCTGGGGGAGCCCGGCTGCCTGTGGGGCGCGGGCTCGGAAGGTTTGGGTGGGGGTTAGCCGGGGCTCAAATCTGCGGGGTGCGGTCGCTACGATGGGCCGATGGCTGAAGAAGTTCATGTCACCCTCAGCGGCGGGCTTCGAGGGCGCTACGTGCTCGAGAAGAAGCTCGCCGGGGGGCGCGTCGTGCTGGCGCCGGAGACCTCCGCGGAGGCGATCCTTGCCAGGCTGGGCCATGAGCCCGCGACGCTGGCGGAGTTCGAGGCCGAGCACGGTCCCGTCCGCCCGCCTGACGGCGAGGGATTGGAAACGCGTGTGTCGCAGCGTATCTCTGCGCCCCCGGTCGCTCGTGTGCAGGGCACGCCACCGTTCTAGCGTCCTTGATCTGCTCAGAACTTCGGCGTCTAGGTGGGACGAATCGGGGCTGGCTGACGTCTTGGTAGCGATATGGCGCGTGAACCCGAAACCGCCGTGCGCGGACGCTACGATTTGACGATGAGCGAGATCGCTCACATCACGGTCAGCGGAGATCTCGAAGGAGACTTCGTGGTGACCGAGGAGCAGCCGGGAGGCAAGTTCGTGATCGAGCGCGACATCTCCTGGAAGGCGGTCCAAGCCCGTGCGGGTGCCCGGGAGCTGACCGAGCAGGAGTGGAAAGACTTCATCGCCGAGCACGGCCCGCACATGCTTCCTCCCGACGGCGAGGGGTAGCCGGTGGCGGATAAGGCGAGGCGCAAAGAGCTGCGCTTCCCGGTCGAGTTCGATGAGGAGTGGTGGATAGAGGATCTCGAACGCTCCACCCCCACCGGCCGGGACGTGGCCGAAGCGGCCCGCGTCGAATATGAGCGCGATGGCGTTCCGCGAGGGCAACTGCGTCCTTGTGACGCGGACGGTCGAGATGGGACCAAACTGGAGCGCTGCTTCAAGGTGTACCTGCCTCAGCCGGCGGGGCGCTTCGGAATGGTCTTTCGGATTGAGGCCGCGGAGAAGCGCTCGCAGCTTCGCTACCTCGCCTTCGGAGTGCGGCACCATCCGAAGGGCTCGCACGCGGAGACGGTTTACGAGATCGCGCACCGACGGCTTCACCGGGAAGAGTGAGGCGGGGCCGGTCATGCCGGGGCTCCGGCGGAGGTGGTGATCCGTGGGGCTGGGCGGTGCGAGACGATTACTGCAACGGCGGCAAGTAGGGAGGGGCAGCGGGGGCGGGCAGGTCGTCTGGCGGGGGCGCCCGAGCAGGGCGAGACAAGGGTCCCCCCATGACGAGCCTCAAGCGCCTCCACCTGCATGTATCTCACTCCTCCATTTCGGACCCACTCCCCCTAGACCACTGCGGCCTGCGGGGTTTGAGACCTAGCTTCGATCTCTGTGCTTCTTACGCCCTCCCTGGGCGAACTGGTTTCATCGAAGCACGGGGTGGTCTAGAAGTCAAGGCCAGTTTGGCAAGTTTTTTGGCTCTGTAGAGCCAAAAATGCGAACACGCGGCTACTGGGAGATGGGCGCCAATTCCGACGATCGGCAACGGCAAAAGGTGGACTACAGGCAAGCGGGAAAAGGAATTGCCGTGTTGTGACACCACAAACAACGACCTACTGAATACGGCCTTGAAGGGACGCTGACGCGGTTAAGGCCGGCGGGAAAAATTTCTGGTGCACTACCCGGATAAGGGGCGGGGGTGACGAATCTCTCTCCCCACCCCTACCCAGACCTAGGAGCGCGGGTCATGCGGGGGCTCCGTTCCGGGGTGGGTCGGGGCGATGACGGATGGGGCGCGGTCGGCGGTCACTGGGGCGTCGGCGGTGGCCGGGTGGGCGCCCAAAAAAGCGATGGTTGTGTCTGCCTGGGCGGGGCTCGTGTGGGGGGACGAAATGGGGGTGGCCTGCGTCTTATAGGTGTGCTGGCCTCGTTCCCCAAACCCCAAAGAGGCGGGCGCTACACTCGGCCGATGAGCGAGGCACTCCAACTGACGATCGTCTACGAGCGGGAACCCGACGGCGAATGGATCGTCGTCTCGATCCCCGAGGTCCCCGGCGTCCTCAGCCAGGGCAAAACCAAAGAGGAAGCGCGGGAGATGATCCTCGACGCCCTGGCCGGAATGCTCGAGCTCCGGGCCAGCGAGTACGAGCCCCACGGCGGGACGATCGAGCGCGAGTCGCTGGACATCGTCGCTGCGTGAAGCGCCGCGACCTCGAGCGCCATCTGCGAAAGAACGGAGCGCAGCTGCTTCGCGAGGGCGGGAAGCACAGCTACTGGGGCTTTGACGAGGAGCACTCGACGTCGGTGCCGCGTCACCGTGAAGTCGGGTGGCACCTGGCACGCGAGATCTGCAAGCAGCTGGGGATTGCGGCGCCGGAGGGCGGGAAGTAGCGAGAAGCCGGGTCATGCGCGGGCTCCGGGGGTAAGGGCGAGGGACGCGGTGCGGGCGGCGGTCGGCGGGGCGTTGGTGGCGGCGGGGTGGGCACCAAATTCAGTCGAGGTGGAGCAGCTGCGGGCGTGCCGCTCGGTGAGGCCGCCTGCCAGGGAGAGCGGGCGGACGTTGGTTGGAGAAGGTTGGGGAAGGTCGGGGGCGGGGAGACCCGAGAGGAGGCCGGTGAGTGGACGGGCGCCCGGGATACGCGTAAGCCGTGAAGGTGCTGACGAGTGCCCGGGGGCGCGAGTGGGGCCCACGAGTGCCCGGGGGCGCGAGTGGGGCCCAGAGGGGCGGCGGCGGTGAGGAAAGTTCCGGTCTGGGGAGCGAACCGGGGGTGCGCGGCGTCTTAGGGGAGTAGATGAACGCGACCGGAGTTGATCCGTGCCTGACGTAATTCGCGAGCTGGTGATCAGCGCGGCGGCGGCCGAGAAGCTGGGAGTCCGTGACATCTCCGACGGAGAGGCCGAACAGTTGACTGACAATCGCTATGTGATCGCGCCGAACAGAGGACGTCGCCGACGCAGCGCCCGCAAGATGCAAAATCGCCGGCTGCTGATCGGACGCACCAACGGAGGTCGGGCGCTGACTCTGGTGGTCGAACAGACCCTCGACCCCACCACCTGCCTGGTCGTCACTGGCTGGAACGCGAGCAAGCGTGAGCGTAAGATGCTGACGAAGAAAGGCGGCTGAGTGATGAGCAAGAATCCCTGGACAGACCCCGATCCCCAGCCCGGCGACTTCGACGCTGACCTCGCCGCGATGGACCCGCGCGACATCCAGGTGGTCGAGGCGGGCAACGGCGCCAAGGTGACGGCCCTGCCGGGCATGAGCGACGAGGACGCGAAGCGATTGGTGGAGCTTGCCGTGGAGCGCGGCAAAAGCGTCCGAGAGGTTCTCGCCGAACTGGTCCGCAACGCCTGAGGTGGCGACGCGGGTCATGCGGGGGCTCCGTTCCGGGTAAGAGCCGGGGCGATGACGGATGGGGCGCGGTCGGCGGTCGCTGGGGCGTTGGCGGTGGCCGGGTGGGCGCCAAATTCAGTCGAGGTGGAGCAGCCGCACGCCTGCCGCTCGGTAACGCCGCCTGCCAGGGAGGGCGGGCGGACGTCGGTTGGGGAAGACGGGGGAAGGCCGGGGGCGGGGAGGCCGGTGAGTGGACGGGCGCCCGGGATGCGCGTGAGCCGCGAAGGTGCCGGCGCGTGGACGGGGGCGGGAGTGGGGCTCGGAGGGGGGCGGGGGTGTGGTCGGCGGTCGGTGGCTGGAGGTCGATCCCCCCTCCCCTTCGTCGGAGCGTGTTAAGGCTCGGGGCGCGGGGGGGCGAATCGGGGGTGATGGGCGTCTTAAGGGTGTGATGACGTGGCCACCGAAGGTCGGCGACCCCCTCCCCTGCGCTGCGGAGGCCGTCGGCGACCGTCGCAAGCTCGCCACCTACTCGCTGGACAAGGCTCACGAGGACGGAGGACCCATGGCGAGAGGCTTCGAGCGCATCCTCGGGATCACGATCCGGGATATCGACTACCTCGAAGGCGCGATCCAGACGGGGATCCTGACAGTGGCGGTTAGTGGGGTGCGCGACAACCTGCCCTGGGGCATCAACTGTGCAGTGGTGGTTCCGGTGCGCGGACGCGGTGAAAAGAGCGGGCGCATCGCTGATGTGAGGACGGCCTGGTTGCTGGCTGGCGCAGGGGCACCGCCGTGTCTTGTAACCGCCTTTCCAAGATCCTAGACTGGAGGAACCATGACCACCGTCAAGCACGCAATCGGTGAAGTCGACTTCGTCGCCTTCGTTGAGGCGATCAACAAGGTGGAGGGGGTCGGCAGGTGGCCGGCCGGCACCACCGGGACCGTCGTCCATGACTTCGGCGATCACAAGATGGTCGAGATCTCCAACGATCGAGGCGAAACCCTGGACCTCCCCGTCGTCGCAGTCGAGAAGCTCGAGCTGGTCTCCAAGCACAGCGACTAGAGCGCAAGGGGCTGAACCATGAGCAAGGACCCCTGGACAGACCCCGATCCCCAGCCTGAGGACTTCGACGCCGAGGTCGAGGCGATGGACCCGCGCGAGATCGTGTTCCAGAAAGGCAACCCCGACGCCGACGTGATCGTCCTGCCCGGCCTCAACGACGAGGACACCAAGCGCTTGGTCGAGCTGGCTGTCGAGCGCGGCAAAAGCGTCCGCGAGGTCCTCGCCGAACTGGTCCGCAACGCCTGAGGAGACGGCGCGGGTCATGCGCGGGCTCCGTTCGCGGTGTGGGTCGGGGCGGTGACGGATGGGGCGCGGTCGGTGGTCGCTGGGGCGCTGGCGGTGGTCGGCTGGGCGCCAAAAGAAGCAGTGGGTGTGTCTGCGTGGGCCGGGCTCGGTGGGGTGTCGCGGAAAGTCTCGATCTGGGGGAGCGAATCGGGGGTGGGTTCCGTCTTAGGTGTGTGATGGCCTCGTCCCGAAATCCCCAAAGAGGTGGGCGCTACCCTTTGGGGGGTGACCGCGAAGGAGCAACTGCTAGAGCGAGCGCCGGAGCTGACCGAAGCCCAAGCGGAGGCCGTGCTGCGCGTGCTCAAAGCGCAAGATGAGCTGGAGACGTACTTCGAGTCGGAGGCGAAGCTCTCCGAGGAGGAGATAGCGGCGCAAGAGGATCGCTGGGCCGAAGCCAACGCTCGCGAGGCGATCCGCGAAGAGCCTTGGTAGCGCGGGGCGGGGTCTACTGGCTGGAGCTGGAGGTCGAGGGCCGACGCCCGGCCTGCGTGCTGACCCGGGACGAGGCGATCCCCGGACTGCGAAACGTGGTGGTCGCGCTGATCACCGGGAGAGTGCGGGGGTTGAGAAGCGAGGTGCTGCTCGGCCCCGAAGACGGGGTGCCGCGGGAATGCGCGATCAGCCTCGACAACCTGAGGACGGTTCCGAAGGCGCAGCTGGTTGAGGCGATCACGGAGCTGGGGACAGCGCGAATCGACGAGCTGTGCCGAGCGCTGGCCGCGGCCAGCGGGTGCTGAACCATGAGCAAGGATCCCTGGACAGACCCCGACCCCCAGCCCGGTGACTTCGACGCCGAGATCGACGCGATGGACCCGCGCGACATCCAGGTGGTCGAGGCGGGCAACGGCGCCAAGGTGACGGCCCTGCCGGGCATGAGCAACAAGGACGCGAAGCGATTGGTGGAGCTTGCCGTGGAGCGCGGCAAAAGCGTCCGAGAGGTCCTTGCCGAACTGGTCCGCAACGCCTGAGGGGACGGCGCGGGTCATGCGCGGGCTCCGGGTAAGGGACGGATGAGCGGCCTTAGCCCGGAGGGCGGTGGTCGGCTGGGCGCCAAAAAGAGCAGCGGGTGTGCCTGCGTGGGCCGGGCTCGGTGGGGTGTCGCGGAAAGTCTCAATCTGGGGGAGCGAATCGGGGGTGCGCTTCGTCTTAAGGGAGTAGGTGAACGCAACCGGAGGACATTCAGCCGCTGGCGCTAGCCTTCCTGGGGTGACGCTTCGCGAGAAAGTGGAGAGGCTGCTCGACCGGCTCTCGGAGCCTGAACTCGAGGCGGAGTACGAGCGGCTGCAGCGGGTCGTCGCGAGGGATCGGCATGTCGATGAGTGGGGCGATTTGGACACGTTCAGCGCGCGCGCATCACTCGGCGTGCTCCGCCACATGACCGAAGAGGAAGAAGAGGCCGGCCTGTCCTGGGAGGAGTTTCGGCCGAAGTGAGGCGCGGCGAGGTCTGGTGGCACGAGCCGCCCAAAGAAAAGGCCCGGCCCGTTGTAATCCTCAGCCGCGAGCTCGTCGTCAACGACGTCTACGACGTAGTCGTCATGCCTGTGAGCAGAACACCGCACCACTGGCTGACCGAGGTCGAGATCGGAAAGGTCGACGGAATGCCGACGACGTCCTTCCTGGTCGCCGAGAACACTCTCTCGGCGGAAAAGGTCTTTTTGACCGAGCTGATGACTGAGCTCGGAGCGGAGCGGATGCACGAGGTGTGTCAGGCGCTCACTGCTACCACCAGCTGCGCCTGAGGAGACGGCGCGGGTCATGCGGGGGCTCCGTTCCCGGTGTGGGTGGGGCGAGGACGGGGAAGGCGCGTTCGGCGGTCGCTGGGGCGTTAGCGGTGGCCGGGTGGGCGCCAAAAAAGGTGGTGGGTGTGTCGGCGTGGGCCGGACTCGGAGGGGTGTCGCGGAAAGTCCCGATCCGGGGGGGCGAATCGGGGGGTGGGTTCGCCTTAGGGGTGTGATGGCTCTCGATCGCGGAATCGCTGAAGGTGGTCGCTACCCTGTGGTCATGGCTCACGCGACCAAAGTCACCGATGCCGATATCGAGAAGCGCCTCGCTGCGATCGAGTGGGCTCGAGGCAGCCTCGCTCACCTGACCCCGCCAGGGGTGAGCCTGGTCGACGAGGTGATCGCCGACCACCGCGCCGAAGCCCGGGCCGAAGACCGCGAGGCCGAGGAAGAAGCGCAGCGGCTCCGTGGCAAGCGCTGAGTCCGAAACGCCGACGTCCGTCCTGGACACGTCGGCGTTAATGGCGTTGCTGTTGGACGAGGAGGGTAAGACAGTCGTGGCTGCAGCTCTCGCCGGCCGATCGGCGATCAGCATCGTCAACTGGGCCGAGGTGCTGTCAAAGGCCGCGGAGCGTGGTGGGGATCCGGTTGCCGTAGAGACCGAATACCGGGAGCGAGGATTCGTCGGCGAGGCGCTGTGGATCGAACCGCTGACCGAGGCCGACTGCATCGAGGTGGCCCGCCTGCGACCAGTGACCGAAGCACAGGGACTGTCGCTAGCGGACCGAGCCTGCTTGGCGCTGGCTGGCCGGCTCGGTGTGCCGGCCTTGACGTCGGATGGCGCCTTCTCCGATGCCGACCTCGAGACCGAGGTGGTCTTGATCCGCTGAGGCACACGGGTCATGCGGGGGCTCCGTTCCCGGTGTGGGTCGGGGCGATGACGGAGAGGGCGCGGTCGGCGGTCGCTGGGGCGTTGGAGGTGGTCGGGTGGGCGCCAAAAAAGGCTGGGCCGGAGCAGCTACCGATGCGGGGCCTGCCGGGGTGATGGAGGTCGTGGGGGTGGTTGGCGGGCATGGCGGGCTCTGCGGCCTGCCCGTCCCCCTGCTTAAACCCGCGCGGGCGGGCGGAGTCGCGGGTGGTGGGGGCACTGCGGGTGGAGGATGGCGCGAAGCGAACGAACGGGGAAGCAGATGCGAGCGACCCGAGCCCGGGGCTGGGAAGGCTCCCGAGGCTCGTTGGGCCGCTCGCACTGCCGTAGGGTCGGCGCCGTCCGCCAGGGAGGACGATCGGGCGCCGTTGACGTCGTCGGAGAGATAGCGCGACGGACGCCGGTTGCACAGGGTCACCGATGGCCAACTCCCGGGTGGGACTAGCAAGGCCCGGGAAGATTTGAGGGCCGGCGGCGCTGTGCGTGACCCCTCGAGCGCCAGAGATAACGTCGAGGGATCGCGGTTCTCGCGGGCCAGGGAGAACGGCGAGAGCCATCTGGGGGAGCCCGGCTGCCTCGGGGGCGCGGGCTCGGAAGGTGTGGGTGGGGGCGAGCCGGAGCTCAGAGGGGGCGGCGGACTCAGGTGGCGAGGCGGGGGAAGACAGCGGCGGGCGGGCGGCGCTGGTCGAGGCGATGGCCCGGTGCTGCGGAAGCGACCCTCGCTCGTGGTAGCATCGTGAATCATGAATCGTCGAACCACGCTCAGCGCCGATACCGAGGCGCTTGCGACGCTCGAGGGCGAGGCGCGTAGGCGCGGGGCCAGTCTCAGCGCCGTGCTCGCCGAAGCGGTCGAGGAGAAGGCCGTCGCGATCAGGCGAGCGCATCGTCCTCGCCTTGGGCTTGGGCGCTCCAGCGACGGAGATTCCGCGGCGAAGAGCGCCACTCAGCCGGTCGCTCGCTCGCCTAAGTAGGTGAGCGCCTAGATGGCGCTGATCCTGGACACCAGCGTCCTTCTGGCGGCAATCGACGCCGCCGATCCCGACCACGGGCCGTGCGCGAACCTGATCGCCGACTCGCGCGAGAACCTGATCGTCCCGACGCTCGTCCTCGGCGAGCTGGACTACTGGTGCGACGAGCGGCTCACGCTCGATGTCTGGCTGGCGTTCTTGAAGGACGTGCTCGACGGCGCCTACGGCGTGAAGGAGCCTACGCATGACGACCTGGCGCGCTCGCACGAGCTTCAGCGGACCTACGCCGACCTGAAGGTGGGGGTCGTCGACGGCACCATCCTGGCGCTGGTGGAGCGGCTGGGCGAGCCAAAGCTCGCGACTCTTGACCATCGACACTTCGCCACGATGCGGCCACGGCACGTGGAAGCGCTGGAGCTGCTGCCGGGCTGAGGGGGCGCGGGGGGTCATGCGAGGGCTCCGGCCGGTGTGGTGGTCCCCTTGGTGGTTCCGGTGGTTCGAGCGTTAACTGCAACTGATGCAACCAGAGCGGGGAGGGACGAGGCGTGGGTGGTGGTCCCTGTGGCGGAGACGGTGGACGAGGGGTTAACTGCAAAAGCGGCAACCAGGTCGGCAGGGCGAACTGCGTCGCCTGCCGACCAAGAAGGATTGTGGGACGGGACTCGACCAAACGATGTCGGTCGAGCGGACGGGCGCGGAGGCTGGACCGCGTAAGCCGCGAAGGCATTGGCGAGTGCCCGGGAGCGAGGGCAAGGCTCGGAGGGCATGACGGCGAGGGTTCGGGCCGGGCCGGCGGTCCCTGGGGCGTCAGGGGTACTCGGCGTGGCGCTCGCGGTCGATGGCAAGGCACCAAACGAGGAGATGGAACAGACGCGGGCACCTACGCGCTGCTGGGTGGACACAGTCGGCCAGGGAGTGCGAGCGGATTCCGGTCGAGAAACTGGAAGGCGAGCGGGTCGCCTGGCTGGGGCGCCCGAGCAGGGCGAGACATGGGTTGCCCCATGACGAGCCTCAAGCGCCTTCACCTGCATATATCTGTCTCCTCCTTCTCGGCCCCACTGCTCCCCTGACCACTGCGGCCTGCGGAGTTGGAGACCTAGCTTCGATCTCTGTGCTTCTGACGCCCTCCCTGGGCGAACTGGTCTTATCGAAGCACCGGTGAGTCCGAAAGTCAAGGCGGGTTTGGCAAGTTTTTTGGCTCTGTAGAGCCAAAAATGCGAACAATGCGGTGCGCGAAACCGACACCTCCTACACGTTCAACTCGCATGCCGCCAGCCACGGCGTGACGCACGAAACCGCTCGAACCGATCTGCGAGCGCTGGTCGACAAAGGCCTGCTTGAAGCACACCGCCAAGGCCGCAAATACTTCTTCACCCCCGCACCGCGCCTCCACGAACTGCTGAAAGACGCCGCCTAGGGCAAACAGCTGAGCGATAATTACCTCGTGGCTTGGAGGGACGGGTTTTGAGCCACCGCGAGCATCACACCGACTATGACGAGGAGATGACAGCCCGCTGCGAGCGTGCGAGTTGCACCACCAGCCATCGCAGCCGGGAAGACGGCTCTCTTACGTGACCGTTGACCTCGACATGCTGACGCACGACCTCAACATCGAGCTTTACACCGTCGCCAGCGATCACAGTACGGCTCACGTCTTCGATCCCGATGTCTAATGCTAAGGGCGAACCGAGCGGCGATTCCTGGTGATCTCCATTGCCATGGCTGCCTGGTCGTGCTCAAACGCGGGGGCCATCTGATTGATGCCCGCCCGGTCGATCTCCACGTTTTTGGCAACGTCGCGCCAGCGCTTGGTGGCCTCACTCACCTCGCCCAGGATCGAACCGCTGGCGTTCTCGGTAAGGCGAAAGTACTCGCGCACGCCGATCAGAGTCTCTACCGAAGCGGTGGTATCCCTGAAGTCGATTGAGGTGCTCATATGCTTGACGCCGGGGCTTGGATCCGGGTTCAAATCAAAGGCCGGGGACAGCGACCACCCAGAGCTGCTCTTGCGAAGAAACCCATGGTTTCGAAGGTGGTCATCGGTGTTGGAGATCAGAACCGAAAAGGCGATACGCCGCCAAAGCTCTGCCAGGTCCTCGCCAGCGCTTGGTGAAGTGCGTTCGATGACGTCGGCGATTTCCAAATAGCTGCCCTGATCGCCGTCGGTCGCTTCCAACATGGTCATCGCGCTGAGGTAACCAAGACGCTGCCCGTGGGATCGGTCGAAGCGATCGACGATCAGCACCGACTTGTTGTCGATCAACGCCAGGTCCCAATTCGAGATGGCAATGCCGGCGTCGCGGGCCAGAGTCAGAGCGACGGCCTCCCAGCGCATCACGTCGTGATCGTCTGTCGTGCTCGGGAACTTGGCGATCGCCGGCTTGTCGGCGCCATCGATGACGTGAGCCTTCGGGCGGGCGCCGCCCAGCGAGCTACCGCCTCGCAGCAAGGCCTTCAAATCCTCCTCACTCGCTTCGTCGCGCTCCAGTGCCTCTGCGGCGCCGAGCAGTCGAGGGAGTCCAATCAGATGCGGGACACCGCTTCTCTCATCGGCCAAGAAAGCCTCCGTGCCGGCAAGCCGGAAGCGAAGCGCCCCCTGGCGCATGTCATCACGAACGCCGAGCAGTAAGTCGACCTCGCCGAAGCTCCGCTCCGCTCCGCCCTCTCGCTCAGCCCTGCGCTTCTCGCTGCGGGTGATCAGGCGACGTCCCCAGCGATCGGGAGCGCAATCTGAGAACGCGGCGAAGATCTTCCTTCCCACCGGCGTCTGCTGCTGAGCGGTGAGGAGCGGAAGAGCAGGGTCCAACTCGTAGGCGTCAGGGCGAGCAATGTAGTCGCTGTCGTAGGCAAAGGTCGCCGACTCTGCCCCGCCGCGAAGATGCGACCAAAGACGGCCGGCAACGACATCCTCGTCGCCGATCTGCACGATGACTTCAATTGGTGTCTCAGCCATCGCCCTCTGGCCCGCTTAGGTTCTTCGGTCGGACGCGCTGGGGCAACTGCTCATCGGAACGCAGCCTGCCGACGTCGCTCTCGTAGGGATCGAGAGCCTTGGCGAGGTTGTCCAGCACGCCCAGCACGCGCAGGATGCGGAGCACGTTCTCGAATGAGACCCCCCCATCGCCATCCTCAAGACGGCGCAGGGTATTCACGCCAATGCCAGCGCGCTCGGCAAGCTGAGCCTGTGTGAGGCCACGCAATTTACGCCAGATAACGATGTCTTCGACGATGCGCCTGAGGGCACGCCGAAGCGCAGGCGGTAGCCTGCTTGGAGAACGCCGAGACAGGTCTGATTGTCCCTCTTCTGTGCTCATATATAGGTGATAATAGCGGTTAATCTCCCATATATCGCACTTAATGGGCCGAGCAATGTTGCTTGATGAACGGGCGGCTCGCCGCGTGCGAACGTCGCCAATCCCAACGCTTGACGCCTGAGTCGCGGCGCTCGGGCGTGCCGACAGCCTCGCGCGGGAGCAGGCATCAACAGTAATCCCAGCCACCTACTTCGACCAGCTCGTCGCATCTCTCGATGCGCCAGAGGATGCCCCCGGGCTGACGCGGGCAGCTAAGGAGGTTGGGCGGGCAGGCGAATCGAACCGCCGTGAACTACCGGGTCGAACCGCTTGCCGCCGACCCCGACCTCGACGCCTTCGACTGTGGGCAGAGGCTGCAGGTGATGGCGGGCTTCAGGACCTGAGCCAGGCGCGCAGTCGCTGGGGGTCAGATGCCGCCGACGGATTCATGAGTCTCTTTCAGACCAAGGCGGCGCTGTCGGGGATCGGCGACAGCCGCACCTTGGAGAGCATCTCGCTGGCGCTCGACGAATATGACCGCAAGGTGGTCTCCTTCTCGCTGGGGACTAGCGAGAGCGATGAGTGGTTCAGCCCCCACCACTACATCGAATCGATCAGCTACCAGACCCAGAGGCAGCGAATCCTGACGCCGGGGGAGATCGCGAAGCTGCCGCCTGGACAGGGGCTGCTCCTGCGGGGGATGGACTGAGGGCTGATCGGGCTGACCAGGTGGTTTGAGTCAGAGCCGTGGCGAAGCTGCGTAGAGGCAGCAGCGTGAAATGTTCTCTTATTGTAAATAGTGCTCGCTAATTCACGCTAAACGTGTATAGTACGTTTTGAAATCCAATGACTCGTCTTTCGCTGAAACCACTTGACGATCGTCTCGCCGTCGGCAAAACGACGCTGACGAGCCGAGAACTGCGCGAGGAACTGGGGCTCTCTCCGAGTGCGGCGTCCAACCTGCTTACGCGGTGGCACCGCGCAGGGCTGGTTGATCGGGTGGCTCGTGGCCGCTACGCGATCCGCCAGATCGGACTCCTGGGCACGCGAGCCTCATCGGAGGACGTAGCCCTCGCCGTTGCTGCTTTGGTCGGTGGGCATGCCCACAGAATCGCCTACCACTCCGCGCTGGACTTCCATGGTCTTTTGACCCGTCCTGTGCGTACCGTCCAGATTGCCTCCCCGCATCGCTTTGCGAGCGCCGTGATTAGCGGGCGGCCCCTGGAGGTCGTCTTCGAGCGCGTCGACACAGTTGGGCTCGGCACCGAGCCCGCCGGGTACAGTGCCGTCGTTTCCAACCTGGAGCGAGCGCTACTGGACGCTGCCGCCCGTCCAGACCTCGTCGGCGGCTACTTCCCCCTCGCTGAGGCGCTAGCCGCCTCCAGTCCCGATGCGACTCGCCTGCGCAACTTGGCCGAACAGCTTGGCGCCAGTCCGGCCCTTCGGCGAATCGGGTCGCTTGTCGATCGCTTGGAGCTCGCGGGCCTGGCCGGGAAGCTTGAACCCCTGGTGCCTCCGGGCTGGGACCTCGACCTAGACCCCGGGCTGCGGGAATCGAGCGGCGTCTTTCGCGACAGTGCTTGGCACATCCGCTGGCCTGTCGACCCCCGGGCGGTTGCACAGGAGGTCGCACAGTGATCCACCAGAACCGAATCAAGCGCAGGGCCGATGAGGACGGGCTGTCGGCTCCTGCGGTTGAGCGCGACTATGTCCTCGCACACTCCCTAGCCGCGATTTCGAGCATGATCGTGAGGAACGGCTTGCCTGCAAGGGTGAAACTGCGCTGCGGCTTTGCCACTTCGAGGACTATCGCTACTCGGCCGACCTGGACTTCAGCCTGATCGGTGGCTTGGGCGTCGAGAGCGCGCTTCGCCTCATCGCCGACGCGGTCATCGAGTGCAGGGAGCGCGTCGGCTTTCCGCTACTTGGACTGGATGGAAGCACTCCCCCGCGCATCGAATACGTCGGGCCGCTCGGTGCGAAGCTTCGATTCCCGAAGCTCGACTTCGCAGCCGACGAGCTCGTCGAGAACATGACAACCCTGCCGATCAGACGTCGTCACGAAGACCAAGAGGAGCGTCAATGTCAGGTCTACGCGCTCGAGGAGATTGGCGCCGAGAAGTTGCGCTGCGTCATGCAGCGCCTTCAGTGCCGTGACCTCTATGACCTGTACGAGCTGTTGGTGGTGAACGGCGTCGACGCGGAAACGATCTGGCCGCTATTCGAAAGCAAGGCGCGCAATCGCGACCGTGACCCCGATCGTTTCGGCGATTCCTTCACCGACCACGAACCGCGGTGGAGAGAGCGCTGGGACAAGGAGCTCGTCGAGTACATCACCTCGCCGCCTCAAATTGATGGTGTGTTGCGCGCCGTTCGGCGCGAGTTGCGATTTGTTCTCGCGAGCTGAATTGCCTACCCCACAACCGGCTCTCAGACGGTTTTCGCATTCACGCGGAAGGAGCACTCCGAAGCGAGCGATTGTGGCTCTCGCTGCTCGTCCGTTACGAGCGTGACCACGGCACTTGCTCGGACGCTTCCTGTCACGCGATACCGATAGCGGATGGCGACGCTTAGTGTGAGCTTCCGGCCGGCTGCAACGCTCCCACTGTTTAGCCCGGCGCTGGCAGTGCCTCCCAACCGCGGAATACCGGATTGACGAGGCCCTAGCCGTGGATCGTGAACTTCTTGCTGGCTGGCGTCGGATCGGGTCCAGCCGCATTGAACGCGCGCACCAGGAACGTGTAGCGTCCGGGCTGTAGGTGTGTGTAGCTTTTCGGCGAACGGCATTCGGAGAACGACGGCTTGCTTGCGTGGTGGTGGGGCTTTGGTGATTTTGTCAGCGCGCACTGGAAGCCAGTCGCTGAGCCGATCGCAATGAACTTGAAGCTCGCGCTGGAATGCTTGGCAGAGATCTTGGAGCTCGTGATCTTCGTATCCGGCGGTGAGATGCTATTGGGTGGCGGGATGCCGGTGGGCGGCGGGGTGCCGGTGAACGTGGCGGCAACGGACTCGTTCGCGGTGATCGTCAGCCGGCAGGTGCTTGTGCCGGTGCACGCACCGCTCCAGCCTGTAAACGTGGCGCCCGCAGCGGGTGTGGCCGTAAGAGTGACTACCGTTTCGCTGCTGTAGGCGTGGGAGCACGTGGAGCCGCAGCTGATCGCCCCGTCGCTGCTGGTGACCGTGCCGGCGCCAGTACCCATCTTGGAGACTGACAGGGTGGAGGTCGAGGCGCAGGCGACTTCGGCGTTGATCAGCACTTCTGATGAGCCGCTGAACGAGGGGGCGGTCGGGGCCCCGCCTTCGGGGAGCGGGTGTTCCCAGACCGACTTGGTGGCACCGGTGGCTGCGGCCAGCACAAACGTGAGGTTGGTGGAAACATCGACCCCGATGAAATCACCGGCGCTGACCGGCAGGCTTGCACTCGCATGATGGACTTCGTCGGTGGAATTGAGCGTGATTGGGGAACTCGTTCCGGCCCCAGCGTAGGCCCCGGACCCGTTGGGATTCAGTAGGCGGAGCTTGACTTCGCTGGTCCCCGGTTCCGAGAAACCGCGGACGTTCCAACCGATGACTGTGCCTGTGCACGGAGCCGTGATCTGCGCACCGCTCAGCGCCGTCAGTCCCTCAGTGCAGGGGCCGCAGTTCTGAGCAGCTTCGGGCGTGGCGCTGAGATTGCTGCCGATCATGACCGGCGCTGCCTGCGCACCACTTGCCCCGGCGAGGAGCGCGACGCAAGCGATCGCAGCGACGGCGGCGCGCAGGCGCGCTCGCTCACTGCGGCGCGGCTGTGCTCGGTTCGACGGACCCCCTGGCTCGGACACAGCCTTGATTGTATGGGAGCGACGACCAACCCGGTGAGGTAGCATCGCGGTAGGGACCGCCCTTCGGCCATTCGGGACATCAGTCCATGCAGGCGTTCGGGCGGCCCCCCGCACAGATCCCAGCGAGCGCGTTCAACGCACTGGGCTCCTGCCTCGGGTATTGGCGGCGAAACGCACTCCAGGCCAGGGGTGCAGGATGCGCGCAGGCGGTAGCCAGCGGGACACGTAGCGGTTCATCCGCTCCCAGGTCACTCGCGTGCGCTGGCTGCGCCGCCGGAGCGAGTGCAGCCAGAGCCTCGTAACCTCGTAACGGAAGGCGCTCAGCGCCTCGCTGTTGTCGGGCACGGCGTAGTAGTTGAAGTGCCCTTGCAGGACACTCCGCAGCCAGCGCCCCTGATCAGGGATGGGCAGGTGCATGCGTCGCCGCAGCTCGGCCTTGACCTCGTGCAGCTTCACGCGCATCCGCTTCTTCTCCGTGACCCGCTTGAGCTTGAAGCGTCCCCTTCTCGTCTTCGCGCAGATGTGCGTAAAGCCGAGGAAGGAGAACGTCTCAGGCTTGCCTTCGCCACGCGCCTCTCGGTTGCGGGCGGCGAAGCGCCCGAACTCGATCAGCCGCGTCTTGTCGGCGTTCAGCTCCAGGGCGAACTCGGCGAGTCGCTCGCCGAGCGCTGTTCGGAACCGCTCCGCGTCGTCACGGTGTTGAAAGCCCACCACGAAGTCGTCGCAGAAGCGCACGACGTAGACCTCGCCGCGCGCGCTGCGCTTCCTCCACTGGTGGACCCAGAGGTCGAGGGCGTAGTGGAAGTAGACGTTGGCGAGCAGGGGCGAGATGCTCGTCCCCTGCCCGACGCCCTCCTCCGGCGCCCAGGACCCCTCCTCGATCACTCCTGCGCCCAACCACTTCTGGATCAGCCGCAGGACCGGTCTGTCCGCGATCCGGTGCTCGAGGAACCGCTCCATCCAGGTGCGGTCCAGGCTGGTGAAAGCCTCGCGCAGATCGGCGTCGAGTACCCAGCTCACCTTCCGCTGCGTGATCGCGACCGCGAGCGCATCCAGCGCATGGTGCGGGCTGCGCCCGGGCCGGAACCCGTAGCTGAAGCCGAGGAAGTCCTGCTCCTAGATCGCGTTCAGCACCTCCACCGTGGCGCGCTGGACGACCTTGTCCTCAAGCGCCGCGACTGCCAGCGGGCGCGTGCGCCCATCCGGCTTGGGGATGCTGGACCTGCGAGCGGGTCTTGCCCGGTACGCCCCGCGGTGAAGCCTTGCGTGCAGGTCCCGGAGGTTTGTCTCCAGCTCCCATCCGTAGGCCTCCCACGTCACCCCGTCCACCCCCGGGGCGGCCTTCGGGTTGATCGCCCGATAGGCCGCCAGCAGGCGGTCGTAGGTGATGTGGTGCAGGAGCGCCGTGAACCTCGCCTCCTTATCTTTCCGTGCTGCTTGCCGCACGCGGTCGAGATCGCTTGACCCGGTTGGCCCGGCTCTGCGTCCGGAGCGGGTTTCACCCGCCGCGTTCCCCTTGGCCGGCCCCCTTCCCTCCACCGCCTCCGCGGCCGCCGGGGAGGCGGCGTTGTTCGGCGGCTTCGCTGGTACTACGGGGCCGTCTGATTCCCGGCGATCGTTCATCAAGGGATTACGGCCTCGGCCTTCCCCTTGCGGCCCGCCCTTGCGTCAGGCGGGCAATCGTCGGGCCTCCCGGTTCTCGCGCATGGAGATCTGCGTACATGCCTGGGGTCTTTGACCGCGCCGGGTCCTCCTGCGGCTCGCGAGTTGGCGTCGCAGGCGGTGTTGCCTTCCGCTCATTTCGACAGCGTCGGCACCCGGGATTGCTCGTTTCGCGGCTCAATGGCCTGCCTGCACGCCCCCTGTCAACGCTTCGCTTGCGCCCTCACGGACGCCAACGTATGACTCGGGGCCATCGTGGTTCGCTAATCCTTCGATGTGGGACACCTTCCTTCCCTTCTCCATGCCGGTTTATCCCGGCGCTCCAAAACACGAGTGGCGTTATGTCACGGGTGACGAACGCCGAGAGGAGCCGCCGGGCGACGCTCGCTCAGATCGGATTCACCACCGAGCAAGAGCATGGAAGAGACGGCCCGTGAGCGCACGCTCGGTCGCAGCGCGGGCGGTGCTCCTGCTTTTGCGGCGTTGCGAGCGTGCGGATATCAGACGACCACGCTTGCGCTCAGGACGTCTTGCGAGCGGCTCGGCAGCCAGCGGGAGACGTTCGCAAAGGACGACCTCGCTCGCCTGGACCAGCGGCTCCCGGTTACATTCCGATGGCTGTTGGTACCCACATGTGGTATCCACGCCCGATATCTCAACGTCATCAAGCAGTGGCGCGACCGCTATCTTTGGCTCTGTGCTGCGGTTTGCTGTCAGTGGAGCCAGCCGGGATCGAACCGGCGACCTCCGCCTTGCAAAGGCGGCGCTCTGCCAGCTGAGCTATGGCCCCTTCGCACCCAAGTCTAGGGCGAGGCTCGCTATTTGGCGACGGCACGCTTGTAGCGGGCCACCGCAAGGAAGGCGAATAGGGCGGCGATGCCTATCGACCAGGCGACCGCGCCCCAGATGTCGTTCCCGGCAGGGGCGCCGAGGAAGAGGGCGCGCATCGCGTCGACAGTGATCGTGAAGGGGTTGACTTCGGCGAAGGCCCGCAGGGCCGCCGGCATCGAGGCGACCGGGACGAAGGCCGAGGAGACGAAGGTGAGCGGGAAGATGAGGATGAAGCCGATCGACTGAGACGCCTCGGGCGAGGAGGACGAAAGGCCGATGAAGGCGAAGACCCAGGAGAAGGCGTAGCCGTAGAGCAGTGCCAGCCCGATCCCGGCGATCACGTGGCTGGCCGGGGCGCTGAAGGAGAAACCGGCGATCAGCCCGACCGCGATCATGATCGCGAGGGATACCGTGTTGGTGCCGACGTCCGCCAGGGTGCGGCCGGCGAGTACCGCGGCGCGCGACATCGGGAGTGAGCGGAAGCGGTCGACCAGCCCCTTCTTGAGGTCCTCGGAGAGCCCCAGCGCGGTCACGAAGCCGCCGAAGGACATCGTTTGAATGATGATCCCTGGGATCAGATAGTCGACGTAGTCGTAGCCGGGCGTGCTGATCGCACCGCCGAAGACGTAGACGAATAACAACACGAACATGATCGGCTGCACCGTGAAGGAGAGCAGAAGGTCGGGTGCGCGGGGGATGCGCAGGAAATTGCGTTTGGCGAGGACCAGCGTGTCGGAGATGTTGTTGCGCAGGCCGCTCACCGCGCCTCCTCTTCCTCGCCGTTGTCCTCGGCCCGCTCTGCCGCCCGCCCGGTGAGGGTGAGGAAGACGTCGTCGAGAGTCGGCCGGTGCAGCGCCACGTCGTCGATCTCAACTCCCGCCGCGTCCAGGCGCCGAACCGCTTCGGCTATCGCCCCCTGGCGGCGGCGGAGGGGCACGCGCAGGGCACCCTCGACGAGCGCCGGGCGCTCCGCCGCGATCGGCTCCAGGGCGGCGATCGCGGCATCGGCGTCGGACTGCGCCTCCAGGGTCACGTCGAGTCGTTCGCCCCCTACCTGGTCCTTCAACTCATCAGAGCTGCCGGCGGCGATCACGTGGCCGCGGTCGATCACCGAGATCCGGTCGGCAAGCCGGTCGGCCTCGTCGAGGTACTGGGTGGTGAGCAGGACGGTGGTGCCCTCTGCGACGCGCGCTTCGATCGTCTCCCAGAGGCCGATCCGGCTGCGCGGGTCAAGCCCGGTGGTGGGCTCGTCGAGGAAGAGCACCGGCGGGCGGGCCACCAGCGCCGCAGCCAGGTCCAGCCGGCGGCGCATCCCACCCGAGTAGGTGCGGACCAGGCGGTCGGCGGCGTCACTCAGGTCGAAGTGCTCCAGCAGCTCGGCGGCTCGGCGGCTCGGCTCGCCCTTGGGCAGGTGGTAGAGGCGGCCGACCATCTCCAGGTTCTCAGCCCCGGTCAGGTTTTCATCGACGGCCGCGTATTGGCCGGCCAGGCCGATCCGGGTGCGCAGCTCGGCCGCCTCGTGCTCAACGTCGAGGCCGGCTACGCGGGCACTGCCGCCGTCGGGGCGCAGCAGGGTGGTGAGGATGCGGACCGCGGTCGTCTTGCCGGCGCCGTTGGGGCCGAGCAGGCCCAGGATGGTCCCGGGGGCGGCGCTGAGCTCTATCCCGTCCAAGGCGCGCACGTCCCCGTAGGACTTGCGCAACCCGCTCGCTTCGATTGCGGCATCGGCCACCGAAGCAACCTATCGATTAATTGTTGCTACCTCGGGCGCCAGATTAGTCGTCGAAGTCGAAGTCCTTAGGGGGCTTCTGCTCGAACCAGAGCTGGTCATCATCGCTGTCCTCGAGGAAGTCCGGAGTGTCCTCGAGCACGTCGTCCTCGCGGTCGCTGGCGGCGGCGGCTCCGGGCTCTGCGGGCCCAGCACCAGGCTCCCCGGGATCTGCGGGCCCAGCGCCAGGCTCCCCTTCGTCCTCGTCCTCAACCGCAAGGTCCTCGACGACCTCTTCGTCGTCGGCCTCATCGTCGGCCTCATCGCCCCGCTCGACCTCGACTTTGACGCGGGGCTCCGCCTCGGGCTTCTCTGGCTCCTCGGAGTCCTCCTCGACCGGCGCCTCCAAGGCTTGGTCCAGCTCGTCAGAGAGGCGCTGCTGGTCGAAGAACTCATCCTCCTCGTCGACCTCCTGCTCGGCGGCACTCACCTCGACCCGCCCCTCGGCTTCAGCCTCCTCCAAGCCGGCGAGCGGGTCAGCCGGTGCCAAGCGCGGCTCTGCCATCTCCTCCTCGGCAAGTTCCTCATCGGAGGGGGCTGCGGCAATCTCCCCCTCGACATCGAACAACTCGGTCGGCTGCTCTGCGATCGTGTTCCGCTCCTCGGTGGTCGGTCCGGTCGGGGGTGGCGCCTCGGGCGCGGTGGGAGGCGGCGCCTCGGGCGCCGCCTCGTGTTCCATCGCCGGCTGCTCCTCCTCGGCGAACTCCCCAGCGAAGGGCTCCTCGTCGACAGGCTCAATGGAGGGCGGGGGCTCCTGAAGATCGGCGATCCCCAGGGACTCCCGCCTGAACGGTGACTCGCCCTCCACCTCCGGCACCGCGATGAATTCGGTAGGCGCCTCCGCAAAGGGATCGCTTGCCGACATCTCGTCCCCAGGCCGCTCGGGCGGCCCGAAAGCCTCGTCCTCAAGCTGCTTCAGCTCGGGGTCACCAGCGCCATGCTGGCGCTTCAACTCCAGATGCTCTCGGATTGCCTCGTCGAGAATGCCCATGCGCTGCTCCTTCGGGAACCTAAAGCCTATGCGGTTATCCTTGCGGGTGCGAACGCGCTGGGACGATCCTCCCAGCCGCGCACGAGGGGCTATAGCTCAGCTGGAAGAGCGCCTGGATCGCACCCAGGAGGTCGCCGGTTCGAGTCCGGCTAGCTCCATTGCGAGGTGTTCACTTTTGAACGCCTCCCACGTTCACGTTTGGGCCAGACGTCAGTGTGGCAACCGCCCCGGTCATCGGTGAGGGCCTCACCGGAGGGCAAAGCGGGCTCAGGCTCTGCAATCTGAGCGCTGCAGGTGGGATCGGGCGCAGCGAGAGTCCTTCTGGCCGGCGGGAGACGCTGCTCGGGCTGGCGATGGCGGCGCCGAGCCCTCTCAGGGCGGTGCCTTCGCCGTCTCGATCAGGTCCTCGGTGGACCGCCGGCGGCGCCGGCGCTGCTTCGGCGGCAGCCCGTTGGCGGCCCGCCGCTCCTGCTCTGCCTCCCGCGCGGCGAAGGCGTCGGCGACGCGCAGGTTGCGGGCGATGAAGACGGTGGCGGCAAAGAGGGCGATCGGGGCGAGGCCCATCAGCCGGCACCAGCCTCTGCTGAGGTCGTTTGAGGCGGGGTCCTTGACCGTCGCGTAGGCGCGCTCGGCGGCCGAGCGCCGCGCGTAGGAGCGGCGGTGCTGGGGCGAGGGGTAGTCGTGCTTTTGCGCCGTCTTGGCGTTGACCGAGGCCGGCACCGTGATCGTTCTCTGCTCACAGCAGGTGGGCGGGTGCTCGGGCGGCTCCACCTCGGGGCGGGCGTGGGGCAGCTGCATCGAGGCCGCCCGCAGCGGGCAGCGCAGCTTGCCCGCCGCGGCGGGGCAGGCGACGCGGCGGTAGCCGTCTGCGTCATAGCCGGCAATCGGGCCGAGCTTGTGGCGGGCAAGCTCCGCGGCCTTTTGGTCGTGGGCGGCCACCTCCTCCTCGCTCGCTGAGCGCCCGAGCGGCCCCAGCTCCAAGAGCGCCGCCGGCGTCGCCGGGCAGTAGAGGTTGCCGTTGGCGCGGATCGCGCCCAGGTGGGTGCCCTGCGGACCGCGGTCGTTGGGGTGCAGGTCCTGGATCAGGTCGACTCCCAGCGCCCGCAGGGGCAGCGCCCAGGTCTCCGCCACCCGGTAGGCATAGCCCGAGTCGGCCAGGATGTCGCCGATCGCGATCCCGGCGGCGGCCAGCCGCTCGATCACCGCCACCAGCGCCGGTGGCGGGTCGACCCCGCAGCTGGCGAGGAGGATGCGGCGCACCAGCTCGGGGACCTTGGGGCCGCCCTCCTCGCCGACCATGGTCACCACCTGCAGGTAGTAGCCGAAGAAGGCCTCGTCTGCCTCGCCGGGGGAGTTGCCGCGCCGGTGCCCCCAGGCGGCCTCGGGGTCGGCGCAGCTGCCCCCCTTCTTCGGCGGCGGCCGCGAGAAGCTCTCGGTGTCGGTCCAATCGACCGCGTAGGAGCTCGTCTGGGGAGCCCCGCAGACCTCCCCCAGCGCCTCGGAGGGGCTGCCGTCGGGCTCGTCTTTGGCGAGCGCCCCGGCCACCAGGGAGAAGGTGCGCTCGACCTGGCGGTAGGTGAGCTCGTGGAGGCCCGAGCGCCACTCGGCCACCACTCCCAGCCTGCGCCGCTCTGGCTCGGGCAGCGCCAGGAGCGCCTCGTGCACCCGAGAGAGGTGGGCCGGGCGGCCCTCGCAGGCGAGGAGCACCATGCCCACCAGCAGGGTGCGCGCCGAGAGCTGGCGGCGGCGCACCCCGACCGGCAGCAGGGCCTCGATGCGCGCCGCGACGCCCGCGGCGTCGATGATCCGCTCCAGCCGCTCAAGCCGGGCCCTGGCCTCCACCGGCTCCTCCGAGCAGCGCCACCGCCTCGGCCTCTGAGACCTCAGATAGCTCCGCCACCAGATCGCCGAGCCGCTGGGAGCAGCGCACCCCGGCCGCCCCCATGAAGGCCTTAAGCCCGATCAGCTCGGCGCACTCGCAAAGCCAGGTGCAGCGCAGCCTCCCCGCCTCAAGGCGCGGCAGGGCGGCGTCGGCCGAGAGCGCCGCGCAGAGCGCGTCGGTGAGGTTGCGGCGCTCGGGGCTCTCGCCCCCGACCAGGTAGCCCGAGGCGGCGAAGGCGGCCGCGGCTTTGAGCGGGCGCTGAAAGCGCCCGAGCACCGGCACCGCCCGCGCCCGAGGCCCCGAGACCGCCACCACCAGCCCACCCGAGCGCTCGATCACCTCAGCCCCCCTGAGGTGGCGCAGCTCGGCCCCGACCAGCCCCGCTCCCGCCCCCAGGCAGATCAGCGCCGTGGCGCGCATCCGCCGTGCCTCGGTGCTCTGCGCCCCAGCCAGGCGCAGGTAGGCGGCGATCTCGGCCCGCGAGTAGGGGGGCTTGGCGCGCTCGCGGGGCAGCGGCGTCGGCGCCGGTCGCGGATGCGCGGCCAGCGCGCGGGCCAGCGAGCGCAGGTTGCTCCGCAGCGTGCGCATGCTCGCCGGGGAGAGCGGGTCGCAACCGGTGAGGACGAAGCGCTCGATCGTCGCTTCGGTCAAGAGCGTCTCGGGCGCCGGCGCAAGGCCCACCGACTCGCCGAAGCGGGCGAGCCGCGAGGCGGCGTGGAGCAGCGCCCTGGCCCGCGCGGCGCTCTCGGGCGCCGCCGCGCCGACCGCCTCCCGGCAGAACGCCTGCCCGCGCGAGCCAAGGCCTCGCGGGCGCCAGCGGCGGATCGCCGCCGCCGGAGCGCCCCGCTGGGCGTGATCGCTTGCTCCCAGACCCATCGCGATATCCGACAGTAGTGCTACTTTCGGACAGACCGACGTAGCATCCCCCCGAGGCCCGAGACGCGTGCAGCAGAGCCCTGAACCTTCCGAGACCCGCCTGCGCGAGCTCGCCGCCGAGCTCGCCGAGGTCGGCTTCTGCCTGCCCGGGACGATCAACGTCGCAATGAACCGCTGCGGCAAGCCGAGCTGCGCCTGCCACGCCGAGCCGCCGCGCCTGCACGGTCCCTACGTCACCTGGACACGCAAGGTGAAGGGCAAGACCGTCACCCGCCGCCTCAGCGCCGAGCAGCTGGAGCGCTACCGGCCCTGGTTTGAGAACCGGCGCCATCTGCGCGAGCTCGTCGGCGAACTCGAGGCGCTCTCGCTCGATCTCGCCGAGCGGGCCGAGGGCTGGGCGAGCGCCGAGCAGCGTGGCGACCGGCATCGCCGCTGAGTGCCCGCGGGTGTGGCCCCGCCGCGCTTAAGGTGTGGTCGGTAGGAGGACGCCCACGGAATCCCGCATCAGGATGGGCGGAATCGTAAACGTGAAGACCTCTTGCAAAGCGCCTGCAACTCACGGAACGGCGCGCTAACCTCCTCGAGTGGAGCGCGATGAGCTGCGGGCGATCCAGGCGCCACTGAAGGAGCGCTACAGGGAGGAGCCGGAGGCCGCCTTAGTGACCCTCTCGGCAAGCGGCAACCTGGGCGAAGGCGTTTCTTGCTCGGTAAACACCGGGCGCTTTTTGGCCGAGGCTGGGCTGCATCCTGCCTCCGGCGGCAATGGCTCCCTGCTCTGCTCGGGAGACATGCTGCTTGAGGCGCTGGTCGCTTGCGCAGGCGTGACCCTGCGGGCTGTAGCCACATCGCTTGGCATTACGGTCGACGCGGGCCAGGTGCGAGCAGAGGGCGACCTCGACTTCCGCGGCACGATGGCGGTCGACCGCGCCGCGCCGGTTGGCTTCCGCGCGATCCGCCTCAGCTTCGACCTCGAAACTGACGCAAGCCAAGACGAGCTGGACAACCTCCTGAAGCTGACCGAGCGCTATTGCGTCGTTTTTCAGAGCCTCGCTCACCCCCCGGAGCTGTCGGCCACTACCGCCAGTGCGTCCTGAGGTTCGTAACTCCTCGACAGAGCTCAGACGGCGAAACTCTCGCCGACGCCAGCAAAGGTTCAGGCGTTTTCCTTGGGATATGGCAGGATCAAGGAAAGCTCGCTTGGGGAAGCCTGTGGCCCGCGCACGTTTCGCGACCCGGAACCGGATCTTGAGGGGGTAAAGGATGCCTTTGCCAGACGGCCTGCATACGCCGCCACGAGCGAGTCGCTCGACGCGGACGCCACGGAGGCCGGCGAGGAGGCAGCCGTCCCGGCTTGAGGTTCGGGCCATCACACAGTCGCGAGCTTCCCCCGCGAGGGCAAAGAGGCGCTCAGCGCCGAAGGAAACGTGCCTGCAGGTGCTGCAGGGCCACCGTCGCGCGCTCGGCTCTACTACCGGAGGGCGGCATGATGCCAAGCTGTCGCGCGAGGTCCGTTACGTCGTAGAAGGCGCGGTAGTCGGCGATCTGCTCGTCGCGCATCCTCCACAGGTCAACGCCATCCACACTCATCCTCCGGCCGGTTGGCGCAAAGCCGGGCGGGTCCACCACGCCCCTCATCGTTCCCTCCATAGTCCACGCCCAGGCAACCAGGTCGCCCGTAACCGTCAAGTGCGGCGGATCGGGCTCGCTAAAGCGCAGATCCGGGAACGCACGGAAGCTCACCCGCATGAACTCCTGTACGGCGGGGACCCCCCGTGCCGGCACGGTTAGCGCCGGATCCGCCCACACCACGTCATCGGTGAGCAGCTCGGCCATCGCGTCCATGTCACACCCGTTCCACGCCGCCGCGTAGCGCTCCGTGAATGCCCGGAGCTCGAATCCAGCCCCCGTTGTCGAATCGGTAGCGGCTATATGACGATCCTATCCCAGATTGCGTAAACACCCACCGTTCCGCCTATGGAGGAGCAGCCTGAGCCCCCATCTCCGGAGCAATTGTCAGAGATCGACGCGATATACCGACCGTTCCCCCCATTTGGGAAGTGGCCGACCGAAGTTCCCACCCAACACTCTGGGACCACGCATGCGCCGCATTTAGTGCTAAGGCTGAGAACCATTCAGCCACAACCAAGGGGAACCGCATGGACCCTATGCTTGTTCTTGCTGGTTGGGGGTCCCCGCGTCGGAAGGACAGCGCTTCAGTTGTAGACAATTTGAGGAGTCGATTGTGCTCGTTTCGTGCCTGTAGACACAGCGGCTTTGGGCTTGCACCGCGCTTACCGCGAGGTCGGGTCAATCGCGCCAATGTCTTGCCCGCGGGTCCCAATAGCCTTCAGCGTCCGACCCAAGAACCGGATCCAGGAGGTCGGAGGCTGCCCCGTGACCAACGTCGAGATCCGCAGCGACACCGGAGGGTGCGCTGTCCATCCGCGAGGGCATGTACGTTGGATAGCCGTGTTGCTTGAACCTGAAACTCATACCGGAGATCCAGGTGAGCGGGCCGTGGATGGTGAGCTTGTGCTCGCGGCCGATCGAGCCTGGCCGGTCGAGCAGGTTCGTTCGCTCCTCGGATGGGTGGGGGAGGGACGGGCGCTCACCCAGACGGGGAGGGTGCGCCTGGCGGATCTCCGTGGGCTGACGATCCTGCTCGACACCGGCGATTTGCCTGACGAGCAGGAAGCGAGGGGGCGAATCAATAGCAGCGCGGAGTTGCCGGAGCTCACGGCGATCGTCGAGTGGGCGAAGGAGAGCCGCTTGGTGCGTGTCAACAAGGGGCGGCTGGTCCCGGTGAAGAAGAACGTGGCGCTGCTCGATCGCCCGCTCGAGCTGTGGGCGCGGATGCTGGAGGCCTTCCCGCGGCTTGGCGAGGCACTGTGTCCGCCGGGGTGGGCGGAGTCATTGATGCGCTGTCACTTCCAGGAGGCGATGGACGTCCTGTTCGCGGAGCTGCACCGTCGGGATGGGAGCATCGACACCGCGCAGGCTTGCGAGCTGGCCTGGGAGACGGCGACGGCACTCTATTTCCTGGAGGACGCGCCCGAGCAGCATCGGTCCTTGTGGCGCAAGATGAATGACCGCGACGTGCTCCACGCGCTGAGTGTGCTCGAGCGTTTTGGTGCGCTGCGACGAAGCGAGGAGCGCGCAACGTTGACCGAGCTCGGATCGTGGTGGATACGTCGCGCCGCGGGCGATCCGAGCCAGGGCGATCCAATCCTGCAGGTGAAAATCGGCCTCCTTGGAGTGTCAGAGCCGCCTGTCTGGCGGCGGTTGCTGGTCCCGGCCAACATCCGGCTTGACCGGCTGCACGGCGTGATCCAGGCGACGATGGGATGGGAGAACTACCATATGCATGCCTTCTCGGACGGCTCTCGCGAATACGGGCTGGCAGATCGGGAGTTGGAGCACAGGGACGAGCGCAGGGCGACACTCGGCCGACTGCTCAAGAGAGAGGGCAAGCGGATTCGCTACACCTACGACTTCGGCGATGGTTGGGAACACGAGATCGTCCTCGAGGGGGTGCTTGCCGCCGAGCCGGGTGTGCGCTACCCAGTCTGCATCGCCGGCAAGGGCGCCTGCCCGCCCGAGGATTGCGGTGGTGTGTGGGGGTATGAGGCACTGCGCGAGGCGCTCGCCGACCCTGCCCACGAGCAGCACGAGGAAATGCTGGAGTGGCTGGGTCTCCAGACGGCCGCGGAGTTCGACGCGGCTCGCTTCGACCCGGACGAAGTCAACCGGGCACTCGGCACTGGCGAGTCGGCCAGGGGCTCGTCGGTGAACAACTCTGAGAACTCGCACGCAACGGCCATCGGCCGGGCGGCGTAGATATGCGAGCGTGAAGAGGCGGCGTACCGGTGAGCAAGGGGCGCACAACGTCCAGTTCGGGCAAGAAGCGCTCAGCGCTGGCTGAGCTCGACCCAACCGAGAAGGGCGCTGTCCTGGAGGAGTTGCTGCGATCACAGCCAGTGCTGCGCACGGCCGCCGAGCGGCTCGCGCGGGAGCAACTTGCGGAGGCAGGGCACGAGATAGTCGCCGGGGCGGTTGAGTCAGAGCTGCGTTCGCTCTCCAGCGATCAGCTGAATGAACTCGCCGGTCGACAGCAGTGGGGATACGTCGAGCCGAGCGAGGCGGCGTGGGAGCTGCTCGAGGAGACGGCCGACTCCTACGGACGTGAGATCGAGCGGTTGCTCGCACTCGGCATGGTCGGTTCAGCGGTTGAGACGGCGCTCGGTCTCATCGCTGGCCTGTATCGCTGCGAGAGATGCGAGGATGGTGATCTGCTGCTCTCGTGGGAGCCCGACTTCCCCCTCGAACAAGCCGCGGTGGTGGTCAACAAGCTCGCCGACGGCGGAGTTGAGATACCGCCTGAGCTACTTGCTGACGTCGCACCTGCGTGGGAGGTTTCACTCACCAGCCGCAGAAAGTCGAGTGCGTGATCGGCAGGCGTCGAAGAGTCCGGGTCGCAGCGGCCACCAGCGACATCCGGGTCGAGGATCGACGTGCCTCTGCTGGCGAGCCGCGAGGCTCGCGGAGGGTTGCGCGCCTCGTGGTGGACTACGCCGACGATATCGATCACTGCATGCGCGTGATCGCTGAGCTGACCGAAGAGTACGAACGTTACATTGACAGTGAGCACGCCACATGTCCGGGCTGCCCGGTGGTGCGCTCAGGCCCGTTCGTCATGCACTCGATGCTGGAATGGAAGGCGATCTACGGGGATGGGCGCCTGGATCACTGGACCGTGGACAACATCCACACGTACCTGCTCGAGCACTTCCCGCGCAAGGTGTCAGCTGACCGCGGGCTGCTGGCAGACACGCCGACGTGCGTACGCGATTTCGTCTACTTCATGTCCGATCGCGGCACCCTCGCCGGCGAGGACAGCCGCGTCCTGGCGGATGCCGCCGAGGAAGTGTTCGACGAGTTCCTCGCCGCCAACCGCGACCGGCGCAACTGGGGACTCGCCAAGCGGATGCTGCTCGACGGCGCCGCCATCGTGGATGAGGACGACGACCGCAACACGCACCTGGCGATGTCTCCGTCTATGAGTATCAAGTCGCCTCGCGTCACCGCGAGCGGCGGTGGCCAAGGCGCTGCGGCACGGCGCAACAAGCGCAAGGCTGTCCGGGCGGCACGCAGACGCAACCGGCGCTAGTTGGTTGGTCTATCCCCGGACCACAAGCGGTGCACATCACGTCGCGGAGCGGTGAGATCACCACAAGCTCCGGTGACTTGCCGTGACGCCCGCGAGCCTCTCGCGCTTGCGCTCCGACAGCCGGGGCGAGATCCAGTGCGTACGGTAGGCGCGCTCGATGCTCTCCTTGCCGCTCTTGCTGAACCGCAGCTTCGCACGTCCCCGCGAGCGGGCGACATAGGCCGTCTCGGAGGGCTTCAGGCCCCGCCGGTGCGCCCACGCCTGCAAGCACCGCATGGCCGTTGAGATCTTGCTCAAGTTGGCCGTTACCACCTTCTCCAGGTAGGGAGTGCGGCCCTGGCGCCACGCTTGCTCATTTGACGGCGCCAGCCAGCCCAGGTCGAGGAAAACGTCGATCACCGTTACGAACCCGCGCTCCGCGAGCGCGGCCTCAGCGACCGTCGTTACACGCTGGTCCAGTCGCTTGTCGTTCATCGACAGGACGCACGCTAGCGTCTGACGCACTGAACGACAAAGCCTCTGCCAGTCGAAAATGATGCGTCACTCGCCGACCCCCAGCCGCCAGAGGCGCTCGGCGCCGCGGAGGCGTTTGACGTCGCCGTCGGGAAGCCGGCCGATTGCTGAGCTGATCCGCTCGCGGTCCCTCCGGCCCGGCTCGCAAAGGATTTCAAGGCAGACTGGGCGGATCTCGATCCGCCCTCCGCTTGGATCAACCAGCGTTCAGCTCCGCCTCGGCGTCCGACCAAGAGATGCCCGGATCGCTACGCGCCTCCTGTACGGCGCGCAGATCCTCCTCGGTCAGCTCCTCGTCGTCATAGGGAACCGCGTCGAGCTTGGGGGCGGCGGGGTCCTGGGCGCGACGCAGGAGGATTGCCGCGGCGGACAGGGACTCATCCGGCGACGCGTCGACCAGCTCGTGTGGCTCGGTCTTGGTCATCGAGAAAACGGTACCGCCGGCCAGCGCGGGGAGCAACCCGCCAAGTTTCAGGCACTCGCCGCCCAGGAGCGCCCGAATCGCCGACATATCGTCCTGCGGGTCGCGGGCATCAGCCGAAACGAGTTCGCCCGGTTGCTCAAGGTAGGACGCGCGAGGTGCCAGGGCGCCGGCTGGACAGACGACGGCCTCTGAGTTCCCGCCTGACTTTCCGCCCGGCGAACCGTTGAAGGATCGAGCAATCGAGCCTACCCTTGAACGGATGCCGACCCATGCGAGCGAAGCACCGCCATGAGCAAAGCGAGCGCGCAACACGTCCCCGCCGACGATCCCGCCTCTGCGCAGCCACTCTCCGACGATCGGCTGGCGCTGGGCGCAACGAAGGGAGATCGCCGCGCCTTCGCCGCCATCTACCGGCGCTACCACCAGGAGCTGTACCGGTATTGCGCGGCGATCCTGGGCGGCAACTCCCACGACGCCCAAGACGCCCTCCAGAACACGATGGTCAAGGTACTGAAAGCACTCCCAGGCGAGAAGCGCCACATCCAGCTGAAGCCGTGGCTATACCGGATCGCCCACAACGAGGCGATCGAGCTGCTGCGAGTCCGTCGAGCAGACGCGCCGATCGGCGTCGAGCTGGTGGCGCCCGGCTCAGAGCCACCGCAGGCCGCAGAGCACCGCGAGCGTCTGCGCCGGTTGCTCGTCGACCTCGAGGATCTTCCCGAGCGACAACGCGGCGCTCTTCTGATGCGCGAGTTCGGTGGCCTCAACTTCGAGCAGATCGGCGCCGCCCTGCAAACCTCCCCCGCCGTCGCCCGCCAGGCCGTTTACGAGGCGCGGCTCAGCCTGAGGCGGATCGGCGAGGGTCGTGAGATGAGCTGCGAAGCGGCGATGCGGGCGCTCTCCGACGGGGATGGGCGGGTTGCCCGCCGGCGCGATGTGCGTGCCCACCTGCGCTCCTGCCCGGATTGCCGGCAGTTCCGAGACGCGATTGCTGAGCGCCGCCGTTACCTCGCCGCCCTGGCGCCCTTGCCGGCGAGCGTTTCGGCCAGCCTGCTGCACGGGATTCTCGGCGGCAGCTCCGGGAGCGTCGGAGGAGCCGGGATCGGGGGCGCAGGAGCCGGCAAGGCTCTCGTCACCTCGGCGGTGCTGAAGTCGGCGGCGACCGTAGCCGTGGTTGCGGTTGTGGGGGCAGCGGCTGCCAACCGCAGCGGCCTGATCCACATCGGGCTGCCGGGTGGCGGAAGCGGCGGTGCAGCCCAAACAGCCAAGCCAACCAATCCAAGCGGAGCGAGCCATCGAGTAGCGGCTGCGACGCACCGCTCCGTCGGATCCGCTTTGAGGTACCAGCGTGCAAGCAGGCGACGCCCAGCAGCCCCAGCGGATCGTGTTCACACCGCATCTGTCAAATCGACGAGCGGTGCCGCGCAGGGAGGCGTTGTGCAGTCGCCTTCCGCCAACCAGCGCCGGCACGGGCCTGCGCACGGCTTTCGGGAGGCTTCGAACCACGGCCAGCAGACCGCAGCGGCACACCGCTCCACACACCTCCCTGATCAGAGGGGGAACCATCCCGCTCATCCCGTAACCATCCCTCCTGGGTCCCACTCCCACGGATCGAGCGATCATGCAACCAGGCAAAAGCCACCCCACCCAGAACAGGCAGCAAAGAAGCCCCCAGCAAGCGAAACGAAGCCTCCGAAGGGTCAGAGCGCAAGCGCGGCCGGCGAACAGCCGTAGGTCCAGTCAGCCACGAGCGCTGAGCCCGAAGTTTGCCCTGACGAAAGGGCGTGCCTCCCGTTTCAGTCGCGAGGAAGCACTCGATAATACGAAGGAGGCACCCATGAAGTTCTCTCTGAAGATCACCTTGATCCTCGGCGCTCTTGCACTTGCGACAGCACCCGCGATGGCAATCGCCAACCAGTCCTCGCACAGCAACGGCCACAGCCACAGCCAGGGCCCCGGCTCCCAATACACCGCCCCTCCGACACCGGGTCCCGGCGCCAGCCTGCCCGAAAAGGCGAAGGCCTACGGCCGCTACTGCCAGGGCGAGAGCAAGAAACACGAAGCCGGTGAGAAGGGCACTCCCTTCAGCCAGTGCGTGACGGCGATGGCCAAGGCCGCCAACAACTCCAAGTTGAGCCCAGGGCAGGCGTGCAAAGGGATGAGCAAGAAGCACGTGAAGGGCCAGAAGGGCACCCCGTACTCGCGCTGCGTGTCCGGGACGGCCAAACTCCGCAAATCCGGATGACGCAGGGGAATGAGGAGTCCAGCAATGGGATTACGATGCTCCGGCCCGGGCAGGGTGACTCCATGACCGCATCTTGTTGATCTTGTTCTTGCCCGGACGCGGATTGAAGAGTTCGGGATTGACGAGGAGGTCGATGTCCTCCGAAAAGCGTCGGGTCAGGCACCAGCCCTTGGAGAGGCTGGTGCCACCCGTGAAGATGGCCTTTTCCCCGAGCTCTGCAACGGTAATCTCCAGGATCTCGGTGATGTAGTAATCATTCTCGATGAACTGTTCGCTAAGGCCGTGGTAGGCAGCGGCACGCAACATCGCCGGCCCGAAGTCCTCGTGCTCGAAGAGCCTCACTTCGACTGCCACTTCTTTGCATAGCGCAGCGAAGTGAGTTGGCCGAAGTCGAAGCGGCTGAGCGGATTTAGGCTCTCGCGCAGCTGTGCGAGGATGCCCTTGGCATTCCCAGCTCTTCTCCGATCGCGCCAAGGATGAGCAGCCGCCTTGCAGGCGCTTCAGGGGCCGCGAGTCGAATAGCGGGGTCTAGAGCTCAGCAGGTCGCGTTTGAATCCGGCGGCCGAAGACAGGACCCTCCGACCAACTGATCATCTGGACTGGCGACGTGAGCCACGGTTAACAATCGTCGGCTGCTTCTGAGAGTGGCTCGAGATCGTTCTCCTCGGAGTCACAGAGCCAACACTTTGAACCGCCGCCGCGATCGCGCCCGGATGCTCGTAGGGCTGCATGTGCCCACCGTAGACCATCACAAGACGGGAGTTGGGCAGATCAGCCGCAAGACGACGCCCAAAGGCCGGGTTGACCAGCTCGTCATCGTCACCCTGAATCACGACAGCGGGCGTGTGGATCGTCCCGAGGTGCATGTCGATCTGAGCAATTACACCGTTGGCGGCAAGTGTCTCGCCCGCCCATGCTTCCAGGTTGCCCTGGGTCATGTTAATTGCGAGGACGCGGTAGTGGTGTGCCTCCACGACCGGCTCCGGATGGAACGCTTCGCTTTCGACATTGTTCACCGAGAGCTTTGTGAGTAGCTGGCCGAACGTCGCGTTAGCAACCTGTCTGATGATCGGCAGCTGCAGGAACTGCACCACGTGTGCCTGTACTTCGGTGAAGTCTTCGATCTTCTGACCGGCAGCGGCGGCGTCGACAAGCACGAGGCCACGGACCTGGTTCGGATAGCGCTCGGCGAACCCGAGTGAGATTGTCCCACCATAGGAATGGCCGACCAGGATCGGCCGCGTGACATGCAGCTTCGCGAGCAGTTCGTGAATCACTTCAAGCTGACGGTCGAACGGCACATATCCACCGCTGGAGAAGCCAAAGCCGGGACGGTCGATCGCAATCGTGCGGTGGCCTGCGAGCAGGGGCGTGACGTCTTCCCAGTCTTCGGCTGTCCCCGGTAGTCCGTGGATCAGCACAACGGGCACACCGGCGCCGCGGTGTTCGATGTAGCGGATTCGCAGATCGCCAATCTGAACGAACGAGCCGGTCGGCCTGGGCTCCGCAGGCAGGCGCCCGTAGGTCCAGTTGAGCACGACGATCACGAGGGCCAGCACCCCGACGAAGGCCAGCAGCGTCCTACGGATCGAAGTACGCCGGCGCATGACGCGCAGCGTACTTCGCCGTCAGCCAGTACTTCGCACAACCGGCGGGCGGGAGACAGATCCCCAGGAAGGCACTAGATGCCAGCCAGTTGGTGAGTCATCCCGCCGCCGGCCACACCCTCGAAGGGGCGTCGGACGCCACGACCCGGTGACGCTACACAGCTGGTTGGCGCGACCCGCGGTGCCCTTGGGATGGATCTTCGTCTCAGATTACGCCGGTGAGACCGCCGTCGACGACGAGCTCTTGGCCGGTGACATAACTGGACTCATCGGAGAGTAGGAACACCACCGCGTCGGCGACCTCCCACGCGGTGCCCTGCCGCCCCAGCGGGACTTGGAGTTTGTCGCGGTCTGGCTTCACGCGAGCGCCGAGGCGACCCAGCGGCGTGTCGATCAGGCCGGGCTTGACGACATTCACCCGCACAGCTGGCGCGCCCTCCCTTGCCGTATGCAGCGCGAGCCCAGACAAGGCCGCCTTCGAGGCAATGTAGGCGGGAATGTCGCTCGTCGAGGGAGCGACAGCAGCGGTAGAGGAGACCAGCACGATCGCACCGCCCTCGCCCATCACGGGCAGGGCGAACTTGCAGCCGAGAAAGTGCGCGCGGGCATTGACCGCCATCACCGCGTCCCACGTCTCCTCAGTTGTGCCTGCGAGACCGGCGCCGCCGGCGATGCCCAGGTTCATCACCAAACCGTCGAGGCCCCCGAGCCGAGTAGCCGCCTCCTCAACCATCCGCTTCATCTGATCTTCCTGCGCTGCGTCACCGATCACCGCCTCCGCGGCGCCTGCGACGCTCGCGAGGGTGCGCGCCGCGGCCTCTGCGTCGCGATCGGCGACGGCGACCTGGGCTCCCTGCTGCGCGGCCCGGACGCAAACCGCATAGCCGATGCCAGCGGGGGGCTCCTCCTCGAGGTAGCTCTGCTGCCCGCCGCCGACGACCAAGAGCCGTCGGCCGCCAAGTCTGGCGCCGTCCGGCCGACGCTCGTCGGCAGCCGGCAACCTCATCGCAGAGCGTTCCTGTTGGCCTCCGCGGCCTCGACGACCGCCATCGCCGCAGGAGGGTCGGGCTCCAACCCGGTCATGTTGAGCAGGAGCGCCAGCCCGTAGTAATGCGATACGACGAGCAGGAGCTCGATCACTTCCCGCGCAGAAAGAGACTCTTCCACCTCAGCAACGAGAGCGGCATCGGCACCGCGGGCCTCGATAGCGCTGCCGACGAACCTCAGCACGAGCGTCTCCTGCCGATCGAACTCATCGCCAGAGACGCGACCCGCGACCACCGCAGCCACCTGCTCGGGTCTCAGCCCGACGCCGGTCGCGATCGCCTCGTGCTGCACCCGCTCGTAATCGCACTCGGCAATCGCAGCGACCCGGAGGATGGCGAGCTCGCGCAGTCCGGGGTCCAGTTGGAGGCTGCCAAGCAGGGCCCCGCCCAACGCCAGCCAGGGTCGAAACGCGGTCTCGGCGTGGGCGATCATCCGAAACACGCTCAGCTCGGGGGGCAGAGCCGCAAGTACCTCGCGGACGGCCGGAGCGGTGCGCTCCGGGACGACAAGGGCAGGACGCGGCATAAAAGACTCCTTTCGCGAAAGCCGATCGACGCTCAGAGCGAACAGCATCTCAGGCGCCTTCGATCGGCAACGCCGGTCCGCCAGGTGCCACCCGGGGAACTCGTCCAATTGGACACCAGAGCCAATGAGACGACTACTCCGGACCGAGATCGGCTGAGCCAACGGTAGATCGAACACCTCCAAGCGGCCGAGCGCGGTAGGGTCAGCCCGTGCCCAGAAGGAACCGCCGCTTCTTGCTGCACGAGCGTCCGACGGGGCGCATCGGACCAGACACCTTCGAACTCGACGAGCAGGAGCTTCCCGATCTCGGCGAGGGCCAGGCGCTCGTCCACACGCAATGGATCTCGCTTGACCCCACCAACCGTGCGTGGATCAACGACACGCCGACCTATCTGCCGCCCGTTGGCATCGGCGAGGTCATGCGCGGTCTTGGACTCGGTCGAGTCGTCGAGTCCAAGAGTCCCAGCTACACCGTGGGCCAGCTCGTACAGGGACTCACCGGCTGGCAGGAGTGGGTGATCGCCTCAGACGCTGCGCCTCTGCAGCCGGTCCCCGATATCGCGGGCGTCTCGCCGAGCGCGTTTCTCGGCGTGCTGGGGATGACCGGGCTCACCGCCTGGGTCGGGATCAGGGACATCGGCCGCCCGCAACCTGGTGAGACCGTGGTCGTCTCCGCCGCCGCAGGCGCAGTCGGTTCCGTCGCCGGCCAGATCGCAAAGCTGGACGGCGCGCGGGTCGTGGGCATTGCGGGTGGGGCGGAGAAGTGCGCCATCCTCACTGAGCGGCTGGGGTTCGACGCCGCCGTTGACTACAAGGCCCCAGGATGGCGTGACCAGCTGATCGCCGCCACGCCCGACCTCATCGACGTCGACTTCGAGAGCGTCGGCGGTGAGATCATGGAGGCAGTCTTCGCCCGCTTGAATCTCCGTGCTCGAGTTGCACTCTGCGGGCTGATCTCCGGCTACAACGACAGTGCGCCTCCGCCAGGACCGCGCAGCTTCGGCAACGTGCTCGTCCAGCGCGCGCTGGTTCAGGGCTTCATCGTGCTCGACCATTTCGCTCGCTTGCCAGAGTCGGCTACCGAGCTGTCCGGCTGGATCGCGGATGGCAAGCTGGAGGCGCTCGAGACGGTCGTCGAGGGCTTCGAGGAGCTACCGCGGGCGATCAACATGCTCTTCGACGGTGCCAATACCGGCAAGCTCGTCGTCCACCTGAGCGACGACTGATCCGGGTCAGTCCTTGATGGCACCCCGGCTGTGGCTTCGCTGAGCCTGTCTGGGCATGGTCGAATTCGGGTCGCCTTGCCCGATCAGGGCCGGTCGCTTACGGTGGCGTGGGGTCGATTCAGAATAGGTCCAACAGGCGCCACCCGAGTGAGGGCCCTCCGACCGAGCGCATGGCGACTGCGGTGGTTCTGAGGGAGCTCTCGCCGCGAATCGCGACCGTGGCCATCCGCTCGCCGTCTCGTAGCTCGGTCATCGCTGGGCGCGCGACCACTTGGACGGGAAGCCTGAGCCCACCCCAGCCGATCTCCCGCAGCGCTTCCGTGGTCGCGGCCACGGTGTGCCGGCCGTCCGCGCTGCTCGCACTCAGCACACTCGTGCCAGCTGGTAGGGCGGTCTCTTCGTGCAGGGCCGCCGCAACCGAGTAGCCGAGCCGCTGGGCGCTTGCGAGGGCAGCTTCGACCAAGGCGCCATTCCGCTGGCCGAGCACCACGCCCAGTACCTTCAACCACCGCCCGCCGACGGCGATCCGCCTTGCGAACATGAGGCAGCCGCCGGCCGCCCCGTCTGAGCCGGTCTTCACCCCCACATAGCCGTCAACTCCGACCAGGCCGTTGTAGTTGATCACCCGACCCGCAACCGGAAGCCTGGCCGAGGTCTTGTCGACGATCGACGCGAACGCCGGCTCTCGCATCGCCACCTGGGCGAGCTTCAGCTGGTCGGCGGCGGTGGACACTGTCGTGGCGTTGAAGCCGCTCGGGTCGGTATAGGTGGTCGAGGCCATGCCGAGCTTCTTCGCGGTGGAGTTCATGCGGGCAACGAACGCCGCGAGCCCACCCGCATCGTGAACGGCCAGCAGCGCGGCGATGTTGTTGGCCGAGGGCAGCAACAGCGCCTCTAGTGCTTGGCGCTCGCTGATCCGCTCGCCGGCCTTGACGCTCAGCGTTGACTCGTCAAGGGCGACTCGCTGCTCCTCTTCCTCCACCTCCTGGCGCGTGATCGTCATCACGAATCCGTCTTGGCCGGGTGCCAGTGGGTGCTCTCGCAAGGTGAGATAGGCGGTCATGACCTTAGCCACGCTCGCGATCGGCACCGGGGCATGTCCCCCAGAGGTCCCGAAGCTGCCCACTCCCTCCACCTCCACGGCGGCCTGACCTTCGCGCGGCCAGGCGAGCTTCGGCGCCCTCCCGGGAAAACGGACGTACGCGGGAAGCGCCCGGTGGACGATCAGCGGCGGCGTGCCCTCGGTCGAAATCCTCCGCACCGCCGCGCGCCGCCAGCACGACAAGCACGGTCGCGCCGATCACCCACCATCGCAGGCGCCAACGAGATCGATGCTTCACCCCCTGCCGTACGGAGCTCGCCACGGCCACAAGACGCTAGCGCAACGGGAGGCGGTCAGCGCCGCTGGGGGCACCAGCCAGGGCCGCCTCCGCGTAAAGCCCTGTTGGGGCTGCGCCAAACGGCGGCGATCAGGGTGGGGGGTCTAGGGTTGAGATCCAGCGATCTACCCATGGCGCGACCCGATTGGCGCTGGTGAAAAGGCCTGGGCGCTTGGTAGAGCATTCTCCAAACACGGCTTGGGTGATGCCGATCTCGATCAGACCAGGGCCATGTGGCGCGGCGGTCAGCAGCGGGCCGCCGCTGTCGCCGTGGCAGACGCCAGACTTGAACTTGGGGAAGTCTATTGCGCATATCCGCCCCTGGAGTCCTTCGCACTGCTTGCCCTCCACAACGGTCCTGGCCCACATCAGCGACTCGGTCAGTTCCGGCTGGCCATAGTAGGTCTCACCCCACCCGGCGATCAAGGCGCGCGTGCCGGTGTGCACCCGCTTGGCCTCTGCAGAGGTCGCAAGGTGGATTGCGGGCGCCGTCGTGGGTGTGGAGAGCACGAGCAACGCGGCGTCGCCAAAACCGTTCGAGTTCCGGCCGGCTTTGAAACGAGGGTAGACGAGCACTTGTGAGACGCTCGATACCTGGCGTTCAGAGGGGGACGCCCAATTCACGGTGCCCGTCACAACGCGGTAGCCGGCAGCTTCATTTGTCATGCGCGTTTCCAGATCCACAGCGCAATGCGCTGCTGTGAGGACAAGGTTTGGAGCGACGACCGTTCCGCTGCAAGCGATGGCTTCTTCTCCCTTGACGTCGAGTACGAACGCCATCCAGGGGAAGGCGCCAGGTTCAGCGACCTGCCCGCCGACCACAGAGATATGAGCGGCTGGCTCTTTGCCATTCGCTGGACGGGCAGATGCGGCGCTGACACCCAGCGTGCACAGGGCCGCAACTGCCACAGGGACCACCAACGCGTTCCGCATCATGCACCTCGCTCGAGCCACATCCGCCTTAGTGATACTCGGTGGCCGGGCTCGCGTTCATTGTCGAAGCTATCGGCGCCTGTCGGCTCGGAGTTGAATTGCTAGCCGAGCCGCGCGGTCAGGTTGATCTCCGGGACGCCGGCGAGCGCTCGGGAGACCGGGCAGTCGCGCTTGGCCTGCTCGGCATAGGAGCGGAACTGGCCTTCATCGATCCCCGGGACGTCGCCGTCGACCTCGAGGTCGACCTGGGCGATGGTCGGCGCCCCGTCGAGATTGCGAAGGTGCACGTGGGCCTGTGCCCGCACCGACTCCGCAGCATGCCCCGCGGCGGCGAGCGTGTTACTGAGCGCCATCGCGAAGCAGGACGCGTGTGCGGCGGCGATCAGCTCCTCGGGGTTGGTGCCCTCCCCCTCCTCGAAGCGCGAGGCGAACGAGTAGCTGCCCGAGAAGGACCCGTCGCCGACGCTCAGGGTGCCGGAGCCATCTTTGAGGTCGCCCCTCCATTCGGCACTGCCGTTACGAGTCGCCATCATCGCTCCCTTCACCACGCCGAGGACATCGAATGGACCCCATCTTAAGTCGGCGCGCTGCTCGGCGGCTCGCATCCACGTAACGGTGCTAGCCGCAGCTGTAGATCCGGGTAGGGAGCGGATGGCGGGACCACCGGATGCCCTATGGCGGGCCGGCCGGCGAAGCTGGGAGCCCTGCTGGCCACCAACGCCTGCCTGACCGACGGGGCCGGCCTCTACACTGCGTGTCTCGTGAAGGGGCGACCGTTCTTCTCGAGAACTGCCTCAGCCTCGAAGTCGTCGTCTGCTCGTCGAACGATTTGGCCGCAGTCCATCTGCGCCTTGTGCAGCCGGCAGACAGCGTAAGTCCGGCAATCTGAGGCGCAGACGGTCGATGAGTAAGCGGCCATCTGGCGCTCATCCACGAGTAGTGCCCGTGGGTGTATCTGAGACTATCCCGGTCCAGTGGAACCCGAGCCAACCGAGGCCTCTCGGCTCGCCATCTCCCGCCCGGAGGCATTGCGGGACTCCTTCTTGGCTTTCGCCTCATCGCGCCTGCTGGTCTGGACGGCGGGGGTACTGATTGCGGCGATCGTCGGCCTGCACCCGAGCGGGGCCCGGCTCTTCGATCCCGGCGGCCTTGCGACCCCCTTTCACAGCAGGATCGCCAATCTTCTCATCGCTCCGGCGACGCGTTGGGATTCGACCTGGTACCTGGGGATCGCCCACCTCGGCTACCAGCGCCTCGACCAGACAGTCTTCTTCCCCCTCTACCCGGGCCTTGTCGCGCTCGGGAGCGCGCCCTTCGCCAACGCCTGGGCGGTGCTGATCGGAATCCTCATCTCGATGGCCTGCGCGTTGGGGGCGCTCTTCCTGCTACACAGGCTGGTCGAGCTCGAATTCGGCGCGGAGGTCGCCCGCAACACGGTTTGGATCGTCGCCTGGCTGCCGGTCGCGTTCTTCCTCTCGGCGGTCTACTCGGAGTCGCTGTTCCTGCTGCTGACGATCGGCTCGTTTTACGCCGGGAGGCTGGGGCGCTGGTGGGTGGCGGGGCTGATCGGCGCCCTTGCGGCCGCAACCCGCAACACCGGCGTGCTGTTGGTCGTGCCCCTGGCCCTGCTCTACCTGTATGGGCCGCGCCAGGACCGCGAGCCCGATCGGCCCGGCGGCGGCTGGCGGCCGCTGTACGCGTTGAGACCCGACCTGCTCTGGGTGGCGGCGGTGCCGCTTGGCCTGCTTGCCTATCTCGTCTACCTGAAGCTGCACCTCGGCCACCCGCTGGCACCGTTTAACCAACAACAGCACTGGCGTCGCTCCTTCATCCCGCTGGGTGGCGTGCCGGCGGGGATCTGGGACGGGCTCAAGTCCCTGGTTGCCGCGGTGCCCGGCGGCGCTGCTGCGATCGGCGCCCATCTGAGCCCCCGTGCGATCACCAAGCACACCGTCGAGCTCGCCTTCTTGATCCTCGGCACCGTGCTGTTGCGGATGTCGTGGAAGCGGCTGCCCTTTGCCTACACGGCGCTCGCCGGGCTCAGCCTCGCGCTCGCCGTCTCGGCGCCAACCCCCGGGGACCCGCTGCGCTCACTTCCGCGCTTCACGCTGGTCCTCTTCCCACTCTGGATCGCCCTGGCGCTCTGGGCGACCGAACACCGGCGAGTCCGGGCGGTGGTCGTGATCTGCGCCCCCCTGCTCGTCCTCTGGACCTACCTGTTCGTCTCCTGGACCTGGGCTGCGTAGGGGGCGTACGGGCCTCGCGGCCCTGGACCTCGAGGCCTGACCGACCGCGAGGCGATCGTCGCCGTTGCGCTTGCTCAGGCGAGAGGGCGGCCGCGGCCCGCGCAAGCCAGCTGCTATCCCGTCGTGAGCAGCGGCGAGCGTGAGGAGGCTCTCACCGTCTCGGCGCGGCGCTCAGAGTATCTTCAGAGAGACGGCCCACCCTCGATCAAGCGGACCGCTCCCAGGAGGTCGTGATGAGGTTCCTTCGTCGCATTTCAACCCGCAGGCTGCTGGCGCTGTGCGCCGCCGTCCTCGCGATCGCGATCGGCACGACCGCCGTCGCGATGGCGATGGCCGGCGGGGGGCCGAAGCCGGCCCCCGAGTCGCTGCCGGTCGCCGTCCACAACGCGCTGAGCGCCCCGAGCGTCCCCGGCATCATCGCCCGCGTCCAGTTCACCAACCGCCTCCTCGACGCTCCCAACATCGAAGGCCAGGGCTCCGACCCGTTTCTGAGCGGGGCATCGGGGCGCCTGTGGGCCGCGCCGGACGGCAGGCTGCGGCTAGAGCTCCAGTCCGAAGGCGGCGGCGGCGACAGCCAGGTCCTGATCGACGAAGGGCGCTTCGAAATCTATGACGGCAGCTCCGGCACCGTCTATCGGGGCGCCCTCCCCGAGGCAAGCGGGGGGACCGGGGGGCCGGGCCCCAGCCATCAGCCTCCGTCCCTGGAGGCGGTCGAAGAGGCGATCTCGCGCCTTGGCGCGCGCGCCACGCTGAGTGGAGCGACGCCCTCCGATGTCGCCGGGCAGCCGACCTACACGGTGCGGATCGAACCGAAGAGCAACGGCGGCCTGCTGGGAGGCGCCGAGGTCGCCTGGGACGCGGTCCACGGCACGCCGCTGCGCGCGGCGCTCTACGCCAAGGGTGACAGCTCACCGGTGATCGAGCTCGAAGCGACCGAAGTCTCCTTCGAAGCAGTGTCCACGTCCGACTTCGAAATCACGCCGCCGCCCGGCACCAAAGTCGTCGACCTCTCGCCGCCAAGCGGCAGCTCCGCGGGAGGGAGCGGCGCCGGGTCGGGCCCGGTCACCGGGGCCGCGGCGGTTCAGAGGCTGCTCAGCTTCAACCTCTCCGCGCCTGCCTCCGTGGCCGGCATGGCGCAGGGTGAGGTCCGGGCGATCCAGGTCGGAAAGAAGACCGGGGCGCTCCTCACCTACGGGAAGGGCCTGGGCGGCATTGCGGTGCTCGAGTCTCCCTCGGGCCCCGGCGGGGGGCGGGGGGCTTCCGAACCGGGCGCTTCCGAAACGGAAGCGGGTGGCCTCAGCCTGCCGACGGTCTCGATCGACGGGACCAAGGCCGAGGAGCTCGAAACTGAGCTGGGGACCGTGCTCCGCTTCAGCCGAGGCGGGGTCGACTACGTTGTGGCCGGTTCGGTCCCGCCGGCGACGGCGGAGGCGGCTGCACGGGGCTTCTGAGACGTGCCGGATGCGCCGCCGATCGAGGTTCGTGGCCTGGTCAAGCGCTACGGCGCGCTGGTCGCGGTCGACGCAGTTGACCTGACGGTCGAGCCCGGGGACGTCTTCGGCTATCTCGGCCCCAACGGCGCCGGCAAGACGACCTCGCTGCGAATGATGCTGGGGCTGATCCGGCCGAGCGCGGGCACGGTGCGGCTGTTCGGGCGCGACCCGCAGGAGAGCGTCGCCGCCCTGGAGGGAGTCGCCGGGTTCGTCGAAGCGCCCTCCTTCTACCCATACCTGAACGGCCGCACCAACCTCGAGCTGCTCGCTGCATTGGACGGCTACGAAGCGCGGGCGCGGATCGAGGAGGCGCTTGCGATCGTCGGGCTAAGTGACCGCGCCAAGGACAGGGTCGGCGGCTACTCGCACGGGATGCGCCAGCGGCTCGGCCTTGCCGCGGCCCTGCTGCGCCGGCCGAAGCTGCTCTTGCTCGATGAGCCGGCGACCGGCCTGGACCCTGGCGGCATGCGCGACATGCGAAACCTGATCCGCGATCTCTCCGGCCAGGGAATCACCGTCCTGCTGTCCAGCCACCTGCTTGTCGAGGTCGAAGAACTCTGCAACCGGGTGGCAATCGTCCAGCGCGGTCGGGTCGCCTACCAGGGATCGCTGGCGGAGCTACGCCGCCAGGCCGGCGGCAGCTACCGCCTGCGGACGACCGACGACGGGCGGGCGCGCCAGGTGGCCGCCGCCCAGGCCGGGATCGAGGTCGACGGGGCGCCAGGCGAGGAGCTGACCTTCAGGGCGCAGAGCGAGACGGCGGTCGCCAGCCTCTCGCTGGCCCTGGCGGAGTCGGGCGCACCGGCGGTGGAGCTGACTCCCCGCCACGCAACGCTCGAGGATCTCTTCTTCCGATTGACCGAGGGCCAGGATGGCGTCGGGGCCGAGGCGGTGCCCGCGGTGATCGAGGGGGCGTCGTGAGGCCGGGCGTGCTCACCATCTATCGCTGGGAGCTGCGCAAGCTGCGCTCCCAGAAGCGCACCTATCTCGGCCTGGGCGCCGCGGCGCTGGTGCCGGTCATCTTCGTCGTCGCCCTCGTCACCCAAAGCGGGGGACCGCACAACGTCGCCTTCGGCCGCTACGTGCACGACACCGGGTTGGCGATCCCGCTGGTCCTGCTGCTGTTCGGCTCGGTCTGGATGTTCCCGCTGATCACGGCCCTGGTCGCGGGCGATATCGTCGCCGCCGAGGATCGCCACGACACTTTGAAGGCGATCCTCACGCGCTCGGTCGAGCGCCAGCAGATCTTCGCCGGCAAGGCCCTGGCGACGCTCAGCTACGCGACTCTGGCGATCGCCGTGACCGGCGCCGTCGCCCTGATCGCCGGGATCCTGGCGTCGGGCTTTAACCCACTGGTCAGCCTCTCCGGGACGCGGGTCTCGGCGATCCGGGGGTTGGAGCTTGTCGGCGCGAGCCTGCTCGTCTACTTGATTCCGATCTTTGCGATCGCCTGCATCGGGCTGTTGCTGTCGACGGTCTTTCGCAACAGCGGTGCGGCGATCGTCGGGACGCTGATGTTCTCGCTGCTTGTGCAGCTGGTCGGCATCCTGCCCGGCCTCGAAGGGCTGCACCCCTACCTGCTGAGCACCCAGTACAACGCCTGGCAGGGACTGCTGCGCACCCCGGTCGATTGGGCGCCGATCCTGCGCGCGATCTGGGTCTGCGCCCTCTACGCGCTGCCGGCCCTGGCGGTTGGCGGCCTCGTCTTCCTACGCAGAGACGTCGCCGGGGACTGACGACAGCAGCCCCGGCCGGGGCTCAAGGGGTGCCCCAGCTCTGCCCCAGATCTCAATTCCGGGCAACTCTGCGGAAGGCGCTCAGGGCGCGAGGCGCTCCAGGACGGCGCCGTCAGCGCCGATCACGAAGACCGTGGGAACCACCGCGATCCCGTACTTTCGCGCGAGGTCGGGGCGCTCCCGCACATCTACGGTGAGGATCGGGTCGGGCCCTGCTGCGAGTCGACGCTCCCACGCCCGGCACTCCGAGCAGAGCGAGTGGCTGAACTCGACGAGGGCGCGCTCGGTCTTGCCGAGGAGGCTCAGATCAGAGACGTCGATGTGGCTGTGGCGGCGCGACGATATCCCCCGCAGCCGGGCGCTCAGCTTGTAGATCTCACAACCCGCGCAGAAGCCGCTGCTCGCGGCCAGCAGGGCCAGGGCAGCGACGGCCCGCCCCGAGTGCGGTGCCGAGCGCCGCTGAACCCAGCCACCACGCCGCAGCGGCCGCGGTGAGGAAGGCGAAGCCCATCATGTTCGCCAGGCGCGGCGGGCGGGAGTCCTCGAGCGGCCCCTCGCCGAGGCGGGGCTGGATCAACTTGAAATAGGCAAGGCAAGAAAGGCAGAGGCGGCGCCCCAGGGTCAGGCCGAGCAGCAGCTGTGCTCCCATCAGCGCCCAGGCAAGCGGCCAGCCGAAGAGGACGCCCGCCAGCGCCACCACGCCCACCACCGCCTGGTTGAAGCGCGGGGCCCGCGCGTCGATCACGTCGGCGTTGCGCCAGGGGTCGGCTGTGCGCTGGTTGGTCATCGTATTCAGTCTAGGCAGCCGGTTGCGCGAGACGGGCAAGGGACCGGGTTGGACCTCCTCTAAAGGCGAGTCAGGCCCTTCGCCGCGAGGCCCCGGGTGGCGCCGCGGAGGTCGAGGACCAGCGGCGCCACCGAGACGACCGCCTGGTAATCGACGCTCGGGTGGGCGGTGACGATCGCCGCCAGGTCGGTGCCCGCCAGGGCGGAATCGAGGTCTACGGAGTCCAGGCCCAGGTCGGGGAGGGTCGGGACGTGGGGGTCGTGGTAGGAGACATCGCCTCCCAGCTCGCTCAGCAGGCTGAGGATCTTCAGGGCAGGAGCCTCGCGGGTGTCTCCGATCCCGGCCTTGTAGCTCGCGCCGAGGACGAGGACCTTGGAGCCCTTGACGGGCTTGCCGGCCTCGTTGAGCGCCCGCTCGATCCGCCTCACGCAGTACGCGGGCTGGGCTTGGTTGACCTTGCCGGCCAGCTCGATGAACTCGGGGTAGAAGCCGTGCTCGCGCGCCTTGAAGGCAAGGTAGAAGGGGTCGACCGGCAGGCAATGCCCACCCATCCCTGGGCCCGGGTCAAAGCGCATGAACCCGAAGGGCTTCGTGGAGGCGGCGTCGATCACCTCCCAGATGTCGATCCCCAGCCGCTCGCAGAGCTGGGCGAGCTCGTTGACGAGGGCGATGTTGACCGAGCGGAAGATGTTCTCCAAGAGCTTTGCCAGCTCGGCCGCCTCGGGGGTGGAGAGGACGATCACCTGCTCGCAGATCTCCGCGTAGAGCTCGCGGGCGCGCTCGGCGCAGCGCTCGGTGATGCCGCCGAGCAGCTTCGGCGTGGTCGCGACTGTGAAATCGCTTCGGCCGGGATCGATCCGCTCCGGGGAGAAGGCGAGGTGGAAGTCGCGGCCGGCCGTCATCCCGGAGCGCTCGAGGACCGGCGCCAGCTGCTCGCGGGTCGTGCCCGGGTAGCTGGTCGACTCCAGCACGACGAGCTGCTCGGGCTGCAGCACCGCCGAGAGGGCGCTCGCCGCCTCCAGGAGATAGGTGAGGTCGGGCTCGCGGGCGCCGCTGAGCGGGGTCGGCACGCAGAGGATGGCGGCGCGCAGGAGGCGAGGTCGGCGTAGCTCGAGGTGGGCACAGACGCCCCCCCACCGCTGCCAGGGCGGGGTCGGCGACGTCCTCGATGTAGCTGTGCCCCACGCTCAGGGACTCGACCTTCCGCTGGTCGGAGTCAAGGCAGACCACCTCGTGCCCGGCTTCCGCGAAGGCGACGGCGAGGGGCAGGCCGACGTAGCCGATGCCGACGATCCCGATCTTCATCGGGCGGAGTCTAGGCCGCGTGAGGGGTTGGACAGCCCGCCGCTCCTGCCCGCCGCCGAGGGCACCGATTCGCCGTCGGCCTCGGGGCATCCACGGCACCTGCTGAACGGGGCCCGAGCGCAGCGGCTGGCCTGGGTGGCGCGCTCGAGCGCGAGCGGCTCCTTGGAGGCCCCCCGGCCGAGCCGAGCGAGGAAGCCTCGACCTAGACGCCCTCGCCGTGGCGCCCCTCGCCGGCCGCGAAGCGGGCGGCGCCGCGGGCGGCGACCTCGAGCATCTCGCCGCCGAGGCGGTGCTCGAGGGCCAGTCCCTCGGCGAGCGGCAGGCCGAGGCCCTCGATCGTGGCGCGGCGGTCGGCGAGCATCGTCCCCTGCGGGAAGGCGGCGATCGCCTCGGCCAGCTCGAGGGCACGCTCGAGTTGCCCACCGGGGGCGACGATCTCGTTGATCAGGCCGATCCGATATGCCTCCTCGGCACCGACCGGACGGCCGGTGAGGATCAGCTCCAGCGCCCGCCCCAGGCCGATGACGCGGGGCAGGCGCTGGGTGCCGCCGTCGATGAGTGGGACCCCCCAGCGGCGCTCGAAGAGGCCGAAGGTGGAGTCCGAGGTGGCAATCCGCAGGTCACACCAGAGGGCCAACTCGACGCCGCCGGCCAGGCACCAGCCCTCGACCGCGGCGATCGTCGGCTTTGAGGCAGTGAGCCGGGTCGGCCCCATCGGGCCGCCGGGATGGTCGACCTCGAGGTCGAGCGCCTTCAGATCGGCGCCAGCGCAGAAGGCCTTACCGCCAGCGCCAGCAAGGACGAGGACGCGGGCGCCCTCGTCGGCCTCGAAGTCCTCAAAGCCGCGGCGCAGCAGCTCGGCCGCGGCGCCGTCGACGGCGTTGCGGCGCTCGGGCCGATCGATCGTCAGCACCGCGGCGGCACCGACCCGCTCGTAGCGAACCTCCCGGCTGCTCATCGCGGCCATCCTCGCACAGGTGCCCGTCCCGGTTTTGCAGCGAAAAACTCTGCCTGCCCTCTTTAGCCCCTTGAGCTTCAGGGCCTTGGAAGCGCGTGAACTGCCGACCTTCGATCGGCTCGAGGGGACAGGGGCCCAGGGGGGCCGAGCGAAGGGAGACGCTGCTCGCCCGCTCGGGGCGGTGAGCACTCCGTCGCGAGGCGAGCCGCATGGGGGGTGTGGCGAGCGCGACGGCGGGGCGCGGTGTCACCTGCAAGACGATCGCGGCGACGTATTGAGTGGGGAGCGGGCGGGCTAGTCGCGGCGGCTCTCACGGGGTTCGCCAACGACACCCGGCTCCCAGATGGCGCCCCGGTCGCGAGCCAGGGAGGGCAGGTCGTCCCCCAGGCCGCGGACAACGTTACGGAGTGCATCGGACAGCGGTTCAGGACACGAAAATACGACCGGGGGTGGTGCTCGTCGCCTGCCTGCGCGTAGCCTTCGCGCCAGAAGCTCGTCTCACCACCTGTCGAGATCGGTACCCGCATGGCTTCCGCGGTTCCCTCTCTCTCCCAGTCGCAAGGTGAACCTAGCGCCTCGGGTAGCCAAGCGCCAGGGGTGCGTCAGCCGCGATTCCGCAAAATCCGGATAAAACAGGCCCTGCGCGGGCGTCGGCGAGCCGAGATACGGGCTTCGGGGATCGGCGGAGCCGCCGCGGGGGCCACTGCGTGGTTACGCTGCGCGGATGCGCATCGACGAGATCCTCGCCGCGCGGCGGCCTACCTTCTCGGTCGAGTTCTTCCCGCCGAAAACGCACGAGGCCACGGAGCAGCTGTTCGCGACGGCTCGGGAACTGCGGGCGCTGGAGCCCGATTTCGTCTCGGTGACCTACGGCGCTGGAGGCTCCACCCGGGAGGGGACGATCGAGATCACCAAGGCGCTGAAGGACGAGCTGGGCTACGAGACGATGGCGCACATGAGCTGCGTCGGTGAGACGACGCAAGGCCTGGCGGCGACCCTGGATCGAATCGAGGCGGCCGGAATCGAGAATGTCTTCGCTCTGCGGGGAGACCCGCCGCGCGGGCGGGGAGACTTCAAGCAGCCGGAGGGTGGGCTGGGCAGCGCCGCCGAGCTGGCCGCCTTCATCTCCGAGGGGTGGGACTTGACGATCGGCGGGGCCTGCTTCCCCGAGGTGCATCCCGAGGCCCCCGATCTTGACACCGACCTCTCCTACCTGAAGACGAAGCTGGCGGCTGGGGCGAGCTTTCTGATCACCCAGCTCTTCTTCGACAATCGGGTCTACTTCGACTTCGTCGAGGCGGCGCGGCGGCGGGGGATCGAGGTCCCAATCCTCGCCGGAGTGATCCCGGTCGCCGGCTTCGCCCAGACGAAGCGGATCTGCGAGCTGTGCGACGCGAGTGTCCCTGAGTCACTGGAGGCGGCCTTCGGGGCCGCCGGCGGGGACCCCGAGCGGGAGTTCGAGCTGGGAGTCGCCTATGCGGCACAGCAGTGCGCAGAGCTGCTGATCGCCGGAGCGCCGGGCATCCACTTCTACGCGCTGAACCGGGCACCGGCGACGCGGGCGGTGCTCGGTGCGCTGCGGGCGGCGCGGCCTTGGGATCGCAGCTACGCCCGATAGGCGGGGAAAAAGCCGGTGCCGGTCTCCTCTCCTCTGGATAACCGCTCATAGGCGGCGCTGTCGCAGATGATCTCGGAGGTGCGCCAGGGCTCCTCGCGGTTGGCGAAGCCCCGCTTGAACTCCTCGAGGGGGTCGCCACGGCGAATTCCGCCGCCGAGGTTCAACGGGATACCGAGCTCGGAGGCGCGATCGACAAGCGCCGCGACGATGTTCTTCATCGGGGAATCGCGGCGGTGGGAATCGGCGCTTCCACTCAGGTAGTAGTGGAGGATGTCGTCGCTGCGGGCCGCAATTGAGCCTGCCGCGATCCCGCCCTCGGGGGCCAGGGCAATCGCGAGCCAGGTTCTCTCGGAGGCGAGGATGCGGTCGAAGTAGGGGGCGCCGAAGAAGTAGCGCGGCGCGGCGCCTGTGCGGCGCATGGTCTGCTCATATGCAGCGCGGAACCCGGCGCGTTGCTCGGGGTCGGTGTCGGGGCCGGGGACGATGCGGACCTCATAGCCACGGCGGTGGTTCTTGCGGATCTGCTGGCGGTCGCTCATACGGCTCTTGGGGGGCAGGGCTGGGTCGGCGATCTGGACGACGCTGCGCTCGATGGCGCCGGCGAGCGGCGGGTCGCCGAGCCGGTGGCGGAGGAAGGCGCTGACCAGGCCGGTCGGTGCGAAGGCAACGGCGGCCGGGTCGACCGAGGTCCCTGGCGACGCGGCCAGCCCCGGGTAGCCGTAGGGAGAGATCGCGTCCAGCTCGGGCCCCTCGCCGATCGACCGCACGATCAGCGGCGCCAGCATCTCCGCCTCACCGGCCTCGATGCGCAGCGTGTGGGTGACGCCCTCGGCTTCGAGAAAGGGAGGCGAGCGAAAGAACTCCTCGCTCGCAGCCGCCTCGCCGCGGTCGGCGATCAGCTCCGCTTCGGGAGTGCCGCTCACCCGAGGATGTCCGCTGCCGCAGCGCGGAACTCGTCCGGGAGCACGCCCCAGACCTCGCAGTCCTCGGCCGGTTTGCCGACCCGGCGCAGGTGAGCACGCAGCGTCCCCTCGCGGCGCCAACCGAGGCTCGCCACGGTCCGCTTTGCAACCTCGTTGCGGGCCGGGATGCGCCCATAGACGCGATGGGCGCCGAACTCGTCAAAGGCCCTGGCGATGGTCAGCGCCTCGGCCCGGCGGCCGACCCCCTTGCCGCGCACGTCGTCGCCGATCAGGGCGCCCAGCTCCGGGGCGGTCTGGCGGAAGAGCCCGTAGAGGGCCGTGAAGCCGACCGGCTGCTCGAATCCCGCGACGAGGATCGCGAACTTGCGGTCCTCGCCCGTGCCCTCCATCGCCCGCCGCGTCCAGGCCTCCGCCTGCTCCAGCGAGAAGCTGTCGCGCTGCTCCATCAGCGTCTTCGTCGCCTCAGGGTTATTGAACCAGCGGTGCACGGCGGCGGCGTCGCTCGCCTCGAAGCGGCGCAGGCTGACCTCGGGCTTCTCCGTCATCGAACCGAACCCTAGTCTGGGGAGAGACCTCGGCCGCTGATCAGCAGCCAGGCGGTCCGGGCGATGATGCGGCGGTCGAGGGCTGCGCTGCGGTGGTCGACATACCAGATGTCCAGCTCGATCCGCTCCTCCCAGGGGATGCCGGCGCGGCCCTGGACCTGGGCCCAGCCGGTGATCCCCGGGAGGACCTCGTGACGGCGGTCCTGAAGCGGCGTGTAGTCCTTGACCTGGGCCGGGATGGTTGGGCGAGGGCCGACGATTGCCATCTCACCGCGCAGGACGTTGAGGAGATTGGGGACCTCGTCGAGAGAGGTGCGGCGCAGAAAGCGGCCGGCGGAGGTGACGCGGGGATCATCGCGGGTGACGATCGTGCCGACCCCGACCGGATCGGAGCCCTGCACCATGGTGCGCAGCTTCAGCATCTCGAACTCCCGCCCGTCCTTGCCGACCCGGCGTTGTCGATAAAGGATCGGGCCGCGGCTGCCGAGCCAGATCGCGAGCGCCGCGACCAGCAGGATCGGCGAGAGGACGCCCAGGGCAACCGCGGCGACGACGCTGTCAAACGCCCTGCTCATCGGGTTCCGGCCGCCTTCTCCCAGGCGCCGGGTGGACCGTTGCGGGCGCGATCCCAGAGGCCGGCGGCTATCGAGGCGGTCGTCAGCACGTAATAGCGGGCGACGCGGAGGGGGAAAAGCGGAAACCAGCGTCCGAGGATCGCGGCGGCGATCACGGCGGCCTGGGCCGTGAGCGTCGCCGCGTAGACCCAGCCCCGCCCGAGCAGGGCGATGTTCGCCGCCAGCGCGAGGAGGTGCAGGAGCGGCGTCAGGTAGCGCAGCAGCCGGTGGGAGACCAACTCGAAAGCGTAGAGCGGCGAGTAGCCGCGCGGTGCGAGCATCCGCTCGCCGACGACGATGTCCCAGAGGCCGACCATCATGCGTCGTTTGCGGGCAAACTCTCCTTCCAGGGTCGGGACCATCTTCTCCTCGGCGCGAGCCCAGGGGACGTAGAGCGAGCGCAACCCGCGCTTGGCAAGCTCGAAGGGGAAGGAGAGGTCGTGGCTGCTGGAGGGCGCGAGCGGCAGGTAGGCGCCGGCGCGCACCGCGTAGATCGCGCCGTTGCCGGCAGTCACGCCGGCCAGGGCCGACTCCATCTCCCTGACCCGCATCTCATAACGCCAGTAGGCGCCCTCGAGGTTGCCGCCATCCGCATCCGTGAAGCGGACCTGGCCGCAGGCGTAGCCGACCGTGGAGTCGGCGAAGGGCTCGATCAGATGGCGGAGCGCGTCGGCTGCCCAGAAGCTATTGGCGTCAGAGAAGGCGAGGATCTCCCCGGAGGCGCGCTCGGCGGCGGCATTCTGCGCGGCGATCTTGCCGCCGCGTGGGAGTTCGAGGACGAGGTCGGCTCCCGCCTCCCGGGCCCGCTCGGTCGTCGCGTCGGCGGAGCCGTCGGAGGCGACGATCAACTCGAGTCGCTCTCGCGCGTAGTCGAGCGCCAGGGCGTTGGCGAGCTTGGCGGCGATCACCTCAGCCTCATCATGGGCGGCGACGATCAGCGAGACGCGAGGCGGCTGCGCCCAGGTGCCGGGCCGCAGGGTCGGGCGCCTGCGCAACCCGACCAGCGCCCGCAGCACCAGCGGGTAGCCGGCGTGCGTGTAGACGATCGACGCGACGCAGACCCAGAAGACGATGCCGAGGGCGGTCATCCGTACGCCTCCAGCAGCTCCTCATAGAGGGAGATCGTCCGGCCCGCTGCCTCCCCCCAGGAGTAGGGGCCGGCGGCGGCGCGGGCGGCGGCGGCGGCCAACTCCGCGCGGGCGGCGGGGTCGCCGGTCAGCTCGGAGAGCTCGGCGGCGAGGGCGGCGGGGTCTTCAGGCGCGACGATGCGCGCCGCCCCATGCGCGGCCAGCTCGGGGAAGCCGCCGACCGCGCTCAGCACCATCGGCTTGGCGAAGGCGAGGCCGGTGTAAAGGACGCCAGAGTGCTCGGCATCGCGGTAGGGGAGGGCGAGAACGTCGGCGCGGCGAAAGATCGCCGGGATCTCGGCGTCCTCGACGAAGCGGGTGAGGAAACGGACGCGGCCCGGCGCAGCTGCGGCGAGGCGGCGCAGGGGCCCGACGTCCATGCGGGGGTTGCCGACGATCCACAGCTCCGGCCCGTCGAGGCGGCGAAAGGCCTCGAGCAGGGTGTCGATGCCCTTGAAGGGGCGCAGCAGGCCGAAGAAGAGGACGACCGGGCCCTCGGCGCCCTGCAGCTCGGCCGGCAGCGGCTTCTCCTCCGCCAGCCCGGCCAGGTAATCGAAGGCGCCGTGGGGAATGACTCGAACGCGGCTGGGGTCTAGCCCGACCTCGTCGCGAAGGCGGGCCGCGCCGTGCTCGGAGTGGGCGATGACCGCGTCCATGCGGCTGTAGAGACGGCGGGCGGAGGCGAGCTGGCGGCGGTTGGGGCGGGGCGGCAGGATGTAGTGGGCGGTGATCGCCCGCGGTCGCAGCGAAGGCAACAGCATCGCGTCGAGTGCCGGCACGGTGAGCCACTGATAATGGACGACGTCGGCGGCGGCGCGGCGGCGAAATCGCAGCATGTCCGGGAGGTGCTCGGCCAACTTGAAGGCGCGGCGGGCGGGGGCATCGAGGCCGCGGCGGGCGGCGCGGCGGTAAAAGCACTCCTCGACCCGGTACCCCTCGGCCCTCGCAACCGGTCCGTAGAGGAAGCGGCTGGTCAACAGCTCGACCTCGACGCCCTGGCGGGCGAGCGCGGCCGCCAGGGCGCGGTCGTAGGGCGGCGTGAAGGCCGAGGGGTCGACGAGCTGAACCCGCATGGTGGGCGATTATCGTGGCCACGTGGCGCCCACCCTCTCCTACTGCGTCGTGAACACCAACGGCCGCGAGCGGCTGCTCGCCTGCCTGGAGGCGATCGAGCGCACCCATCCGGCCGACGTCGAGCGCGAGGTGCTGGTCCTCGACAACGCCTCCGCGGACGGATCGGCGGAGGCAGTGCGGGCGCTGGGCGAGGAGATCCGCCTGATCGCCCTGGAGCAGCGGGCCGGCAAGGCAGAGAACGACTCGACTCTGCTGCGCACGGCGCGGGGCCGCTACTGCCTGTTGCTCAACGAGGACTCCGAGCTGCGGGCGGGTGCGGCGGCGGCGCTGATCGCGGCGCTCGACGCTGACCCGCGCGCGGCGGCTGCGGGGGCGCAGCTGCTCGACTCCGCCGGGGAGCCAGTCCCCTGTGCCTGGCGCTTCCCCGGGGTGATCACGGCTCTGGCCGGCGGGGTGTTCCTGCATCGCCTGATCACAGTGCAGAGCAAGGGGCGATCGACGCGTCGGGTCGACTGGGCGCAGTCAAGCGCGCTGATCGTGCGGCGCGGCGCCGCGGCCGAGGTCGGCTACCTCGACCCGGCCTTCTTCGTCTACTACGACGAGTGCGACTTCTGCAAGCGCCTCAGCGACGCCGGCCGGCCCATCCTCTTCGTCCCCGCGGCGGAGGCGGTCCACCACGACCAGCTCTCGACCGACCTGGCGGCTGGACTGCCCCGCATCGTCGAGTTTCACCGCAATCGCGACCTCTACATGCGCAAGCACCACTCCCGCTCCGCCGCCCTCGTGGTGCGGGCCCTCACCGCCTGGGCCTATTCGCTCCGCGCCCTCGCCGCCACCATCCTCCCCGGCCATCCAGCCCGCATCTACTGGGCCCACGCCCGCCAGGCCCTCCTCCCCAGCCGCGGCGCCGGCTTGCGGGAGATAGCGCAAGATCGGGGCGCCTGAGCCTTAGGACGTATTGCGCCCCGAACCCCGGGGCCGCTCAGAATCGCGCGTCCTCGTCTCTTAACTCCGCCTCGTAGGCCTCGGGGACCGTTCCCGCCACGGCGGGCGGCTGCTGTCGCGGGGCGCTCAGGCGCCGGAGCAGCTCCTCGGGGTGGCGCAGGCCCGCGATCCAGCGTCGCTCGCCAGGGGTGAAGAAGCCGATCGCCAGAAGCAGGGCCGGGTAGGCGAGCCAGAGGGCCGCGTTGCCGAGAAAGCCCACCGCGCCGCTGGTCGGAAAGGAATGCCGCGCCCGCGGCGACCAGCCCCGCGGAGACCAGCACCACCCGGGCCAGTCGCCCCCATTCCTAGTAGTGCTCCGTTAGCTCTTGCAGGAACTTCGCACTGAGCTGGCGAACCCCTCCGCCGATGGTCGAGATCGACGGAGGAGGACAGAATGAGTGAGGTGTCGGGACTCACGCCCGCAAAACTGCGAAGAGTTCGCGGCCGCCTGGTCGAGTTCGCCGAGCAGATGTTCGAGCCGATGCCGCGCAAGGACCAGCGCCGCTGGGGCGAGGTCTACCTGCGCGGGCTGATGTTGGACGGCAAGCGCAAGTCGATCGAGCCGATGGCGGCAAGGCTCGAGGACGGGGATGAGCAGTGCCTGCAGCAGTTCGTCAACCAGTCCCCGTGGGACTGGCAGCCGGTGCGAAGGGCGCTGGCCGAGCGGATCAGCGCCGAGCTAGGACCCGAGGCGTGGATCATCGACGACACGGGCTTCCCCAAGTTCGGGAAGATGTCGGTCGGCGTCGCGCGCCAGTACTGCGGCGCGCTGGGGAAGGTCGGCAACTGCCAGATCGGGGTCTCGGTCAACGCCGCCTCAGAGAGCGCGTCGTGTCCGCTCGATTGGCGGCTGTTCCTTCCCAAGGAGTGGGACGAGGAGGGCGAGTTCAACTCCGATCGCCGCCAGAAGGCGAAGCTGCCGCCAGACATCCACCACACCGAGAAGTGGCGGCTGGCGCTGGAGATGATCGACGAGCTTCGCTCCTGGGGGCTCGATCCGCCGGTCATCCTCGGTGACGGAGCCTACGGCGACACCACCGAGCTGCGCAGCGGTTTGGAGGAGCGAGGGCTCTCCTACGTGCTCGACGTCAAGGCAACGACCTCCGCCTATCGCGAGGAGGTCGTGCCCGAGCAGCCGCCGAAGCCCGCGGGGCGCGGTCGCCCGCCCGCCGCGCGCTACCGCGAGGATCCCTCCTCGCTCAAGGAACTGGCTCTGAGCGCGGGGAAGAAGCATGCGGTGAGCGTCACCTGGCGTGAGGGGACGCGCGGCAAGATGAGCTCGCGGTTCCTCGTGCTCAGGGTCCGTCCGGCGAATATCGGGCTGCGCCACAAGGCTCACAAGGCCGGCGAGGAGCTGGCGCTTTGCTGGCTGATCTGCGAGTGGCCCTCCAAAGAGTCAGAGCCGACCAAGTACTGGCTCTCCAACCTGGGGGTCGACACGCCGCTCAAAGAACTGGTGCGTCTCGCCAAGCTGCGCTGGCGCATCGAGCAGGACTACCGCGAGTTAAAGGACGCCCTCGGCCTCGACCACTTCGAGGGCCGCACCTACCGCGGCTGGAACCACCACGTCACGCTCGTCTCCATCGCACACGCCTTCCTCACCCTGGAGCGAGAACGCTGCCCTCCAGCCAGGGCGGCAGCCTGACCCTCTTCGGGGTCGTTCGGGAGCTGCAAGGGCTCCTGGCCTGCTGGCAGGGAACCTGCACCACCTGCCGCAGAGAGCTGCCGCCCGATCACCCGCTGCGGGCACCACCGAGCTAACGGAGCACTACTAGGGGACCGGGAAGAGGCGTTGGGTGAACCCGTACATCAGCACCAGCACGACAGGGTAGGAGGCGACCAGGGCGAGCCCGGCGCCGACGATCCCCAGCGCCGCGACCAGGGCGAGGTTGAGGGCGACGTTGGCGGCCAGCGCCGCGATCGTCGCCGGGACGGGCACCGCGCGGTCGGCATTGCGCGACAGTACGGCCAGCGCGACCACCCCGACGGCACCCAGGGTCCGGTCCTAGAAGCGCGAGTCCTCGTCCATTCGCTCGGCTTCGTAGAGCTCGCCCGGTTCGCCCTTGACCGCGGGCGGGCGGGCGCGGATCGAGGCGAAGGTCGCGGCCAGCTCGCCGGGGTGGCGGAGGCGCGCCAGCCAGCCGCGCTCCTCGGCGCTGTAGAACCCGATCGCGAACAGCAGCGCCGGATAGAGGAGCGCGATGAAGAGGCGCCCGACCAGGCCGCCGAAGCCCGAGGCCGGCATCACCAGCTCCCCCAGTCCGATCAGCGCCGCGCCGGCGAAGAGGACGCGGGCGAGCCGGCCCCATTCGTAGGGCACCGGGAAGAGCCGCTGCGCGAACCAGTACATCAGCGCGATCGCCACCAGGTAGGAGGCGACCAGCGCCAGGCCGGCGCCGACGATCCCGAGCGGCGGCACCAGGATCAGGTTGAGCGCGACGTTGGAGGCGAGCGCCGCGATCGCCGCCGGGAAGTTGTACTCGGTGCGCCCGGTGCGGCCGAGGATCACCACCATCACCATGTAGAGCGCGTAGAGGGTGACGGCGGCGGCGATCAGCCCGACCACTTCGTAGGCATCGAAGAACTTGGGAGCGGCGAAGATGCGCACCAGGTACTCGGCCAGCAGCCACAACCCGACCACCATCCAGGTGCAGCCGGCGAGGAAGAGGGTGATCACGTTGGCGTAGGTGCGGCGCGCCTCGTCGTCGTTGCGGATCGAGTAGGCGAGCGGCGGCCAGGCGAGCTGGAAGCCGCGGACGAGGACGTTGACCGCCTGTGCGAACTTGACCGCCACCGCGTAGAGGCCCGCCGCGCCGAGCCCGTCGACCTGGACGATGATGACGCGGTCGACGAGGTTGAGCAGGTAGAGGCTGACCTCGGCGGGCATCGTCGGCAGGCCGAAGCGGAGCAGCCGACGCAGCAACGGCCGGTCGATCCGCAGGGTGAGGCGCCGGCGCTGGGCGAAGATCATCGCGACGACGAAGACGGCGCCGGTCACGTAGGAGCCGAGCAAGAGGCCGCGGGCCCCGTCCCCCACCCCGACGACGAGGACGACGGTCAGCGCGATCGTGCCGAGGACGTTGGTGATCGTGGTGATGAAGTAGGCGCGGGCGCGCTCGTCGAGCCGGTAGAGCGTCAGCAGGTATTCGAACATTGTCGCCACCCAGAGGCCGCCGATCGAGATCCGCACCAGCTCGGCACCGTGCTGGGAGGCAGCGTGGCTACCGAGCAGCGCTTCCGAGAGCGGCCCGGCGAAGGGCAGGGCGACGAGGCAGGCGATCGTCGAGGCCCAGAAGAGGCCGGAGAAGGCGACGGCGACGACCGCGTCGGGGTTCTCGTCCTCGCGGTAGTAGAAGCGCAGCACCGCCTCGATCAGGCCGAGCCGGACGACGATGCTGGCCGAGACGACGGCGGCGAAGAGGAGCTCGGCGGCGCCGTAGTCGTCGGTGCTGAGGTGCCGCGTGTAGAGCGGCAGCAGCGCGACCGCGATCAGTTTCGAGAGGATGCTCGCCGCCGTGTAGGCGGCGCCGGTCGTTGCGAGTCGCCGCATATATCCCGACACGGGGCGAGACTACGCGGGGTCGCGGACTGCGGGGCTGGCCGCGAGCGCGGCGCCTGCGGCGAGGAGAACCCAGGTGATCGGATCTTCGAAAAAGCCGGCGTAGGCCATGGTGTGGACCAGGAGGGCCACAAAGGCGGCGAGCACGGCGGCGCGAGCTACCGGCAGGCCGGCAGGCCCGCTCGCCGAGCTGGAGGGCTCCGCCCCGACGGGCGCCGCGCGAGAGGCGGGCAGGCCAGGCATCGTTGCCCGCAGGCCGGTGCTCATCGCCCAGAGGGCCGTGAGGATCAAGGCTACGTAGAGCGCCAAGCCGAGCAGGCCCTGCTCTGCCGCGATCGTGATCGGCTCTGTGTGGGAGACGGAGACCGGCACCTTGTGCTTTGCGGCGTGGGCTCGATAGGCGGTGGAGAAGGAGCCCGAGCCATAGCCGTAGATGGGGCGCCGCTCGAAGAGGCGGATGCCGCCGGAGACGAGGTGGGCGCGGCCGCTGGTGTCGATGTTGAGTCTTTCGAAGTTGATCTTCGAGGAACCGCCGGCAAGCGCGACGAAGGAGACCGCGACCACGGCACCGATGCCGACCGCGCCCAGCGTCCACTTCAGGCTCCAGCGCAGCGCCGCCAGCACGGCCAGCCCCGCCAGCAAGGCGATGAAGCTCGACTCCGAGTAGGTCGGCACCAGGCCGATCCACAGGATCCCCACCAACCCCGCCAGCAAGGCGATGCTCCGTCGCTCCTTGGCCCATAGCAGCGCCGCCGTCGCCACGACGATCGCCAGCGCCAGATACCTGCCGTAGATGTTCGGGTCCCAAAACACCGAGTTGACCCGGAAGTAGGTGTGAAATTCGTTCGAGCGGATCACCTGGTGATTCCAGAACAGGCCCCTGGTCGCGTACTCGATCGACCCCACCACGACGAACAGCAGCGCCTCGATCGCCACCATCCACAGCACCTGGGTCAGAAGCGTCCGATCCCATCGGAAATCGCTCAGCAACGCATAGCCCACCGCGAACGGCACGTAGAAAAAGCAGACGTCCTGCAGCCCTTTGGAGAAGTCAGCCGAGTACATCACCTGCAGTCCATAGAGGACGACCACTGCCGCCAGGACCCTCGGCAGCCACTTGACGGCCCCCTGCGCGACTGGGACCGCGGGCCGAGCGCTCCAGTCCCTGATCGCCGCGGCAAGCGCCCCCGCGGCGATCACCACATACAGCGGCACCAACAGGTTGGCGGTTTCGCCGCCGGCTTCGAGCGGGATGCGGAAGGGGAGGACGAAGACGATCACCAGCGGCAGGACGCGCGGCCAGCGGCGAAAGGCGAGGGCGAGGGCAGCGGTGACGGCGAGCGTCGCAAGGGCGGCGATGGCGAGCCGGGCGGGATGGTCGCGCAGGTCGACGATCCGGTGGGAGTGCCACTGATCGCCGAGGATGAGCATCGGGACGAGGGCGAGGGCGAGGATCATCGCCGCCGATCGCAGCCGACCCGGCGGGGTGAGGATCGCGGTCGCGGCGGCCGCGACCGCGATCAAGACGCCGGCCCCGGCGAGAACGCCGCTCAAGCTGCGCCCTTCGCGGCGCTCCTGCAGGCGGCGGTGGGGTTGCGCGGCGCGCGGCGCAGGCGGATCGTCCCGGGCAGGACGAGGTTGCGTTCCTGGGCGAGCAGCTCGACTCGCAACTTGTAGCTGCCGGGCGGCGCGATACCGCCGTCAAGGCCGCGGCCGTCCCAGTCGAAGGTGAAGAAGTTATAGGCGGCCAGGTAGCGATCGTGGGCAAGGGTGAGGACCAGTCCCCCGCCGGGACCGATCACCTGCACGGTCGCGTGGTCGGAGCGGGTGACGCGGAATTCGATCCGCTCCGGGCCCGAGGGGCAGCTTCCGTTCGGCATGAAGGCGCGCCCGGTGGCGGTGGCGAAGGTTACGTGGTCGAGGACGAGCGGGTCTCGCTTCAGCCGCTGCGAGAAGGCGAAGGCCGCGACCGTGGCGAGGACGAGCAGCGCGAAGACCAGGCCCGCCGCGCTAACCCGTCGACGAGGCATCGTTTTCGCCGACGATCACCGAGACCGGGGCCCCGGCAGAGACTGAGTCAACTTCAGAAATCATCGGCTGCACCTGGCCGATCCCAAGGTCCTTGGCCACGCTCCGCGCCTCGGGGGCATGGCCGGGCTTGAACATGACAGTGCTGCTGGCGAAGCTGGAGTTGCTGTTGGTCACCACCCCCAGCTTGAAGCCCTTGCGCTGGACTTTGTCGCCGTAGCGAGCCGCGAGCCCCGGCACGGCGGTCCCGTTTAGCACCGCGACCTCGATCTCGCTCGGCTTCGTCGAAGTGGCGGCACCGCCCTTACCGTCCTTGCCGCCTCCGCCTCCGCCTGACCCGTGCAGAGCTGCGTAGGCGACGCCGCCGCCGATGACCAGCACGACGACGAAGACCGCCGCCAGGTAGCGCGGCTCGGCGAACCGCTCTCCGCGGCTGGAGCGCCACTGACGCAGCCGCTCTCCGCGGGCCGTCTCCGGCCCGCCGGCCTCGCGGCGCAGTCGGCGCTCCTCGCGCAGCGCGACTGCCTGCTGTTCGGCGGTACGAGCCTCCTCAAGGCGGCGCAGCTCCTCGGCGCGACGCGCCGCCGCCGCTGAGGTCGACTCCTTGCGTTCCGTGTCGCGCTCCGGCGCCGACCCGGCCCACTCGCGCAGGCGCCGGATGTCGCGCCCGTGGGTAAAGGAGAGCAGGGCAAGCAGGGCCAGGCCGAAGAACGCGGCCAGGCCGGCGAAAGCGCCGATTTCCTTGATCAGCTCCACGGAGTGGCTGCGAGAGGCTACTCGTCGTAGACGACCGTCGCCGGGTCGCTGCTGGGCGAGGTGATCATCTCGACGACTCGGCTGGCCAAGTCGGCCTCGTCGCCGGCCAATACCAGGTGCTCGAGCGAGTTCAGGGTCGGCTCGACCCACTCCGGGTCCAGCGGCGCCTCTCGAACCGCTCGCCGGATCCGCTTCGAGGCGGTCGGCTGCTCACTCTCGCCCAAGCCGAAGAGCTGCTCGTGTAGCTTCTCCCCGGGCCGCGGTTTGGTGAATTCGATTGCGATATCGCGCTCCGGCTCATACCCGGCGAGGCGGATCATGTTGTGTGCGAGATCGACGATCTTCACCGGATCGCCCATGTCAAGGACGAAGACCTCCCCCATGCCGGCCCCAATGTCCCCGGCGCGGATGACGAGCTGGACCGCCTCGGGGATGGTCATGAAGTAGCGGGTCATCTCGGGATGGGTGACGGTGACCGGCCCGCCGCGCTCGATCTGGCTGCGAAAGATCGGTACGACGCTGCCCGAGGAGGCAAGCACGTTGCCGAAGCGGACGCTGGCAAAGCGGGTTCGGGGGTGCTTGTGGCCGGCCAACTCGACGATCCACTCCGCCATCGCCTTCGAGGCGCCCATCACGGTTTGCGGGTTGACCGCCTTGTCCGTGGAGATGAGGACGAAGCGTTCGACCTTGGAGGCGGCGGCCGTCTCCGCAGTGACCCGCGTCGCGAACGCGTTGTTGCGGACGGCCTCCAGCGGGTTGGCCTCCATCAGCGGAACGTGCTTATAGGCAGCGGCGTGGAAGACGACGGAAGGCTTGAAGCGCTGCATCACCTCCAGCATCCGGTGCGGCTCCTTGCAGTCGGCGAGCACCGCCTCGACGTTGGTGAAATGGCGCTCCTCGACCATCTCGCGGTCGATCTCGAAGAGGTTGTCCTCGGCATGGTCGAGCATCACCAGGAGTCTCGGTCGGACCCGGGCTATCTGGCGGCAAAGCTCGGCGCCGATCGAACCGCCCGCCCCGGTGACGAGGACGATCCGGTCGCGCAGGTAGGCGCCGGCCCGGTCGAGTTCGAAGACGACCGGCTCGCGGCCGAGCACGTCCTCGACCTGGACCTCGCGCAACTGCTTGTTGAGCTGGACGCCACCGCGCAGCAGCTCGAACACGGTGGGCAGGGTACGCACGCGGATCTCGCGCTCGCGGCAGGCAGCGACGACCTTGGCGCGCAGCGTCCCCGGCGCCGAGGGGATCGCGATCACCACCTCGTCGGGCTCGGCCTCATCGAGGATCGCGACGATGTCCGCAGTCGAGCCGAGCACCTTCAGCCCCAGCATCCGCATCCCTCGCTTGCGCGGGTCATCATCGACGAAGCCGATCGCGGTTGAGCCGAGGTTGGGGTTGAGCTGAAGCTCGCGGACCACCATCTGCCCGCCCGAGCCGGCGCCGATCACCAGCACCTCGCGCCTGGGGACGCGAGAGCCGCGCGAGGGCCGCTCGACGATCAGCCGCACCGCAAGGCGGGCGCCGGCGATCAGCAGCACGGTCAGGATGAAGTCCATCACCACCACCGAGCGCGGCAAGGTGTGCTTGAACGGCTGCACTACTGCGAAGAAGACGATCACGATCACGCTGGCGAAGGCGACGGCGCGAAGGATGAGGAAGACGTCGCGGCCGCTCACGTAGCGCCACCACTTCTGGTAGAGCCCGAAGGCACCAAAGACGACCAGCTTGCCGACCACGACGATGCCGACCGCCTGGGCGAAGAGCAGCTGGTAGCGGGGTGGGAGTCCGTGCGCGTCGTCGAGAAAGCGCAGCTGGAAGGCTAAGAAGAAGGAGAGGGCGACCAGGACCGCGTCGGCGAACACCTGGAGAACCCGATTGCGATAGACCGGATGATTCAGCCGCTGCATGGACCGGGCGAGTTTAGAGGCTGAGGTCTTAGGATCACGGATCTCCATATGCCGGATCCCCTCCCTTTTGCCGATATTAGCGGGCCGATCGTCGAATTCTGCGTCAGCGTGGTCGAAAGCACCGGCCTGACGGGGATATTCCTGCTGATGGCAGCGGGCAGCGCCTGCATCCCGATCCCCAGCGAGGCGGTGATGCTGTTCGGCGGCTTTGACGTCTCCAACGGCAGCCAGACGCTGATCGGGGTGACCGCGGCGGGCTTCGCGGGGAACATGGCCGGCTCCTGGCTGACCTATGCGATCGGCTACTACGGTCGCATCGACCTGCTGGAGAAGAACCGCTTGATCCACCTCAGCCCCTCGCGGTTGGCCCGGGTCGACGGCTGGTTCAAGCGCCACGGAGACGCCACCGTCTTCTTCACCCGTCTGGTGCCGCTCGTGCGGGCCTTCGTCTCACTCCCGGCCGGCCTGGCGAAGATGCCGTTCTGGCGGTTCACCTGGCTGACCGCGCTCGGCTCGCTGCCCTGGGTGCTCGGATTCGCGCTGCTCGGACAGGCGGTTGGAGACAACTGGCAGCGGTGGCGCAACCATCTCCAGATCCTCGACTACCTGGTGGTCGCTGCGGTAGTCGGGCTGGCCGTGTACGCGATCGTGAAGCGGCGGCGGGGCGGCGGGGCTGGCCCCGGCAAGGCGACCGAGCCCGCCGGCGCTGGGGGCGCTTGAGCGAGGCGGTCGACGGGCGGATCCCGGCGCGGCGCGCAATCGCGCTGGGGATCGTCCAGGGGCCAGCGGAGCTGTTGCCGGTCTCCAGCTCCGCCCACATCGTGCTGATCCCGTGGCTGGTCGGGTGGGAATGGGAGGCGATCGAGCCCGAGGTCCGCAAGAGCTTTGAGGTGGCGCTGCACGCCGGCGCGGCGGCGGCGCTGCTGATCGGCCAGCGGCGGGTGATCGCCGAGGAGCTGCGCTTCTTCGACCTGCGCCGAGCTGCGGTGCTGGCGCTCTCCTTCGCCCCGGCGGCGGTTGTCGGCTACGCGCTGGAGCGACCGATCGAGCGGCGCCTGGGCGGGCCAAGGGCGACCGCGATCGGGCTGCTGGGCGGCGCGGCTGCGATGGCGCTCGCCGACCGCCGACCGCAAGAGCGCGGGCGGGGGGAGGTCGACTGGCGCGACGCGCTGGCGCTGGGAGTGGCCCAGGCGGCGGCGCTGGCGCCCGGGGTCTCGCGCAACGGCGCCACGCTGACCGCAGCCCGCGCCCGCCGCTTCTCCCGCGCCCAGGCGAACCTGCTCTCCCGAACCGTGGCCTTGCCGATCATCGTCGGCGCCACGGTTCTGAAGGGTGGCCGGCTGCGAAGCCGCGGCGCCTCCCCCGAGCTGCGCCGTACGATGGCCGTAGGGGTCGCCGCCTCGTTCGCCTCGACCCTTGCCTCGCAACGCCTCATCCACCTGGTCGAGCGCGATCGAGCGCTCTGGCCTTACGCTGCCTACCGAGCCGCCCTGGCGGCTGCGGTTCTTGCAAAGCTGCGTCGATGAGTTCGCCAGCTGACACGGTGAAACTGGGTCATCGTCGTCGGTCGCGAGTGGCGCGCGCCGCGGAGGGGCCCCAATGAGCGACGCCTATGCGAAGGCCGGGGTCGACCAGGGCGCAGCGGACGCCGCGGTCGCCGGGCTGATCCGGGCGCTTGCGACGGTCCAACTTGACCGACCCAGCCGCCAGGTGCCGCTGCCGGGCCACTACGCGAGCGTGATCCGGCTTGATGAGCGGACCGGGATCGCCCTCTCCACCGATGGGGTCGGAACGAAGCTGCTCCTTGCCGAGCAGCTCGGCCGCTTCGATACGGTCGGGATCGACTGCGTGGCGATGAACGTCAACGACGTGATCTGCGTCGGCGCCGAGCCGTTGGCGATGCTTGACTACATCGCGATCGAGCGTGCCGACCCCGAGATCTGCGAGCAGATCGGGATCGGCCTGGCGCGCGGCGCTGAACTGGCCGAAATCGAGATCCCCGGAGGAGAGCTGGCCCAGCTCGGCGAGATGGTGCGTGGCTTCGATATCGCCGGTGCGTGCTTCGGCACCGTGGCGCTGGACGCGATAGTCGACGGCTCGGCCGTTCGGCCGGGCGACCCGGTGATCGGCCTGCCCTCCTCTGGGATCCACTCCAACGGCTACACCCTCACCCGCGCCGCGCTGGGGGACATCCCGCTTGACGACGAGCGCCTTGGGCAACCGCTCGGCGAGGTGCTGCTCGAGCCGACCGAGATCTACGTCAAGGCGGTGCTGGAGCTGCTGCGCTCCGCGGTCGAGGTCCGCGGCCTCGCCCACATCACCTCGGGCGGGCTCGGCAACCTGCTGAGGCTTGCGGCCGAGGTCGGTTACGAGATCGACGCGCCGCTTCCGGTCCCTGCCGTCTTCGAGCTGATCCAGGAGCGCTCAGGGGTCGGGGACGATGAGATGCACGAGGTCTTCAACATGGGCTGTGGCTTCTGCTGCATCGTGGCCGCCGGCGAGGAGGCCGCCGCTCTCGACATCCTCCGCCGCCGCCACCCCGGGGCGCAGCGGATCGGGCGCGCGACTGAGGGGTCGCGTGAAGTCCGCCGTGCGTGAGTGGGATACCACGACGCGATGGAGAACCTCCATCGCGAGAGTGCTCGACAATGGACCCGGATAGATGGAGGCTCGCTCCTCAAGCGCGATGATCGGAACGGTGCTCTCCCGTCGTTATCGGCTGGAGGCAAAGCTGGGCAGCGGCGGGATGTCGACCGTGTACCTGTCGCGCGACGAGACGCTCGACCGGCCGGTCGCAGTGAAGGTGATGCACCGCGAGATGTCCGAGCAGCCCGACCAGCTCGAGCGCTTCCGCCAGGAGGCGCGGGCGGTGGCGAAGCTCTCCCATCCCAATGTCGTCTCGGTGATCGACGCCGGCGAGGACGGCGGCTACCCCTACATCGTCTTCGAGTACGTCGAAGGGGAGACGCTGAAGCAGCGGATCGCCCGGGTCGGGGCACTGGACACCCAGGAGGCGATCGCCTACGCGATCGAGATCGCCAGGGGCCTCACCGTTGCCCACGCCCGAAAGATGGTCCACCGCGACATCAAGCCGCAGAACATCCTGATCGACAGCGAGGGCCGGGCGAAGCTGACCGACTTTGGCATCTCCCGTCAGCTCGAGCAGGACGGGATGACCGCGACCGGGCGGGTGCTGGGCACAACCGACTACGTCGCCCCCGAGCAGGCGATGGGACGTGGGGTCGACCCGCGCTGCGACATCTATTCGCTCGGCGTCGTCCTCTTCGAGATGCTGGTCGGGCAGGTGCCGTTCCACGCCGACAGCCAGGTCGGCGTGGCGATGAAACACGTCAACGAGGATCTGCCCGACGTGCAGCGGCGCCGGCCGGAGGCCTCCGCCGCAGTTGCGCTGGTGGTCGAGCGCGCGACTGCGAAGAGTCCCGACCAGCGCTACCAGCAGATCGGCGAGATGATCGACGACCTCTTAACCGCACTGGAGGTGGAGGCCGCCAAGGCCGGCTCCACCTCCGGCGAGGCGACCAGCGTGCTCGACGCGCTGCCGCCGCCGAAGCGCAAGCTCTCCGCTCGCGTCCGCTGGTCCTGGGCGACGATCGTCGCCGTAGTCCTGATCGGCGGAGGGGCGCTCGCGGCGGCGCACTTCATCGGCAACGGGAGCCTCGGCAACGGCGGCGCCGGGAGGAATGCCGGCACGCCGATCCCGATCTCCTCCGCCACCGGCTACAACCCCGAGGGCGACGGCGAAGAAAACCCCGAAGCGGTCGGGGCGGTAATCAACGCCGGTCCGGCTGCTTGGTCCACTGAGCACTACGAATCCCCCACCTTCGCCGGGACGAAGACCGGCCCAGAGCCTGGCACCGGCATCTACGTGACGACAAGGGCGGCGGCGACCCCGTCGGAGATGGTGGTGCGCACGCCAACCCCCGGCTGGGACGCACAGGTCTTCGCCGTGGCGGGCGAACCGCCGGCCGCCATCACGGGATGGGGGCGTCCGGTGGGAGAGGTGAGCAACGCTGCCAACGTCCAGGCGATCAGCCTCAGCAGCCTTCAGCATCCGGCTCGCCACTTCCTGCTCTGGCTCAAGAAGGCCGTGCCGGCCCCCGATCAGAGTGGCGGCTATCTGGTCGAAATCAGCGACATCAAGCTGCTGAACTGAGCTCAGAACTCATACGACCGCGCCCGGGCGTGGCGCTCGACCGCGAGGCCGACGAGCCGCTCACAGAGGTCTGCGTAGGGAACGCCGCTCGCCTCGAACAGCTTCGCGTAGACGCTGGTCTCGGTGAAGCCGGGCATCGTGTTGATCTCGTTGACGAGAACCTCGCCGCCGGGCATGACGAAGAAATCGCAGCGGGCCAGGCCGGAACAGCCGGCCAGCGCGAAGACCGCCGCCGCCTGCTCGCGGACGAGTGCCGCCTGCTCGACGGGGATCGGCGCCGGGACCGCCAACTCCATCCCCCCCTCGCCGTACTTCGCCTCGAAGTCATACCAGTCGGCGTTGGCGACGATCTCCCCTGGCAACGATGTCTGGGGACGCTCGTTGCCGAGCACCGAGCACTCGACCTCGCGGCCTTCGGCCGAGGCCTCGACGATGACGCGGGGATCGTGGCGGCTGGCAAGCTCGACCGCGGCATCGAGGTCGGCGTGGCGCTCGACCTTGCTGATCCCGACGCTGGAGCCGAGCCGCGCGGGCTTCACCCAGAGCGGCAGGCCCATCGCCTCGCAGCGCTCGCGCCAGCCCTGCTCGCCGGCTTGGGTGAACGCGACCTGGGGCACCCCGCGCTGGGCGAGCAGCCGCTTCAGGATCAGCTTGTCAATGCAGATCGCCGAGGCGAGCACGTCCGAGCCGACGTAAGGGATGTCGAGCCACTCGAGCAGCCCCTGGATGCTGCCGTCCTCTCCGAAGGGCCCGTGCAGGGCCGGGAAGGCCGCCCCTGCGCCCAACAGCCCGCCGGCCGGGACCAGCTCGACTGGAGCTCCGGCGCAACTCCAGCGCCCGTCGCGGCTGATCCTCACCGGCACCGCCTCGTGGCCGGCCGCCACCAGTCCACGCGCCACCGACTCTCCCGAGCGCACGGAGACGTCGTGCTCGGAGGAGCGCCCGCCGGAGAGCACCACGACCCTCACCGCGGCGCTCCCCCAGCCTCCTGCGGCGCGATCACGGCTTGCCCGGTTCGGTCGGTTGGGTCGGTTCGGATGCCAGCTTGCCGACCACAACCGTCACTTCTGCGCCCTTTTCGACCTTGGCGCCGGAGGACGGCAGCTGGTCGATCACGTGGCCGACCTTCGAGGCGGCTTCGGTTTCCTGTTCGGAGACGATCGGCTTGAGCCCGGCTTCGCGGAGCGTCGTCACCGCTTCGGAGCGCAGCTTGCCGATCAGGTTCGGCACCGTGACCTTCTGCGGGCCCTTGGAGACGACGATCGAGACGGTCGAGCCTGGTTCGACTTCGCTGCCCGCACTCGGCGACTGACGGACCACTTGGCCCACCGGAGCCGAGCTCGTTTCTTCGCTGACGGCGGCAACCAGGCCACGGGAGCGGATCTGCTGCACCGCCACGCTGCGCTGGGTGCCGACCAGCACCGGCACCTTGGCCAGCTTCGGCCCCATGGAGACGGTCAGGACGACATCGGAGCCGCGCGTCGCCGCGGTCCCCGCCGACGGAGTCGAGTGAACGACGACACCCGCCGGGACGCTGGTCGAGTGCGCGTCTGCGACCTGGATGCCAAAGCCCGCCTTCTTCAGCTCCGCTTCGGCCGCGGCCCGGGTCAGCCCGGCAGTCGGCGGGACCTTGGCGCTGCCCGGGCCGGCGCTCACGGTCAGCGTCACCGCCGGCTTGGCGCAGGAGAAGTTGAGGAAGGCGCAGCTCAGCGATGCCTTCTCGGCCGGCGGCGCGGCGGCAGGGTCCTGCTCGAGGACAGTGTTCTGCGGCGAGTCGCGTTCCACCCGCTTCACTTCGCGGATCGGGAAGCCGTCCTGCTGAAGCAGGGAGATCGCCACGTTCAACTGGTTCCCGGTCACGTTGGGGACGTCAGTTGTCGTTTCGCGGGTCAGCGCGAATCCGGCCAGGGCGCCGATCAGGACGGCAATCCCGACCAGCAGCCAGGCCCGGCGGCGGCGCTTCTTCCGCCGCTCCTCATCGGAGTCAGGCTCCTCCGCCTCCTTCTCCGCCGGGGTCGCGACGACCGGGGGCAGCGGGGCGAAGGCCGCGGTGCCCCCGGCGAGGGCGCCGGGGTTCTCGAGCGCCGCGTCGAGCGCCGCGATGAACGCGTCGGCGCTCTGGAAGCGCTGCCCGGGGTCCTTCTCCAGCGCCCGCATCACGACCGCGTCGAGTGCCGGTGAGACCCGAGGGTTGACCGAGCTGGGCCGCTGCGGCATCTGCGAGACCTGCTTCATCGCGACCGCGACGGCGCTCTCGCCCTCAAAGGGGACCCGCCCGGTCAGCGCCTCGTAGAGCATCACTCCGACCGAGTAGAGGTCGGAGACCGACGTCACGTCCATCCCCTGCGCCTGCTCGGGCGAGAGGTAGTGGGGGGTGCCCATCACCGAGCCGGCCTGGGTGATCTCCGAGACGCCGGCGCGGGCGATCCCGAAGTCGGTCACGATCGCCTTGCCCTCGGGGTCGACGATCACGTTCTGCGGCTTTAGGTCGCGGTGGACGATTCCATGGCGGTGGGCGAAGCGGGCCGCCTCCAGTACCTGACGGATCAGCCGGACCGCCTGCTCGGGGTCGAGGCCCGCGTCGCTCAGCTGCTTCAGGGTGCGGCCCTCTACGTACTGCATGGCGATGTAGTAGGAGCCCTCGAACTCGCCGCGATCAAAGACCGCGACGATGTTGGGGTGCTGGAGGGCGGCCGCGGCTTCCGCCTCGCGCCGGAATCGTTCGACGAACTCGCGATCCTGAGAGAAGCGGCCGTGCAAGACCTTCAGGGCCACGCGGCGCTGCAGGTGTGTGTCGTCGGCCAGCCAGACGTCCGCCATCCCTCCCGAGCCGATCCGCTTCAGCACCCGATAGCGCCCGTCGACGACGCTGCCCTCGCTCACCTCAGGCACTCTTGCCGCCTCCTTGTCTCATCTCATCTTTCGCCATGCAGGATCGTTTCCGCGACGCTGCGAAAGATCGGCGCCGCCACGTCGTCGCCGAACTGCGTCGTGCATTCGACCGTGGCGGCGATTGCGATCTTCGGGTTCTGAGCCGGCGCGAAGCCGATGAACCAACCCTGGTTCTCCGCCGCCCCCCCGCCGCAGGACGCGTTGCCGGGGGTTTCGGCGGTGCCGGTCTTACCGGCGACCGCGACGCCTGGGATCGCGGCGTTTGTGCCGGTTCCTTCCCGGACAACCCCTTCCATAGCCGTGGTCAGCTCCGCCGCGGTCTTGCCGCTCATCGGCCGGCTGTATTCGGAGGGCTTGAGGCGCTTGACGACGTGTCCGTCGGGTTCGACCACGCGGCTCCAGATCTGCGGCTTCATCAGCCTGCCCCGGTCGGCAACCGCCGCGGCAACCTCGGCCATCTGCAGCGGCGTCACCGCCAAACGCTCCTGCCCGATCGCCACGCGCGCGAGATCGACCCCGGCGCCGGGACCGAGCAGCTTTCCTCCTTCAACGAGTCCACTCGGCTCGAGCTGACTTTCCGGAAGGTCAATCGCCGGCGTCGCGTTGAAGCCGAAGCGGTCCATGTAGTCAAACAGCGTGCTCTCGCCGATCCGCTCACCGAGCTGACCGAACCAGGTGTTGACCGAATTGGTCAGCGCGGTGTCCAGCGAGATCGAGCCGAAGCTCTGGTCGGAGTCATTTTGCAGCGGCTGGCCCTGGACTTCCAGCGTCCCCGGCGCGTTGATCGTCGTTTCCGGGGTGATCGTGCCGCTGTTCAGCCCCGCCGTGGCGGTCACCACCTTGAAGGTCGAGCCGGGCGGGTACCTGCCCTGGGTGGCGCGGTTATATAGCGTGAGCTTGGGGAGGTCCTTGGGAACCCGGTTGGGGTTGAAGGAAGGGTTGGACGCCATCACCCGCACCCGGCCGGTCCGCGGTTCGATCGCCACCACCGCTCCGAAGCCGGTCGCCTGGAGGCCGTTCAGCGCAGCCCGCTGCGCGCTCGGCTCGAGGTTGGTGACGACGTCGTCACCTTCCCGGTTTGTGCCGCTGAGCTGGTCGAGGATCGAGCCGAATTCGGAGCTCGTGCCGGCCAGTTCTTCGTTGTGGGAGTGCTCGAACTCGCTGTTGCCCTGTTCGGCGAAGCTGTAGCCGATCGGGTGCCCGAACAGCGCGCCCTGCGGGTAGCGGCGCACGTATTGCAGGCTCGAGCCGTGGCCGATCGCGACCGAGCGGGCGATGACGCTGCCGTTGGCGGCGAGGATCCTCCCCCGTTTGATCTGCTGCTGCGCCAGCAGCGGCCGCTGGTCGTGGGAGTTGTTCTTCAGCGCCTTGGCGTCAAACACCGACCAGTAGGAGGTGAAGCCGATCAGCACTGCGAAGAGGACGACGATCAAGCCGAACAGTTGGACGATCTTGCGGTTCACGCTGCCTCCAGCGCCAGGGCGGTGCGGCCGGGGGCGCCGGTCTCGCGGCGGGCGCGGTCAGAGATCAGCGCCAGTAGCGCCAACGACACGAAGTTGGCGACGATCGAGCTGCCCGCGTAGCCGACGAAGGCCGGGGTGACTCCAGTCAGCGGGAAGGCCTGAATCGCGAAGACCGCGGTCAGCCCGGTGGCCAAGAGCTTTGAGCAGCAGGCGGCGGGGAGGCGGACCCGCGGGTAGATGTGGGTGGCGCGGCAGACCGCAAGGAAATAGGCCCCGTAGATCGGGCTGGGGTTGCTGAGCCGGGCGTTCTCCTGAGCGAAGTCTGCCGCAAAGCCGGCCGTCAGGAGCAAGGCGACGGGGGCCAGGCTGAGAGGCTCGCGGTTCCGCGCCGACCTCATGGCGCGCCCTGGCCCTGCTGGATTTCTTCGAGCAGAGAGACCGCTCCGGAGCGGGAGCGCAGGTCCTGGCCGATCACCGCGGCGCGGCGGCGCGGCGGCAGCGAGGCAGTCTGGACCGGGCTCGCGTAGCGCTCTTCGTAGAGGTTGATCCCGAAGGGAAGTTCGTAGGGAAGCCCGCGGTAGAGGGCGGCCCTGCCGGCGGCGTCGGTCCCCAGGAACCAGACCTGGCGGTTGCCATACCAGGCGCCGAATGCGATCGCGCCGAGCACCACCGCAACAGCGAGCACCTTGGCGGCAGTTCGCAGCCGTCGGCGCTTCGGCTTCGCAGCGAGCTGTTCGCGCCGCTCCTTGGCGGCCGCGGCGGCGGCGCGGCGGCGTACCTCGGTGGCGCTCAGCCCGGCCGCCTCCGCAGAAGGGCCGATCAGCGTAGCGCCCTCCGGCGCGCGGGCCGGGGCCGCCGCGTCCTCGAGGCGGAAGGCGAGGGCGGTGATGTTGTCGCGACCCCCAGCCCGGTTGGCTTCGTCGATCAGCGCTCGTACCGCAGAGTCAAGTGAGCTCGCGCTGCCGAGGATGCCGGCTATGCGCTCGTCGTCGAGCATCGTCGTCAACCCGTCGGAGCAGAGCAGGAAGACATCGCCAGGCTGGGCGGGAACCGTCTGCACGTCGACCTCGACCTCGGGCTCGGGGCCGAGCGCCCGGGTGATGATCGAGCGCTGCGGATGGTCCTCGGCCTGGGCGTCGGTGAGCTGGCCCTTTCGCCGCATCTCCTCAACCAGCGAGTGATCGCGGGTGAGCCGCTCCAACTTGCCGCCGCGCAGCCGGTAAGCGCGACTGTCGCCGACGTGACCGATCCCCACCTCCTCGCTGGCGGGGTCGACTATCGCAGCGGTGATCGTCGTCCCCATCCCGGCCAGCGACGGATCGGCCCGAGCGTGCTCGTGGATCTCCAGGTTCGCCGCCTCGATCGTCTCCTTCAGGGCCCGCTCGGGCGGGGCGTCGAGGAGGTCGCGCTCGAACGCATCGGCCGCCGCCTTCGAGGCGACCTCGCCGGCCTGCGCGCCGCCCATCCCGTCGGCGACGACAAACACCGGCGCGCGAACGAAGAACGAGTCCTCATTGGCGTTGCGCTGGCGCCCCGTGTCGCTGCCGAACGCCTGCTCGCTCACCCGCAGCATCGACTCGCCCCTTGCTGAGGATCGCTACGCATGGGCCTCGAAGCGAAATCCGGTGTCCCCGATCCTCACCATGTCTCCGTCGATCAGTTCGGCCTCGCCCTTCAGGGTGGCGTCGTTTAGGAGGGTGCCATTTGTAGAGCCCATGTCTTCGATGAAGTTGCGGCCTTCGCGCGAGAAGACCCTGGCGTGGACGCCGGAGGCGTAACGATCCTCGATCTGCACGTCCGATTCCTTGGAGCGGCCGATCGAGAGGCCGCCGATCAGGTCGAAGCGCTCGCCCGCCTCCAGCCCGCCGCCATGCTCCGCGACCAACCAGGCTTCGGCGCCCCCCCGCGCCGCCTCACCGAAGGCCGGCGCGGGGTGAAACCCGGTCGAGTCCGGCGCCGGCGCCACCGTCCTGCGCAGGTCCTTCATCGCACTGCGTGCGACGAAGAGCAAGAACAGGTAGAGGACGGCAAGGAAGCCGAACTTGAGGACGACTGAGATCGGGTCGGACGCCACGGCGAGAACACTACGGCCAGGGGCCGCTACTGCTCGATGTCGAAAAGGAAGGTGGTGGTCCCCAGGGTCACCTCATCGCCGGGGCTGAGGCGGGTCGATGGAACGCGTCGGCCATTGACCTTCACCCCGTTGGTCGAACCGAGATCGACGATCTGCCAGTCGCCGGTCTCCGAGCGGCGCAGTTCCGCGTGGCGGCGGGAGACGTTGGGGTCGCCCAGCACGCACTCCGCAGACTTGGAACGGCCGATTGTCGCCCGCGGCCCGTCTAGCACGTAACGGCGGTCGTCGAGCGAGACCACCGCCCGGGTAGAGACGAGGGCGCCGACCGCCTCCTCGGGCCGCTTCGGGCGGTCGGGGTCGCGCTCTCGCACCGCCGAGTAGACCATCGTGTGGCCCTCCTCGCCCTGGCTCGGCCTCTCCCCCTCGTGGACGGGAGGCTTGACCAGTCGGGTCTGGATGCCGAACTCGCCGAGCCTCAAACGCTCGTCGGTGCTGAACTCGACCGCGGGCCGGGTCAGCAAGTCATAGCCCCGCCGCCGCGCGTGCTCCAGCAGGTAACCCGACAGCTCCTGCTCGAGCGAGCGCTCATACCCCTCCAGTTTGCCGCGATCCTGCCTGGAGAGATAGACGGTGTACTCGTTGGGCACGTAGACGCGCTCGATCGAGGCCGTCTTATGCGCGTCCATTTCCTTGGCCAGCTTGCGGGCGAGTTCGACCGGCTGCACCTCGGAGCTGAAGGCGCGACTGAAGATCCCCTCAACGAGACCTTCGATCCGGGACTCGAGGTTGCGTAGGACGCTGATCTGATCGCTCCTTGGCGCGCGGGCGGGGGGCTCTCCGGGAGCGGAGGGCCGACCGAGATCCTACGGGAGCACGATCCCGTGGCCGATCGCGAGCCAGGCACCGAGCAGCGCCGCTGCGGCTACGGCGCCGAGGCGCATGGCAATCGGGCGGGGAGCGTGGCGCTGGTACTCGGTGAGGTCCTCGAGCGAGCCCTCGATCGCCGTCCCCAAGACCTCGAGCGGCGGGCGGCTGGACGGACGCGGGTTGAGGCAGGCGTCGAGCGTGGCGCTCAGCTCGCGCGGCAGGTCGGGGCGCAGCCGGCGCAGCGGGCGTGCACGGGCGCCGATTGCCCGCACCGTAGCCGCCGGGCTGGAGCGCCGGTGCGGGTTCTCGCCACTCCAGCACTCATACAGCGTCAGGGCCAGCGAGTAGACGTCGGCCTCGGGGCCGGCCGGACGCCCTTCCGCCTGCTCCGGAGACATGTAGGCGAGGGTGCCGAGAACGTCGCCTGGCGCGGTCAGCGAGGCACCGTCAGCGAGCCGGGCAACGCCGAAGTCCATCAGCTTGGCGTGTTGCTCTCCCTCGGTGACCTGGACGTTTTGCGGCTTGATGTCGCGGTGGATGACCCCGCGGGAGTGGGCGTGGTCGAGGGCCTCGCAGAGGTCGGCGCCGATCTCGCCGATCTCGCGGTCGCTGAGCTTCTCTTCCCGTGCGAGCCGGGCGAGCGTCGAGCCGCCGAGGAGCTCGGTGACCAGCAGCGTGTTCCCGTCCTCCTCGCCCATCTCATACAGCGTCACGATGCCAGGGTGGTTGAGGCGCGCCGCGGCCTGCGCCTCGCGCAGCACCCGCTTGCTCGCCTCGCCGCGCGACTCGATCGCCTTGACGGCGACGGCGCGCTCGAGGCGCCCGTCCCAGGCCTCATAGACGACGCCGAACCCGCCGCTGCCGATTCGGCGCTCGATCAGGAAGCGGTTGAGCACCAGGGAGCCGACCAAAGCCCCTTGACGTTCGCCGTGCGGCGGGGCTCTCCTGCGCCGCGGTCCCGCCAAAGCGCAACCTTTGCTGCGGGTCTTGACGCGGCGCCCCCGCAAGAGTTCATACTCTCCCGCCACCCAACCAGCCCGGAGAGCCGTCCTTGGAGGATTCGCCAGCACTTCGGCCGCAGCGACGTCCGCGGCCGCCACGTCGCCCCGAACGCCAGCAGATCATGCTGCGGCGGGGGCTGGCGCTGGGCGCGGCACTGATCGTCGTAGTCTTGATCGTGCTCGGAGTAAAGGGATGCCTGGACGCGCAGGCGCGCAGCGAACTGAGCGACTACGCGCGTAACGTCACCCAGATCGTCGAAGAGACCCAGCAGACCAGCAAAGCCTTCTTCGGCAAGCTCGCCAACCCGGGAAGGCTCTCGGTAACCGAGTTCGTCGCCGAGGTCAACGCCGACCGCAGCGCGATGGACAACTACGTGACCCGGGTCAACAGCCTCAGCGCGCCCGGGGCGATGAGTCACGGGCAAAGCGCCCTCGAATTGGTCTACGAGCTGCGCGGCAGCGCGATGAACGAAATCGCCAACAAGATGAGCACGGCCCTGGGTAACGTCGGCGCCACCAAGGCGACGGGCGCGATCGCCGGACAGATGCAGACGCTGCTGGCCAGTGACATCCTCTACGCGGCGGTGGCGGGGCCGGAGATCAACGGCGTGCTCAAAAGCAACGCGGTCGAAGGTGCCAACGTGCCGAAGAGCGTCTTCCTGCCGGAAGGGACGAAGTGGTTGGAAACGGCGGCGGTCAGCTCGGCGCTGGAAGGCGTCAGCGGCTCGACAACGTCAGCGGCGACTTCAGGCGTACACGGACTGGGGCTGACCGGCTCCAGCATCAACGGCACCGAACTGACCGCCGGCACGACCACGACGGTCCCCAAGGGCGGCACCCCCGAAGTCGAAGCCCAGGTCCAAAACCAGGGCGAATCGACCGAGAACGGGATCGTCGTCTCGGTCAAGGTCAACGGCGGGCACACGCTGCAGGGGGACATCAGCAGCATCGGGGTGGGCGAAACGCAGCCGGTGACGATCCCCCTGACCCCGGCGCCGAGGGGCCAGGTTACGCTCGAAGTCGAAGTCCGCCCGGTCCCCGGCGAGAAGGTCCTCACCAACAACAAAGCCAGCTACAGCGTCAACTTCGAATAGGTCGAGGTGCCGATGCGGATCGCCTACCTCGGGCCGGCCGGCACCTTCACCGAAGACGCCCTGCGCGAGGCGGCGCGAGGCGTCGAGTTCGAGGCGCTGCGCACCGCGACCATCCATGAGGCAATCCTCGCCGTGGAGCAGGGTGCGGCGGAGCGCGCGTTGGTGCCGTTCGAGAACTCGATCGAGGGCTCGGTGCGCAGCACCCTGGACACGCTCGCCTTCGAGGCGGCGGCGGTGACGATCGTCGGCGAGCACGACTTCGCGGTGCGTGCCCACCTGATCACCCGCCACCCGATCGAGCTGGGAGAGATCGAGGCGGTGCTCTCGCACCCCCAGCCACTCGCCCAGTGCGCCCGCTTCCTACGCGAGCAGCTCCCCGAGGTTGAACGGCGCAGCGTTAGCAGCACCGCGGCGGCGGTGCGCATGGTCGGCGAGTCTGACCGTCCCTGGGCGGCGATCGGGGCGCGCTCCGCGGCCGAGCTCTATGGCTGCGTGGTCCTGCGCGAAGGGATCGAGGACGAGGCGGACAACGTCACCCGTTTCGTCTGGATCGCGCCGCAAGGGGCCGACTCCGGCGCCGGCGGCGTCTGGAAGACCTCCCTCGTCTTCTCCGAGCTGGGCGAGGACCACCCCGGCGCTCTTGTCGAGGCCCTCCAGGAGTTCTCCAGCCGCGGCGTCAACCTGAGCCGGATCGAGTCTCGGCCGTTGCGACGTGGGCTGGGGCGCTACATGTTCTTCTGCGATCTGGAGGGCTCCATCAGCGACCCCGAGGTCGCCGCGGCGGTCGCGGCGCTCGGCAAAAAGGCGGAGTCCGTGCGCCTGCTGGGCTCCTACCCCGTCGCCTGAGACGCAGACCGGGGTACTGGGGGCCAGTCCCCGTACAATCCGCAGAACCATGGCACGGGTCTTGGTCCTCAACGCGACCTATGAGCCGATCAACGTCTGCACGTTGCGGCGCGCCGCTGTGCTGCTGCTGAAGGAGAAAGCCGAGCTGCTGGAGCAGCGAGGGGGGGCGCTGCACTCCGAGCACATGACGATGGAGCGGCCCGATGTGATCCGCCTGATCAACTACGTGCGGATCCCGCGCGAGGCGCACCGGCGGAAAATTACCCGCCGGGCGGTGCTCGCTCGGGACGCCTGGACCTGCCAGTACTGCGGCGCGAAGAAGCCCGGGCTGACGGTCGACCACGTCATCCCCCGCAGCCGCGGCGGCAAATCCGTCTGGGAGAACATCGTCGCCGCCTGCGCGAGCTGCAACCGCCGCAAGGGCAACCGCCTCCCCCGCGAGATCCAGATGCACCCGCGCAGCAATCCCAGGGCGCCGGGCCCGACCGTCTTCATCCAGGTGGCGAGCCCGAGCATCCCGCCCGCCTGGGAGCAGTACCTGCTGGCGGCCGCATAGTCGGTACGTCGTTCTTCGCGGGGCGGCGCGGCTCGCCGCAGGCGAATCGAACCTCAGGCGTCTGCTCCAGACGCCTCCTGCTGGGGCTCGCTGTCTGACTCGACCACCAACGCCACCGCGCTGACCCGGTCGTCGTCCTTGATGTTCATCACCTTGACGCCCTGAGTCGCCCTGCCCATCTCGGAGATCCCGGCGGCCGAGGTCCGCTGGACCATTCCGTTCTGCGAGATGAAGAGCAGCTCCTGGTGCTCACGGACGATCAGCGCCCCGGCCAGCCCGCCTTTTCGCGCGGTCAGCTTCGCGGTCAGCACCCCTTTGGTCCCTCGCCCCTTGACCGGGTACTCGGCGACCGGGGTGCGCTTGCCGTAGCCGTTCTCGGTGACTACGAACAGTTCGGTGTCGTCGCGGGCTATGTCCATCGCCAGCACCCGGTTGCCCTTGCCGGAGACGTTCATCCCCTTGATCCCACTGGTGTCCCGCCCCATCGGCCGCACCAGCTCCTCGGAGAAGCGCGCCGCGTGCCCGGAGTGAGAGACCATGAGGATGTCATCCTCGCCCGAGGTCAGCCGCACCTGGACCAGCTCGTCGCCGTCGCGGACCTTGATCGCGATGATCCCGTCGGCGCGGATCGGTGTGTTGTAGGAGAGGAACTCGGTCTTCTTGATCTGCCCCTTGGCGGTTGCAAAGGCGAGGTAGCGATTCTCCTTGAAGTCCCGGGTCGGGATCACCGCCATCACCCTCTCCCTCTCCCGCAGCGGCAGCAAGTTGACCAGGGCGCTGCCTTTCGCGGTACGCGACCCCTCCGGCAGCTCGTAGACCTTGAGCCGGTAGACCTTGCCGCGGTTGGTGAAGAAGAGCAGGAAGTCGTGCGATGAGCAGATATGGAGGTGCTCGATGTAGTCGTCCTCCTTGAGGTTCATCCCCATCACCCCGACCCCGCCGCGGTGCTGCTGGCGGTAAGTGGCGAGCGGCAGCCGCTTCACATAGCCCGAGGCGGTCAACGAGATCACCATCTGCTGGTCGGCGATCATGTCCTCGATCCCGACGTCGCCCTCGAAGTGGGCCAGCTCGGTGCGGCGCTCATCGCCGTAGGACTCGACGATCTCGGCCAGCTCCTCCTTGACCAGGCCCATCACACGTGACTCGTCGCCGAGGATTGCCCGCAGCTCCCCGATCCGCTCGATCAGGTCCGCGTGCTCGGCCCGGACTTTGTCGGCCTCCAGGGCGGTGAGGCGCTGCAGGCGCATGTCGAGGATCGCCTGCGCCTGCTCGCGCGAGAGCTCGAACCTCTCGATAAGTCCGTCGCGGGCGTCGTCGGGGTCGCTCGAGCCGCGGATCAGTTTGATCACCGCGTCGAGGTTGTCGAGTGCAACCAGCAGTCCCTCGAGGATGTGGGCCCGGGCCTCGGCGCGGCGCAGTTCGTACTGAGTCCGGCGGGTGACCACCTCGCGCTGGTGGTCGACGTAGTGGTGGATCAGCTCAAGCAGGCTCAGAGTGCGCGGCACCCCGTCAACCAGCGCCACCATGTTGGCGCCGAAGGTCGTCTGCATCGCCGTTTTCTTGTAGAGGTTGTTGAGAACGACCTTCGCCGGCGGGCCGCCGCGCTTGAGCTCGATCATCAGCCGTATCCCGGAGCCGTCCGACTCGTCACGCAGGTCGGAGATCCCCTCCAGTTTCTTATCGCGGACGAGGTCGGCAATCTTCGTCACCAGGCCGCCGTCGCCGAGCTTCTTCACCGTGAACGGGAGCTCGGTGACGATGATCGCCTCCTTGCCCCCCTTCAGCGGCTCGACGTGGGCGCGAGCCCGAACCCGGATGCTGCCGCGGCCCGAGGCGTAGGCGTCGCGGATACCCTCGCGACTCATAATCCCGCCGCCGGGGAAGTCCGGGCCCTTGATGTGCGTCATCAGCCCCTCGAGGTCGATCGCCGGGTCCTCGATGTAGGCGGCGGCGGCGGCACCAACCTCGCGCAGGTTGTGGGGCGGGATGTTGGTCGCCATCCCGACCGCGATCCCCGAGCTGCCGTTGACCAGCAGATTCGGGAAGCGGGCCGGGAGGACCAGCGGTTCCCGCTCCTTCTCGTCGTAGTTGGGGCCGAAGTCGACCGTATCGGCGTCGATGTCTCGCAGCAGCTCGGTCGCCATGCGGCCGAGGCGGGCCTCGGTGTAGCGCATCGCGGCGGCCGGGTCGTCGTCGATCGAGCCGAAGTTGCCCTGACCGTCGACCAACAGGTAGCGCAGCGAGAAGTTCTGCGCCATCCGCACCAGCGTGTCGTAGATGGCCGAGTCGCCGTGCGGGTGGTACTTGCCCATCACCTCACCGACGATGAAGGCGCACTTGCGGTACGGCCGGGTCGGCTGCAGGCCAACGTCGTGCATCGCGTACAGGACGCGGCGATGGACCGGCTTGAGCCCGTCACGCACGTCGGGCAGCGCCCGACCGACGATCACGCTCATCGCGTAATCGAGGTAGGACGAGCGCATCTCCTTCTCGAGCTCGCGCTCTTCGATCCGGCCGGTCAGGGCCTCAAGCGCCATCAGTGACTCTCCGCTCTGCCCGGATCAAACGTCAAGGAACCGGACCTCTTTGGCGTGGGCCTCGATGAAGTTGCGCCGCGGCTCGACCTGGTCGCCCATCAGCATCGAGAAGATCGTGTCGGCGGCGGTCGCGTCTTCGAGGGTGACTCGGGCCAGGGTGCGACTGGCGGGATCCATGGTCGTCTTGCGCAGCTGGTCGGGATTCATCTCACCGAGGCCCTTGAAGCGGTTCAGGCTGACGCCGTGGCGGGCGAGCTCGAGAACGGTGCCGCGCAGCGCAGCGAAGGACAGCGCGACATTGCGGCGCTCGCCGAGCGAGATCTCAAACGGCGGTCGCCCGACCTGCTTCAACAGCGCCTCGTGGACCTCGACGAACTTACGGTAGTCATAGTTCGAGAAAAGCTGGGCCGGCAGCCGGTGGGTGCGGGCGAGTCCGCTCTTGCGCTCGGTCGCCTTGACCACCAGCATCTCCTCGCTGGAGGAGAGCACCTCGGTCTCGAGCGGGGCTCCTTCTGCCGCGGTGGCGCTGAGCAGCGGGGTGGCGGCGGCAATCGTCGCCGCCTGCTCGTCGAGCAGGTTCGACTCCTCGAGAAAGCGGACCGTGTCATGACCGTACTCCGCCTGCAGGGAGGAGCCCCAGCCCTCATACTCTTTCGAGCGACGCACGTAAGCCTGCCAGCGGCTCTGGGTCAGCTTCTTCACGTTCCCCGTGGCGTCGGTCAGCTCGAAGTCCTCGAGCTTGTCGCGCAGCAGCAGCTCCTCGAGTTCGGACTCTCGCTCCAGGTAGGTCTCCTGGTTGCCCTGCTTGACCCGGTAGAGGGGGGGTTTGGCGATGTAGACGTAGCCGGCGTCGATCAGCTCTGGCATCTGCCGATAGAGGAAGGTGAGGACGAGGGTGCGGATGTGGGCGCCGTCGACGTCGGCGTCGGTTGCCATCACGATCTTGTGGTAGCGGGCGTCCTCGATCTTGAACTCGTCGTGGACGCCGGTGCCGATCGCGGTAATCAGAGCTTGGATCTCGTTGTTGGCCAGGACCTTGTCGATGCGGCTCTTCTCGACGTTGATGATCTTGCCGCGCAGCGGCAGCACCGCCTGGGTCGAGCGGTCACGCGCCTGCTTGGCGGAGCCGCCGGCGGAGTCGCCCTCGACCACGAAGATCTCAGCCAGGCTCGGGTCCTTGACCGTGCAGTCGGCGAGCTTGCCCGGCAGGGTCGAGTTCTCCAGGGCCGACTTGCGGCGGGTCAGGTCGCGTGCCTTTCGCGCCGCGTCGCGCGCCCGCGAGGCGTCGATCGCCTTGCTGATGATCCGCCGGGCGTCACCGGGGTTCTCCTCGAAGAACTCGCCCAGCTTGCGGTTCACCGTCTCCTCGACCAGGCCGCGGATCGGCGGGTTGCCCAGTTTGGTCTTCGTCTGGCCCTCGAACTGGGGGTCGTGCAGCTTCACCGAGATCACCGCGATCAAACCCTCGCGAACGTCCTCGCCGGCCAGGTTGTCGTCTTTCTCTTTGAGCAGGCCTTTGCCCCGCGCGTAGGCGTTGAGAGTTCGGGTTAGCGCGGCGCGAAAGCCGGAGAGGTGGGTGCCGCCCTCATGGGTGTTGATGTTGTTGGCGAAGCTGAAGATCGACTCTTGGTAGGAGGTGTTCCACTGCATCGCCACCTCAACCTGCCCCACCTCCTCGGAGCCTTCGAAGAAGACCACCTTGCGGTGCAACTCGTCGCGGTTCTCGTTGAGGTGGCGGACGAAGTCCTCGATCCCGCCCTCATAGCGGAAGCTGACGCTGTTGGTCGCTCCCCGTTCGTCGATCAGCTCGATCTTCAGGCCACGGGTCAGGAAGGCAGTCTCACGCAGCCGCTCGGCCAGAGTCTGAAAGTCGAAATCGATCTCTTCGAAGACCTCCAGATCGGGGAGGAAGGTGATCTCGGTGCCATGCTCTTCTGTGGCTGGCCCTTTGCTCAGCTCCGTGAGTGGCTTGCCGCGCTCATAGTCCTGGGACCAGACGTGGCCGTCGCGGCTGATCTCCAGGTGGAGGCGCTCGGACAGCGCGTTGACGACCGAGACGCCGACTCCGTGCAGGCCGCCCGAGACCTTGTACCCGCCGCCGTCTCCGAACTTGCCGCCGGCGTGTAAGACGGTCAGGACGACCTCGGCCGCGGGGCGCTGCTCTTTCTCCATCATCTCGACCGGGATGCCGCGGCCGTTGTCGAAGACCGTGCAGCTGTTGTCGGGGTGAAGGACGACGCGGACGCTGTCGCAGTACCCGGCGATCGCCTCGTCGACCGAATTGTCGACCACCTCATAGACGAGGTGGTGAAGGCCGCGCGGTCCGGTCGAGCCGATGTACATGCCAGGCCGCTTGCGAACCGCCTCCAAGCCCTCGAGGACGGTGATGTCCTTGGCGCCGTAGGAATCGGCCGATTCGCCGGCTTTGCTCGTCTTCTCAGGCAATTAGTCCCTTCCAGTTCTCACAGAAAGCCCCGACTGCCTGGAGACCTGCTCCACACCGGTCGGGGCGCAAACACAAGTTGACATAAGGATACCAGTCCGGGACTTCGGAAAGCCGTAAACTCAATCATAAAGTCCCTGCAATTTGTGTACAAAGTGCGGCTAAAAGCGGGCGCTGTTAACGCGGAAGCGAAGGCAGCTCGGCGCCTGCTCGCCGAGCTGGGAGCGAAGCCGGCCGAGCAACTTCTCCTGCATTAGGTCCAGCTCCTGCGCCCAGACTGCGTCAACGCACTCGACCGTCAGCGTCCCCGCCCGCTCGGAGACCGGCTCCGCCCGGGCCGCAAGCTGGGCGCCAAGGGCGGCGCCCCAGGCCGCCTGGACCGCCGCCAGCCGCGTCTGCGGGGCGGCGCGCTCGCGGGCGGCGCGAATCGCGCTCGCGGCGGGACGGGGGGCGCGGCGGCGGCTCATGCGGCGGCGGCTGTGGGGGTCGCGGCGGCGGGCATGCGGATCACATTGTCCATCGCGGCGAGCGGGACCGACTCCTCATCGGCGGCTGTGATCACCGCCTGACCGCCCCGTTTAAGCCGCTCGACCAGGCGTTCGCGACGTCGCGGGTCGAGCTCGCTCATCACATCGTCGAGCAACAGCAGCGGCGCCACCTGCCGCGCCTCGAGCAAGGCGTCGCGCTCGGCGAAGAGCAGGGCGAGAAGCGCGGTACGCTGCTGACCCTGGGAGCCGTAGCGCCGTAGCGAACGACCGGAGGAGGAGATCTTCAGCTCGTCGAGGTGCGGGCCCCACGAGCTGCGCCCCATCCGTAGATCCTGCTCGCGGTGCTGGGCCAGACCCTCACGGATCTCCGCCGATGAGCCGCTCGCGCGCGGAGCGTACTCGAGGCTCGCCCCCCCATCCAGGCCGAGCGCCGCGGCCGTCGCGCCGAACCGCCCCGCTAGCGCCGCGGCCGCCTCGGCCCGCGCTGCGATCAGCGGCTCGGCCGCCTCGGCCAGCGCTGTGTCCCAGACGTTCAGCTCCTCGCCGGCTGCCGAGCTGCCGATCGACCGGGCCAGCAGGGCGTTGCGTTGCGCCAGCGCCTGGCCGTAGCGCTTGCGCAGCTCCGAGCGAGACGGCCAGCGCGCCGCCACAAAGCCGTCGAGGTGGGCGCGGCGCTCGGACGGCGGGCCCTTGATCAAGACCAGGCGGTCGGGGGAGAAAACCGCGACCGGTGGGCGGTTGCGAGCGATCGTCGCCGGGTCGGCGAAGTTGCCATCGAGCAGGTGGCGGCGGCCGTCGGTCCTGCTCACCGAGGCGAGCAGGCGCCGTTCGATTCCATCACCGTCGCGAACGGCAACCTCGACCCGGGCGAGCGAGGCGCCGAAGGGGATCAGCTCGCGACGATCCGCGGTCCGAAAGGAGCGCCCGGTCAGGCCGAAGTAGAGCGCCTCGACGAAGTTGGTCTTGCCGGCGCCGTTGGGACCGACCAGGCTGACGATCCCTGGACCGAGCTCGACCCGCAGATCGGCGAGACTCCGCAGTGGCCTCGCCTCGATGGCGGTGACTAACACCGGCCTCCAGCTCAGACGTTAAGGCGGATCGGCATCACCAGATAGCGGAAGTCATCGTTGCCGACCGGCTGCAGCAGCCCGGGGCGCAGCGGGGAGATCAGCCGCAGTACCACCTCCTCGCCCTCGACGCTCTCGATCCCCTCCTTGAGGAACTCGGGGTTGAACCCGATCTCCAGCGGGTCGCCCTCAAAGGCGGCCGGCATCGTCTCCTCGGCATCGCCGACGTCCGGCGTCTCCGCGGTCACGGTCAACTCGCCCGGGGCGAATGAGAGGCGCAGCGGGGCGTTGCGTTGCGCGAGCTGGCTGACGCGGCGCGTGACCTCGAGGAATTCCAACCGCGGCAGGCGCACATCGTGCTCGTAGGACTCCGGCAGGAGCTGTCGAAAGTTGGGGAACTGGCCGTCGATCAGCCTCGTATTGAGGACGATCGTCCCTGCTTTGAAGACCGCCTGGTTGGAAAGCAGCGATACCGCCACCTTCTCGACCTCCTCCGCCGAGAGGATGCGCCCCAGCTCCCGAAGAGCGCGGGCCGGGATGTTGGCTTCCAGCTCACCACCGATCCCGCCCTCCAACACGGTCCGCTTCACGGCAAGCCGATAGGAATCGGTCGCGACCATCGTCATCTCGGTGCCGGCAGCGCTGACCAGCACACCGGTCAGCACCGGGCGCATGTCATCGTGCGAGGCGGCGCGGGCAACCAGCTCCGCGGTCGAAGCAAGGGCGGGGGCGGGGATCATCAGCGGCTCGGCCTGCTGCTCGGGGAGCCTTGGAAAGTCATCGGCCGAAAGAACCCGCAGGTGAAAGCTCGACCCACCACTGCGGATCTCCACATCGCGCTCGGCCTCACGCAACTCGATCTCGACCGCCCCCTCACCAAGTGAGCGCGAGACTTCGGCGAACAGGCGGCCGGGCAGAAGGGCCGTGCCCTTGCTCCCGACCTCGGCTCGAAGCCCCGTCCTCAGGCCCAGCTCGAGATCGGTCGCGGCGAGTGTGGCGCCATCGGGGGAGGCCGTTGCGAGGATCCCGGAGAGCGACTGGGTGGCGGCGCGGTTGGAGATCGCCCGGGAGATGACGGAGAGCTTGGCGACTAGCTCGTCGCGTTGAGTGGTGAGCTTCAAGTGATGGTTACTTTCTTGAGTTGGAGTAGAGCCTGTGGAAACTGCCTAAACAATGGCGATTCGGCCTTGGGATGCGGTTTGGCTGCTGTGGAGGCGGCTGTGGGGGAAGCGGATTCTTGCAGTGCCATCGGTTGTCAGTGGCTGCCCTGGGCCTGGCTGTGGATTGCGGCCCGCAGTGCGGCGACGCGATCGGCCAGGGTCTGGTCCTCGGCTAGGCCTGCCTCGATCCTGCGAACCGAGTTGAGGATCGTGGAGTGATCGCGCCCACCGTAGAGTCGGCCGATCTGGGGGAGCGAGAGGTCGGTCAGCTCGCGGGTCAGGAAGATCGCCACCTGGCGCGCGCGGAGTGGGCCTGCCGAGCGGGTCGAGCCGACCAGCTCGGCTTGGGAGACGCCGAAGTCGGCGCCCACCTGCTGCTTGATCTGCTCGGTCGAGCTGGGCCGGTTTGAGCGCGGGCCCAGGGGGATCAGCTCGGCGACCAGCTCGGAGCTGAGCGGCTTGGCCATCAGCGAGGCGTGGGCGATCACCCTGGTCAGCGCTCCGTGCAGCTGGCGCACGTTGGCATCGATCCGGCGGGCCAGCTCGGCGAGCGCCTCGCGGTCGGCGACCTCGACCCCGGCCTCGCGGACCAGGCGGCGCAGCACGGTGAGGCGGGTCGCGAGGTTGGGGGCCTCGACCGGGACGGTGAGGCCCCACTCGAAGCGATCGCGCAGCCGCGCGGCGAGGCTGGATAGCTCGCTGGGGATGCGATCGGCGGAGAGGACCAGTTGGCTGCCGGACTCATAGAGGGCGTTGAAGGTGTGGAAGAACTCCTCCTCGGTGTGCTGCTTGCCCTCGAGGAACTGCACATCGTCGATCAGCAGCACGTCGATGTCGCGGTAGCGGCTCTTGAACGGCTCGGCGCCGGTCGAGCGCAGCGCCCCGACGAACTCGTTTGTGAACGACTCGGCCGTCGTGTAGCGGACGCTGAGGCCCGGCGCGTTGGCTTCGAGGTAGTTGGCGATCGCGACCAGCAGGTGTGTCTTCCCCAATCCCGGTGGACCGTGGAGGAAGACCGGGTTGTAGGCCTCCGAGGGGGCCTCGGCGACGGCGAGCGCCGCAGCATGGGCGTGGCGGTTCCCGCCGCCGATCACGAAGCGCTCGAAAGTGTAGTTGGGGTTGAGCTCGAGCTCGCCGTTCACAGGCGCCGTGCCGCCCTCGCGCGGTGCGGCGCTGAAGCTGACCTCGCGCAGCGGCGCTCCGGTCGCGGCGAGCGCCTCGCAGATCAGCGAGGAGTAGCGCCGCTGGACCCAGGCCCGGATCGCCTCGGGAGCGGTGAGGCAGAGGGCGCCACCCTGCGCCCCCACCGCCTGCAGCGGCTCCAGCCAGAGCTCGAAGGTCGATTCCGGGACCGAGGCCCGCAGCCGCGCCTGGGCGTCTCGCCAAAGGGCCTCGAGGTCATGTCGATCCAGCTCATCTGCCACCGACGGCCGACCATAGCGTCGGCGGGGTGAGCCAGAGGGGGCGCTTCCGCAAATCCCGGCCAAAACCGCTCGCCCCTATACTCCCGCGCGGATGAAGCGGACCTATCAGCCCAAGAAGCGCAAGCGGGCAAAGACGCACGGGTTCCGAGCGCGGATGAGCACCCGTGCCGGCCGCGCCATCCTCAACCGACGGCGGCGCAAGGGCCGGAAGCGCCTGACGGTGTAGATGGCGGCGAAGCGACGCCGCCTCTCGCGTAGCGGCGAGTTCGACCGCGTCTACCGCGACGGCTCATCTCATGCGACGCGCTACCTCGTGCTCTACAGCTTTCCACGCCTCGACGGCGAGGAGCGTGACGTGAGGCTCGGGGTCTCGACGAGTCGCAAGGTCGGCGGCGCAGCCGAGCGCAACCGCGTCAAGCGGGCGCTGCGCGAGACATTCTGGAGCCTCTCGGACAGCCTCCCGAGCAGGCACGACTTCGTCCTTGTCGCCCGCTCGGAGATCGGCGGGCTGCTCGAGCGGGAGGGGACGGCCGGGGTGCGCAAGAGCATCGAAGAGGCGCTGGCAGGGGCGTCTCCCGGGCGGCGTTCCACGTGAAACGCGTGGCCCTCGCCCCGATCCGCGTTTATCGGCGCTGGATCTCCCCGGCCCGCCCGCGACGCTGCCGCTATGAGCCGACCTGCTCCGCTTACGCCCTGGAGGCGCTCGATCGCTTCGGCGTCTCCCGAGGCCTGCTGCTCGCCACCTGGCGCCTGCTGCGCTGCAACCCCCTCAGCCACGGCGGCTTCGACCCGGTCCCGGAGCGCTTCACGCTGCGCGTCGGCCCGGTCAACCCCGTCGAGTACCACGGCGAGATTAAGGCTTGATGCTCCCGCTCGCGATCCAACTCGCCCCGCAGTTCCTGGTCAACATCGCCAACGGCGTCCTGCAGTTCTTCCACGACAACGCCGGGCTGAGCTGGGGAGGGGCGATCATCGCGCTCACCGTCTGCACCAGGGCGTTGCTCATCCCGCTCACCTACAGACAGCTGAAAGGGATGCGGGCGCTGCAGGCGCTGCAGCCACAGATCAAGGAGATCCAAGCCAAATACAAGAACGACAAACAGCGCATGCAGCAGGAAATGATGAACTTCTACAAAGAGAACAAGGTCAACCCGTTCGCCTCCTGCATCCCGCTGGTCGCGCAGCTCCCGGTCTTCATCACGCTCTTCTACGTGCTGCGCACCGAGCTTCCATCAGACATCGGCTGCAAGGCCGGGGACTGCGGCAGCCAGGCCTCATTCCTCTTCATCCCGGACCTGACCGCGAAGGCGACGGGCGGCATTTTGATCGTGCTGCTTGTCCTCTACGTCGTCACCCAGTTGATCTCGGGCCTGCTGATGTCAGCCACGGCCGACAAAAGCCAGCGGACGATGATGTTCGTGTTGCCGCTGATCTTCGTCCCCTTCGTGATCAGCTTCCCGGCCGGGTTGATCCTCTACTGGATCACGACCAACATCTGGACGATCGGCCAGCAGTACACGATCCAGCGGATCATCCCGGCGCCGCATGTGCCCACCGCGGCGGAAGTGGCGGCGGCAAAACCGCCTCCTCCGCCCCCTAAAAAGAAGAAGAAGCGACGCTGAGCGAGGGGCCTTCGGCCTTCGGCGTGAGCTGAGCTTGAATAGGGTGCCTGGCGTGGGTGAGACGAGCGAGTGGCCACAGGAGCCCGCGGAGCGGGTTAGAGAGCTTGTCGAGGGGGTGCTGGACGAGCTCGAACTCGAGGGAGATGTCGTGATCAGCGAGGACGATGGTCGGATCGAGGCGGTGGTTGAGGGTGGCGGGGACTACGGATTGCTGATCGGGAAGCGGGGGCAGACGATCGACGCGCTGCAGCTGCTCTGCTATCAGGCCGCCTTTCGGGGGATGCGCGAGCGCAAGCGGGTGGTCGTCGACGCGGCCGGGTACAGGCAGCGACGGCGGGAGACTTTGGAGTCGCGGGCCGACCGGGCCGCGGAGCAGGCGCTGAGCAGCAACCGGGTGGTGGAATTGGACCCGATGAGCGCCCAGGAACGGCGCGTCGTGCACGAGCGCCTCAAGGAGCGCGCCGGAGTCGAGACCTACAGCGAGGGCGACGAGCCGCACCGCTGCGTCGTCGTGGCGCCCCTCGTCTCCGAGTGAGCGGGGACCCGACGGACACCCTCGGCCCCGCGGCCCGCGCCGCGCTGCAGAAGGTGCTCGGCCTCCTCGCCCAGGAGCGGGCCTCGGTCAGCTCGATAACCGATGACCGGGCATGGAGAGTCCACGTCGCAGACAGCCTCACCGGGCTCGAGGTCCCGGAGCTTCGCGAGGCGTCAAGGATCGCCGATATCGGCTCTGGGGCGGGCTTTCCTGGCCTCGCCCTGGCCGTCGCCCTGCCCCGTGCCCAAGTCGACCTGATCGAGTCCGTGGCTCGCAAGTGCGAGTTCATGCAGCGGGCCATCGACGCTGCCGCGATCGTCAACGCCCGGATCGTCAACGCCCGCTCGGAGCAGTGGGCGGGGGAAGGAGGCCACGAGTCCTACGAAGCGGCGACCGCCCGGGCCGTGGGCCGCCTCTCGACCCTCGCGGAGCTGGCCTCCCCGCTCCTGCGCGACGGGGGGGTCTTGCTCGCCTGGAAGGGCAAGCGCGATGCGGGGGAGGAAGCTCAGCTGCAAAGAGCCGCCGTCAAGCTCGCGATGGCGCCCGAGCGGGTTCTGAGCGTCGGCCCCTACGCGGGCAGCGAGCACCGCCACCTTCACCTGATCCGCAAGCAAGGCCCTACCCCGATTGATCTACCCCGCCGTCCGGGGGTCGCAAAGAAGCGCCCGCGCGGCTGAGCCCCGCCGCCTTGGGCCAAATAGTCTGGCCCGGCATGGGTGTCGTCTACGCGGTCGCAAATCAGAAGGGTGGGGTCGGCAAGACGACCACGTCGGTGAACCTCGCCGCCTGCGTAGCCGCTTCGGGGTCGCAGACCTTGCTGGTCGACCTCGATCCACAGTGCAATGCGACGGTCGCCCTTGGCCTTGGCCGCGACCTCCATCCCTCTTCCTATGATTGCCTCAGCGGCGATGTCTCGGTCGCCGAAGCCGCCAGGCCGGCCGGCCCTGACAACCTCTGGCTGGTGCCGGCCAGCCGCGACCTCGCCGGCGCGGCGGTCGAGTTGCCGCGGATCGATGGCTCCGAGACACGGCTGCGCGACCGCCTCGGCCCGGTGCGCGACCGCTTCTCCACCACCCTGCTCGACTGTCCTCCTTCCCTCGGACCGGTCAGCGTCAACTCCCTGGCCGCGGCCGACCGCGTGATCGTGCCCGTGCAAGCCGAGTACCTGGCGCTCGAGGGCCTGGTTCAGTTCCTCGAGACGCTCGGCCTGATTCGGCGGGAGCTGAATCCCGCCCTGGAGGTGTCGGGGCTGTTGGTGACCATGCACGACGAGCGGACTCGACTCGCACGCGATGTCGAGAGCGAGTTGCGTCGCCACTTTCCCGGGATGGTCTTCGAGACGGTGATACCCCGCAGCGTGCGGATCGCCGAGGCCCCCAGTTATGGTCTGCCGGTGACCGAGCACTCCCCCCACTCGCGTGGGTCTGACGCCTACCGCTCGCTTGCAAGGGAGCTGCAAGAGCGTGGCTAGCGGGGCCAAGCGCGGAATCGGTCGCGGCCTCGCCGCGATCCTTCCCGAGACGATCTCTGAGGGGGTCGGAGAGCTGCATGAGCTTCCGGTCGGCTTGATCAAGCCGAATCCGCGCCAGCCACGGAAGCGGTTTGACCCCGAGGCGCTGGCCGGGCTGGCCGCCTCGATCGAGGCCAGCGGCGTCGTGCAGCCGCTGCTTGTCCGCCCCCTGCACGACGGCGGCTACGAGCTGATCGCCGGCGAGCGGCGCTGGCGAGCGGCCAGGCAGGCGGGGTTGGAGAAGGTGCCGGCGGTGGTCCGCGACCCCGAGGAGGCCGAGCGCCTGCAGTCGGCGCTGATCGAGAACATGGTCCGCGAGGACCTCAACCCGGTTGAGGAGGCACGTGCCTGCGCCTCCTTGGTCGAGGACCTTGGGCTCTCCAAAGAGGAGCTGGCCCGCCGCCTCGCCCGCAGCCGCCCGGCCGTTTCCAACCTGATCCGCCTCCTCGACCTGCCCGACGAGGCGCTAGCCCTGCTCGAGTCGGGCGAGTTGAGCGAGGGTCACGGGCGCGCCCTTCTCGCCGCCCCCGGCAACGACGTCCGCCGCCGCCTCGCCCGCGACGCGGCGCGAGAGGGCTGGTCGGTTCGCGAGACAGAGAGCAAGATTAGGCTGGCTGGCCAGCCAAAGAGCGGCGAGAAGTCCCGCCGGGTCGACCCCGAGCAGGCCGCGGCGCTGCTCGAGGCGGCCGACCGCCTCGAGTCGACCCTTGGGCGCGAGGTCAAGGTCCGCCCGAAAGGGGGGGCGATCGCGGTCGAGATCCGCTTCGATGACCTTGATGAAGCACTCGCCCTGGCGCGGAAGCTCGACCGCCTCCGCGCCTGAGCGCCGCGCCTGACGCCCTAATCCGGCCGCTATCATCGCCACAATCCGGGCGATTAGCTCAGTCGGTTAGAGCGCGTCTCTGATAAGGACGAGGTCCCTGGTTCGAATCCAGGATCGCCCACTCGTGCAACAGATGCAGATCTACGGCGTCAGCTTCGACATGGTCGGCAAGCAGCCGATCGTCTTGCTGAAGACCGTCGACAGCAACAAGTTCCTGCCGATCTGGATCGGACACCCCGAGGCGGCCGCGATCCTGATGAAGCTCCAGGGAGCCTCGACGCCCCGGCCGATGACCCACGACCTGCTCTCCGACCTGCTCGAGCAGCTCGATGCCAAGTGCGAGCGGGTCTCGGTCACCGAGCTGCGCGACAACACCTTCTACGCCTCGATCACTGTCTCGGTCAACGGTTCGGAGCTGGAGATCGACTCGCGGCCCTCCGACGCCCTCGCCCTCGCGGTCCGCGTCTCGGCCCCGATCTTCGCGGCCGAGGAGGTGATCGAGGAGTCCGCGATCGAGTTCGAACATGAGGTAGAGGACACCGAGGAGGTTGTCGACAAGTTCAAGGAGTTCCTCGACGAGGTATCACCCGAGGACTTCGCCCAGGGAGAGGATTCCTAGGCGGCGAGAGGGTTCAGGGCCAGGTCGAGGATACGCTCGACGAGGTCCTCGAACGGCATCCCCGCCGCCTCGGCGGCCTGGGGGAGGAGGCTGGTGTCGGTGAGGCCGGGGATCGCGTTTACCTCGAGCACCTGCGGCCCGTTCGCGCCAAGGATCAGGTCGGCACGGGCAAAGCCGGTGCAGCCGAGCGCGCGGTAGGCGCCCAGCGCCGCCGCGGTCACCGCCGCCGCCTCGTCCGCCTCGAGCTCGGCCGGGCAGACAAAGGTAGTGCGGCCGATCTCATATCGCGCTTCAAAGTCGTAGCGATCCTCGCCGGCAGGGATCGCCTCGAGCGCCGGTAGCGGCTGCTCGCCAAGCACGCTCACCGCCAGCTCTCGGCCCTCTACGTAGCGCTCCAGCAGCACCCGGCTGTCGTAGCTGAAGGCCGAGATCAGGGCCTCCGGCACCGCGGCTGGGCTCGCAGCGAACCTGACCCCCAGCGCCGAGCCGCCGCGGCTCGGCTTGACCACGAGCGGGAAGCCGAGCCGCTCCTCCAGCCTGCCGAGCGCGTCGGCGGCGCCCAGCTCGCGGAAGGCGGTCTCGTTGAAGGCGAACCAGTCCGGGGTCGGGACGCCAGCCTCGCGCAGCGAGTGCTTGGCGAGCACCTTGTCCATGCAGCGGGCGCAAGCCGCCACGCCCGGGCCGGTGAATGCGACGCCGAGGATCTCCAGCAGCTCCTGCGCAGTGCCATCCTCACCGCCCGGCCCGTGCAGCGCGACGAAGGCGACGTCGGGGCGCTGGGCACTCAGCCTCTCGACCAGATCCGCACCGACGTCGATCGCCAGCACCCGGTGGCCGAGCCGCTCTAGGGCGTCCTCGACCCGGGCGGCGGAGCGCAGCGAGACGCCGCGCTCGAGTGAGCGGCCGCCTTTGAGGACCGCGACCTTCACGAGCCTGCCTCGCCTGTCTTTCGAAACGGCAACACGTTTGCCCTCTCCGTCTCCTCCCGCGTAGCCGCGGCCGCCCGCTGCTCGCCGGTCAGCGCCCCGAAGAGATCCACCTGCTCTGCGATCACCCTGCCGATCCGGCGGATGCCCTCGCGGATCTCACTCTCGCTGACGCCGGAGAAGTTGAGGCGCATCGAGTTGTGGCCGCGCTCGTCGACGTAGGCGGCCTGGCCTGGCACGAAGGCGACGTCGTCGCGCAGCGCCTTTGCCAAGAGATCGCTGGTGTCGATGTACTCGGGCAGGGTCGCCCAGATGAAGAGGCCGCCCTCGGGTTCGGTCCAGCTCGCCTGCGCCGGGAAGTGCTCGCCCAGCGCCTCGAGCATGACGTCGCGTCGGCGGCGGTAGATCTCGACCAGGTCCTCGACGTACTGGCGCCAGCGCCCTTCGGCGAAGTACTCGCGCACGAAGTACTGGGTCAGGGTCGAGCTGCACAGGTCAGAAGCCTGCTTTCCGAGCACGATCTTCTCCATCACCGGCGGCGGCGCCACCGCCCAGCCGAGGCGGATACCGGGTGAGAGGATCTTCGAGAAGGTGCCGACGTAGAGCACGTAGTCGCCACCGTCGAGCTGGTAGAGCGGCGGCAGCGGTTCGCCACCGTAGCGGAGCAGCCCGTAGGGGTTGTCCTCGACGATCAGGAGCTCGTGCAGGCGGGCCAGCTCGACCAGGCGCCGGCGACGCGGCAGGGACATCGTCACCCCGGCCGGGTTTTGGAAGCTGGGCACCGAGTAGATGAACTTCGGCCGCCGCCCCTCGCCGGCCAGCCCCTCAAGCGCCTCCTCCAGCACCGCGATCCGCATCCCCTCGGCGTCGCACTCGATCTGGCGGACGTCGGCCTGGTAGCTGCAGAACACCGGCACCGCGCCGGGGTAGGTCGGCGCCTCGCAGATCACCACGTCGTCGGGGTCAAGGAGGGTCTTGCAGATCAGGTCGATCGCCTGCTGGCCACCGGTGGTGACGATCACGTCGTCGGGGTCGGGCAGCATCCCCTCGGCGCCCATCACCTGCACGATGCAGTCCTTGGTCTCCGCGAAGCCCTCGGTCGGCCCGTACTGGAGCGCCGCCCCCGCCGAGTCCTGGGCGATCCGGGTCATCTGCGCGGCGAAGCTCTGCGGGGGGAAGGTCGAGGTATCCGGCAGCCCGCCGGCCAGCGAGATCACCTCGGGGCGGGCGGTGACCGCCATCAGGTCCCGCATCGCCGAAGAGCGCATCACAGCGGTGCGAGCCGCGAACAGTCCCGCGTAGCGCTCCAGGTCCCGCGTCCTGGTATGCGCCCGCCGCCGCGGCGGGCTGGGTGGCTCGCTCATTGGTCAAGTGTGCCGAATCCACGCGAAAGCGCCAGGAGGGCTAGGTTTTCGGGGCGTGAGCTTTCTCTCCGGCATCAGCCTCGAGCTCGGCATCGGCATCGCGATCGGGATGCTCGCCGGGACGACCGGCACCCACGGATCAGCGCGCGGCAGGATGACCCTGCTCGCCTCGGTGATCGGCTTGGTCGCCGGTTTCCTGCTGGCGGGTGCCGCCAACCTCGACGGTCCGGTCGGAGCGCTCTTCTGCCTGATCGGCGCCGCCTTCGCCTGCATCGTCCTCAGCGACGTTGCCGGCGGCGCGGGGCGGCGCAGCGGTGCCGGCTCCGCCGCGCTCGGCTTTCTGATCTCACTTATCGCCCTCGTGGTCGTCGCGGTCTCGGTGCTGCTGCCGCCCGCGGCGCTCCTCGTGGCAGCCTTGCTGGCCTGGCTCGCGATCGCTCGCCGCCGCCGCGCCCGCCGAAAGCATGCGGGCCTGCGCGTGCTGCGATAGGCAACCCCGGTCGAGCATCATGCGGGGGCGATGCCCGCGAAGAAGCTCGTCCTCACCTACGTCGACTCGTTGCGCACCGACATGCTGGAGCGGGCCGTCGCCGAGAAGCGGGCGCCGACTTTCGCGGCGCTGCTCGAGCGTGGGGTCTTCATCCCGGACTGCGTCTCCAGCTTCCCCTCGGTAACGCCGGTCGCCTGCGCTGAGATGGTCACCGGCCGCGGCGCCGAGCAGCACTGGATCAGCGGCATGAACTGGTATCACCGGCTCGAGCAGCGCTACGTCGAGTATGGCTCCTCGCTTGAGGCGAGCCGCTGCTTCGGGGTCTTCCGCACCCTCTATGACCTCGTCTACAACATGAACCTGGCGCACCTCAATCCCGAGGCCCAGACCCTCTTCGAGCGTCTCGACGACGCCGGCGCCCGTACCGCCTGCACGTCGTTCCTGATCTATCGCGGGCGCCACCGCCACCAGGTCTCCCTCGACGGTCTGCTGCGCCGCGCCGTCGAGGCGACCCGGCTCAAGTTCCGCCACCACACCTGGGGCCCCGGCGAGCTCTTCTACGGCGACCTCTACGCCAGTTGCGAGGTTCCCTGCCAGCCGTCCTCGATCCCCGGTAGCCGCGACAGCTACTCGGCCTGCTGCGCGGCGCAGCTGGCGAAGCGTGACCGCTTCGACTTCCTGCTCTTCTCGCTTCCCGACAACGACAACTACTCGCACCGCCACGGGCCGCAGGAGAGCGTCGAGTCGATCGCCAAGGCCGACCGCTGCTTCGCGGAGCTGGTCGAGGCGGCGGGCGGGCTCGACGCCTTCCTCGATCGGTACGCCCTGATCCTGCTGGCCGACCACGCCCAGACTCCGGTGCACCGCGGCCTGCCGCTGGCGGAGCTCCTGGGTAGGGAGTGGACGGTGCTGCAGCCGTCCGAGGCCCGCCCGGAGTCCGCCCAGCTCGCGGTCAGCCCGACCGGGCGCGCCGCGCACGTCTACCTGCTGGAGGGGGAGGGCGAGCGGGCTGGGCCCGGGGCTGTGAACCGGGCCCTGAGCGAGATCGAGGGCGTCGACTTGATCTGCCGCCTCGAGCAGGGCGACGGCCAGCCGCTGAGGCGCGAAGGGTCCGGGGTGGCGACCGAGGGCGGGGAGATGGCAGTGGTCGAGCGCGCCGGCGAGCGGCTTCGCTTCCGGCCCGGCGGCCCGGTCATCGATCTGCGTGGGGGGAGCTGGGAGGTCGACGGCGAGCTTTCGGCGCTAAGGGCACGGGTCGATGGCGGCCGGTTGCGCAGCGACGCTTACCCCGATCCTCTCGCTCGCGTCTGGTCGGCGCTCACCGCGCCGAACGCCGGCGACTTCGTCCTCTCGCTCGCGCCTGGCTTCGAGGCGCTTGACTGGGGCGGGGTCACCCACGCCGGCGGCGGCAGCCACGGCTCCCTGCACGCCGGCGACTCGCTCGGCCCGCTGCTCTTCGTCGGCTGCGGGCCGGGGTCTTCCGGTGAGCGGGAGCAGTGGGCGCTGCGCGACGTTGCGCAAGTGGTGCTCGAGAGCTTCGGATTGGGCGAGCCAGAGTGAAGCGGCTGACGGCGACGGCGCTGCTCGCGGCCGCCCTGCTGGCGCCGGCGCCTGCGAGCGCGGCGCAGATCAGCGCGGCACAGGCGACCAGGATCGCAAATCGCGATCCCAAGGCGATCGAAGAGCGGCAGAAGAATCCGGGGCTGACGCCCAGCGCCACGCTGAACGACGGCAACTGGGAAGTCGGCTATTTCGCCGGGAGCAAGGAGGTCGCACTGGTCGTCGTCGACCCGCTCACCGGCATGGTCCGCGAATCGTGGACCGGCTATCAGGTCGCCTGGAAGATGGCGCGCGGCTACCCGGGCGCGTTCGGCCACAAGCTCGACGCCCCCTACGTCTTTGTGCCACTTTGCGCCCTCTTCTTGCTCGGACTGGTGGATTGGCGGGCGCTCTGGCGGATCGCCAACCTTGACCTCCTCGTCCTGATCGGCTTCGGCGCCTCGTTCTTCTTCTTTAACCGGGGCGAAATCGGCGTCTCGGTCCCCCTCCAGTACCCGCCGCTGCTCTACCTCCTGGTTCGGGCCCTGTGGATCGGATTCCGGGGGCGCGGCGAGGGGATCCGCCCAGTCTGGCCCGCTGCCTGGCTGCTGATCGCAGCCCTCTTCCTGATCGGCTTCCGGGCCGGCCTTAACGTCGCCGACTCCGGCGTGATCGACGTCGGCTACGCGGGAGTCGTCGGTGCCGATCGCATCGCCCACGGCGAGCCGATCTACGACAACTTCCCAAAGGAAATCTCCCAGGGAGACACCTACGGCCCGGTCAATTACTACGCCTACGTCCCCTTCGAGCGAATCTGGCCTTGGTCAGGCACCTGGAATGACCTGCCGTCCGCCCACGCCGCCGCCGTCTGCTTCGATCTCCTCACCTTCGGCTTGCTGATCCTGCTCGGCATCCGGATCCGTCCCGGACCGGAGGGCCGCAGGCTCGCCGCCACCCTCGCCTTCGGCTGGGCTGCCTACCCCTATACCGCTTACGTGTTGGAGTCGAATTCGAACGACACGCTGGTGGCGGCGCTGTTGGTTTTGGTGCTGTTGGTGCTCGCCCGCCCAATCTCCCGAGGCGCCGCGGCGGCCCTCGCCACCTTCACCAAGTTCGCACCCGTCCTCCTCACGCCGATGCTGCTGACCTACGAAGCCAAGCGCAGGACGCGAGTCCGGTTCGCGCTGTCTTTCCTGCTCGTATCGGCGCTGGTGATGCTCTGGGCGGCAATCGATCCGGGGCTCGGCACCTTCTATGAACGAACCATCGGCTACCAGGCGGACCGCAACTCCCCCTTCAGCATCTGGGGCCAGGTTCGGAGCCTGGAACCCCTGCGCATCGCACTTCTCATCGCAACGGGGGCCCTGTCCTTGCTACTGGCATGGCGACCTCGAAGGAAGACGCTTGTGCAGGCGGCTGCCCTGGGAGCGGCGCTGATCATCGCCCTGCAGTTGACGATGCATCACTGGTTCTACCTCTACATAGTCTGGTTCTATCCGCTGCTGCTGCTGGCATTTGCGGCTGTCAAGACCTGCTCGATCGCCGCGGCAGACCCGTCGCTCCCCACCTCGACCAGCGCCCCCATCACCCAGACGTCGTCCTCGGCGGTTTCGAACTTCACCGGCATCTGAGTGATCAGCCGCTTCAGCACCTGCTCTGGCTTGACGCCGAGCACGCTGGTTCGCGAGCCGGTCATGCCGACGTCGGAGATGAACGCCGTTCCCTTCGGCAACACCCGGGCATCAGCGGTCGGAACGTGCGTGTGCGTTCCGAGCACCGCGGTGACCCTGCCATCGAGGTGCCAGCCCATCGCCACCTTCTCGCTGGTCATCTCGGCATGGAAGTCGACGATCACGCAGTCGGCCTCGAGGCGCTCGAGGACGGAATCGACCTCGTGGAAGGGGGAGCGGGCCACCTTCAGGCCCTCCGCTCCGCTCAGGTTGATCACCCCGACCCGCCGCCCCCCAACCTCGACCACGGTGTGCCCCCGGCCGGGGTTGGCGTGCGGATAGTTGGCCGGCCGGATCACCCGCTCGCTGCGTTCCAGGTACTCATAGGCCTCCTTGTGCCGGTAGACGTGGTTACCGGTGGTGATTACGTCGGCTCCGGCATCGAAGAGGTCGCGCGCCGTCCGCTCGGTGATCCCCATCCCCCCCGCAGAGTTCTCCCCGTTGACGATCACGAGCTCGGGCTCATAGCGCTCCCGTAACCGCGGCATCGCCGCTCTCAGCCCCCTGCGACCCGGGCCACCGACCACATCTCCGATGAACAGCACGCGCATCTGCATCGCAGCCTAGACCGCAGCGAATCTCCGCAGCGCGAGCCGGGCGATCAATCCGTAGGCGACGATCAGGGCAACGAGATGCGCCAGCGGCCCGCCGAGCCCTGAGCCGGCGCTGTTGAGCGCGGCATCTAGCGCTTCCAGCGCCGGCTTGAACGGGAAGAGCGCCGTGAGCAGCTTGATCGCGTCGTAAAGCCCCGGCCCGACCACGCCGGAGGGGATCAGCGAGAGGAAGGCGATCGGCAGCGCGACCATCAAGGCGAGCAGGGAAACCGCACGGACCTCGCGAGCCGCTGCGCCGAGCGCCGCTCCGGCGGCGGCCAGCGCTCCGCCCCCGGCGAGGATCGCGAGGAGCCAGAGGCCGATGCGGCTCCAGTTCAGCGGCACGAAGGTCTGCAGGCCGGCGAGCATCAGCAGGGTGACGATCAGGCCGACGCCGATGCCGAGCGCGATCTTCTCGGCGAGCAGGGCGGCGGGCGAAACGAGGCCGCGGGTCAGGCGGGAGAAGGCGTTCTCCTCCCGCTCCAGGGCCAGCGAGCCGGCGACCAGCAACACCGTGACGAAGGTCAGGGTGAAGGTCGCGGCGACCGCGACGGCGAAGACTTCGAGCGGCGGGGTCGCGGCGCTCAGCACCTGCTTGTCGACCTCGATCGGCTGGGCGAGGCGGTCGATCAGCGGGCCGGCGACGTCGAGGTTTTCACGCGACAGGTTGGCGAAGTGGATGACCTCGTCGAGTGAGCCGCGCAGCGCCCCCCGCGGCATCGCGGGGCGCAACGCTCCGAGGATCTGAGCGCTGGCGCGCAGGCCGAGGATCTGGACGGTCTGGCCGATCACCCTGAGTCCGCCGCCGTTGATCAGGAGGTTGAGGTAGTGGCCACCTTCCACCGCGATCCGCCGCGCGATCAGTAGGTTCGCCTGCGCCAGCAACGATTCGATCCGGTCGTCGACCAGCTCCGCCTTGATCGGATTCTCCTCGTTGACGATCACCTCGACCCGCGGCGTCCCCGGGCTGAGCGTGGAGAGCGAGTTGATCTGCTCGACCAGGTCCGAGGGCAGGATCAAGGCGGCGAGGACGTCGCCCGAGCGGACCGCCTCGACCGCTTCGGGGCGGTCCTTTACGTGGACGCATTCGACCCTCTGGCAGATGCGCACCCCGACCCCGACCGAAGGAAGCTGGCGGCCGCCGACGCTGACCCGCTCGCCGGCTGGGACTTCGTCGAGGAGGGCGACCCGCGGCTTGCTCGGCTCGCGGGAGATCGCAAAGCCGACCAGCACGGCGATCAGCACCGGGTAGGCGACCAGCAGGAAGGCTTGCAGCGGCGAGCGCCGCAGGATCTGGAGGTCCTTGAGCAGCAGCCAGCGCGCCCTGAGCAGCTGGCCTTGTGCGCTCCGCGGCCGCCGGGGGCCAGGCATGCGCGCTCCTCCAGGCATCCTGCTCAGTGCCCCCGGTGATGGAGATAGGCGACGAAGGCGGTCTCAAAGTCGCGGTCGGCGGCCTCCGGCGCGGTGCTCCGGACCGCCTCGCGCAGCCCCTCCGCCGAGCCGTCGAAGAGGGCCTCGCCGTCGGCGAGGACGAGCAGCCGCCGCCCGTATCGCTCCGCCTCCTGGATGTCGTGCGTGGAGAAGATCACCGTCGTCCCCCGCCCGGCCAGGCCGGCGACGAACTCCCAGAGGCGAGCCCGCTGGCGGGGGTCGAGGCCGACGCTGGGCTCGTCGAGCAGCAACACCACCGGTCGCGCCAAAAGCCCGATCGCGATATTGATCCGCTGCTGGTTTCCCCCCGAGAGCCGCGCCACGATCTCCCCCCGCCGCTCCTTAAGCCCCGCCAGCTCCAGCATCTCCTCAACCGAGGCCCCGGGGTCCTCGTGCCCCTCAAGGCGGGCGAACAGCAGCAGGTTCTCGGCGACCGTCAGGCGCCGGTAGAGCGCCGCCTGCTGGGGCACCCAGCCCACCTCCCCCTGAGGCAGGTCCACCTCCCCCTGATCGGCCCTGACGATCCCGGCCAGGATCGAGAGCAGCGTCGTCTTCCCGGCCCCGTTTGGCCCGATCACGGCGACCAGCTCCCCTGCCTGCGCCGCGAAGTCGACCCCGCGCAGCGCGGCCTGCTCCCCGTAGCGCTTGGCCAGCCCCCGCGCCTGCACGGCTGCTGCCTTTCTCCCTGCGGCCATCGCCGGAACGCTACCCGGCCTAGAATCGGCGCAGTGCCCTTTCCCGCCACACGCATGCGTCGGCTGCGTCGCAACGAAGCCCTGCGGAGCCTCGTCCGCGAGACCAGCCTGGCGCCCGCGCAGCTGATCCAGCCGGCCTTCGTCCTCGCCAAGGAAGGCGCCCGCGAGGAGATCGGCTCGATGCCGGGCATCGAGCGCCTCTCGATCGCCGCGCTCCTCGCCGAGGCAGCCGAGATCGCGGCGGCCGGGGTCGGAGCGATCCTCCTCTTCGGCATCCCCGCCAGCAAGGATGAGAGCGCCAGCAGCGCCTATGACGATGAGGGCATCGTCCAGATGGCGGTCCGCGCCCTCAAGGAGGCGCATCCCGAGCTCGTCGTGATCACCGACGTCTGCCTTTGCGAGTACACCTCGCACGGCCACTGTGGCTTTATCCGCGACGGCGCAGTCGACAACGACATCACCGTCGAGCTGCTGGCCAAGACCGCGATCTCCCACGCCGAGGCCGGCGCCGACGCGGTGGCGCCGAGCGACATGATGGACGGGCGGGTCGCGACGATCCGCTTCCAGCTCGACGAGGAGGGCCACTCCGGCGTCCCGATCCTCGCCTACAGCGCCAAGTACGCCTCCGCCTTCTACGGTCCCTTCCGCGAGGCCGCCTCCTCGGCCCCGGAATTCGGCGACCGGCGCGGCTACCAGATGGACCCCGCCAACGCCGCCGAGGCGGTGCGCGAGGCTCAGCTCGATCTCGACGAGGGCGCCGACATGCTGATGGTCAAGCCCGCCACCCCCTACCTCGACGTGGTGCGCCGCGTCAAGCAGGAGACCGGCGCCCCGCTTGCCGCCTACCATGTCTCCGGCGAGTACGCGATGCTGAAGGCGGCCGCCGCGCGCGGTTGGATCGACGAGCGCGCCGCGGTGCTGGAGACTTTGACCTCGATCCGCCGCGCCGGTGCCGACGCGATCGTCACCTACTACGCAAAGGAGGCCGCAGGGTGGCTTCAGTAGATACGCCGAAGGTCCCGCAGTCCAAGGCCCGCTCCCGCAAGGACGGCGCCGCGATCCCACTCGATGAGACCGATAAGCGGCTGATGAACCTTCTCCAGTCGAGCTTCCCGCTCGATCCGGAGCCCTTTGCGTCGGTGGCTGCGCAGGCCGGGCTGGAGCTGGATGAGGTCCTGGCGCGCACCAAGCGCCTGCTCGAGGGGCGGATCATCCGCGAGATCACCCCGATCTTCGACACCCGGGCGCTCGGCTATGAGTCGATGCTGGTCGCCGCCAAAGTCGACCCCGAGCAGCCCCAGCGCGCCGCGGCGATCGTCAACTCCCATCCCGGCGTCTCCCACAACTACCTGCGCACCCACGACTTCAACCTCTGGTTCACGGTCGCCACCCCGCCGGACTCCGGGCTGGGCCTCAAGGGCACCCTCGAGGTGCTGATGGCAGAGACCGGCGCCACCTCGATGCGCCAGCTTCCCACCCTCACCCTGTTCAAGATCAACATGAACCTGGAGATGGAGAAGGGCACCGAGGCGCTGGCCGCCGCCGCCGCCGCCGCGCCGCCGCGTGAGCTGGACGCCCAGCCCTACGACGAGGCCGACATCGCGGTGATCCGCGCCCTGCAGGGACCGATGGCGGCGGTGGAGCGCCCCTACGACGAGGCCGCCGCGGCGCTCGGAGTCTCGACCGAGGGCCTGCTCGCGAGCCTGCGCGGCATGGTCGACCGCAAGATCCTGCGCCGCGTCGCCGCGATCCTCTACCACCGCCGCGCCGGCTTCTCGGCCAACGGGATGGGCGTCTGGAAGGTCCCCGACGCTGAGATCGCGCAGACGGGCACCCGCATGGCCTCCTTCCGCGGCGTCTCCCATTGCTACCAGCGCCCCACCTATGACGATTGGCCCTACAGCGTCTTCACCATGGCCCACGGCCGCTCCAAGCAGGAGTGCGACGCGATCCTCGACTCGATCGCCGTGGAGTGCGGGATGGGCCCCGAGGACCGCGCCACCCTGTACTCCTCGACCGAGTACAAGAAGATCCGCCTCCACTACTTCACCGAGGACTACGCGCGCTGGGAGCGCGAGCATTCCTGCTGACGGCGACCCCGCACGCCGCGCCCGCAACAGATTGACGCCGGCCCTCCGCCCGCGACCCCAGGCCCTTGACCGCATCATCTGAGCTGTACGAACGAGCGCTGCAGGTCCTCCCGGGCGGCGTCAACTCCCCGGTCCGGGCGATGGGCCAGATCGGCCGCGAGCCGATCTTCATCGCCCGCGGCGAGGGCTGTGAGCTGATCGACGTCGACGGCAACCGCTACCTCGACTGGGTCGGTTCCTGGGGGCCGCTGATCCTCGGCCACGCCCACCCCGCGGTGATCGAGGCGGTGATCGAGGCGGCGCGGCGCGGCACCACCTATGGCGCCCCGACGGCCGCCGAGGTCGAGCTCGCCGAGCGGGTCGCCGCCCGCATCCCCGCGGTCGAGATGCTGCGCATGACCAGCTCCGGTACCGAGGCGGCGATGAGCGCCGTCCGCCTCGCCCGCGCCGCGAGCGGGCGCGAGGTCATCGTCAAGTTCGCCGGCGCCTACCACGGCCACTCCGACGGCCTGCTCGCCGCCGCCGGCTCGGGCCTGGCGACGCTGGGCATCCCGGCGAGCCCCGGGGTCACCGCCGCCCAGGCGGCCGCGACCGTCGTGGTCGGCTGGAACGACCGCGCCGCGGTGCGCCGCGCCCTGGCCGAGCACCAGGTCGCCGCCGTGCTGGCCGAGCCGATCGCCGCCAACATGGGCGTCGTCCCGCCCGCCCCCGGCTTCCTCGAGTTCCTCCGGGCAAGCAGCGCCGAGGCGGGCGCGCTGCTCATCTTCGACGAGGTGATCACCGGCTTCCGGGTGGCGCGCGGCGGCGCCCAGGAGCTCTACGGCGTGCAGCCCGACCTCACCGTCCTCGGCAAGGTGCTCGGCGGCGGACTCCCGGCCGCCGCCTTCGCCGGTCGCCGCGAGCTGATGGAGCGGCTCGCCCCGGCCGGCGACGTCTACCAGGCCGGGACCCTCTCCGGCAACCCGCTCGCCCTCGCCGCCGGCCTCGCGACGCTGGCGGAGCTGGGCGCCGCCGCCTATGAGCGGCTCGGCGTGCTGACCGAGCGGCTCGCCGCCGGCCTCGCCGAGCTGGCCCACGAGCGGCCCCTGCAGGTCGCCTCGGCACCGGGCCTGCTGACCCTTTTCTTCAGCGAGGCGGCGGTCGGGGATTTCGCCGCCGCCCGGGCCTGCGACCTCGATGCCTACGCCCGCTTCTGCCGCGCGATGCTTGAGCGCGGCGTCTACCCGCCCCCCTCTCAGTTCGAGGCCTGGTTTGTCTCGCTCGCCCACGACGAGGAGGCGGTCGATCGCACCCTCCAAGCCGCCGAGGAGTCCCTGCAGGAGGCACTCGCTTGAGCCGCCCCGAGGACGCGTTGCGCCTCCTCGCCGCCCAGCTCCGCGCCGAGGAGACGCCGATCTCTCCCTATGTGGTGGAGCCCACCCAGGCGCCGGCCTTCGGCCTGCTCGCCGCCGCCGGCCCGGCCGCCGCCGCCGCCCCGGCCGAGTACGCGCTGGTCGTCGAGGCGGTCCGCGAGGGCTATCTCCTGCACTACGGCGAGCCGCGCCTGCTCGCCGGTCACGACGGCGACCTCGCCCTGCTCGCCGGCGACTACCTCTATGCGCTCGGCATCGAGCGCCTCGCGGGCCTTGGCGACAGCGACGCGGTCCGCGAGCTGGCCGACCTGATCAGCCTCTGCGCCCAGCTTCACAGCGAAGGCCGGGAGGCTGCTGCGCCGGATCTGTGGCGGGCCTCGGCGGCGGCGCTCGGAGAGGGGCCGAGCGAGGCACACGAGGCGGCGAAGCTCGCGCTTCGCTCAGGGTAGCCTCATCGGCCTCGGAGTCAATAGACTGCACGCTTCCAAAAGCGAGCCGTGGCTGACGACGCTGACAAGAGGAACGGAGCCGAGGAGGCTCCAAGGCAGGAGCGGGCGCAGCCCGACCCTCCCGGCTACTTCGAGGGCGAGTCGCTGACCCGTCGCCGTGCCTTTACGATCGCCGCTCAGGGGATCGGCGGCATCGCCGGCGCTGCGGTCATCCTGCCGGCGGTCGGCTTCGCCATAGCCCCGATCTTTCACCGCGGCAAAGAGCGCTGGGGGGCGGTCGGCCCGCTCGGCGACTTCGTCGAAGACACCTATCGCCAGGTCGTCTTCACAGAAACCCAGGGGATCGGCGACATCGGCAAGGCCACCGCCTACGTGCGCAAGGGCTCGCCCGAGCTCGGCGAGAACCCGAAGGAAATCATCGCCCTCTCCAACCGCTGCGCCCACCTCGGCTGCCCGGTCCGCTACGTCGAGGCGGCCGGTAACTTCATCTGCCCCTGCCACGGTGGCGTCTACGAATTCCAGGGCAAGCCGATCGGCGGCCCCCCGGTGCGCCCGCTCGACCATTTCCAGACCCGCATCCGCAACGGCCAGGTCGAGCTCGGCCCTCGCTACAGCGTCACCAGCCAGCTCGAACCGGTCCAGGCCCGCGACCCCGGCGAGTTCACCGGAGGGATCTGGGAATACCTCTACCCGCCCCGCCCGTCGACCTTCCCACCGCCCTCCCATTAGGCCCAGGCAGCGATGAAGATCCCCGACGTGATCGTCCCCGCCCCGCTCCGAAAGCCCGCCAAGCCTGGCCAGGGTGCAAACGGAAAGGGCCAGACGCCGACCGACTTAAAGAGCGCCCCGCCCGAGCCCCCCAGCGACGGCCAGCGCCTCAGCGGGCAGGTCAAGGAGGCACCGGTGGACGTGCTCGCCTGGGTCGACCAACGTACCGGCGCCACCGGCTTCCTCACCGGGATGCTCTACCGCAAGGTCCCAAAGGGCACCAACTGGTACTACACGCTCGGCTCCGCGACCCTCTTCGCCTTCATCGTCCAGGCGATCACCGGCGTCTTCTTGGCGATGTTCTACACCCCCTCCGCGACCCAGGCATACGCCTCGATCTCCCACATCAACAACGACGTCTTCCTCGGCCAGTTCGTGCACGGCATGCACAAGTGGGGGGCCAGCGTGATGATCATCCTGATCTTCATGCATATGGGCCGCACCTTTTTCTTCGGCGCCTATAAGTACCCGCGCGAGCTGAACTGGGTGATCGGCGTCGTGCTGTTGATCCTGACCATGGTCATGGGCTTCACCGGTTACCTGCTGCCCTTTGACCAGCGCTCCTACTGGGCCTCGATCGTCGGCATCAACATCAACGGCACCGCCCCGGTGCTCGGGCCCTACCTGAGCGACTTCCTGCGCGCCGGCCCCGAGTTCGGCGCGACGACCCTGGCCCGCTTCTACGCGATCCACATGCTGCTCATCCCCGGTGCGATCATCGCCCTGATCGGCGCCCACCTCTACCTCGTCGTCAAGCTCGGCACCACTGCGCCTCCCTGGGTGCGGGCCGAGAAGCCGAAAGCTGCGGCGCCGGTCGAGCAGCTCGACGCCGGGGTCAAGGGCAACGGAGCCTCACCGGTCTGATCCGATGAAGGGACGAGACAAGCAGGCATACCTCGAGGAGTACGAGCTGCTCAAGAAGAAGGGCAAGCCCTTCTTCCCATATGCGGTCCTGAAGGACTCGACGATGATGCTGATCGTCGTCGCCGTGATCATCGCGATGTCGATCATCCTCGGCGCCGAACAGGGGCCGAGGGTCAACCCGACGACGACCACCTACGTGCCGCGGCCGGACTGGTACTTCTACTTCCTCTTCGAGCTGCTGCGCGTCCTCAAAGGGCCGGAACTGGTGCCGATCGCGACGATCGGCATCCCCACCGTCTGCATGGTCTTGCTCATCTTCCTGCCCTTCTATGACCGCGGTCCCGAGCGCCGTCCCGAGCGCCGTCCGATCGCCACCTCCGCCGGCGTCATGACCATCCTGGCGATGGCCTACCTGACCTACTCGGGCGCCGTCGCAGGCCCGCCGACCGAAATCACCCTGAAGGTCGCACCGCAATACGAAGCAGGCAAATTGGTGGTGGCCGGCTCGGGCTGCCTTGCCTGCCACCGCCTGGGCGAAAACGGCAACAAAGGACCGGGACCGGAACTGACCCACATCGGCGCCCGGATCCCCCGGGCTGCGATCATCCGCTCGGTGGAAATCGGGCCGGGTATCATGCCCTCCTTCCGCGACCTAGGGCCGAAGAAGCTCAACGAGATAGCTGACTTCCTCTCCTCACTCAACTAAGCCCTCCCGGGACTCCGCTCAGTTCGCGGAGCAGGTAAACCACATGTTCGACCGGGTCGCGGCCCGCTACGACGTGCTGAACTCGGTGATGAGCGCCGGGCTCCATCACCGCTGGCGCCAGCGAGCCGCCGAGCGCACCGCGCTGGCGCCGGGCGACGCGGCGCTCGACGTCTGCTGCGGCACCGGCGACCTCGCCCTGGAGCTGGCCCGCCGCGTCGCCCCCAACGGCCATGTGGTCGGCTGCGATTTCTCCGAGCCGATGCTCGACCTGGCGCGGGAGAAGGCGGCCGCGACGCCGGCCAGCGCCGTGCGCTTTGAGTGGGCCGACGCGCTGCAGCTTCCCTATGACGCCGGCCGCTTCGACGCGGTGACCGTCGGCTTCGGGGTGCGCAACCTCGCCGACCTCGATCGCGGCCTGCGGGAGATGGCCCGCGTCCTGCGTCCCGGAGGGCGGCTGGTGATCCTCGAGATCACCCAGCCAAGGCGCCCGCCACTCTCGACCTTCTACGCGCTCTGGTTCGACCGCATCGTCCCCGAGCTCGGCAACCTCTCCGCAGACCCCGAGGCCTACGCCTACCTCCCCGAGTCGGTCCGAAGCTTTCCGGACCCCCACGGCCTGGCGAGCAAGATGGACTCCGCCGGGCTACGGCGCATCCGCTACACGGTCCTTGCCGGCGGGATCATCGCGATCCACAGCGGCATCCGCGGGTGACTCGCCGCTCCGTCGTCCCGCCGCCGGTGACGGCGGTCCTCGACGCTTCCAGCCGCTGGCTTCCGGCTCGACTCGGGGAGGTGGAGGCAAGCCTGCGGGAGCTGAGCGCCGGCCACGGAGATCCGCTCAGCGTGGACGCGACGGCGACGCTCGCGGCGGGCGGGAAGCGCCTGCGGCCGTTGCTCGTGCTGCTCTGCGCGGGGGGGAGCGGGGGGGATGCGGCGGTCCGCGCCGCGGCCGCGATCGAGCTGGTCCATATGGCGAGCCTCGTCCACGACGACGTCCTCGACGATGCGCCGCTGCGGCGTGGCCGGCCCACCGTCGCCGTTATCTCCGGCCGCCCCCGGGCGATCGCCGCCGGCGACCTGCTCTTCTCCCGCGCCTTCGCGCTGCTCTCCGGGGCGGGCGATCGGCGCGCGATTGAGCTGCTCAGCGAGGCCTCGGTCGCGCTCGCGCGTGGCGAGCTGGCCCAGCGCCAAGATGCCTTCGACACCGGCATCTCAGAGGAGCGCTATCTGGAGCGCTGCCGACTGAAGACCGGCAGGCTTTTCGAGTGCGCCTGTCTGATTGGGCGCGACGATGCGACGCTGCGGGCCTTCGGCGCGGAGGTCGGGCTTGCCTTCCAGATGCTCGACGACGTGCTGGACGTTGCCGGTCCGCCGGAGCGCACCGGCAAGGCCCGCGGCACCGACCTGCTCGACGGGACCGTCACCCTGCCGCTGATCCTCGCCGCCGAGATCGATCCGGCGATCGGCTGCCTCGACCTGAGCGAGCTGGACGAGGCGGCCGCGGCGGCCCTCTGCGAGCGGATCGCCGCAACCGGGGCGCTCGAGGAGGTCCGCTGCCGAGCCCTCGAGCTGGTCGCCAGGGCCAAGCAGCAACTCGACTCCGGGGCCTTTGAGCCCGAACAGCGCCAGCTCCTCGAGCTGGTCGCCGACGGCGTCGTGCAGAGATACAGCTAACGGAAGTCTTCGGCGCTGATCAGGTCGGCGGCGAGGGCGGTGATAAATGCGGCGGCCATCTGCGCCATGCTCTCGCGCTCCAGCGCCTTCAGCTCCTCGGCCAGCTCGTGCGTACCGAGGTCGAGCTGCTCGTCGAAGTCGTCGATCTCGCGCTCGCCGTGGATGCCGTCACAGCTCCACTCGCAGTCGGGGCAGCGCCGCCAGACCCGCCAGTGAAAGCGATCCCCGGTCTGCTCCCAGCAGGTTGGCTGGACCAGGCGCGAGCTGCACTGCGGGCAGACGTGAAGCCCGACGGCGGTCTGCGGATGGCTTGTGTGAGCTGCGTCTCTCATCCCTACATCATCGAACCCGGCAGGGAGGGGCTTGATCCGCACTTTTGCGCAGCTTTACGACAAAACCCAATTACCAGGTAGGCCGAAGCCCCGCAAACGCTGAGCCGATCCCGACGGTGCCGCGTTACCATGGATCGGTGCTCGGAAACGTCGGACCTTTAGAGGTTCTCGTCCTGATCGTCGCCCTGGCGCTCTTCGGCCCGAAACGGCTGCCTGAGCTGGGCAGCAGCCTCGGCCGCGCCGTCCGCGAGTTCCGCGACTCTCTCAGCGGCGAGCAGCCCGACGAGGGCGGCGGCGCGGCCCAGCGGCTGCAGAGTTCGAGCACCGTGACGGGCAACGCGGCGGGCCGGCCCGAGCGCGAGGCCCTCTCCTGCAAACGGGCCTGAGAGGGCCGCCAGGATGCCCCGCCGCGTCAGGGCGGTCTCCCACGAGGATCGCCTCACCCTGGTCGAGCACCTCGACGAGCTGCGCAGCCGCATGATCGTTTCATTGGCGATCTTCGGAGTCGCCCTGGCGCTCTGCTTCTGGCAGAACCACCTGCTGTTGCAGGTCGCTTCAGGGCCGCTTCCATCCGACCACAAGAAGCTCCTCACCTTCGGCGTGACGGAGCCGTTTACGACGACCCTCACCGTTGCTGCTTACGGGGCGATCGTCCTCTCGTTGCCGTTCGTCCTCTACGAGCTCTACGCCTACGTCCTGCCCGCCTTCAGCGTTGCCGAGCGCCGGGTCATCGTGCCGATCCTCGTGCTCGCCCCGGTCCTCTTCCTGGTCGGCGTCGCCTTCGCCTACTTCGCCGTGATGCCGGCCGCAGTCAGGTTCCTGCTTGGCTTCAACAGCAGCCAGTTCAACGTCCAGGTCCGTGCCAGCGACTACTACAGCTTCTTCTCGATGACGATGCTGGCCTGCGGGGTCATCTTCGAGCTGCCGCTGGCGATCGTCGCCGTGACCCGGCTCGGCATCGTCAAGGTCGAGCAGCTCAGCTCCAACCGCCGCTACGCGTATCTGATCATCTCGATCATCGCCGCGGCCCTGCCCGGCGTCGACCCGATCTCGATGCTGCTTGAGATGGTGCCGCTCATCGTGCTGTACGAGTTGAGTATCTTGCTCGCTCGGGCCTTCGGCCGGCCGGGTGAGGCCGCGGGCATTGCAGAGCCCTCAACTCAGGAGAGGTAGTCAAGGATGGCAGCGAGCGGTGAGCGAAGGATGGTCTTCGATATCCGCGGGCGGCGCAAACATGTCGTCCGGGTCGTCTACGCGCTGCTCGCGCTGCTGATGGGAGCCAGCCTCTTCCTGGTCGTCGGCCCCAACATCGGCAGCCTGCTCGGCTCGACCAGCTCGACCAGCAACGCCTCGGGCCTGCTCGAGGAACAGGCGACGGGAATCGAAAAGAGGCTGAGGAGGAGCCCGCAAGACCAGAGCCTGCTGCTCTCGCTGACCCGCACCCGGGTCAGCGCCGGCAACGCGCTGAGCGAAGTCAACTCGACGACCGGACAGCCGAAGGTCACCTCCGCCGCGGTCAGCCAGCTCGAAAAAGCCAGCGAAGCCTGGAGCCGCTACCTGAAGCAAGCCGGCCACAGCCCCAGCCCCTCCGGCGCCCAGCTGATCGCCGGCGCCCTCTTCAGCCTGGCTCAGAACTCAGCCACCGGCCCCGAAGCCGAGGTCAACCTGAAGGCGGCCGCTCAGGCCCAGCAGATTGTCGCCGACGCCCATCCGAGCCTTGGCTCGGTCAGCACCCTGGCGGAGTTCAAGTACTTCGCCTTCGACTTCGCTGGTGGCGATAAGGACATCAAGCAGGCCGAGTCCCTCGCCACCTCCACTGCCCAGAAGAAGCAGCTCGAAACCCAGCTCGGCGAAGTCCGCAAACGCGCGAAGGCCTTCCAAAAGCAGGTGAAGGCAGAGGCGAAGGAATCGAAGGGCAAAGGCAAGGAAGCGCTCAAAAACCCGCTCGGCGGCCTCTCGGGTAGCGAATCCGCGCTGCCTTAGAAGGCCGGCGATCGGGCGAGCGGTCTTCACCAGCTGAAAACGGGTCGGGTCCGGCTCACAACACTCTTCGGGCGCGTGCTCGTAAAAGTCACCGCAAGATCAATCGGCGACTTGGAGGAACTTATGAGGGGTATGCGGCTACTCGCTGGGCTTGCGGTGGTGGCTATCGGTTTGGCGGTCAGCCCTGGGGCCCAGCGCGAGCCCGGGCTACGGGTATCGCTTCGGTTTCGGTGACGGGCACCAGCTCGAGAAACGAGGCGGGATTCGCCTTGAGCCCGGGAACCTCCTGGTCAGCGGCAGCGTCTATGACGACAACCCGGCCAACGTACGGGTCGGCAGGGGCCCGCCCATTGGTTTTGCATGGCCTGAGGAAGCAGAAGTGCGGTGAGCGGCGCTGAGCCGACACCGCAGGTGTTAGCGCCGACCGCAGTCACGCGATCATCACACGATGGTAATGCGATGATTACAAACGGGCCGCCCGCGCATTAGTAGCGTGCCGCACGTTAGGTCAAGACGGCGGCGCTGCCGCTCACCCAAGGAGATGCGATGACTAGGAAGCTGAGCGACCTTTTGACGTTTGCCCGCCGCTTGACGCTAATTGCGCTGGTCGCCGGCTCAGGGGCGGTCCTCGCTGCACCCGCCCAGGCCTTCCCGCATCACTCATTCCGACGTCACTCCTTCCCGGGTCACTTCTTCTCCCCGGGCAACCTGCTCGTGAGCCGCTCGGTGTTCGAAAACGACCCAAACCTGAAAAAGGGCGAAACGCTGCTCGCGCCCGGCTGCACGCCGCCCAATTGCGGGGTCGCCGTCGCCAACGGCGTCTACCCGGAAGTGTTCAATAACGACTCGGTAGACGAACACTTCGGAATCACCTCCAAGATCTTCCTCGACCAGCTGACGCCCTGGGGATTCCCGATCAACTCGCTCGAGGTCCCCAACAGCTCCGAGCCCGGGATCACTCCCAGCTCCGACCAGATGGTCACCAGCTTCTCCTCAAAGTCCGAACTGGCGCTCAACCTGTCCACGGGCGGCCGCAATGTGACGTTCATGGGCTACGACGCGCCGTCGGATCAAATAGACACCTCCAACGGCAGCACGCCGGGCGTGTTCGACCCCACCGACACCGACCCAGTGACGGCACTCCGGACGGTGGCGCAGGTAGACGCGGCCGGAAACTTCAAATTCACCAACACCAACGCCTACAGCGGCGACAACCCGCGGGCGGCGATACTCAACGAAGAAGAAGGGGCCAACCTGATCTACGCCGCCGGCAACTCAGGCAACGGCTCCAAACCGATCCCGGCCGGAATCATCGCCGGCGGAGGCGCGCAGATCATGACGCCCTCGCTGGTCCCCCAAGCCCTGCAGGCACCAGGTTTCCCCACTCCGGTCGGCAGCTTCAACATAACCGAGCTCGGCGACAAACACGACAAGCAGAGCAAGGACAACAACTACCGCGGCATCACCGTCTTCGACCACGTCCTCTACTACACGAAGGGCAGTGGTGGCAACGGCGTCAACACCGTGTACTTCGTCGACACGACGGGCAAAGCCTGCCCCAATGGTGTTGGGCTTCCGACAGAGGGCGCAAAGCTGCCTACCGCAGCAATCGAACCGGTCGCCGAAGCACTCGCCAAGGAAGAACTCAAGCCCGACAACATGTGCATCCTGAAGGGCTTCCCGGCCGAACTGTCGTCGACGACATCCTTCCCGTTCGGTATCTGGTTCGCAAACGCCGACACGGTCTACGTTGCGGACGAGGGCAGCGGCGAAAACGGGTACTCGGAAGCGACCAACGAATTCACCGAAGCAGCGGCCCAGACCAACGCCGGCCTTCAGAAGTGGGTATTCGATCCGGCCGCGGGTGAATGGAAGCATGTGTACACGCTCAGTGCTGGCCTTGACCTCGGCAAGCCCTACACCGTCCCCGGCTATCCGTCCGGCGACAATCCGGGCACCGGCCTGCCATGGTCTCCCGCCACGGACGGGCTACGCAACCTCACCGGCCGCGTACATGGCAACCGCGCCACCCTCTACGCGGTGACCTCTACCGTGAGCGGCGACGGCGATCAGGGTGCCGACCCGGACAAGCTTGTCGCGATCAGCGATCCGTTGGCGGCGCAAGCCCCAGCGCCGTCGGAGCGCTTCCGGACCCTAAGGACGGCAGCCTTCGGCGAAGTCCTGCGGGGGGTCTCGTTCACGCCGGGAACGTCGACGCGGTCCGACGACGGGCGGCACTGACAAGCCGCATCGGCTTCGCGGGGGCCCGGGCAGTTGGGACGGGTCCCCGCACCGCGTATGGAGGTTCCTGGCGCCGCGCCTCTGCACCGGGACCGGCTGAGCGCTCACTGCGCGAACCGGGCCGGCGGGAGACGCTCTACCGTGCTATCCGCTAGCAGCCGTCCTACTCAGACTCAAGCGTCTTCTTGACCACCAGCACCCCCTGCTGCATGAGTTCGCCGGTGAGGCCGACAAGCTCATCGTTATTCGGCAGCAGGTCGGCGATCCAGACAAACTCGCTGTGGCGGTCATCTGTGGCGAAGACCTGCGCCGATCCATTGTGGTGGGTATAGGGACCGTCGATCACCGACCAGACCAGCCGCCGAGCCTCGTCGTCAAGGTCGACGAGAAGCTCGCGGACGACCGTCCCATTGAAGAAGGTGACGATCCTGTCCTCTCCGTCAAGGCGGGCATCGACGACAAAGCCAGGTGCGAGGCGCTGGTGGATCGCGCCCCAATCGCGGAGCGCCGCCCAGACCCGCTGTGCGGGTGCGTCGATCGAGATCTCCTTGCGGATCGAAGCCATGCACGCGAAGCTTGCCAGCGGCCTCGGCCGCGGTCTTGGACATTTGTGCTCATATGGGACGATCGCAGGCATGCTGAGCGTCAAAGAGGTCCTGAGTCGTGACGGCGTCGGTATCGCCACGGTGGGCTGCTCTCACCCGATCGGCCGCGGCCTGCATACCGAGGAGGCGAGCGGACATGCGCTCGTGTTCGTGCGCCGGGGCTGCTTCGTGAGAAGCGTCGACGGCGTCGAGGCGCTTCTCGACCCGACCGTTGCCTACTGCGTCAACCCCGGCGAGGAGCAGCGCTATGACCACCCGCAAGCCCACGGTGACGACTGCACCTCACTCAGCCTCAGCGAGGGCCTCGCCGCCTCGCTGTGGGGCGGTGCTCCCACCCTGCCGTCCCGGCCACTCCCGATCCTGCCCCGGCTCGACCTCGAGCACCGCCTGTTGCTCGTTGCAGCTCGCCGCAAGGCCGACTCCCACGAGCTGTACGAGCGCGCGATCGGGCTGAGTGCCTGCGCACTTGAACAGCTCGATCCGAACCGGGTCGCGTCGGGTCGCCCGACCACAGACCGGGCCCACAATGCCCTCGCCGATTCTGTACGCGAGGCCCTCGCTGCCGACCCGCGGCGCTCTTTACCCGACCTTGCCGGTGCGCTCGCGGTCTCCCCGCACCATCTCAGTCGCGTGTTTCGCGCGACTACCGGCCACACGATCTCCCGCCACCGGATACGACTGCGCATCAGCAGCGCGCTGGAGCGCCTGGCCGGTGGTGAGCGCGACCTGGCGTGGTTGGCCGCCGACCTCGGCTTCGCCGACCAGAGTCACCTTTGCCGAGTGATCCGCAGCGAAACAGGCTCAACTCCATCCGCCTTGCGAAGCGCCCTCAGTAGGCGACATTGGCGAGGCCCGGTTACGCCATCTGCGAACGATCCGCTGAGTGGGCCGTGAAGGACTCGAACCTTCAACCTTGAGATTAAGAGTCTCCTGCTCTACCGGTTGAGCTAACGGCCCGGGGCGGGCAAGTATAGGAAGCTGCGGTCGCTATCGGACGCTGCAAGGCTCCGAAACGCCGCCGCTCATCACGGTGCCGTTTGCGAAGCTGAAGCGGCCCTCGGTCTGGAGGATGCCGCTCGAGCAGCGGGCCGAGACGTAGCTGAGTTTTCGCTTGCCGACGCTGTAGAGCCTGCCTATCTTCGCGTCGATATGGGTCAGCGCTCCGTACCCCCCCGCGATCGGCGGAACGTTGATGGTCGCGCGGTAGCTGAAGGCGCCGGTCCGTCGTTCGATCGGCACGACCACGGCGAAGGTCTGGGCGGCCGGGATCGTGGTGCGGGCGTGAAGGATGACGGTTGGGTTGCCGTTCTGGGGCAGGCCGTTGAACAGGGTCAGTAGCGAGGTGGCGAGCACCGGCGCCTGCCCCGGCAAGGCGATCGTCGCGGTGACGTGTCCGGTGCCGACGATCGAGTCCTTGCAGATAGCTCGCGCTTCCTGCGGCGTCGCTTCGTCGATCTGGTTCACTGAGCAAGTAGGCAGCCCGCTCGTGCTCAGCCGGCCGTCGCGGTCGAATTCGAGCACCGCCTGCTGGAGAGCGGACGGCACCCCGCCACCCGTCGCTTCGATGTTCACGTACCCCTGGAACCTGATCGGAGCGAAGCTCCGGCGTGGGAGCACTTTCGGCTCGAATCCGCCGTCGGCCCGCAGCACCAGATTGCCGACCTTGATCACGGCCGCGCCAGCACTTCCGACGAGCAGGAGGCCAGCCGCCGCGAATACCGCGATTGTCAGATATCTCTTCAAGTCTTCCGGTGGTCCAGGCTAGCGCGAGAGTCTCTGCGCCTACCTTCTTGAACACGGCTCCCTGCAAGAAGGTGCCGTCTACCGAGGCGATCCTGCCCGTCTTGGAAGTTGCCGTCAAGGGCGGCCCGCAGTGAAGCCCGGGACCTTCCTTTGCGTCTTCGGATCCAAGCCGGCTGCGGCATTGCTCGGCCCATTGAAAGATCGCGTTCGGCAAGAAGGCGGAATCGGCCCCCGCTCGCGGAACTCGACGTTCGTGTCTCCGAGGCTCATACCGACGCGCGCCTGCGGCGGCGTGCGGGTCGCATATAGCCTTCTGCGATGACAGCCAGCATGCCAACTCCCAGGCACAGCACCTACGCGGTGCCGCTGGCCACCGCAACGAGGGCGCTTGCAAAAACAGGCGCCCTTAACAAAGTCTTCTGCATATGTTCGCCCCTCCCGCTCCCTGAATCGCCAAACTACCAGCTGTGCCTATGAGGAGGAGGAGCAGGGGCCGGGGCGGTGCGTCGCGCACCGACGACGGCGCACGCCGCCACCCGCTGCTGCTGCGCCACCCGCGGCGGGTGCTGGCGGTGGCCTTCGTCGTGCTCTTAGTGCTCGGGATCCTCGGGCTCGGAGTCAACTCAAAGCTCCAACCCACCTCGCTCACCATCGCCGGGACGCCGTCGGCGAAGGCCAACGAAATGCTGACCAAGAGCTTCGGCAACTCGGCCCCCTTCGCGATCTTGCTGCGTGGCCCGGCGGCCGCGCTCAACGAACAGGGGCCGGCGCTGATCCGCGTCCTGCGCCAGGACCCCAAGGTCACCACGCTCTCGCCCTGGTCCCGTGGATCCGTGGCGCGCCTGCGCCCCAGCCCGGACAAGGCCCTGATCCTGGTCGACTTCCACGTCGGCATCGACCAGGCGGTAAACGAAACCGTCCCCAAGCTCAACCGCATTCTCGAAGAAGACATCCACTCGCCGGTGCGGGCGACCCAGTCGGGCTTCGCGAGTATTTCTCGCGCCCTTCAGGTCGAGTCGATCTCCGCCAGCGAGCGCGGTGAGCTGATCGCGATACCGATCCTGCTGATCGTCTTGCTCATCGTCTTCCGCTCACCGATCGCCGCCGCCATCCCGCTGGGCTTCGGGGCGATCACCGTGTTCGCCTCGCGCGGCATCCTCTATCTGCTCACCTCCTATCTCAGCATCGACGCCTTCGCCCTCACCGTAACGACGATGATGGGCTTAGCGCTCGGCGTCGATTACTCGCTGCTGATGGTCTCCCGCTTTCGCGAGGAACTCGCCGCCGGGGCGGCGCCCATAGACGCCGCCTGGGCGACGAGGCGGACAGCCGGCCGAACGTGCGTGTTCGCCGGCAGCACGCTGATGATCTCGATGGTCACCGCCCTCTTCATTGTTCCCGGCGCGCTGCTCGCCGCCTTGGCGGGAACGGTTGCAATGGTCGCGGCGCTCAGCGTGCTCGTCGCGACGGTGGTCGGACCGGCGCTGCTGACCCTGATCGGCACCAACCTCGACCGCTGGCGGATCGGGCCCGAACCGACCGGGGAATCGCGGCTGATGGTCTTCGTCCGCGCCGCGATGCGCCGTCCGGCTCCGGTCGCCGCCCTGATCGCCGTCGTCGTCTTGGTCTTCGCCGCCCCGGCGATCGCCCTGAAAACTGGCCCGCCCAGCCCCGAACAGCTCTCCAAGGGCGACCCCGCCCGCAAGGACGCCGAACTGATCAACCACGTGATCGGCCCAGGCTGGGACGCACCGTTTCAGATCATCGCCACCACGACCCACGGCCCGATCACCGAACCCGCCCGGCTTGCCACGCTGGGCCGCTGGCAGCGCCGCTTCGCCGACTTGCCGAGCGTGCAGGCGGTGATCGGCCCTGGTCAGATCGAACACAAAGTCTCGCCGCTGCGCGAAACCGGCAACGGCCTGCTCGCCGGTGGCAATAGCGGGCCCGGCGGCGAACTCGGCAAGCTCGGCCGCAAGTTGAACCTCGCCGCGGGCGGCGTCTCCGAACTGCGCGAAGGGATCTCGCAGGCCAGCTCCGGGGCGGGCCTGCTCTCCGAAGGGTCCGACCGGGCCGCCAGCGGGGCGGTGACGATCTCAAACGGTCTCGCGAAGGCCAGCGCTGGCAGCCAGCGGGCGGTCACCGCCCTTGGCGAATTCGCGAAGGGCACGAAGAAACTTTCCGAAGCCCAGCAGGAAGCGGCAATCGGCGCGGAAGCCCTGAAGGAAGGACTCAGCGACGTGGCTTCCAATCTGCGCCGAAACGCTCTCGTTCGTGCGCGCCGAACGGAAAGGTCCCTAAAAGCGGACTCCAAAAACAAGCTCCCCGAACTGATCGCGCCGGCCAAGGTCGCCGACGAACAACTGAGCACCGCCCTGCAGCAGCTCGACCAGATGACGGTCGGGAAGTCCGACGCCCATTACGGGGCGGCGCTAGAAGCCGTCCGCAAGGCCTCCGCGGCGGTCAGCGGCACCGACCCGGTCAGCGGCCAGCCCTATGCGCCGGGCTATGCAGGGCTGCCAACCGAATTGACCGCTCTGCAGAAGCGCCTAGTCCTCGACAGCGAAGAAACCTACACCGTGGCGCAATGGGTGGAAACCGAAGCCAAGCACTTAGGGGAACTTTATAAGCACGCTGCGGAACTCCACCGAGGCCTGGTCAAGATCGAACACGGTGGCATCAAGCTCGCAAAGGGGGCGCAGCGCCTCGCCACCGCCTCCTCCTCCCTGAACAGTGGCCTCACCCGCCTGGCCACCGGCTCGACAGCGTTGGTCGGGGGCATATCGCGGATCGGCGGCGGCGCCACGGCCCTGAAGGAAAACCTCGCGTCCGGCTACCACGAAGCCGCCCCCCTGCAGTCAGGGCTAAACCGCGCCACGGCGCAGGTGATCACAAGCCATCAGAAGTACCAGCACAAGACCGGGAAGCTTCGCCACGGCTCTCCAGGGCTCTTCAATTCCGGCTACTTCGTCCTCTCGGCGCTTGACGGAGCGCCGAAGCAGGAACGCGAAGCCGCCGCCGGCACGATCGACCTGCGAAATGGCGGCCAGGCGACGACCATGCTGGTCATCTCCCGCTACAGCTTCAACACCCCCGGCTCGATCTCGCTCAACCACCGCCTCGACAAGATGACCACCGCGATGGGCCGTGACACCGACGCCACTGCCGGGGTCGCCGGCGGAGCGGCGGAGCTAAACGACTACAGCCGGGTGAGCCGGGCGAGCATCCCCTACGTGGTGGCGGCGATCACCTTCGCGACCTTCATCGTCTTGGTCATCGTCCTGCGGGCGATTCCCCTGGCCGCGATCGCGGTCGGCCTCAACCTGGCGACGGTCGGGGTCGCCTTCGGCATCCTCACCTTGCTCTTCAATGTCCCTGCGGGCTATCCGCTGGGCGGTCACAAATACGTCGACGCGGTCGGGGCGACGATGATCTTCGGCGTCGTGTTCGGGCTCTCGATCGACTATGCGGTCTTCCTGTTGACCCGGATGAAGGAGCGCTTTGACCGCGACGGCGATCACGCCGCCGCGGTCGATTTCGGTCTCGAGAAAACCGCCCGCGTGATCACCGGCGCCGCCGCGATCATGATGGCTGTCTTCATCGCCTTCGCGGCCGCTCCCATCGCGACGGTCAGCCAGCTCGGAATCGGCCTGACCGTTGCGGTGCTGCTCGACGCCACCGTGGTGCGCATCGTCTTGTTGCCGGCCCTGATGCTCTTGGTCGGCGAGCGGGTCTGGTGGTTGCCGCGATCCTTGGACCGCGTCCTGCCGCACCTCAACGTCTGAGCTTCGCGCTCTATCTACATCGTGAGTTCGCAGCCAGTTGCCGGCCGTCCGGACAGGTGAATGACTGCCGCTTTCGCGGCTACTTCCTGGCATTCGACGCCGCCGAGATGGCCGGGTCACGCGGCCGCGGTCACCAATAGGCCCAACCAAGGCCAGACCTCTGTGCGCGGCTCTACTCATCTGCCCGCAGCGCAGGCCAAGCGCCCCCGATGTCACAACTGCTTCCCACGGCTGAAATAGCGCCCCGCCAGCGCGTTGAATTCCAGTTAAGTCCCCGCGTGGCGCCCGCTTGCCCGGGGACGGCTCGGATACGATTCCGACGCCGTTCTTCCGGGTCGGAGGCCGGGGAACCGCAAGCGACGATCCGTGGCTGCTAATCCCTTAGGCGAGGAGAAAAGCCCGGCGCCCAGCCGGGGGTTCACTCCCGCTCGTATCGCCGCCATCGCAGCTCTTGCAGTAGTGGTGATCGCGCTCGGCGTCGTGCTATTTGGCGGTGGCGGCGGTTACCAGTACGACCTGATCTTCCAAAACGCGGGGCAGCTCGTCCCCGAAAACCAGGTTCTGATCGGTGGTTCGACGGTCGGCACTGTCGAAAACATCGAACTGACCGAAAACAATCTCGCAAGCGTCCGCGTCTCGGTCAGCCAGCAGCTGCACGAGGGGACCACCGCGGTGATCCGCGCCACCTCGCTATCGGGCGTCGCCAACCACTACGTCTCGATCAGCCCCGGACCAAACAGCAATCCCGCGCTGAAAGAAGGCGCCACGCTCGGCCTTGGCTCGACCACCACGCCGGTAGACATCGACCAGTTCTTCAACACTTTCCCGCCCTCGGTGCGCCGCGCCCTCGGCGAGTTCATCCAAGGCAACGCCGATATTTATGCCGGGGTCGGCCGCAAGGCAAACCAGGCCTACAAGTACTTCGGCCCGGCGCTCAACCGCACCGACGCCTTCGTGCACGCGCTGAACGCCGACCAGAGTCTCTTCACCCGCTTCATCGTCAGCTCCAGCAAGCTCGCCACCGTGGTCTCGGAGCGCGGCAGCCAGCTCTCCAGTGCGGTCTCTCACGCGAGCACCGCCTTCGGCGCGATCGCCAGCCAAAACGTCGCCCTCGATCAGGCCCTGCAGAGCTTCCCGCCGGTGCTGCGCCAGAGCAATACGACCTTCGTCAACCTTCGCGCCGCCCTCGGTGACCTCGAACCGCTCCTCAACACCGCCAAGCCCGCGACCAAGAACCTGGCGTCCTTCCTAGCCGAACTCCGTCCGGTCGTCTACGCGGCGCTCCCCGTGTTCAAGAACCTGCGCCTCACGGTGCGACGGAAGGGCAACGCCAATGACGCTGCGGAACTGCTCGCCACGCTGCCCGACGTCCAGCAGCGCGCCGCCAGCGCCTTCCCTCACGCTGAAGCTGCGATCACCGCATTCCAGCCCACCCTCAACTTCGCCCGCGCCTACACGCCGGACATCTTCAACGGGTTCGGCAAGCTCGGGGTGGCCTCGGGTTACTACGACGGCAACGGCAACTACGTCCGGGTCTCACCGTCTGCCCAGAACCTCTTCAAATACAACGGCGCCAGCCACGAACTGGAACCGATCACACCGGCGCAGCAGTTCGAAGCCTTCGGCTCCTCGGCCGCAATCCACCGTCGCTGCCCGGGCGGTGCGACCCAGTCCGCTCCCGACAACTCCAACCCCTTCGTCGACCCGCCTTGGGCGGGCGCGGGCGTCACCCCCTCCGAATGCAAACCGTCCGACGCACCACCGGGGCCATGAAAAAAGGACTGATAGTCATCGCGCTGGTGGTCGCCGTCGTGGTCGCGATCGTGCTGGTCTCCTCGGGTGAAAGCAACGGCTACCTGGTCCGAGCTTACTTCGACGACGGCTCCTTCATGGTCAGCGGCGAGCAGGTCCGCATCGCCGGTGCGAACGTCGGCCAAATTCAGTCCGTCGGTGTATCGATGCCGGGCGAAATCGATGCCTACCGCAACGGCAAGCCCGTGGCGATGCCGGGCAAAGCGATCATCGTCTTGGAAATCGCCAACCCCGGTTTTCAGGACTTCCGCAGCGACGCCAGCTGCATGATCCGCCCGCAGTCGCTGATCGGCGAGAGGTACGTCGACTGCAACCCGACCCTGCCCCGCGCTCCTGGCTCGCCGCTGCCGCCGTCGTTGAAGCGGATACCCGCCGGCAAGCCAGGCGCCGGCCAGTACCTGCTGCCGGTGGAGAACAACAGCAGCAGCGTCGAGCCCGATCTGATCAACGATATCCAGACCCTTCCCTACGCTCAGCGCTTCCGCCTCATCCTCAACGAACTAGGAGCCGGGCTGGCGGGGCGCGGCAAAGACATCGAAGAAGTCGTCCTGCGCGCCAATCCAGTGCTGCGCGAGGTCGACCAGCTGCTGGGGATCCTCAACGGCCAGCGTGACCGGCTCGCCCAGCTGGCAAGTGACTCCGAGACGATCCTGCGGCCGCTCTCCCGCGAGCGTGCCCACGTCGCCGGCTTCCTCACCAACGCCGGCGCCGCCGCCCAGGCAAGCTCCGAACGCGGCGCCGCGCTGGAAGCCTCGCTGCAGAAGTTTCCCCGCTTCCTGAGCCAATTCCGCCTCACGATGCGCAGCCTCGAGGGTTTTTCCAACGCCGCCACGCCGGTCTTCGCCGACCTCGGCAAGGCGGCTCCCTCGCTGACCGAGGCGACCAAGGAGCTGACCCCGTTCTCCGCCGCCTCGACCGTGGCGTTGAAGAGCCTCGGCGCCACCGGCGCGGTCGCCGGCCCGAAGCTTGCCGAAGCCGACCCGGTCGTCCGCAAAGCGGCCGAACTCGCCATCGCCGGCGTCGGCCCGACCACAAACCTCGCCAAGTTCTTCGTCAACACGAAGGAAACCGGGGGCTGGAACGGGCTGGTCGAACTGATCTACAACACGACCGCGACGATCAACGGCTTCGACCAGTACGGCCACTTCGGCCGCACGCTCGTCACCCTCAGCAACTGCCTCGAATACTCGATATCTGAAGCAAGTGATTGTGACGCCAACTTCACCGGCCAGGACGCCGTATCCTCAGGCGCCGCCAGCAGCTCCGCAGCACTCTACCGTCGCCTTGAGCGTCGCCTGGAAGGACGGAGCAGCGGGACTGCCAGCGGCGCTCGCGCACCGCGGTCCTCCTCGACGCCTAAGGTCGGCAAGGCGGGTGCGGCCACCTCCTCTGCCAAGACCGGCGGCACCTCCCCGCTCCTCAACTACCTGCTCGGGCCATGAGGAAGCGCAGCGGAGTGACGGGAATCGCGAGCAGTCCGGTGCTGATCGGGGCGGTCACCGTGCTGGTTGTCCTGGTCGCCGTCTTCCTCGCCTACAACGCCAACAACGGGCTGCCGTTCGTCTCCACCTACAACCTCTACGCGGAGGTGCCCAACGCCGACGCGCTGGTCAAAGGAAACGATGTCCGCATCGGCGGCCTCCTGGTCGGGCGCGTCCAGTCCGTCGTCCCCGTTGCGCTCGGTGACGGCCGCTTCGCCGCCAAGCTCTCCCTCAGCCTCGACAAGGAAGTCGAACCGCTGCCGGTCAACTCGACGATGATCATCCGGCCGAAGTCTCCGCTCGGCCTCAAGTACCTGCAGATCTCCCCCGGCAACTCCTCCAAGAGTTTCGCCGCGGGCGAAACGATCCCCCTCTCCGCGGCACGACCCGAACCGGTCGACATCGACCAGTTCTTCGACATGTTCAACACCAAGACTCGCGCCGCGATCCGGGTCAACGAGGCGGGCTTTGGCAACGCGCTGGCGGGCCGCGGCCCGCAGCTAAACGAAGCGTTCGGTTCACTGCGCGAACTCGTGATCAGCGCCGAGCCGGCGCTGATCACGCTCGTCGCCCCGCAGACCAACTTCGGCGGCTTCTGGCACGCGCTCGAGGATCTTTCGGCGACCGTTGCCCCGGTGGCCGATACCCAGGCCAGCCTCTTTGTTGCCCTCGATGAAACCTTTGGCGCCTTCGCCCGCGTCGCTCGACCCTACATCCAGGAAACGATCTCCAAGAGCCCCTCGACGCTAGACGCCGCCAACGCCGACCTGCCGGTGCTGCGGCCCTTCCTGCACGACTCCCAGCGCTTCTTCACCGCGCTTCAGCCCGGCGCCGCGTCGCTCGCCAAGACCTCGCCGACGATCGCCGCGGCGCTGCATGCCGGTACGCCGGCCCTCAACGCATTTCCTACCTTAAATGCGCAGCTGGTCCCGACCGCCGAAGCGCTACTCGCCTTCCAAAACGCGCCGGGCGTCTTCAACGGGCTCGACCTGTTGATCGACACCAATCACACTCTCGGGCCGGCGATCAGCTTCATCGCCCCGGCGCAGAGCACCTGCAACTACCTCACCCTCGCCTTTAAAAACATCGCCAGCGCCACCAGCGGAGGCAATGGGCTCGGCAACTGGCTCAACTTCATCTCTATGGCACCTCCGGAAGGCCCCAACAGCGAGGGCTCACCCTCCTCCGCGCCAGCCAACGGCCCCAGCGTTGAAAACCATCTCCACTACAACCCCTACCCGAACACCGCCTCCCCCGGCCAGCCCCATGAGTGCGAAGCGGGCAACGTCCGCTACCAGGCCGGGCAGACCGTGATCGGCAATGTCCCGGGCAACCACGGCACCAAGACCTCCGGCCAGCTGAAGGGACAGGGGAAAAGCAAGTGAGTCGCCTGCCCGAACGCGACACCAGGCAGGGCGCCACCAACCGCCGCTTCAGGTGGCGGCCCAGCAACGCGATGATCGCGATCGTCTTCATCATCATCTTCACGCTGGGCCCCTACCTGGCCTTCACCGGGCACGTTCCCTTCACCAGCTATGGCTATGAGCTGACTGCGACCTTCTCCAACTCGGCCAACATTGCCGTCAAATCCCCGGTTCGGATCGCCGGTGTCGAAGTCGGCGAAGTGATCTCGACCAGCCGCAACGGCGATGACACCAACGTCACCTTCACCGTCGAGGGCACCGGCCGGCCGGTCCACGACGACGCCTACGCCGAGATTCGCCCGCGGACCTTCCTCGAAGGCAATTTCTTTATCGAACTCGACCCCGGCAGCCCCAGTGCACCGGAACTGGGCAGCGGAGGGACGATCCCGGTCAGCCGCACCTCCACCGCGGTGCAACTTGACGAAATCCTCACCGCTCTGCAGTCGCCCGTGCGAGCCAACCTCAGCCACCTGCTGGAGAGCTACGGCGAAGCGCTCACCCACAAGCCGACGGCGGCCGAAGACGCCACCCAGCTTCCGGAAGTAAAAGGCAAGACCGGGGCCGAAGGCCTAAACGGTGCGTTTCGCTACGGCGGCCCGGCCGGTCGCTACAGCGCCCAGGTCGCCAACGCATTCCTCGGCACCCAGGATGGCGATCTCTCGCGGCTGATCGCTGGCGCCGGACGCACCTTCGGTGCCTTCGCCAACCGCGAAAGCGACCTCAGGGGCCTGATCGACAACTTCGACGTCTTCACCGGCGCCCTCGCCGCCCAATCGGCCAACCTCTCGAGCACGGTCCACCTCCTGGCCCCGACCCTAAAGACCGCCCACGCTTCGCTGGTCAGCCTCGACCGCGCGCTGCCCCCGCTACGCACCTATGCGATCGAGCTGACCCCCGCGGTTGCCGCGCTGCCGGGATTGATCAGCGCCTCAAAACCATGGTTGAGGCAGGCGCGGCCGCTGCTCTCCGCCAATGAGGGCGGCGGTAGCGCGAGGCTGTTGGAGGAACTGACCCCGGGCTTCGCCGGCGCCGCCCAGGCCGGCAAGGTCAACGCGCTGCCGCAGCTCAACCAGCTCAGCCTCTGCACGACCAAGGTGTTGGTGCCGACCGGCAACCAGACCATCGAAGACCGCTTCGGGACCGGCGGGCCAAACTACCGGGAATTCTTCTACGCCCTGAGCAACTTCGCCGGATCGGGGCAGAACTTCGACGGCAACGGGCCCTACCTGCGGATCCAGGCCGGTGGCGGCGGGCAACTGGTCGCCTCGCCTAACCCAGCGGGCGAAGACACAATTTCTAAGACCAACTTCGCTCACTCCATCGCGTCACCGCTCGGGACCCAGCCGCAGCTTGGCGGCCAGCCGCCGCAAAAGCCGGGCGTGCGCTGCGAATCCAACCCCGTCCCCGACGTCAACGGGCCGCTGGGGCAGGTCGGTCCTCCTGACCCCGCAGCGACCAGCCCATGAGCGAGAACCCCTCCAAGACAAGCCGCTTCAAGTCCTTCCGCGCTGCGCTTGGCCGCCAGTCCCGCGGACGCGGCAAAGACACGATCGCGATCGTGGTGCTCGCTGCACTCGGGATCGCGATGATGCTCGGAATCTTCATCGAGCAGAAGGCCGCGCTGCCCTCCTGGCTCCCCTTCGTCGGTGAAAGCTTCGATCACCTCACCGCAGAATTCACGATCGCGAAGGCGGTCGTTCCGGGTCAAGGCCAGCCGGTTGACATCGCCGGCATCGAAGTCGGCAAGGTCAGCTCCGTCAATCTAAAAGACGGCCACGCTGTGGTCGGGCTGGAGATACAGCCCCAGTACATGCAGCTGATCCATCCCAACGCTGGGGTGCTGCTGCGGCCGAAGACAAATCTCGACGACATGGTGGTCGAGATCGAACCTGGGAGTGGCCAGAGCAAGATCAAAAACGGCGCGGACATCCCTATCTCGCGCACCGAACCCAACGTCGAACTCGAGCAGTTCCTCGACACCCTCGACGGTGACACCCGCCAGTACCTGCAACTGCTACTCGCCGGCGGCGCCGAAGGGATCGGGGGACACGGGCGCCAGCTCTCAGGCGCCTTCCGCCGCTTCCAGCCCTTTGCCCACTATCTCGCCCAGCTGAACGGCGCGGTCGCCAGTCGCCACGTAGCGCTCGCCCACGTCATCCACGACTTCTCTCTGCTCACCACCGAACTAGGCCGCCACGACTCTGAGATCCAGCGCTTCGTGACTTCCTCTGATGCGGCGCTCGGCAACTTCGCAAATCAGCAGGATTCGATCCAGGCCTCGCTGCGCGAATTCCCGGCGACGCTGCAGGCGACGCAGGCCGGCCTCGCAAGCTCTGACCGATTCTCTAATGCCGCCCGCCCGGCACTCTACGGTCTGATTCCCCAAGCTCAGGCGCTGACCCCTGCATTTAAGGCGACCGAGCGCTTCTTCAGGCAGACGACGGCTCCGATCCGCGACCAGATCCGGCCTTTCACCCGGCAGATTCGCCCGGTCCTGACCCACGCCAACGAAGGCTCCGCCGCGCTGAAGAAGACGGTGAACGGCTTCGGCAACTCGATCGGCGGCCTCAACAGCTTCTTCAACGAGCTCGCCTACAAGCCGCCGGGCGCAAAGCAGAGCTACCTCTTCTACCTGCCGTGGCTGAACCACGACCTCAACGCCGACTTTAACCTCCAAGATGCCGCCGGTCCGGTTCAGCGCGCCCTCGTGATGATCTCCTGCAAAGGCGCCAGCCTTGCCGTTGGCTTCGGAAACGTCAAGCCATTCATCAAAACACTTTTAACTACAGCCCGCGTCCCAAAGATCAACGAACTCCCCGAAATCAAATCCGAACTCACCGGCTTTGAAAGCTGCGGTCCCAAAGCCAAATGAGCAAGCGCGCGCCCAGCACAACCCAGCTCCTGGTGATCGCCGGTTTCGCTTTGTCGTGCTTCGGGATCCTGCTCTTCCTCTGGATCACCTTCGGCGGCCCGACGCCGTTCAAGGCAAAACCCTACGAAATCAAGGTCCCCTTCTACTCAGCGACCCAGCTCGCCGAACAGTCCGACGTGCGGATCTCCGGCGTCGACGTCGGCAAAGTGCAGAGCATCGGGTTGGCGCCCGACCGCAAGCAGGCGCTGGCGACGATCTACATCGAAGACCGCTACGCGCCGCTGCCACTCTCGACCAGGGCCATCTTGCGCACCAAGACCCTGCTCGGCGAGACCTACGTCGAACTCACGCCCGGCAGCCGCAACGGCCCCAAGCTCCCCGACGGCGGCACCCTCCCAAACGCGAACGTCGAACAATCGGTCCAGCTTGATGAGATCTTCCGGACCTTCAACCCCAAAACGCGGGCCGCCTTTCAGGACTGGATGCAGGAAGCCGCTGTGGCGATCGGTGGCCGGGGTGCATCGCTTTCCGATGCGCTCGGCGAATTCGACCCGACCTTCACCGAATTCGACCGGATCTTCCGCGTCCTTGACACTCAGCGTCTCGCGGTCCGGCAGTTGTTCAGCAACGGCACGGTAGCCCTCGAGGCGCTGCGCGGCCGCCAGGGCGAGCTGGCCAGCCTGATCCGCAACTCCAACTCGGTCTTTCAGACCACAGCCCAGCGCGATACCGACATCGAAGAACTCTTCCGCGCCTTCCCGACCTTCCTTGACCAGTCGAAGCTCACACTGGCAAGGCTCAGGTCGTTTTCCCTCGACGCCGACCCGGTGATTCGCCAGCTCGTCCCCGCCGCCGAACAGCTCTCCCCGACCCTGGTCGCCTTCGGCAAGCTGGCGCCGCAGGCGAAGGGCTTCTTCGAAGGCCTCACTCCGGTGATCGCCCTCGCCCCCTCCGGCTTCACGGCCTTCCGCAGGCTCTTACGCGACGATTTCCCGCCCCTGCTGCGGGCGCTTGACCCCTTCCTGCGCAACCTCAACCCGATCCTCACCGGCCTCGGCCTCTATAAGCACGAGATCACCGGAGTGATGGGCAACCTCGCGACGGCAAGTAACGGGGTGCTGCCGATCGAAAACAAAAAGGGAGAAAAACTTCATTACCTGCGAACGATGGGACCGCTCAACCCCGAATCACTGGCTACCTTCGGTCACCGCCTGACCACAAATCGCGCCAGCGCCTACAGCCAGCCGCTCTTCGCACAGGAAGTCGCCAAAGGCCTGCCGAGTTTCGAGACCCGCCAATGCAGCTCAGGGATCACCGCCTCGCTCAATCCCAATACTCCCAACGAACCTGCCTTCAAGGAACGCACCGTCTGGTCCAGCGAAAAAGAAGCAGCCGAAAAAGCGACAGAATTCTTCAAACTCCTCAAGAAATACGCCTTCGCGGAACAGACCAGCACCGCCACGCTCCCAGCCCCAGGCTGTACCCAGCAGTCCCCCTTCAACCCGATCGGCAAGCCGGGCTCACCCACCACCTACCAGCACACATTCGAACAGCAGGGCAATTAGGGCCAGGCTGGTAGCTGTCGAGCATCCGGCCTGGGGTGGGTTCATGAAGCCTGGGTGAACGCGGGATTGGCCGCTGTTGTAGCTGGCCGGAAGCGCGGGAAATGTCACCCTGACACAGACAATGTCTCGAGTTCCGCTCCAAGTATTTCGGGGCGTGTAAGCGCCGGTTGAATACTGGGCTACCTGCGCCGGTCCAAAACTCGGGTCTCGCTGAACAAGCGGAGGTGAGGCCCGGATAGAAGACACCCGCTGCCCCTTAGAAGGCTCTGCGTGGTTCGAAGAACGCGGAGTCAGGAGGAACACCGGATGCAAGATCACGTTAGCCGCCTCGTCGGCCTGGACGGCTTCGGGTGAAGTGCGTCATCGAGGTCGAGCTGGTCACGCGAACCGGTGTCTGACACACTGCGGGAATGGCTCGCTCGACGTCAAGGAGCGACCATGCGTGCGGGTGCACAACTTCCCGATTCACCGAGCGGCGAACTCATCTCATCTGGCGAAAATGCCGCTACTTGCGCCACTTGGCGCCTGTCTCTGTGGAACCTGGTCCGGCTCAATATGGCTAGGTTGAGCCGGTGCGGCTGCCGACTCACCTTCTCGTGTCAAAATCGTGATGAGTTCCTGCGGCTACTGCAACTGCCGGTTTACACCGGCAGGCTTAACAAGCTCTGTCGGCAGGTAGCGTCTTAGGCGCTCGCAAGATGGCGAGCATGTGAGATGGGCCCGGAATGCCATCACACCTCGGGGTGGACGAAATGGAGTTCAGGGCATAAGAAGGGCGACCCGCCGGCCGGCCGCCCTCCTGCCTGGCCTGAAGAAAGACTGGGGCTCAGGCGGCGCGGCCTTCACGAACCGCGCCGCCAGCGCTAAGGAGCTGGTGGGGCCCCTTTAGCCCTTCGCCGTGCAGGCCCGGACCACGTTGCCCTGGAGGCTGGTCCCGTCGCTGAAGATAGCTTTCGCCTGGGCCAAGAAGTGGCCGGTGGCGCATTTTGCCTCCAGGTAGCTCTGCTTCTTTCCCTTGTAGGTGAAAGTTTTGCCGATGTTGAGGCTGAAATTGGTTATCGAGCCGCTGCCACCGGCGATCACCGGGGTCGTCGCCACCGATTCAAGTCCGTAGGGGCCCTTATGGACTTTCTTGATTTTGACCGTGGTGACGAGTGCCGTCGGCGTAGGAACCGAGACATAGGCCTGGATGAACAGCGTCGTAACGCCGCCCTTTTCGCCGCCGTTGAAGACGACCAGCGGCCCTTCGGCGCTGAACGGGGTCGATTCCGGGAATTCCACCCGCACCTGGACGTGGCCTCCACCGACGATCGCTTTAGGGCAGGCCTTCTTGGCCTGTTCGGTGTCCTCCGCCTGGAGCTTGCTGGACGTACAGGTCGCCAGACCCTTGGGGTTGATCGTGCCGTTTTTGTCGGTGAGGACGATGGTTTCCTTGAGAGCCGGTGGCTGGGCGCCGTTCTTGGTCGCGATGCCGCCACTTACACTCAGCGTGATCGGCGCAAACTTGTTCTTCGGCAGCGCGGTCGGCTTCACACCGCCGTTGATCGTCAGGACCAGGTTCCCCGCTTCAACTACGGTCGGCTTTTCGGCGAAGGCCGCTGCGGCCACGGAGAGCGCGATCGCGGCCCCCAAGGCAATGATCAAAGTCAGACGTTTGCGCATGTCCTATAACTCTCCTTCTTCGGCCTGACCGTCTAGAGCCGCGGCCAATCTAAAAGCTTCGGATATCCCTCCACCGGCCAAAATACCAGCATCCGGTACTAAAGAAACCCGGCCACTGACCTGAAAGAGCGCCGTGACGAAGCTTTTTCTAGCGCTTCGGCATCGAGAGCCGGGTCCGCTCGCGCTCCTTGGCGGCTCCCTCCGCCCCCAGGAACGGGAGGGTGACCCAGAACATCAGGTCTGGCAGGCGGCTCGGCAAGCGCGCCGCGGCGCCGTGCAGGATCTCGTTGTAGAGCAGCTCATTGATCCCGCCCGCCAGCGAGAGCGAGGTGATCCCGGGCAGCTCGACCGAGGTCTCCGCCCGCCCGGCGTCCAGGAGCTCGGTGAACTGGCGCAGCGCCGCGTCGAGGCGCGCCAGCGCCTTGGGACCCGCCGGCCAGCACCTCGACGATCGCAAACCGCGCCTCATCGGGGTGCCCGGCCAGGTGGTCGAGCAGCGCCCCGAGCCCTGCCGCGAGGCGCTCGGCCCAGGGCGAGCCGGGCTTTGACTCAAACCCCCCCGCGGTGTCGCTCAGCAGGTTCCCCAGGAGCGCGTCATAAGCGGCGAGGAGCAATCTTCCTTGCTGTCGAACAGCTCAGAGAACGTCTTTCTCGAGACCCCGGCGGCGCCGATCACGTTAACCACGCGGGTATCCGGGTAGCCGCGCTCAGAGACGACCTCGATCATCGCCTGTGGATGCGATTGCGCTGAGATTCCCTCACCGCCTCCCGCGGCAATCCGTGGCGCCCCCTGGGTAGCCGCTCGCTCAGCCTGGCTGCCCGTCTACCGGAAGCCACCTCAAAACTGTAGAGCAGAGAGCCAGATGCCCGATCTCCCTGTACCCCCGCGACACCGTCTCGGAGCTGTGCCCGGCGGTGCCGCTGAGCTTCAGTCGATCCAGATGACCTGCTCGCGGTCGGGGCCGACGCCGACGAGGCGGACCGGGACCCCCGCCGCGGCGGCGATGAAGCGCAGGTACTCGCGCGCCGCGGCGGGCAGGTCGGCCGCGGCGCGCACATCGCTGATCTCGGCGTCAAAGCCGGGCAGCTCCTCGTACTCGGGGACGGCCGAGTGGAGGATCGACTGGTGGTAGGGGAAGCTGTCGAAGACGGCGCCCTCCTTGGAGCGGTAGCGCACCGCGACCCGCAGCGGGTCGATCCCGCTCAGCACGTCGAGCTTGGTGATCGTCAGCGCGCTCATCCGGTTGAGGCGCACCGCGTAGCGCAGCGCGACCAGGTCCATCCAGCCGCAGCGCCGCGGCCGTCCGGTCGTCGTCCCGAACTCGTGGCCGCGCTCCAGCATCCGCTCGCCGACCTCGTCGTGCAGCTCGGTCGGGAACGGGCCGGCGCCGACCCGGGTCGTGTAGGCCTTGGCGATCCCCCAGACCTCGTCGATGTCGGTGGGCCCTACCCCGGCGCCGACACAGGCGGCGCCGGCGATCGGGTTGGAGGAGGTGACGAAGGGGTAGGTGCCGTGGTCGAGGTCGAGCAGCGTAGCCTGGGCGCCCTCAAAGATCACCGTCTGGCCCTGATCCAGAGCCTCCCAGCAGAGGCGGGCGGTGTCGGCGATGTGGGGCTCGAGGCGGTGGCCGTAGCTGACGTGCTCCTCGGTCATCGTGTGCAGGTCAAGGCGGGGATCGGGAGCCTCCTCGATCGCCTCCCGGTCGGCTCCCTCACCGGCCTCCTTGCGAAGTTTTCGCCGCTGCACCGAGAGTTCGCGCAGCGCCTGCTGCTTGGGCTCCAGTGCGGCCCGGATCTTGGTCCGCAGGATCTTCTCGTCGAGCAGGTCCTGGACGCGGATGCCGAGACGCAGTGCCTTGTCCGCGTAACAGGGCCCGATGCCGCGCCGCGTGGTGCCGATCGAGAGCTTGCCGAGCTTTGTCTCCCCCGCGGTGTCGAGCAGCACGTGGTAGGGCATGATCAGGTGCGCGTTGGCAGAGATGCGCAGGTTGCCGACGTCGATGCCGCGCCGGCGCAGGCCGTCGATCTCCCCCAACAGGATGCGCGGGTCCAGCACCACCCCGTTGCCGATCACGCTGGTCTTCTGCGGATGCAGGATTCCCGAGGGGATCAGGTGGAACTTGAACTCCTCGCCGTCGCGGACGATCGTGTGCCCGGCGTTGTTGCCGCCCTGGAAGCGCACGACCATCGCGGCGCGCTTGGCAAGCAGGTCGGTGACCTTGCCCTTGCCCTCATCGCCCCACTGGGCCCCGACTATCACCACGCCAGGCATGAGCGGGGGATTGTGCCTTGTTCTACTCGCCGACCGCTCGCGCCTGGACGCGCTGGTCTGGGCCGAACAGGGGCAGGGGGTCGCCGCAGATCTCGACCAGGCGGGACACGGTGCGCGCCCCGATCTGCTCCTCGAGCTCCTGCTGGTCCAGGTTGGTGGTGATCAGCATCGAGCGCTGAGCTTCATAGCGCTCGTTGATCAGCGCGTAGAGCTGCTCCAGGACCCAGTCCGAGCGCTTCTCGGCGCCGAGGTCATCGATGTGGAGCAGGTCGACCGAGGTGAGGCGTTCGAAGAAGGGAAGATAGGAGTCCTCTCCGGGTCCGGAGTCATAGGTGCGGCGGATGCGGGCCAAAAGCTTCGGCAGCGAGTAGATCGCGACCGAGTGGCCCTCCTGCAAAGCGGCCTTGGAGACGAGCATTGCCAGCGTCGTCTTGCCGGTGCCGGTGTCCCCCATCAGCCAGAGTCCGCGCCCGGCGTCGAGGTTTGCCTCCAGGTCCTCGACCCAGCTGCGCACCACCCGCACCACCATCGGCTCGATCAGCGTCACCGGGGGGCGGTCGAAGGAGACGCCGCGATAGCGGGGCGGGATCACCGAGGCGACGCCGCGGCTGCGCCCCCGCCGCAGGCGCGGCTCGCGGCACTCGCAGGGGCGCGCCACGTCCTCCGGCCCGAGGATCCAGCCGGAGCCGTCGCAGGCGCCCAGCGGGCACGAGCGGGCCTCGCGGAGCGGCTCGCTTCGCCTGAACGCCATCAGAAGTCAGGCCCCGCTGCGGCGACGTCGGTGAGCGGCGGTCCCTCGCCGGCCGGTTGCTCGATCGGTCGATCTTGACCCGCGTAGTCGGCGAATTTCGGGAAGCGGTCTAGGAAGACGAGTCGCTTGCTCCCGGTCGGCCCGTTTCGATGCTTGGCGAAGATCACCTCAGCCAGCCCGTCCTTTTCGTCCTCCTCGTGGCGATAGATGTCCTCACGGAAGAGGAAGGCGACCACATCGGCATCCTGCTCGATCGAGTTGTGGACTACGACATTGTCGGCAACGAAATTGTGCAGCCCCGCGACGGTCAGGTCGTAGACCTCCTCCACGCCGCCCGCCTCGATCGAGGCGATCGGGTCCCAATATGCATCGCCGAGCGCCAAGTCGGCGAGCGCCTCCGACTGCACGGCGGAGGCCACACGCAACGCCCGCTCCCGGCCGATGCCGCGCTTGTAGAGGGACGTCCCGCAATATTTGGCGCCGATGGCAGCCTGCATCTCGCGGCTCGTCAGGCCACTTTCCTGCATCGCAGGCACGACGAGTTCCCTCCATGCCTCTTTGGGGATGAGCTCCCGGTTTGGGTTTCGCGCCCGGCCGCTGAAGTGGTCAAGGATCGCGCTCGCGCAGCGGCTCTTGTCGGCGCCCAGAGCGCCGACAACCTCAAGGAAGCGGACCAGCTCCCCCCCTCCACTCAGAGTGACGTGAAACTGGGGCCTCCCCTTCTCGGGGTTCTCGTGTCTCGACAGGCGCCCGTTGATGCCCAAGCGGAGTAGGAGCGCTTGGACGTCGCGGGCGAGGCGGGGGCTGCTGGTCGCGTAATAGACGTTCGCCGACCTGCGCGGTCCGCCGAGCCATATGCTGCCATCGGTTGCCCAGAGGTGCCTGAGGAACGTCGCGATTCCGGCTGGGGGCTGTGCGAAGACGGCGTTTGGCACGTGCTTCTCGTATGAGCACAGCCCGAAGACCCCGAGCTCGTCCAACCAGCTCGCAACCGGGTTTCGCCGGCCGCGGCCGAGGCGCTCTTTGGCAGTCAGGTAGACCTGATACCAGCGCCGCTCGGGGTTCACGCGAGGTTGGATCGCGCTCCCGAATACCCGCAGAGACAGATCCGCGACCAGGTCGGCCAGCTCGCGCTCGTTGCTCGTGTACTGGATTGCGTGGCGGGGAAGAGTGCAGCCGTCCCCGATCAAATGCCCGAGCAGCGCCAGCTCGTCCTCCGACAGGCTCGCCAACTCGGGGCCAGGCAGCCTCCCCGGCACGGCGATCTGGTCCCCGTCACTCAATTCGTCAAGCCTGCGCCAACCGCCGAGGGTCAGGAAGCGGTGGTTGGCGGTCGCGCGGATCGTGCGGCCAAGCCGAGTCGTGAGCCGGAATACCTGCTTGCGCCCGGTCGGAAACGCCTCGGTTGCAAGAGCCGTGCGAAGTTGCCACGTCTCTCGGTCGATGGCCAAGACCTCGAAGGGGTGCTCGCCGATCAGCTCCCGTATCGGCCGATGAGCCCCGTCCCTTGGCAGGTAGACAAGAGAGTCGCCCGTCAAGCAGCCCGACTCTCTGAGGTCGGAGAGAATCGGTCGTTTGTCCGGTCGTTGCTCAGGGGCTCGAGAGAGCTGCGAAAGCGCCAGGACGGGAATGTCGAGCTCGCGTGCGAGGATCTTCAGGCCGCGGCTCATCTGGCCCACCTGCTCGACGCGGTTACTCCGCGGATCGTCCGGTCGCATCAGCTGGAGGTAATCGACGATCACCAGCCCCAGGCCCCCGTTGGGCTGCTCCATCGCGTGCAGGCGCCGGGCCTTTGCCCTCAGGTCGAGGAGCCCGAGGTCGGAGGAGTCATCGATCCACAGCGGCGCTTGCTCGAGTTCGTTACAGGCCCGCACGACCTTTGGCCAGTCTTTCTGAGAGACCTGTCCCTTGCGCAGCCTGTCGCCGGATATCCGTGCCCGACAGGCGATGAACCGCTGTGCCAGCTCGACCTCGGACATCTCCAGCGAGAAGAAGGCGACCGGACGCCCGTGTTTTAGGGCGACGTGCTCGGCGATGTTCGCGACCAGAGCACTCTTGCCGACAGACGGGCGAGCGGCGACGACGATCAGGTTGCTGGGCTGAAAGCCTCCGGTCAGTCCATCGATATCTCGAAACCCCGAGGGGGTCCCGGTCAGCGCCGTCTCGCCGGTCGAGAGCTTCTCGAGGCGGTCGACCTCGTCATGGAGGATCTCGTTCAGCTGGCGGAAGTCGCTTGCCTGCTCTTTGTGGGCGACATCGAAGAGCAGCTTCTCGGCTCGCTCGGAGAGCTCGCGCGGCTCGCCGTCGCGCTCGTGCACCCAGCCCTGGATCTGCTGGCCGGCGCCGAGCAGGCGGCGCAGCAGCGAGTTCTGCTGGACGATCTCCGCGTAGTGCTTGGCGTTGCCGGCGGCCGGCACCTTGGCGGCCAGCTCGGAGACGTAGTGCTTGCCGCCCGCCAGCTCGATCTGGTTGTGCTGGATCAGCGCCTCGGTGACGGTCAGCTCGTCAACCGGCGCCGAGGCCGCGTAGAGGTCATGGACGCAGGTGAAGATCGCCGCGTGCTTGTCGAGGTAGAAGTCGGCGGCGTTCAGCTTCACCTCGTCGATCACCCTGCTGAGCGCCGCCTCGGCGACCAGCATCGCCCCCAGGACCGATTCCTCCGCCTCGATGTTCTGGGGCGGGACGTGAGTTGTGGGCGGCTGCGGCATCTACTCCTAGTTAAGGCGGCGGGTCGGCGGATTCGCCCCCGAGCCCGACAGGTCAAGCAAACCAGAGCCCGATCCCGGCCACCGGTTGCCTCCCAGCAAATAGGGAGAAAGAAATCCGCCCGCTCGGGGGAGGCGGAGATCCGCCCGGCTAGGAGGAGGCGGTGGGGCTCGGGGCGCCGTGAGCGAGGGGCGGGATCAGCCCCTCCTCCTCCTGGTGGCGCTCGCCGCGGCGGAGCATCCGTTGGGTGAGGATCGCGATGCTGAGGATCGCCATCGCGCCGAGGCTGAGCTGGACGCTCAGCAGGCCTTCCCGGGTCCAGTAGACGTCGCGCAGGTCGAGAAGCAGCGCCGCCTCGTCGAAGGTGAGCCCCATGCCGGCGCCCATCGGCGCCGCCAGGAGGTCTTCGAGTTCCTCGTCATCGGTCAGCAGCGCCGCCGTGCCGGATGCGAAGGCGAGCAGGATGCCGGGGACGAAGTGGTGGATGTGGCGGCCGCCGACGCTGAGGTTGCGGAAGGGCCCCCATTCGTCGCGGACCCCCCAGGTGGAGAGCCGCACCAGGGTGAAGGAGCCGAGGAAGCCGGCGAGCAGGTTGAAGAGGACGGTTTCGCTGCGCGGGGTGGCGGCGTAGCCGCGCACCGCGACCCCGACCGTGTCCAGGGCGGCGGCCGGGGCGGTCTCGATCAGCCCCTCGCCGCCGCGGTGAAGGTGCGCCCGGCGGCGCAGCATGCGCCCGAACTGCCCGAAGATGACCGCGCCCGCGCCGCCGAGCGCCAACGCCGCGAGCCCCACGGTCGCCCGCTCCGAGCGCGCCCAGCCGAGCCGGGTCCGAGCTTCGGCGCGGCGTTTTAAGCGGGTTGGCCGGCGCAGCGATGCCACGGTGACGGCAGCCTAGCGCCGCCGCCGCTCCCAGACCCCGGCTACTTCTCTTCGGCGACGATCGTCTTTACCGCGGCTGTGACGCCGTCGGCCAGCTCGATCTCGACCATGAAGGTGCCGATCTCTCGGATCGGCTGCTCGAGGTGGATCTTGCGACGATCGATGCGCAGGTCGCGTGCCTCGCGGATCGCGTCGGCGATCTCCTTGGCGCCGACCGAGCCGAACAGCTTGCCGTCCTCGCCCGCTCGCTGGTGGATCGTCAGCACGGTCTTGGAGAGCAGGCCGGCGGCCTCGGCTTCGCGCTGCGCCCGCGCCCGCTCGGCCTGCTCGGCCGCCGCGTGGCGGCGTTGGGCCTCCTCCAGCGCCCCTGGGGTCGCCGACTGGGCGAGCTTGCGGGGGACGAGGTAGTTGCGCAGGTAGCCGGGTGCGACATCGACTGCCTCGCCGCGACGGCCGAGGTCGACGACGTCTTGGAGCAGGATTGCCTGCGCCATCAGCGCTCTCCGACGTAGGGCAGCAGGGCAATCTCGCGGGCGCGCTTCACGGCCACCGAGAGCTGGCGCTGGTGCTTTCGGGAGAGGCCGGTGACGCGGCGGCCCCGGGTCTTGCCCTTGTCGGAGAGGAAGCGGCGCAGCAGGTTGAGGTCCTTGTAGTCGACCGAGTCGGCGTTGACCCGCGTGTACTTGCGGGGCCGCATGCGCTCTGGCATCCGCCGCCCCCGTCGTGGCGTCGATGTCGTCTCTCTTGTCCTTGCCACTTTTCGGTCCTTACGTAAAAGTCGCCCGGCATGGCCGGGCGACGAAAACCAAGCGGCGGAAAGCTTACCTAGAACGGGATGTCATCGTCCCCGCCGCCGGTTGCGGCAGCGGCGCCCTCGAAGTCCGAGGTGTCCGCCGCGGCGTCGCTGGCGGGGGTGAAGCCGCCGTTGCCGTTGCCGGCAGCGGCGCCGTCGCGTGAGCCGAGGAACTGGACCGAGTTGGCGATGATCTCGACGCTCTGGCGTTTGCCGCTGCCGTCCTGGGCCTCCCACTCGCGCCAGTCAAGGCGCCCCTCAACCGCCACCGGGCGGCCCTTGGAGAGATAGTTGGCGCAGTTCTCGCCCTGCGCCCCCCAGACCGTCACGTCGAAGTAATTGGGCTTGTCGACCCACTCGCCGCTCTGCCCGTCCTTGCGGCGGCTGTTGACCGCGACCCGCAGCTTGCAGACCGATGTCCCGCCCGGGGTGCTCCGCAGCTCCGGGTCACGGGTCAGATTGCCCGTCACGACCACCACGTTCACGTTCGAAGCTGCCACAGCTCTCACCCCTTGAAGTCGCTTGCCTGGACACCAGTCTAAGAGCGGCGGCGGCGCGACTTCTCCCCCCGGCGAGGAGGATTCCCCGCAAAGAGCGGGCAGGGCGGCGCTAGGCCTCGGCGTCGTCGCGCTCTGCGTGCGCGGCGCGCTCGCGCGGCGGGGCGGAGGCCCCGACCGGCGGCGGGACGATCACCGGGGCGCCGGGGTCGACTTTGAAGATGCGGAAGCGCAGGACGCCGTCGGCGATCTTCAGGTTGTGGTCGAGCTGGCCGAGCAGCTCGGTGGGGGCCTCGAAGCGAAGCCAGCGATAGTCGGCCTCGTTGCGAGAGTCGATCTCATAGGCCATCTTGCGAAGCCCCCAATTGTTCTCGTGCTTGAGTGTGCCGCCGGCCTCGATCTGCCCCCGCGTCTCCTGGGTAAGCCCCTCCCGCTCGGGCTCTCCGAGGTTGGGGTCAAGCATCAGGACCAGCTCGTATTCGCGTGGGGCGACCAAAACGGCGAGGGACTATAGCGCTGCGCTACGCAGCCGCCGAGGGCCCTGGGTGGCGGCGGCGCTGAGCGGGGCGGGGCCGGTGGGGGCCGCGCGGAGGAGGTGCAGAGGCGCCAATCGGGTGCCCAGCCTGGCCCCTCCCCCTCCTATGCCACGGTCTCGCGCAGCGCGGCGATGTCGGCCAGCTGCTCATCGACCCAGTCGCCGGGGTTGCGGGAGTAGATGATCTCCTTCAGCCGCTGCGCCCTCAGCCGCTTCTCCTCGGGGTCCATGGTCAGCGCCCGGTAGATCGCGTCCGCCTGGTCTTGGATGTCGAACGGGTTGACCGAGAGCGCGCAGTCCGCCAGCTCCTCGTGGGAGCCGGTGTTCTCGGAGAGCATCAGCACCCCGTCGCGGGTATTGACCGCCGGTGCCTCCTTGGCGACCAGGTTCATCCCGTCGAAGAGCGAGTTGACCATCAGCAGGTCGAAGTGCTTGTAGCGGGCGACCGCGTCGTAGAAGTTCTCATAGATCTTCAGGTCGATCGGCATCCAGTCGGTGGTGCCATGGCGGTGGTTGACTACCGCGACCAGCGCCTCGATCCGCTCCCGGTACTCGGTGTACTCCGGCACGTCCTGGCGCGAGGGCTGCAGGTGGGCGATGAAGGTGACCTCTTCGCGGAACTCGGGGTGCTGGGTGAGGAAGGTGTCAAAGGCGGTGAAGCCGCGCAGCACGTTCTTGGAGAGGTCGGCCCGGTCGACGCGGATGATCAGGTACTTGCGCCGCCGCTCCAGCACTTCGCGCTCGGCCGCGGCCACCTCGGGGGTCTGCGCGGCGCGGGCCAGCCGCTCGGCGTCGATCGAGAGCGGGTAGGCGCGGGCCAGCGTCTCGCCGGCGCCGTGGCGCACCCGCCCGGCCGCGTAGTCGACCTCGGCCTCCAGCAGTTCATCGCAGCAGCGCAGGAAGTTGATGCAGTAGGCGTGGGTGTGGAAGCCGATGATGTCGTTGGCGAGCATGCCGCCAAAGAGCGCCTCGCGGATCCGTCCGGGCAGGATCCGCCAGCTGTCGGGTTGGGACCAGGGGATGTGGACGAAGTGGTGCAGGAAAGCGTCAGGGCGCGCGGCGCGGATCATCGCGGGGGCGGTGTAGAGGTGGTAGTCGTGGAGCATCACCAGGGGCCGCTCGCGCCCCTCGATCTGTCCCAGGACCGCCCGCGCGATGTCGCGATTGACCGTCTGGTAGCCGTAGTCCCAGGCGTCGAGCTCCTCCTGGCGGATGTCGGGAGCGTTGGAGAGGTCCCAGAGGTAGTGCTGGATGAACCAGAGGATCGGATTGGCGATCACGTTGTAGAAGCGGTCGAAGGCCACCGGGTCGCTGTCGACCAGCAGCACCCGGTAGGCGATCCCGTCGATCGAGAGCTCGACCGGCCCGCCGCGCTCGGCCGAGGCGGCGACGTCCTCCTCAGACATCGCCGAGGCGATCCACAGCGCGTCGCGGTGGGAGACGAGTCCCGAGAGCGCCGTGACCAGGCCGCCGCCGCCGCGCTGTACGGTGCGCTCCCCGGCCTCGTTTCGCTCAAACTGCGCCGGCCCGCGGTTGGAGACGATGATCAACGGATCCGAACCGTCGGGCATGGCCCAACCCTACCCCGAGCGCTCGGCCGCTATGTGTCGAGCTCGGTGAACAGCTCGAGCCAGTCGCGCAGCAGGCGGGGGGAGAGGAACTCGCGGCGGGCGTGCTCCTTGCCGGCGCGGCCGAGCCGCTTGCCGAGTTCGGGGTCGGCGAGGATCTCGAGGCAGCGCTGGGCGCACTCGGCCGGGGAGTCGACCAGAAAGCCGCTCTCGCCGTCGGTGATCTGCAGCGGGATGCCGCCGACGTTGCCCGCCACGGTCGGCCGCCCCTTCCAGAGCGCCTCGGTGACGGTCAGCCCGAATCCCTCGCGGACCGACTTCTGCAGGCAGACGTCCGACTGGGACTGGAAGGCGTTGACCTCAATCGCGCCGACGTTGTTGAGGTTGTTGAGGATCTTGATGTCGGGATCGCCCTCCGCGTACTCGAAGGTCCTTTGGAAGAAGTCCCAGCCCTCGGGGTCATCGGTCGCCATCGAGCCGACCAGCGCCAGCTGCACCGCCGGGACCTGCGCGGTCAGGTCGCGGTAGGCGTCGATCACGCCCATCGGGTCCTTCCAGGGATCGAAGCGGGAGACCTGGGTGATCAGCGGGCGGTCGACGTCGATCCCGAACTGGCGGCAGACGAAGGCCGCGTCCTCGGGGGAGAAGGCCATGTTCTTCGGCGAGAGCGGGTCGATCGCCGGGGGGATGATGTGGACCCCGTCGCGGCCCGCCTCGACTCCGGCCGGCACGTAGGCGGGTATGTGCCAGACCGTCGCCTCGTACTCCTCGATCAGCGGCAGCAGGCGGGCGATCGGCGCCGGGTTGGGCTCGGAGAGGTCGATGTGACAGCGCCAGACCCAGTTGCGGCTCTTCTCCCGGGCGCCGCGGCGCAGGCCGATCGGCTGGGGGTCGTGGACGATGATCGTGTCCCATTCGCCCTGCAGCCCGGCGGCGTTCATCGCGTTGATCTCGTCGAACAGCTCCCACTGCTCATCGCTCAGCGTCTCCTCGGCGCCTTGGAGGGAGTTGTGCAGGAGCTTGGTCGCGTTGAAGAACTCCTCTTTGCCGAAGATCACCTGCCAGTGGGCGTCGAGGCCGATGTCGCGCATCAGCGGGACGACCGTGTAGAGGATCTCCGAGACGCCGCCGCCGAAGGCGGTGGCGCTGACGTGCAGGACCCGCCGGCCCTCGAGCTGCTCCGCCAGGCCGCGGATCCGCTCGATCAGCTCCTTGCCGGCGATGTGGGTGTAGTCGGCCAGCGACTTGCGGCCGAGGGCAACTTCCTGAAGCATCCGCGGAGTTCTACAGCTCCGGGCGGCGACGGCGGCAGCTGGGCAGGTGGGAGGCCCTCAGCCCCCCGGCACCTTTTCGGGGCGCTTGCCGAGCGTCACTTCGATTTCCTTTCGCTGGCCGTTGCGAAGGATCGTCAGCGTCACCTTCTGCCCTGGGGAGTAGGCGGACGTGTCGCGGGCGAGGTCTTCGGGGCTGATCACCGGACGGCCGTCGACGGCGAGGATGACGTCGCCGCCGGTGCGGTACTCGGACGCCTGGAATTGAAGCTTGCCGCTGCCGCCCTTCAGCCCGGCCTTGGCGGCGGGGCCGCCCGGGATGACTTCGGCGATCAGCCCGCCGAACTTGGTGTCGAGCCCGAGCTTGGCGGCAAGCTGGGGGTAGAGCGCCTGGCTGGAGACCCCTAGGTAGGCGTATTCGACCTTGCCCTTCGCTTGCAGCTGGGCGACCGAGCGCTTTACCGCCGAGATCGGGACCGCGAAGCCGACCCCGTCGTTGGCGCCGGAGTTGGTCTCGATCTGCTGGTTGATGCCGATCACGCGGGCGCCTGCTTCGAGCAGCGGGCCGCCGGAGTTGCCGGGGTTGATCGAGGCATCGGTCTGGATCGCCCCCTCGATCTGGAACTGGGTCAGCGATTTGACCGAGCGGTCGGTCGCCGAGACCACCCCGACCGAAAGCGACTGCTGCTCGCCGAAGGGGCTGCCGATCGCCGCCACCGGCTCGCCGACGAGGAGGGTGTGGTCGTCGCCGAGCTGGAGCGGGTGAAGCTGAAGCCCCGGCGGCGGGTTGACCTTGATCAGGGCGACGTCGACGAAGGGGTCGAAGCCGACGATCTGGGCGGGGACGACGTTGCGGTTGGTGAATTCGACGTAGACGGCCTTGGCGGGCGTGCGCCCGCCGCCGCTCGATTCGCTGGTCACCACGTGGGCGTCGGTGACGATCTCTCCGCTGCTGTTGAGGACGAAGCCCGAGCCCTCGGCGGCGCTTGGACCCGAGGAGCCTCCGGAGCCGGCGAAGATCGAGCGGATCGTGACCACGCCGGGGGAGGCTTCGCGGTAGACCCGGGCTGCGTCGAAGCCGCTTTCGGCGGTCTCGACGATCACCCGCGGCGGCGCCTGGGCGCTGCCGGGCGGCGGCGAGGTCGATGCCTGCCCGCCGCCTGAACTGCCGCAGCCGGCGAGTAGGGCCAGCGCCAGCAGCACGGCACCGGCGCTGGCCAGGCGCCTCACGCGCCCGCCTCGGCAGGGGTGGGGAGGGGAGCCCGAGCAAGGGGCTCGCGGTCGGGCGGCAGGTCGAGCGTGAAGGCGGTGAAGCGCTTGTTGGAGGCAATCGTGATGCGCCCCTCCATCCGCTGGGCGAGCTCCCTGGCGATCGCCAGGCCGAGGCCGGAGCCGCCCGCCGAGTCCGCCGTGTAGAAGCGCTCGAAGACCCGTCCCTGCACGCGCTGAGGGATGCCGGGCCCCTCGTCGGAGACGGTCAGCTCGGCGCGGCGGTTTTCGGAGTAGGTGGTCACGGTCACCTTGGTGCCCTCGGGGGTGTGAGTGAGAGCGTTGTCGAGCAGGATACGGATGATCTGGCGGACCCGGTCCGGATCGGCCCGGGCAATCGCCGGGTAATCGGGCGTCCGCAGTTCCAGGGCCGAGCCGCGCCGGTCGGCCCGGGCGCCGAGTTCTCGCGCCACCTCACGGGCAAGCGAGCCGAGGTCGACGCTGCGGGCCTGCATCACCAAGGCGCCCGCGTCGAGCTGGGAGAGGTCGAGCAGGTCTGCGGTCAGCTTGGTGAGCCGCTCGATCTGCTGTCGCATCGTGTGCACGAACTCGGCCCGCTCCTCGGGGCTCGGGTCCTCCTCTTCGAGCAGCTCGACGAAGCCGCCGAGGCTGAAGATCGGCGTGCGCAGCTCGTGGGAGGCGTTGGCGATGAACTGCTTTCGGGCGCTGTCCAGCTCGGCGAGGCGGCGCTGCATCTCGTTGAAGGTGCGCGCGAGCTCACCGAGCTGGCCGGCCGAGGCGATCGGGATCTGGGTCTCGAAGTTGCCGTCCGCGACTTTTCGGGCGGCGTCCTGGAGCCGGGAGATGTCGTCCGCCACCATGTGCGCGAAGTAGGCGCCGACGCCGGTCGTCAGCGCCAGGGCGATCAGGGCGGCGGCGATCATCTCTGCCTTGACCTGCGCGATGCTGTGCGCGGCCGGGCCGATCCCGAAGACGTAGGCGTAGACGACGAGCAGCGTGCCCGCCGAGATCGCGACCGCGGTGAGCGTGATCCTGCTGCCCAGGTTGGTGAGCCTCGTCCGCCGCATCTACTCCCTGAACCGGTAGCCGACCCCGCGCACCGTGAAGAGGAACTCGGGCTGCTTTGGCTCGCGCTCCAGCTTCTCGCGCAGGTGGCGGATGTGGACGTCGACGGTGCGGGGGTCGCGGTACTCGGAGTCCCCCCAGACGTGGGCCAGAAGGGTCTCGCGGCTGAGCACGCGGCCGGGCGAGCGGGCGAGGGTGCCGAGGATCTCGAACTCGACGTAGGTGACGCGGACCTCCTCGCCGCGCAGGGTCACCATGCGGCGAGAGAAGTCGATCGTCAACTCGCCGCTCTGGATCGTCTCCTCGTCCACCAGCTCGCTGAGCATCCGCGAGCGCCGCAGGGCGGCCTTGACCCGGCTGCGGAACTCGCGCATCGAGAACGGCTTGGTGATGTAGTCGTCGGCGCCGAGCTCCAATCCGGCGACCTTGTCCATCTCGCTGCCCTTTGCGGTCAGCATGATGATCGGCACCTGGCTGCGGGAGCGGAGCTGGCGACAGACCTCGACTCCGTCCAGCTTGGGCAGCATCAGGTCGAGGATGACGAGGTCGAAGCGCCCCTCGCCGAAGCGCTGCAGAGCCTCGTGGCCGTCGAGGGCGGAGGTGACGTGATAGCCGTCCTTGCGCAGCGGGTAGCTGAGCAGCGTCTGGATCGACTGCTCGTCGTCGACGAGGAGGATTCGGGTGGAGCCGTTGGGCATGAACAAAATGTACTTGGACGCATGTGCTACTACTTAGAACTAAGGATCTACAGCGGGGAGCCGATATGAGGCGCAGGATGCAACCGCGACAACTGAAGAGCCTCGTCGAGTCGGGCCACTACAGGCCTGAGCCCTCCCTGGTGGCCGAGGCGATGCTGCGGCGGCGGGCGGTGCGGGAGCTGCTGACGGAATGGCCCTCGCTCAGCGCAGCTGGTCGAACCCCTCGGTCTCCAACAGCCGGCCGCCGGGCAGCCTGACCTCGATCCCCTCGCCGGCGAGGACTTCCCCGACCTGGGCAAGGGTCGTCTCTGCCTCGTCCAGCGCCGCGGCCGCCTCGCCAAGCCGCGCCGCGGGCAGCGCCGCCAGCAGCTCGTAGTCTTCGCCGCCGCCGAGCGCCAGCTCGATCGGGTCGCGCCCCGCCGCCGCGGCGATCTCGGCGACCCCGTTGGCGAGCGGCAGCGCGCCGACCTCGATCCGCATTCGCGCCGCGCTCGCCTCGGCCAGGTGGCGGGCGTCGCCCCCCAGTCCGTCGCTGAGGTCGATCATCGCGGTGGCGCCGGCTCGGGCCAGGGCCTGCCCGGCCGCGAGGCGGGTGCGGGGTTCGAGCTGGCGAGCACGCAGCCGCGCCGCCGTCTCGGCGCCGACGGCGACCGACAGCTCGGGGCGCTCGAGCAGCACCAGCCCCGCCGCCGCGCCGCCGATCTCGCCGGTCAGGACCAAGAGCTCGCCGGGGCGTGCCCCGGCGCGGGAGACGAGCTGCTCCGCGCGCGGTGCGTGGCCGACCACGGTGATCGCGACGATGAGCGCCGGGGCGCGGGTCAGATCGCCGCCGGCGAGGACCGTGCCGGTCTCCGCGGCCAGCGCGGCGATCCCGTCGATCAGCTCGAGGCAGCCGTCCTCGTCGAGCCCGCTCGGCACTCCGAGGACGACGTAGGCCTCGCCGGGGGTGGCGCCCATCGCGGCAAGGTCGGAGAGCGCAGTGGCGAGGGCCTTGCGGCCAATCTGGGCGAGGCTCGCCTGCTCGCGGCGAAAATGGACTCCATCGACGATCGCGTCGACCGAAGTTGCGGTCGCCCCGCCGGGCACCGTGACCGCCGCATCGTCACCGATCCCGACCCTGAGGCGCGGGCCGGGCGCCGGAAGCCGCTCCCGGATTCGCGCCAGCAGCTCGAACTCGCCCATGCCGCCATTCTCCCCTCCGGCCGCCGTGTGCAGCGGCCTGGACCTCTCTCGTCATTAAGGTGGCACCGACTTGGAGCAGCGCCAGCCACTTCTGCACCGGATCGGCGAGGCCGCGGCGCGGTTCGGCGCCCGCCCGCCGCGCAACCGCCGTCTGCGCCTCGCCATCCAGCTCGGGCTGGCGGTCCTGATCTTCGCTTTCCTCGTCCTCACGGTCGTCAGCCAGTGGTCGGAAATCAAGAGCGAGGGGGTCCACTTCCACGGCCTCTGGCTGATCCCGGCCTTTGTGGTGCTGCCCTGTTTTTACGCGCTCAGTGCGCTCGGCTGGGACTTCACGCTGCGCTTCCTCGGCTACCGGATCGGGGTCGGCAGGGCGCAGGTCGCCTGGGGCCAGCCGCTGCTCGCCCGCTACGTCCCGGGCAGCGTCCTCTACGTGCTGGGCAGGGTCCTGCTCTCCGAGCGAGCCGGGGTGCCGCGCCGCATCGCGATCGCCAGCATCGTCTACGAACAGGCGATCTCGGCGACCTCCGCGATTGTCGTCGCCGCCTACTTCATCATCAACCACCCCGAACTGCAGCACCAGCCCCTGCGCTGGGCGGTGCTGGTGCTGATCCCCGCCGCGATCGTGCTCCTTCACCCCCGCGTCTTCGGGCCGCTGGCCAACCGGGTGATGCGGGCCTTCGGGCGCGAGCCGCTGCCCGCCGTGATCTCGTTGCGCGGGGTGATCGCGCTGCTCGTCTTCTACTCCCTCAACTGGGGGGTCGTCGCGGTGGGGCTCTACTGCGTCGCCCGCTCGGTGACCACGATCGCGTTCAGCGACGTCCTGCTCGTCGGCTCCGCCCAGGCGATCGGCTACTTCGCAGCGCTGGTCACGCTCGTCACCCCTGCCGGCCTCGGCGTTCGCGACGCCGCCTTCGCCTGGGCGGTCAAGGTGGCGACGCCGGGTGAAAGCTTCGCGGTCGGCTCGCTGATCGCGATCGCGGTGCGGGCGGTGCTGACCGTGGTCGAAGTGATCTACGTCGGCGTTGTCACCGCCCTCGGGCGCCGGCAGGGCTGGAGCATCCCGACCGGCGTGCTCCACGCCACGCCGCAGGAGCAGGCCGCCGGCCCGGAGTCTGGCGGCCCCTCGCCGGAGATTCTTTAGGCCCAGCCCATTCCGGCGTCCAGGCCGGCCGACCCAAAGGCGCCGTCTCAAGCCGGGGAGCCGCCAACCGTAGGGGGCGGCCTTCGAGATCGCGAACGACAGAATCTCAGATGGGCACGATCGGCTGCGCAACAGGAAGTTGTCTGGCCGCGGCTCAGCTCGGCAGCCGGGCGCCGAGCTGGAAGGCAGTCAGGGCGAGGACCAGCAACTGAAGCTTGCGATCGCGCGAGAGGGCGGTGAGAGGAAGGGTCCAGATCAGATACCAGGGCAAAAGCCAGGCGGTGGCGAGGAGGAGGCCGAAGGAGGCCCAGGCGGCGGCGCGCAACCAGTCGCCGCCGCGCCAGGTCCAGGCGAGCAGGTAGGCGAACAGGGCGGCGTAGAGGGCGAGGGCGGCGATCCTGACCGGCTCCTTGCCGAGCCCGGTGAGCCGGGCGGCGGTGGAGGGGATGCTGAGGTGGCTCGTCTTGGACTGGTTCTCGCCGGCCAGCCCGATCGCAGCCAGCCAGTGCCAGCCGAAGGCGAGGTAGCCGGCGATGACCAACGCGGCGAGCGCGACCAGGGCGCCGATCAGCCAGCGCCCCCGCCGCGCCGATCCCAGCAGGGCGAAGGGGGCGAGGAAAGCGGTCGAGACCTTGACCGCGATCGCCGCGACGAGCGCCGCGCCGCCGCCGGCCTCGGCGGCGCAGAGGACGCCGCTGACCCCAAGCATCGCGAGCGCCATCGCCAGGCCGTCGTTGTGGGCGCCGCCGATGACCTGGACGAGGACGAGTGGGTTGAGGGCGACGAAGGCCGCCGCGCGCAGCGGCTCGACACCCCGGACTGCGGCGAGGCGCCCGGCGAGCGCCGCCACCGCAAGCACCGAGGCGGCGGCCAGCGCCTTCAGCGCCCACACCGCGGCGGAGACCGGCAGCCAGGCGAGCGGATCGCTGGCCAGCGTGAACAGCGGCCCGTAGGCGCTGGGCGTGTGGGGCCAGGTGACGTAGGGGAAAGCGGGGTCGGCCGGTGCCGCGGCCGGGCCGCGGACGTAGGGGTCGATGCCGTGCAGGACGCCGAGCCGGGCGTAGTCGACGTAGCTGTAGACGTCGTGGGAGAGCAGCGGCGGGGTCAGCGCGAAGCCGAGGACCGCGACGGCGATCACCCCCCAGATTACCCGCCGCCCCAGCCTCGGTGCCACCACCAGGACGCCGAGATAGGCAGCGAAGCCAACCCACATGAGGGCGTAGGCCGCCCCTGGAGCGATGCTCAGCTAACCACTCCTCGCCCCCGTGGGGGAGCCCTTCCCGACCCCGCCCCGTGAGGACGGATTCGGTTCGGGCGGCAGCGGCGGCGGCGCGGGAGCGGGCTTCTGGCCCAGGCCGGGGGCGTAGGCGTCGGGGTTATAGCCGCCGACCGCGCCGCTTCCCGGTGGCGCCGCGCCGCCGTTGTGCGCAGCGATCGCGCGCCCACCGCCGCCGCCCGGCCCGGAGACCGTGTAGTGGCCGAAGAACGGCGCCCAGCTCACCTTTTCGGAGGGCGGCGTGATGTCCACGCAGGGCACGCTGGCATTGGCGTAGAGCGAGTGCCAGATCTCCGCCGGGTAGGTGCCGCCGAAAACGGTGATCCCGTTGACATCGGTCATCGAGATGGCGTTGGACTGCGGGTATCCGACCCAGACCACGCTGGTCAGGTTGGGCTGGTAGCCGGCGAACCAGGCGTCGGTGTAGTTGTCGGTTGTCCCCGTCTTGCCGGCCTGCCCCGCGCAGCCGGTATAGGCGGCGGTGCCGGTCCCTTCGGTGATGTTGTCGCGCAGCAGCCTCGTCACCTGGTAGGCGACCGCCCTGCTGATCACACGCTTCGGCTCGGCCGCTTCGGGACGTTCGACCTGCCCGTCGGGGAAGACGACCCTGCGGATCGCAACCGGATTGTGGCGGACGCCGCCGGAGGCGAGGGTCGCGTAAGCGTCCGCTAGTTCCAGCGGCGAGACGCCGATCCGCAGGCCGCCGATCCCTTCCGCCGGGAGCCCTTGCAGGTGGGTCGTGATCCCCATCGACTTCGCCGTCGCCGCCACGTTCGCCGGTCCGACGTCGAGGTCGAGCTGGGCGAAGACCGTGTTGTCGGAGGTGACCGTCGCCTGTTTGAGGTTGATCGTCCCCTGGTAGCCCTCATCGGCCGTGTGCACCGTCCAGTGCCCCCACTTGGGGAGGTTGAGGTTGAGCGGTTTGGAGACGTAGTAGGTGGTGTAGGGGTCGATGCCCTGCTTTATCGCCGTGGTGAGGACGAAGGCCTTGAAGGTCGAGCCGGGCTGGCGGTGTCCCTGCGCGGCGAGGTTGAACTGGTTGCGCTGGTCGGGGGAGTTGGAGTCCATCGCCCTGATATCGCCGTCGCGCGGGTCGATCGAGACCAACGCCGAGGAGGGGTCGCTGGGGTCGGGGAGGGTCGAGCGCATCGCCTCCAGGCCGACGCTCTGCAGCTTGGGCTCGATCGTCGTGTAGACCTTCAGCCCTCCGTTGCGAACCGTCTGTGCGCCGTACTTGGCGATCAGCCGGTTTTCGACGTAGTTAAAGAAGTAGGGCTGGCGGTGCGCGAAGTAGCCCCGTGAGGGGTCCAGCTCGAGGCCGCTGCGCTCCGCCCGCGTGGCCAGGGCGGGGGAGAGGTAGCCGAGCTCCGCCATCTTGCCCAGCACCTCGTTGCGCCGTGCCCGGGCGGCGCGTGGGTTGAGGATCGGGTTGTACTGCGAGGGCGCCTGCGGCAGGCCGGCGAGCAGCGCCGCCTGCTCGAGGTCGAGCTTCCAGACCGGCCGTGAGAAGTAGATCCGCGAGGCGGCCTGGACGCCAGCCGCGGTGGCGCCGCCGATCGTCCCGTAGGAGGCGGTGTTCAGGTATTGGCCGAGGATTTCCCGCTTTGAGTGCTGCCCTGCGTACTCAATCGCCAGCTTCGCTTCGATGATCTTGCGTTCGAGGGTGTGCGCTGGTCGCTGGATGCAGAGGTTGCGGACCAGCTGCTGGGTGATCGTCGAACCGCCCTCGACCGCCCTTCCCGCTTCGAGGTCCTTGACCGCGGCGCGGATGATTCCCTGCGGGTCGAGCGCCCCGTCTTGGTAGAAGCGCTGGTCCTCGATCGCCACGGTCGCCTGCTGGAGGTCGCGCGGGACGAGGGCGATCGGGACCGGAGCGTGGGCCTCTTCGGAGGCGATAACCCCGAGCTTGCTGCCGTCGGCGGCGTAGAGGGTCGTGTTGCCGCCTCTGTCGACCGGCCTGCAGGCGGTGAGCGAAGGCGCCTTGGCGGCGACGTCGAGCACCCAGGAGGTCACGGCGATGACCGCGATCGCAACCACCCCGGTCAAGGCCATGGCGGCGATCAGCAGCTTCTCACGTGCACCGCCACGGCGCCGGTGACGTCGGCTGCGCTGGCTCATCGGAGACAGGGTACTTCCGGGGGCCCGTCCAACCGTGCAACATCCGCACACCCCCGCCCCGCAATACCCGCCCGCTCAGGCCTGCGTGTCCCCGGTGGAGTGGTTGTGCACGATCCCGTCGATGAGCAGCTGGTTGGGGATGACGACGGCGCTGCCGTCGCCGGGGTCGACGTAGGTGTAGGAGAGGGTGATGTCGGTGACTCGGCCGGCGGTTTCTTCGAAGCTGATCCGGTCGCCGATCTTGATCGGCTGGGTGACCGCGAGCTGGACGCCGGCGACCATGTTGGCGATCGTGTGCTGGGCAGCGAAGCCGACGATCAGGCCGATCACCGCGGTCGAGGCGAGGATGCCGGTCGCCAGCCGCTTCAGCTCGGTGAACTGGCTGAGCGCGATCGCCGCGAGCACCAAGACGACTGCGACGATGAGGAGGCGACGCAGGACGCGCAGTCGGGTCCTCGTGGAGCGCGATACCTGTGAGACTTGCGGCGACATGGAGGCCAACCTACCTTCAAGGCGCGCCTTCCCCTACTCCAACTGGGGCCCGAAAGTCGCCGTTCTGGGGGTATTCCTCGCTTTGGCGACGGGGCTCGTCTTGGGGATTCCCCCCGCCCTGATCGGCTATCGGCAAAACGGAGAACTGACGACCTGGGCGAACGTCGCGGTGCAGCTGGCGGAGGAGATCGGCTTCCTGCTGGTGCCGCTTTTCATCGCGGTGCGCTGGGGTGCCGCCTCCGTCAGTCAGGCGCTCGCCCGGCTGGGGGTGCGGCGCTTTCGGCCCTCGGCCCTACAGTGGATGGCGGCCGCGGTCGGCTTTTACCTACTCTGCTCCTTCGCCTACGCGGTCTTAATCGGGCAGCCCCACCAGGAAAACATCGCCAAGGCGTTCGGCGTGCCCGCAGTCCAGGTCCTCCTGATCGTCATCGCCGCTCCGATCTGCGAGGAGGTCTGCTTCCGCGGCATGCTGTTCGGCGGTCTGCGCGAGCGCCTGCCCCGATTCGCCGCGGCGCTGATCAGCGGCGCCATCTTCGGCGCCCTGCACGCGACGACCGGAATCAGCGCCGTGCCGGTGCTGATCGTCTTCGGCTTCGCCCTTGCCCTGCTCTATGAGAAGACCGGCTCGATCATCCCCGGGATCCTCCTGCACATGCTGAACAATTCCGTCGCCCTGCTGGCCCGTTAGCATCCCGCCGATGAGCTCCCGCCGCATCCTCCGACCGGCTCTCGCAGCGCTGCTCGTGTTGGCTGGGGCGGCTCCGCTGGCCCAAGCGCTCGCCGCGCCGGCGAGCGCCGCGGCGGCAAACGCTTCCACCCCGACCGCTCCACCCGCGGCCAAGATCAGGCTCCAGGTCGGCGGCCTTCACGCCGGCGAGGCACCGATCTACGCCACCGTCCCGGTCAGGGGCACGATCTCCCCCTTCGCGCCCGGCCAGAGGGTCGTGGTCAACTTCTACCTTGACTCTCGCCCACTGCTCAGCCGCACGATCGCGGTCAGCAAGGGCGCCGCCGGGACCGGCGTCTTTCAGACCTCCGTCGTGATCCATACCGACGGCCGCTACGCGGTCAGTGCCACCCACGCCGCCGAGCCGACCCTCGGCCGCGCGAGCGCCCCCCGCACCCGCTGGCGGGTGCGCTTCCCATCCCTTCACCCCGGTCAGTGCGGCGATGTAGTCGGCGGCTTCAAAGCCGCGCTGGCGAAGATGGGCTACGTCTCCGGCGGCGGGCGCTGCTTCAACGCCCGCCTCGGCCGCGAGGTCCTCGCCTACCGCAAAGTCAACGGGATGGCCCGCGATCAGCAGGCCGGCGCCCGTCTCGTGCAGGCGGCCTTCGACGGTCGCGGCGGCTACCGCGTCCGCCACCCGGCGGCCGGCGAACACGCCGAAGTGCCGCTCGCAATGCAGGTCCTCGTCCTCACCAAAGGCGCGCACCCCTTTGCCATCTATCCGGTATCCACCGGCAAGCCCTCGACCCCGACCGTCACCGGCCACTACCACTTCTACCTGCGCTCCCCTGGCTACAACTCAGAGGGCATGTACTACTCCTTTTACTGGTACCGCGGCTACGCTGTCCACGGGTACGCCGAAGTCCCCAACTACCCCGCCAGCCACGGCTGCGTCCGCACCTACATCGCCGACCAGCCCCGCATCTACTACGAACTGCACCAGGGCGAGAGCATCTTCGTCTTTTGAGTGCCCGCGCAGCGGGCGCCCTGAGTGGTGGTACGCCTCAGGTGACCGCCAAATGGCCCGCGGTGGGCTGCGAGGCAGCCGGGACATTTAGGAAGCTCGCCTGGCATCCTGTCTGAGTTCGGCGCCTGAATCGGGATCGTGGGCCTTGAGCCGCTTCGACGAGCTCGACTCCGCCTCGGAGAGCGCCGCAGGCTCGCCGAGGACACTCGTCGGCGGGATCGGGGCCAGCGCCGCGCCGGGTGTCGTGGCGCGGGAGCTCGGGGCGGCTCGGGTCCATAGGATGCCCGCCAAGTGCCCGACCTCGATGCCGCCAAGCGCACCCTGCTCGCCGAGTTGCGTGCGCATTCGCTGCTGATCGGCACGGTCAGGCTCTCAAGCGGCGCCACGGCCAGTTACTACGTCGATGCGCGCCGCGCCCTACTTCGCCCGCCTGGCTTCCACGCTGCCGGTTTCCTGATTGCTGCCGCCGCGACCGAGGCGGGGGCCGTCGCGGTCGGCGGACCCGTGATGGCGGCGATCCCGCTCGCCTGCGCCGCGATCGCCGTCCCCGGCGGCGCCGGTCTGCTCGGATTCTTCGTCCGCAAGGAGCGAAAGGAACACGGACTGCAGCGCTGGGTCGAGGGGCCGGTTGAGCCCGGCGATCGCTGCCTCGTGGTGGAGGACACGGTTACCACCGGCGCATCGACCGCCGCCGCGATCGACCGCATCCGCACCGAGGGCTTGGAGGTGGCCGCCGTGCTCAGCGTCGTCGACCGGCTCGCCGGCGGCGGCGCGGCGATCGAGGCCGCCGCCGAGGCTCCCTACCGCGCTTTGGTCACGATCGACGAACTCTACCCCGACCGTCCCGACCGTAATTGAGGCTTGAGCCCCGGCTGCCGGGGCCGCTCGCCGTAGACTCGCCTGCACCGATGCCCCACTTCGCCGACCGGCTGCTCGACGCGATCGAGGCGACGCACAGCTACCTGGCGGTCGGCCTTGACCCCAGCCTCGCCTCCCTGCCGCCCGAGTTGCTCGGCCGGCCCGAGAGCCTCGCGCAGGCCGCCGCGGCGGCAGAGCGCTTCTGCTTCGCGATCGTCGACGGGGTCGCCGGGATCGTGCCCGCCGTGAAGCCCCAGTCGGCCTTCTTTGAGCAGTTCGGTGCTGCGGGCCTCGCTGCACTGGAGCGCCTGATCGCCTATAGCCACGAAGCGGGGCTGGTGGTCATCGAGGACGCCAAGCGCGGCGACATCGGTACGACGATGGAGGCTTACGCGACCGCGCTGTTGGGTCGCCAGGAGCTGAGCGGCGCCGAGCTCCCCCTCTCTGTTCACGACGCCGACGCGGTCACCCTCTCGCCCTACCTGGGCGCCGACTCACTGGCGCCGATGATCGAGACGGCCGGTCGCTTTAACAAGGGTCTCTTCGTGCTTGTCAGGACGAGCAACCCGGGCTCGGGCGAACTCCAGACCCTGAGAGGCGCCGACGGGCGGTGCCTCTTCGAACACGTCGCCGCGATGGTAGCCAGGCTCGGTGTCGACGACGTAGGGGAGCACGGATTTTCCAGCATCGGCGCCGTCTGCGGGCTGACCTTTGCCGAGGATGCCGTGCGCCTTCGCGCCCTGATGCCGCGCTCGCTTTTCTTGGTTCCTGGACTCGGCTCTCAGGGCGGGCACAGCTCCGATTTCCCACTCTTCCTAAACGAAGACGGCCACGGTGCGATCGCGGCCGCGGCCCGCGCAATCGACTCCGGCTGGCGCTCCTGGCCCGCGCAGGCCGACCCCGCTGAGCGGGTTCGTCGCGGCTCCCGCTCGGCGGCCGAGCAGGTCAACGCGGACCTCCGCCAAGGCCTGCTCGGAGTCGATCTCTGGCGCTGGTAGGAGCGAGACGATGGCCGAGCTGACGCCGCTTGCACTCAGCGCCGAAGGAGGTCTTTAGCAGGACTCGCCGAGGACCGTTGACGCGGCCTCAACTCCGTGAGGCAGGCGATGCGCGGATAGCCGGGGTCTTCCACTTGCCCGACAGCCTCCGGCTGGCGGCCAAAGGCGCCAGAATGCTTGAGCCCTACAGCGACCTGACAGGGCGCGCCTTCGGTGCAGTTCGAGTTGCGCAGCGAACCAGCCGCGGTTCGGCGGTGTCGCCCCAGTGCGGAGGGAACTTGGCGCCCTCGTACGGCGGTTATCAAGTTTTGGCCCCTTTCTCTGACCAGCCTTGACAGCAGCGATACCCGGGAGTACCGTTGCTCAGCCGCTGGTTGCGGACAGGGTATATCGGGAACGCCAAGGATCGCATCCCTCAGGGAGGCGACGGCGATGAAGTCAGGAGAGCCTTAGTGGTCCGAAGGGCATGGGGATGGGAATGTATGCCTAACTGGCGCCGGTTCAGCGGCCGGTTACGCCCTTGCCAAGCCCGGCCGGTTTGGCGCATGCGCAACGCGGTGTGGCTCAGAAAAGCTCCAAAGCGAGACCATCTGGGTTGGGGTCGGTCAACTCACAGCTGGGCCCAGCACCGGTATCACCCTCGAGTCGTCGCGCGAGCCGGGGGCGTCGGCGCAGCTTCTTTTCGAAGGGAGACTCGCACGAACTGGCGGGCTGGGAGACCTGGGTGGATCGCGGCTTCGCGGCTCCGCACCCACTCAAGGCCGGGCCGAAGGGGCGCGGGCGCCTTCTTCGGCAGTCTCGGGGTGGCGCTCGCCGCACTGGCGTTCAGCGCAAGCCCGGCCTTCGCCGATCGAACGTATGACTCGCAAATAACGGGCCTCAGCAACCCGTATTCGATCGCAATCGACGGCAGCGACAATGTCTGGATCGACAACAATGGCAACTGCGGTTCGGTAAGCGAGTACAACGCCTATCCGTCTCAGACCCAGATTGGAACACAGACCGGCGGTGGCCATTACGGGTGCAACATACTCAGCATTGCCGTCGGCGACGCGAGCCACGACCTCTATGTGGCCGACTCCGGTCCCGTAGACGTAAACGTCTTCGAAGGAGCGGGGAGCTTCGTCGAAACCTGGCACACCGTAAATAGTTGCGGATTGGATTGGGTCGCGGCTGATAACTCCGGAGGGCCCTCTAACGGCACCGTTTACATCGCGCGAAGTTGCGACTACGTGACCGCATTCACCGGTGCACACGTTCCGTCTGTGTTCTCCGCGGCGGAGCCATACATAAGCGGCAACGAGTTGACCGGTACGCCAGGTTCATCTAGCAGCTTTGGCGAACTCAAGGGCATCACCACCGATGCCGCCGGCAACATCTACGTCGTCGCCAAAGGCGGCTCCGTGGTGGACGAGTTCGATTCTAGCGGCACCTTCGTCCAAACCTTTGAAGGAACCGGGGTTCCCGGCGGCTTTAGCGGAAGCCTGGCCGGCCTGGCCGTCGACCCCACGAGCGGCAACGTGCTCATCGCCGACGCGGGTCACGACGTGGTCGACGAATTTGACTCGGGCGGCAACTATCTCGGTCAGATAACCGGTACCGGAGAAGCCGAGGAAACCCCCTTTGGCAATCTTACGGGCGGCATAGCGGTCAACTCGAGTGGCTACGTCTACGTCGCCGACGGAAGCAATGGAGTCGTCGATATCTACACTCCTAACGCGATTCTACCCAAGGTCAAGTACGAACCGGTGACAAACCAGACCCAAACTTCCGGAACGCTGAACGCGTCGGTCGATCTCAACGGTGGCCCGGAAGTCAAATCCTGCACGTTCCAGTACGGAACCAGCACGGGATACGGCTCAAGTGTTCCCTGCTCACCGCCGACTCCATATACCACTACCCCAATACCAATAAGCGCAGAACTGTCCGGACTAAAAACCGAGATAACCTATCACTATCGGGTGGTCCTCACCACTGCGAACGGTACTAAGAAGGGCCTCGACCAAACCTTCACTCCCCACGCCGTCGCTGGACTGACAACTGAACCTGCCGCCGATGTTGAACGTAACAATGCCACGTTAACAGGGTCGTTTAACGGCAATGGTGAAGACACTCACTACTATTTTGAATGGGGTACTGAAGCCTCTTACGGCAACAAAACTCCAGTCGAAGACGCTGGCTCGGCTGCCACACCAACACCAGAGACGTTCGACCTCACCGGCCTCACAGTGGAGACTACTTATCACTATCGAATCGTCGCCTACAACTCGGTAGGTACCTCCTACGGTTCCGATCAAACTTTCCAAACACTCGCTGCCGTTGAGAAACTTGAAACACAACCGGCGACCGAAGTTACGGCTACGTCAGCCGACCTCAACGCCAGCTACACCGGCGTTGGCGAAGACGTCCACTACTATTTTGAATGGGGCACCGAAGCGTCCTACGGAAACAAAACCAACGAAATAGACGTTGGAAAAGTGTCGGGTTCTCAGACGCCAAGCTTCACGCTCACCCATCTCAAGCCCAACGCGGTCTACCACTACCGAATTGTGGCGAGCGATGGGGCGGGGACAACTCTGGGCGCAGATGTGAGTGTGCGAACCCTCGGTCGCTATCAGTTCTCAACGGACTTCGGTAGTGAAGGCTCTGGAGACGGACAGCTGCTGAATCCCCGAGATGTTGCGGTTGATCGCGCTAACGGGAATATTTACGTCGCGGATACCGGTAATCATCGTGTTGTTGAGTTCAGCTCGTCAGGCGCATTTGTCGCGGCGTGGGGTTGGGGCGTTGCGAACGGCGAAGCCAAAAGTGAGGTGTGTACGACAAGTTGCGAGGCCGGCATCGCCGGCGTAGGCGCCGGCCAATTTACTGCTCCCACCTTCATTGAAGTCGACAACTCGAGCAGCTCCTCCGCCGGTGATGTCTACGTTGCGGATACTAAAAACAGTTCGGTTCAAAAGTTCGGGCCAGAAGGCACTCTGATTACGAGCTGGGAAAATGGCGGTACAAAGGTCTATAACGAAGGAATCGCAGGGATTGCGGTGGGCTCAAACGGGAACCTCATCGTCCAGACTGGGTCTGGTACTGGGATCGCGCTGAACTCATTCGGCGAAATCGTAACGGGGCAGACGGGAATAGCCGTCGACCGCGAAACAAACGACCAGTACAACGACACGGGGGAAGTAATCGAAGCGTACAACGCAGGCGGCGCGCCTTTCGACACATTCGGGATCGACGACCTGAAATCCGCGGCAGGTGTCGCTTTTGCTGATGCATCCAGTACGCTCTACGTAGCTAACAGCGGCGACAATAACGTTGCTGTCTTCACGCCGCTACCCGTGCCTCAGGTGACTACCGGGTCGGTAACCGAACTGACGCCGACATCTGCGACCTTAACTGGGAACGTTGATCCCGCTGGAGCAGGCAACATTAGCGAATGTTACTTTGAATATGTCGACAAATCGGAGCTCGCCAATGCAGTCCAGTTCGTATCTGTTAGCGTTACCAACGCCATCCAGTTCATTACGCTCAATGGTGCACAGGGGGGGGAATTCGAGCTGACCTTTAATTCCCAAACGACGTCGCCGATCACATTTAACGCGTCGCCTGCTGTAGTTGAAGCGGCCCTCAAGGGCCTCAGTGATGTCGGTGAAGGGAACGTCAGCGTCGGTGGGCAGGCGGGTGGCCCTTACAAAGTGGAATTTCGAGGTAAAGTTGCTGAAGGTACTGTTGCACAACTGACCGCGGAAGCAGCGCACCTTACCCCGGCTGGTGCCACGGCGACGGTCGAAACTCTTCGGGAACGTGGGGAATTCACGCTTACCTTCAATAAGCAGACGACGGGTCCCATGCGACTTGATGCCTATGCCTACGAAGTCGAAAATGCACTCGGGGCTCTCAGCAACGTCGGTGGGGGCAATGTCGGAGCGAGCGGGCCACAGGGAGGCCCGTATACGGTTGAATTCAAGGGAGCACTGGCGGACACGAGTGTGCCCGAACTGAGCGCCGAAATCCAGCCTGTGAAATTGCCGAGTGAAAGGATCACGTTGACGCCGTCAATGGCCAACGTGACGCTGGAAACTATTGGAGCAGGCTACGGTTGGGGTTCGGCATCCTTTGCGCCCTGCACTCCGGCGGTTCCGATCTCGACGCCAACCAACGTGACCGCGGCGCTGGCGGGGCTCACACCTGGACAGATCTACGAATACCGGCTTGTGGCCACACGAGCTGATGGCAAAGGACTTCCTAGTTACGGGCGTTACATGAACTTCACCTCGAGTTCCACCCTGAAGCCGGAAATCAGCGGGTCATCAGCCTCGGAAGTCACGCCTACAACTGCGGAAGTGAGCGGCGTGATCAATGCGAACCTGTCGCCGACTACATATCGCGTCATATTTGGTCCGAACACCAAATATGGCGGAAAGACGCTAGCGAGCGGGCCCGCGGCCGCGCACGCTGTCGAGTACGGCGCGTCCGGTAACGAAATTGCGGAATTCGCGCGAGGGCAGATTGGCACCGCCGAAGGAGTGGCTTACAGCGCTCGCGGAGGTGGCACTGTGTACGTAGCCGATGACGACGCCGACAAAGTCCGCGTCTATGAAGAACAGAGCGGAGAAGCGGGCGGCGCGCGTTTCGAGCAGGTCTCGTCTTTTGGTACCGAAGGCTCGACGACGGGTAAGTTCCGGGGGCCGCGTCAAATTGCCGTTGAAGCTGCGAGCGGCGATGTACTCGTGACGGATACCGGGAACAGGCGAATCCAGAAATTTGAACCGCAACAGAATGGTGGTTTTGAACTTCTTGGCGAACTTTCGGGGACCGGATCTCATGAAGCTTTTGTAGAAACAAATCAGGATCCAGTTGGCGTAGCCGTTGACAACTCGACCGACGCATCTAAAGGCGACGTATACGTTGCGCTCAAGAACACTGAACTGCGCCGTGCGGTAGTGGATAAGTTCAGGCCCAAGCCGACTGAACCGAAGGAATACGAATATGTGTGCCAGATAACAGGTCCGGACGGTGGCTGCAAGGACAGTCCCGCAAAAGAAGGAGGTTCGAACACCCCGTTCCGCAAGGTGGGAGCAATTGCCACAGACGAAAGCGGAAACCTCTACATCGCGGCTGAAAACAAGGTGTACGAGTTCTCGGAAAGCGGCGCCGACGTGGCGGAACTGGGCGAACTTAGCTCGCCGACCACTGGAGTGGCGGTCGCCGGCAGCGACGTTTACGTGACTAGCGGAAGGGATCTGGTAGAGCTCGTGACCAATGTCGCGAGCCATACCGTGGAACACGAAAACCTGATCGACAGTGAAGGAGCGGCTGCTGTCACCACAGCGCAAGGGGGGAACGTATATGTGATCGATCAAGAATTACTCGGAGAAGACGCTCGCGGGCACAAGGTCATCAGTGAAATCAGCGGGCTGAAACCCGGCACGGCTTACCACTTCCGGATCGTTGCGACCAACGCAAATGGTTCTACGGTTGGTCCAGATGAGACATTTAACACAACCAATGTCCCACTGATCGGAGAAACGTCGGTCTCGCAGGTCGGCGAGACAACGGCAACATTTGGTGCCATCATCTTGCCAGGATTTAGTTCCACCACTTATCGTTTCGAATACGGTTTAACGGCGGCGTACGGCGCGAGTACACCACAAAGTGCTTCAATCGGGCAAGATAACTCCAATCATCCAGTCAGCGTCGAAATCGGCGGTCTGAGGCCGGAATCCACCTACCATTTCCGAGTCGTGGCCACAAACGTCATTGGCACGACGGACGGCCCAGATCAGACCTTCAATACGGCTGCACCTGCGCACAGCGCCGAACACACGGTGCCCGTGATTGAAACCACAACCCGGAAGCCTTGCAAGAAGGGTCAGTTAAGGAAACACGGCAAATGTGTCAAGAAACCGCACCGCAAGGCCCGCAAACACCGTCGTAAGATGAGGCAGCCATGACGGGATCGCGGTGTGCTAGCCGGCTATTTGATCGATCTCGCCGGCGCTTCACGGTGGCCGCGTGGACTGTGGCTGTCGTGGCCATGTCCGGCCTCGCTAGCGCAGCCTCATCGTCGGCCAATGTAAGCCATGCTTACAGTGGGAATTTTGGCGGCGAAACATCCAGTGTCGTAAACCCGTACCCGCTTGCCGGACCGAGCGACGTCGCAATCGATCAGGAAAGCCACGACGTCTACGTGACCGACCCAGGACACCATCGGGTCGAGAAATTCGACGCCGCTGGACATTTTCTTCTGATGTTCGGTGACGACGTCAACGAAACAACGACCGGCGATGTCTGCACAGCGATATCGGGGAACCAGTGCAAAGAAGGGACATCGACTACGGCCGCTGGCGGCTTCGAAGATCCTACTTCCCTTGCCGTCGACAACTATCCCGGTGGGGAAGGCGATGTCTACGTGGGTGATGCCTCCGATGGGCTCGTCCAGAAGTTCAACTCGTCCGGTGAACTGATTCATACGTGGGGAACGAGCGGTCAGAAGGACGGTGCCGATGCCACCAACCTCCCGATATTCGGATCCGTATACGGCGTTGCCGTTGGGGGTGGCTGTGCTACGCCGGAAAAAAATAAAAACGGAACCTGTTCGCCGAACGCAAGCCTCTACGTTGACGGCGGACATTACGCCGACGTCTGGGAGTACACCCAAAGTGGTACTTACATTAAGTGGAATTACATTGGTTTGGACAGCTTTCTCAAGGTTGACTCGATGGGAGACATTTATGCGATCAGCGGACCGGTCGAGGAGGCGATACCGGTTCCGGGAGAATATCAGGATACGAACCCCTATCAGGTCACGACCGAAACATCGACAACCGGCTTTGATCTCGACTTTGCCGCCAAGGAACTGTACCAGGACACCGGGACACAGATCGACCATTACGGTAGCTCGTGTAATCCTCCAGTTACTGGCACGTGCGCGCCACTTGATTCCTTCGGGGCAAAAGCGGAGGAACTTGTGGGGCCAATGGGCGTGGGGGTAGACGAAGCAACCCACGCTGTGTACGTTGCGAACTCAATGGGTAATACCGTTTCGATGTTCTCGGATATCCGGCCAACCGTCACCACCGGGCCGCCGAAAGAAGCAACTGAAACCGAAGTTACTTTAACGGGTACCATCAATCCAAATGAACATGGCGATATCACACAGTGTCGGTTCGAATACGGGTTCTCGCAATCCTACGACCATTCGGTTGAATGCTCGCCCAAAATTCCGCCTAGTTACTCCGGGCCGACTGAAGTTACGGCACGGATCACAGGACTTTCGCCAGGGACCAAAGATCACTACCGTCTGGTGGCGACGAACAGCGGCGAATCCACAGCCGAAGGAGCCGACGAACTCTTTTATACGACCCAGCCGCCAGCCATCGATGGGATCGCTACCGAAAACCTGACCGCGACGAGCGCGGAACTCAAAGCCGCGGTTAATCCGAACGGACTCGAAACCAAATATCGGTTCGAATATGGTCCGACGGCTAACTACGGCTCGGCGGAGCCCGTTCCCGATGGTGTCATCGCCGCCGGAAACGCGGACCAGACGGTCCGCTTCAATCTCACGAACCTGGTTCCTCACGTCGTATATCACTATCGTCTGGTCGCAGAAAATTCTGACGGTTCGACGGAATCAGGTGACCAGACGTTTAATTTCTTTCCTCCCGGTTGCCCAAACGAAAACGTGCGTCAGCAGACTCAGGCAAACTACCTACCGGACTGCCGCGCCTATGAGCTTGTGTCGCCGGAAAACGCGGGCGGTACGCAGCTCGCGCCAGATGGCCCAAACACGGGCTATGCAACGAACCCATCGCGGTTCTCGTTCACCGGTGTGTTCTCAACAATTCCTGGATCTGGCGGCCAACCGATCGACGGCGCGGGCGATCTTTACGTCTCGACGCGGACTGATACGGGGTGGGTGACGAAATACGTCGGGTGGCCAAGTAGCGAGGCGGCCGTCGACGGTGGGCCGGCACTCGGTCCGCCGGGTTCAATTCCATATCAGATATGTAGGGAACCGTACAGTGAGAGCTGCTACCGATCTCCGTCGGCCCTCGGAGCTGCTTCAGGGTTCGGTTCAAAAAGCCAGAACGGTGTGTTCACGGATCCCAACATGGACAGGTTCCTTTCATTCAACGATGGGAACCAAAGCATCGAGAGCATCTTTGGCTCGGACTTCCAAAATAGGACAGTCATCTCGTCGGATGCGCCCTACGTCGTCTCGGCCGAAGGGACCATACTGGATCGTTGGCCGACAAATCTGAATGTCGTGCCGAGCGGTTCGTATCCGCCCGGTAGTCATATCGCCCATTCCGGAAAGGAATACGTCGAAGCAGGCGAAGAAGAAGTGAAAGTCGCTCCAGGGGGTACCCACTCTCTCGACTGCCCATACGTTGCTGAAGGCAACCGGGAGACTGCCGATGACTGCTCGGGCGACGTCACCTCGTCCGCTGACCTGAGCCATTTCGTTTTTGCAAGCGAGTGGAACGAATTTGCGCCCGGCGGCCTCCTCACGGCGCCAGGTTCTGTTTACGACAACAACACGGGAGCGCAAACGGTCACCGTTGCCTCAAAAACACCGTCAGGAGGAGATATTCCGGGCGAACCGACGGACCTGGCTGGAGATCCCCTTCAGATCCCGAACGTTTCTAGCAACGGATCCCACATTCTGATGGCAGCTGGCGGAACGGGACCCTGTGGCCACGCGACATGTGAAACCCCGCCCTGTGGTGGTGACTACAGCATGGTGCGTCGCTGTATCATGCAGCCCAGCCACCTGTACATGCGGGTCGATGAAGCCACCACGTATGACGTCTCGCAGGGACATGACGTGATCTACGTAGGAGCGACGGCAAGTGGTTCCAAGGTGTATTTCACGTCAGAAGAACATCTGACTGGAGAAGATGCCGAACACGTCGGCGCGTCCCTATATATGTGGTCGGAACAGGGCGAACAAGAAGGTGATCCGCTGACCCTCATTTCCAAGGGCGACAATGAAGGCAAACCTGGCGAACCAGGAAACACGGGCGATTGCAGCGCCGAATTCAACGAACGGTTTACGTCCAAATGTGGCATAACCACCCCCAGTCAGCTTTTCCTATGTGAAATTCAGGAAGTGGGTGGTAACTGCTTGTCCGACAACTTCGTTGCGGCCGAAAACGGCGACGTCTATTTTTCATCGCCGGAGCAGCTCGATGGCTCTCGCGGGATACCCAATCAGCAAAATCTCTACGTGTACCACGACGGCCATGTCCAATATGTGACGACACTCGCGGGAAGCCCATTCTGTTTTGAAACCTACAGCTCGCATATGTGCACCCGCCTCGAGAGAATCCAGGTCTCTCCGACTGATGGCCACATGGCATTCATAACGAACGCTCAGATCACTGAGTACAACAATAATGGCTACCAAGAGATGTATACCTACGAACCGTCAACCCGCAAGTTGGTGTGCGTGTCCTGCATACCAAGCGGGGAACCACCCACATCCAACGTGGAGGCGAGCCAGGACGGGCTGTTCATGACAAACGACGGGCGGACGTTCTTTAGTACGGAAGACGCTCTCGTGCATTCGGACACCAATAAGGGTGAGGACGTTTACGAGTATGTGAATGGACACGCTCAGTTGATCACCCTTGGAACTGGCGAAACTAGCTCGCCAAAGGGCGCCGGCCTCGGAGGCTTCACCGGTTCACCAGGGCTAATCGGCGTTAGCGCCAACGGCAACGATGTGTATTTCTCTACGTTCGCTACGCTGGTTCCCCAAGACCACAATGGCCTCTTCCTCAAGTTCTACGACGCCCGGACGGACGGCGGATTCCCACAACCGCCGACCGGGCAGCCGTGCGAAGCTGCCGAAGAGTGTCACGGCGCGAGCAGTGAGCTACCGCCTCCGCTCGAAAATGGTACAAGCGCGGCGCTCGGCACGGGCGGAAACACGAGTTCGACAGCGGACCTGCCGCCAACGCGCAGACGTGTTCGGCGCCATCGGCCACGACTTCACCGCCGCCATCACCGAAGCGCTCACGATCGGCCCGGCCGTAGACCACGCGGAGGGCAGGGATGATTCGTCGATTCATGAGTGGCGGAGTGTTACAGGCGTCATCCGGGATCTTGGGTAACGGTGAGGGGCGAGCCTGGAGCCCGTGGTCGAGAGTGTTCCTGCCGTTTGCGGTCGTGGTCGTCCTTTCCATCGCGTTTGGGGCGCCGCCGGCCAGCGCGAATGCGCCAATCACGGAATTCACGACCGTGCCGTCCACCAATCAGGCTGGCGGCCACCCCGACCTGGAGATCTGGTTTGAAGTCGAGAATCGACTTACACAGCGAAGCCAGAGCGCGTGCAACTGCGAGGATGCAAAAAATGCGACAGTACATCTTCCGGCTGGCTTTATAGGCGATCCGCACGCCGCGCCGCAGTGCACTATCGCGGAGTTCTCAGCTGATGAATGCCCGATCGACTCACAGGTCGGGGTCGTAGAAGTTAAAACTAGCTTCTTACCGTTTATTTCCGCCATTTATAATGTCGTGCCGCCGCCGGGTGTGGCGGGTTGGCTTGCGTTTAAGATCTGGCTCTTCGACACGCCACAGTTCACCGTACTAAGTTCTCGGACCGGTAGCGATTATGGACTCGACGCGACCGCGACGTCGATCTACCACGGACTCAGCGTGCCGCTTAAATCCTTTAAAGAGGATCTCTGGGGCGTTCCGGCGGAACACGTGCACGACGAACTTCGAATCAACTCAACGTTTACACCGGGGAACGAGACGGCGATTGCGGCAGAATTCTGCGATGGAAACGGTGTTCATAGTACTGAAGATCCTGAAACGATCATCAAACCGTGTTTGTTCAAACTTCCTCCAAGCGTGTCGAATAGCCCACTTAACCCGTTCCTTCAAAACCCGACTAACTGCGAAGGCCCGTTAACGACCTCGCTCAACGTACTCGCTTACGATGGAGGATCAAGCGAAGCCTTCTATCCGTGGCCGAAAATGGCAGGCTGCGACCAGCTCAGTTTCAACCCGAGTCTGTACGCGCAACCAACTACCAAAGAAACTGATACGCCGTCCGGAATTGACGTGAACTTGGAAGTCCCGCAACTGCAGAGCGCGACAATTCCCTCCCCGTCGGAGTTAAGGGGGGCAACGGTTACGCTGCCGCCGGGGTTCTCGATCAACCCCAATGCTGCCGATGGAAAGACCGCGTGCACGGATGCTGAAGCGCGCTTTGGGACCAAAGAAGAAGCCGCGTGCCCCGAATACTCTAAGGTTGGAAGCCTCACCATCGAAAGCTCGGCGCTCCCCGGTCCTCTCCCTGGATACGTTTATCTCGGTCAGCCTCTTCCCGGCAACCGCTATCGCATCTTCTTGGTAGCTAACGGGTTTGCGACTCATATCAAGCTACCAGGTACGGTCAATGCCGATCCAATCACCGGTCAGCTGACGATCACTTTTCAGAACTTGCCCCAGAGCCCGCTCACCGCGTTCGATATGCACTTCTTCGGATCGGAGCGCGGGCTCCTTGCTACCCCGACCCAATGCGGCACATATCCAGTTACGACCACGTTTACACCGTGGGCTACGAGTCTCGGAACGCAGACTTCAACCCAACTATTCACGCTGACCTCGGGCCCCAGTGGTGCTGAATGTCCCGGTATTGAGCGACCGTTCAAGCCCGGTTTCCAGGCTGCTAGTTCGGGGAACTCTGCGGGAGAGCACAGTCCATTTGCGCTTGAATTCACGCGTAACGATGGAGATCAGAACCTCAGCGGTCTGAGCATCACCACCCCCCCAGGATTCAGCGCAACCCTCGCTGGAGTCCCCTACTGCTCTGACGCTGCCCTAAAAGCGGCTGCCGAACCCAGTTACACGGGCATCGAAGAGGAGCTCCATCCTAGTTGTCCCGTAGCGAGTCAGGTGGGCACATCCTACGCGGGTGCGGGAGCGGGCGACCATCCGGTGGTCTTAACCGGAGCGGTTTACCTTGCTGGACCGTACAAAGGCGCCCCACTCAGCCTTGCTGTAATTACACCGGCCGTCTCCGGTCCCTATGACCTAGGGAACGTTGTCGTCAGGGCGGCGCTTCACCTGAATAGCGAAACAGCGCAGATTACCGCCGTTTCCGATCCCCTGCCGCAGATATTGGAAGGTATCCCCCTGCGTCTGCGCCTCGTGCGGATTGACTTTGATCGACCCAATTTCACTCTGAATCCGACGAACTGCCAACCGTTCTCGATAACAGCCCAAGCCACAGGTGAGCAGGGAGCAGTAGTGCGCATGAGCGAACCGTTCCAGGTTGCGAACTGTTGGAAGCTTCCCTTTTCGCCAAAGCTCAATCTTTCGCTAACGGGCGGGACCAAGCGCGCGCAGAACCCGGCCCTGCACGCAACGCTTACAGCGAATCCCGGGGAAGCCGGAATCGCCTCGACGTCGGTCACGCTACCTCCAACAGAGTTCGTTGACAATGCCCATATACAGGCACCGTGTACTCGGGTGCAGTTCTCTGAAGGCAACATCCCTGGTGAACGCTGCCCGGCGGGTTCGCGTATCGGTTTTGCTCGCGCCTTTACGCCGCTGCTCGAAAAACCGCTCGAAGGACCAGTCTTCCTTCGGTCAAACGGTGGCGAACGTAAGCTGCCTGATGTCGTTGCGGCGCTAAATGGCGAGATAGACATCGCTCTCGATGGCCACCTGGATACCGTTCACGGCGGGCTTCGGACTACGTTCACTACGGTTCCCGACGCTCCGGTGACCAAGTTCACACTTGACCTGGAAGGCGCTAGCAAAGGCTTGCTCGAAAACAGCGCAAATCTCTGCCAGAAGAAGCAGGTCGCTCTCGAGACTATTGTCGGCCAAAATGGTAAGAATGCCGACACACGCGCGACAATCCAGACACCCTGTGGCGTGGAACACAAGCGGCGTGCCCTGCACAAGCGACAAGCGACCCGCTCGCGGCGGAAAAGATAGAGGCATAGATGGAACGCTACCGGCGTAACAACCAACCAAAGGGAACCGCACGCTGCCTGAACCGGCGTCGGCGCCGCGCCGTTGTGGGCTTAGCGGCGCTGTGCTGCGGATGTTGCATCCTGGCGTGGACGGCCAGCCTCGCAACTGCGTCGCGAAAGGTCGAATCCGCATTTGGGTCGTTCAGCGGCGCAGACAGCCTTGGCTTTGAGCCAAATGGCGATGTCTGGATCTCGGATAGTGGTCAGGGTGGAAATCCGCCCGGTCAGGAGGGCATCTACGAGTACAGTGCGTACCCGTCCAAAACACTGTTGACCGCTCCCAACACATATACTCCGTGGCAGTACTACATCCTTGACCTTCAGCTGGCAGTCGATGAAGCTAACGAAGAGGTGTTTGTAACACAGGCGAACGGTCGTGAAGTCGACATATTCTCCCCCAACCAGCCTCCTGCGCATAGGTGCGGCAAAAATACCAGTCACGAACAGGAACTCTTCTGCTTCCTCCGAGCATGGACTGCCATCAATGGTGCCACCGGTGGTTCAGCCTCAGAGGCAGGTATCCACGTTGCAATCGATAACTCAAACACGCTTTCGCGTGGGAGGGTGTACCTGTCTCTAACGGCGCCCGAGGACTACGTCGAGGCATTGGATGCTGAAGAGAGGCCGGTACAGTTCCCGGCAACTGCAAGCTACATCGCCGGCAACAGGCTCACTGGTACGCCGAGCGGTCCCTTCACGGAAGTCCAGAACGTTGCAGTGGACTCAAATGGTAACATCTACGTTACGGACGCCGGCAAAGGTGTGATTGATGAGTTCGACTCGACGGGCACATTTCTGCGGACGTTTCCGGGCAGTGCCGGTGTCGGGGTAGATCCGACCAACGGGAACGTGCTGGTTGCAGCGGGTGGTGTTACCGAAGAATACGATTCGCTGGGGAACTTTCTCGGAACGATCTCTGTAGCACCGAGCGCGGCGCCTGCCGTTACTCCGGAAGGTCACGCTTATATACCTGCCGGGGGTCAGGTGGACATCCTTAGTCCCGCTGCTGTGGTCCCAAAGATCACATACGAAGGTGTATCGAACGCAACGGTAACGTCCGGTACTCTTGATGCCACGGTGGATCCGAACGGTGGCACCAACGTGAACGAATGCACGTTCGAATACGGTACAAGTGAAAAATATGGAAGCTCGATCCTGTGCTCGCCGGCTTCGCCGTATTCGAGCGCCAGCCATGTTACGGCGGAACTCTCGGGGCTTACTACGGGTACGACATACCATTACCGAGTGGTGGCGAAGAACGCAAGCGGGATTAAATATGGAGAAGATCAAACGTATACGCCGCAACGGGTCGTGGGGTTGAGTACGCATGAAGCGACGGACATCACTTCCTCCGGCGCAAAGCTGACCGGCTCCTTTTTCGGGAACGGTGAAGAAACCCAGTACTATTTCGAATGGGGGCCGACAAGCGCCTATGGTGAAAAAACCGGTCTCAGTGACACCGGTAACGTGGCTGCGGGTGTAGCGAAACAATTCTCCGCTGAAATCGAACATCTCGGAGTGTACTCCACGTACCATTACCGCGTCGTTGCGTCAAACGGTGCGGGCACTAGCTACGGTGAAGATAAGCGGTTTACGACGCGGCCCGGGATTCCCACTGGCAGGGAATCGGCTGTCACCGAAGTCCACGCTGATCGAGTTGATTTTCATGCGGAAGTGAATCCAAATGGTGCGGACACGAAGGTTGATTTCGAATACGTTGATGAAGCGGAATACCAAAGCAGCGGCTGGGAAGATGCCTCAAAGACCACTCCAGAAGTCGATGTCGGGATGGGCAAGGGGTTCCAGAGCGTCAGTAGCTTGGTAAGTGGCGTCGGTCTTGCGGGCAGCACCGTGTACCATTTTCGCGTAGTGGGTACGAACGAGGCAGGATCGGGGAACGGAGCGGAAGGGACATTTAAGACCTTCTCGTTCACGCCCTCGTTCAACGATCAGTGCCCGAACGCCCATGTTCGGCAGCAAACGGGCGCTGCCCATTTGTTGGATTGCCGAGCCTACGAGCTGGTTTCAGCGGCAAACACTGGAGGTTACGACGTAGAATCGAGTCTGGTTGCTGGTGGCGTGCCATTTGGAGGATACCCAGAAGCAGCGAGTCTCTCGACGGGGGAACCACAGGTACTCTACGGCGTCCACGACGGTGGCATCCCGGGAACGGGCTTCCCGACCAACCACGGCGTCGATCCCTACGTCGCCACGCGCACCCCAAATGGCTGGGTTACCCGCTACGTTGGCATTCCCGCTAACGACCCCTACGCGCAAAAACCATTCTCCTCTACGGTCTTGGAAGCCAGTCCCAGCCTCGAAACCCTGGCCTTCGGCGGCCCTGAAATCTGTTCGCCTTGCTTTGCCGACGGATCAAGCGGCAACCCAATTCACCTGCCTGACGAAGAACTCGTGCAGGGCATGAGCGGATCTCTTTCTAAGCCGGCGGCGACGCCCGCCGGCTACGTCAACATGCATCTCTCCGCCGATGGCTCCCACTTCATTTTCGGCACCGCGTCACAGCTTGAGCCAGACGCGGAAGAAGGCAAGGTCTCGATCTACGATCGCGACCTGTTGACCAGGGAAACGCACGTTGTCTCGAAGCTTGCTGGCGGTACCAACATCCCCTGCATCACGCACTGCGAATCCGACGGCATCGGCGAGCTAGGCGTCTCTTCTGACGGCTCGCACATCGTCGTCGGGCAGCTCCTCACCCAAGAAGGGGAAGCCCGCTACTGGCACCTCTACATGCGCATCGGCGACGAAACGACGGTCGATCTGACCCCTGGCACGACCACGGGTGCCCTCTTTGACGGCATGACCGCCGACGGCTCCAAGGTCTTCTTCTCCTCGACCGATCACCTCACCGGAGAAGACACCTCCCACACCGGCGCCGATATCTATGAGGCAGAAGTCTCCCCTCAGGGCCAGGTCACCCTGCGCCTCATCTCCACCGGCAGCGAAGGCGCCGGTAACAATGGCGCCTGCGACCCGGCCTCGAACACCGTCCACGAATACTGGAACACGACCTCCTCCGAAGCCAACTGCGGCGATGTTGCGATCGGTGGCGGCGGCGGCGTTGCATCGGAATCTGGCACCATCTATTTCCTCTCCCCCGAGAAGCTCGACGGGTCTGAACACGGGGTCGAGAACGCACCCAACCTTTACGTCGCTCAACCAGGTCAGCAGCCAAAGTTCGTTATGACCCTCGAATCGAACCTGAACGCACCACTGCCGCCGCCGACTCACCCATATCTCCGTGCAGTCGGTGAACACTTGTTCGAAACGATCGCGGGCGTGGCGATCGATGGTTCAAACGGTGACGTCTATGGCTTCGACATCGGCGAAGGTGGTGGCGCCGGTGTCGAGAAGTTTACGTCTAGCGGCCGCGTCGAAACAAATTTTGGCAGCAACGGCAAACTAGTCATTGGCGGCGTTTACGGGTTCTACAATCTGCCGTGCGGGATCGCCGTCGATAACGATCCGAAAAGCCCGAACCATGGTGATCTCTACGTTCCAGCCTTTTTGGAAGGCAAGGTCGAAAAATTCAATTCCCGGGGCGAACATCTGGCTAATATCAACGCGTCATTGCCTAGCGCAGTTGCCGTTGATCCTGCAAACGGTGACGTCTATGTGAGCGAATTTTTCGGGGGGATATCGGTCTTTGGCACCAGCGGAGAACCTCTGACTAGCTTCTCGACGCTGTCAAATCCCACCGGGGTCGCCGTCGACTCGACTGGCAAGGTGTATGTCGTCGACGGAGGAGGGCTCTACGGTGCGAGGGGAGCGACCGAGAGCTACACACCCTCCAACAGCTCACCGCTCGAATATAAAACCGCTGGCCAGCAACTTGATCCCAATCCCTCAAAGGGCGTTGCCGTTGACCCGACAAATAACCATGTCTACGTTGATGAAGGCGACCAAGTGAGCGAGTTCACGGCCGAAGGCAAACCGTTTGGCGAAATCATCGGGGTCGGACAGCTCGGAAGCTCGATCAGTCTTGGCGCTCAGGCAGGTTACGTGGACGTCGCAAATCAGAGCCTGACGGATATTGCGTCCTACGGGCCGGCGGTGATTCCCTCGGACCCGAAGACCGACAACCCTATGGTTGTCGACGGCGTCTCGGAACCCGGGAGTCGCGACACCGGGGATTTCCAGGTAAATCCCTCGGGTACCTATTCCGTGTTCACATCTTCGCTTCCACTGACCGGATACGAAAGCGCGGGTCATCGTGAGGTCTTCCGCTACAGCCCAACCAATGGGGAACTTGAGTGCGCATCGTGTAACCCGACCACGGAGCGGGCGACAGGCGAAGCCTCGCTGGCCACGAATGGACTGAGCCTTACCACCGACGGGAGGGTGTTTTTCAACACGACCGATGGGCTTGTGGATGATGATCTCAACCACCTCGAAGATGCATATGAGTGGGAGCCCCAAGGATTCACTCTCGAAAATGAAAAACACGAATCGGTACCAGGTGCGAGCTGCGAAAGCGTAGGCGGTTGCATTGGGCTTATCTCTACCGGGAATAGCCCGTATGCATCGACGCTGCTTGGCGTTAGCGCAACGGGAACTGATGCCTATTTCTTCACTCGCGACACCCTGGTCTCAAGTGACGCAAACGGCAACCGCGTGAAGCTCTATGACGCGCGGGCCCTTGGCGGCTACGCGCAGGTGCCGCCCCACATACCGTGCAAGGCATCAGATGAGTGTCACGGACCGAGCAGCCAGGCACCGCCTCCGACGTCGATCAAGACACTTGCTGGTAACCCGGTCGGCAATCGAACCGGCCTCGAATCACAGGAACGAACCTGCAAGCGGCACCTGATTAGAAAGCACGGAAAGTGCGTGAAGCGTATCAGGCGGCGACGGAAGAACGGGCATCGGAACGGCAGGGTGCACTGAGATGGTTGGAAGGGAGGTAAATCCCAATTCATCGGCAAGGAGCGTGTTGAGAGCGTCGAACTACCGCGTTAAGCGCCATCTCCTCCTCGCGGCCGCCATATGTGCCGGGCTTCTGACCCTCTCCGCGCTAGTGTTTACCGCATCGGCTTTTGCTAAAGAGGGAATCAAGACTTTCCAAACCACCGCGATCGAAACGAATACCAACCCTCCACCGAGCGACCTGGGGAAAGTCGCGGCTGCAGGAACTGTGCAAGCCGAGCCGTTAGCTGAACGCTTCGACATTGAAACCAACGAAGGGGCGACCGACACGGTTGAAGTCTCGGGCGCAACTACATATATCGATGCGGTTGTTTCCAGCCCGAGTCTGAGCGACATCGCAGTTGGCGACGAGGTAACCGTATTTGGAATTCTTGCGGGCACAACCGTGATGGCCAGTCACATAGTTATTTCCTCACCGCTGGCTGGGGGGCACCCAAACTTGACGACATCCTTCTCGCTAGAAAATCCGGGTACACCGGAAGCGGCTGAGAACGTAATCTTTAATGCACCGGGGGGCCTCTTCGGCAACCCTTACGCGATCACGCATTGCACATCGGCTGACTTCGGTCTCGATCAATGTCCATCGAACTCCCAAGCTGGCCTGATCACTGTCTATGCCAACTACAAAGGGAATCCAAACTTCCTCCTAGGTACGGCACCCCTCTTCGACGTCGAACCCTTGGGCGAAGAGACCGCCCTGTTCGCCTTTATCGTGCCTGTTTTGAATATCCCCATTAATATTCCGGTTGCAGTACGCACGGGCAGCGATTACGGCCTGCGTTTTACCGTCAAGGACATCACGCAGTTGACACCGCTGGCGAGTGCGAAGCTAACATTCTGGGGGTATCCTGCTTTGGGTGGTGCCAACGGGCATAATTCAGAACGTTTCCCGAAAGGTGCTCCAGGCGAACCATCGAACTGCCCCGAATCGACCACGACCGCCTGTATTGGGGCACAGATTCCTGCGAGCATCCCGCCCGAGCCGCTTACTGATAACCCCACCACGTGTACCGGTGAGCCCCTAAGTACCACTCTCGAAGTGCAGACTTATCAAGATCCTACTCACCTCTCCCGGAAAGAAGGGGAATATCCCGCGACAACAGCGTGCGATATAGAGGTGTTTACTCCGGTTCTCTATGCGAATCCTACGACGACGGAAACCGATTCGCCATCTGGACTCAATATCGAGCTGAGTGCTCCGCAATTTCTCGGCTTTGCGGCTTCGCCGTCAGAGATAAAGGCGGCAACAGTCACACTTCCGGAAGGGTTCACGATTAACCCGGATGCGGCTGATGGCCAGACCGCCTGCACGGAAGCTGAGGCGAAGTTTGGTTCCGAAGGACCAGCGGAATGCCCGGATAGCTCAAAGATCGGGACCTTCCAGGTGGATACGGAAGCACTTCCCGCACCGCTTACTGGATCGGTGTATATCGGCGAACCGAAGCCGGGCGAACAGTACCGGCTCTTTGAGATTGCTTCGGGGTTTGGGATCAACGTGAAGTTGGTGGGTTCTATAAGACCCAACCTGGTAACGGGTCAGGATACGGCGGTCTTCAGTAATCTTCCACAGGTTCCATTCAATGAGTTCCAGTTGCATCTCTTTTCGGGCGAACGTGCCCTAATGGCCACACCGAATCGATGCAGTATTTACACGACGACGGCGGAGTTCTACCCGTGGAATGGGTCACTTGCGGAACAGGAATCCAAACAGGTCTTCAGCCTTGAAACGGGGCCACACGGGACATCGTGCCCTGGCTTGACTCGGCCATTCACACCCACCCTTGCTGCAGGTACTACCAATCCTGCCGCGGGAGCCTACTCGTCATTCTCGCTAGAGCTAAACCGCGAAGACGGCGAGCAGTATCTCGGTCACCTCAATTTCACGATGCCTCCAGGGCTGACGGCCAACCTACATGGGGTTGGCTATTGCCCCGAAGCAGACATCCTCAAAGCCGCCGAAACCCTGGGACGCATCGAGCAGGCCGAACCAAGCTGCCCGGAGAGCTCTGAAATCGGTACCACGAACGTCGCCGCCGGGCCGGGCTCGCACCCCTTCCACGCACAAGGAAAGATGTACCTCTCCGGTCCCTTCAACGGCGCTCCGCTTAGCCTCGCGGCGATTACTCCCGCCCTCGCTGGGCCGTATGACTACGGAACTGTGGTCGTCCGAGTGGCAATCAAGATTGATCCCCTTGACGCGCACGTGATCGCCGATTCGGAAACGGTGCCCGAGATCGTCGGCGGCATCCCACTCAGGCTGCGCTCGATCCAAGTCGACATCAATAGGCCGAACTTCATGATCAACCCGACCAACTGCTCCGAATTCCAGACCGTCTCCGAAGGGGTCGGAGACGAGGGCACCGCAGTCGCCTTCTCTTCACCCTTCATTGCCGTTAACTGCGGAACGCTTCCCTTCACCCCGAAGATGACGATCACCCAGGTCGGCGGCCGCAAGTCGACCGCCCGCGGCAAGAATCCGGGCCTGCAGTTCAATCTCGACACCAGCCCCGGCGACGCCAACCTCAAATCGGTATCGGTGACCCTGCCGAGGTCCTTCGAGATCGATCAAGAACACCTCGGCAACCTCTGCGACAAATCCGAACTGGCGACCGACCAGTGCAGAGGCAAAGCGGCGATCGGCACGGTGATCGACGAAACGCCGCTGCTCGAAAAGCCCCTGCAAGGCAACGCCTACGCGGTCACGGGCCTGGGCGGCGGCGTCCTGCCCCACGTCGTCTTCATCCTCGGCGGCCAGGTGACGGTGATGCCGCAGGGCGAATCAGAGACGATCAACGACGGCGAGCTGAAAACGACGATCCCGGTGATCCCCGACGTGCCGATCGGCCACTTCCGCCTCAGCCTCTACGGCGGGCGGCTCGGCTACCTCTCAAACACCCAGAGCCTCTGCGGACACCCGCCGGTCTCGACGGTCGAAATCGAGGCACAAAACGGCAAGAGCCTTGACCAGCGGGTGAAGGCGAAGACCGCCTGCCCGGCCAAGCACAAGCAAAAGCGCCACAAGGCCGCCAAGCACCACAAGCGCGCCCGGCCCTGAGCCGCCGGGCCAGGGGCAGCGAGACTTTGACTCAGCGAAGGGTTTCTAAAATCAGCAGTGTCTCGAAAGGGGTTATGAGGAGATGAGCAGCAAAGACAAGCGAGGCCGGATTCCGGTGCCCTCACCGGCGATGGCCGTAGCCCTAACCGCCCTGGTGGTGGCCCTCTCCGGCTCCGCCTACGCGGCCCTCCAGGTCCCCCCCAACAGCGTCGGCGCCCGCCAGCTGAAGGCCAAGGCGGTGACCGGCGGCAAGATCGCCAACGGAGCCGTCTCCGGCGGCAAGATCGCCGAAGAAACGATCACCGGCGCCAACATCAAACTCTCCGAGCTGGGCACCGTCCCGCAGGCCGCAAACGCCACAAACGCCGCCAACGCCAGCGCCGTCGACGGCCACTCGGCCTCCTGTCCCGTGGCGACCACCCTGATCAGGGGCCTTTGCTATGACACCCACTCAAACCCGGTCGCCAACAACCTCGAAGAAGCAGCCGAAGCCTGCGCTGCAAAGGGCGGCTACCTGCCGACCCCGATGCAGCTCTACTCAACAAGAGACGTCCTTTACCTGGGCACCGGCACCGAACCCTCCCAGCACCAATACACCGACGATCTCTACTCCAACACGACCGGCGGCTCCTACCGGACGATCATCGTCGACGGGGTCGGATCGCCCGAGGAATACGAACCGACCCAGCCCTCGGCCTACTACTGCGTCTACCCGTTGGTGCGCTAGGTTTTAGCCGTGGGGCAGGGGAAGAACAAGAAGAGCGCTCTGGCGATCGGCGCCGCGATCCTCGCGGCGCTGGTCTGCGCTTCCCTCGCCCAGGCCAGCCTCTCCCAGAAGGGCTTCCTTGAAGTCTCCTTCGAAGGCGGCATCCGCCCCTCCACGCTGCCCCGCACCGACCCCGCCCCGGTCACGGTCGAAATGAGCGGCTCGATCAAAACCACCAACAAATCGGTGCCGCCGCGCCTTAACCGGATCTCACTCGAGATCAACTCCCACGGAGTGCTCTCCGCCAAGGGCCTGCCGACCTGCAACCTGGCCCAGATCTCAACCGGGACCGGCGCCTCGGCCCGCTCGGCCTGCGGCAGGGCCCTGATCGGCCACGGCAACGTCACCTCGAGGATCGCCTTCCCGAGCCAGGAACCCTTCCTCTCGATCGGCGGCATGGAGGCCTTCAACGGCCAAGTCCATGGCCACCCGGCGATCTTCGCCCAGGTCTCCAGCCAAAAACCGCTCTCGCTGACCTACGTGATCGTCTTCGAAGTCAAGAAGACCCACGGCCGCTACGGCACCGCCCTGGTGGCGACCCTGCCGCCGATAGCATCGGGCTACGGGGAGATCTCGAGCTTCTACATGACCCTGGGCACGCAAGTTCACTCGCCACGGGAACTGCGAGAGCTACGCATCGGCCAACTGCCCCGCCCCGAAGGGGATCAAGGACGGTCGACTTCGACCTCGCCAAGGCGACCTATGAATTCGAAGGCGGGGTCGCGATGGAAAACGAACTCAACAAGACCTGCAAGGCAAAGGGGTAGCGAAGCGATGAAGATCAAGCTGAAGAGCAACAGGGCAAAGGCGATCTTCGGCCTGATCGGCCTGCTCGCCTTAAGCGCCACCGCCACCGCGATGGCCGAAAAGGTCCAGGCCGGCAACGTGATCATCGAAATCGAAGGCGGCATCACCCCGACCAAGCTCTCCAAGAAGACCCCGACCCCGATCACCCTGAAGATCTCCGGCGCGGTCAAGGACACCGAAGGCACCCGCCCCCCGGCCCTAAAGACCCTCGACCTCGAATTCGACAAGCACGGGATGATCAACACCAAGGGCCTCGCGACCTGCAATCCCTCACAGCTTCAGGCGACCACAACCGCCGCCGCAGAGAAAGCCTGCGGCAAGGAGCTGGTCGGCAAAGGCACCGTGAGCGCCGAGATCAAGCTCCCCGAAGAGGAACCCTTCTCCGCCGGCGGACCGCTTTTGATCTTCAACGGCCCCCCCCAGGGCGGTAAGCCGGTCTTGGTCATGCAGGTCTACGCCCACGTCCCCGCCGCGACCACCTTCGTCACCGAGGGGGTGATCGGCAAGGCTCACGGGATCTACGGCACCTCGACCCTGATCCAGATCCCGACGATCGTCGCCGGGCAGGGCTCACTGACCTCCTTCTCGGCCACCCTCCACAAGACCTGGAGCTATAAGGGCAAAAAGCAGAGCCTGCTCTACGCCACCTGCCCCGACGGGCACCTCTCCGCCCACGGCGCCTTCACATTCGTCGAAGGCACCTCGATCGCGGGCAACCTGGTCAAACCGTGCAAGAGCTGAGCTCCAAAGAGAGAAGACCATGAAGACCAAGACCCTGATCATCGCCCTGACCGCCGCGGCCTTCCTGGCGCTCGCCTCGCTCGCCTACGCCGAAGTGAGCCGCGAAGAATACGTCGCCAAGGTCGAACCGATCTGCGAAAAGAACAGCAAGGCCAACGAAAAGACCCTCCACAACGTCAAAGCGGAGGTCAAGCAGGGCAAGCTGAAGCCGGCATCTGTCGCCTTCACCAAGGCCGCCAAGGCGCTGAAGAGCACCCACGCAGAACTGGAAGCGGTTACGCCCCCCGAAGCCGATCAGGCAACGATCACCAAGTGGCTCTCCCAGATCAAGACCGAGGTCGGCTACTTCGAAGCTGTCGCCAAGAAGCTCAAGCAAGGCAACAAGAACGCCGCCGAGAAGATGGTGATCAAGCTGACCCACAACGTCGAAGCGGCCAACGACACCGTGCTCGGCTTCGACTTTCACTTCTGCAAGGCCAATACGGCGAAGTTCACTTGAGCTCGCCCTAAGGTTTAAGGGCGATGATCCACGCGGTGAGCAGACCCCTCACAGCCCTGGCCCTCAGCGCCGCCCTGGCGCTGTTGATCGCTGCCTGCGGCTCGAGCTCCTCCTCGACCACCACCGCTACCCCAAGCACCCAGGCCTCGACCCCGGGCGCCACGACCACCACCTCGACCCCCTCAAGCGAAGCCTCGACCCCGACCACCACCCCCCAGAGCACCCCGAGCTCGACCACCCCCTCGACCCCCTCCTCCTCCCAGAGCCCCGAAAACAGCATCAAGGGCTACGGCTCCGCCGCCAGCTCCGCCCAGAAGACCGCCCTCGCCACCGCCGCCTTCTCCTTCTTCAAAGCGATGGCCGCCTCCGATTACCCGAAGATCTGCACCGACATCTCCGCCTCCAACCGCAAAGAGCTACAGGCCTTCTCGAAAGCCAAACCGAAGCTCGCCAGCTGCCCGGCGGTCTTAAAGACGCTGATCGGCACCCGCGGCGTCCCCGAAGCCAAGAAGGCGGCAGCGGGCAAGCTGATCTCGGTGCGGGTCAAAGGCCCCACCGCCTTCGTGATCTTCGCCCCCAAGGGCGGTAAGCCCAGCTACTTCGTCCTAAAGCGCGAAGCCGGCGCCTGGCGGGCGATCTCCCTGGCGCCGGGGAGCCCGTTAAACCCCGTGGCCGGTTGAGGCCCATGGCTGTTCAGCGCCGAGGATCGACCGCTCGGCGTCTTGGCGTCTATGGCCTACTCCTTAGGAGGGAGCCTGAAGGCCATTTGAGAATCTGCGCCAAATTCCAGAATTACCTGCAAATTACGCTCTAATCGTCCGGACTCTGGAAGACACAAAAGGACATCCGAGGGCAGATTTTGTTCCCGATTTGTTCCTACCTTTGTTCCTACCTATGGCCTACTCCCTGGTTGGACAGTGGGTCATTCGCATCGCATCGCAGCGGCCGTTTGAGCCGGACCAGGTCTGAGTTTTCCGAGGGCAGGCGCCCTCTCCGGCGGTCGACCCGTCGGTTGCGGGCGCAGATCCTTACGGGGCGCTGCGGGCCTTGAGGCGATGCGCGAGGGTGGAACCGGATCAACGTGGTGATCCAAGTCGCGCATCGACTCACAGCGCCAGTCGCCCGGTTGCGGCAAAGACGTAATCCAGCGTTACGCCGCGTCCTTATCCGTCCGGCAGATTCTCCAGGTCGACTTGGTCCTGCAGCCGGCTCAGCCTCTGCTTCATCTCTCGAAGCCGACTGAGCGAGCACACCCGTACCGGGATGCCCAACAGGTCGCTCTCTACCGCGTCCCCGTCAAGCACCGCGTACGCCGGCACTCCGGGCAGGCGCTGCACCACGTCGAGTCCGCCGAACCTCGTCTCGGCGGAGACGTTGCCGCCACGCAGAATCACCGCGCCGTCCTTGCTGGGGTCAAACGCTCGCCCTTTAACCGTCGGCATGGTCGAGTCCAGCGCCTCCAGTGCCGCGCTCAGCAGCTTCAGGTTTGCCGGGTCGGGGTCGGGCACCAGGTCGAGGTCTTCGGTGCTCCGCAGGTACCCGTGCGCTCCCACCGCCACACCGCCGATCACGACGAAGCGAACCTCGTGCTCGTGGAGGGCGCCGAGCAGAGCGCGGAGGTCGAACCCGCTCAACGCGCCGAAGCGGCGCCCTTGACGGCGCTCATCTGCTTGCAGAGCGCGTGCAGCCGCGCTAGCCGCTCGCTCATGCTCAGCGCCAGCGCCGTCTCGCGGCGAGCAGCCCGAGCCCGCCCGAAGTCGCCGATGTCCCCGACGCGCACCGTGTCTTGTTTTGCCGCCACGAATCGCATGGTACTGGCCCCCCGCGCCCCCACATGACGCTGTGCGTCGGCACCTCCTCGCCATTCTGCGCCGTCTATCTCCCTGGCCAGCTCGGGCACGTCGGCCGCCGTGGCCCGCCGCAGCTGAGGGACAGTGTTCGCGATGGCAGCCATTGAACCACGGGGGGCTGTGTGGCGATCCCGTCGGCCGAATGGCCCAGCCGCTCCCCCCAAGCGCTCCCCCTCAACAGCGCCCGCGCTCGCCGCGAGACCCGTGTGTCATGGCCGATCGGTGGGTTCGACCGGCCTTGACCAAAGGGGCAACGATGCCCATATCGCCCTCCAGGGCGACCCGTGCCATCGCGCAGGAGCGAGTAGGGCGGTCGCGGCCCGCTGCGGGTTGACGGCACACCCGAGCCTCACCCTGTCTTTCCACCGGTCAGAGTGGATGAAAGCGTACGTTGATCGCGTACTTAGCACCAGTATGGCGCGTTTGCCTACTTTGGCCAGATCTTCTTCAGCCCCTTCGCATAGACCCCGTAGATGTAGGGACCCGGCTTGTGAGCCTGGCGGATGATGCGATGGCGGTTCTGGACGAAGCGCTCGGTCTGCTCGGCGCCGCGGAGCTGGGCGGTCGTCAGGCAAAACACCCGAACGGCAGCGTCGATCATCGCGTCGCGCTCGGCGGGGCGGCGGCGAATCGCGTCGTCCTTGGTGAGAACGACCCAGTTGTTCTTGCCGGCGTCACGCAGCCAGACCTCGTCGGCGAGGCGTTGCGCTTGTTTCTCCCCGTAGACCTCAGCCATCGAGTGGACGGTCAATCCTGCGGCGCGCAGACCCTCCACGATGCTTTTGCCGAGACTGCGATCAACGAAAAACTCCGGCGGTTGTTCGTTGTTGCGAGGAGCCATTGCCGCGGACTATCCGATGCAACTCCCTTGCCGCAACAGATCAAGCTGTCGCTCGGGTTGCGACTCGGATTACGTCCTCGACTTGGGCCGAGGGGACGCTGAAGTCCGTTGCGATATCCGCGACGGAGTCGCCAGCTTGAAATCGGTCGACAAGATCCTCGACACGGGCTCCTCCATGCACGACGAGAGGCAGCCCGAATGCGACCTTGGGGTCGACGACCACATCGGCGTTCTCATATGTTGGGAGACGTACCGAGTCCGCCCAGCCATCGCCTCCATAATGGATGCGCTTCAGGTAGTTCTTGACAACCGCCGAGAACTGGCGCTGCTGAGTGCGGACGACCACAAGTTCCAGCACCTCGCGCTCGCCGTGCTTGTTCGCGTAGTCGAAGAGCACCTCGGCACCGTCGGTGTAGAGGCGCTTGGAGGCCAGGGCATGCTCGACGCCGATCTCCTTGGCGAGAACCTCGACCGCGGGCCGGATCCGCTGCAGAGGCACCCCGGCGCGTCTGAAGCTCGAGAGGACAAATGCCTCGGCGAAGCCTATGAACGGGACAGTGGCTTGGCGTCCATGCGGAGGGAAGCAGGTGACGAGGGGGTGCTTGGCGCTGGGCGGACGCGCCCACCATTGGATGGTCGACTTGGGGATGTCCAGATAGACGGCCGTCTCGCGCAGCGTGAAGATCGCGCGAGCGATTCGCGGGTCATCTGCGCCGAGACGCGCCTTGTGTTTCGTGGGCTTCTTGACGGGACTCTTTCTTGCTCGCTGGAAATTCGTTCGTAAACGATCGTAGCGGCGCCCGCGGTCACACACGGGATCCAATCGGCCGCGATCAATAGGCGAGGAAGGCCATCTTCGGCGTTTCAGATCAACGCGTCTGCGAAGGACGCAGTATGCGGCAGGTGTCAAGGCTGGTTGAAAAGTGGGGTCTTGCTGAAAGAGCGGGGATGAGGTCCGGATAGAAGACATCCGCTGCCCCCAGAAGGCTCTGCGTGGTTCGAATAACGCGGAGTCAGGAGGAACAGCGGATGCAAGATCACGTTAGCCGCCTCGTCGGCCTGGACGGCTTCAGGGTGAAGTGCGTCATCGAAGACGGTGACCAGCTCGACCTCGAGGTCGAGCTGGTCACGCGAGCCGACACGAGTACGGGGAGAGGGCAGCCCGGCGCCTGATCGCCAGCCGCGATCGACGCTCGGTTCGCACCTCGCTTGCAGGTTCCCGGCGCTGGCCCCCCTTGTGCGCTAAGACTTGGTCTTCAGGGACGATGCACGCCATCCAAAGAGCCGAGGTCGAGCACGAGCGTATCCAGGACGCGATCATCGCCTTGGTCGCCGAGCGTGGCCTAGAGGCCACCACGGTCGAGCAGATCGCCGAGCGCGCCGGGGTCTCGGTCGCCTGTTTCGAAACCTACTTCGCCGACAAGCAGCAGTGCTTCGATCTGGTCTTCGAGGAGCTGCTCAACGCCTACATGTCCGGCGCTCGTCAGGCATTTGCCGGCGGCGGTCCGTGGCGCGATCGGCTGCGGGCCGTTACCTACTTCAGCCTGCGAACCCTGGAAAACGACTCCGCCATCACCCGGTTCGTCATGGTTGGGGCGCTCTCGGGTGGCGAGATCGCCTTGGCACGTCGGGACCGCATGGTCGCCTTCCTAATTGATCTGGTCGACCCTGGGCGTCAAGAGCTAGAGGACCCAGATTCGGTGCCGCGGGCTAAGGCCGAGGGCGCCGTTGGTGCCGCCTATGAGCTCATCGTCGCAGCGACAATCAAGGGCACCCCGCAGGCCTGGCGCGAGGTGGCTCCCCGGTTCATGTACCTCGCCGTCCTGCCCTACCTGGGCGAGGAGGCCGCCCAAGAGGAGCTGCGTCGCGGCCCGGCGGACCTTGCCCGCTACCTCCGCGGCGAGATCTACCTCGACCACGCCGACAAACACAGGCCCAAGAACCGTTCCTGAGCTTTTGCATCCGTCGCCTCCCCGACGTCATAGAGGTCCTGCTTGCCATCGAAAGCGCTGGGGCTGCCACAGTTCGCCGCTCCCACTGAGCAGCCAATCTCTGGCAGATTCGGCGCTTCTCCCATACGCCAAGTCTTGCCCCGCCTCAACAAACCTCACGAAAGAGTGAAGCGCGGTGAGAGCAGATCTCGCGGCGCCCAGGCCAGACCGGCGCGAAGCGCTCCATCAACTGACCGAACCCTGGCACGCGGCAGGTCCTGCGCGCAGGGAGCAGATCGCTTGGCGATCGCAGGCTCCGTCCTCCTCCTCCCACGCCTAACTTCGAACAACCTACGAAAACCCCCGCGTGTTTCTCGAACTTTCGGGGTGGCGCAATGGGGTGGGGGAGGGCCATCCTTCTCATGTCCGCTGGGTTGCGGGCAGGGAAGTATTCAACGACCGGGCTAGGGGCCCGAGCCCTTCAGATCTTCGGAGGGCCGGGAAGACGGCCGGTCAGAGCAAGGAGTGTTCACGTGACAACGCGGTCGGGACGGGCATCACACCTTCACGAAACGGCGCCGCACGCCCTCCCTGGCCGATGTGGCGTCAGGAGCGGCGCGGGTGGCCATCGACGCCTCGGAGGCTTTCCCGAGCCTCCGGCTGAGGCCGCCCGCGTCAGTTCCACCCCTCATGTTGTTTGCGCCCACCCGTCTACCTCCATCGCTCCAGGGATCACCGACCCGGCCCGAGCCCTCTCCCGCTCCCTTCTTGACACCACCTGCCCGGGGCTCGAGGTTCCTCCCTCCGACTTCCCGGCCCCACCGCTCGCTGCCCCGCCGCCGGCCGAAATCGATCCGCGCAGAACCCGCGACTCTGCCTCCTCTCACGGGTTTAAGTGGGAGGGCGGGCGGGCCGCAGAGCCTTCCATGCCCGTCGACCGCCACCCCTCCGAGCCCCAGCACCCAAGCCGCGGCGCAGTCACCCGCCAGGGCGCGGCCTTGGCCGCGAGCCCCAGCGAGGCGGAGCGAGCAAGTAGTCGAAATCTGATTCTCCTACGCCGTGAGCGAAGCCGAAGCATTGATGAGGGCTTGACGGCGCCCACGACCCACAATTTCATCAGTTCGGCAGGGCGCGTTGCTCACCTACAAGCCCCCGGCCTCCACACACCCACCGGCCCAGCACTCCTTGCCGACCTGAGTGCATCAGTTGCTGTAAGCGCTCGAACTGCTGCCGTCGCTCCAGGGACCGCCGATTACACCTCGTCCCTGGCAGTCCCCAATCTTGCAGCCGTTAGTGCCCGCCGCGACTCTCAAGCCCGCCTCGGCCTCATTGAGCAGTTCAGATCAACTAAGGCCGACCGAGACGTCCCGGTCGGCGTAACACAAGGAGAAAGAGACTGATGTACACGAAAATGCAAAATCAATTTGGCACCGCCGGTTTGGTGCTGTCTATCGTTGCGATTGTCCTAGCCCTTGGCGGCGGCGCCTACGCCGCCAACAACTCCGCCACTGCCTCCAAGGCGAAGGCAAAAGGCAAGCCCGGTCCCCGCGGGCCAGCAGGTCCTGCTGGCCCCCAAGGCCCGGCAGGTCCGATGGGTGCCACCGGCGCGACTGGTGCCACTGGTGCGACAGGTGCAGCCGGCACCAACGGCGAAAGTGTTGCCCTTGCCGCCGCCGCCAAATGCGCCGAAGGTGGTACCAAGCTAACCGTGGCCGGCAAAGAATCTGAAGTCTGCAACGGCAAAAAAGGCACCAACGGTGCGCAGGGCCCTGCTGGTGAACCCTGGACCGCTGGCGGAACCCTCCCCGAAGGTAGCACCGAGTACGGCACGATCTTTATTCGTCTCCATCCGGCAGGCAGCGGGGCAGCGGGCGAGTTCAGCAGCGATTACAGCTTCAATATCCCCCTGGCGTCGGATCCGACTGTTCATCTCATCCAGCCAGAAGAACCCACACCAACCGGCTGTACCGGTGAAGCTGAAAACCCGGGTGCAGAAAAAGGAAACCTCTGCATCTTCCTGACCACAAGGGACAATATCGCTGAAGAAAACGGGATATTTGTGTGCAGCCCAGCGCCAACACAATGCACGTCAAGTGCAGGCAATACCGGCGCAGAAGGCACCATAGGCAAATTCGGCTTTGCCCTCTTTGCTGATCCCAAAGAAAACGAACTGACCCAAATTTGGGGCACCTACGCAGTGACAGGGGACTAAGCCTCCAAGCTAGAGCATGGCTACCCCAAACGCCACCTGCTTCCCGCTGCCCTCGTGGTGGTGGGGAGCAGGGTTGTGCACCGTAGACGGACAAACAATCACCGTGAAAAACACAAAAAAAGACCACATCGGACGCTCAGCCGGGCGACCCTCCGCATGGTCGGCCCCTCAGGCCAAGTTCCAGAGGGACGATGGCGGGCCCCTGACACTCTCGACCTCCCGGTGTGGAGTCCCTGAGAGTCGTTGGTCTCGACTCCGCGCACCTTTGGCCGCACTGTTCGCCGTCACCGCAGTGGCCCTCTTCAGTGCTGCTCCCGCCCTCGCCCAGGTCGTCGGCCACCGCTTCGAAACAACCATTGCAGGATCTGGAACAGACGCCCTTACCGAACCGACCGACGTAGCCGTCGACAACTCTCCCGGCGAATCTCAAGGTGACATCTACGTCACCGACACCGCAAACCATCGCGTTGAGAAGTTCGAGTCCCACCGGTGAATTCCTCCTTATGTTCGGCAAGGACGTCAACGCAACTACCAATGGCAACGTCTGCACGTCTACTGAAACCTGCAAGGCGGGTACATCCACTTCCTTGCCCGGGGGCTTCGAAACCCCGAGCTTCGTTGCGGTCGACGGCTCCGCTGGACCGTCTGCGGGAGACATCTATGTTGGCGACGCTGGTGATCACCGTGTCTCCAAGTTCAGCTCCTCGGGTGTGCTCGTCACGGCTTGGGGAACCGGTGGCCAGCGCAGCTTCCCAACTCTCTCAGGGCTTGCGCTTAATCCCACCGGCCAGCTATTCGTTCGAACCGATACGGCCATCTCCGAATTTGCGCAGGACGGGACCGAACAGCACAGCTGCGAACCGTTTCACTCCTCTCCCAACGGCATCGCAGTCGACTCAACTAGTGCCTTCTATCAGCTGACCGCTGAAAATAAGGTCGAACAATTGACCGCCGAATGTGAATCCGCCGGCCAGCTCGATAGTACTCCAAACGCCACAGGAATCATCGTCGACTCCGCCAGTAACTTTGGCGACCTCGATGGCATATACGTAGATCAGGGCGGAACCCTGATCAATCACTTCGCCGGGGGCTGTTCTCAGCACAGCTGCGAACCCGTCGACTCCTTCGGGACCGGCCACCTCAGTGCTGCGCGCGGGATTGCGATTACCGACTCCGGCACCGTCTATGTCGCGAACACCGGCGCCAAAGCCATCGCCGTCTTCCCCGATCTTACCCGGCCTGAACTCGGCCTCACGGCGCGCTCCGCTGCCACGCCAAGCTCGATCACCTTCAGTGGCACGGTGGAACCCGATGCGGCCAACGGAGGCGGGGAAATCACCGAATGCCAGTTCGAATACGTCGATCAAACTGAATTCGAATCTCACGCCTTCGTCGGTGCGGCTACTGTCCCCTGCTCCCCGAGCCATTTCTCCACGCCTACTGAAGTCAGCGCCAACGTTACCGGCCTCACACCTAAAGTCCCCTACCACTACCGTCTCTTTGCGTCCAACTCACAGCTAGCATCCCACAGCGAAGAAGAAACCTTCACTTCGCCCACCCATGTCTTCACCACCACCTTCGGGGCCGCCGATTCCACCCCTGCCGATCCTTATCCGCTTGAAAGCCCCGGAGGTGTTGCAGCGGATCCAATCACCGGCGATCTATATGTCACCAACGATGGGTCCGTTCCCCAGCAGACAGTCAGTGTTCACGCATCCGGGGGATCCTTCAACCTTGCCTTCGGCGGTGAAAGCACCGAAGCCATGGGAACTGGAACCCTCACCGCAGGCTCGACCGAAATTACCGAATTGTCCACCACGACAGGTGATTTCATCGATGGCGAGGGGATCACGGGACCGGGAATTCAGCCCGAAACCACAATCTCAGAAGATTATCGGCCTGGCATCGTGACCCTCTCCAAGCCCGCCACAGCCTCCCACCTAGATGTCACTCTGTCCGGCTCGATTCCATACAACGCTTCTCACGAAATCGTCCAAAACATCCTTCGCACCCTCAACTCCATCGGTGAAAATGTCACGGTCCGGCAGGGTCCGACCGGAGCACATGAACAGTTTCTCCATCCGTACCTGCTTATTTTCACTGGACCTCTCAACAGATTCGGGCTCGAACAGATCACGGCAAACGGCTCGGGACTCACGGGCGCAAGTCCAACCGTCGCAGTCGCCACGATCTCGAGCGCTGGAGACGGCAGTGACGTCGAGAAATTTACCCCGACCGGCGAATTCCTCCTTATGTTCGGCAAGGAGGTCAATAAGCACGGCACCACTGAAGCCGAACGCGATGTCTGCACCAGTGCCGAAGAATGTCAGCCCGGAGAGAAGGGTTCCTCCCCGGGCGCCTTCGAAAGGCCGACGCTTGTAGCCGTCGATCCGTCTTCAGGACCCTCGGCTGGAGACGTTTACGTCGGTGACAGCGGCGAATACGTCGGTGACACTGGCAAGTACACCATTTCCAAATTCAGTCCATCGGGCCAACTGATCACGAGCTGGGGAAGCCAGGGGCTCTTGACTGGTATGGAGGTGGACGATAATGGCAATCTCTGGGTTGGCGTATATCCATTTAGCGTCCTTGAGTACAACCAAGCGGGCGGACTCGTGGAAACCTATTCACCGGGATTTAGTACCGGCTTCACCGTGGCGCCCTCCGGAGACGCTTTCTACGCCAAGGAACCAAGCGGAACGTGGCTACCCTTTGCCGTCACGGCAGGGGCACCACCGCTCGGTAATATTCCGGGTGGTGGGTCCGCGTTGACGGTGGCTCCCGATGGATTTCCATACGATATCTCCGGTGAGGAAATATCCGAGTTCGAACCTTCAGGCAAACCATTTGGTGCACCATTCGGCCTTGGCAGCCTCGCCGGCCCGTCGGCAGTTGCGGTTAACGAAGATTCCAACGCTTACGTCGCGAACTCCGCCGCCGGAGATGTCTCCGTCTTCGAATCCGTCGCCCCCGGCGTCACCACCGGGTCGGTCGAACACGAAGATCACACTAAGGTCACCGTCACCGGCGAGGTCAACCCACTGGGTCATGGCGAAATAACCGAATGTTCGTTTGAATACGTCACCGCTGCGCACCTGAAGGTCGAAGGATACGCAGGGGCTGCGACCGTTCCCTGCTCCGCTATCAATGTGAAGATACCAACTTACGTCACGGCCGAACTTACGGGCCTCACCGCGGAAGTGGAATACCACTATCGCATCGATGCCGGGAACGCCAACGGCAAAGTACCCGGCGTCGATCACACATTTATGCTCAAAGCGGTGTTTGGCGTCGAAACAGCGGCGGCTACCGAAGTCAAGCGCCGTAGCGCCCAGCTCAACGGCTCCCTTAATCCGGATGGGATCGAAACCCACTACCGATTCGAATACGTCGAAGCCGCCAAGTATCACAGTGGAGCCCCTAACCCGTACAGTGAAGGCGCAAGTGTCGAGGCGGCGAACCCAGTCTCTGGGACTCAACAGAACGTCAGCCAGACCGTCTCCGCCCTTCAACCGCAGACCACCTATCACTATCGGCTCGTAGCAGAAAATGAAGACGGCACGACGTACGGACAGGACGAAACAGTGACGACGTTGTCATCGGTGCTATCCGTCACAACCGATCCAGCGACGGCTGTCCAACCTGAAAGCGCCGTCCTCCACGGTACCTTCACAGGAGACCCGGAAGGCGGTGACACCCAGTGCTACTTCCGCTATGGGACTGATACCAACTACGGGCACACCACCTCGCAACCACCCGGCGTCGATCAGGGCAATGCATCGGGACTCCATGAAGTGGAAGCGGAAGTCAGCGGACTCTCCCCCCGCCATACCTACCACTTCAGTCTGGTATGCCAAGGCGCCATCGGCATAACGGCGGGAGCTGACCAACAGTTCGAAACCCCAGAGGCTCCGACGATCGATGGCCTCACCTCTGCGAATCTGACCAGGACATCCGCCACGCTAAAGGGGGCGGTAAATCCGCAGGAATATGAAACCGTCTGCCGCTTTGAATATGGCACCAGTACCAATTATGGGCACACTACCCCCTGTCCCCACGCACCGGGTCTTGAAGAAGGCCAGATCGGCTCCGGCTCGACAGACGTGCCGCTCGAAGTACATCTCGAAGACCTCCAAGTCGGCTTTGTCTATCACTTCCGCCTTGTTGCGTCTAATAAATGGGGAACTGCTGTTACTGAAGACCAAACCTTCACCTTTTATCCATCTCACTGTCCCAACGAATTCCTCCGGCAGGAGACCAACTCCAGCTTTCTGCCAGATTGCCGCGCCTACGAGCTGGTCTCCCCCGGGAATGCCGGCAGTGTGATTCTCGGTCCAGGAGGCGTCCCCTCCAGTTCCTATGCCCAAAACCCGACCCGGTTTGCATATTTTGGAGTATTGGGTGAAATCCCCGGGGGTGAATCACCAAACTATAACGGTGATGTCTACTTCGCGACCCGCACACCCTCAGGATGGGTCACCCACTACGTCGGGCTGCTCGGGGATGAACACCCTGCTGAATTGCGTAATTACCTTGCCAGCGATACCCTCGAACAGACAATCGACTACGTCAGGTCCGAATCTGAACAGCTGCCCGAAGACGGGCCATATGCGTGGGATGACGAAGGCCATCCTCTTGGGCAGTGGCCCAGCGGCATTCGGTCAGTGCCGAATGGAGAGTCCACCAAGGGCATGTTCCAACCGTCGCCCGACTTCTCCCATCTCGCCTTCTCCTCCAGCAATGTTGTGTTCCCGACCGAACACGGCGAAGGGCAGACTACCGGGATCGGCTCGGCCTATGACTACGACACCAAGACAGAATCGACTGAACTGATCTCGGTGCTCCCGGGCGGTGGCAGTATCCCCCAGGCGCCTGGATACTCGCCCGGTCCTGAAACCCGGAACAAGAACATCATATTCCCCTCCACTGAACGTGCAGTTACCGCCCGGAACTTAGGGGCGTCAAATGGGCAGAGCGTATCGACGGACGGATCGCACATTCTAATGGGCACCCCCGGTAAGCAGGAATTCTTCAATGGGTGGGTGCCCGGATACCCGTGCACTGGCATTTTCGGTTCGTGTGAAACTGGCCCAGGCCTGCTGCAGCTCTACATGCGTGTCGCGGACACCGTCACTTATTGCGTCTCCTGTAAAGCGGACGGTGAACCGGCTGAAGTCGAATACATCGGGATGACGCCGGACGGTTCCACCGTCTACTTCATGTCCGAAGAACAGCTCACCCCCGAAGACCACGACACCAGTGTCGATCTGTATAGGTGGAGCGCCAAAAAAGCAGAACGAGGCGAACCCGCGATTACCTTAGTCTCTAAAGGAAACCAAAACAGCGGTCTCGGCAATTCCGACTCCTGTCAGGCCGAAGGGAACTGGACCCCCAAGTGTGGAGTCATGGCGGTTCGCTCCGGCTCGGATGGAGACACCAACGAGGAAGCTCAATATACGGGTAGCGATAATTTCCTTGCCGAAAATGGGGACATCTATTTTTATTCGCCCGAGCAGCTTGACGGGTCTAAGGGGATCACCGGCGCGATGAACCTCTACGATTATATTGCCGCCGACGAAACGCTTAAATATGTGGCCACCTTCCATCCCTCCGAGGAATGTGCCTACCAATTTTTCAGTTTAAGCGTTAACTGTGCCAACAACCCGATCGCCCGGATCCAGGTAACTCCCAATGACAGTCGAGTGGCATTCATCACCCCCGATCAAGTCACCTCCTACAATCCTACCGACCCTGACGGCTACTGTTCTATCTTCTACTTCTCGACAGACAAGACCGGTGGAATCCCGGTATATCGCAACTGCGAGGAGATGTATACCTACGAAGCATCTACTGGCAAGATCGTATGTGTCTCATGCAATCCCAGCGGCGCGCCGCCCACACACGACGTCTCGGCTAGCACCCAGGGCCTCTTCATGGCGAACGACGGCCGCACGTTCTTCTCCACCGTCGAATCGCTCGTCCAGACCGATACGAACGAAGTCGAGGACGTTTACGAGTACGTCGAAGGTCGCCCGCAGCTGATCACGACTGGGACCGATGCAGCCGACCAGACTGGGGAAGCCGAAGGCGCCACCGGAATTCAAGGTGGGTTAGCCGGCGTCAGCGCCAATGGTGTTAATGCCTACTTCGCGACCAGGGACACCCTCGTGCCGCAAGATCATAACGGCCAGTACATTAAGTTCTACGACGCCCGTATCGACGGGGGCTTTCCAATCAACAAACCGCCGCTCCCCTGCGAATCCGCCGACGAGTGTCACGGCTCCGGCAGCTCCGCTCCGACGCTTCCCCACAGTGGTACCGTCGCCAACCAGGGTAGCGGCGGTAACGCCAGGCCCGAATCGCACCCAGCACCGCACAAGCACAAGGCCCGCAAGCACAAGAAGCGCAAGAGGTCCGGGTCCAGGCGCCATCGACGAGCCGCTCATCACACCACGCGGAGGTCAACGCGATGAGTTCACTGGACCGCCGGATCCGCTCGCTCATCCCACGATCCGAGGGAGCCGCGGTGCGCCCTGCAAGCCCGAGCGAGCATGCACGAAACTCTGATTCACTTGCGCGGCGAGCCAGAGGCTCAGGAGTTAGGTGCTTGTCCGGCTTCAGCGCAGTAATCTGCGTGGCTGTCGCAATGGGGCTGGTGGCCGCGGCGGCGCATGCCGAGGCGCCCATCAACTCGTTCACCATTACGCCATCTGTCACAACAGCTGGCGGTCATCCTGACATCACAACGCTATTCACACTCGGTAATCGCGAAACGCTGCACATTACGGGGCCGAACTGTCGCTGCCAGAATGCCAAGGACCTCTCTATCAATGCGCCCGCCGGTGTTATCGCAGACCCGCATGCCACCCCCCAGTGCGATGCGCAGGAATTCGCCTTCAATCGCTGTCCGAGCGACACCCAAATCGGACTCGCTCGCGTCGGCTTCGGTACGAGCACACCGCAGGGAGGTGGCAGCTACCTTGGCGAACAGCCCCTCCCGCTCTACAACTTGGTTCCCCACGTCGGCCAGGCTGGTTTGGCCGGATTCAATATTCCCCACGTTTATGTGAGCGTGTTTATTGAAGTCAGCTCGAGAACCGAGAGTGACTATGGGCTCAAGCTGAGCATCTCTGGCATTCCGCAAACCGCTCCCCTTGCCTTCAGCGAAACAACCTTCTGGGGTGTGCCCGCTGCTTCCAGTCATGATGAACAGCGCTTTTCACCGCCGGGCTGTGACCCGCAGGAAGTACAAAACACGTCTATCAGTTGTGTTCTGGGGCCCCATCCCTCCGACAGCCCAGCCCTACCGTTCAATGACAATCCGACCACTTGTGGAGTTCCGCTCTTCGCCACTCTTACGGTTCTTGCCTACGATCACGGCATCTCGGAAGCACAAACGCCCTACCCCAGTACCACCGGCTGCGATCAGCTCACTTTCAACCCCAGCCTCTTTGCCCAGCCGACCACCACCACTACCGACACTCCATCTGGACTTGCCGTAAACCTCGAAATTCCGCAGGTTCAGAGTCCCACCGCTCCTTCACCCTCCGAGATTAAGGAAACAAGCGTAACCCTGCCTGAAGGCTTCACGATCAACCCCAACGCGGCCGATGGCAAGACCACCTGCACTGACGCCGAAGCTCGTTTCGGCACCGAGGAAGAAGCCCAGTGTCCAGAATCGTCGAAGGTGGGCAGTCTCACAATTGTCAGTTCCGCCCTTCCTGGGCCCCTCCCTGGTTACGTCTACCTCGGTCAGCCGCAACCCGGTAACCGCTACCGCATCTTCCTAGTCGCTAACGGCTTCGAATTTCACCTCAAGCTCGCTGGCGTGGTTACACCCAATCCTCTCACGGGTCAGGTAACCGCCACCTTTGTCAATCTTCCACAGACGCCCTTTACCGACCTCAACATGCACTTCTTCGGTTCCGAACGCGGTCTCCTTGCTACACCTACTCACTGTGGCACCTATGCTGTGACCAGTAAATTTGCGCCTTGGGATGCCTTTCTCCCCGTACAGACCTCGGTCCAATACTTTGCGCTGGACTCAACCCCGGCGGAAGCCGGGGCCGCCGGGGAAGCTGAAGCATGTCCCGCGACAACCTCAAGCCGCTCCTTTCATCCCACCTTCCAGGCAGCTTCGCTGAACAACGCCCCCGGCGCACACACGCCTATATTCCTCGACCTCACCAGGCCCGATGGTGACCAGAACCTCGCCTCTCTTACCGCTAGCACGCCACCGGGCCTGCTCGCCACTCTCGCTGGTGTTCCCTACTGCTCCGATCGCGCTCTTCAACAGGCCGCCGAAGCCGGCTACACCGGCCGCGACGAGCAGACCACTCCTAGTTGCCCTGCGGCTTCCAAGATCGGTACCGCGACAGTCGGCGCCGGCGCCGGCGATCACCCCGTCTATGTCTCCGGCGAGGTTTACCTGGCCGGGCCCTACCGGGGAGCTCCGCTTTCCCTTGCCGTGATCACCCCGGCTGTCTCCGGGCCTTATGACCTCGGCAACGCCGTCGTCCGCGCTGCCCTCCGCGTCAATCCCGAAACCGCCCAGATCACTGCGATCTCAGATGCACTGCCCCAGATCCTCGAAGGCGTGCCTCTCCGACTGCGCTCAATCCTCCTCGAACTCAACCGTCCTAACTTCACCCTCAACCCCACCAACTGCGATCCCTTCTCGATTAATGCCAGTATCGGTGGAACCGAAGGAGCCCAAGCCGAACGCTCTTCCTACTTCCAGGTGGCCGATTGCGCCAAGCTTCCCTTTGCCCCGAAGCTCAGTTTGCGGGTTACAGGCGCCACCAAGCGTATCGGCAACCCCGCCCTTACCGCGACCCTCACCGCCAAGCCGGGAGAAGCGAACATCGCCAGCACCGCCGTAACCCTCCCGCCTACCGAGTTCCTCGACAACGCTCATGTCAACAGTCCCTGCACTCGAGCGCAGTTCTCTGCCAATCAATGCCCGCAGGGCTCGATGATCGGCTTCGCGAAAGCCGAAACGCCGTTGCTCGAAAAGCCGCTTGAAGGCCCTGTCTACCTCCGCTCGGCTCCCGAAAACAAGAACGGCCTGCCCGATATTGTCGCGGCTCTCAACGGTCAGATCGACATCGATCTCGTCGGCAAGATAGACACTGTCCACAAGAGCCTTCGCACCAGCTTCGAAACAGTCCCCGATGCCCCTGTCTCAAAGTTCACTCTCAGTCTGGACGGCGGTGGCAAGGGGCTCATCGAAAACTCGGCCAACCTCTGTGCTTCCACCCAGCATGTGAGCGTGGCGATCAACGGACAAAACGGCCGCACGGCTAATTACAGCCCGGCCCTCCAGACCCCGTGCGTAAAGAAGCACAAGCGCAAGGGCCACAGGGCTCAAAGGGCCCACCAGGTCAGGAGGGCTGACGGATGATCAGCCTCACTCTCAAGAGGATTGGCCTTGGCGCCCGCCGAGTCACCTCCCGCTGGCCCATGCGCATCTTGCGGATCGCTCTCCTCGGCGGCTGCTACGCTGCGCTATCTGCGCTCGTAGTTCCCGTTGCTCCGGCCTCCGCCGCGACCATCTACGTACTCCAACCAGGTTCGGCGTTCCCCTTCAACCCGCCCGGCGGCTTCGGGGAATTATGGGGCGTGGCCGAGGATCAGAGTTCCCACCTGGTCTACGTTAGTGACCGCGGAGACGCGAAGATCGACAAATTCAGCACGGTCGGCAACCCCCTCGCATTCTCCGCCCTCGGGTCCCCCCAAATCTCGGTCCCCGACGACCCCGCGCTCTATCACCTAGCGGTGGACAACTCCGGAGGCCCCTCGACAGGAGACATCTACGTTGCCGACCTCGCCAACCATCGAGTCGACAAGTATGACCCCAGCGGTGAACCCGACCCTGCGACGCCATTCATCGGCGCAGAAATACTGGAAACTCCCACCGGTGTCGCCGTCGACAGCTCAGGTGACGTCTTCGTCACCAACTCAAAGTCTGACGGAGCGGTTTACGAGTTCAGTCCCTCTGGCGGCCTCTTAAACACCATCGGTTCTGGAGACGGCCTGAACGGGCCAGAAGGCGTCGCAGTTGCTCCTTCCGGCGCCATCTACGTAGCTGCAACCAATGGTACGTTCGAGTTCAACCAGTCTGGCGCCTGCCTCAACAATTGCGGTCCCATCGAGTCCACCCGTGACAACGCCGTCAGCGTCGACAAAGCTGGCGATGTCTTTATTGCTGACAACACCAAAAAAGCGATTGACGAGTACTCCGCCTCCGGCGAACTACTGGAAACTTTCGCCTCCGGAGGAGGCGGGGTAGGGGCAGAACCTGGCGGGATCGTCGTCGACAACGAAACTGCCGATGTCTACGCGGTAAGCTCAATCAATGACACGGTCCAAGTCTACGCACCCGTTGTAGTACCGACTGCGACCACCGGGTCGGCGATGCACGCAGGCCGCACCTCAGTGACGTTAACTGGCGAAGTCAACCCCGTGGGTGGCGGTGAAGTCACCGAATGCAATTTCGAATATGGCAAGACCGAAGCATACGGCCACAAGATCCCCTGCTCCCCGTCGACCCCATATTCAGGTTCCGGCCCCACGGAGGTAAGTGCTGAACTTACAGAACTCGATCCAGCCTCCGTCTACCATTACCGCCTCGTCGCAGGGAACGAAAAGGGAGCCGGCAAAGGGCACGACCAATCTGTTGAAACACTCCCGGCGGTCACCGGACTGCTCACACAGCCAGCATCTAACATTTCGATCACTGGCGCGTCACTCAACGGCACCTTCACCGGTAATGCGGAAGATACTCACTACTATTTCGAATGGGGAACTACCGAAGCGTACGGGAATGTAACCGAACTGCCACCCGGTACGGATGCCGGGTCTCCCTCTGGGGAAGCTAACGTTAGTGCCGACCTCAGCGGCCTCAGTCCGGCGACTGAGTATGACTACCGCATTGTGGCGTCGAACCTGGTCGGTTCCACCGTCGGCCAGAATCAAAAATTTGAAACACACCCTCTCCCGCCCGTAATCAGCGGCGAGGTTAGCACTGAAGTCCATTCCGATACGGCGATCGTTCATGCTCAGATCAACCCTGGCGGGGGTCCTACGACCTACCGGGTTGAATACGTCGACGACGCGACCTTCAAGGAAAGCGGCTTCGAACACGCCACCAAGGCTCCAATTCCAGATGCCGAAATAGGCACGGGGTTCTCGGCACTCAACGCTACCGTCACGCTCCGCGGACTCAGTGCTACGACGACCTATCACTGGCGATTCGCCGCGACAAATCTCACTACTACAACTTTCGGCGCCGAACAGACCTTCAATACCTTTTCCTACATCCCGATTATCGAAGACTCCTGCCCCAACGCCCACGTTCGCCAACAGACCGGTGCGGCCTATCTTCTCGACTGCCGTGCCTATGAGCTCGTCTCCGCTGGCAACGCCGGCGGCTATGACGTCGAGTCCAACCTTGTTGCTGGCCAGACTCCCTTTTCCGGCTTCCCGTATGCCGAGAGCCCGCCCCGCGTCCTCTACGGTGTCAACGACGGCGGCATCCCTGGCACCAACCACCCGACCAACAAGGGGATCGATCCGTATGTTGCTACCCGCGGGGAAAAGGGCTGGACAACCGAATATATCGGCGTTCCGGCGGATAACCCCTTCTCGATTGCACCTTTTTCCTCGACCCCGTCGGGTGCCGACGCGACGCTCGATACCTTCGCATTTGGCGAACCGGGTGGCTGCTCGCCCTGCTTTGAAGGGGGCTATACGTCCATTCCCCTCCGCGTCCCAGGCTCTCCCGAACTCATTCGGGGAATGATCGGGTCCGAAGAACCGGGGCCCGAAGCTCAGCCGGACGGTCTTGTCCGCGTGCCCGTTTCGGCCGACGGCGATCACTTAATCTTTGGCTCAACCTCCGAGTTCGCTCCGGGTGGTAACGACAGCACCGGCGATGTCTCGATTTACGACCGTAACCTGGCCACCGGCGAAACTCATGTTGTCTCCGATAACCCGAATGGCGAACCGCTTCCTTGCCTCAAGGGAACCGGGAAATGCGATACCGCAAACAAAGACTCCAATGGGATCGCCGAGCTCGACGTCTCTTCCGATGGTTCCCACGTCCTCCTCGGCCAGAAGGTCTCCGAAGAGAAAGGCACCATTTATTGGCGGCTTTTCATGGACATAAACGACGCCGAAAGGACGATCGAACTCACCCCCGGTGCGACCGACGGTGTCATCTATCACGGCATGTCATCAGACGGCTCCGACGTGTTCTTTACCACCAATGACGCCCTCACGACGGCTGGCAATCAGGACACTGATACAAGCGCCGATCTCTACGAGGCAGAAGTCTCCGAAACCGGGGCCACTCTCACCCGTATCTCCACCGGCGCCGAAGGCACAGGCAACACAAACGCCTGCGAACCGGTGGCCAACGCCAACGGTAAACATTGGAACTCCTCTGAAGTGACTCCAAATTGCTCGGTACTGGCGATCGGTGGCAATGGTGGGGTTGTCTCAGAAGCTGGCTCGGTCTTCTTCCTCTCCCCCGAGCAGCTTGAAGCGGGAAGGGGCGTGCAAAACCAGCCCAACCTCTACCTTGGTGCCCCCGGCCAGTCCCCTCGCTTCGTCGCCACCCTCAGCCCCAACGACCAGTTGGTCATCGATTCCCTCAAGGAACCTGAAACCCTCCGAACCGCTGACTTTCAGGCCACCCCTTCCGGACGTTTCGCGGCCATATCGACGATCGTGCCGCTGACTGGCTACGCAAACAGTGGCCACTCTGAGATCTTCCGCTACGACTCGAGCGAAAACCAGATCACCTGTGTCTCCTGCGACCCGACCAACGCTGAAGCTGCCGGTGACGCCTCCCTCGCCGCGGACGGCCTCAGCCTCACAGAAGCAGGACGGATCTTCTTCAACTCAACCGACGCCCTCGCACCGCACGATCTAGACAACGTTCAAGACGTCTACGAGTGGGAGCCTCAGGGAACCGGGAATTGCGGACCCGAAAGCCCGAATTTCAGCTCGGCCTTCGCCTCATGCACCGGCCTTATTTCCACCGGCACCAGCCCCTTCGCCTCCGGTCTCCTCTCCGCCTCTGCCAACGGCACCGACGTCTACTTCTTTACTCGCGACACCCTTGTCCCCCAGGACAAAAATGGCGAGCTGGTGAAGATCTACGATGCTCGGTCTGGTGGCGGATTCCCCTACATGGAACCTCCGACCCTCTGTAAGGCTTCCGACGAGTGCCATGGGGCCGGTACTCCTGCGCCGCCAGCTCCTCAAATCGGCAGTACCGCAACTCCCGGCCAGGGAAATGAAGAAGTTAAATCCTCCACTCAGTCCGTGTGTAAGCGCGGCTTCGTCAACAAGCATGCCCACTGTGTTCCCAAGCCCAGGCACCCTCGCAAGCCCAAGACCCATCGTCGAGGTAAGAAGTGACCCCGCCCCGCCAACCCACTTTCGACAGATTCCGCTCCACACGGGCCTGCTTGTCTCGTCTCTGTCTCGTCCTCGCTGTGGCCCTTGCCCTTGCCCTTGCCCTTGCCGCGCCCGCGGCTTTGGCGAGTGAGGGCATCAGTTTCTTCAATACAACGACTTCAACCACGCAGGCGGGCGGTCATCCTGATCTCTCGACGGAATTCGAACTTGAAGAACCCGGGATATCAGAATCCGCTCAAAACGTCATTTTCAACGCTCCCCAAGGTGTCTTCGGCAATCCCAACGCGATAACCCAGTGTACCTCTCTTGACTTCGCCCTTGAGCAGTGCCCGTCATCTTCTCAGGCTGGTCTTATCACCGTCCACGCCAACTACGAACACCACTCAAACTATCTCCTTGGCACCGCACCGATCTACAATCTCGCGCCCGGCCCCAATACAGCGCTGTTTGCCGTCATCATCCCGGTCCTCGACATCCCGATCAACATCCCAGTCTCCGTCCGCACCTCCACCGATTACGGCCTTCGCTTCACCGTTCAGAACCTCACCCAGCTCGCCCCGCTGGCGGCCGCACACTTGACCTTCTGGGGATTCCCGGCCGAAGAAGCTCACAATGCTGAACGCTTTGCCAAAGGATCCCCCGGCAATCCGGCGGGTTGCCCGAAAAGCGCCAACTCGCGCTGCATTTCCCAGCCTACCGAATCGGGGCTCACACCTCATCCACTCACTGACAATCCGACCACCTGCACCAGCGAACCGTTGACCACTACCCTCGAAGTGCAGACCTACCAGGACCCCGAACACCCAACCGAAGCGAAAGCCAGCTACCCGGCAACCACCGGCTGCTATTTCGAGACCTTCAACCCAGTCCTTTTCGCCGCCCCGACGATCACCGAAACGGACTCTGCTTCGGGGCTCGACGTTGAGCTCAGCACCACCCAGTTCGAGGGCTATGCGGCAGCGCCCTCCGAGATCAAGTCTGCCATCGTCACCTTGCCTCCCGGCTTCACGGTCAACCCGGACGCCGCGGACGGGCAGACGATGTGTACCGAAGCTCAGGCCAACTTCCACTCCGAAGGTCCTGCGGAATGCCCCGATCAGTCCAAGATCGGCACCTTCGGGATCCACTCGACCGCTCTCAACGGGACCCTTGAAGGCTCTGTCTACATCGGCGAACCGCAACCTGACAACCAGTACCGACTCTTCCTGACCGCCTCTGGATTCGGGCTCAACTCCAAGCTCGTCGCCTCGATTAAACCCAACCCAGAAACCGGGCAGCTCACCGCCTACTTCGAAAACCTACCCCAGGTCCCCTTCGATGAATACGACCTCCACCTCTTCTCGGGCGAACGGGCGCTGATGGCGACCCCCGACTACTGCACTGTCTACCCGGTCTCCGCCGTCTACTATCCCTGGGACGAATCGCTACCCGAAGTGGTTTCCCAGAAGGAGTTCGGCCTGCAGACCGGCCCCCACGGCAGCCAATGCCCGGGCCAGGTCCGACCCTTCGAACCGAGCCTGGAAGCCGGCACTACCACTCCCCTTGCCGGCGCCTTCAGCTCCTTCACACTGAAGCTGAACCGCGAAGACGGCGACCAGTACCTCGGCAAGCTGAACTTCACGATGCCTCCGGGTCTCACCGCTAACCTGCATGGGATCACCTACTGCCCTGAGGCAGACATCGCTGCGGCCGCCAACACCCTGGGCAAGGTCGAGCAAGCGCAGCCGAGCTGTCCGGCTTCCTCCGAAATTGGAACCTCCAACGTCGCGGCCGGGCCGGGCTCGCACCCCTTCCACGCGGTCGGCAAGCTCTACATGGCCGGTCCCTTCCAGGGTGCGCCGTTGAGCCTTGTCGTGGTTACCCCGGCGATCGCGGGTCCGTATGACTACGGCACCGTCGTCGTCCGCGTCGCCCTGCACATCGACCCCCGAGACGCCCACGTGATCGCCGACTCCGAAACGGTCCCGGAGATCATCGGCGGCATCCCGCTTCGCCTGCGCTCGATCCAGGTCAACATCAACCGCGAAAACTTCATGATCAACCCGACCAACTGCAGCCCCTTCACGGTTGCCTCGGAAGGGATTGGAGATCAAGGCACCGTGGCGAACTTTTCCTCGCCCTTTCAGGCCACCAACTGCTATTCCCTAGGTTTCTCCCCGAAGTTCTCGATCACGCAGCTCGGCGGCCATAAGGCGACCCGTCAAGCCAAGGAGCCTGGCCTCCAGTTCGCTCTCAACACCCAGCCCGGCGACGCCAACATTCAATCGGTGTCGGTGACTTTGCCAAAGGCGCTCCAAATAGATCAGGAACATCTAGGAAATCTTTGCGATAGGTCCGAATTGGCATCTGATCGGTGTGCCGGACGCCAGCCAATCGGTGAAGTAATTGATGAAACTCCTCTTCTAGAAAAGCCTCTGCAGGGACTTGCTTACGCGGTGACGGGCTTTAACACTGGTGGAGTTCTGCCTCATGTGGTCTTCCTTCTCAATGGCCAGGTGATGCTGGCTCCAGAAGGTATCTCCCACACCATCTCCGGTGCCCGCCTTCGAACCGAAATTCCGATAGTTCCGGATGCGCCAATAGGCCAGTTCCGCTTGACGCTCTTCGGAGGTCGGCAAGGCTACCTAACCAACAATCAGAGCCTATGCAGTGGTCCGCTGGTCTCAACAGTAGAAATCGCCGCCCAAAGTGGCAAGAAGCTAACGCAGAACGTGGCGGCAAAGACTGCATGTAAGGCCAAAAAGAGGACCAAACGCCACAAGGTACACAGGAGCCATCGCAGATGAGAGCCGGGGAAAAGGCTAGCCAAACCGAAACGCTAAGTGCCGAGGTCGCTACTTCCGTGCTAGGTAGAGGCGTTGTCGAGAGCTACGCAGCCCTCATCGGCCAGTTCCGTACAGACTCGCAACCTCTAACGAAGGCGGGCAGGGCTACCTCTCAGACACCCCTAGCCCCTACGGCTCCCCACAACCTCCTCGGTCTTGGTCGAAATCGACGCCCACCACAGCAGGGATGTAATCCAGCCGGTCAACACACAAGAGGTCGAAGCGCCACAGCGCCGATCCCCGCCGCCGCGGTAATCCCCGAGCGGAGAGCACAGAGCACGCGCCAATCGGGGCGCCCTACCCCCGCCTCGCCCAGCCGCTACGAACTTAGAACAAACAAATGAAGCAGAAGAAGAAGGAGCAGGAGATGGTCGAAAGGCTGCTGGACAAGCTCACCTACGCGAACGTTGTCGCCACGATCGCCCTCTTCGGGGTGCTCGGCGGCGGCGCATACGCCGCCTTCAGGGTGCCCCCCAACAGCGTCGGCTCGCGCCAGCTGAAGGCCAAGGCGGTGACCGGCGGCAAGATCGCTGACGCTGCGATCACCGGTGGCAAGATCGCCGAAGAAACTATCACCGGCCAAAACATCAAACTATCCGCCCTAGGCAGCGTGCCCCAGGCAGCAAACGCGACCAACGCCGCCAACGCGAACACAGTCGGCGACCACGCGGCTTCCTGCCCGGCAAATACCACGTTGATTCGCGGCCTTTGTTTTGATTCTACCCCGAATCCTGAAGTCCCAAATGTGGAAACCGCAGCGGAACGCTGCGCTAGCAAGGGCGGCTGGTTGCCAACCCCTCTGGAGCTCTACGCCGTGAAGAATATTCTCGATCTCGGCAGCGGGGTCGGCTCGGAAAATCAATATACCGACACTTATTACGCTGAAGGTGGCGGTAGCGGATACCACACCGTTGTGATCGACGGCGAAGGACATATCACCCAGGTGGAAATCGAACACTCTCCTGAGCAATATACCTGCGTCTACCCGCTGGTGCGGTAGGCTCTCGACTCCACGACGATGTTTCGCTGGCGCGTCAAAAGCACGATGGGGTCAGCCCTCTGACGCTTTTCGCGCGAGCATGCTCTCTTATGCGAGCCCGAGTGGTTCTGCGGCGCGACCGCTACGGCACTGATGTCCTCTTCGCTGACTCCATCTTGAAAGGTACAAGGGTCGCCCTGTCGAGATCAAACTCAATCGCGGTCCTTGTCGCAGCCCTCGCCATAGGTGTGGTGGGTTGCGGTTCGAGTCCCTCTGCAACGAACTCGACCGCCTCTCCGAGCACCCCGTTACCGCAGGCGCCTCTTCGACGCCGACTCAACCCGGTGAATCCACGACCGTCACTCCTTCCGGAAGCAGAGAGGCGCACCGCTCCCCCAGCCTCCACCTCGGGCGACAACAGCATCCAAACCTTTGGCTCCGCGGCCAATGGCGCCGAAAAACGGGCAATTTCCGGCTCCGCTTTCGCGTTCTTTCATGCTCTCGCCACTGCTGACTACAGCAAGGTCTGCGCTGATCTGTCCGCCACCGATCGTCGGGGTCTCCTGAGAAGTGTGAACTTCGGACACCCCAAGGTAAGCGGTTGCTCAATGTTGCTTGCCAGATTGCACTTTGGTGGGACCGCCGAAAGCCGCTCTGCCGCGGCGGGAACACTTAGTGCTGTGCGGGTCAATGGAGATGATGCCTTTGTCTTATTTCACCCCAGGGACGGCAAGTCACGCTACTACGTGATGAAACGCGAAGGTGGGGTCTGGAGGCCGGGCAGTCTGGTTCCTGGCGATCCTCTCAACCCGTGACGGGGCCAGCTCTAGGCCTCCAGCCCCCACAATTGCCCCGTCATTAAGGCGCAATCGAGGCGTCGCTCGGTGCAGCCATCTAGTCAGGGGGATGCGGCTTGTTATGGCAGCCTAGCCCAGATCTTGCAATAAGCGCTCCGCAGTGACTGCGAGTTGAGCCGTCAGGTGTAGGTGACCGTGTCAGCAGGGGAGTGTGGGCCTGAGTGGTTCCCACGGAACCGCCTTGGGCCCTCGCGGCGCCGACCTTGACGGCTTGGAGGCGTGCGCGTGATCACGTAACTCTCCTCAGATCCGATCACAGGAATTCCCCAGGTTCTCCCGGTCCCCCGGGCATGAGCACCGCCCCCACCGCGTAGCCGAGGCCGTAGGCCGAGGCGCGTGTGCCGAGCATGACGTTGAGATCGGAGGTGAAAGTCCTGACCTGGAGCCCCAACAGGGGGAATCCAACATCGATGAGGCAAGGGCGCGGCCCGGAATTGACCGGGCGGCACGTCGGCGGCCAGCATGGCCGGCGTGCTTCCGCGAGGGCGGGTCTGAAGGAAGCCGTAGATGCGCTGTGGTCGCGAACGAGAGTGAAGCGCCGTGAAGGCGTCTGTCGGAGGGTGAGCTGGCTCGTGGCAGCGATGCCCCGTTCCTGTTGGTCTGGCAGGCGTATTGGCGACGTGATCGTGGCGAAATCTCAACGCCTTACCTCGGGAGATCTGCTGGGTTCCGGCGAGGTTGGCCGGTAGGCCGGAGAACGAGAGGACGACGGCCGATGGCCCAGCAGAAGTCGGAGGATCGCGTAGTACCGGACGGCGGGGTAATGCCCGTCCAGCCCAGCGGGTCGAGCCCCGGGGGGCAAGGGAAGGCGGTCCCGGTCGAAGAAGCGGCGTCGCAGCTGCGATTGCCGATCGCGACAGCAGAAGTCCCGCAAGGGAGCCCTCGTGCGATGGGGGTGCCGAAGGCGATCGTCAACGCGCGGCAGTGCGCGCCCGCGATGATGGATGAGGTTGTCGAGTCTCTGGACTCGGCATTGTCGAAGGTCGTGTCGAACAAGGGTGCTCCTGGCCCCGACGGGGTCACGGTGGCGGCGCTGCGGGAGCAGTGGCCGTCCGTGTCCCCGGTGTTGCGCCGTGACCTGCTGGAAGGACGTTGGCGTCCGGGCGAGGTTCGCCGGGCGCTGATCCCCAAGGCGGGAGGCGGGCAGCGCGGGCTGGGAATCCCGAACGTGATCGATCGGGTGGTGATGGAGGCCGTGAGGCAGGTGCTCGAGCCTGTGTTCGAGCCGACGTTTCACCCCTCGAGCCACGGATTTCGACCTGGCCGTAGCTGCCACACGGCAGTGGCCGAGGCCGCTCAGCATCTGCAGGACGGACACGAGTGGGTGGTAGACGTCGATCTGGAGAAGTTCTTCGATCGCGTCAATCACCAGCGGCTGATCGCGCGACTCGCCCAGCGAGTCTCGGATCGGCGGCTGCTCGTCCTGATCGGCAGGTTGCTGAGGGCCAAGGTAGTACTGCCGGACGGTGTTGTGATCGGCGTCGATGAGGGCGTGCCGCAAGGCTCGCCCCTCAGCCCGCTGCTCTCCAACATCGTGCTGGATGAGCTCGATCAAGAGCTTGCCCGGCGTGGTCACCGGTTCGTCCGCTACGCCGATGACTGCAACGTCTACGTGCGCAGCGAACGGGCCGGGCTGCGGGTGATGGCCAGCCTGGAGCGATTCATCGGAGGGCAGTTGCGCCTGAAGATCAACCGCGACAAGTCGGCCGTCGCCCGACCGGAGGACCGCCACTTCCTCGGCTTCTGCCTGCGGTGCGAGCCGCAGTCGGGGTCGGTGGTCGTGCTGCTATCGGAGCGCACCAAGCGCAACGCGATGGCACGCATCCGCGAACTCACGCCACGATCCTGGGGAGGCACGCTGGACAGCTGCATCCACAGGATCAACGTGTGGCTGCGCGGCTGGTACGAGTTCTTCGGGATCGCCGCGGCCTGCGAGGAGTACGTGTTGCGCGCGTTGGATGCCCACATCCGTCGGCGTCTGCGCGCGATCGTGCTCAAGCACTGGAGACGACCGAGGACGATCGCTCGCAACCTCATCAAGCTCGGCGTCAGGCGGCAGAGCGCGTGGGGCCAGGTCTACGCTGGGCGCAGGTCCACGTGGGCGCTCAGCCACGCTCCGGCCGTCGATAAGGCCATGCCGGTGGAGTACTTCACCGAACATGGACTGACCCGATTGGTCGATCTGCACCGCGATCGGCGCCGAGACATCATCGCCCCACGTCGAGCGCAAATGGTGCTCGACTGGCGATAAAGCGAGGTCGACAACCGGCCGACGGCGGGGTTCATAACCCGCCGTCCCGAAGAGCCGTGTGCGAACAGCGCAAGCACGGTTCCGTGGGAGCCGGGGCGGGCAACCGCCCCGGCTACCCGACAGCGGTGGGGGCGGGCGGCTCTTTCCGTCGGGGGCCGTCGCCACGGTCGCGGGTGCCTATACCTGCGATCCGAAGGGAGACCCCGGGGGAATGCTCACAGAGGAGGATGACGTGGAGATTTACGCCCTGGCCAAACGCAATTGGTCGATTTCGGCCATCGCCCGCCACACCGGCCGTGACCGCAAGACGATTCGCGTCCACCTGCACGAGGAACGCCGCAAGCGCGAGCGGGCGCCCAGCTGCCTGGAGCCCTACCGCGACTACCTGGTGGCGCGCTTTGCCGATGACCACCACGTGTTCGCCAGCGTGCTCTACCGCGAGCTGGGGGAGCTGGGGTTCAAGCGCTCCTACCCGACCCTGGTGCGCGAGCTGCGCCGGCTCGAGCTGCGCCCCAGCTGCTCGACCTGCCGCAGCGGCAAGATCCCGACGACGGAGATCCCGCACGAGCCCGGAGAGGAGCTGCAACTCGACTGGCTGGAGCTCACCGAGACGCCCTGGGGCGAGAAGGCCTACGTCCTCGTCGGCGCCCTCTCGCACTCCGGGCGGGTGCGCGCCGTCTTCAGCGAGGGCGAGAGCTTCCCGCACCTGGCGGCGGCTCTGGACGGCGTCCTGCGCCGCCTGGGTGGCACCGCGAAGGCCTGGCGCACCGACCGCATGGCGACGTTCGTCTACCCCGGCACCGACCGCCTGCGGCCCGAGGCCGCGGCGCTCGCCAAGCACTACGGCGCCCAGGTCCTCATCTGCCCCGCCTATCGCCCGCAGCGAAAGGGCGTGGTCGAGTCGGGGATCAACTACCTGACCGGCTCCTGGTGGCGCTCGGCGCCGGTGGCCACCTCGGCGCAGGCCCAGGCCGACCTGGACCGCTTCTGCGTCACCGCCGCCGATGCGCGCCGGCGGCACGGCGGCACGGTCGGCTCGCGTGCCGACGCGGAGCCGCTGCTGGCGCTGCCGGCGGCGCCGTTCCCGGCCGAGCTCGCCGTCGAGCGCAGCGTCGACGCCAAGGCCCTGGTCCACTTCGAGGGCAACCGCTACAGCGTGCCGCCGGAGCTGCTCGGGCAGCTGGTGACGGTCAGGGCCCGCCTCGGGGAGCTGGAGGTGGGGATCGTCTCGGCCGCCGGGCGCCGGGTGGCCCGCCACCGCCGCGCGCCCACCGGTGCGGGGCAGACGATCCGCGCCGCCGATCATGCCCATGCCCTGGAGCGGGCGGTGCTGGACGCCTTCGACGTCGGCCGTCCCTGCAAGCGCAAGGCCAACCGCCCGCCCGGTGCGGCGGCCCTGGCCGCGGCGGCGAAGCTGCGCGGCGAAGACGACGCCGAGGTCCTGATCGACCTCGGCCGCTACGCCGAGCTCGCCGGAGCGCCGCGATGAGCGTCTACTACGACGAGATCCGCACCGTGATCGACCCTGAGCAGGCCGGCGTCTGCGCCGACGGCGCCCTCGTCCAAGAGGTCAGCGTGATCATGACCGCGATGCCGAACGAGGACCTGCCGCCGAGGCTCTGGCTTGATGCCGCGATCGTGACGCTCGACCCCGCGAAGGCTCGCGAGTTCGCCTTCGAGCTGCTCACCGCCGCCGAGCAGGCCGAGCGGATCGGAGGCCGGCGGTGAGCGGCAAGGCCGATGCTCCCTACCAGCGGGTCCGCGGCCACCTCGCCAAGCTGGGGATGGAGGCGGCGGCCGAGAGCCTGGCCGGCGAGCTGGAGGCGGCGCAGAAGGCCAAGCCCTCCTACGCGGAGTTCCTCGACTCGCTGCTCGGGCTCGAGGTCGCCGCGGTGCAGACCAAGAGCCACGAGCGCCGCCTGCGCCTCGCCGGCTTCCCCTCCCACCAGCGCCTGGGGGAGTTCGATTTCTCCGCCCAGCCCAACCTCGACCGGCGCCTGATCGAGGAACTGGCGACGCTGCGCTTCGTGCAGGAGCGCTCCAACGTCCTGTTGATCGGCCAACCGGGCGTCGGCAAGACGATGCTGGCGATCGCCTTGGGGCTGGAGGCGGTCGACGCCGGCCACCGCGTCTACTACACGACCGCCGCGGAGCTGGTGGCGAGGACCGCCAAGGCGGCGGCGGAGGGGCGTTGGGCGGCGACGATGCGCTTCTGGTCGGGGCCGGCCGTCCTCCTGATCGACGAGCTGGGATATCTGCCGATGCCTGGCGAAGCGGCCTCGCACCTGTTCCAGGTGATCAGCCGCCGCTACGAAAAAGGGGCCACCGTCCTGACCACCAACAGAGGGATCGCCAGCTGGGGCGAGATCTTCGAGGACACGACCGTCGCCGCGGCGATCCTCGACCGCCTACTCCACCGAGCGACGGTCGTCCACATTGACGGCGAGAGCTACAGGATGCGGGCCCACCGCGAGACGCTCAAAGGCCTACGGGAGGGAGTCGCCGTCTCGCCGAGCTGAGCTGCAGCAACAGTCGGGGGGGACAGATCACCCTCGAAGCTCTCGCTCAGCGCCCCAGATCGCCTCTCAGCGCCCCACTTCGAAGCTGGGAGGGGCCAATCGCCCCTACATCTGGCTTCCTGTCGATCCTCGGGGTTCCGTGGCTCACGTCAGCGAGCCGCAGACGCGGTTTCAGCCACTCGGGGAACCGCGGCCGGCGCCCGCAACAGGGTGGGGAATTTCCGTGATCGAAAGTGGGGAATTCTCGCGATCCTTGACAACCCGAGAGCATCGACGGCTGCCTCACCGAGGCGCTTGACGCCAAGATGCCAGCAGCAAGGTGTCATGGTGAGACCACTCCTGAGTGACATCGGGTCCCGAGGACTGGTCCTACAGGACTCATTGCTTTTTAGCCGACAGTCCGCTTCGATAGGGCGATGCCGCCAGCTCAATTAAAGTGGACGGAAGACGTATGAAGCGAGTCCGCAGGCGCACGGCGACCATAGTGTTCGCGTTGATCGCCGCGCTGAGTTGCGCCACGGCGGCCAGTGTCCTCGCCGTGAACTACGGGACCACGATCCTGGCCGGCAACTTGGTGATCCACATCGAGGGCGCTCTCAGCCCGAAGGCGCTACCCAAGAACAAGATGGCTCCGGTCAGCTTCCATGCGAGCGCTTCGGTCTCAACCGCCAACGGCAGCCACGTCCCGCCAGCTCTGGGAGCCGAGCTGCAGGTCGACAAGCACATCAGTATCGACACCGCCGGACTGCCGGTCTGCACTCCCGCCAAGATCGAGGCCTCCTCGCCCTCACAGGCTATGAAGGCTTGCGGGCCGGCCCTGATCGGAAAAGGCACCGCCGCCGCCCAGGTCGAATTCCCCGAATCGCTCCCCTTTACCGCCAAGGGCCCACTGCTTGCCTTCAACGGCCCGTCGGTCGGTGGCGGGTATGGAGGCCATGGCTATCCCGAGCAGCTCTACTTCATCTACGTTTCCGTGCCGGCACCGACCGCTGTTGTGGTGGTCGCCAAGCTCTCAAAGGACACCGGCAAATACGGCTACAGGATCTCGATCGCGGTCCCTGTAATCGCCGGTGGCAGCGGCTCATTTACAAACGTTGAATTCAAGATTGACCGCAAATGGCCCTACAAGGGACAGATGCACTCCTACTTGAACGCAGAGTGCCCAGATGGACATTTCTTTAACCAAATCGAAGTTGATTACGGTGACGGCACTAACCTCAGCGGTTACCTGGTGAACAGCTGCCAGTCGAAGGGCTAGCGCCGACAGCGCGCAGTAATGTTTATCTGACTCCTGCTGAGTTCGAGTCGGCCTCCGCAGTTTTCCGGTTTAGAGCTACCGCCTTGACAGGTGACAGTTCGGGCCTTGCATGCGTCAAGCGTCACGGGCGACCGGGTTACTGCTCAGCTTCGAGTTTTGCCTCCAGCCGCTCCAGCCATCCCTCTGCAAAGGCCATGAAGTCGCCAAGAAAGCGCGCCGACACAGCCAGGTAGTGGATGCCCAGTGACTCGAACGCTTCGGCGCGAGGGATGATTTCGCTGCGCAGCTCCTCCGCCAAGTTGTGATTGCGCTCACGCACCATCCCGATCAGCTTGAGCTGGTCCTCGCCCTCCAGCGCATCGGCGAAGAACACTCGCAGCAGCGCTTCGTCGCGCATCTGAGGCCGCGCCATCTTCGGTGAGCGCAACCAGGCACGCAGCGCCTCTTCGCCCTTGTCGGTGATCGCATAGGCGGAGCGGTTCCGGCGGCCCTGCGGATCGTCGTGCCGTACAAGCAGATCCGCGCCCTCCAGGCGCGCCAGCTCCGGATACACCTGCGCCAGCGAGATCGGCCAGAAGTTCTGAGTCGATCCATCTGCGGCTTTCTTGATCGCATACCCGGAGCTGATGCCAAGGCGAACCATGCCGAGGATCAGATAGGAGTGGGGCGTCAGCTTGATCGGCGCTGGCGACCGGGTGCCCGGGTTCGACTCGGTGGGGGTCATTGTTCAATGGCGAGTCGGTTCACGTGATAGATCGATCTTGTCATATCGGAAAGAAGGGTTGTGTGCGAGCACGAGCTCCGGATCGGTGACGAGGACACCGTGACCGCATAGACCATCCGTCACGTAGTCTTGGGCATCAGATGGGTGATCGGAAATCGGCCCCGCCCGAGCTTAAGGACCGCCGCCTCGCGGTCTTCACTCTGCTGGTCGCCTCGTTCGGCGCCGGCTACGTCGCCGCTCAGCTAATCGGCGGGTTGGTTGGGGCCGCCGCGATGTTTGCGCTGTTACTGTTGCCGGCGTTCCGGGACCCCGTGCTGCGGTTGATGGAGCTGCTGATTCCATAGCTCCCGAATTGTTGTCAGCTCTTTGGCGAGTCCTTACGACCTCTCGCCACGCGCGACGAAGTAGGTGAGGCCGCTCCACTCGGCGGGGTCGGAGCGCTCCTCGAACAGATTCTCAAGGACGCGAAGGATCGTCCCGAACTCTCCGTGGTCGATCCCGACGACGGTCGCGCAGCCGGCATGAGCGCTCCCGGCTTCGGCCCAGCGCCGCATGATGTCGGGGAAGTCCTTGACGTCGAAGGTGACCAGGACGCGTTCCTCAGCGCTCGCCAGGGCCAAGAGCGCCTCATCGGCCCAACCGTCGAGCTCACGCTGCTCATCCGCGGCGAGGACATCGTGACCGCGACCGCGCAAGGGCTCGGCGATCCGGGTCCCCGAGAGATGAGCGTCAAGCAGCAGGCGCAATGCGCGTTACTTCGCGGCGGGCGTATAGACGTCGATGAATGGGTATTCGGCGCGCAGCTCAGCAAGAGGGCGGCGCTGGAGAGCGATCGCCTCGTCGATTTCCTCGGGAAAGCGCTCGTAGTAAGCCAGGGCGAGCCGGATTTGCCGCTCGTCCAGGTTGCCGGCCGCGACCATCGTCTCGACCGACCCCACGTCGCGGTACGCGTCGATCAGCTGCCAGACGTCCAGCGCCGTCCCTATCACCCAAGGGCGCCGCTCCCAGTCCACTCCTCGGAAGGCGATGCCGGGGAACATCCGGGTTCGCAGCGCCTCCTCGGCGAGCCCCTCGATCACCGCCCCTTTGCTGCGGTGCGTACGCCGTGCCTCGGCGCTGATCAGCTCATCGGTATCCGGCGATATGCGGATGCTGAACGGCTTGGACTTGGCTGTCACAAAGACAGTGTAACACGCTAATTACAAAGTATTCAACTTCTGCGACGAGGGACAACTCGCAGCTTCTCCAACGGCGCCAAGACCGCCCGCTCGCTTCGTTCGACCTTCCGATGTCGAGGGAGTGCGGAGCTTCTACCCACTCGACAATCCACGCTGGCCTTCGCCAAGTCGCCGCGACAAAACCCACACTGGTCCGCCGCCCGCTACTCGAGCGAGCCGGCTGGCGCCAGCCAGATCGACTCGAACTCCATCACCTCCGCGAGCGTGTCGTAGTCGCGGTCATAGTGGAGCACGGCGGCGCCCAGCTCCTGCGCCGTGGCCGCCAGGAGATAGTCGACGATCGGCAGACGCTGGGCGCCGGAGGAGCGCTGGGCAAGCGTCCGCATCCCGGCCTCGGCGGCGCGGATGACACCGGCGGTGAGAGGAGCGGCTCGCATTGCCGAAAGCTCCTCGGTGAGTTCGTCGAAGATCTGATCGTTGCGAGCGATGAGCAGAAACTCAAGTCGAGCAATCGGGGAGACCCGAAGTCGCCCTCCGAACAGGGCCTCCAACCAGCGGGCATGCACGCTCGGATGCCCGACCCGCGACCAAGCCGAGGTGTCGAGCACGAGCGGCAGCTCGCCCCAAGAGTGGCCCCTACCGGATCGGCCAGGCACGGTGCTTGCCCTCGCGCAGCAGGTCCAAGTCGATTCCTGCGCTCTCGGGCTCCTCGAGGCGAGCCGCCAAGCGCTCCAAGAGCTGCCGGCGTCGGACTTCGCTCAGCGGTTCGGCGGCGAGCTGGCGCGCGCCGGCGATCGCCAGCTCGCGCACCGCCTGAGAGCGGGGCAGGCCGGGCGGCAGGTGAGGCTCCGCGGCCGCCAGCGCGTCTGCCAGCTCGGGGTCCTCGGTGACCTGGATGCGGTGGTGTCGGGTCGGCACAAAACCAGTGTACCACCGGGGTACCACCAACGGGCGTGCGCTCGAGCCCGCCAGGGTCGGCTTGAGCGGAGTCGGGCACCGAGGCCGGTGGCCGGCCCCGAACACAAGCGGTACGCCTTCCGCCGCGGCCTCGATGGCGGGGCCCCAACTCATCGACCCTCACAAGCATCGCCGCCACGCAAAGCGCGGGAGGCGCCGGTGAGCAGCCGGGTCAGGTTGGCGGGTTCACCCGCGACGGGCAGACGGGAAGGCCGCGAGTTCTCCAGGCGCTGTATCCCTCACCACACGACCTCGACGTCGTAGCGGTGCATCTCGCTGTCATCCGATACGAGAGCGATGCCCTCGACCGCAGACTGTGCGATCAGCAGCCGATCGAAGGGGTCGCGGTGGTGCAGCGGCAGCGAGCCGGCGCGGTCGGCATGGCGGGCGGTGATCGGCACCAGCTCGACCGCAGCAAGTTCGAGCTGCGCCAGGAAATCGCCTGGCGCATCGAGCTTGCCCAGACGGCGCTTGATCGCTACCTCCCAGACTGTCACGGCGCTGACCACGACTCTCGCCCCCTGCGCACCGATCGCCGCCCTTGCCCTTGCCCCGATGCGGTCGGCTTCACCGGCCATCCACCACAACACGACGTGGGTGTCGAGCAGCAGCGTCAGGAAGCGCCCAACGCCTCGGCGAGCTCGTCGGGCAGCTCGTCGAAGTCCTCCGCGATCCGTACCCGCCCGCGCCAGACGCCGGCCAGCGAGCCGAATCCCTCACCGCCGTGCTCGGGGACCAGGCGAACGGCCGGTTGCCCACGGCGCGTCAGCACGATCTCCTCGCCCCCCAGCGCCCGCTCGACGAGCTGGGAGAGGTGCGTCTTGGCGTCGTGCATGCCCACCCGGGTAGCCATCCACCACAGGATATCAGGACTTAGCTATCAATCTAGCTAGACGACCGAGAGGGGACCGTCGATCCCCCTCAGATGAACCCCCGCTCCCGAGTCCCGGTCGGAGTTGTTCGCCTGGGGCCCCGGGCGGGAACCCTCGCCTTCCTCGTGTCGTGCCGCCCGGACCTGCTCAGGCCGGCTTGTGCGGAACCGGGCGCCGAGGCCGGTGGTCGGCTCCGAACACAAGCGGTACGCCTTCCGCCGCGGTCTCGATAAGCGCGGCCGATGCCGGGAGTCAAGGGCGCCAAGCTCGCCGTCAAGTCGGGCGGGCAGGCCGCCGGCGCGCGCAACTTTCCCCTCCCGGCCGTAGTTTGAGCGTGTGCATCCAGCGAGGCGGGGGAGAGGTGGGCGGTGAAGCGCAACAGGAAGCTCGGGACCTTGGCCGTTGCCCTCGGCGCGCTGTCCTGCCTCGCCTCGATGGCCGTCCTCCCGGCGAGCGCCCTGGGCTCCTCGACCTGGGCCGTCACCGATCTCGGTCTCAGCGGCGAAGAAACCATCTTCGGGATGTCCTGCCCGTCGAGCTCATTCTGCGTCGGTGTCGGCCTGCAGGGCACGGTCGTGACCTCGACCGACCCGACCGGCGGCGCCGGCGCCTGGTCGATCTCCCACGTCTCTCTGAGCGAACGCCTCAAGGGCATCCTCCGCGGCGTCTCCTGCCCTTCGGAATCGCTCTGCGTCGCCGTCGATCACAGCGGCGGCGTCTTCACCACCACCGAACCGGCCGGCGGCGCCTGGAGGGCAGCCCGCATCCCCAGCGCGAAGTCGCTCTTCGCCGTCTCCTGCGCCTCGAGCTCCCAGTGCGTGGCGGTCGGCTTTGAAGGAGAGGTCCTCAGCTCGACCGACCCGACCGGCGGCGCCGGCGCTTGGACGATCACCAATTTGCCCGAACCGCTCGGGCTGCACGCGATCTCCTGCCTCGGCGGCTCGCTCTGCGTCGCCGGCGACTCGGCGGGGGACCTGGTCACCTCGACCGAACCCACCTCCGGGCCGGCAGCTTGGAGCGTCGCGGACGAGCCGGACGGTCTCAACCCCCTCCTCGGCGTCTCCTGTGCCAGCGCGGCGCTTTGTGCTGCGGGCAACGCCGGCAACGTCCTCACCTCCACCGCTCCGACCGCCGGCACCGCGGCATGGACGCCCACACCGCTCGCCTCGAGATTCCAGGTCGTCGCCGCCTCCTGCCCGACCACCACCCTCTGCGCGGCGACGACCAACAACGGCGAAGTCACCGCCTCCCACAACCCGACCGGGGGCTCGGCGGCGTGGTTCACGGTGCGGCTCATTCCCGGTGTCACCAACGCGCTCTTCGGCCTCTCCTGCCCCTCGGAATCACTCTGCGTCGGCGCCGGCAAGTACGGCCAGATGATCACCTCGACCGATCCGGGCGAAGGACCGCCCGTCGCGCCGCCGCCTCCTCCACCCCCCGGCACGAGGCTGCTCGGCCGCCCGCGCCACAGGGTCTGGATCGGAGCCCACCCGAAGAAGGCCAGTGTCCGCTTCCGCTTTCGCGCCGAGGGTGAAGCCGTCGAGTTCAGGTGCAAGCTCGACCACCACCCGCTCACTCCCTGTCGCTCGCCGAAGGGCTACCGGGCGTGGGTGGGCAGGCACGTCTTCAGGGTCGGGGCCGTCGGCCCGACCGGGCTCAGCGGCCCAACCGTGTCCTTCCACTTCAGCGTCGCTCGCAGGTAGCGGCGCTTCGCCTCCGGGCAGCGGCGCCCAACCTGCCACGCACATACTGCAACGGCGCAGTGGCGGCGAAGGCCCGAGGGAGTCGTCGAGAAGGCGAGCGCAGCGCGTGGCGCTGGGGACGCGGCGGCGCTGATCGGCGACGCCAGCAATGTGCAGCGGGCCGGAGTCGCGAAAACCGGCTATTCCAGATAAGGCGCGATCCAGGCGCTGTAGGGCCCGATGAAGTCCTGAGCAGCCGGTAGGACCAACTTGACGGCTTCGTGGAGGCGGCCGGCTTTGACCGCTACATATTCGTGCTCGACCGCTGATCTGGCTTTCTGGGCTCGCTTGAGGCGATTGCAGAGCGCGGCGCTGATCACGCCCTCTGCCTTCAACGCGTCGAAGGTTCGTGCGGCGTCACCCTGGTGGCTTTTTGGGAGCTCCAATTCGGCCAGTTTCGAGCCGTATACGGCAAGCTCCACCACGTAGTTCTGAACACGGCTGAAGGCCCGTTCGACGGCCTGGACCTTGTTGTAGGCCTTGATTCCCGACTTCCGTTCGAAGGCCGGTTTGAACTCGGTCAGCTTGAAGTCCTCGCCGAACTCCTCCATCGCGCTTTGCAGCGCTTCGATCTGCAGCGGCAAGTCCTCGAGGCGCGCGTTCACTTCGCTGCGCAGCATTTCCAAGGTCTCTTTCTTGGCGGCCATCAGCTTTCGGCGAGCAGCCGATCGACTCCCGCCAGGGCACGACGACCGCGAACGCGCTCATACCGGCGGGCGCGGCGTGCCACCTTCTCTGCTTCTGATCGCAGCTCGGCCCAGCGGGCCTCGCGATCGACAATCACGCGGCCCTCCCGCAGTGCTTCGGCGAAGAGGAGCGGGCTGGCTTCGGCGTCATCGACGCTCAGCACATCCACCTCGTGCCCCAGCAGCCCTTCGAGCTTCAGCTCTAGATCGACGATCCGGACTAGCGAGGAGTCCCGCATCTCGACCAGAAGATCGAGGTCGCTCTCCTGACCGTTCTCACCGCGCGCGCTTGAGCCGAAGAGAAGGGCGAAGCGGACGTTGTGTTCGGTGCGAAGCGCCGCCCGCAGCTGCGCCAGCAGCGACCACTGGCGCAGGACGTACTCTTTCTCGAGCGTGGAGAGCCTGAGGCGCCGGGGCGAGAGCCGTTCTCCTCTCAAGGTCCCCTCCGAAACCGCGCGGCGCAGGGTGCGCTCGCTGGCCCCTACTTGTTGAGCGAGTTGGCCGAGATCAGTCATGTGTCCATTGTATCGTGCTCATGTGACCGTAAAAGTCTCAGTCAGCGCACGCTGGTAGGCGCCTGCCTGGTCCTGGGCGTCGATGAAGCGTCTGAGCCGGTAGGGGTCATCGGCCATTTTATGGAGCGTAGGAGGCTGGAAAGTCGGACTCCCAATGCGCAGCTCTTCAGTTTCGCCGCCGGCTTGATCTGCAGCTCGGGCCCGTGCAATCGGCGAGGGCGCACGGCACTCCGCAAGAGCGCCGGAGGGCGGCGAGGCGCGAGTCAGGCGGGGCCAGTAGGTTCGCAACAGGTGGAGGGCTCCGAGCCGACTTCAGCGATCGAGATCGACGGGCGGCGGTTCGCCTGGCGCTCGGTCGGGCGCGGGCCGAAGCTGTTGCTGGTCAACGGCTACGCGGCGACGAGCGCGGACTGGGACCCGGGCTTCCTGATGGGGCTGGCGCGCTCCTTCGAGGTGATCTGCCCCGACAACCGCGGCGTCGGAGGCTCCGAGCCGGCAGAGGGCGAGCTGACGATCGACGCGATGGCGGCCGACCTCGAGTCCCTGCTCGACGCCCTGGACCTCGAATCCGTCCCGCTCGTCGGCTGGTCGATGGGCGGCTTCATCGCCCAGCGCCTCGCGGCGCGCTCGCCGCGGCGCGTCGAGGCGATGGCGCTCCTCGCGACCGATCCCGGTGGCCCCGGCGCGGCTCTCCTTGAGCCAGAGGCCTGGTCCCGGCTTACCGATCACGCGAGCCCGCCCCGCGCCCAGGCCTCGCAGTTGATCTCGGTGCTCTTCCCGCCCGAGCTGGCGCCGGAGGTCGATCGCAGTTTCGGCGATCTCGTCGCGGCGGCCCGGGCGGCTCTCTCGGTCGAGGTGCTGGCGGCCCAGGAGGTGGCGATGATCGCCTGGCACACCGCCGAGCAGCCGCGGCCAGAGAGCGACGGAAGCCCGCCGACCTTGATCGCCCACGCCAGCGCCGACGTTGTGATCCCGGCCGCCAACGCCGCGGCGCTCGCGGACGCTTGGCCCGACAGCCGGGTCGAGCTCTTCGACGGCTGCGGGCACGCCTTCTTCGCCCAGGAGCCACAGCGCGCAGCCCGCCTGATCGGCTCCTTCCTCGGTGCCTGAGCTGGCCGGCGCCTACGCCGTCGGCCTGCGCCGCGCCGCGAGGAATCCGACTGCCAGTGCCGCCAGCCCCAGCGCCACACAGGCGATGCCGAGTCCACTCCGCGGAGAGGTGTCGCCGTGGGTCGGCCCCATGAACCCGGGCAGCGATTGGCACTCGACGCTCAGGTAGACGGCGCCGAACGCCAGCAGCACCAGGCCGATGACGCCGGCCGCCAGCACCCGCAAGCTCACCTCGCCTCGCACGGGACAGAGGCTACCCACCTGCTGGCCGCGGGCCAAGCCCCGCCGCCGCATCCCCGCTCTGCATCACCCATACTCCCCCTGTGCCCACGCCGCTGATCGAGTTCCCCGCCGATGACCCCGGCCGCGCCCTTCGCTTCTGGGCCGCGGTGCTCGGGGCAGGGCTGGAGCCGAGGACAGCTGAGGCGGGTGCCGGCTGGGAATTTGAGAGCGACGGCCTCCGCCTCGGCCTCCACGAGCGTGGCCCCGGCCCGGGCGACAGCGCCTCGCTCCCCTATTTCACGGTCTCCGACCTGCCTATTGCCCTTGGGCAGGTCCGCGAGCACGGCGGCTCGATCGTTCACCCCGGCGAGCGCTGGGCGATCTGCCGGGACTCTGAGGGCAGCCCCTTTGCGCTTGCGCAGGCGGCTGCCTGACCGTTTCGCGGTCCCCGGTCTCCAAACCGTTGGCCGTTGCAAGTCGGCTCGTGGGCTCGAATCCCACCCCCTCCGCTTTTTAGTGCGCAATCCCGCTCCGGGAGCGGGATTGCGGGACATCCGGCCTCCCCGTGTCGGAGAGATCAACGGAGTTCCACAGGGGTCAATAAAAGGCCCCTTTTGACCTCTTTCGTTCCCCCCACGTTCCCAGCCCCGAGTAGACCTGGCGGGGTGCGCCTCCCGCCACATCGGCCACGCCTGCGGCCCGCGCGGTGGCGCATCCCTTCTGACTTTGGAGGACTCCAGGCACTCTCCGTGGAGGTCCCATTCCCCCCCTTGGTGATGTAAACGACCGAACCGATCTTACCTTCTAAGTTCGTAATTTGCTCGCTTGGTCGAGTAGACGATGAATGCAACCGAGGCGCAGATCGCGGCACCCATTTGAACGAGATCAGACGCCACTCGTATCAACGCATCGGTATGCAGCGACGACGAATAGAACGAACTGACGGCGTTTAGGCTAATGATGGAGCCAACGCTGGAGCCAAGGAGGGCGAGCGCGAGCAGGGCGGCGCTCGTGCCTAGGAGGTTGTCGCGCCTTGCCATATACCTGCGGAGAAAAGCGAAAGAAGCCAGTATCCAACCTAAGACAAATACGAAGCTGGATGTAGCGACGATGATCAGGCCGTTAGTGTAGCCACCGTAAGTGGAACTCGCATCGGCCGAGAGGGTCGCTTGCAATACCTCCGATGAGGCCAGTGCCGTGAAGGAAATCGCCAATGCAATTACTCCCCAACTTAGATTTCTGTCCCGTTCGCTAAACGCCGTCTGGTCATCGCTTGAAGCCCTAAAGAACGCTTTGGCGATAGGAACGGCCGCTATTACCTGTACCAAGGAGTAAGTTGCTATCAGGATTTCGGACGCTAGCTGCCGGTGCGACAGGAATATACCGGTACTGTTGTAGATGATCACAGTGAGGGTTGCCATCAGATAAAGCGCAATCGCTATACCCATCGACATCGTGGCAATGCCCAGGATGCGCTGTCGCCGATGGGATGACGAACCGAATGCAGCCGCGACGAGGCCAAAGCCAATGGCAAGTGGGATATCATGCGCGAGATTAAGCGCTGCTGAGATCTGATAAGCGGAAAGGGTTGGGTACTTAAAGAAGTAACCCACGCCGATGAGATCTGCGCTTGCCAATAAGACGGCCGCTGCGAGCCCGATCACGCCCGCAGCGATCAGCAGCTTATCGCGGGTACATCTAGTTTCCGTCATTCTTGATGACGCTGGCCCGCTCGATGTTGTTGCGCCTATCATTCCTCGTTATCCGCCTCCCATTCTCGTCTGATCTTGCGCGGGGTCCGAGTTGAGGCTCCCCAGCTAGGCGGGTCAACGGCCCCCCAGTAGTGCATTCGGTTGGGAGAGCTTGGATTGATGTACCAGCCCTTTGGCCTGCTCTGATCAGGGTAGGCCCGTGGATTCCACGTGCGGCTGACCTTCTCAAGTGCATCGGCGGTAAGAGGCGGGGCCTCACCCCAGACGAACTTTCGCGATGTCGGCGCCAATAGGCAGCCCAATCGGATGGCGGCGAGAATGACTGACCACAACACCATCGCCATGAAGGGGAATGTGACCACGGCGACGGCGTCACCAAAGACCACAAGAGACCACGCAACTCGACTGCCGCGGAGCACAAATACGATAAGGACGACGGTGAGGAGGATCCCTCCCCAGGCGAGAGCCGGTCTCGAGGTCGCGTTGAAGGCCCCGTATATAAGGTTGGGGATCGCGATTACCGCAAAGATCCGGATCGGAAGCGGGCTGCTCCTCATGCCGATCCGGGCACGCTATCTGAAGCCTGTACCTCGGACCTTCGCTGTGCCCAGCCAGGCAGAGCTCTGCAGGGTCACCCCGACGATCGCGAAATCGATCGCTCGCAGCGCCGGGGGGCGGCCTCAAAAGGCTTGGACAGGCCTGACCCCCCAAATCGAGAGGTCCGCTCGAAAACCGTTAGCGGCCGCAAGGCGGCTCGGGGGTTCGAAATTCCACCCCTGCACCTCTCCGCTTGCAATGAGGAGCGTTGGCTCAAGTGATCATTGGGTTGTTCGGAGCTAACTCGGACGGTGTGCAGCTGCAGATGCGGGTCGCGCCAAACTTTCTCTGGCGACGACTCGGCTCTCAGCTGGCCAAGCTTTCCACCAGCTGAATCAGTGCCGGCTCAACCTCCCGGCGAGCCTTGCTCGGATCGGGGGCATTGGCGATCATCATCCCGGCCTCTCCGACTGCGCCAAGTAAGAGGTGGGCAAGCGGCTGGACGGGCTGTGGGGCTAACAGCCCTTGGGTGATTCCCAGCTCCAGTCCGGCTGTTACTAGGCCCAGGCCGTACTTCTGGTCAACTGATCGCCATTCTTGCCAGCCGAGCACCGCCGGTGCGTCGACCAGGCTGATCTGCGCAAAATGCGGGTCCATACATGCGTCGAGAAATGCAACGACTCCCACCTTCAGCATCCGCAGAGGATCTTCGCCAGCCGCAGCAAGCTTCTCGGCGATGCTCTGAGCAAGCTCCGCCTCGAGCTCCTCATAGACGGCCCTGAAGAGATCCTTCTTATCCTTAAAGTGGTAGTAGAGGCCACCCCGCGTCGTTTTGGCTGCGCGCACGATCTCCTCGGTGCCGACCTCGGCGAAGCCGCGACGGGCAAAGAGTCTGCGGCCTGCTTTGATCAGGCGCGCTTTCGTCGCCGCAGCGCGTTCGGCTTTCGTCTTCTGGGGCATCCGCCCAAGCGTATCCGTCTTGTTTTTCCCAAGACACTCGCCTGGGAAAACAGGCAGACTGTCTGCTACTTTCATTAAGTCGTGAGTGAAGCGATCCAGGGCGCCGGTGCATGACTCCCGATGTCCGTCGCTTGCCTGCCGACGATGAGGTCATCTGAGGGGGCGTACTTATTGGGAGAGAGAGCTGATGAAGCGGCGTATTCAGCGAAGGTCACGCACATGCAGCCCTGCTAGAGGGTTGGCGACGGGCGCCATCTTGGTTGCAATGCTCCTGGCAGCACTTTCTCTGTGGACAGCGATCCCGCTGATCTGGATCTACATCGGCTCGCGGGTCTCCCGCACGCAGTTCCCCAGCGGCGGTCCCTATGCGATCGTCGCGGTCGGGATCGTCGGCTCCGTGCTTGTCGTCGCTTGGCTGATTGGGCGGCTCAACGGCCTCTACGTGAGGATCACCGGTACCAACCGCCTGGCTCCGGCGCGGCCGACTTGGTTGAAGAGCATGCGCGAGGATTCCGCCAGGCTCGACAGCACCACGGTCGTCGAGGCCGTGATGATGAGTTCGGTCCTGCTGGCGGCGCTGGTGCTGACGGTGTGGTTCTTCTTGCTGGCCAAAGAACCGCCGCCCAGCCCGGGGCCATGAGCACCAGCCGCCTCGACAGAGGCATCCCTCCGCCATCCAAGGACGTCTCTTAACAAACAGGCATCTTGTATGCTAGCCTTTCAAAGGCGAAGCGCTGGTGGGCAACGACAGCGAACCCGCACCATCAGGACGAGTTCGATTGCTGAGCCGGATAAGTCCTCAAGCGACGATGAAACGGAGAGCTACATGCGCAGGCGACTGACCGTGATGAGTGCCCTTGCCGCAGTGACCGCGCTCAGCGCTTGCGTCGCAGCCATTGCCGCCGGCGAAGCGCCGACGATCGTGCGCGCAGGGAACCTGGTGTTGACGCTGAACGGCGGCGTCTCTCCCAAAGCACTGCCGAAGTCGAAACTGGCGCCGATCACGCTGCACGTCAGCGGCAACATCGCCACCGTGGACGGCTCTCAACCGCCGGCGCTGGAGAACTTCATCCTTGACACCGGCAGGACAGGCGCGATCGAAACCAAGGGGGTGCCGGCTTGCAGCAAGGGAAAGCTGGAAGCAACGAGCACTGCGGCCGCTGAACGGGCCTGCCGGGGTGCGATTGTCGGCAGAGGCAGCACCGAAGTCAGAGTGGCCTTTCCCGAATCCGAGCCGTTCACCGCCAAGGGCCCATTGGTGATCTTCAATGGGGGCACAAAGGGCGGCAAGACGCTGATCTTTATCCACGCCTACGTCGCGGTTCCAGCGCCGACGGCTATCGTCGAAACCATCACCATCACCAAGGAGCACAAAGGCCCTTACAACCTGCATACGGTTGGCCCCATTCCGCCGATTGCCGGCGGTAGCGGCTCGGTTACCGCTTTCAATCTGACCATTAATCGCAGGGGCTACCTGATGGCGAGTTGCGTCGGAGGCATGTTCCTCGCTCACGTCCTCGCGGTATTTCGAGACGGCACCGAAGTTTCGGGCGATTTTACCCGGCCCTGTGAGCCGATCGGCTGAGCGCGGAGGCGGCGGCACCCGGCTCGGCTCCGCTCCACGCTTTAAAGCGCGTGGCGGAAAACTCTGAGGTCGACTCGCCATGGTCCGCCAGCGCCGCTTGGCAGGTGTTGGGCGCCTGTGCGATCGCGGCGGTAGCGATCCCGGCGTCGATCGCCCACCGAAGGTCTCAACCCTGGAATCGGGCTTGGATAAAAGACGATCTGGCCAAAAGAGCCTGCCGCTCGAAAGCGGTTGGCCCTCATCAAGGCGAATCGTCGTTTCGAGCCCACCCATTCGCATTGCAGGACCCAGCCAAGCGGGCTTGCGCCTGGTTCCCCGGGAGCGGCGCTCAGCGCGTCTGCTGCAGGTAGGAGGCGATTGCCTTTGCGATCGCGCTCGCGGCGAGACGCTGGAACGAACGGCGCACCAGCCGCGCCGCGTCGGCGGAGTTGCGCATGTTGCCGCACTCGATCAGCACCTTCGGGATCGTCGTGAGGTTGAGTCCCGCGAGGTTGTCGCGGTAGGAGATCCCGCCGCTCCCGTCGTAGGTGCTGACCGGCATCCCGGTCAGCTGGTGGTAGCGCTTGAGCAGTACTCGGCCAAACGCCTTCGAGGCGCCGATCACGTGATCGTTGGGGCCGTCGGCGACTGGCTCGAGGACCGTGAAGCCGCCGCCATTCGGGGGCCCGCCGTCGGCGTGGATGTCAATTGCCACGTCCGCGTGCGCGCGGTTGAGGATCTCCGCGCGCCGGTTGACGCAGGGGCCGACGCCGTGGTTGGACTTACGCGTGAGGACGACCCTGGCACCCTCGGCGCGCAGGTCGGCGGCAAGGTAGGAGGCGACGTTGAAGTTGAACTGGGCCTCGGTGTAGCCGCCGTCGGTTTCGGTGCCGGTTGTATCGCATGCCTCCTGCTCGCGCCCGTTCCAGATCAGGTGGTCGATGTAGGCGGGGTCGGTGTAGTTACGGCCGTTGTGGCCGGGATCGATGCCGACGATCTTCCCGGCGAGCGGCAGCGAGGCGCGATGCACCGCCGGTCCGGCGGTAGCCGACGTGCCGGCGACCGCGGCCCCGGCCAGGGCGCACACGGCGAGCGCCACTGCGATGCAAGATCGTCTGGTCCGCAAGATCGTGGCTTCCGATCCTCGCACAGCTCGACCGGTGCATAGGAGGCACCGGCGACCGATCACAGCCGCCGCTCGGTCTCCGCATCGGCGCTGCCGGCGTAGTAGCGCTCGAGTACCTGCCCAAAGAGCGGCTCCTCGGGTGCCGCATGGGCGAAGAGGGTCATCGAGGAGCGGAGCTTGATCGCGTCGATTCCGCCGAGGACCTCACGGGCCGACCTGCCACTTACGCCGAGCAACGCGCTGACGCACTCGCGCAGGCGCGGGCCGAGGACCGCGTGGTCGAGGTAGGCCCTCGCCTCGCCGATCGAGCCGATGGCGTAGGTCTGTGCCATCGGGCTGCGGCCGAGGCCGGCGAGCTGCGGGAAGACGAACCACATCCAGTGGCTCCTCTTGTGCCCCGCATGGAGCTCGGTCAGCGCGCGCTGGTAGGTGCCCGCCTGGTCCTGGGCCTCGACGAAGCGTCTGAGCCGGTAGGGGTCATCGGCCATTGGTGGAGCGTAGGAGGCCGGAAAGCCTGACTCCCAATGCTCAGCCCTTCTCAGCTCGTCGCCGGCCCGGGCCCGTGCTATCGCCGAGCGCGCGCAGCCCTCCACAAAAACGGGCCTCGTCTGAAGCCGGCCGCTACTCGACGCCAAACGGTATGAGCACGATGTTGAGGAGCTCTGATGCCAACCCCGTCACCGAGTCGACTCGTTCTTCAATGGTCTCAGCTTGAACCGCCGCCCAGAGCCCCCCCGCGATCGCTTCGACGACGATGTCGGGCGGGCGCCGTGCAACGCCCGCCGGGAGTGGCTCGGGCCGAAGGAATGCCGTGAACAGCTCGAGTAGCGTCTCGGCCCGTTCGAGTGCCGCCACACCTGCCGCCGGCCTCTCGACGAAGGCCAGCGTCCTCAACATGGGATCCTGCACGAAGCAACCGAGTAGGGCGACGATGCCAGCCGCAGTGCCAGCCAGCCAATCATCTTGGGCTGCTACGGCAGTTGCGATCCTCTCCAGCGCTCTGCGCACGAGTGCCTCATAGGAGCCCAGGAAGGCCGCCTGCTTGGAGTCGAAGTGCTCGTAGAACGTTTGGTTGGAGGTACCTGCAGCTGCGGAGATCGCCGCGATGCTGAGCCCCGCGTAGCCCTTCTCGACCGCGACCTGGGCTGTGGCTCGCATAATTCGCTCCCGCTGGCTGAGCTCGGCTCTCGAGCACGCGCTGTTCGCGGGCTCTTCCCAGGAAAGGCTGGATTCCTCCGCAGGCAGCCCAGGACTCGCCGCCCAGCCGCCTGCAGCCGGCCCCAGCGCCGCCACCAGCCGTGCCCCCACGTCCTCGGCGCCTGCGGCGCGGCGCTCGGCCTCGCGCTGATAGTCAAAAGCCCACTGCATCAGCTCGGCAGCGCATTCCCCTATCCGCTCGGGCTTGCCGTCGCGCAGTGAGCGATAGACGATGCTGCGGAACCCGCCGACGATCGCCCGGATCGTCACCCTCGGGACCTTGCCGGCCGTTGGTGCCTTCGGCAGGTTCGCGTGGATCAGCGATTCGAAGATCGCCGCGGTTCGGGCTCGCGGCTCTACCGAGGCCGCGCCGAGGCTGACCGAGTCGACGATTACCAACCGCGCCGCCTCCGGTTGCGCGGAAATCAGCTCGGCGAACCGCTCGAAGGCTGCGCGTAGCCGCTCCTCGGGCTCCTGCTTTGAGCCATACGCCGTCGCGATCTGCCCAGTTCCCCGCGTAACGATCTCATCGAAGGTCGCGAAGAAGCACTCCTGCTTTGAGCAGAAGTTGCGGTAGAAGGCGGTCTTGGAGACCCCGGCCAGCGCCACCACTTCGGTGACCGTCGCCTTCTCATAGCCGCGCCGTGCCACGGCCTCGACCATCGCGCCCAAGAGCCTTCCCCGTTGATGGCTCGCCACCTCCTCGACTCCGATCGGCCGGCTGCGGCCGCTCAGCTTCGCAAAGAGTGGTCCCGGTGAGCTGCGACGCGGGGGACGGGTGGGCATCGGAGTTTCGACGATAGCCCGAACGCCGCAACAATGCGGATTCGGCCGTGTTTGGGAGTACAGCATCTGACATTCGTCAAGTACAGCGGATGACAGCCAATGCGATCTGTGCTATCAATACGTTGCCGCCCAGTCCAAACGGGGAGGGCGGCAGGGATCAGAACTGGGATGACTGGGATTAGGGACACCTTTAACCATTCGATGCTCCAAGCTTCACTCGATCGCGGCGCCGCGATGCCCGCGAGCGTCTTTCGCCTCGGGCTGATTCCCGATTCCGGCGTCGGGACCGCCTGCGTCTTGCCGCGAGGCTCGGGTGCTGCCGCTACTTCGAGGCACGCGCACGCCATTGCCACCGGACTCCCTCAGCTGCCCGCCGTCGCTTGCTCTGGCGGGCGAGGCCTAGAGCACCCCGGATATCTCCTAGGCGGACGATGGGCGATGCACAGCGCGGGTGCCCGCCACCGCTTCTGTGGCCTTGCCAGCCCCGTCGGGGCACGGGCCGCCGGCGGACCAGCGTCCGTCGAGCCAGCTCTGCGACGGCGCCAGCCGGCGCGCCCTCCCTGGTTGGCGGCTAGCGGGCCGCACGCGGGCGACTCCGAAGGTCCTGGGCACTTCCCCCAAAGACCACAGGCCGCTCGCGGCAGCTCCACCGCGACCGCGATCGGCGCCTACCCAGCCATCGGTTTCGCTACAAAGCCCAGCGGTCAAAGCCAGGCCGGCGCCCTTCCTTCCGGAGCCTGGGCATGAGCCGCAGCCGTTCGCGAAAAGCCGTCGCGCTTTCCTCGCTCTTGGCACTCGGCGCGCTTGCCCTTACGGCCGCACCTGCCATAGCTACCAAGATCCACGTGTTCTCGACGTCCTTCACACTTCCCGAGTCCGCCGCTCCCCTCGAACCGGCAATTAACCAAAGCACCGGCGAGGTCTACGTCTCCAGCTTCAATAGCGGGGCCGTCTTTGCCTTCGAGGAATCCGGCGCCGCTGCTGCCCCTGCGGAGCTCACCAAAGCCGATGGGAGCACTCCGTACCCCTTCACCCACCCTTACGGCCTTGCCGTAGACAATTCCACGGGTCCAAACAAGGGGGATATCTACGTCGCCGACTACAGTGCCGGCAACGTCACTCAGTTCAATCCCTCCGGTTCGCGCACCGCGCAGCCGCCGATCACCGCTCTTGACGTTCCCAAAGAAGGCACGCCCCAGACCGGCGGCCTGCCCCCGGTCCTCAACAATCGCGGTCTCAATCCCACCGGAGTGGCTGTCGCCACTAATGGCGATGTATACGTCGCCGAGCAGTCAAACAATGTCGTCGACGTATTCGAACCAAACGGCACTTTTGTCTCCCAACTCGCCGCAGGCCATATATCCGGCCCCAACGCGATCGCGCTCAACGAGTCCGGAGACCTCTACGTCGCCCAAAACGGCTCCGGGCTGGTTGAGTTCGAACCCTCCGGAGCCTGCGTCAACTCCTGCGCTTCGATCGACCCCGCTGCCAACCTAGGCGTTGCCGTCGACACAGAAGGCAACGTCTTCGCGGGTGAAGGCGCCACGATCCGCGAGTTCAGCTCCTCCGCCGAACCGATCTACAGCTTTGATGGACTTTCATTCGGCCGCGGGATGGCCATCAACGAAGCCAGCAACGCTCTCTATGTGGCCGACGAAGGTGCCTCAGTGGTCGACATCTACAAATCGGTCCCCGCCCCAACCCTCACAATTCGTCCTCTCACCAGCTCATCTCCGACCTCAGCCACCCTCAACGCCAAGGTCGACCCCGCAGGCGCAGGAAACGTTACCGAATGCCACTTCGAATATGGGACCGAAAAGGGTAACTACAGTCTCGGAGAAATCCCTTGCTTGAGCCCGAGTCCGGCTAACTCAGAAATTGGAAACCCCACAAACCCGATTGAGTCACTGACCGAAGTCCACGGCGAACTCGCCGGCTTGGCGACGCTCACGACCTACCATTACCGGCTCGTCGCCAGCAATGCACAGGGCAAGATCGAAAGCCCAGACCACGAATTCATACTTCTCCCGGATCTTGCCGCCGTTAGCGACACGTCCGCCTCGAGTGAAAACCCGGGCACTGCCACCTTGAGCGCTGAGGTCAATCCGGAGTTTGGCACCACCGTTTACCGCTTCCAATACGGAGTGACCAAGTCTTACGGCTCGAGTACGATCATCGGTCCTGTCGGCTCCGATGGCACCGATCACCCCGTGACCGCGGATATAGCAGGCCTTACGGCGGGCACTACCTATCATTACCGTGTCGTCGCGATCAACTACGTGGGCACGACCCAGGGACCCGATCAAACCTTCACAACGCCAGAGCAACCCGCGGTTATCAGCAGCAGCGCCGCCCACGTTACATCGAGTACGGCGATCCTTGAAGCACAGATCAACCCGAAGCTCGCCGCCACTACCTACCACTTCGAATACGGCGCGGGTTCTTCATACAGCTTAAGCACTCCGCAAAGCTCTTCGATCGGAACCGACGATACCTCCCACACCGTCAGCGCTTCTCTCACCGCCCTCGCCCCGGCCACGACCTATGATTTCCGGGCGGTTGCGACCAACCCGTTCGGTTCGACCACGGGGCTCGATCAAACCTTTACCACCTCCGCCGCGACGCCCACCAGGGCACCGCCACCCAAGCCATGTGGGAAGGGCCTGATCAAAAAACACGGCAAGTGCGTCAAGAAGCCCCACTCCAAGCCCAAGCGACACAAGCGCGGAGGCAAACGATGACTGATTGTCAGAACGGCGTCAGCACGAAGACGTTGAGCGGCGGCCCGCCCTCGGGTAGTTGGCTTCGGCGTGGGGCGATCGGACGGCTCATCCTCGGCTCCGCCAGCCTGGCAGCCTGTGCGTGCGCACTGGCTCTCGTGGCCGCACCAGCGTCCGCGTATAGCCCCCGCACCTATGAATCCCAGATCTCGGTCGGACCGTTGCAGCCGGAACAGATAGCCTTCGACTCCGCCAACCGCTTCTGGACTTCCGAAGACAACTTCACCAATGACGTTATCGACGAGTTCAACTCGCTTGGTGAAAAACTTCCCAGCCACCGGATCGAAATCGGAGGCTACCCTCGAGTATACGGTTCGATGGCGGCCGATCACTCCAACAATGACCTCTACGTTCCGAATTCTTTCCAGAGCGTGGACGAAGTCTATGGCCCCACTGGAACCTACCTCAAAGACTTTAGCGGATCCGGCAGTCTCGCGGTCGATAATTCCGCCGGATCCACATCCGGCCGTCTCTACGAAAGCTCGGGAAATAGCATTAAGCTTCTCAATGAAAATGGCGGAAAGATTGACTTCACCGCCAGCGTGTCCTATGTCAGCGGCAACACACTGACGGGAACACCCAGTGGCTCCTTTGCCGGCGCAGGTGCGATCGCCATTGGGCCGCACGGCGAAATATTCGTCGCGGACGTTCGCAAGGTAGACGAGTTTGAATCGAGTGGGGAATTCCTCCGCGAAATCTCGGGCAGCGAAGCGCCAGGTCCAGAATTTAGTCCCGGCAGCCTGGCCGTCGATCCCACCAGCGGCGATTTGATCGCCACCAGCGGCGATTTGATCGACGAATTCTCCCCCACAGGCGCCTACATCAGCCAGCTGAAAGGCACCGGTCCATCGCAGGGTACCCCCTTTGGAGGTCTCGCTGGCATCGCCGTCAACTCACGCGGGTTCCTATACGTTGAGGCTGCTGGAATTGCCGTCGACATCTTCAGTCCCACTTTCATCCTTCCGAAGGTCACTTATCCAGGCATCTCAAGCGGCACGGAGACAGGGTCCGGTGAAGCGTCTGCCACACTCAACGCAGAAGTCAATCCCGACGGTGGCGGTGAACTCAAAACCTGCAAGTTCGAATATGTGGAAGATATCAAGTATGCTCCACTTGCCCCTGACCCATTCGAAGCCGGCAGCAGCGTTTCTTGCTCTCAAGCACTTCCATACACGGGCACCGCGCCGACTGACGTCAGCGCCACCGTCTCCGGATTGACTCCAGAGACAACCTATCACTACCGGCTTCTCGTTAGCAACGAAAACGGTACGACCGAAGCGCTCCCCGGTACGTTTGACCTTCAGGCTCCCTCGGTGAATGGCGTTAACTCCAGCAACCTAGCCGCAACAACGGCGCACCTCAGCGCCAAAGTCAATCCCGATGGTGGAGATACTAAATGCCGCTTTGAATATGGTCCCACCACCGGATACGGTCAATCGGCTGCGTGCGAACCTGAAGATATCGGCTCCGTAGCGGCCGTTCAGACTGTTGGCGCCCATCTTACGGGCCTGGAAGCGAACGTCGTCTATCACTTCCGCCTAGTCGCCGAAAACCCGTTCGGTACCACGACCACAGAAGACCAGTCCTTTAACTTCTTCCCTCCCAGCTGCCCCAATGCCCACCTGCGCCAGCAGACTGGGACCGAGTACCTCCCAGATTGCCGCGCCTACGAGCTCGTCTCTCCTCCCGATGCCGGAGGCACGATCCTTTTGGCCGAGGGACCGCAGTCCCCATCGGCCACGTCTCCCTCGCGTTTTGCGTTCGGCGGAATCTTGGGCAAGGTACCGGGTGTTGCCGGGGACCCGCCCGACGTGTTCGGCGATCTCTACGTCTCAACTCGCACAGATTCCGGGTGGGAAACCCACTACGTTGGCATTCCTGGTAGCGACCGGGCGGAGGACAGCGGCCCTCCGAATCAAGACGCATATATCGAACAGACGCCATCTGGTGCGCTCACGGATCTCAGCATGAATGAGTTCATGGACTGGTCCGACCCATATGAAGGTTTCGCATCGGGTGAAGTAGGTGGACCAGGGTCCTACGCGCCCTACCTCTGGGACTCGGAAGGAAATTCCCTTGGCCGGCTGCCCACCAACCTAGGCGTGGTGCAAGGGGGGGAAGAACGCGGCGAACAACTAATCGGCGCGGTTAAACCCTCGCCGGAATTTAATCATTATTTCTTTTCCTCGAATGCCGCCCTTTCGTTTGCCCCAGGATCATTGGGGCACGAACCCGGATCGGCTTACGATGATAACTTGGAAGAAAACACCGTGTCACTGATCTCGCTGCGTGCCAAAGGTTCTCCAATTGAAGAAGGGGGCGGTGAATACATCACTTTCCCTGGCGTCTCTACGGACGGTACGCGCATCCTCATGTCTACGGGCTATTCGTGCAGCTATGCGTGCGATCCAAATTACGATTTCCAAGGACAGTATTCGAGCGTCCATCAGGTGAATGTTGAACGCCACCTCTTTATGCGCGTCGGTGGCGGATCTCTGGGCATCACCCACGAAATCGCTCCAGGCCACGCCGTTCACTACATCGGGATGAACGGTGACGGCACCAAGGTCTATTTCACCTCGACTGAACAACTTACCACGGAAGCCGAAGATTCAAGCCTTAATCTCTACATGTGGTCCGAAAAAGGTGAAGAAGAAGGGCAGCCGCTCACCCTCATCTCCAAGCCCGACGGTGCCAGCGGAACTGGCACGCCCGTTTGTCCCGCGGAAACCTGGACCAGTGCATGCGGAGTTGAAGCCTTTGTGACGGCGCCTAGTTTGTTCCTCCCTGACTCAGTTCTTCACCGGGGACCAGGCGGAAACGGCCTCTCGGACAATTTCATCGCTTCCGAAAATGGCGACATCTACTTCTACTCTCCTCAGCAGCTGGATGGCTCGAAGGGCACCCTTGGTCAACGCAACCTTTACGACTACCGAGAAGGCCGCGTTCAATATGTGACGACGTTCAATACCGGTCCGTTCTGCGAGAATCCTTCTAATTGCAGCGCTGGCCCTGTGGTCAGGATGCAAGTGTCACCCAACGACACTCACGTGGCCTTCCTTACAGCAAGCAAGATCACGGCATATGAAAACGCAGGATACTTGGAGATGTATAACTATGATCCGAGCAGCGGGGAGATCGTCTGTGTGTCGTGTATCCCTGATGGTGCTTCGCCGAAGACGAACGTCGAAGCCAGTGACAATGGGCTGTTCATGAGCAACGACGGTCGTACCTTCTTCAGCACGGGCGACGCACTCGTACCTCAAGACACGGATGGTATCCGTGACGTATATGAGTACGTTGAAGGTCGCCCTCAGCTGATCTCCACGGGAACGGGTTCAAAGGAAGTCGGACTCAATGTTCAGGGTACTGGGCTCGCGAAAACTGGTCTGATCGGCGTCAGCGCGAACGGGACTGACGTATATTTTTCTACCTACGACACGCTGGTGGCGCGAGATCACAATGGAGGTTCACTCAAGTTTTACGATGCTCGCACCGACGGCGGTTTCCCCGAATATCCACCGGCAGCACCCTGCGAGGCGGCTGATGAGTGCACCGGTCGGGAAAGCTCTTCTGAAGCGCCGACCCAGAACGGAACGGGCGCGGAATTAAGCGGCGGAAATCTGCCACCGTCTGCGAAGGCTCACAAACGCAAGAGCCGGCATCATAAGCGCAAGGCCCACGCAAAGCGCCACGGAAAGCACGGGGGTAAGAAGTGAAGCCGATGCGCAGCAGTCTCGTCGGGCTAATTGCCGTCGCTACGCTCGCCGCAGCGGCGCTCCTCTTCTCCGTTGTCCCGTCTTCGGCGGCGGCCGCGGAAGAGAAAGTTGTAGCTGGACCGAACGTCGGAACAGGTACTGCCACACCGAATCCTGCCAACAACAGCGCAAGGGTCTACGGTCGCGACAACGGACTCGAAGCCTACGAATACGTCTCATGCGTGTTTGAATACGGCACAAACACCTCCTACAACCTCGGCTCTGTTCCATGCATCGACCAGGAATGGACAAATTTCCCCCATACTGTCTACGCCGAATTGAAAGGCCTTCAACCAGGAGCCACATACCATTATCGACTCGCTGCCAATATCGGCAATGGCGTCGAAACGGGGCCGGATGAGAGCTTTACCGAGGTGCAAACGCAGGAGAACCCCGGCGTCCCGATCAATCTGTATGCCGCCGAACCCTCCTCGACCCAGGCGGGCGGGCATCCGAATATCACGACTGTCTACTTTAACCCCGAACGCAACAAATTGGGCTTTCCCGGCCCGTGTTTTTGCCAGGACCCCGAAAACGTCGTCAACCAGTTGCCGACGGGCGTGATCGGTGATCCGCACGCCGTTCCGTATTGCACTCTTGCTCAGCTGACCGAACACCGCTGTCCGCCGGATAGTCAAGTCGGCTATCTCTGGAATGTTCTCTATGAAGCGTTTTTCTTCTCACCGGTCTACAACGTCGAACCGGACTCCGATCAGGCGGGATTGCTTGGCTTTGAATTTCCGTTCACCAACTCTTCTGCGTTCATCGAACTCAGTTCGAGGACCGGCAGCGACTATGGCCTGAATGCGACGGTGAAGGGTATTTCGCAGATCGTTCCTCCCGAAGGGGCGCAGATCACGCTTTGGGGGGTTCCCGCCGACCCCTCCCACAATGCCTTTCGCCTTCAATTTGAAGCACATTGCAGCGACACATACGCTCCGGAGGTAGAAGCGGAAGGATCCAGAGCTCCGTGCACTGGAACCGGGGCAGTCTCCACAGCGCCGCGGGTTCCGTTTCTCGACAATCCGACTGCTTGCGGCGAGCAACTGACCTCCAGGATTGAAATGCTCGCCCACAATGGGGGGATTAGCGAAGACTTCGCACCCTACGCCGCTACGACCGGCTGCGATCAGCTCTCGTTTAACCCCAGCCTCTCAGCCCAGCCGACTACCGGAGAGGCTGACACCCCGTCGGGGCTAGAAGTCGATCTGAGCGTCCCGCAGGACGAGAGCCCCGAAGCCCCCTCACCATCGGAGATTCGTGCCCTTACGGTGAAGCTTCCGGAAGGCTTCTCGATTAACCCCAGTGCCGCAGATGGCAAGACCGCCTGCACCGATGAAGAAGCGCGGCTCGGCACTCCCGAAGAAGCGCAGTGCCCCGAAACGGCGAAGATCGGCACTCTCTCGCTCAACAGTGCGGCCCTCCCCGCTCCGATACCCGGCTTCGTCTATTTGCTTTCCCCTCAGAAGGGTGATCGTTACCGGATTCTTCTCTCGGCCAACGGCTTTGCTACCCACGTCAAGCTTCTTGGCTCGATTACTCCCAATCCACAGACGGGCCAGCTGATCACGTCCTTTCCGAACCTCCCGCAGAGCCCGCTCACCGATTTCACGATCCATTTCTTCGGATCCGAAAAGGGCCTCCTTGCCACGCCAACCCAGTGTGGCACCTACCCGGTTGAAAGCACCTTTACGCCATGGGACGCCTCTCTTCCTGAACAAAGCGCCACGCAGTTCTTCACGCTTAACTCCGGTCCGGACGGGGCACCTTGCCCCGGGACGACTCGGCCATTTACCCCGAGTTTCAAGGCGTCTTCCGCCAACGGTACCGCAGCCGCCCACACCCCCTTTTCCTTTGAACTCACCCGGCCTGACGGCGATCAAGACCTAAGCGCAGTGAACGTCAAGACGCCTCCGGGCCTCTCGGCGACACTGGCAAGCATCCCCTACTGCTCTGACGCGGCTCTAGCCGCCGCCGCGCAGGCGAGCTACTCCGGCCTTGAAGAGGAGTCAAACCCCAGCTGTCCAGCCGCCTCCCAGATTGGCACCGCCCAAACCGGCGCCGGCGCCGGTACGAATCCGGTCTACCTTTCCGGCAGGGTCTATCTCGCAGGCCCGTACAAGGGCGCGCCGCTTTCTCTCGCGGTAATCACCCCGGCGGTGTCGGGACCATACGATCTCGGCAATGTGGTCGTGCGCACCGCGCTCCATATTAATCCCGAAACGGCCCAAATCACCGCTGTCTCCGATCCCCTTCCCCAGATCCTTGAAGGCATCCCATTACGTTTGCGCTCAATCCGCATCGCCCTCGACCGTCCAAATTTCACACTTAACCCCACAAACTGCGATCCATCCTCCGTCAACACGGAAGTCTTCGGCAACCAGGGCGCCCTCGCCACTCCCTCAGAACACTTCCAGGTCGCGAATTGCCGCGTCCTTCCCTTCGCTCCCAAGTTCGCCATGCACCTCTCAGGCTCCACTAAACGCGCCGGCAACCCTGCCGTGTACGCCGACCTCAGCTTCCCCAGCGGCGGCCCCTACGCCAACGTCTCTCGCACCGCGGTCACCCTACCGTCCACCGAGCTTATTGACAACGCCCATATCAAGAACCCCTGCACCAAAGTCGAGTTCTTTGAAGGAAATACTCCTGGTGAACGTTGTCCGGCAGGCTCAGATGTCGGCTACGCCAAGGCCCAGACGCCCCTCCTTGAAAAGCCCCTGGAAGGCCCCGTCTACCTGCGCACCGGCGGTGGCCACAAGCTTCCTGACATAGTTGCCGCCCTAAACGGCCAGATCGATATCGCCCTCGATGGCCATGTCGATGAGGTCCGCGGTGGCATCCGGACCACCTTTGAAACTGTACCCGACGCTCCGGTTACCAACTTCACCCTCAGCCTCGATGGCGGCGGCAAGGGGCTCCTTCAAAACAACACCAGTCTGTGCTCGCGTTCACTGCACGTCGGCGTCGTCATTACGGGACAAAACGGAAAAGAAGTTGATCAGTCTCCAGGTCTTGGCACGCCCTGCGCCAAAACCAAGAAAAGGAAGCGCCACAGCCAGCCTCACGCCAAAAGACATCATCAAGGGGCACGAAGGTGATCCCGCGCGCACGAGAAGCACGCCGCGCGGACGCCGTGAGCCAAGCGGGATCGAAGCGCCGATCCGGCTCTCGCGTCCTTTCCGTCACCCTTGCCGGCGCGATTGCGATCGGACTCGCTACCGCTAGTCCGGCTGCCGCCAAGCAGACCCACCTTTACCTGTCCACCTTTGGGAACGAAATCCTCTCGGGACCAACCGGGATAGCGATCGATAACTCCTCCTCAGCATCGGCGGGCGATGTCTACGTCGTTAATGGCTCAAGAGTCAGCAAATTCAGCGCCGAAGGCAAAGAACTTGCTCAGATAGAAACGGCGAACCTCTCCGCGTGTCATGGCTCAGAACCCTTCTCATCCCTCTTTGGGGTAGCGGTTAGCCCGTCCAACGGCGACCTCTACGTCGCCGATGCCGGTGCGGGCACCGTGAGCGCCTTTACTCCGGCAGGGGAATGCATATTCCAGAGAGACCTCGGCGGCTCACCGCACGGCGTGGCGGTTGACCCATCTCAGGGCGCAGAAGGAACGTTATACGTCGCCAACGACGGTACTCGCAGAATGGAAAGCTTCAACGCAACCAGCGGTGCTGCAATTACCAGTTTCGAAGGAAATTTCGGAGGCGCCGTCACGATCGGGGTTGATTCGTCAGGTGACATCTACGTGGCTTCTTATTACGGGGAAGTTGTCGAGTACGGCTCAAAAGGAGAATGCATCGACACCTGCACCTCAATCGACTCAAACGCTCCATCGGCCGTTGCCGTTGACCCCACCGACGGGCATATCCTTGTCGAGGAAGGCGCCTACACGGTGAACGCACGAACCGCTGAGTTTGAACCGTCGATAGCAGGTGCGATCGCAACATTTGGCCAGGGGACGATGAGCGGCCCGTTCAATCAAGGTGAATCCTATGGTGTCGCTGTCAATGCGAAAACCGGACACGTATACGTCAGCAGCTACTACAATGGCAACGTCAATGTATTCGGTCAGCTGATCACGGTCCCAAGTATTAGCGGCATCGCTGCTACTAACCTCACCCCGACCTCGACTGCCGTGTCCGCAACGGTTTCACCAGACGCCGAACACGGCGGCGGCGAAATCACTGGCTGCCAGATTGAATATGTCACGGAAAAGGCCTTCAATGAAACCCAGTTTTCTAAATTAGCTTCAGGCGGCTCAGTCAAATGCAGCCCATCCACTCCGTATTCGGCATCGCAAAAAGTCACCGCCAACCTGACCGGACTCACGCCCTCTGCTACCTACCATTATCGAGTTGATGCAACGAACAGTCAAGGAACCAACTACGGCGAATACGGCGAAGAAAACACATTTACCAGTCTTCCTGCCGTCGCCGAATTAAAGACCGAAGCGGCTACGGACATTACTCCGACTGGCGCTACGCTAAATGGTTCGTTCGTTGGAAACGGCGAAAACACGGAATACTACTTCGAGTGGGGCACGGAACAAGGCTCCTACAAGCAAAGGACACCTCTGCCTCCCGCTGACGGGGGTTCCCCAACGGGTCCTGCAGCGACGAAGGTTTCATTTGATCTCACAGAACTGATCCCGAATACGACTTATTACTACCGAGTCGTCGCTATTAATCACGTCGGCACTACGATATCGAGCAACGAAGATTCGGTTGCCACGCCCGCTGCGGTGCCTGCAATTGACGGCGAGTCAGTGACGGACGTTCACTCAGAAGGCGTAATAATTCAAGCGCGGATCAATCCCGGCGGGGCCGAAACTGAATACCATTTTGAATTTGGAACTACCGCCGCTTACGGAACGAGCGTTCCGGTTCCCTCTGCAAGTGCTGGTTCGGGACGTGTGTTTGGAAGTGTCCAGGCCCAACTTAGCGGCCTCGCGCCCGGTACGACCTACCATTACCGACTGTCCGCTACGAATTCATCGGGTACTACTTTCGGCGCCGACCGGACCTTCACCACCTTTCCCTTTGTCTCAAAGCTAAACGAATTATGCAAGAACTCCCTCGCGCGCCAGCAGACCGGTGCCTCTGGGCTGCTTGACTGCCGCGCCTATGAGATCGTTTCGGCCGCCAACACCGGCGGCTATCCGGTCGAGGCCACCCAGGCAGGGGAAGGGGAAGTTTCGCCGTTCGGTGGCTACCCAGAAGCCGAAAGCCCCGCCAGGGTCCTCTACACGGTCAATCACGGCGCCATTCCCGGTACCAATCATCCGACCAACAAGGGCGATGATCCCTACGTCGCCACCCGCAGCGAAAAAGGCTGGTCAACTGAATACGTCGGAATCCCGGCCAACAACCCATTTGCTAGCGAACCCTTCTCCTCGGCCCCCTCGGGGGCGAGCGGGGGCCTTGAAACCTTCGCCTTCGGCGCGCCCGGGGGCTGCTCGCCCTGCTTTGAAGGCGGCTATACCGGCATCCCGGTCCGCCTCCCAGACGGCAAACTCGTCCAGGGCATGGCCGGCTCACTTGACCCTGGTCCCACCGCCAAGTCCGCCGGCTACATCGCCAAAGACCTCTCCGCCGATGGCTCGCACTTCGTGTTTGGCTCCAAGTCTCGCTTTGAGCCCGAAGGCAACGAAGGCGAAGTCTCGATCTATGACCGAAACCTGAGCACTGGCGAAACCCACGTTGTCTCCAAGACGCCGAGCGGGCAAACGATGAAAGAATCCGGTTCAGAAATCGGCGAGCTCGACATCTCAAATGACGGCTCCCACATCCTGCTCGGACAGCTGGCCGAAGAAAAGCACGGCGCCAAGTTCTGGCATCTCTACATGAATATCGGCGATTCTGAAAAAACGATCGCCCTCACGCCTGGTGCCGTCAAAGGCGTCGCCATTGACGGGATGAGCGCCGATGGCGAAAAGGTCTTCTTCTCCTCTGAAGAACACCTCACCGGCGAAGATGAACAGCACAGCGGCGCCGACATATTCGTGTGGTCCAGGCAAGGCGAAGAGCAGGGTCACCCTCTGTCCCTGATCTCCACCGGCACCGAAGGCGACGCCGAAACCTGCGACCCGGTTTCCAATACGAGCCACGAACATTGGAACGCCATCGGCAAAGAAGAAAACTGCGGTGATGTCGCGATCGGAGGAGGCGGGGGCGTCGCATCCGGGGACGGGACGATCTACTTCCTCTCACCGAGCCTGCTCGCCGGCTCTGAAGAACCACAGGACGGAGTCAAAAGCGCCCCCAACCTCTACGTGGCCCGCCCCGGGCAGGCCCCGCGCTTCGTGGCGACCCTGGAGTCCTCGCTAACCGGGCCATTGCAGTCAAGACATCCCCTTTTGCGCGGTATCGGGTCCCTCTCAAGCCCGAGCTTTGTCGCGACGGATCCCTCAGATGGTGACGTCTACGTGGCCGAAGGAGAAGCGGTTTATAAGTTCGACTCCGCCGGTAACCCCGTAGCCGCTTGGCACGAAAACGGCAAGCTGTCACTGGGAGGCATCATCGGCATCGCCACCGACCCCTCCAACGGCGACCTCTATGCCGGCGTGGGGGGCGAAATCAGAGAGTTCACTCCCTCTGGCAGCTTGATCAGGACATTTAGCAATGAAACTAATGGCTATGCCAATGGCATCGCGGTCGATCCGGCCGGAAATGTCTATGTCTATGACTCCTTTTATCACTTTGTCGCAAAACTCAGCAGCAGCGGAGAAAGTTTGGGAACGGTCCTCTCTAACCTAACGGCCACTGGCATTGCGAGTGACCCCTCCAATGGCGACCTCTTCATTGACGAAGAAGGCACCTCGGTCATCCGCTACACGTTCAGTGGCTCCGGCGAAGTGATTGGCGCAAAGACCGTCGCTTCGGAACTCTCAAACGCCAGAGGCTTGGCAATCGATGCCGCCCACAACATCTACGTCGATGAGGGCGGGGAAGTTCTCGAGTTCAACTCCTCGGGCAAAGAAGTGAGCGTCCAAATCGGCGCCGGACTCCTTCACAGCTCAGTTGATGTTGCGACCAGCTCCAGCGGCGATCTTTTTGTCGGCGATCCAGCTCATGCCAACCTCGCCGAGTTCGGCCCCTCTGAACCAAGTCCGAACCCACGGACCGACAACCCTGTCGTGGTTGACTCGGTCAGTGATCCCAATACCCGCGATACAGCTGACTTCCAAGTAACGCCATCAGGTGAATTTGCCATTTTCTCGACGACCTTACCCCTAAATGGGGAAGAAGGATCTGGATACCCGGAGGTCTTCCGCTATGACGCCGCCGATCAGAAACTGGACTGCGCGTCTTGTGACCCGTCCGGTGCGAAGGTCACTGGTGGCGCCTCGCTTGCCGCCAACGGCTCCAGCCTCACCGAAGCAGGTCAGGTCTTCTTTAACTCCGAAGCCCCGCTTGAGCTTCGTGACGACGACAACCGCACCGACGTATATGAGTGGGAGCCGCAGGGTACGGGTACCTGCGAAGCGGACAGCACGAGCTTCAGCTCAGCATCAGGCAATTGCATCGGGCTGATCTCGGCAGGCTCGAGTCCGTTTGACTCGAGCCTGCTTGGAGTGAGCGCCAACGGCACCGATGCCTACTTCTTCACCCGCGACACGCTGGCCCCCCAGGATGAAAATGGCGAGTTGGTGAAAATCTATGACGCTCGCGTGGAAGGCGGCTTCTTTGTCACCCCAGAAATACCGCTCTGCAAGTCCTCCGATGAGTGCCACGGCCCGGGAAGCTCCCCGCCCCCTTCCCCCGGCTTCCACATCAATGACGGCAGCACCGGCAATGAAGCCCCAACCACGCCCGCCAAGAAGTGCAAGGCAGGATTCCTCGTCAAGCACGGTCGCTGTGTCAAGAAGCCCAGCCCCCACAAGCACCACAACAAGCGAGCTAAGCGCCGTCGGGGAGGCAGCAAATGATTAGGGCAAATGCCACCCGGACGCCTCGCCGGAGCCTGCTGATGTTGCTCTTCGGCGCTGGGGCCTTGCTGCTCCTGGGGGGGTTCGCCACGCCAGCTCTTGCCAGCGAGGGAATCGCCTCTTTTCAAACCACCATGTCCACGCCTTTGGCGGGTGCGCACCCGGACCTGGAAACCTCATTTGAACTCGAAAACCCCGGTGCTCCAGAGGCCGCGCAAGACGTGGTCTTCGATGCTCCCGAGGGAGTATTTGGCAACCCGAACGCGATTTCTCAATGCACCTCGGTCCAGTTTGCCCTCGAGGAATGCTCGCCTGACTCCCAGGCCGGCCTGGTCACCGTCTATGCCAACTATGAAGGCGAATCTAAAAAGCTGCTCGGCACCGCGCCGATCTACATCATGGTCCCCAGTCCCAAGCAGACCGCTCTGTTCGCCTTCATTGTCCCGACCGTCGATATCGCCATCGATATCCCGGTCACGGTCCGCACCGGAGGAGACTACGGCCTCAGCTTCACCGTCTCAAACATCACCCAGCAGATCCCCCTTGCCGCTGCCCACCTGACCTTCTGGGGTTTCCCCGCCGATCCAAGCCACAGCCCCCAGCGTTTCCCCAAAGGCTCACCCGGTGAACCGGTTGGCTGCGCGGGCCTCGCTGGCACCGGCTGTCTGAGCGGGGAAATCGAACCGACCGTCCCCAATGAGCCGCTTACCGATAACCCGACGACCTGCAGCGGCGAACCGTTGGCTACGAAGCTTGAAGTGCAGACCTATCAGGATCCCGAACACCGCTCCACGAGCGAATCCAGCTACCCGGCGATCACCGAATGCGTTCGCGACGTGTTTAAGCCGGTTCTCTTCGGCACCCCGACCACCGAAGCATCCGACTCTCCCTCAGGGCTTGAAATCGACCTGATCGACCCGCAATCGGAGGGCTTCAGCGCCTCACCTTCAGAGCTTAAATCGGCGACCGTGACCCTGCCTCCTGGCTTGACGATCAACCCAGACGCCGCCGATGGGCAGAGCGCCTGCCCCGATGAAAAGGCCAACTTCGGCTCCGACGGCCCGGCCGAATGCCCCGATAACGCCAAGATCGGGACATTCCAGATCAGCTCGCCGGTATTAAGCGGGCCGATGGAAGGCTCCGTCTACATCGGCGAACCGAAACCGGGCGAACAGTACCGTCTCTTCCTCACCGCCTCGGGCTTCGGCATGAACGTCAAGCTGATCGGTGCCTTTAAGCCCGAAGAAAAGACCGGCCAGCTGACCGTCGATTTCGAAAACCTGCCCCAGGCCCCGTTCTCGCAGTTCGCCCTTCACCTTTTCGCCGGCGAACGGGCGCTGATGGCGACTCCGACCGCCTGCACGATCTACACCACCAAGGCCGTCTTCGTACCCTGGGATGAAGCGACCGCCCCTCAGGAATCCACCCAGGCCTTCGGGATCGACTCGGGCCCGCACGGCAGCCGCTGCTCGGGTGAAATCCGACCCTTCGAACCGACCCTTGAAGCCGGCACCACCAACCCCACCGCAGGAGCGTTTTCATCCTTCACGTTGAAGCTCAACCGCGAAGACGGCGATCAGTTCCTCGGCAAGCTGAACTTTACGATGCCCCCCGGGTTAACCGCAAACCTGCACGGCGTCACCTCCTGCCCCGAAGCAGACATCACGGCCGCAGCCCATACCTCGGGCAAAGTCGAGCAGGCCGACCCCAGCTGCCCGGCAACCAGCGAAATCGGCACCTCCGACGTCGCCGCCGGACCGGGTACCCATCCCTTCCACGCAACCGGCAAGATCTACATGGCGGGCCCCTTCCAGGGCGCCCCGCTCTCACTGGTCGCGATCACCCCCGCTCTGGCCGGCCCCTATGACTACGGCACCGTCGTGGTCCGCGTCGCCCTGCATATCGATCCGCAAGACGCCCACGTGATCGCTGACTCCGAAACGGTGCCGGAGATCATCGGCGGGATCCCGATCCGGATGCGCGAAATCGAGGTCAATATCGACAAGCCGAACTTCATGATCAACCCGACCAACTGCTCGCCCTTTTCGGTCGGCTCCGAAGGGATCGGCGATCAGGGCACCGCGGTCGCCTTTAGCTCCTACTTTCACGCCGTCAACTGCGCAGCGCTCAACTTTACCCCGAAGATGACGATCGCCCAGCTCGGCGCGCGAAAGTCAACCGCCCGCGGAAAGAATCCGGGCCTTGAGTTCAACCTCACGACCACCCCCGGGGACGCCAACCTCAAATCGGTATCGGTGACCCTGCCGAGGGCATTTGAGATCGACCAGGAACACCTCGGCAATCTCTGCGATAAAACCGAACTGAATGCCGATCAGTGCAAGGGCAAAGCGGCGATCGGGACGGTGAGTGATGAAACCCCGCTACTTGAAATGCCCCTCGAAGGCAACGCCTACGCGGTCACCGGCCTCGGCGGCGGCGTCTTACCCCACGTCGTCTTCATCTTGGGCGGCCAGGTGACGGTGATCCCAGAGGGCGAATCAAAGACGGTCAACGACGGCGAGCTGAAGACGACGATCCCGGTAATCCCCGACGTCCCGATCGGCCACTTCCGCCTCAGCCTCTACGGTGGCCATCTGGGCTACCTCTCAAACACCCAGAGCCTTTGTTCCTCGCCGGTTACCTCGATGGTTGAAATCGAAGGCCAAAACGGCAAGAGCCTTGACCAGCGAATCAAGGCGAAGACCGCCTGTCCGGCCAAGAAGAAGCAAAAGCGCCACAAAGGGCGCCGCTGAGCCAAGGGAACGGGCCGGGATCGAACTTTTGAGCCTCAGAGCGGGTTTCACCTCGTGGCGCCCGCTGACCTTGAAGACCAAGACAAGCGAGCGAGCAAGGAGTCACAGATGATCAGGAAGCTGCGAGACAAGCTGACTTATGCAAACGTGATGTCGACGATTGCGGTATTCGGTGTGCTCACCGGCTCCGCCTACGCGGCTTTCAGGATTCCCCCAACAGCGTCGGCGCCCGCCAGCTAAGAGCCAAGTCGGTGACCGGCGGCAAGATCGCCGACGGGACGATCTCCGGCGGCAAGATCGCCGAAGAAACGATCACCGGAGCCAACATCAAGCTCTCCGCGCTTGGCACCGTGCCGCTGGCCGCAAACGCGACCAACGCTTTAAACGCCAACACCCTGAACGGCCACACCGCCTCCTGTCCGCAGGGCACAACCCTGATCAGGGGCCTTTGCTATGACCCGCAGGCAAACCCCCCAGCCTCCAACGTCGAAGCAGCGGCCGAAGCCTGCGCGTCCAAAGGCGGCTATCTGCCCACCCCGATGCAGCTCTACTCGACCCACAACGTGCTCGACCTGGGCACCGGTGGAACTCCCTCCCAGCACGAGTTCACCGATGACCTCTACGGCGCGGTCGGCTCGGGTTCCCCCAATAAAGTGGTGGTGGTCAACGGCGTCAGCACCCCCGAAGAATATGAAGCCGACAAGCCCTCCGCCTACATTTGCGTCTACCCCTTGGTGCGCTAGGAATCACCAGCCCTGCAAGGGCAAAGGAGAAGGGGAGCGGTGGCTCTGAGGTAGCAGGCTGTCCAAACGACGACGCTCAGGCGATCACCTAGACCACGATTCTCGACCGCTCGCTCGAGTAGCGCTCTTCCAGGGCCCAGGCCGGACCTATGCGGCCACGGGCGTCGTCCTCGGCCAGGGCTTAGCCCCACTCAGCACCCCCATTCCACCCTACGCGGCTTCTGCCTCGATCGGACTCCCACCTTTTCAGACAGATAAGGAGGTTGTTGCTCGACATAATCACCTGCCATTGCCGCCAAGGCCAGTGCTTTGCCAGTCGTGCCCCCCGAAAACGCGCTTCTATCAGTGCGAAGGATCGCGCCAAGCTCCGGAGTCGAACCCGACCGCGATCGACGTTTGATCGCCCCAGGTTCCTCCGAGCGCGGTGATCGACCTCAGCCCTTAACCATCGCTAGGGTCTTCTCCCGTGGACGCGAGCAGCAGCTTCGAGGCTCACGAGGTCGATCTGCACGGGTACCGGGCGATCTACCGCACCCGCCGGCGCCGGACCCGGACGTCGTCCTGATCCACGGCATGATCAACTCCTCGCGCCACTGGGAGGCGGTTGCGCTGCGGCTCGCTGAATCCCACCGGGTCATCGCCCCCGACCTGATCGGCCACGGCGACTCGGCGACGCCGCGCGGCGATCACTCGCTCGGCGCCCACGCCGCCAGCATCCGTGACCTGCTGGCGAGCATCGAGATGCAGCGGGCGACGATCGTCGGCCACTCGCTCGGGGGTGGCGTGGCGATGCAGTTCTTCTACCAGTTCCCGCAGCGCACCGAGCGCCTGGCGCTGATCTCCAGCGGCGGGTTGGGGCCCGAGGTCAGCCCGCTCCTGCGCGGCGCGGCGCTGCCCGGTGCCTCGACTCTGCTGCGCCTCGCCGCCCAGCCCCGGCTGCTCGGCGCGATCGACGCCGCCGGCGCTCGGCTACACGCCCGCAACAACTCCAAGGGCGCCTACCTGAAGGCCATTGCCGGGGCCCTGCGCGCTTCCAGGAGCCCGGCTCGCGGCGGGCGTTCCTGGAGACCCTGCGCTCGGTCATCGACGTCCACGGCCAGCGCGTCAGCGCCCGCGACCTCCTCTACCTGCTCGACGGCATGCCGACCCTGATCGTCTGGGGCGGGCGCGATCGGACGATCCCGATCTCCCACGGCCTCGACGCCCAGCGCTCGGTCCCCCATTGCCGCTTCGAGACACTGCCCCGCGCCGCCCACTTTCCGCATCTCGAGGACCCCGACGGCCTCGCCGCGGTCCTCGGCGACTTCCTCGCGACCACCGAGCCCGCACGGATCGAGGACTCAGACTGGGACGCGGTGATCGCCCAGCGCGCCCGCGGCCGGCTGGGCGGCGTCGAGCATGCCGACTTCGCTGCATAGGCCGAGCCTGCGCCACTCGAGACAGCCGCGGCAGCGCCCCGTAGCCTCGATCGAATCCGTAGCCTAATTTACCTACTATATGTAAGTGCCTTGACAACCGCTGCTGCCTCCGCATATCATCTGCTCTGGATGGCGGCTTCCCGCCGATCATCCTTGGTCACCCCCAGTCGGCGAGAGTCGGGCAGGGGCTGACTCGATGTAGTGGCGCTGTCTTTCCCTGGGACGGCGTTAAGTAGTGCAGACGTTCCCCGGCCGCGGTCTCTTTCCTGTCGCGTTCGGGGCGCTTGCATGCAATTGCAAGAATCGCGAGAATTCCCCACTTTCGATCACGGAAATTCCCCACCCCGTTGAGAGCGCCGGCGGCGGCTCCCCGAGCCGCTGAGATCGCGTCTGCGGCTCGCCGATCTAAGTCGCGGAGCACCAAGCGGCGACACGCCACGAGGGATTGGGCGTGGCTGGGCCTCCCCAGCGCCCGAGTGAAGCGCGGGGAGGCGATCTGAGGCCCTGAGCAAGAGCTTCGAGGGTGGGTCCCTCGCTGCTCGGGCTCAGCTTTTGGACGCGGCGACGCCCTCCTTCAGCTCCTTCAGCTTCTCGCGGTGGGCCCGCATCCTGTAGCTCTCGCCGTCAATGTGGACTACCGTGGCTCGGTGAAGCAGGCGGTCGAGGACGGCCGCGGCGACGGTCGTGTCCTCGAAGATCTCCCCCCAGGAGGCGATCCCGCGGTTGGTCGTCAAAATGGTGGCGCCGTGTTCGTAGCGCCGGCTGACCACCTGGAAGAGGTGAGAGGCTGCCTCGCCGGGCATCGGGAGGTATCCGAGCTCATCGATCACGAGGACGGCCGGCCCCGCCCAGAAGCGCATCGTCGCCGCCCAGCGACCCTCCGCCGCCGCCTTGGCGCTCCTCGCCACCAGCTCCGCGGCGGTCGTGTAGTAGACGCGGTAGCCGGCGTCGACCGCCTCCAGGCCGAGGGCGATCGCCAGCATCGTCTTGCCGACGCCGGGTTGGCCGATCAGGACGACGTTGGAGCGCTCCTCGACGAAGCGCAGCGTCGCCAGCTCTTCGATCAGGCGCCGGTCGAGGTTGGGCTGGGCGGAGAAGTCGAACTCCCCCAGGCGCTGGTGGGAGGGGAATCCGGCGAGGCGCATCCGCCGCTCGTGGCTCTTGACCTCCACCGCGGCGACCTCGACCCCGATCAGCTTGTCGAGGAACTCCGCGTAGGAGGGTTTCTCCTTCTGCGCGGACTCGAGCTCTGCGGCCAGGCACTCCGCCGCCGCCTCCATCCCGAGCTTGGCGAGATGACCGCGGACCCGCTGGTAGGGGGCGTCTGCCTTGCCGCTCATCGGGCCCTCTCCCAGCGCTCGGCGAGCTCAGCCGCCATCAGCAGCTCGAAGGCGAGCTCGCGGGCGCGGCGAGCGTCGATCGGGCAGCAAGCCGGCGGCGTCGCTCGCCACGAGGGACGCTCGGGATCGTCGCTGAGGACGATCTCGATGTCCTGAACGCAGACGCCGTTCGGGTACTCCTCGAAGCGGTCGGGGTCGAGTTCGAGACGGACCTCGCAGAAGGCGCTCATCGGGCCGCTCCTGCGAGCTCGGCGTAGCGACCGAGGTCGATCGCCACGTCCTTGCCCTCCTCGCCGCGCAGGCGCGCCGCGGCGGCCAGGGCCGCCTCCCCGGGCGGGCGATTGGCCTTTCGCTTGCACGGCCTGGCCACGGTGAAGGCGTCGAGCACCGCTCGCTCCAGGGCGTCGGCGTGCTGGGAGGCGCGGATCGTCTGCGCGGCGCCGGCCGGCGCGCGGCGGTGGCGGGCCACCTTCCGCCCGGCCGCCGAGACGATCTCGACGTCAAGCTCGCCGAGGCGGGCCCTGACCGTCACCGTCTGCCCCAAGAGCCCGGGCGCGACGCTGTAGCGGTTGCCCTCGAAGTGGACCAGGGCCTTGGCGTCGACGATCCGCTCCACCGAGAGCTCGGCCGGGAACGGCGCCGCCGGCAGCGCCAAGAGCGGCTCGGCGTCGGCCAGCGAGCCGACCGTGCCGCCCCGCCGCCGCCTCGCGTCGCCGTAGGTGACGCAGAAGCGATCCAGGTCGCCCTGCGCCTGGGCCGCGGTCGCCACCGGCGCCGAGCGCCACCAGGAGCCGGCCAGGTAGCCGACTGCCTTCTCGACGACGCCCTTTCGCTGCGGTCGGTATTGGGGGCAGACGGCGACCTGCACGCCATAGTGGCGGGCGAGCGCCGCCGCCTCGGGCCGCAGGCGGTCGGTGCCGGGGTAGACGAACGTCGCCATGCGATCGGTGCGCCAGGACTTCGCAGAGCCGCCCAGGCGGCGCAGGACGCCGTCCACCGCCGCCGCCAGGTGCGGGAAGCTCTGGCCCTCGCTGAAGACGGCCCGCACCCTGCCCGAGTGCGAGAGCGCTCCGACGAGGACATAGGCCTTCTCGCCCCACGGCGTCTCCTCCAGCTCCCACCAGTCGAGCTGGATCTCCTCGCCCGGCTCGTGGTCGATCTCCGTGGTCGGGACCTTGCCGGTGCGACAGGCCGGGCAGGCCGGCCGCAGCTCGAGGCGGCGCAGCTCGCGCACCAGGGTCGGATAGGAGCGGTCGAATCCCAGCTCGGTCAGCTCGCGGTGCAGCACGCTGGCGAGCACGTGATGGTCGTCGGCAAAGCGCGCCTCCAGGTAGTCGCGGTAGGGCTCCAGACAGCTGGGCGCCCGCTCGCGTTTGCGGTGTTCCTCGCACAGATGGACGCGAATCGTCTTGCGGTCGCGGCCGGTGTGGCGGGCGATGGCCGAGATCGACCATCCCCGTTTCGCCAGGGCGTAAATCTCCACGTCATCCTCCTCTGTGAGCATCCCCTCAAGGCCTCCCGTCGAATCGCAGGTATCAGCACCCGCGACCGTCGCGCTGGGCCCCGACGGAAAAGAGCGCCCGCCCCCGCCGCTCCGCCTCGGACTACGTCCTCGGCTACGCGGCGGGGGCGCTGCTCATGCGCCGGGGACCGGGAGAACCTGGGGAATTCTGGTGATCCGATCTGGGGAGAATTGCGTGATCGCGCTCA
>CAVUPF010000003.1:0-250290 GCA_963743285.1 uncultured Solirubrobacterales bacterium
CGCATCAGCGGGATGGGCGGAATCGTAAACGTGGAGAGACCTCGAGAGACCAAGTGGAATCCCCATTCTAGTGCGGATTCCGGTGAGTCCCAGAGTCTCGCCGAAGGAGGGGCATTTTCGGGTTTGGGTACCAGGTTTGGGTACCAACCACCGCTTCAAATGTCGCGAGATCGCCTCGGTTGTTGTCCCCGGAGTGAACCCGGGCGCCCCTATTGGATCTATAGATCTGCGTGGCCCCGCAAAGCCCCGCACGGAGCCAAGCCTTCAGAGTCCGGGCCAGCCGGTCGTCTCCGGCGAGCGCCTCATTAAAGCGCTCGGGCCGCTTTCCCGGCGGTGTTGGAACGGGCCATCGGTGCGCTCACGGTAGCGATCTCTCCCACCGCATCCAGCCGGCCTCTCGGGGTGTTTGGGGGAGGTACCGCACTTGACGACTCCACCCAGATGTGCTGGGCTTCGAAGGTGCTGCCGTGCGCGCTTCAGAGGTTAACCTTTTGATCGCGACTTCAGCGTGCCGAGGGCGTTTCGCGCGCCGATCTCGCCGCAGCGCTCGACTATCCTTGGCCCATGGCCTCCTGGTCCGAGCGTTTGGTGACGATCCCCCCAGGGCGCCACACGTTTCCCAGCGACTTCGTTTCCGCCCATCAGCGCGAACGCATTTTGGCGGCCACCGCAGAGCTGGTTGCCAAGCGCGGCTATCACGGCACCAGTATCGACCTGATCGCCAAGACGGCGCGCGTCGCCCTCTCGACCTTCTATGAGAACTTCGAAACCAAGGAGGATTGCTTCCTGGCCGCCTTCGACGAGGCCGTGGCCGAGGCGCGACGGTATCTCTCGGCGGCGGTCGACCCGCGGCCGCCTTGGCCCGATCGTCTCGCGCTGGGCCTGGCCGCTTTCTTGGAGCTTGTCGCTGCCAACCCTGCCAAGGCGCGGATGTGCCTGGTCGAAGCCCCCGGCGGCGGCCCGGCATTGCTCGACCGCTACGAATCCGCTCTGGACGGCCTCATCCCGATCCTTCGAGAGGGTCGGCAACTCAGCGGCGACAAAAAGCTCCCCGAGCGCACCGAGGAGGCGATCATCGGAGGTTTGGTTTGGGTGATCTACAACAAGCTTGTGGCCGGCGAGTTCGACCTAAGCGCCCTGGCGCCCGAGATGCTTCAGATCATTCTTCGCCCCTATATCGGGTGACCCGAAGCCAGGCGGCAAGCGGAGAGCGCTCAAGCCCCTTTGGCCTAGCAAGCACGCGGCGGCTCACTTCTCGGCGCGTCGGCAATCGCCGCTCGGGCCGCTGGTCGGATCGCCGGGGTGGACCTGGTGGATGAGCTGCCCGATCAGGGTCGAGTTCCCGGCGACACCCGCTCGCGCATCTGTGACGCAGTGCTCGACCTCATTCTCGAGCGGGGTTTCAGGACACCACGCTGGAGCTCGTCCTCGCTCGCGCCAGCTGTAGCAAGGAGGAGCTCGAGCGCAACTTCACCGATCTCGAGGACTGCGCTTTGAAGCTGTTCGCCGATTGCCTTGAGGATATAACCAGTTCGGTCGAGGCGGCATACGCCGCTCACGACAACTGGCGCGACGCTGTGCGAGCGGCGGCCATTGCCACCGCGCGTTTCAACGCGAACACCCGGAAAGGGTGCGCTTCTGGGCGCTGGAGCTGCTTTGGGCCGGCGACATGGCGCGGGCACAGGTCGAGGCCGGCTACCGACGCTTCACCGATTTGATCGACGCCGGGCGCCAAGAGCTCGACGACCCCGATTCCGTGCCCCGCTCGACCGCTGAAGGAATCATTGGCTCGATCGCCATGGTGCTGACCAAGTGGTTGGAGGAGGGAGGGGGCACCAAGGGGGCCGAAAGCTTTCCCTATACCTACATCCAGCAGGTGATGCACCTGCTGGTTCTGCCCTACCTGGGGCAAGAGGCGGCTGAGGAGGAGCTGGAGATACCGCCGCCGCCGGACCTAAACGACGACCCAGGCCCACAGTCGTAGGGGACTCGAGCACTCCGCCGTCCTCGCTTATCCTCAGCTCGGTGCCGAAGCGAATTCGCGAACCCGGCGACGATAAGGAGGCCGAGTTCCCGCAGCCGCCAGCGGGCCGCCACGGCCTGCCGCGAGATTACGTCGTCGAGAACCAGCGCACGCGATTGCTGGCTGGCATCGTCAGAGCGGTTGGCCGACGCGGCTACAACGCAGCCACAATCACCGCGATCGCCGAGCTGCTTCCGTTTCGCGCCACACCTTCTACGACAATTTCAAAGACAAGGACAGGTGCTTTCTCGCCGCCTATGACCGCGCCGTAGATGACGTTCAAACGGCGATGGCCGCTTCCGCCGAGCTCCCGACCGAGTGGCCCGAGAAGGTCAAGGCGGCACTCAGCGCGCTGCTCGGCTTCTTCGCCTCCGAGTCCGACCTGGCCCGCTTCTTCTGGCTCGAGCCGCTTGGCGCGGGCGAGCTGATCGTCACCCGACACCGCGAGGCGATGCGCGCTCTGATCGAGTTGCTGAGCGCCGAGCGCCCGCCGAACCAGAGCGTCCCGCCGCCGTCTGAGACCGCCGAGGAGGCCGTCGTCGGCGGCGTCGACTCGCACTCATCTCCAAGCGGGTCAGCGGCGGCGAGACCGAGCGCCTGCAGGAGCTGCTGCCCGACCTGCTGGTGGTCTTGGCGCCAATACTTGGTTGGTGGCGAGGCCGAGCGCCTTGCCGCCGAAGCGCGCTGAAGCACGCTGGCACACCCCGGTACTGGGCTGCGAAGCAGAGCTGGGGTAATCGACTGCCACGGCATCGCTAGGCGCTTTTCGCGAGCGCGGCGATCAGAGCGGCCCGGCCGGCGACCAGACGCGCCCCTGCTTTCCAAGCCCTGTTCTTGCTATTTATGCAGGACCTGGTCTATGATTCCAGCGTGCCCGTTGGGTAACAGGCACAGGACAAGAAATCGATCCCCGGCAGGGGAGGCCAGTATCCCGATCCCGGATCACGGGCCAGGGAGCCGGCAGGAGAGGAGAACGAGTGACACGCAGGGCAGCCGTACGGTCGCATGGGTCAAACACGGCTGCCGTTATCGCAAGCTCGGTACCGCGGCTCTCGTCCTCCTACTCCACACGTTCTTCGGAGCCCTCGTCGGCCGACGGGCGCCGCGTTCTCAGCGAGCAGCCCGTTGCCGCATCCTGGCTCGGCCAAGTGGCGCCCGTGGCTTTCCCTGGCCCACGGCGCCTCACGAGCAGCGCGTGCGGCCCCCGAGGCTTCGGGGGTTCTCCCAGCTCCCCGGGCTCGGGCCGCGCGTGGCTGCTCTCCTCAACCCAACCAAACGTCCACGCTGCCGCCGTTAGCTAGCCTCGCATGAGACTCTTCGCCACCGCTCAGCATGCCGCCTTACCCAAAGGAGTGAGCCCGCTCAGGCGACGGTGTCAGCCTTTAGCTTCGCTCCGCAGGGTCCCCCTCGCCGCTCTCTGCGTCGCAGCTTGCGTCCTCGCCCTTACCGCCGCCCCCGCCTCTGCATCCTCGCCTTCGCCCGTGCAGATCGGCAGCTTCAGCGCGAGCAGCGGTCAATTCTCCGGTTCGAGTGCGCTGGGGGTGGATCAGTCCACTGGTGACGTCTACGTCCTAGACGGAGAAAACAACCGTGTCGAGAAGTTCGATCCAGAAGGCCATCTAATAACTTCCTTCGGCGACTCGACCCCGCCCAACGGCGAACTCAAGGGCCTCGACACCCCGGCGGGCTCGTTCTCCTTCAGCTTCAACGCCGTCGCCGTCGACAACTCGGGAGGCCCCAACGCTGGCGATCTCTACGTCAGCGACAGAGGGCACGAAGTCATCGACGTCTTCAGCTCTTCGGGCAACTATCTCCGCCAGATCACCGGTATCGAAGCGCTCGGAATCGCGGTCGATGCCAGCGGCAACCTCTGGGCCGCGGGCCTCTTCTCCCGCGAGATCACCGAGTTCGACCCCAGCGGGACTCTAATCTCCTCCTTTGGAACCAGTGAATTCAACATCGGCTTGGCCGTTGACTCCACCGATCAGGTCTATTCCGTTGAGTCGTTTTGTGGCTGTGAAATTTATCGCTACAACTCAGACGGGAGCGATGCGACCAGAATCGACGGCTCATCGGCATTTGGCCCTGCGCCCCTCGCGATCGACGAGTCAACTAATGACGTATATGTGGCTGGCGGCACCCAGGTGTTCGAGTACGACGAAGAAGGGAACTCGATTGGCAGCTTTGGCTCCGGAGCGCTTTCCGAAGCAAACGCCGTCGCCCTCGACTATGCGGGTCCCCCGGCCGATCGTGGCTACATATACGTAACCGACGCCGCCAGCCACGAAGTCAAGGTCTTCGCGCCCGTAGTCGCACCCTCCGCCACCACCGGTCCCGCCTCGAATCCGCAGCGCAACTCTGCCGAATTGACCGGCTCCGTCAACCCAAACGGCGAACCGCTGACCGACTGCCACTTCGAATACGTCGCCGCATCCGAATACAACCCGAGCGCCCTGAATCCGTACAGTAGCGGGGAGTCGATTCCCTGTTCTCAGTCACTGGAAAGCATTGGCTCAGGAACGGGCGAAGTGCCAGTGAGCGCCGAACCGACCGATCTCCAGGCTCAGACCACCTATCACTTCCGCCTTGTCGCCGGAAACCCCAACGGCCTGGGCGGAAGAGAGGTGACGGGCTCCGGGCAGGACGAAACTACCACCACGATCCCCGCCGTCGCCTCGACCAATACCGGTCCGGCGACGAACGTTGAGGTAAGCACCGCGACACTTACCGGATCCTTTGAACCCCAGGGGCTCGATACCCACTACTACTTCCAGTACGGCAATGATACCTCCTACGGACACAATAGCGCCGTCCCTCCAGGCACCGACGCAGGCTCAGGCAACGGAGTGCAAAACGTCAGCATGGAAGTCACCGACTTGGCGCCGGACACCACCTATCATTTCCGCATCGTCGCGAGCAACAGCACAGGTATTACCTATGGTCAAGACGAAACGTTCACCACTCACCAGCCGCCATCCATCGATGCATTCTCCACATCTGGAGTTACGGCTACGTCAGCCTTGCTTAACGCAAAAATCAACCCAAACGGAGCTCCAACGACTTATCACTTCGAATATGGCCCCACAACGGCCTACGGCACAAGCGTGCCGGAACCCGGCGCGGCATTGCCAGCTTCCACCAGTGTCGAAGCAGTTCAAGCCGAGCTAACCGGACTCCAACCCCACACTATCTACCACTTCCGCGTAGTAGCGGAAAGCATATACGGAACGATGACCACCGAAGATCAGACCTTCCAGTTCTACCCCGGCGCGTGTCCCAACGAAGCTCTCCGCCAGCAGACCGGCGCTAGTTTCCTTCCCGATTGCCGAGCCTACGAGCTAGTCTCGCCCGGCAACATGGGTAACTTCGTCCTCTTCGGGTCCTCGGACAGGATTTCCTCTCCCGTCGCTGACAATAGGTTCGCATACGTTGGAGGCCTCGGTGCGATACCTGGCACGGGTGTACCGGAGAACAGCATTTATGTCGATACCTACGTCGCCACCCGGACCAACGAAGGGTGGGTTACCAAGCACGTTGGCGTGCCCGGGAACGAAAGTGACCGGGGCGAAGTGGCTGCCGCGGATCTGAACCTGGACAAGTTTATCGCCTATAAGAATGCCGAGGAACCGAACCCTCCACTGCTGTACGACGCGTCCGGGAACTTTCTCGGCGCCTGGCCAACCGTGGCGGGCTATAGCCTTGGCGCGACGCAGTGGTCGGCGGACTTTAGCCACTTTTTCTTCACGGAAGGCGAAGTCGCATACGACAACAATACTGTCGCCAACACAGTCACCTCCATCTCACAGGACGAAGCCGGCAATCCGGTAGACGTGGACACCCTGCCGGGTGCATCGTCGGATGGGTCCCATATCCTTATGTCCACATATTCTTCGCCTCCTGAATGCAATTTCTATGGTTGCACTTATTCGCCGGCGCGTCTATACGTGCGCGTCGGCGATGCGGTGACTTACGAAGTCTCTCAAGGTCACTATGTTCGCTATGTTGGCATGACCTCCTACGGCTCCAAAGTGTTCTTTACCTCCGAAGAACAGCTGACTCCAGAAGACGCACGGCAGCAGTACGGACCTCTACATGTGGAGCGAGGAAACCAACTCCATCACGCTTATCTCGAAAGCCAACAACGAAGCCGGCAACACGGAAACCTGCAACGCGTCATGGACCGAAAAGTGCGATGTTCTGCCGGTCATCGGCGCGGATGGGAGCGACAACTCGATCTCTGCGGAAAGCGGTGACGTCTACTTTTACTCCCCACAGCAGCTTGATGGCGCCAAGGGCGTCAATAATGGCGAGAATCTATATGTGTATCGGGGCGGTCAGGTCCAGTTTGTAGCCACGTTTGCACCCGGTACCTACCGTGTCAACGAAGGTGGTACTAGCAACGGCCCAGTCGGAAGGATCCAGGTGTCTCCGAACGGACTTCATGCGGCGTTCCTGACTTCTTCGCAGCTTACCTCCTACAACAACGAAGAATATGAGGAGATGTACTCCTACGATCCGTCGGACGGGCGGATTGTCTGTGTTTCGTGTGATCCGAGCGGAGCGCCGCCAGTGGGCAATGTGGCGGCCAGCGAAGCGGGTCTGTTCATGGCCAACGATGGGCGGACCTTCTTCTACACGCCGGACCCGCTGGTGCCACGCGACACTAACGGTCTGCGCGATGTCTATGAGTACGTAGAAGGCCGGCCTCAGTTAATTACTACCGGTATTGGCTCTGAGGATGAGCTGACGACTCCAAACCAAATAAGGACCGCTGGGCTAGCCGGGGTCAGCGCCGACGGAGTTGATGTCTTCTTCTTCACCTTCGAAACACTGGTTGGCCAAGACACCAACGGCCCCTATCTCAAGGTCTATGACGCACGCACGAATGGCGGCTTCCCATTCGAGCCCCCGCCGGCACCCTGCGACGCCGCCGACGAGTGCCATGGCGCGGGCAGCTCTCCCCCGAGCTCGATCCCGGCCGGGACCCAAGGACCCCTCGGCAACGACGGAAACGTCGTGCGTCAGGCTAAGCCGAGGCACAAGAGGAAGGCTCGCAAGCATCCTCAGAAGCGCCATAAGAAGGCAGCAAGGAAGAGGAAGCTTGGCCAAGGGCGGCGGCGGGGGCGTGATGATCGATGAGCACCAAGGAGACCGGAGGGTGCCGATAATGCCGATCCGGCTCCCGGTTGCGTATCGGCGGCTTCACCCAGCGCTACTTACGATCTGCGTTGGATTCCTCCTCCTCTTTGCCGGCGAGAGCGCGTTTACCGTGCCTTACGCTGCCGCAAATACCCCGATCACCGGCTTTAGCGTCTCGCCGTCCACAACTCAGGCTGGTGGTCACCCTGAAGTCAAGTTGGCGGCCTCAGTGGAGAACAGTCAAACCTATTGCGGAACGGAATACTGCGGCTACGGGGACGCACGTGACATCTCCTTCAACCTCCCAGCTGGACTGATCGGTGACCCTCACGCCACGCCTCAATGCACCCAGGCCGATTTCGCGAGCTATAGCTGTCCGATCGACTCTCAGGTGGGGATACTCAATCCGATTCTCGCCACCGGCAGTTTCGGGCCACTGCCGATTTACAATCTCGTTCCTCACACCGGACAGGCGGGACTTCTCGGAACGAACTTTCCCCTTCTCAACTTTCCCGTCTTCACGGTCCTGAGCGCGAGGACGGGAGGCGACTACGGCCTCACGGCAACGGTGGCCGAGATCTTCCACTTCATCCCACTCAGCGGCATCGAAGTGACCTTGTGGGGGGTTCCGGCAGAACCCGGCCATGACTCGGAACGATTTGGACCACCCGGTTGCGGGTATGCCGATGCCCATGGCCCCGAATGCATGGAGGGATTTCCGTCCAATAGTGAACAAATCCCGTTCATGGATAACCCCACAACGTGCGGAGTCACCTTGAGCGCCTCGGTTGAAACTCTCTCCTATGACGAGGGAACCGCGCAGGCCGAAACTACCTACCCGGGCACGACGGGCTGTGACCAGCTCAGCTTCAACCCGAGCAACTACATCCAGCCCACCACCACCGCAACCGACTCGGCCTCCGGTCTTGCCCTTGAACTTACCGTTCCTCAGGAAGAGAGCCCCACCGTTCCCTCTCCCTCGGAGATCCGTGCTACGACGGTGACCCTACCCCCGGGGTTCGTGCTCAGCCCCAATGCAGCGGACGGCAAGACCTACTGCTCGGACACCGAAGCGGCATTCGGTACCCTGAACGAAGCCACGTGCCCCGAATACTCGCGGATCGGAACCGTCGAAATCGACAGCGCCGCACTCCCTGGCCCGCTTCCCGGTTACATCTACATCGGTGAACCACAGCCTGGAGATCGGTACCGCTTCATCCTCACCGCCAACGGCTTCAACCTCCACGTCAAGTTGCTCGGCTCTTCCTTCCCCAATGCGAAGACCGGTCAGCAGGTCGTCTCATTCCAGAACCTGCCCCAGTTTCCCTTCTCCGCCTTCAAGCTTCACTTCTTTGGCTCCGAACGTGGGATCCTCGAGACGCCCACTCAGTGTGGAACCTATCCGGTCACCACAACCTTTACCCCTTGGGACGCGGCGCTGCCTGAACAGACGTCAGCGCAATTCTTCACGCTTGAAACTGGTCCCAACGGCGCCCCGTGCCCGGGTCCCACCCGGCCGTTTAACCCCGGCTTCCAGGCGTCCTCAGCGAGCACTGCACCTGGTACTCACACCCCCTTCTCACTCGAACTCACTCGCTCAGACGGCGACCAGAACTTCAGCCGCCTCAGCATTACGACTCCTCCGGGGCTCTCGGCTACCCTCAAAGGCGTTGCTTACTGCCCCAATGCGTCGATCGCCGCCGCGGCGGAACCGAGCTCCTCGGGGATCGCCGAGCAGCAAAACCCGAGCTGTCCGGCGGCGAGCCAGATCGGCATTGCCGTTGCAGGCGTTGGCGCCGGCACCCACCCCGTATATTTCCCGGGCAAGGTCTACCTGGCTGGTCCCTATGAGGGCGCCCCGCTCAGCCTTGTCGTGATCACTCCCGGCCTTTCGGGTCCTTATGACCTCGGAAATGTGGTCGTTCGCGCGGCTCTCCACATCGACGCCACTACAGCTCAGATCACCGCGGTCTCCGATCCTTTGCCCGCAATCCTACAGGGAATCCCGCTGCGCTACCGAGAGATCCTGATCGAACTCAACCGCTCCGAATTCGCCCTCAACCCGACCAAATGCCAGGCCATGTCGGTAAGCGCGACAGTCAGCGGTGACCAGGAGGCTCTCGTAAACCTCTCCTCTCACTTCCAGGTCGCCAACTGCTCGAGCCTTCCCTTTGCCCCGAAGCTCGGGCTAAAGGTCTCCGGCGCGACCAAGCGCGACGGCAATCCATCGCTGCACGCTACGCTCCTCACAAGTCCCGGTGAAGCCAATATCGCCCGCACCACGGTCACCCTGCCCAAGGGCGAGCTGATCGACAACGCCCACATCCGAAACCCCTGCACCAGAGTCCAGTTCGCCGAAGGGTCCACCGCGGGCGAACGTTGCCCTGCCGGCTCGGTGATCGGCTTCGCAAAGGCGGAAACGCCGCTGCTCGAAAAGCCGCTCGAAGGCCCGGTCTACCTGCGCTCGGCCCCCGAAAACAAAAGTGGGCTACCCGACATCGTCGCCGCCTTAAACGGCCAGATCGACATCGACCTCGACGGCAAGATCAACACCGTCAACGGAAGCTTACGGACCAGCTTCGCGACCGTCCCCGACGCCCCGGTCTCCAAGTTCACCTTGACCCTCGCCGGCGGCCGTAAGGGCCTCCTTGTCAACAGCACCAACCTCTGCAAGGTGGGCCGCAAGGCCGCCGTGAAGATCATCGGCCAAAACAACGCCGCCGTCAGCCAAAACCCAGTCTTGCAAGCGCCGTGTGGCAGCAACACCCGGCACAAGCGCCACCTGCAGCAGGCGAGGCTGGTGGGTTAGGTGATAGGCGATAGGAGCAGGGGCCTGGGGATTCCGGTCAGCTCGACACAGAGAGGATGGTCGGTAGGGCTCAGGGTGATCGCACGATCGGACTCCTCGGCTTCCTCGCGGCGCGCTCGCCGGGCCCTCGTCAGTGTCGTCGGGCTATGCACTTCGCTCCTCATGCTGCTCGTCGGGGCTTCTCCCGCCTTCGCCGAACGCACCTACGAATCTCAGCTCACCGGCTTCGGCAATCCGGAGTCGATTGCAATCGACGGCCACAACAACGTCTGGATCGACGATGGCGGAGCGATCAAGGAGTATGAACCGTTTCCCGCGGCCGGGAAGATCGGTGAACACGGTCTCGGTTACATTCTCAGCATTGCTCTCGACGACTCAACGGAAACCTTTTATGCGGCCAATTCGGGCCCGGTCAACGTCGAATCTTTCGAAATCGCAAACAACTTCGCCTCCAAAGAAACTTGGGACACGGAAAACGGATGCGGCTACGATTACGTCGCAGTCGACAACTCAGCTGACGCCGCCAGTGGGCGCGTCTACGTCGCGCGAAGCTGTGAAGGCCCTCAACACATCCAGGCGCTGCAAGGGCACGACGAAGAATCGCCCTTCTCCGGCTCGGCAAGCTACATCAGTGGGAACGAGATCACCGGCACGCCCGGCGGGGCAATCGGCGACATCGGTGGAATCGCGACCGACGCCGAAGGCAACTTCTACGTCATCGACCGCTCTAGCAACCAGGTCGATGAGTTCAACTCCGAAGGCTATTTCACCCACGCCTACACTGGCAAAGGGGGGGCTGGAGAACCCAGTTTCAGCAGCATCAGCGGTGTAGCTATCGATCCGACCAACGGCAACGTCCTGATCGTCGACGCCGGAAACGATGTCGTCGATGAATTCGAACCAGAAGGCGCTCTCCTCGGCCAAATCGCCGGGACCTCTCCAAGTGAACCCTTCACCCAACTGAACGGCGGAATCGCCGTGAACTCCGCAGGTTATCTCTACATTGGCGTAGGCGGAGTGGTCGACGTCTTCACGCCCGCCCTCGTCCTGCCCAAGGTCGCCTATGGCCCTGTGCAGAACCCCACCCATACCTCCGGCACGATCAACGCCACCGTCGACCCCAACGAAGGGGGCGACGTCACGGCCTGCCACTTCGAATACGGCACCAACACAGAATACAGCCTCGGCAGCATCCCCTGCTCCCCCAATCCCGCCTCTAGCCCGCCCAGCTCTTACTTCTCTGAACCGACTGAAGTTACTGCAGAACTCTCTGGCCTCACCTCCGAGACCACCTATCACTACCGCGTGGTGGTTAGCAACGCGAGCGGGCATACGAAGCTGGGAGCCGATCAGACTTACACCCCGCATTCGGTGACCGGCATCGGCACCGACTCCCCAACGGACATCGAACCAACTAGTGCGACCCTGAACGGCTCCTTCGTCGGCAACGGTGAAGGGACGCGCTACTACTTCGAATGGGGGACCGACACATCCTACGGACACACCACCGCCGTCCCCCCCGGGGTCAGCGCCGGCTCACCCTCCGGACCAGGCCCTACCTCCGTCTCCTTCGACCTCACCGGCCTGATCCCAGTCACCACCTATCACTACCGGATAGTCGCCAGCAATGGGGTTGGCAGCTCAGTCGGTGAAGACCGGACGTTTTCGACGCCAGCCGGGCCACCGGTAGTTGCTGAGTCGGTTACCGACGTACACTCCGACAGCGCCCTGATCCGTGCCCATATCGACGCCAGCGGGGGCGGCGACACCACCTATCACTTCGAATACGGCACGGCCGCATGCTCAGTCAACCCCGACCCCTGCACAAGTGTCCCGACCCCCAACGCCGATGCCGGCTCCGGGCTGAGCGACCAGAGCGCTCAACTCTACGGCCTGACGGCTGGGACGGTTTATCACTTCCGCGTCGTTGCGGAAAATTCCCTCGGCACCACCGAAGGCCCAGATCGTACCTTCACCACCTTTCCTTTCACACCAATCGAAGACCATTGCCCAAACGCCCATGTGCGCCAGCAGACGGGTGCCGCCCTGCTTTTTGATTGTCGGGCCTACGAGCTCGTCTCCGCCGCCAACACCGGCGGCTACAGCGTCGAGTCCGATCTCGCCGAAGGCCAAACGCCCTTCGGCGGTTACCCGCTCGCGTCGGGCGCCTCCGGCCCCTCGCGGGTCCTCTACGGCGTCCACGATGGGGGCATTCCCGGCACCGAGCAGTCCACCAATGACGGCGTGGACCCCTACGTCGCGACCCGCGGTGAAACAGGCTGGAGCACCGAATACGTCGGCATCCCGGCCAACGGCACCCCATCGGCAGTGCCCTTCGGCTCACCCCTCGCCGAAGCAGACGCGAGCCTTGACGCCTTCGCCTTCGCCGGCGCAGACCTCTGCAGCCCCTGCTTTGGTAGCGGCATCGAAACGGGGATGCCGCTCCACCTGCCTGACGGAAGCTTGGTCCAGGGGATGGCCGGCTCGATCGAACCGGGCCCGGGTGCCAAGCCCGACGGCTACATAGCCAAGTACTTCTCCACCAACGGCGAACACTTCGTCTTCGGCTCGACCTCGCAGTTCGGGGCCGGCGGCAACGTAAACGGTGACGTGTCGATCTATGACAGGAACCTGAGGACCGGGGAAACCCACGTCGTCTCCAATACCCCCAACGGCGAAGACTCCCCCCAAAGCCTTCCCTGCCTGCAGGGGGCCGGCAAGTGCAACTCAACCGAAGGCGACGCCAACGGGATCGCCGAGCTCGACATCTCAAAGAACGGCTCACGCATCATCGTCGCCCAGAAGGTCTCAACCGACGCTGAAGGCAACGTCTACTGGCACCCCTACATGAACATCGGCGACTCAGTCCGCACGACCGACCTCGCCCCCGGCACAACGCACGGTGTCCTCATTGACGGGATGACCGAAGACGGCTCCAAGGTCTTCTTCACCACCAAGGACAAGTTGCTTGCTGGCGATACCGACGAAAGCGCCGACATCTACGAGGCGGAAGTCTCCGAAGGAGGCGCGCTCACGCTGCATCTGATCTCCACCGGGCCCAACGGCCCCAGCAACTCGGATTCCTGTGACCCGGTGTCCAATGAAGACCGCACCCACTGGAATACGGTCGGCTCTGCGGCCAACTGCGACGCCGTGGCAATCGCTGGCGGAGGGGGAGTCGCCGCAACCGACGGCACGGTCTACTTCCTCTCACCCGAGCAGCTCGACGGCTTATCAAACGGCACCGAAAACGAGCCCAACCTGTACGTCTCTCTCCCGGGCTCCGCCCCGAATTTCATCGCAACGCTTTCCCCCAATGACCCTGTCGTTCTCGACGCTGTGAAAGAAGCCGGGACCCGCAGGACAGCCGACTTCCAGGTCGCCCCGAGCGGTGAATTTGCGGCTTTCACCTCGACCCAGCAGCTGGGCGAATACAACAACGCGGGCTACTTGGAGGTCTACCGCTATGACGCCGCCACCGAAGCGCTCAACTGCGCATCCTGCGATCCCACCAGCGCCGAAGCCACCGGCAACGCCACGCTCGCTGCAGATGGCCTCAGCCTGACCGACGATGGCCGCGTCTTCTTCAACTCGACCGACGCACTTTCTCCCCGCGACCTCGACGAAAAGGAAGATGCATACGAGTGGGAGGAAGACGGCTTTGAATTTGAACACGGACTGACCAGCTGTAAGACACACGGCGGCTGCGTGGACCTGGTATCGACCGGTACCAATCGTTTTGACTCGAGCCTGCTTGGGGTCAGCGCCGACGGCACCGACGCTTACTTCTTCACGCGCGACACCCTTGTACCCCAAGACCAGAACGGAGATTTGGTCAAGCTATACGACGCCCGCGAGCTTGGGGGCTTCCCGTACACGCCGCCCCAACCTCTGTGTGCGGCGTCTGATGAGTGTCACGGGCCGGGTACGCCGCCGCCGGGACCGGCAAATATCGAGAGTACCTCCACTGCGGGTATCGGAGACGTTGCTCCGAGGGCGAACTGCAGGACGGGCTTCGTCAAAAGGCGCGGCAAGTGCGTAAAAAGACCACACCACCGTCGCCGCAGACGCCGTCATAAGACAACCCGCGACAAGCATGGCTGAGCTCAGGAAAATGCACAGGCAAATCGTCAAAAGCAGCTCAACCCCGGACACCTCGGTGCCAGCTGCGCCTCTGCGTGCTCTGCACACCGTGCTCGCCAGTGTCGGGTGCCTGCTCGCTGCCTTACTGCTCGCCGCCCCTGCACAGGCCAATGAGGGGATCGCGTCATTCACGACGACTGCCTCTACGCCTCAGGTGGGTTCTCACCCCGACCTCGAGACCTCCTTTGAACTCGAAAGCCCTGGTGCCCCCGAAGTTGCCCGGAACGTAATCTTCAACGCACCGACCGGGGTGTTTGGCAACTCCAACGCCATTACCCAGTGCGCCTCGGTTGCCTTCGCGCTGGACGAATGCCCGTCCAGCTCCCAGGCCGGTCTGATCACAATCCACGCCAACTACGAAGGTAATCCAGACCAGCTGCTCGGCACCGCGCCGCTCTATGACCTTGTGGCGGGAGCCGAACAGACCGCCCTCTTTTCTTTCATCGTGCCAGGTCTGAACATTCCAATCGACATCCCGGTGGCGGTCCGTACTAGTTCTGACTATGGCCTTCGCTTCACTGTTCAGGACATCAGCCAGATGATTCCACTGGCCAGCGCTGATCTGACCTTCTGGGGATTCCCCGCCGAAGAAACCCATAACGCCCAGCGCTTTCCAAAGGGCTCCCCCGGTAACCCCGCCGGCTGCGCGGACCTTGCCGACACAAGCTGCATCGTGACTCCGACCGCAGCCGGCATCACTGTTCATCCGCTCACCGACAATCCGACAACTTGCACCGGGGAAGCGCTGAGGACGACCTTAGAAGTCCAGAGTTACCGGGACCCCGAACAGCCCTCTGAAGCGGAAGCCAGTTACCCAGCTACCACGGAATGTGAAGACGAGACCTTCAACCCGGTCCTCTTCGCCAGCCCCACCACCGAAGAGACGGACTCGGCATCCGGCCTCAATATCGAGTTGAGTGACCCCCTGCCTCTAGGCTACGCCGCCACCCCCTCAGAGATCAGATCCGCCGCAGTGATGTTGCCACCCGGCTTCACGATCAACCCCGATGCCGCCGACGGGCAAAGCGACTGTAGCGACCTGCAGGCCAACTTCAAATCAGAAGGCCCCGCCGAATGCCCTGACAACGCCAAGATCGGCACCTTCTCGATCGGCTCGCCGAGCCTCAACGGTCGCCTCGAAGGCTCCGTCTACCTCGGAGAACCAGAACCCGGAAACCAGTACCGCCTCTTCCTGTTCGCCTCTGGGTTCGGGATCAATGCGAAGCTTGTCGGCTCCGTTAAACCCAACCCCGAAACCGGTCAGGTCACCGCATATTTCGAAAACCTGCCGCAGGTGCCCTTCAGTGATTTCCAGCTTCACCTATTCGCCGGCGAACGGGCGCTGATGGCAACCCCGATCGCCTGCACGATCTACACTGTCAAGGCCGATTTCTTCCCTTGGAATGCCTCACAGCCCGAAGTTGCCTCCAGTCAAGTCTTCGGCCTTAGTTCCGGGCCCTATGGCAGCGAATGCCCGGGTCAGATCCGCCTTTTCCATCCAACGCTGGAAGCCGGAACCAAGAACGCGACCGCTGGCGCCTTCAGCGCCTTTACCCTGAAGCTCAACCGCGAAGACGGCGATCAGGACCTCGGCAAGCTGAACTTCACGATGCCGCCGGGTCTGACGGCGAACCTTAACGGCGTCACCTACTGCCCAGAAGCCGACATCCTCCAGGCGGCCAAGACCCTGGGCCGCACCGAGCAGGCCGAGCCGAGTTGCCCGGCGAGTGCTGAAATCGGCACCTCCAACGTTGCTGCCGGACCGGGATCGCATCCGTTCCACGCGGTCGGCAAGATCTACCTGGCGGGCCCCTTCCAGGGCGCTCCCCTCAGCCTCGCGGCGATCACCCCTGCCCTCGCCGGTCCCTACGACTACGGCACCGTCGTCGTCCGCGTCGCCCTCCACATCGACCCCACCGACGCCCACGTGATTGCCGACTCCGAAACGGTGCCGGAGATCATCGGCGGCATCCCACTACGGCTGCGGGAAATCGAGGTCAGCATCAACCGGCCGAACTTCATGATCAACCCGACCAACTGCTCACCGTTCTCGGTCGCCTCGGAAGGGATCGGCAACGAAGGGACTCCGGCCAGCTTCAGCAGCTATTTCCAAGCTGCTAATTGCGCCTCGCTCAACTTCACCCCGAAGCTGACGATCACCCAGCTCGGCGGCCGCAAGTCAACCCAGCGCGGCAAGGAGCCGAGCCTGCAGTTCAACCTCAACACCACCCCTGGCGACGCCAACATCAAATCGGTGGCGGTAACCCTGCCGAGGGCCTTTGAGATCGACCAGGAACACCTCGGCAACCTCTGCGACAAAACCGAACTGAATGCCGATCAGTGCAGGGGTAAGGCGGCGATCGGCACGGTGGTCGACGAAACCCCCCTCCTCGAACACCCCCTCGAAGGCAACGCCTACGCGGTCACCGGCCTCGGCGGTGGCGTCCTGCCCCACGTCGTCTTCATCCTCGGCGGCCAGGTGACGGTGATGCCGGAGGGCGAATCGAAGACGGTCAACGGAGGGGAGCTGAAGACGACGATCCCCGTCGTCCCAGACGTGCCGATCGGCCACTTCCGCCTCAGCCTCTACGGCGGCAAGCGGGGCTACCTGGCAAACACCGAAGACCTCTGCTCCTCCGCGATCACCTCGACGGTCGAAATCGAGGCCCAAAACGGCAAGAGTCTCACCCAGCAGGTGAAGGCGAAGACCGCCTGCAAGGCCAAGCACAAGCTAAAGCGCCACAGAGCCCGCCACCACAAGCGCGCCCGCCGCTGAGCCCCACCAGCCACTACCGAGGAGAGAGACATGGATCAAGGACAAAGAAAGCGCCGGATTCCGGTGCCCTCACCGGCGATGGCGGTAGCCATAACCGCCCTGGTGGTCGCCCTCTCAGGCTCCGCCTATGCGGCCCTCCAGGTCCCCCCCAACAGCGTCGGCGCCCGCCAGCTAAAGGCCAAGGCGGTCACCGGCGGCAAGATCGCCAACGCAGCGGTAAGCGGCGGCAAGATCGCCGAAGAAACGATCACCGGCGCCAACATCAAACTCTCCGAGCTCGGCACCGTCCCGCAGGCAGCAAACGCGACCAACGCCGCAAACGCCGCCGCCGTAAACGGCCACTCGGCCTCCTGTCCCGCAGCGACCACCCTGATCAGGGGCCTTTGCTATGACACTCACTCAAACCCGGTCGCCAACAACCTCGAAGAAGCAGCCGAAGCCTGTGCTGCAAAGGGCGGCTACCTGCCGACCCCGATGCAGATCTACTCGACCAGAGACGTCCTTTACCTGGGCACCGGCACCGAACCCTCCCAGCACCAATACACCGACGATCTCTACTCCAACACGACCGGCGGCTCCTACCGGACGATCATCGTCGACGGGGTCGGCTCGCCCGAGGAATACGAACCGACCCAGCCCTCGGCCTACTACTGCGTTTATCCGTTGGTGCGCTAGGGCGCGAGAATGCAAGAAGACCGAAGTGGCCGGCGAGAGCCGCCACTTCGGTCTCTGAGCATCAGGGGACAATCTCAATGGCGCTGCGGATCAGCTGCATCACCCCCGGCGGCAACAGCCGCGACATCGACAGCGTCGACGGGGTGGGTGGACGCTGAGCGAGGACACGGTGGTCGGGGAGATCGAGGATGGCGCCAATTACTACGTGGAAGTATGTCATGAGCGCGTAGCCGTAGTGGGCGCACTGAAGCAGTCGACTCGACTCGACGATCCCGTCGGTCTATTTGGGGACGGAGGTGGCCTTGCCCGCCAGCGCCAGACGGGCAGCCATCCCGGCTTCGATCGAGTCGCTCTTGCCGTGCCGACGGCAGGTTTGAGCTCAGGGCATCACCGCCGAGACCTCGGGCATCCTCACCGGCGGCTGGCCAGACCGACCGCGAGCACGCCCACGTCGCGCTCAGCCGCGCCCGCGAGCAGACCCAGGTCTACGTCTCGCGAGAGGACCTCGGCGAGGCGGGGATGGACACCGGTGCAATCGAACGGCTCGGCGAGCGGTTGCGCCGCAGCGGCGCGCAGGAGGCGAGCATCGCAAGGGAGGCCGACGGGCAGGCTGTCGAGCGTCAAGCGCGGATTGAGCGCGAGATCGACCGGGACCGCGACATCGACCGCGGTCTCGGGATCGAGTAGCGGCGACCTCTAGATCGGATCCCCGCTAGCCGATATCCTGTACAGCAGATGGCTGACGATCAGAGAGACATTCTCGCCGCCTCGATCGATGCCGAGCAGGCGGTCGACACGCCGACCGTGATCGACGCGGACGAACTGGCCAAGGCTCCTCTCGACGAGCGCTGGCGCGAGTTCTGCCTCAACGCCGAGCGCTACGTGGCCGAAACCACCAGGCCGCAGACCCGCGTTAGCCAGCCCGCTTAAGCCTCGGGGAAAAGCGACATCCACAGATGGCTCCGCTGCGTGCCATCGGTGCTGGCCGGTCTTCACGATCCGCGCCGCTCGACCAATGTCTCACCTAAGTTGGCAAAAAGCGACGCCAAAACGCCAAGATGGCCCAACGAACCCCTATACTTCGGCCGATGGCACGCGGCCACAGCCCAACCGAGACCCTGGCATCTGCGCTGATCACGCTGCGGGGAGCCGGCGACGCCGACCCCGAGATCCTGCGCGAGGCAGTCGATGCTGCAAGCGCCGAGATGGAGCAAGCCCTGGCGGCCAAGCCGCACTTCTCCCGCACCGAGGCCGCCGAGCTCTTGCAGGTCAGCACGACGACGCTCGACAACTGGATTGCCAAGGATCTGCTGCCGCTGTGCAAGGTCCCCGACTACAAGCGCGAGCGGGTGCCAACCGAACCTCTTCTCGCTTTGGCCACCGAGGTCAAGGAGCTGCGGCGAATGGGCCAACAGCGTGGACTCCTCGCCGAGGCCCTGGCTCGCCTCGAGCGCGAGGATCCGGCATGGGCCGAGCGCTTCGCGGAGCTCTACGGGAGAGAGGCAAAGCGGCCCTTCAACCGAGAGGACTACGTCAGCGCTGCTCCAGGTCCCGACTGGGACCCGGAGGACTGAGCGTGTGGGAGGTTCTGGTCCGCCGCGAGCTGCGGCCGTTGATCGACGATCTCAAGGGTAAGAAGACCGGTTATGCGGACGCATATGCCCAGCTGCAACGCGACCCATGCGCTATCTACCCGCCAGGGAAGGACGGGGACGACGGCCGGGCATTCGCCTACCGCCTCTCCGGCCCGCTTAGGCCGAAAGTCTGCGGCACCCGTCTCAAGCGCGATCACCGCCTCGTCTTTTCGATGCAGCTATCAGAAAGCGATGACGTCGACGGCGTCGTCGTCGTCCTCTACGTCGGGCCTCGCAACCACAGCTATCGCCCCCAGGACATCTGGACCATCGTCCACAACCTTTTCGAGATCGAGAACCCGCCCGAAGACCATCTGCGACCGCCGTGCTGCGACGGCGAACTCCCCCACGTCGACCAAGACGAACTCGACGAGTTCATGATCCGCCTCAGTCGTCTGGTCCGCGGACGCTAGGCCTCGGTTCTCAGCTGCTCTTGAGCTACGACGTCGCCGCGTCTCGCGACGGCTCGAGTTGTTGCGGCGGCCTGGGCCGCACTCCCGCGGACGACCGTCCCGCAACCCTCCACGCCTTGAATCTCTCCGACTGAGGTTTCAATTGGCACCAGTGCCCAAACGCCGGATAATCGGCCGCAAACTGCGGCCATTTTTGTCCTCAGAAACCTCGCTCGCCAGCACGTTTCCGCGTAAGCCCCGATACAGGGGTAGCGTGCAGCCTTCTTAGGAGCGAACGGTCAGCCGACTACCAAACGCTTCCTGATCTATGAACGGGGGCTGGCCAACCCGCCTCCGAACTCTGGGCACACGAATCAGCCGCTAGAGCTTGATCTGGGAGCCGATGGTGACGGTGCGCTCCGGGGGCAGCCGGAAGTACTCGACCGGGCTCGCGGCGTTTCGCGACATTGCGACGAACAAAAGCTTGCGCCAACGGGTCATGCCGGAGGCCGAGGTCGGTACGACCGATACCTGCGAGAGAAAGTAGGTGGCGGACTCGACGTCGACCTCGGTCTCGAGTCCGACCTTAGAGGCCAAGGCAAGCGCCCGAGGCACATCCGGAGTGTCCTGGAAGCCGAAGCGCGCCGTGAGGTGGCTGATGCCATCGTCGGCGAAGCCGAGGTCGTCGACGACCAGGCGCTCGGACTCCGGCACGTAAGGAGACCTGGTCGTCTCGATCGAGAGGATGACCACGGCCTCGCGCAGCGAGCGGATGTGCTCGACGCTTGCCCGGAGGGCCAGCGGCGTCGTCTCCCGGAGGGCGTTCAGGTAGACGGCGGTTCCCGCCACCCGCGCCACCGGGGGGTTCATCGCGTGAAGCTCATCCACGAACTCCCGGAGGGGGCCTTCCTCCTCGCCGCGGGTGGCGTGGATCCTCTCGCTGCCTCGCTTCCAGGTGCTGAGGATGGCGAACATCACGATGCCGACCGAGAGGGGGAACCAGCCGCCGTGCTCGACCTTGGTGAAATTGGCCGAGAGGAACGCCAGGTCGGCCGTGAAGAAGACCGCCGCGCCTGCAATCACCAGCCAAATGGATCTGTTCCACAGCCTCCGGACCACGACGAGGAACAGAAGGGTGTCGACGGTGATCGTGCCGGTCACCGCGATGCCGTAGGCCGAGGCCAGCCTGACCGAGGAGCCGAAGCCGATGACCAGCGCGATGACCGCGGCGAGCAGCGCCCAGTTGACGGCAGGTGCATAGACCTGTCCAATCTCCTCGGCCGAGGTATGTCGAATCGAGAGTCGCGGCAGAAAGCCGAGTTGGACCGCCTGGCGGGTGACCGAGAACGCGCCGGAGATCACCGCCTGGGAGGCGATGACGGTGGCGATCGTCGCCAACACCACCATTGGAATCCGGCCCCAGCTTGGGAACAGGAGGAAGAAAGGGTTGTCGATCGCGCCCGGGCTGCCGAGGATCAGCGAATCCCTGTCCCATGTAGTTGAGCGTCAAGGCGGGGAAGACGACGAAGAACCAGGCGCGGCTTATCGGCGTGCGACCGAAGTGGCCCATGTCGGCGTAGAGCGCCTCGGCGCCGGTGATCGTGAGCACGATCGCGCCGAGCGCGACGAAGGAGATGCCCAGGTGGGCAGTGAAGAACGCGAGGCCGTAGCTCGGTGAGAGCGCCCGCACTATCGCCGGGTGGGCGACGAGCCGGCCCAGCCCGCCGATCGCGATCACACCGAACCAGAGGACCATCACCGGCCCGAACAGCCGCCCCATAGCGTGAGTGCCGTAGCGCTGGATCGAAAACAGGACGACTAACACGGCGATCGTGATCGGGATCACTACTGACCCCAGGCTGGGCACCGCGACCTTCACTCCTTCCACCGCCGAGAGCACCGAGATCGCCGGGGTGATCATCCCGTCGCCGTAGAACAGGGCCACCCCGAACATGCCGAGCGCGATCAGCACGACCTTCAGCCTGCCGCGCCGCAGGGTTACCGTCTCAATCAGCGCGATCAAGGCCAGAATCCCGCCCTCGCCGTCGTTGTCGGCCCGCATGATCAGGAGGACGAACTCGATAGAGACGATCAGCGTGATCGACCAAAAGACGAGGGAGATCACTCCGTAGACGTCGCCCTGGATCGGCTTAACGGCTTGGTGGTCGGCGGAGAAGACCGTTTGCAGCGCGTAGAGCGGGCTGGTGCCGATGTCGCCGAAGACGACGCCCAGCGCGCCGAGCGCGAGAATCGCCACGCCAGCTTGGCGGCGACGGTCGTGACCGGGCGCCGGCCCATCCCTCTTCGCCGCGGGTTGATCGGCCGCTGTAAAGGGCCGGTCTCCGGAGGTGTCGGCGTCGACCATCGGGCGGCGAACCCTACGGTCCGAGCACGCAGCCGAGCATGTTGACCGCCCTCGCCGCGATCAGGCGACGGCGGGAAACGAGACCATCGCCTCGATCAGGATCAGGCTCTTGACGCTGACAGTAAGAGGCATCGCGTCGGTTGGACCGAATGCAGCAGCTCGTGATCGTGAAAGCGCGGAGGTCGCGGTGAAGCAACTCCCACGAGCTCTCTGCTGGTCATATCTCCCCGGCTGCGATCGCACCCCCAACCGCGATCAGGATCGCCCCTCCGAGCAGCTCGCTGCGCTGACGCTCCCCAGCCGGCTTCCGAGCTCAAGACCTACCAGCGACAACGCAACACTGATGGTCGTGATTAGCGCCGCCGCCACCGCAAATGACACGTGATAGGTGCCCAGAGCGAACCCAACTACGAGGTTGTCGATACTCAGGCGAGACCGGTGGCCAGCAGCTGAGCCCTGCCACCGGTGCTGTTCTCACAGCTTCGCCTGAACCGTAGCGCCTCGCTGAGAACATCATGTAGATGCCTGTGAGGACCAAGAGCGCCGCCGCGAGCAGGTTCGAGTCAACGGCGGCAACGGCGGCGATGCGGAGATCGTCGGTAGGACAGTCATGGTGCCCGCGACCTTCAGGGGCGGCTCTGGGAACAACCTCCTGGAAGGCGGCGGCGGCGCCGATACCCTGATCGGCGGCCCCGGCGAAGACACCCTGATCGCCCATGGCAGCAACGACCGCCTCTACGCTGGTCCAGGCGATAACGAGCGCCTCTATGGCGCGCCTGGAAACGAACGGCTCCATGGCGGTACTGGCAATGGCGATCGCCTCCAGGGCGGCCCCGGCAACAACCTTCTCAAAGGCGAGCCGGGCCACGACACCACCTGCGTCGGCGGACCCCGGCGACGACACCTTCCTCTCCTGCAAAGTCGTGCGCAGCATAGCTCGCCGAAAGCTCCGAGCTGAAGGTCGTTCGGAAGGGGAATAGACGTGATCAGCCAGAACGGCTTTTCGCGGATGGGTCCGATGTCCCATGCTCCAACGCATCGGCCCTGAGCCCGAAGAGCTAAGAGACGGCACTGCTGGATGGGCAGTTGAATCGGAGCCTTGGTCCCGACTTTGATTCCTGGAATACCTTGACTAATATTATGGCAGGCCATAATATCTTTCGATGGCATCCAAAGAGATCTCGCGTTCATCCGCTGTTGAGGACTACGCAAAGGCCATTTTCTCCCTGCAGTCCCGTGGCGGTAGGCCGGTCTCCACAAACGCCCTAGCCGAGCGGCTAGGCATCACACCGGGCTCTGTCTCGGCGATGCTGAAGAAACTCGACGACCTGGGCCTGACGACCCATGTCCCCTATCGTGGGGTCCGCCTGACGGCCGATGGGCGACGCCTTGCGCTGGAGGTGATCCGCCATCACCGGCTGCTTGAGAGCTTTCTAGCCGACTCGCTGGGGATGCCCTGGGATCAAGTTCACGCCGAGGCCGAGGTCCTCGAGCACGTGCTCTCGGAGGACCTCGAGGAGTTGATCGCGGCCCAGCTCGGCCACCCCACGGTGGATCCCCACGGCGATCCGATCCCCAGCGCCGACCTTGAGCTCGATGAGCGCTCGACGCACAGCCTCGAGAGCCTTGAGCCCGGTGAGGAGGGGGTCTTCGTGCGGGTCTCGGACTCCGACCCGGAGATGCTGCGCTACCTCGCTGACTGCGGGATCTCGCCAGGAGACAGCTTTGTGGTCCGCGAGCGCCAGCCCTTCGGTGGCCCGCTGTTCATCCTCTTCGGAGAGCGTGAGCACGCCATCGGCGGCGAGCTTGCCGGCGCGATGCGGGTCGAGGTCGATCAGAGCGCCCAGAAACACCGAGCCGCTACCGGGAAGAAACCGCTCGATGGACGCGACTGAGGCGGCCGTCTCCCCTGGCTTTGCCCTGCCGCCGATAACCGAGGAGGACACCGCGCGGTCTGAGGACCGCTCCCGTGTTCATCACGCGCGCATACACGGGAAGCGCTGGTATCTGCTGTGGCTGCTCGTAGGTCCAGGCATCCTGGCGATGCTCGGGGAGAACGACGGGCCGAGCATGATCGCCTACGCATCCGACGGCGCGCAGTACGGGCTCGGGTTCTTCGTGCCGTTCATCCCAGTGCTCTTCGCGATGGCCTTCATCTGCCAGGAGATGTGCATGCGCGTCGGCGCGGTAACCCACCGCGGCTATGGCGAGCTGGTCCTGCAGCGCTATGGAAGGGTCTGGGGTTGGTTCGGTGCCGGCGATCTCACCCTCACCAACCTGGTCACCCTGGTCGGCGAGTTCGTCGCCATCCGTGTCGGGCTGGCTTACTTTCACCTTGGCTCAGGGGTGGCCGTCGCGCTTGGGATGGCGCTGGTCCTGTTTACGCTCAGCGGCGGTCGCTACTGGCGCTGGGAGCGCATCGTGCTCGGCATGGCCCTCTTCAACGGCCTGTTCTTGGTGGCGGCGATCCTTGTCAAACCCGACGTGGGAGCCGTAGCGAGCTCCTTTGACTTCACGCCTTTTCCCGGCGGCAGCTTCAACACCCTGCTGCTGTTGGTGGCCTCCACGATCGGCGCCACCGTCACGCCATGGATGATCTTCTTCCAGCAGAGCGCGAGCGCCGACAAGGGCATGACTCCCCGCGACGTCAGATACGGCCGCTATGACACCGCGGTGGGCGCGGGGCTGGCGGCGATCTTCGGGGTCGGGGCGCTGATCGCCGGGGCGGCGCTGCTCACCCACAACGGATCGGGCATTCAGGGGTTCGCGGGCGCTGGGTTCCCACAGGCGCTTGCGCACGTCGCCGGTGGTGCCGTCGGGGCTGTATTCGCGTTGGGACTCATCGAGGCCGGTGCGGTAGCGATCCTCACGATTTCTGCCAGCACCGCCTACGCCGCCGGAGAATGCGTCGGGGTCTCCCACAGCTTCAACAGCTCGCCGCGCAGCGCCGCCGTCTTTTATGGCGCGAACATCGGGGTCGCACTGCTCGCCGCTGTGGTGATCCTCATTCCCGGCGCGCCGCTACTCTCGATCGCGCTCAACGCCAACGTACTGGCGACGGTGCTCCTCCCCGTCAGCCTGGTCTTTATGGTCATGCTCGCCAACGACAAGGGGCTTATGGGCCCCTGGGCGAACAAGCGCTCAACCAACGTGATCGGGATTACGGTCATCGCGTTCGTCGGAATCTGCGGAGCGGCATACGGGATTGACTCCTTCCTGCAGACAATCCACCTCATCGGCACGTGATGCAAGAGGCTGCCGCCATGAACGACGCGCCCCAACGCCCCGGTATCCGAGAGCAGGACCTACAGCCACAGGAGCGCTTCGAGGATGAGCTGATCATGCACCTCGAGCGCGACCAGTTCGTCGCCGAAACCTCCCGTCCAGTCCCCCGAGCTGAAATCAGCTCACGCGCCACAGCCGGATTGTGGGCGCTTCGAATCTTCGTCATCCTCGTCAGCCTGATGGTGATCTATACCTTCGTCTACCAACTGCATTGACGCTGGACAAGCAGCGCAGCGGAAAGACGGTGAGGGAGTCGCGGCCCAGACCAAGCCGGGTAGCCGGAGGTAAGGCCTAACGCCCAGCGCGCCTACTCGCGGCCGACCACAAGCGCGAGCAGCGCCAGAAGGACGATTGCGATCAGCCTCAGAATTTTGCCGCTCGCGACCGCGATCTCGAGCAGGAGGAGCGAGAGCGCAAAGACGCCGAATGGGTACGTCGCCGAGGTTCTCGCTGATGCACAGCGCTTACAAGGCGCGACGAACCTTCAGGCTGCAGCGTTAGGCGATTGCGCCGCCGCCGACTATTCGTCAACCAGCGCCGTGCAGCTGGTCGACAAAGGTGTAGGTGACCATCAGCTCGAGTCGCATCGCAGTTGTAGTCAAATGACGTCCGCGATCCGCACCGAGGCGGCGGGGACGACGCCCTGACGGTCAGCCGACACGTTTGACCTTGAAATGAAAGACGACAGGCGTTCCGTTGAGGCCCGTCGCAGTGGCGCGGGCCTCGACCACCATGAGGTGGCTGCCGAGGTCAAACCAACGTGAGAACGTGGGCCCGCAAACGTGGAGCAGGCCGTGGTCGGCGGCGCAGAGGAAGGCAACGCCGCTTTCGTTGGAGGCGAAGCGGAACGTGGCCCTTACCTTTTTGTTGTGCGTGAGGACAACCCGACGCGGATGTGCGGCAAAGAATGCGCGGGGGCGCGGTGTATCGACGGTGAAGGCATCAGCGGCGTGACCGACGTTGCCCAGCGGATCGGTCGCGGTGACCTCGAATTCATGCGGGCCGTCGGCGAGCGGCGCCGCTACGGTGTAAGGGGAGCTGCACGGCTGCGGTGAGGCGCCGCCGAGGGAGCAGGTGAAGGTCGCCGGTTCTTCGCTTGAGGTGAAGCTGAAGGTCGGGGTCTTATCTGAGGTGGTGCTCGCCGGCAGATCGGTGAATGTCACGGCCGGGGGAGTCGTATCGACGGTGAAGAAGTCAAAGGCGTGCCCGACGTTGCCCAGCGGATCGGTCGCGGTGACCTCGAATTCATGCGAGCCGTCGGCGAGCGGCGCCGCTACGGTGTAAGGGGAGCTGCACGGCTGCGGTGAGGCGCCGCCGAGGGAGCAGGTGAAGGTGGCCGGTTCTTCGCTGGAGGTGAAGCTGAAGGTCGGCGTCGTCTCTTTGCTGGTGCTCGCCGGCAGATCGGTGAATGTCACGGCCGGGGGAGTCGTATCGACGGTGAAGAAGTCAAAGGCGTGCCCGACGTTGCCCAGCGGATCGGTCGCGGTGACCTCGAATTCATGCGGGCCGTCGGCGAGCGGCGCCGCCACGGTGTAGGGGGAGCTGCACGGCTGCGGTGAGGCACCATCGATAGAGCAGGTGAAGGTGGCCGGTTCTTCGCTGGAGGCGAAGCTGAAGGTCGGGGTCTTATCTGAGGTCCAACTGGGCGGACGTTTTGTGATCGTGACTACGGGCGGCCCCAGCAGGCTTTCGACGGCCGCATCGGCATTGAGGAGCCCGGCGCCCACGACCTCGGGACCGAAATGCCCGACCGGGCTGGCGGTGCTGGTCTGGGCGTTTCGAATCTGCGCGACGGCCGCCGTGGGGTCCGCCTGGAGCTGCAGAGCGGCCACCCCGGCTGCGTGGGGTGCGGCGGCAGAAGTCCCGCAGAACCGCCAGACACCTTCTTCTTGGAAGGCGAAGAACGTTGTGGCGACGCAGTCACTCGCCACGACGTCGGGCTTGGAGATCGTCTGCGGAGAGGCGAGCGCGGCGGCCGGGGTCGTCCCGCTGACCGGTTCGAAGTAGTGGGTCACCGGCCCGCGCGAGGAGTAACTCTCGGGTTCTTCGTTGTTGTTGGTTGGAACAGCGCCCACTGTGATCGCGCTGGCGGCGCCGTTGTGGCCGAAGATCGTCGGGCCGACATTGTCTCCTCCCGAGGAGACCGGGTACTCGGTCTCGCTCACGCCCCCGCCGTTCTCCAGGAGCGCAAACTTAAGCCGCGGGGTCGCAGTCGAGCTCGCAGCCGGATTACAGGTCGACGAGCAGCGGTTGATGGCGAGCTGGACTTCCTGGCTCGACCCCGTCTTGTTTTCCAACTGGAACACCTCGACCGGCTTCTGGGTCTGTATGTTGTCGCCGTAGCTTCCAACGACCACACCTTCTTCTTCGATCGGTTTTCCTTCGGAGTTGAGCAGGAATGCGTCGAGGTCCGTCTTTACGCCGAACCAGGGTTCCGCCCACTGCAGGTCGACTGTCAACGTCGCCCCCCCTTCGACCGTGATCCCAAAGGAGTCACTGGGAGCACCTGAGCCTGGGTTGAAGTTCATGCAGTGTTCGGCTCCAAATTTGGAAATGGCGCGCAGCGCCGGCGGGCAGGTCCCGGAATCACGGAAGCTCGGCGCTTCCCAGGAGGCGATTTCGTGCCCGCTCGCATCGAAGAGGTTGTTGTTGCCGGCGGCGGAGAAGTAGCTCACCCCGTCGGAGGTGACTTTGTTGACGGCGGCCGCGATCGGTCCGTCCTGAAAGAACGGCTCTTCGAAATAGGTAGCGTCGTCGGCGATCACCTTCGCTCCGGCACCCCCTTCTGAGCTCGGCTTCGCCAAACGTTCGATGTTCTGTGCGAATGAGGGTTCACCCTTGAACGCCGTCGCGAAGGCAAGCGAGGCGCCCGGCGCCACGTCATGGACGATCTGAAGCATCGCCCGACCCTCGTCCGTTGCTTCGGGTTCTTCGCTTTGCGATGCGGGCGCATAGTCTTCGAGAACGTCGACCGGGGTCTTCTGGCCGCTGCACGGATCAGCGGGGCCTGGAAGGTCGCCGCTTCTTTCGTCTTCGGCTGCGTGGGTGGCCACCGGGCTTCCACTGCCGTCGGCCGCCTCGGTGGCCGTGTCAAAGGAGTCGGAGAGCACGCCAACGGTTACGCCGCTTCCGTTCACGTTGAAATTGCTCCGAGCTTCTTTTACGCGCAGCTGCTCTACTCCTTTAGAGATCACCGACCCCCCTTCGCATTGCGTGCCGGCAACTGAGGTGAGTGGCGAATCTCCGCTGCTGTAGAGGATCGGCGCGAGATCCTCGGTGACGGCCTGCACGCGAGCCACGCCGGCAAGATCGTGCAGCGAGGCGGGCGTGGCCGCGACGGTGACCGTCTGGTAGCGGCGGCTGACCGTGACGATCCGCGCCCCCGCCGCGCGCAGCGCATCGAGGCTTACGGCGGCTCCGTGGTCGAAGCGGACGTCGACGAGGACTCGGTTGCCTTCGCGCAGCAGGCTGCCCGGACCGCCTGGAGCGACGCTGAGTATCGCCGCCTGCTTGGCCGGAGACTTCAAGCGCACAGACGGCTTCGCCAACTCGGTCAGCCGCGGCGAAAGCGGCCCGCCGCTCGACATCGCCGCAGCGGGAGTCGCCAGCAAACCGGCGGCGGCGAGCACCGCGGCAAGCGACCAGCCCAGCCGGCCGATTCCAGCTGTCAGCCTCATCTCGATTTCAAGGTATCGACTGATCCTCAAGGCCTCACAACCCCAGACGGGGTTTCGAGTGGTACCGCGCCGTAGCTCACAGAGGTCGACCGACTTTGTCCGAGCGCCCGCCGGCGATTACCGTAAAAGCGCGGACGGAACTCACGTGGACGGTGATCCAGCGCCCCTTCCTGGGCCCTAGAGCTAGCCCCCTCGCGCATTGGTGACTCTATTCAGGAAGTCTCCGGTTCACTGCCGCCTTTGAACACCGGCTCCCCCCGGGTATAGGGTCCAGAGCAGTCAACCAAACCCGGGGTGCCTCTGCTTTGAGGGGCTGAGAGGGCGCTTCCTGGCGCCGACCCGCCGAACCTGATCTGGGTAATGCCAGCGAAGGGAGGACAGATGAAGCACCGCACCGCGTTCCCCGCCGAGGCGAGTTGCAGCACGCAGATGCGCCTCGCCCGCGAGGGCGTCGTCTCGGCCGAGATGAAGCGCGTCGCCGAGCGCGAGGAGCTCGAGCCCGATCTGATCCGCGCTGAGGTGGCGCGGGGGCGGCATGATCATTCCCGCCAACGTCGACCACCGCAGAGCTCGACCCGATGGCGATCGGCCTGCGGGCGCGGGTCAAGATCAACGCCAACATCGGCAGCTCGCCGACCACCTCGTCGTGGAGGAGGAGGTCGAGAAGCTGACGGTCGCCGAGCGCTGGGGGGCCGACACGGTGATGGACCTCTCGACCGGCAAGCGGATCGATCGAGACCCGTGAGGCGATCCTCGACGCGGCGAGCGTGCCGATCGGGACGGTGCCGATCTACCAGGCGCGTCGAGAAGGTCGGACGCATCGAGGACCTGACCGCCGGAGCTGCTGATCGAGAAGATCGAGCATCAGGCGCGCCAGGGGGTCGACTACATGACGATCCACGCCGGGTGTCCGCCTCGAGCACCTGCCGCTCTGCCAGCATCGGGTCACCGGGATCGTCTCGCGCGGCGGCGGCCTGCTCGCCCGCTGGATGGTCCACCACAAGCGCGAGAACCCGCTCTATGAGCGCTTCGACGAGATCCTGGAGATCTGCCGGCGCACACGACGTCTCGATCTCGCTCGGCGACGGCCTGCGCCCCGGCTCGATCGCCGACGCCTCAGATGCGGCGCAATTCGCCGAGCTCAAGACCCTCGGCGAGCTGACGACGAGCGGCCTGGGACCGCGACGTGCAGGTGATGGTCGAGGGCCCCGGGCACATCCCGCTTGCACCAGCTCGAGATGAACGTACGTCGCCAGCAGGAGATCTGCCACGAGGCCCCCTTCTACACGCTCGGGCCGTTGGTCACCGACATCGCCCCCGGCTATGACCACATCACCTCCGCGATCGGCGCGGCGATCGTCGGCTGGCATGGGACCTCGATGCTCTGCTACGTCACGCCCAAGGAGCACCTCGGCCTGCCCGACGCCGAGGACGTCAAGCAGGGGCTGATCGCCTATCGCATCGCCGCCCACGCCGCCGACCTGGCCCGCGGCAACAAGCGTGCCGCCGCTTGGGACCGCGAGCTCTCCGGGCCCGCTTCGCGTTTGACTGGCGGCGCCAGTTCGAGCTGGCGCTCGACCCCGAGACAGCGCAGGGCGATGCACGACGAGACGCTCGCCGATGACTACTTCAAGACCGCCGAGTTCTGCTCGATGTGCGGGCCGAAGCTACTGCCCGATGCACAACTTCAGCGACGTCGACTGGGACGGGGTCCGGACTGCGGTCGCCGAGCGAAAAGAGCGCGCCCCGGCCTAGCGGGACAAGGGAGGCGGGCGAGAGTGTTGCTCATCGGCGTGAAGGTTGGACCCTCCTCAGTGCGAAGCGGTGCGACGTGAGGCTCAACGACGGCGGACTACGCCGTCTTCGGTCAGAGTCAAATGCGACCAAGTCGCGCGGTCATCGTCCGCGTCCCTGTACGGTAGCCCCCGACCGTCCCCCAGACCGCGGGGCGCTAAAGGCACATTGCTGGTGCGCTCAGGTGGAGGAGGGAGGAAGGTCGTCGCCCTCAACGTCGGGCGGCGGTTTCGGGACGGGCGGTCGTTTTGCGGGTTTGTGCTGCCCGGTGCCGAGGAAGGGCTCGAGCAGGTCCAAGGGCAGAGGGAAGACGACTGTCGTGTTCTGATTACTGCCGATTTCCAGCAGGGTCTGCAGGTAGCGCAGCTGAAGCGAGGCAGGGTTGGTGCTGATGATGTCGGCTGCATCGGTGAGCTTCTGCGCCGCCTGGTACTCCCCCTCGGAGTTGATGATCTTGGCGCGGCGCTCGCGCTCGGCCTCAGCCTGGCGGGCGATCGCGCGCTGCATCTGCTCGGGGATCTCGACGTCCTTGATCTCGACCGCCGTAACCTTCACCCCCCATGGCTCGGTCGAGCCGTCGATGATCTTCTGCAGCTCCTCATTGAGCCGCTCGCGCTCGGAGAGCAGCTGGTCGAACTCGGCCTTGCCCAGCACCGAGCGCAGCGCCGTCTGGGAGATCTGCGAGGTCGCCAGCAAATAGTTTTCGACCTCGACGATCGCTTTTCTGGGATCGATCACGCGGAAGTAGGCGACCGCGTTGACCCTGGCAGGGACGTTGTCGCGGGTGATCACCTCCTGCGGCGGGACGTTGAGGGTGACCGTGCGCAGGTCGACACTGACCATGCGGTCGATCAGCGGGATCAGCAGGATCAGCCCCGGCCCCTTCTGGGCGATCAGCCGGCCGAGGCGGAAGATGACGCCGCGCTCGTACTCGCGCAAAATCCGTACGGCGGTGCCGACCAAGAAGAGGGCGAGGATCGCCAGGAAGATCACTACGGCGCCGATCGCTGCTCCCATCTATGCAGGCGCTCCTTCCTTGGCCGCGGCTGTCGGCCGGACGATCAGGGTCAGTCCGTCGACCGACTCGATCGTGACTCTACCCCCCATGGGGATCGGTGCCTCCCCCTCTGCGAGGCGAGCCCCCCAGATCGACCCTTGCACGAAGATCTGTCCCTCGGGGTCAATTGGTGAGCGGACCTCGGCGCTGGCGCCTTTCAACTCCTCATAGCCGGTGTGGACCGGTTGGCTGTGGTAGGAGGCGAGCACCTTGTGCGAGGCGAACCAGACGAAGGCGCCGAGAGCCAAAGGGACTGCGACAATCACGGCCACGGGGAGGTCGTGGCCTTCTTCGCGGTAGAGGATCCCGGCAACGATGAGAGCGCTGATCCCAAGCGCGCCGAGGAGGCCGATCGGCAGGTGCGCCTCGGCGATGAGCAGGGCGATGGCCATCGCTAGGAGAAGGACGACGGGGACGCTCACCGCCTTATTATCCCCAGCTGTTTTGGGGGATAGGAGCCGGGGGGTCTCGTTTTGGCCCTCAAGCCTTTAATCGGGATGATCGTCTTGCGGATTCGGGCGGCTAAGCGACCCGAAGGACGATCTTGCCGCCGGAGTGCCCTGCTTCGGCGGCCTGGTGGGCTGCGACCGCGTCCTCGAGGTCGAAGACCCGATTGACTTGGACCCGAAGGCTTCCCGCCTCGACCAAGTCGGAGAGGCCGGCAAGGCCGGTCGGATCGGGCTCGACGAGGAATCCGGTTACCCGCCGCTCTCTCCGTGCGGCCAGGTCGAGCACCTCCTGCGGTACGCCGCTGGGGACCGAGACGAGCATCCCTCCGGGGCGAAGGACCGACAGCGACCGCTCGCCGTTCGTGCCAGGAAAGTCGATCACAGCGTCGAGGTCGGAGACCAGATCCTCGAAACGTTCGGTCCTGTAGTCGATGACCTGGTCAACGCCGATCTCAGCGAGGAAGTCCGCCTGCTCGGCCCGTGCGGTGCCGATCACGTTGGCGCCTCGGGCCCTGGCGACCTGCACCGCAAGGTGGCCGACACCGCCCGCGGCGCCGTGGACCAAGAGGTCGTCACCGTCCTGAAGCTGGATGGTGTCGACGACGATCTGCCAGGCGGTCAGCCCGGCGAGAGGGAGGCCTCCCGCCTCCTCATGGGAGAGGACCGCCGGCTTGGTGGCGAAGTGCCGCGAGGGAGCTGTGACGTATTCGGCGTAGGCGCCGGCCTGGCGCGGGAACCAGGGCATCCCGAAGACCTCGTCGCCGACCCTGAAGCGGGTGACTCCGGCTCCGATCTCGGTGACGACGCCGGAGACATCCCATCCGAGGCAGACCGGCGGCTCGCCCAGAACTTTGGCGGCACCCTCGCCGGCTCGCGTCTTGAAGTCGACCGGGTTGACCCCGGCGACCTGGACCCGCACCTGCACCTCGGTTGGGATCGGCGTGGGCTTCGGCAGCTCCTCGACCGCCATCACCTCCGGCGGGCCGTATTCGTGCAAGACGATGCCCCGCACTAGCCGCCGCCGGATGCCGTCTCGCTCACCGCCATCTCGGCCGATGATAGGCACCGTGGCCCGCTGTAGCATCGCCTCGGTATGTGGGGATGCACCCGTGGGACTGGCTTCGGTCACATTGGCGGTCGCTGGCGGCGGCGGTGGTCGCGACCACGGTTGGGTTCGCTCTCCTCAACCGCTCGGAGAGCCCGGGGGGTGGGTGCTCGTAGCATGCGGGTGAACGGGATCACGCTGCGCCTCCCCGCTGGATCGACAAGAACCGAATATTCAACCGGCGCAGGGTGGGTGAGTTTTCACCCGGCCCTGACACAGAGAACGCTGCTGCGCGTACTGGCTTCGGGCGAGCGTTGCGGTCCTGTGTCGTCGCTAGTGTGCGCTTCTCATGTGCGCCGTGATCGATAAGTTGAGTGAGATCGATCTGTCGGGGGTCAGAGAAGGGGTCGGGTCGAAGTCGTTCGGCCGCGGGCGCAGCTACGCGCGCAGCCGGCGGGTGGTGGCCGTCGAGTGGGACCCGCGCGAGCTGACGCTGACCGGGTCGGTGGCCGGCACCGCGCTCTACGACACCACCGTCTATTTCACCGACGCCGACGGGAACCTCGCCTTCGAGGACGGGGAGTGCACATGTCCGGTGGGATACAACTGCAAGCACGTCGCTGCGATCGTGATCGCGGCCGCTGGCGAGGGCGCCGAAGCCCAGGCCACCCGACGCCCGCCGCGGGCTGGCGCGGCCAGCACGGATGGCCCCATGTGGGAACGGTCTCTGCGGGCGCTGATCGACGCCCCGGCGCCTGCGGCCGAGGAGCGACCGCTGGCGATCGAGCTCTCTCTGCGGACGGCCGGCGGACGGCCGCGGTTGATGGCCCGGCTGATGCGCCCGGGAGCGCGTGGGGGCTGGGTCAACGGCTCGCTGTCCTGGGGCGGGCTCGACTCGTGGCACGTCCGCGACGGCGAGTACCGCTCCGACCACCTGGCGCTCGTCCGCGAGCTCCACGCCATCCATCGCGCCCGCGAGCAACGGCCGGGCTACTACTACGGCTACAGCGACGGCGCTGAGCGGACCCTCGACCTGAGCGACTGCGACAGTCCGCGGCTGTGGGCGCTGCTCGACGAGGCTGTCCGGATCGAGCTGAGGCTCATCCACGCCCTGCCGGAGCTTGGTGAGCTGCCGCCATACGAGGGTGGCGAGCTGCTCGTCGACGTCGGCCGCGATGGCGAGCGTGGCTCGCTCTTGACCGCCGTGCTTCGCCTCGGTGACGGTGACCCGGCGGGGCTTGAGCCGCTGCTCTTTCTCGGCGCGAGCGGGCACGGCGTCGTCTGCGCCGAGTGCGAGGCGGGCACCGATGACCCCGATCTCGAGCGGCGGCGACTGCGGCTCGTGCGCCTCCCAAGGCCCGCACCGCAGCAGTTGCAGCGGATGGTGCTCGGTGGCGAGCGGCTTGAGATCCCGGCGGGCGAGCTCGACCGGTTTGCCGTCGCAATCTGCCCCGCGCTGCGCCACGTCGCCACGGTGTCCTCGTCAGACGGGTCGTTCACGCCGCCCGAGATCTCAGAGCCGGCGCTCGTGCTGCGGGCAAGCTACGGCGCCGCGCACGCCCTTGAGCTCGACTGGGCGTGGGTTTACCGGATCGGCTCGCAGACGCGACAGGTGCCGCTCGGGATCGGCACAGCCGGCCCCGGCTTCCGCGATCGCCGCGCCGAGCGCGCGATCATCGCCGAGACCGTGCTCACCGGTACCGGTCTCGAGCGCCTCGGCCTGATCGATGTAGCCGCGCGGCCGGCGGAGGGGCCCGCGGTCTCGCTCGCCGGGATCGAGACGATGCGCCTGACGACTGAGGTACTGCCGCGGTTGGAGGAACACGGAGTTGCCGTCGAGGTCGTGGGAGAGCCGGCCGACTACCGCGACGTCAGCGACTCGCTGACGATCGGCGTTTCGACCACTGCTATCGCCGGCGAGAGCGACTGGTTCGACCTCGGCGTGACGATCAGCGTCGAGGGACGTGAGCTCCGGTTCGCCGACGTGTTCGTCGCTCTGGCGTGTGGCGAGTCGCACCTGTTGCTCGAGGACGGCGCCCACCTCTCGCTTGAGGATCCCCGCCTCGAGTCGTTGCGACAGCTGATCGTCGAGGCGCAGGCGCTCGCCGATTCCCCGTCGGCACCGCTGCGCATCAGCCGCTACCAGGCCGGGCTGTGGGCCGAGCTTGCCGCGCTTGGCGTCGTCACCGAGCAGGCCGAGACCTGGCGGCGCCAGGTCGGCGGGCTGCTCGGGCTCACCGAGGTCGCCGGCCACGAGCCGCCGGCCGCGCTGGAGGCCGAGTTGCGTCCCTACCAGCGCGACGGGTTCGGCTGGCTGGCGTCGCTTTGGGAACTGGGGCTGGGCGGCATCCTCGCCGACGACATGGGGCTCGGCAAGACGTTGCAGGCGCTGGCGCTGCTCTGCCACGCTCGCGAGCGCGATTCCGACATCGGCCCGTTCCTGGTCGTCGCGCCGACGAGCGTCGTCTCGAACTGGGTCGCCGAGGCGGCGAGATTCACCCCCGAGCTCGCGGTCAGCGCGGTCACCGACACACTGAGGAAGTCCGGCCGCTCGATCGAGGACATCGCGGCCGCCGACGTCGTGGTGACGACGTACACGCTGTTCCGGCTCGATGCGGAGGCCTATCGAGAGGTGGAGTGGGCGGGCCTCGTCCTCGACGAGGCACAGGCTGTCAAGAATCACCAGTCGAAGACCTACAAGTGCGTCCGCGAGCTCGCCGTGCCGTTCAAGCTCGCGCTCACCGGAACTCCGATGGAGAACAACCTGACCGAGCTGTGGTCGCTGCTCTCGATCACGGCACCGGGGCTCTTCCCGGAACCGAAGCGGTTCGTCGAGCAGTACGCGCGGCCGATCGAACGCGATGGCGACAGCGAGCGGCTCGCGCGCCTGCGGCGCCGGATCAAACCCCTCATGATGCGCCGCACCAAGGAGCTTGTCGCAGCCGACCTGCCGCCGAAGCAGGAGCAGACGCTCGAGGTCGATCTGCACGCGCGTCACCGAAAGCTCTACGAGACTCGGTTGCAGCGCGAGCGGCAGAAGATCCTCGGCTTGATCGACAACTTCGACCGTAACCGGTTCACGATCTTGCGCTCGATCACTCTCCTGCGCCAGCTCAGCATCGATCCGAGCCTCGTCGACGAGGGTCACGACGACGTTCCCTGCGCGAAGCTCGCCGCGCTGGTCGAGCAGCTCGGCGAGGTGATCGGCGGCAACCACCGGGCGCTCATCTTCAGCCAGTTCACGGGTTTCCTAGCCAAGGTCCGCGACCGCCTCGACCGTGAGGGAATCGAGTACTGCTACCTCGACGGGCGCACGCGCAAGCGCGACCAGGTGATCGAGCGGTTCAAGCAGGGTACCGATCCGGTCTTCCTGATCAGCCTGAAGGCTGGCGGCTTCGGCCTCAACCTGACCGAGGCCGATTACTGCTTTCTGCTCGACCCGTGGTGGAATCCGGCAGCCGAGACGCAGGCGATCGACCGTGTGCACCGGATCGGGCAGACCCGCCGGGTGATCGCCTACCGGATGATCTCCCGCGACACGATCGAGGAGAAGGTCGTTGCCCTTGCCCGCCGCAAGGCGGAGCTGTTCAGCGGCGTCATGGACGACGGCGAGCTGTTCGCCGGCAGCCTGACAGCCGACGACATCCGCGGGCTCCTGGAGGAACCGGCGCGCGGGCGTCGCGGTCAGGTGGGCGAGGCGCTTGCCGAGGCGGCGTAACGCGGGCCGGCTGGGATTCGGGAGTAAAGGTCAGCCTGAGCAATGGAGTGTCACCCGGGCTGCCCGCCCACGTCCTGGTCGCCCGCCTCAGCACCGGATCTCGACCCGGTGCCCTTTGGCGGACTCCGGTGCGGTCCGTTGGTCGAAGTACTGGCTGGCTAGCCGTGAGCTGAGCCAGCCTCAGCCCTGAGTGCCCCGAGGCGCGTAGCGGTGGTGGAGCAAAAGGACGTTGCCGGCAGGGTCCTCAAAGGGGACCATATGGCAAACACCGGTGTCCATCGTAGCCGCCAGGAACTTGACCCCCTGGGACTCGAGCTCGGCCCGAGTGAGTTCGACGTCATCGACATGGAGGGCGATCGGGTGGGTGCTGGGTTGGAACTCGCGGCCGACCGCTGCGGCCTCCATCACCTGGAGGGTCAGGTTGCCGGTCTCATACTCCGCGCCAGGAAGTTTGTCGTACTCGACCGCGCAGGGCAGACCCAGGACGCCTCCGTAGAACTCGGCCGCGACTTGGTAGTCATCGATGAAGACGGTGGCGAAGTCGACGCCGGTCACTGCTGTCGGAGATGTCATCAGGTGGCTCCTTTGGTCGTGGCGGGGATGAGAACGAAGCTTGGCGCTTGGCCGGGATCGCGACCGTATCGCACGGCAATTGTGGGCCTCTTTAGACCGTGCCTCTATCTTGGCGGGGCAAACAGGGCTACGAGCCGCTGGTCGAACCTTCCTCGCCGCCGTCCAGTTCTGCTGCACCGACGTTGAGAGTTCTCCGACTGCCCGGAAACCCATGACTCCCGACGCTGAACGGCTCTCCGGGGCTAGGAAGGAAGGTCCGTGGCTGAGCGCTGTAGGGATGACAAAGGTGTGGACGGTGCCTATCAGAGCAGCATGCCTGCGGCCGGCAGCCTCGTCGACCGCATCGCCAACCTAGCGGTGACCATCGTCCCGCTGGCGCTGATCGCGGTGGCGATCCAGCAGTCCTGGGGTGGCCTCCTGGTCTGGCAGGACGTGCTGATCTTCTTCGCGACGCTGGTCCCGTTCGGCTTCGGGGTCACGGTCGGCTTTCACCGCCTCTTCACCCATCGCTCCTTCAAGACAAGCCGTCCGATGCGCTTCCTCTTGGCGGTGTTGGGCTCGATGGCCCTCGAGGGACCGGTTATCGAGTGGGTCGCCTACCATCGCCGCCACCATCGCTACTCCGATGTCGAGGGCGATCCCCACAGCCCTCACGTCGGCTACGGAGAGGGTTTCCTCGGTGCGGTGCGCGGGCTCTTTCATGCCCACGTCGGCTGGGTCCTGTTCAGCGATGAGCCGGCCGAAGAGGAGCGATATGCCCCCGACCTGCTCGCCGACCCGGTGGTGCTCTTCGTCGACCGCACCTTCGTCCTCTGGGCCGTGGCGGGTCTGGCGCTGCCTTTCGGGCTCGGCGTGGCGCTGACCGGCACTGTCGTCGGCGGTCTGATCGGCCTTCTCTGGGGAGGCGCGGTGCGGATCTTCTTTTTGCACCACATCACCTTCTGCGTCAACTCTCTCTGTCATTTCTTCGGCCGCCGCGACTTCGCCACCCCCGACGAGTCGCGGAACCTAGCCTGGCTGGCGCCGTTTACCTTCGGTGAGGCCTGGCACAACAACCACCATGCATTCCCGACCTCGGCCCGCCACGGGCTGGGACGCCTCGAGCTCGACCCCTCAGCGGCCCTTATCTCCCTCATGGAGCGGGCCGGTCTGGTCTGGGACGTGGTGCGAATCGGCCCCGAGCGACTGGCCTCGAAGGCGATCGCCTAGGAAGTTGTGGTTGCACTTGGACTCGCGGCAGCCGTCGCCGCCCGGTCGCGTTCAACGTCGGCATCGTGCTGCAGGCACAGGACGCCCGCCGAGAGCCCCCCGAGGAGGGGCTGCGACTCTCGCTGATCGCCCACCTGGCGCGGCGGGGGCGCTGGATCACCGGCTTCCTATTGGGCGGGGTCGGCTTTGGCCTGCAGGTTCTGGCGCTGTCGCTTGTGCCGTTTGTGGTGGTGCAGCCGGTCCTGGCCGCCGGCCTACTGCTGATGCTCTACCTCGGGGTACGGATGCTGGGCGAGAGGGTCGGGAAAGCCGAGGTCGCCGGGGTGTTGGGCATCACCGCGGGAATCGGGCTGTTGGCCTGGGGCACGCCGACTGGGATCGAGACCGTGACCAGCCCACCTGCGGTGATCTCGGTGATGGCGGCGATGACGCTGATCTCGCTGGTCCCCTTCGCGCTGCGCGGGCGAGGTCGCCTCGACTCGGCGACCTTCGTGATCGTCGCCTCGGCGCTCGCCTACGGGGCAAGCAACATCGCCACCAAGCTGGTCAGTGATGGAGTGGACTCCGGGGCCTGGCTGGCCGTGGGGGTCTGGTTGGCTCTTGCGGCGGGGACCGGACTGATCGCGCTAACCACCGAGATGACAGCACTACAGCGCCGTCCGGCCACCTTCGTCGTGCCGCTCTCCTTCGCGATCCAGACGTTCGTGCCGGTCATCCTGGAGCCGATCTACCTCAGCGAGCGGTGGGGTACCGCCGCGCTGGACGGGCTGCCGCTGATCGCCGGGCTGCTGCTGGTAGGGCTCGGCGCTGTCGCGGTCGCGAGGACCCGCGCAGTGAGCGCTTTGGTAAGCGGCTGACATCGAAGCGACTGCGTCGGCGCGGTCTGAGCGCGGCAGGTGAGGCCGCCTGGCCCCCAGCTTTCTCGCCCTCGCGGGTGTATGCGCGGCGGGCCAGGTAGATGGCTTGGTGGTGAGTCAGCTGATCGGCGGCCCGGCCGGACATCGAGGCCTTCGGGATGTCGTGCTCGGGATCTCGTCGGTGAAGCAACGACTGTTGTAGGTCGTGTTGGTGAGACGCCGGTAGGGCTGCGGTGACCTTGCGGGTCGCCACCGGTGCCAATGTACATGCGGGCGAGCGCTGGGGCGCGAACTTCGGACCGCTGTACAACGAACTTGCGCCCCCCTCTCGCCACCATTTGACAATGAAGACAGCACTCCGCCAGATCGTGGCGTTCGGCGGTGGCGGGTTCTCGATGGAGTCGGGCAACCCTCTGCTCGACAACTACGTGCTCGGCCTCACCGGGTCCGAGCGCCCGCGCGTCTGCTTTTTGCCCTCGGCCAGCGGCGATGCCGACCACTACATCGTCCGTTTCTACCGTGCCTTCCCGGCTGAGCGCTGCGAGGCCAGCCACGTCTCCCTCTTCCGCCGCGAGCAGGGCCCGGTCGATCTGCGCCGCCACCTCCTCTCCCAAGATCTGATCTACGTCGGCGGCGGCAGCATAGTCAGCTTGCTCGGGGTCTGGCGGGCGCACCGGATCGACTGCGTCCTGCATGAGGCATGGGAGGCTGGGGTCGTCCTCTGCGGACTCTCGGCCGGGTCGTTGTGCTGGTTTGCCGAGGCTGTGAGCAACTTCCACGGCGAGTCGCGCCGGGTCGAGGGCCTGGGGCTTTTGCCGTTCAGCAACTGCGTCCACTTCGAGCTGGGGTCGAGCCACCGCATCGCCTACCACGGTTTCCTGCGCGACGGGATGCTCCCGGGCTACGCGGCCGGGGACGGCGCCGCGCTGCACTTCACCGGCGACCGAGTTGTGCCGGGTCGTCGCCTCGCGGCCGGAGGCGCAGTGGCTACCGGCTCGACCTGGTTGAGGGGCGGGTGGTTGAGACGCGGATCGCCACCGCCTTCCTCGGCGACGCGGCCGGCGCGCCGCCCCCGCCCCCCGAGCCGCTCTCGACCGCGGTCGCGGCCTGATGGCGGTCGCGAGCCCCGCTGGTCGGGAGCGCCGGCTCGAAGTGGAGGAGCCGGCGCCGCTACGGCGTATCCTCACCCTCGGCGGGCACGACTTCACCTCGCGCCCGCCCGACCGGGCGGTCTGCGAGCTGATGCTGCGGCTGGGGACCGAGCGGGCCGGCGGGCGGCCGCGGATCTGCATCCTGCCGACCGCGAGCGGCGATACCTCCGAGCAGATCGGCCGCTTCTATGCAGCCTTCGGCGAGCGACCGTGTGAGCCCTCCGACCTCTCCCTGTTCCGGCTCGGCCGCCAGCCGATGGCGCTGCGCGACCATCTGCTCGCCCAGGATCTGCTCTATGTCGGCGGCGGCAGCCTCGTCAACCTGCTCGCCGTCTGGGAGGCGCACGAGATCGGCGCCATCCTCAGTCTCGCCTGGCGGCGGGGCATCGTCCTCGCCGGGCAGAGCGCCGGGGCGATGTGCTGGTTTGAGGCCGGGATCACCAAGTCCTCCGGCCGTCCGCTCCGGCCGCCGGGCTCGGCCTGCTGGGCGGCAGCCTCTGCGTCCACTACAACAACGAGCCCGAGCGTCGTGCCGCCTACCTCGACGCGGTCGGCAGTGGGATGCCGGGGGGGTACGGCCTCGACGACTACGCCGGCCTGCTCTGGGAGGGCGAGGACTCGCCCGCCGCGCTCACCGCCCGCCGTGGCGCCCGCGCCTACCGGGTTCGCGCCCAGGGCGAGGGGGTCTCGAGAGTCCGCCCTTCCGGCCCGCTTCCTGGCGGCCCCCGCCCCGGCGGCGCTGCGGGAGGACATCGCGGAGTTCCGCCGCATCAAAAGCCTGCGCAAGCGTGCCGGGTGGCTGAGCTAGGTGGGTCATCGGAGCATTGCTCGCAATGCAGCTCAGAGCGGTTGAGCCGCAGACTCGACGCTCGCAACGCTGTTGCACGGGCTAGACGGTTGGGCTGGCAGGGCACGCCACCCAGGCGACCCTGATCCCGCCCGAGCCGGAGGGCGCTACTCCTAGAGGGCGCCGCCGGCAGCAGCCGGGGCGGTGGGGTCGATGCCATCGCCGCGGCCGAGGCTCTCGCGAGCCAGGTACTCCTCGGCGAGCAGCGGGTTGTCCTTGGCTCGCTCGACGATCTTCAGGAGCGCCGACATGCTCGAGACCTCCTCGACCTGCTCCTTGATGAACCACTGCAGGAACTGCTCGCCCTGGTAGTTGCCCTCCTCACGCGCTTGCCGCGCCAGGTTGGAGATCTGCTCGCTCACCCGCTTCTCCTGATCTAGCGCGAGTCGCACCGGGGCGACCGTGTCGGCGAAGCCGCTCCGGGGCGCCTCGATCGCAGGGACCTCGATCGGGTGGCCGGCGTCGAGCAGGTACTGGGTGATCATCATCGCGTGGTTTCGCTCCTCCACCGCCTGGCGGTAGAAGAAGACGGCGAGCTGGGGCAGCGTCTCTGAGTCGTAGTGGACGGCGATCGCGATGTACTGCTGTTGCGCCGCGAACTCGGAGGCGACCTGCTCGTTGAGGGCCTTGGCAAAGCTCATCCCCTTCGCAACCCTATCCCTCCCAACGAAAGCCGGTCAGCTCCGGCCGTGGCTCCAGTGGACTGGTGGGCAGGCCGGGTTTGCTCACCCGATCGGGGTCGTTGTAGCCGGAGGGGGCGACGTCGTTGGGCGTCTCGGGATGGAAGATCGAGGCCAGGTACTGGATCTGGCCGCGGCCCTGGCCGAGCTCGGTCTGGCCGCCTCCGTAGGCGCCGATCCCTTGCTTCTCGCAATAGTCGTAGCTGGCGAAGAGCTCCCGCACCGCGCCGAAGCGGGAGGGCTTGATGTTGACCATCCGCGGCGCCCAGGGCATCGCCTCGATGTCGGCCACCGAGTGGATCGGCGCGTCCCAGGTGACCCGGTCGGCGACCGGGTCAAGGAGGGGCTTGGTCTCCGCGTTGACGTCGGGGTCCTCCAGCCAGGCGTCGGGGAAGGCCTCGATCAGCTTGGCGTAAAGCGTCGGGTCGGTCTCGACGTCAACCGGGGTGCCTTTGTAGAAGCCCTTCAGGTCGAGCGAGTCGACCGCGCCGGTCCGCACCAGCGCCGCGATCAGCCCGTCGTCCCAGTCGTTGGTCGGGTCGAGCTTGAAGCGCAGGTTGGGATAGACGGCTAGGCGGGCGAGCAGCGGGTCGATCGAGGAGCGCTGCTCGCTGCCGAAGGCGGCGAGGCGCATCGAGGAGACGAAGTTGACCGGCCTTGGCTCGCGGCGAAGGGCGGTGGCGAGGTTGGTGTCCGCCTGGCGCAGTGCCAGATCGAGTGCCGCCGACTCGAAGGCCCAGCGCCGGTAGGGGCGCGAGACCTCGCGCTCGGGCGCGGCGGCGGGGAAGAGGTCGGTCTCGCCGATCAATTCGGAGAACTCGGCGAAGGTGCGGGCGCCGCTGAGGCTGGCGGGGGGTCCGGCGTCTTGCTGGGCGACGTGATCGACCGGGTCATAGGTGACGTCCTCGCCGATCCCCTCCTTGCCGCCGCCGCGCAGCTTGACGAGCGTGGTCAGCCGTTCGAAGTCACCGAGCTTGAACTCGAGGCCCTCCAGCTCGCAGGAATCGATCTGGAGCGGCAGCTCGGCGATCCGGTCAAAGGTTGCCACGCCGCCAGCCTAGCGAGCGCTGCCGTTCGCCCCGGCGGGCGGGCTGCCAGACTCGGGCACGTCATGGAGCACTCCGGGCACGGCTACTGGCTGGCGGAGGCGGGGCCGGTGGCGCCCACCCCGCCACTTGTGGGGGAGCGCAGCGCCGACGTGGTCGTGATCGGTGGCGGCTACACGGGGATGTGGGCGGCCTGGCAGATCAGGGCGCTTGAGCCCCAGGCCCGCGTCGTTTTGCTCGAGGCGGACGTCTGCGGGCGCGGGCCGAGCGGGCGAAACGGCGGCTTTGCGAACACGATGTGGTTCTCGCTGGCGAGCATGCGAGGGCGCTGGGGCGATCGGCCGGCGCTCGCCGTCGCCCGCGCCGCCGAGGCGGCGGTCGCCGAGATCGGGGCGTTTTGCGAGCGGCAGGGCATCGAGGCCTGGTTTCGGCCCGGCGGCTACCTCCAGGTCTCCACCGCGCCTGCTCACGATCGGGCCTGGGCGCCGAGCGTGGCCGCCTGCCGCGAGCTCGGCGCCCCAGACGCCGCGCAGACGCTCTCGCCCGCCGAAGTGGCTTCCCGCTGTGCCTCGCCGGCCTTCCGCGCCGGAGTCTTTTACCCAGGCGCTGCGACCGTGCAGCCCGCCCGCCTGGCGCTCGGCCTGCGCGAACGGCTGAAGGAAAGCGGGGTGGAGGTCTGTGAGTCCTCGCCGGTGCGCCTGCTGCGGGAGAGCCCCGCCGGGGTCGAGGCCCACACCGGGGGTGGCCTGATCCGCGCCGGCGCTGCCGTGCTGGCGGTGGGGGCGGCGGCGAAGGCTCCCCGAGGTCCGCTTCGCAACCGGCTCACGGTCGCCTCCTCCCACATCGTCCTCACCGAGCCGGTGCCGGACCTGCTCGAGGAGGTCGGCTGGACCGGTGGCGAGTGCATTACCGACAGCCGTGCCTTGATCGATTACTTCCGCACCACCCCGGACGGGAGGATCGCCTTCGGCTGGGGCGGCGGGCGGATCGCGCTGGGCGCCCGCCTGGGCGGCCGCACCGAGTTAGACCACGAGGTGGTCGCGCTCACCGCGGCGCGCCTCCGCGACTACTTCCCGGGCGTTGGCGATCGACGCCTGACCCATGCCTGGGGAGGGCCGATCGATGCCTCCCCGACCCATCTGCCGCTGGTTGCGCCGCTTCGCGGCGGGCGTGCCTTCGTCGCCGCCGGCTACACCGGCAACGGTGTCGGACCCTCCCACATGGTGGGCCGCACACTTGCCTCGCTGGCGCTTGACCGCCGCGATCAGCACTCCCGCCTGGCTTTCGTTGACCCCTCACCGCGGCGGGTGCCCCCGGAGCCTTGGCAGTGGATCGGCGCCGAGGCGATCCGGTTGGGGATCATGCGCAAAGAGGAGGCCGAGTTGGCGGGGCGCTCGCCCGACCCGCTGAGCGCTGCGCTATCCCGCGTCCCCGAGCTGATCGGCTTTCACATCGGCCGCTGATGCCGGCTGCTATCGGGGGGTCGGGACTACCAGCACCGGGCGGTCGGCCAGGTGCAACAGCTTGTTGGGGGTGGAGCCGAGAATGACGCCTTTCAGGGGCGGGTCACCGTAGCTGCCGACGACGATCATCCGAGCATCGCGCTGATCGGCCGTCTCGACCAAGGCGTGGTAGCCCTTGCGCGGCAAAAGGACAACCTCGTGGGGGACGCCGGCCTCCTCGGCGCGCTTTGCTGCCTCGGCGGTGATCCGCTCACCCAGTTCCTCGACCGCCTCACGGTGCGTGGGGATCTCGCCGCCTCCATAGCCGCCCGGGGCGTAACCGAAGACGACCACCACTTTGTCGCCCAGTTCCTTGGCCAGGCCGCAGGCCTGATCCAGCGCCGCCCGCCCACAATCGGACCCGTCATAGCCGACGACGATCTCGCTCATCGCTCTCCTCCTGGGTTCAGTCTGGCATTACCGAGGCCTCGCCGACCACGGTGCCCTCGAGGATCCCCGGGTCGGCGACTTCGGGCTTTCGCTTGAAGAATTTGGGGTAGGCGAAGTTGGCCCAGAGCATGAACACGACCCCCACCACGATCAACCCCACGCCGATCGCCACCGGTACGCCAAAGCCGAGAAAGGTCTTCCCGGTCACCGTTTCTTCGGGATTCTGGTAGGTAATGAAGGCCTTGACGAAGATGTAGGTGAGCATCGCGCCGCCGAGGAAGGGGGCGATGCCCACCATGACGAAGTTGCGCAGGCTCTTGAAGATCTCCTTGCGGTAATAGACCGTGCAGGCGAACCCGGTGAGCCCATAGTAGAAGGCGATCTGAAAGCCAAGCCCGGTGATCGCATCTTCGAGCACGCTGGTGCTGGCGTAAATGATGAAGAGCGTCCAGATCAGGGAGATCGCCCCCATCGCCAAGGTCGAGACGTCGGGGGTGAGGTAGCGGGGGTGGATCCGACCGAACGATCGCGGGATCGAGCCGAAGCGAGCCATCGAGAGCGTGGTGCGGGCCGTGGGCAGGATCGTCGTCTGGGTCGAGGCCGAGGCGGAGGTCAGCACCGTGATGATCAAAAGCTTGTCGAGCGGGGAGCCGAGCACGTTGTGGCCGAGCGCGCCGAGCACGTCTTCGGCGTTGTTGGTGAGAAAGTGCGGGCCGTGGAAGGCCTGCGCTGCCACCGTGACGACGACGTAGATCAGCACCAGCAGAATGGTGCTCATCACCGCCGCCTTGCCGGGGCCGTTGGCGGCGTCGCGTGACTCCTCATTGACGCAGACGCCGCTGTCCCATCCCCAGTAGATGAAGACGCCGAGCAGCACCCCGCTGACCAGCGCCGTCGTTCCGCCCGGCAGGCCGAAGGGGGAGAACCAGCTGAGACCGACGTGGACGGAGCCGGGCACGCCGCTGACGTAGACCTTCCACAGCGCGACCACCGCGAACAGCGAGAGGGTCAAGATCTCAATGGCGAGCAAGAAGAACTGCGTCCGCGCCGAGATCTCGATCCCGACGTAGCAGATCCAGGTCATCAGCACGATCCAGATCGCGGCGATGATCATGATGTCGGTGGTGTTGGCGGCGGCGGCGTCGAGGCCGAAGAGGAGGAATGTGTACTTGCCGGCGATGAACCCCAGGGTCGCCATCACGACGACGTCGGCGGCGACGATCACCCAGCCGGTCAACCAACCAAGATAGGGTCCGAGCGCTCGGGTGACCCAGGTGAAGCTGGTCCCGCAATCGGGGTCGGCCTTGTTCATGTAGTTGTAGGCGGCGGCGATCAGGAGCATCGGGATGAAGGAGACGATCATCACTGCCGGGGCGTGGAACCCCATCCCGGCGACCGCGGTCACGAACCCGAGAGTGACCGCGATGCTGTAGGCCGGCGCCGTCGAGGCGACCCCGATGACGAGGTTTGAGATGTAGCCGAGCGCGCCGACTTTCAGCCCCTTGCCGCCCTCCCTGGCCGCTCCCGATTCAGGGATGTTCCCGGCGGGGACCGAAGCGCTCTCCACGTGACTCCTCCTTGTCGACCCTCTCCGCTCGCGGCGGCGACTGGGGCGACGTTACGCCCGAGAGGAGGGGGATGCAAGTGGCAAATGACCCAAAAGCCCGAACAGCGTTTATACGCTCTGTATAAGACCTACCCTGGGACTTGACCCAATGACCACTTGCATCCGGGCCACTCCGAGGCTAGCTTTATCCATATCGTCGTAGCAGGAGAGGAGAGTCCAATGGCTAGCGCACCACAGGCACTCGACACCAGCCTCCAGGAGCTGGCCAGGCGGCATCTTTGGATGCACTTCTCGCGGATGGGCGCCTATGGGGCCGATCACGAGATCCCGATCATCGTCCGCGGCGAGGGCTGCTACGTCTACGACGAGCACGGGAATCGCTACCTCGATGGCCTCTCCGGCCTCTTCTGCGTCAACGCCGGGCACGGCCGCACCGAGTACGGCGAAGCGGCCGCCCGCCAGGTGGAGGAGCTCGACTTCTACACGCTGTGGAGCTACGCCCATCCCCGCGCGATCGAGCTGGCGACGCGGATTGCCGGGCTCGCCCCCGCCGACCTCAACCGGGTCTTCTTCACCTCGGGTGGCTCGGAGGCGGTCGAGTCGGCGTTGAAGTTGGCCCGCAACTATCACCGCATGCGCGGCAACGGCCAGAAGCACAAGACGATCGCCCGTGAGGTCGCTTACCACGGAACCTCTTTGGGCGCCCTCTCGGCGACCGGGATCACCGAGCTGCGCACCCAGTTCGAGCCGCTCGCCCCGGGCGCCTGCCACGTCCCCAACACCAACGAGTACCGCTGGCCCGAAGACCGCCACCCGCTTTGGGCGGCGACCGCGATCGAGGAGCGGATCCAGTTCGAGGGCCCCGAGACCGTCGCCGCCGTGATCCTCGAGCCGGTCCAGAACGCCGGCGGCTGCTTCGTCCCGCCCGAGGGCTACTTCGAGCGGGTGCGCGAGATCTGCGATCGCTACGACCTGCTGCTGATCTCCGACGAGGTGATCTGCGCCTGGGGTCGCCTCGGCCATTACTTCGGCTGCGAGCGCTTCGGCTACGTGCCGGACATCATCACCGTGGCGAAGGCGCTCACCTCCGCCTATGCGCCGATGGGGGCGATGATCGCCTCCGATCGCGTCGCGGAGCCTTTCATGCAGGGCGACGCCTCCTTCGCCCACGGCTTCACCTTCGCCGGTCACCCGCTCGCCGCGGCGATCGCGCTCGCCAACCTCGACGTCTTCGAGCGCGAGGATCTCTGCGGCCACGTGCTCGCCAAGGAAGGCGAGTTCCGCCAGATGCTGGACAGCCTGCAAGAGCTGCCGATCGTCGGCGACGTGCGTGGCGCCGGCTTCTTCCACGCGATCGAGCTGGTCAAGGACAAGGAGACCAAGGAGAGCTTCGATGAGGAGGAGTCCGAGCGGCTGCTGCGTGGCTTCCTCTCCGGCGAACTCTACAAGCGTGGGCTGATCTGCCGTGCCGATGACCGTGGCGATCCGGTCGTCCAGCTAGCCCCGCCCTTGATCGCCGACAGCGAGCAGTTCGAGGAGATCCACGGCGTCCTTCACGGGGTGCTCGACGAGGCCTGGGAGAAGGTCGTCAAGTAGGCCGCTCGATGCTCACCGTTCAGAGCCTGCTCGACGAGCTAGACCTCGAACTGGTGGCCGGGAGGCAGGCTGCCGCGGCGCCGGTGCGCTGGGTCCACATCTCAGAGCTGGAGGACCCGACCCCTTGGCTCTCGGGCGGTGAGTTGATGTTGACCACCGGCATCCCGCTCGACAGCACCGCCAAGCAGCGCTCCTTCGTGCGCCTGCTCGCCGACCGCAACCTCGCCGGGCTCGGCTTTGGTACCGGCCTCAGCCACCGAAGGATTCCAAAAGCCCTTCTCGAGGAGGCGCGCAAGCGCGACTTCCCGCTCTTCGAGGTCCCCTACTCGACCCCGTTCATCGCGATCACCGAGAAGGCCTTCGCACGCCTCGTCAACGAGCAATACGAGGTGCTCCAGCGCGGCATCGCCGTGCAGCGCCGGCTGGAGCGGTTGGTCTTGGAGGAGCGCGGCCTGGAGGAGATAGCTGCGACGATCGCCGCGGCGATCGGCGGCACGGTGGCGATCCTTGACGGCCGCGCCGAGCGGCTGGCCGGGCGCGGCTTCCGCCGCCAGCTCTCCGCCGATGCGATCGGTGCGATCCGCAAGGAGGCGCTCTCCCATACCGGCGACGGGCGCCCCTTCGTCCCCGCCCATCCTTCGGTGGCGGGGCGGGCGCTCGCCCAGCCGGTGATCTCGCCGGGCGGCGGCCCGCCGCAGGCCTGGGTGGTGATCGTCCGCGACTCCGGCGGCCTCGGCGACTTCGAGCGCCTCATCCTCCAGCAGGCGGTCGCCGTTGTCGCCCTCGAGCTGATGCGCCGCCGCGTCGCCCGCGAGACCGAGCGGCGCCTCGCCGGTGACGTGCTGGCCGGCGCGCTCGGCGGCCGGATGGAGGCCGCCGAGCTGCGCCGCCGCCTCGAGCCGTTTGGGATCGGCGAGCAGGCCGCCGTCCTCGTCTTTGCGCTTGATGACTCGAGCGCCGCCGAGCCGGCGCTCGAGCGCGCCCTCGCCGCCGAGGCATGCCCGGCGCTCGTCGCCCCCCACGCCACCGGCGGGCGCGAGCTTCTTTGCGCCGTCATCGACGCTGCCGACCGCGACCCGGTGGAGGTCGCCGCCGACGCCTGCAAGGCGCTGGCGGCCGAGCGCGGCGCGGTGCGTGCGGCCGCCAGCCGCCCCGCCCCTCCAGAGCAGCTGCGCCACTCCTTCCATGAGGCGCGTTGCGCCCTGGAGGCGACCGCGTTCGCCAACGGGCGCGCCCCCGAGGTCGCTTCCTGGCGCGACCTCGGCGCCTTCACCCTGCTGCTCTCGATCCAAGACGACGAGGCACTGCGGCTCTACTGCGACAGCGTCCTGGACCCGATCGAGAAGGGCGACGAGGACTACGGCGGCGAGCTGCTGCGCTCGCTGGAGGCTTTCATCGAGCAAAACGGCCAGTGGGAGCGCGCCGCCCGCCAGGTCTACTGCCACCGTCACACGCTGCGCTACCGGATGCGCAAGGTCGAGGAGCTGACCGGACGCGACCTCTCCCGCGCCCACGATCGGATCGAGTTCTGGCTGGCGCTTCGAGCCAGGGAGCTGGTGGGATGAGGGTCGGGGTCCCGAAGGAGATCAAGAGCGACGAGTACCGCGTCGCGATCACCCCCGCCGGGGTCCGGGAGATGGTCGAGCACGGCCACGAGGTGCTGATCGAGACGCGTGCCGGCGAGGGGAGCGCGATCGCCGACGCCGACTTCGAGGCGCAGGGTGCGGGGATAGCGCCAGACGCCGCGACTGTCTTTGAGCAGGCCGAGATGGTCCTCCACGTCAAGGAGCTCCAGTCGCCGGAGATCGCGATGCTCCGAGCGGGACAGCTTCTCTTCACCTTCCTGCACCTGGCACCCGACCCCGAGCAGACCCGCGGCCTGCGCGCCTCGGGCGCCACCTGCATCGCCTATGAGACGGTCGAGGACTCCCACGGCCGCCTGCCGTTGCTGGCCCCGATGAGCGAGATCGCCGGCAAGATCGCCACCCAGGCAGGCGCCTTCATGCTGGAGCGCCCGCTCGGCGGCCGCGGCATCCTGCTCGGCGGCGTCCCCGGCGTCGCCGCAGCGAACGTGATGGTGATCGGCGGCGGTGTGGTCGGCATGAACGCCGCCTTCATCGCGATCGGCATGGGGTCCGACGTCTTCGTCTTCGACAAGTCGATCGACCGGCTGCGCGAGTTGGAAGGCCTCTTCAGCGGCCGTTGCTCGACCGTGTTCTCGACCACCCTCGCGGTCGAGGAGATGCTGCCCCGTGCCGACCTGGTGATCGGCGCCGTGCTCGTCCACGGCGCCCGTGCGCCCTTCGTCATCCGCCGCGAGCAGCTGGCGCTGATGAAGCCCGGCGCCGTGCTGCTCGACGTCGCGATCGACCAGGGCGGCTGCTTTGAGACCTCGCGGCCCACGACCCACCATGAGCCGACCTTCGAAGTCGACGGGATCATCCACTACTGCGTCACCAACATGCCCGGCGCGGTGCCGATCACCTCGACCCACGCCCTCACCAACGCGACCCTGCCCTACGCGATCGCGCTCGCCGACCTCGGCGTCGCCGAGGCGATCCGGCGCGATCCCGGCCTGCGCCCGGGCGTCAACGTTGTGGCCGGAAGGGTGACCCACCCGGCGGTCGCGGCGGGGGTCGGGGAGAGCTACGTGCCGGTCGAGGAGGCGTTGGGCATCGAGCGGGTGCAAACCGAAAACCGCAAAGCGGAGGTGAAGTGAGGATGGCGACGGTGACGACCAGGTTGAGGAACTTCATCGGGGGCGAGGCCGTGGACCCGGTCGAGGGTGGGACCGAAGAGGTGATCAACCCGGCCAGTGGCGAGCCGATCGCCGCGGCGCCACTCTCGACCAAGCCCGACGTCGATCGCGCCGTGCAGGCCGCGAAGAAGGCCTTCGATGGCTGGGCGGCGACGCCCCCGGGCGAGCGGGCCCGGGCGCTGCTGCGGATCGCCGACCTGATCGAGGATCGGGCCGAGGAGATCGCCGACCTTGAGGCCGCCGACGCCGGCAAGCCGCGCCACGCGGTGCTCGAGGACGAGGTGCCGGTGATGGCCGACAACCTGCGCTTCTTCGCCGGCGCTGCCCGCTGCATGGAGGGGCGCGCCGCGGGCGAGTACATGGAGGGCCACACCTCCTTCATCCGCCGTGAGCCGATTGGGGTGGTCGGCCAGATCACCCCCTGGAACTACCCGTTGATGATGGCGATCTGGAAGATCGGCCCGGCGCTCGGGGCCGGCAATACCGTCGTCCTCAAGCCGGCGGAGACGACGCCGCTCAGCACGCTGCGCTTCGCCGAGTGGTGCGCCGACATCCTGCCGCCGGGGGTCTTCAATGCGATCGGCGGCCTCGGCGAGCCCGCCGGTGCGGAGCTGGTCACCCATCCCGACGTGGAGATGGTCAGCCTCACCGGCTCGCCGCCGACCGGCAAGTGGATCGCCAAGGCCGCTGCCGAGCGAGTGAAGCGGGTCCACCTCGAGCTGGGCGGCAAGGCCCCGGTCGTCGTCTTCGATGACGCCGACATGGGGGCGGCGATGGAGACGATCGCCGCCACCGGCTACTACAACGCCGGCCAGGACTGCACCGCGGCGACCCGCGTGCTCGCCTCGGCCGGAGTCTATGACGAGGTCGTCAGCGGTCTGGCGGCCGAGGCCAAGGCGCTGGTCCTCGGCGACACGATGTCCGCCCAAACCACCCTCGGCCCGCTCAACTCCGCCCGCCAGCGCCAGCGGGTCGAGGGCTTTCTGGAGCGAAAGCCCGGCAGCGCCGAGATCGTCACCGGCGGCGCTCAGCCAGACCTGCCCGGCTTCTTCCTCGAGCCGGCCGTGGTCGCCGGCCTTAAGCAGGACGACGAGATGATTCAGAGCGAGATCTTCGGCCCGGTGATCACCGTGCAGCCGTTCTCCGATGAGGAGAAGGCGATCGAGTGGGCCAACGGCACCCGCTACGGACTCGCCTCCTCGGTGTGGACCCGCGACGTCGGTCGCGCGATGCGGGTCGCGGCGGCGCTGCGCTTCGGCTGCGTCTGGATCAACGACCACATCCCGCTCGTCTCCGAGATGCCCCATGGCGGCTATAAGGAGTCCGGCTACGGCAAGGACCTCTCGATCTATGCGCTGGAGGACTACACCGAGATCAAGCACGTGATGATCAACCTGGATTGACGGCCCTGATCGCCCGATCAGGATCGCAGCCCCGGAAGTGGGCTCACCGACGCCTTCGATCCTCCCGGGGTCGACTGCGAGAGGGCGATCCACGGCGATCCGGCCGCGAGGCTGAACGGGCTCTGAGCGTCACGGCGCTCCGGCCGGTGGGTGCGGCTAGGCTTGTGAGGATGTCGGAGACCGCGAGCGCAGAGGAGGCTGCCGCCGTCTCGGCCGCGATTCAGCGGTTCGTGGCGGAGACTGCGGTCCCTGGGGAGGCGCCCGAGGTCGTTGGCCCGTGGCAGCGGGCGGCGTTGATCGAGGGGGTCGGCGCGAAGGGCACCGTTCAGGACCTAGAAGGAGGAGCGAGATGGCTGTCGTGAAAATCATCGAGCTGGTCGGCAGCTCAAAGACGTCCACCGACGACGCGGCGAAACAGGCGTTGAGCCAGGCTCAGGGGACGCTGCGCAACATTCGCGCCGTGGACATAGTCTCGACCGGTATCCGGGGCGAGAACCTCGACGAGTACCGGGCGCATGTGCGGGTCGCCTTCCTGATCGAGGGGACCGAGATCGACTGATGGGCCTCTCCAGCGAGGAGGTCCGAAAGCTGGTTGCGGGCGGGGCGCAGCTGATCGATGTGAGGACCGAGCACGAGTGGGAGGCAGGGCGGATCGCCGGCGCCTCCCACATCGAGCTGGACGAGTTGAGCGCCAGGGCGGCGGAGATCGATCGGGGCCGGCCGGTCATCTTTTACTGTCGCGGCGATAACCGCTCGGACATGGCGGCGGCGGCCTTTGTGGCCGACGGCTATGAGGCGGCGACGCTGGAGGGCGGCATCCAGGCCTGGGCCGAGGCGGGGCTGGAGCTCGCCCCAGACGGCGCCTACGTCGCCGAGTCGGGCCAGGCCGCGTCGATCCTCCAGGCACGGAAAAAGGCCGTCCAGAGCTAAATACCCGAATCCCAGTCGGGTTTTGCTATTTTTGTCGGCGTGGAGGTCGTAGTCGATCAGCGCAAGGAGCAGCGGGGCAAGGGCCGAACCGGCACCTTGGAGAACCCCGAGTCCTACGAGAACGTCCCGGGCCACGTCATCCCGATCCTCGAGCGCGAGTTCGACGACTTCGACAACGAGGCCGAGCGGTTCCTGGCCGGCGAGAAGCCCGAAGATGAGTTCATCGGCTTCCGCCTCAAGCAGGGCGTCTACGGGCAGCGCCAGCCCGACGTGCAGATGGTCAGGGTGAAGCTCCCCTTCGGCGGCGTCAACCCCGAGCAGATGGAGGCCTTCGCCGATGTGGTGGAGCGCTACGCGCCGCTGGGCAAGGGCCACGTCACGACCCGCCAGAACATCCAGATCCACCACGTGCCGCTGAGCGACATGGAGTCGCTTTTGCGCGAGATCTCCGCGGTCGGCCTCTCCTCGCGCGAGGGTTGCGGCAACACGGTCCGAAACGTCACCGGCGACCCCTGGGCGGGTGTCGCCGTCGATGAGGTCTTCGACCCGACGCCCTACGCCGGTGCCTACGTGCGCTACTTCGTCCGCCACCCGACCACGCAGCTGATGCCGCGCAAGATCAAGACTTCCTTCACCGGCTCCGAGGAGGACCGGGCGATCAGCGGCATCCACGACATCGCCTTCCTCTCGCGCGAGCGCGACGGCGTCAAGGGCTTCGAGCTAAGGGTCGGGGGCGGCACCTCGATCATGGCCCGGGTTGCTCCCACCCTCTATGACTTCGTCGAGGCCGACAGCGGCGAATACCTCAAGGTCGCCGAGGCGGTGCTGCGGATCTTTGACCGTCAGGAGTGGCTGCGGGCCAACCGGGCGCGGGCGCGGATCAAGGTCCTGATCGACAAGATCGGGATCGACGCCTTCCGCGAGCTGGTCGACGAGGAGCTTCAGGGTGACTGGGTGGACGATCGCGACTTCGACGTCGAGCGGCTGCGCTATGACGACGACGAGCAGGCGGGCGCTCCCCAGGTGCCGCCCGCCGTCGCCTCCCCCAACGGCGACCGCTCCGAGTTCGACCGCTTCTGTGAGGCCAACGTGCAGGCCCAGCGCCAGGAGGGTTTCGCGGCCGTCGAGGTGAAGATCGATCGCGGCGACCTCAGCGCCGAGCAGTTCCGCGGCCTGGCGGCGATCATGCGCACCTACACCGGCGGCTACGCGCGCAGCACCGTGCAGCAGAACCTGGTTCTGCGCTGGGTGCGCGAGGAGGCGCTCTATGACGTCTGGCAGCGGCTGGTTGGCCTCGGCCTCGGCGAGGCCGGCGCCCGCGAGGTCACCGACGTGGTCAGCTGTCCCGGCACCGACAGCTGCAAACTCGGAATCACCAGCTCGATGGGCCTCAACCGGGCGATCAAGGAGCGCCTCGAGGCGATGCAGATCGCCGATCCGCTGACCAAGCGCATCCACATCAAGATGAGCGGCTGCCCGAACGGCTGCAGCCAGCACCACATCGCCAACGTCGGCTTCTACGGCGCCTCGCTGAAGGTGGGGGGGCGGCAGATGCCCGCCTACATCGCGCACATCGGCGGCAACTACGAGGGCGGCGAGGTGGTCTTCGGCACCCGGCTGAAGTCGCGGCTGCCGGCCAAACGCGTCCCCGAGGCGGTTGAGCGCTGGATCCGTCTGTATGAGGGGGAGCGCGGCGGCGGCGAGGAGTTCAACGCCTTCGCCGAGCGGGTCGGCGGCGAGCGCTTCGAAGTCGAGGTCTCCGACCTCACCCTGCCCGCCGAGTTCGGCCTCGAGACGATGCAGCAGTTCATCGACTGGAACCGCTCCAGCCCCTACAAGGTCGAGCGCGGCGAGGGCGAGTGCGCCATCTAGGCGGTTTGCGATGAAGCCACCCCCTGCCACACTTCCCGTCCCGATGCCCGCTGCGACCGACATCGACCACGAGGCTGTTGCCGCCGAGCTCGAGGGCCGCACCGCGCAGGAGGCGCTGGCCTGGATGTTCGAGACCTTCGGGGCCGGGCACTACCTCGCCTGCTCATTCCAGAAGACCAGCTCGGTCACCGCGCACATGGCGACCGAGATCAACCCCGAGGCACGCTTCTTCTATCTGGACACCGACGTGCTCTTCCCGGAGACCTATGAGACCCGGGACCGGCTCGCCGAGCACCTCGGGGTGGAGTTCGACCGCTTCCACAACCTGACCCTGGAGGAGCAGGCCGCCCAGCACGGCGAGGAGCTGTGGAAGCGCGACCCCGACTCATGCTGCGGGCTGCGCAAGGTCGAGCCGATGCGGCGAGCGCTCTCTTCCGTAGACTGCTGGGTCGCCGGCGTCCGGCGCGAGGATTCCAGCAGCCGCTCCACCACGCCGAAGTTCGGCTGGGACAAGCGCTTTAACCTCTGGAAGCTCAACCCGCTCGCGGATTGGAGCGAGCGCGACGTCTGGAACTACATCCGTGAGCACCATCTCCCGTATAACCCACTCCACGACCACGGCTATCCGTCGATCGGCTGCACGCACTGCACGCAGCCGGTCGGGCCCGGCGCCTCACCGCGCGACGGCCGCTGGGCGGGCGTCGCCAAGACTGAGTGCGGGATCAACTAGCCCCGCCGAGACGCACCTTCAATCCCCCCGACCCAATAGGTGAGACCCCAATGAGCAGCGAGACCATGGCAGGGCTGTCCCTGACCCTCTCCGAGCGCCACACGGCGGACTTCGAGATGATCGCCAACGGCGGCTTTGCGCCGCTTACGGGCTTCCAGGGCTCTGAGGATTGGGAGCGGGTCTGTGCGGAGATGCGAACTGCCGACGGCGCCCATATCTGGCCGATCCCGATCACCCTGGCCACCGAGCTTGACTGCGAGGTGGGCAATGTGGTCGAGCTCTCAAGCGATGAAGGAAAGCCCTTGGGCAGGATCACCGTTGAGGAGATCTTCGAGCGCGACACAAGGAGTGAGGCCGAGCGGGTCTACCGCACCACCGATCAGGCTCACCCCGGCGTGGCGGCGATCTATGAGGAGGGCAACCGCTGCATCGCCGGGCCGATCGAGGTCGACGCGCTGCCCGACCACGAGGAGCCCTTCATGCGCCGCTACCAGACCCCCGCGCAGACGCGCGAGGAGTTTGCGCGCCGCGGCTGGAAGCGGATCGTCGCCTTTCAGACCAGAAACCCGATCCACCGCGCCCACGAGTACCTGACCAAGGCCGCGCTTGAGATCAGCGACGGGCTCTTCATCCAGCCGCTGATCGGCAAGACCAAGGCCGGCGACATCCCCGCCGCGGTGCGGATGGCCTGCTATGAGGTGCTGATCGAGAACTACTACCCCAAGGATCGGGTCCTGCTCGGCGTCAAGCCGGCCAAGATGCACTACGCCGGCCCCCGGGAGGCGGTCCTGCACGCGATCGTGCGTCGCAACTACGGCGCCACCCACTTCATCGTCGGTCGCGACCACGCCGGCGCTGGGGACTACTACGGCACCTATGACGCGCAGAAGATCTTCGATCAGATCGACATCGATGAGCTGGGGATCGAGCCGCTGTTCTTCGAGCACACCTTCTGGTGCAATGAGTGCGAGGGCCTCGCCTCTGCCAAGACCTGTCCCCACGACAGCGAGGCGCACCTCTTCCTGAGCGGCACCAAGGTGCGAGAGATGCTCGCCAACGGTGAAAAGCCGCCGCATGAGTTCTCGCGCGATGAGGTCGCCGAGATCCTGATCGACGCCTACAAGGAGGATTGAGCGCAGATGGCCGATGAGTTGGGCTTCACCCTTTGGTTCACCGGGCTCTCTGGGGCCGGCAAGACGACGATCTCAAGGCTCTTGGAGGGCCACCTTGCGGAGCGCAGCTCAAAGCTTGAGATCCTCGACGGCGACATCGTCCGCGAAAACCTCTCCAAGGGGCTGGGTTTCTCCAAGGAGGACCGCGACACCAACATCCGCCGGATCGCCTTCGTCGCCGATCTGCTCTCCAGAAACGGTGTGCCGGTGATCACCGCGGCGATCTCCCCCTACGCCGAGATTCGCCGCGAGGCGCGCAAGCTGATGGGAGAGCGCTTCATCGAGGTCTACGTGAAGGCCTCTGTCGATACCTGTGCAGAGCGTGACGTCAAGGGCCTCTACGCGAAGGCCTTCTCCGGGGAGATCAAGGAATTCACCGGCGTCTCGGACCCCTATGAGGTTCCCGAGGACCCCGAGGTGATCTGCGACACCGAAGCCGAAACCCCCGAGCAGTCCGCCGCGAAGCTGTTGGCCTATCTGGAGGAGCGGGAGTTGATTCCGGGGGCGGCTGTAACTGCCTAGACCTACGCCTCGGCGGCGCCTACGGCTTCGGTGGTAGCTGTGGCTCGCCCAAATCGTAGGTCTCATAGGCGCCGAAGCGGGAGAAGGACTTGTGGGTGGGGCCGTGGTAGTCGGATGAGCCGGTAGGGATGAGGCTCAGCTCCTTACAGAGAGCCAGCAGATGGGCGGTCTGCGCCTTGGCGTGTGAGGGGTAGAAGGCCTCGATCCCATCGATGCCCAGGGCCCGGATCAGCTCCTCGACCTGGGCGGGCTCGGAGATGTCCCAATAAGGGTGGGCGAGGACGGCGACGCCGCCCGCATCGTGGATCAGCTCGACCGCCTGCTCGGCGGTGGGCCAGCGACGCGGCACGAAGGCCTTGGCGCCTGGCACCAGGTACTCCTCGAAGAAGGGGCCCAGATCGTCGCCAGCCCCGGCAGCGCGGGCGATGTGAGGGCGGCCGATCGAAAGAGCGTCGCCTGACTCCCTGATCGCGTCCTCCAGATGGATGTCGAAGCCGAAGCCGCGCAGCTTCTCGACGATCTCCCCGGCCCGCGTCACCCGCTCGTGCTGGGCGCGCTCGCAGGCCGGGGCGATAGCCCCTAGATCAATCCAGTATCCGCAGACGTGCAGGTCGTCTGCGTACTCGTGAACGCACGACATCTCGATCGCCGGCACGAGCTCGACCGCCAGCTGCCCGGCGGCCTCTGAGGCCTCCGGGACCCCCGCGATCGCATCGTGGTCGGTCAGCGCCAGCGTCGTCACCCCCGCCTCGGCGGCCTTCTCGACGACCTCCGCGGGCGCCAGCTGCCCGTCTGAGACGGTCGAGTGGCTCTGAAGCTCGATCAGCATGGGGCGGGCAGCCTAGCTGGGCCTGCTCGACCGCGATACGGTCCGATCGGCCGCTTCGACGGTTAAGGGAGGAGCGGATACAAGCAATGAGAGCATCGATAATCAGGTCAAGGGGGGCGAAGGCCCGGGCGATGAGGCTGGCGGGCGCGGCGTTGCTCGCCTGCTCGGCCTGCCTGCTCGGCGCATTGCCCGCCTCGGCGGCGCCGGCCTGGCTGCCCTCAGCCGAACTCTCGGCGGCCGGCATAAAAGCGAACAATGCGGCAGTCGCGATGGACAATGCTGGAGACACCGTCGCCGTCTGGAATGGCCATCGCGACATCTCCGACGACGTGCAGGTCTCGACCCGCAGCCCCGGCGCCAACTTCTCCGCTCCACTCGATCTGTCTGAAGCCTCGACCGAACCACGGGTGGCGATGACCCCGGGCGGCGAGGCAGTCGCGGCCTGGGTGCATTTCGAAAATCCGAACTCGGTGATCGAGGTCGCGACGCGGCCGCCCGGCGGTAGCTTCTCGCCCCCGATCGCCGTCGCGACCTCCGAACCGAACTCAAACCCCCAAGATCTCCAGCTCGCCGTAAACCCTGCCGGGGAGATCGCCGTGGCCGGGGTGCAGAAGGAACCAAAATCCTCGGTGGCTCCGACCCAGTTCTCGGTGTTGGCCTCGGTGGGGGAACCGGCCAGCGGCTTCTCGGCGCCGACGATCATCTCCCCAACCCCTCTTACAGTCGAAAACGAAGCCGGCGAGGTGCGGCTGGCGATCGATCCTGGCGGGGATGTGACCGCGGTTTGGGCCTACCACGAAGCCGCCGCCAAACTCTACGTTGTGCAGGGCGCCAGCCGCCCCGCGGGGGGCAGCTTCTCCGCGCCGATCAGCCTCTCCGAAGCAAGCGAGAGCGCCTACGAACCCGCGGTCGCGATCGACTCCAACGGTGATGCAATCGCAGTCTGGACCGCGGAAAGCGGCACCAGCTTCGGTATCCAGGCCTCCACCTGGGACTTGGGCGGCTCCGGCTCGACCCCGATCGGACTCTCCGAAGCCGGTGCCGATGCCTCGACGCCTGAGATCGCGATGACTCCCGGCGGAGCCGCAACTGTGGTCTGGATCAGCACCGACTCCGAAGACTTCTGGATCGTCCAGGCCTCAGCCGGCTCGCCGGGGGCGAGCTTCTCAACCCCAGCCGATCTTTCGGCGCCGGGCGAGGATGCCGAAGACCCCGACGTGGCGATGAACGCCGGCGGCGCCGCGACCGTGGTCTGGCAGCGCTTCGACGGCGCCAACAAAATCGCCCAGGCTTCGACCAGCGCTGGGGGCGCTGACTTCGGCCCGGCTGTCGACCTTTCCGCCAGCGGCAAGAACGCAGTCTTTCCTGCCGTCGCGATGGATGGCGCCGGCGATGCGACCGCAGTCTGGTCCCATGCCAACGAAACAAACGAAATCGAAATCGTCGAAGCGGCCGGCTATGACGCGGATGCGCCGGTATTTCGCAGCCTCTCGATCCCCTCCTCCGGCACGGTTGGGAGACCCGTCTCATTCTCAGCCGAACCCTTCGACGTGTGGCCGATCGCCTCGACGACGTTTGACTTCGGCGACGGGACCAAGGCCGAAGGGACTTCTGTCTCCCACACCTACACGGCTCCGGGCACCTATCAGGTGACGGTTACCTCGACCGACGGGGCAGGCACTCCGGTGGCCGCGGAGCGCACGATCGCGATCCTCCCGTCCGGCGAATTCACAATCGGCCGGCTGTCGCTGAACAGGAAGAAGGGGACCGGGATCCTGACCGTCACCGTCTCGGGCCCCGGGAAGCTCGTTCTATCCGGCAAGGCGGTGCGGAAGGCGAGCAAGAATCCAAAGCGAGCGGGCAAGGTGCAGTTGCCGGTGAGGGCTCGGGGCAAGGCCTTAAAGATCCTGTCAAGGCGGGGAGTTGCGAGGCTGTCGCTGACGATCGCATTCACTCCGAGCGGTGGCAGCACCCGCGTCGAGCACAAGAGGGTGACGCTGATCAAGAGGCCCCACCGCTGACGCCGAGCCTCTGAATAGACTGCGCCGCCGATGAGCGCCAGGCGAGCTACGCATCAACTCCTGGCTCCCGGCTTGGGAGCGGTTCGGGAGACTCGCTGATGTTCAAGAAGGTGTTGATCGCAAATCGGGGTGAGATCGCGATCCGGGTCGCCCGGACGCTGAAGGAGATGGGGATCGGGTCGGTTGCCGTCTACTCAGAGATCGACCGCGACGCCCCTCATGTCCGGGAGGCTGATGAGGCCTTCCTGATCGGTCCGGCGACGCCGGCCGAGAGCTACCTCAACATCGCAACGATCGTCGACACGGCCAAGGAATCAGGCGCCGAGGCGATCCACCCCGGCTACGGGTTCCTGGCCGAGAACGCCGACTTCGCCCGGTCCTGCGCGGAGGCGGGGATCGTCTTCATCGGGCCGCCGCCGGAGGCGATCGAGGCGATGGGGTCAAAGACGCGGGCGCGGGAGATCATGGCCGAGGCCGGGGTGCCGATCGTGCCTGGGGCCACGGTGGCCGCCAAGGACGTCGAGGAGGCGCGCAAGCAGGCTGAGGAAGCCGGTTACCCGGTCGCCGCCAAGGCGGCCGGTGGCGGCGGTGGCAAGGGGTTCCGGGTGGCGATGACGCCCGATGACCTGGAGGAGGCGTTCGAGGGGGCGGCGCGCGAGGGCGAGAAGTTCTTCTCCGACGCCCGCGTCTACGTCGAGCGCTATCTGGAGGATCCCCGCCACGTCGAGGTCCAGGTGCTGGCCGACTCCCACGGCAACGTGATCCATCTGGGCGAGCGCGACTGCTCGGTCCAGCGCCGCCACCAGAAGGTGATCGAGGAGGCGCCGGGGCCGCACGTCGATGCCGAGATGCGCAAGCGGATCGGCAAGATCGCCACCGACGCGGCGGCGGCGGTCGGTTACCGCTCGGCAGGCACGGTCGAGGGCTTGCAGGTCGGCGAGGAGTACTTCTTCCTCGAGATGAACACGCGGGTCCAGGTCGAGCACTGCGTGACCGAGATGGTCAGCGGAGTCGACATCGTCCGCGAACAGGTGCGGGTCGCCGCCGGCGAGCCGCTGTCCGTCGCCCAGGAGGGGGTCGCGCTGCGCGGCCACGCGATCGAGTGCCGGATCAACGCCGAGGCCGCCGAGAAGAACTTCGCGCCGGCGCCGGGCGCGATCACGACCTACCGCGAGCCGGCCGGGCCGGGAGTCCGGGTCGATTCCGGCGTCGGCGCCGGGTCCGAGGTGACCCCGATGTATGACCCGATGATCGCCAAGCTGATCGTCTGGGACGTCGACCGCGAGCACGCGACGCGGCGCATGCTGCGGGCGCTGGGGGAGTATGAGATCGGCGGCCTCACCACCCTGATCCCCTTCCACAAGGCGCTCCTCGCCACCGCGCAGTGGGCCGGAGGCGAGACCTGCCGCGACCTGATGGAGGACCGCGAGTGGCTGAAGTCGACCGCGCCGGAGGAAGCCGCCCCGGCCACGGGCGAGGCCCCTGCCGAGGCCCTCGCCCGCGACTACAAGGTCGAGGTCTCAGGCAAGCTCTTCGACGTCAGGGTGATCGGCGAGGCAGCCGCAGGGAGCGCGCCCCTGACAACCGCCAGGCGCCCACCGAAACGTGAGCGCCGCTCCGGCGGCGGCGCAGCCGCCGCCAGCGAGTCCCTCCCATCTCCCCTTCAGGGCACGGTCCTCAAAGTCGCGGTCGAGCAGGGTGCCACGGTTGAGGAGGGCGATCTGATCTGCGTGATCGAGGCGATGAAGATGGAGAACGAGATCACGGCCCACCGCTCGGGCAAGCTCACCTCCTTAAACGTCTCTGAGGGCGCCGCGGTCTCCAGCGGCGAGGTGATCGCCGTCATCGAGTAGGAGAGGGGCTCCTCGGACCCCGCCTCCGTGAGCTCAGGACGCGCCGATCTTTTTCCCCGCCTCGCGAAGATTCTTGACGACGGCGCTTGGCGCTTTGCGGCCGTCGAGCTTCTCACCGTGGCGGTTGACCCAGATCACCGGCACGTTCATCTTCAACAAAGGGGCGACGTCGTTGGTGTAGTTGGAGCCGATGTGCAACCACCCTTTTTTGCCGCCGATCCGCCGCGCGCACTCTTTGAAGTGAACGGGGTCGGGCTTGTAGCTGCGGACCTGCTGCGCGGTGACGACAAGGTCTAGTTCGGTGCGCAGGTGACGGCGGGAGATGCCGAGCAGTTTGTCGTCGACGTTGGAGATGATCCCGATCTCATAACGCTTGCCGATCCGGTCCATCGCCGCGTTAGCCTCGCGGAAGGGCAGCCAGTAGGCGACGCTGTTGGGCAGGAATTGGGCCCGCGAGGGCTCGATCTCCCAACCCAGCTCTCCGGCCACCTTGACGATGGTGCGGCGCAGCACCTCGGCGTAGAGCTCATAGGAGCCGGCCATGATCTCGGCCTGCACCTCCATGAATCGGGCGAGGAAAGAGCCTTCCTCGAAGCTGAACCCGTCCTTCTCCGCCTCTTTCCTGCAGGCCTCGACGATCCCCTTCTCCCAGTCGATCAGGGTTCCGTAACAGTCGGTGGTAACCCATTTGATGGTTTTGAGACTGGGGAGAGCCATAAGTGCGAGCGCGGCATTATGCCAATCGCCCCCCGATCGGGCTTCCCGGTATTTGGCTGGTCGGATAGGCTGCCGCCCCGCGCCCCAGGCGCGCGCAGCACAAACTACCTCAATGGACCTCCTCGAGTATCAGGGTAAGCAGCTATTCGCAAGGCACGGCGTCGCCGTGCCGAGCGGCGAGGTCGCCGCGACCGTCGAGGAGGCCGTCGCCGCAGCGGAGCGGATCGGCTACCCCTGTGCGATCAAGGCTCAGGTGCTGATTGGCGGTCGCGGCAAGGCGGGGGGGATCAAGATCGCCGCGGATGTCGGCGAGGCCCGCGAGTACGCCGATGCGATCCTCGGCATGGATATCCGCGGCCCTCGTGGAGAGGGTCCCTTCAGGGTCCGACAGGTATGGATCGAGGGCGGCTCCGACATCGCCTCTGAGTACTACGCCTCGGTGATCCTCGACCGCGGCGAGAAGAAGCTGATCGCGATCGTCTCCGCCAAGGGTGGGATGGACATCGAGGCGGTCGCCGAGGAGGACCCCGAGGCGCTGGTCAGGGGCCATATCGACCCGACTCGACCATTCGACGCCGCCCTGGCCCGGCCGATCATCGCCGCGGCGGGGCTGGATGAGGACGTCCGCGACCAGGCGGCCGAGGTGCTGGTGAAGCTTGCGGCGCTCGCCCGCTCTGAGGACGCGACGCTGATCGAGGTCAACCCGCTGATCGTCACCGCCGGGCGCGATGTCGTGGCGCTTGACGCCAAGGTGACGATCGACAACAACGCCATCTTCCGTCACGAGGACCTGGCCGAGATCGCCGACTCCTCTGACGCGGACCCCCAGGAGGCGATGGCGAGGGAGAAGGGCCTCACTTACGTAAAGCTCGACGGCAACGTGGGCATCCTCGCCAACGGCGCCGGCCTCTGCATGTCAACGCTGGACGTGGTCGCCCAGGCCGGCGGCGCCCCGGCGAACTTCCTCGATGCGGGCGGTGGCTCCAAAGCCGAGGCGATCGTCGATGCGCTCACCGTGATCAGCTCCGATGAGAAGGTGACGGCAATCCTCTTCAACATCTTCGGCGGGATCACCCGCTGCGATGAGATCGCCAAGGGGATCGTCACCGCCTCTGAGCAGATCGAGCTGAAGGCGCCGCTGGTGGTGCGCCTGGACGGCACCAACTCCGAGCAGGGCCTGCGGATCCTCGCCGAGGCCAATCTCCCGAACCTCGATCAGGAGACGACGATGCTCGACGCCGCGCGCCGCGTGGTCGAGCTGGCGGGCGGGAGCAGCTGATGTCGATCATCATCGGCAAGGAGACGAGGCTGGTCGTTTCCGGCCTGACCGGACGCGAGGGCTCCTTCCACGGGCTGCGCAACCGCGACTACGGCACCGAACTCGTCGCCGGAGTGACTCCCGGCAAGGGCGGGCAGGAGGTGGACGGGGTGCCGGTCTTCGAGACGATCTCCGCGGCTGTCGCGGAGGCCGGCGCCAACACCTCGATGATCTTCGTGCCGGCGCGCTTCGCCGCCCCGGCGATCGACGAGGCAATCGAATCCGGCGTCGAGACGGTGATCGCGATCACCGAGGGCATCCCCGTGCTCGACATGCTGATCACCTACTGGATGGCGAAGGAGGCCGGGGTGCGGCTGATCGGCCCCAACTGCCCAGGGGTGCTCTCGCCCGGCAAGGCCAACGTCGGGATCATCCCTGCCCAGTTCTTCGACCGGGGCAAGATCGGCGTCGTCTCCAAGTCGGGCACGCTGACCTACCAGATCGGCAACGAGCTGAAGCAGGCGGGCGAGGGCAACTCCTCGATCGTCGGCATCGGCGGCGACCCGATCGTCGGCTCGGATTTCATCGACATCCTCACCCTCTTTGAGGCCGACCCCGAGACCGAGCTGATCGTGATGGTCGGCGAGATCGGCGGCGACGCCGAGGAGCGGGCGGCCGAGTTCATCGCCGCCGAGATCTCCAAGCCGGTCGTCGCCTACATCGCCGGCTTCACCGCGCCGCCCGGCAAGCAGATGGGCCACGCCGGCGCGATCATCTCCGGCTCCTCGGGGACGGCGCAGGCGAAGAAGGAAGCGCTCGAGGCCAAGGGGGTGCGGGTCGGCGAAAGCCCGACCGAGACGGCCCAGATCGCCGTCGAGGCTCTGCGCGGCTAACCCGCAACTCTTGCCCCACCGGCGTGTCTTGGAGTAGACGTCGCAAACGAGCGAGGGGAGGGGGCGCGATGTCCTCCAGTCATCTCATAGGGCTCAAGCGCTGTGCGTTGCCGGCATTCGTGGTTGCAGCTTTGGCGATCGCCGCGCCGGCCTCTGCGGCGCGCAATGCCTACGTCGCCAACCTCGGCAGTGGGACCGTCTCGGTGATCGACCTGGGGACAAACTCCCCGGCCGGGTCGATCACGGTCGGGGCCGGGCCGCGCGACGTGGCGATCACCCCTGACGGGCGATTTGCCTACGTCACCAACGAAGCCGAAGGCACCGTCTCGGTGATCGCCACCGCTACCAACACGGTGGTCGGCACGCCGATCGCGATCGGCGTCGGCTCCAAGCCGCGCGGCATCGCGATCTCACCCGACGGTCAGACCGCCTGGGTCGCCGACTCAGGCGGCAATGCAGTCTCGGTGATCGCCACCGCTACCAAGACGGTGGTGGGCACGCCGATCGAAGTCGGGGCCGGACCCGAAGGGATCGCCATCTCCCCCGACGGCACTACCGCCTTCGTCGCCCAGCAAGGAGGGGGTGTCTCGATCCTCAACACGACCACCCGCGTGGTGACCGGCGCGGTCCCCGATGCCCTGGGGCCGTCCCAGATCGCGATCGGCCCGCGCGGCGCGCGCGCCTTCATCACCAACCGCGGCGCGGACTCGGTGAGCGCTTTCAATCCCGCCAACGGGCAGGTCGTAGGCACGCCGATCACGGTCGGCGCCCAGCCTTCCGGAATCGCGATAGGTCCGAGCGGCGCGCTTGCCTACGCGGCTGGCTTCGGCGACGGCACCCTGACCCCGATCAACATCGCCACCAGCGCGCCCGGCACGGCGATCACGGGTTTTAACGGCCCCGAAGGTGTTGCGGTGAGCCCGGCGGGCACGCAGCTCTACGTCGCCAACTCGGGCGGCGGCGTGGTCTCCGTGGTCAACACGGCGACCAACGTCCCCTCCGCCTCGATCCCGGTCGAGAAAGAACCGGCCGGCATCGCGATCGCCCCCGACCAGCCGCCGACCGCCTCCTTCCTGGTCACGCCGCAGAAGAGAATCGCCGGGCAAAAGCTCACCTTCAACGCCGGCGCCTCCAAGGACCCCGACGGCACGATCGCCAGCTATGCCTGGGAATTCGGCGACGGCGCGCACTCGAAGGGCTCTGGGGCGAACGTCACGCACACCTACAAGCGGCCGGGCACCTACACGGTCGCCCTCACGGCGACCGACAACGAAGGCTGCTCGACCGAACTCATCTACACCGGGCAGACCGCCTCCTGCAATGGCTCCGCCGTCGCGCACACGACCGCCACGATCGTCGTGGCCGACAACAAGGGGCCGGTGCTCGTCCTCGCCGGCACCAGGCGACAGCGCCTGCGAGGAGCGCTCAGCGTCTTCGCGCAGTGCCCGCAGGAAGCGTGCAGGGTAGAAGCCGGCGGCGTTGTCGTGATGACCGCCCTGCGAGGGGGGAGGGCGGTGTCCGGGACGCGGCGGCTCGGCACGGCGCGGGCGTCGCTTACGGCCGGTGCGTGGGGCGAGCTACGCCTCGGAGTGCCGCGCGGCGCCCGCCGCGCCGTCCGGCGGGCACTGCGCAGCGGCGGCGCGGCTGATGCCGAGCTGAAGGGGGTAGCCAGCAACGAAAATGGCTTCAAGACCACCCAGACGCGCTACGTCAAGCTGATCGGCGCCCGCCGCCGCCGCCACCACCGCCGCCGGCATCACTGAACGCGCCGGGAACCGTAGGACTGCGGGGCGTTGCTAGGGTCGGAGTCGATGGCCGGCGAGACGATCTCCTTTGCCCGGGGCGCGCCCAGCGCCGACATCCTCCCGCACGATGCGGTTCGGGAGGCGGCAGCCAGCGCCCTCGCCCAGGACTGGGAGCGGGCGCTCTCCTACGGGACCGGGATCGGGCACCCCGGCCTCTGTGAGTGGATCGCGGATCGGCACGGGGGGCTTGCCGGCTCTCAGGTGATGGTCACCAACGGGTCGCTGGAGGCCGGGGCGATGCTGTTCGAGCACCTGTTGGAGCCGGGTGACCGGGTGCTCGTCGAGCAGCCCTCCTACGACCGGACCCTGCTCCTCCTGCAGCGCCTCGGAGTCGAGCTGGTGCCGGTTTCGCTCGAGGCAGATGGGCTCGACATCGCGGCGGTCGAGGCGGCGCTCAGCGTGGGGCCGATCAAGCTCGCCCACGTCATTCCCAACTTCCACAATCCGGCCGGCTGCACGCTCTCGACCGAGAAGCGGGTGCGCCTGGTCGAGCTGGCAGCCGAGCATCGCTTCTGGATCTTTGAGGACGATCCCTACCGGGAGCTGCCCTTCGAGGGCGAGGCGTTGGAGACGATGCTCGCGATGGACCGTGCCGGCCGCGTTATCCACGCCTCCTCGTTCTCCAAGACGGTCAGCCCCGGGGTGCGCGTCGGCTACCTGGCCGGCCCCGATGGGGAGATCGCCAAGCTGGCCAGGCGGGCCAACGAGACTTACATCTCGCCCAACATGCTGGCCGAGGCGATCGTGCTGGAGCTGTGCCGCTCCGGGGCGCTTGACCGCAACATCGAGTTCGTCAAGGGGGCGCTGCGCGAGCGCCGCGACGCGCTCGTCGCAGCCCTGCGGGAGCAGATCCCCGAGGCCGAGTTCGTCGTCCCCGGCGGCGGCTACTTCCTCTGGCTCGACCTCGCGGAGGGCAGCGACACGGCTGCGCTGCTCGCCGAGGCAAAGGGCGAGGGCGCCAGCTTCGTCGCCGGCCCTGACTTCATGCTGGAGGGCGGCGAGAACAGCATCCGGCTCTCCTTCGCCCCGGTGCCGACGGAGCAGATCGCCGAGGGTGTCTCCCGTATCGCCCGGGCGCTGGACCGTCTCCGCGCCGGCTCGCCCGCCTAGCGGCCGTATCGATCCGAGGACAGGACGAGCTGCTCGGGGATCGCCGCGCGGGGTGGCGGTGCGGGATCGGCACGGACCGAGACCGTCTCGGCGACGCTGCGGCTGATCCGGTGGGAGGCCTCGGCGGAGGCGATCGTCACGCCGTCCTCGTCTGAGCCTGCGACCTTGCCCGCCAGACCGGGGCTCAGCCCGGCGTCCTTGAGGTAGTGCAGCAGATCCTCGGCCTCGTTCTCGAAGCGCAAGACGCGCACCTCGGCACCGATCTCGACATCGGCCAGCAGCGAGCCCTGCTCGCGAGCGCCCTCGACGATCGGGTGGCCGTGCGGGCAAGTCGTAGCGTCACCGATCGCAGCCCGCATCCGCTCCTCCAGCACCGGTGACATCGCGTGCTCGATTCGCTCCGCCTCCTCGTGTACCTCGTCCCAGGGGATGCCGAGCACGTCGGTGAGAAAGCGCTCGATCATCCGGTGGCGGCGGACGATGTGGCTGGCGTGCTCGCGGCCCGCCGCCGTGAACTCCAGCGATTTGTCGGCGCTGCGCTCGACGTAGCCGTCCTCGATCAGGCGGCCGATCATCTCGTGCACGGTGGGGGGAGCGAGCTGCATCGCGCGGGCGACGTTGGCGCCGGTCATCGGCAGCCCGGCCTCCTCCAGCCAGAACACAATCTCCAGGTACTCCTGCTCGGCGACCGTCGCGGTCTCCTGGGACACGGGGCGCTCCTCCTCGGCTCCGGATTGGCCTCCGATACTAGAGGGTCGTCTTGCGGCCTCCGCTTGCCCGCCTCCCCTGCACACCTCGCGATGACGCGGTGAAGCGATCGCTGGCGCGGCGCGCGGGGGGAGCGCAAGGTGCCCTTCCTCCCCCGGCGCTGGGCTTCGGCTCAGCGCCGCTCGATGAGGGTCGAGACGACCGCCTCATAGAACCCCTCGCCCATGCGGCCCTCGGTGACGGTTACGTTGTCCCAGTCGGCGAGAGCGCCGCGCAGGCCGGGGTCGCGCTCGGGTCCGTTGGCGACGACGAAGAAGCGCCCGACCGCACTGGCCACCTCCAGGTCCTCGACCGAGTCGCCTACCGCGATGCACGCGGCGCGCTCGTAGCCCCGGATGCGGGCGTGAGCGGCGACGGCGCCGGCCTTGCTGACCACCTTGGGGACGAGGTGGTAGGCGTGGGCGGGCCCCTCGAGGGTGGGCATCTCGCGCCCGATCGCGCCGTTGTCGAGCAAGCGCAGGTCTGCGTGGCCGTGCTCTTTGAGCAGCGCATTGGCCTCCTCGACGTCGACCTCGCCGCGGAAGAGGTGGGAGAGGACGCGTCCGTAGTGCCAGGGGGAGTGGTATTCGAGCCGCCCCTGGAAGTGCTCGAACAACAACCTCGGGATGCCCCGCTCCTCGATCTGCTCATAGACGGTGCCGTTTTCGTCGGGGACCAGCTCGCCGGTCAGCAGCGTCTTCTCGCCGTCGATTGCGAAGGCGCAGCCTGCCTCATAGATGTAGGAGGTCTGGCCCATCAGGCGAGCTGCCTCGTGGACCTGGGGCTCGCGACGGCCCGACATGATCACGACCTCTACCCCGGCCCGGTGGCAGGCCTCCAGGCCACGGGCCTGGGCGAGGGAGAAGGCGCCTTCGGCGTCGCGGAAGAGCGAGCTGCCGGCGCCGAGCAGGGTTCCGTCGAGATCGGTGTAGACGCACTTCAGGGGCATGGGCGCGGCCGCTACGGTAGCCGACGTGTGGAGACTCGCCGATCGCACCCTCGACCTCGCCCAGCCGCTCGCTGCCGGGATCGTCAACGTGACCGTCGACTCGATGTTCGAGGGGGCTCGGAGCGGGACGCCCGAGCAGGCCGTGATCGACGGGTTGGGCCTGGTCGAGGCTGGGTTCGAGATGCTCGACGTGGGGGCGGTTGCCGCGCGGAGCGGGCCTCCGGTCCATCCGCAGCAGGAGGCCGCGGCGCTGGTCCCGGCTGTCGAGGGCCTGGCCGCGGCAGGGGTTCCCGTATCAGCCGACACCTTCTCGGTCGAGGTGGCGCGGCTGGCGGTGGCGGCTGGCGCGGTCGCCGTCAACGACATCTCAGGAGGCTCCGAGGAGCTGTTCGGGCTAGTCGCGGAAACCGGCTGCGGATACGTGCTGATGCATATCGAGGGGCCGCCGCGGGTTGACCGGCCCTGGCGCGACTACGGCGACGTGGTCGATCACCTGAGGGCCTGGTTCGAGGCGAGGGTCGAGTTGGCCCGAGGGCTTGGGGTGGCGGAGGAGCAGATCGCGATCGACCCGGGGCTCGACTTCGACCTGAGCCCCGAGCAGGACCAAGAGGTCCTGCGCCGGCTCGGCGAGCTGCGCTCGCTGGGGCTGGCGCTCTACATCTCCCTCTCGCGCAAGGACTTCATCGGCGCGCTGCTGGCCGGCTCCTGGGAAGGGCGGCTGCCGGCGTCCGAGCGCGAGTGGGGTACCGTCGCCGCCGTCACCCTCGCGGTCCGGGGCGGCGCCGACGTACTCCGCATCCATGACCGCAGCTCGCTGCAGGCGGTAAAGGTCGCGGCGCGGATCGCCCGGGCGGCGCGGAGCGCCGCCTAGTGGCGAAGAGCCTGTTGGAGTCGCCCTGGTCGATCGCGGTCGACCCGGCCCGCCGCGACGGGCGCATCGTCGCCGAGGGCGCCGAGGAGGAGCGCAAGGCGCGGCGGGTGGGCCTGCCCGCCGCGCTTGATCCCGGCTTCGCCGCGGTGCTCCGTGCGGCCGGGATCGAGCGCCTCTACTCCCATCAGCGCCAGGCCTTCGAGGCCGCCGCTGCCTCCAACCTCGTCATCACCAGCGGCACCGCCTCGGGCAAGAGCCTCGCCTTCAACCTGCCGGTTCTGGACGGAATCGCCCGCGAGCCAAAGCGCCGCGCCCTCTATCTCTACCCGACCAAGGCGCTCGCCCAGGACCAGGCGCGAAAGCTCGGCCAACTGCGCCCCCCCGGCCTGCGCGAGGCGATCTACGACGGCGACACGCCGCGCGAGGAGCGCCCGCCGATCCGGCGCCGCAACAACCTCGTCCTCACCAACCCCGACATGATCCACGTCGGGCTGCTGCCCCACCACAAGAGCTGGGGGGACTTCATGGCGAACCTGGGCTGGGTCGTAGTCGATGAGGCCCACACCTACCGCGGCGTCTTCGGCTCCCATGTCGCCAACGTCCTGCGGCGGCTGCGGCGGGTGGCCCGCGCCTACGGGGCGGAGCCGCGCTTCCTGCTTGCCTCGGCGACGATTGCCAACCCCCTCGAGCTGGCCGAGCGGCTGGTCGGCGCGCCGTTTGAGCTGATCGACGACGACGGCGCGCCACGGGCGGCGCGCGAGATCGCGATGTGGAACCCGCCGCTGATCGACGCGGCGCTCGGCACGCGGCGCTCGGCGCTGTCGGAGGCGGCGGACCTGCTCGCCGACCTTGTCTCTCAGGGCGTGCGGACGATCTGCTTCCTCAAAAGCCGCCGCGGAATCGAGCTGATCCAGCGCTTCGCCCGCGACAGCCTCGCCGCCCGCGGCAAGCCGGAGCTGGCGGAGCTGATCGCCCCCTACCGCGGCGGCTACACCCCGCAGCAGCGGCGCGAGATCGAGGCGCGACTGAGCGCCGGTGAGTTGCTCGCGGTGATCGCCACCGACGCGCTGGAGCTGGGAATCGACGTGGGGGAGCTGGACGCGGCGATCTGTGTCACCTTTCCCGGCACCGTCGCCAGCCTGCGGCAGATGTGGGGTCGGGCGGGGCGGCGGCGGCGCGGGCTCGCCGTCTACGTCGCCGGCCATGACGCGCTCGACCAGTTCTTCTGCCGCCACCCCGACGAGTTCCTGGAGCGCCCGGTCGAGGCGGCGATCCTCGATCCCGCCAATGAGCAGATCGCCGCGCGGCACCTTCTCGCGGCGGCCTACGAGCTGCCGCTCACCGACGCCGACGAGGAGATCTTCGGGCCTGGGTGGCGCGAGCGGGCGGAGCGGCTGGTGGCGGCGGGAGAGCTGCGCCGGGCCGGCGGGCGGCTGCTGCCTCGCCGCAGCGAGTTCGTCGCCTCGAAGATCGCCCTGCGCTCCGCCTCGGCCGACTCGGTCGCGGTGATCGAGCGCGACTCGGGCGAGATGCTCGGCCTTGTCGAGGCCGAGCGCGCCTTTACCACGATCCACCCAGGCGCCGTCTACCTTCACCTCGGCCGCTCCTACGAGGTCGAGCTGCTCGACATCGAAGGCCGCCGCGCGATCGTCTCCCGCTTCGACGGGGACTGGTACACGCGCCCCAAGAAGGAGACCGAGATCTACGTCGAGCAGGTGCGCGAGCGGCGCCAGGTGGCCGGGGTCGAGCTGCACTTCGGCGAGGTCTCGGTCACCGAGCAGGTGATCGCCTTTCAACGGGTATCGATCTCCGAGCAGGAGCCGATCGACATCGTGGCGCTGGAGCTTCCCGAGCAGAGCTTCCCGACCCAGGCACTCTGGTACGTGCTGGGGGACCGCCTGAGCGCGGCGCTGGTGCCCGAAGCCCTGCTCGGCTCCCTGCACGCGACCGAGCACGGCCAGATCGCCGTCCTGCCGCTGATCGCGATGTGCGACCGCTGGGACATCGGTGGCCTCTCCACCAACGTCCACTTCCAGACTGGCGGCGCGACGATCTTCGTCTACGACGGCCACCCCGGTGGGGTCGGCATCGCCCGGCGCGGCTATGAGTGCTTCGAGCGCTTGCTTGGCGACGCCGAGCGGCTGATCGCCGAGTGCCCTTGCGAGTCCGGCTGCCCCTCCTGCGTGCAGAGCCCCAAGTGCGGCAACCTCAACGAACCGCTCGACAAGGCCGGCGCCCTGGAGCTGATGCGGCAGATGAAGGGCTCCGGGCGGTGAGACAGGTCTCGGTGATCGGAACCGGCGAGTGCCCGCGGGACTCCGAGGCCGCGCTTCTAGCCGAGGAGGTGGGAAGGCGGTTGGCCCAGGCCGGCGTGGCGGTCATCTGCGGCGGCCTCGGCGGCGTGATGGAGGCAGTGGCGCGCGGGGCGGCCCAGGCCGGCGGCACCGCAATCGGCATCGTCCCCGGGGCCTCCGTCGCCGATGCAAACCCGTACTGCACCCAGGTCGTCGCCACCGCGATCGGCAACGCGCGCAACCTCGCCGTCGTCGCCAGCGGCGACGCGGTGATCGCCGTCGGCGGCGAGTGGGGCACCCTCTCGGAGATCGGCCACGCCCGCAGCCTCGGCAAGACCGTCGTCGCCCTGCGCAGTTGGGCCCTCACCGGCCAGGACAAGATGCAGGGCGCCCCCGGAGTCGTCGCGGCCGAGACGGCGGCGGAGGCGGTGGCCCTCGCCCTCGACGCGATCTGAGCCGACCGTGGCTCCTATGTGACCGATCGCTTCCTCAGACCAGGCCCGATCATGCGGCGCAAGGCCGACGCCTAACATGGCCGTCGTGTACGAGGAATCGATTCGGGACGAGTTCACCCACCAAGCCGACTCCTTCGCGCGCAGCTCGGTGATGTCGGCGGCCGAGACGCTCGGCGCCCTGGTCGAGCTGGTGCCGCCGGATCAGGCAGCCCGCTGGCTGGAGGTGGCCTGCGGACCGGGCCTGATCGCGCGAGCGCTGGCCGGCCGAGTCGGGTCGGTGCATGGAGTCGACCTGACGGCGGCGATGGTCGAAAAGGCGGCGGCCGAAGCCGGGGCAGCTGGGCTGGACAACGTCACCTTCTCGCTGGGCGACGCGACCGGCCTTGGGTTCGATGACGGCAGCTTCGACGGTGTTGTGACCCGCTTCAGCCTTCACCACATCCCGGCGCCGAAGCGGGTCTTGACCGAGATGATCCGGGTACTGCGCCCGGGCGGCTGGGCGATCGTCGGTGACCACGTCACCGACGCCGACGGTGCCGCGGCGGCGTGGCACCAGGAGATCGAGCGGCTGCGCGATCCCTCGCACTGGGCCTGCCTGGAGCCGAAGCGGCTGCGGGCGATCGCGGAGGAGGCTGGCCTTACCCTCGACGCTGAGCGGCTGATCCCGCTCGATCTCGATTTCGAGGAGTGGCTGAGCCGCGGCTCGGGCGGGCGGGCCGCCGCGTCGTTGATCGAGCAGCTGCTCACCGGAGCGCCGCCGGGGGCTGAGAGCTTCCGCGTCAGTGGCGAGGGCGGCGAGCGGCGCCTCAAGCTGGCCTACTGGCTCTCGCGCTGGCAGCGAGAGGCCTGACTCACGGCCAGAGCTGGCGCAGGGCGAGGATCGCGAAGGCGTGTGACCAGGCCAACGGGGTGGTGGAGCGGGGCAGGCCGGTGCGCGCGCCGACCCGCTCGGGGAGCATCCCGGTGGGCGTCGAGTCGCGGCGCAAATCGTCCATCAGCCTCAGGGCCTGGCGGCGCTCGCCGAGCGCGGCGAGGCTCCAGGCGGTCCAGGCGGTGGGCGCGGTCCACGCTTCGCCGTCAGGCCAGGCTTCGGAGGGGACGATCCCGAACCGGCCCTGATGCGCCAGCAGCCGGCGCAGCGAGCGGCGGACCAAAGGGAAGAGCGCTGGATGAGGAAACGGCCGAACCGCCCAGGCCGCGGCTGAGTCCAGCCCCGACCCCGGGTCACCAGCCCGCCGCTCCAAGCCGCGCCGGGTCGCGAATAGAGCATCGATGTGAGCGGCGCTGAGGCCGGATGCGATCGCGTTGGCGAGGTAGTCGCCGCTTTCTCCCTCCTGGTAGTCGGGTCGTTCCCGCCAGGCGTGGCGGCGCTGGGGCGGCGGCAGGCCGGCGGCGCGGGCGGCGGCGTTGACCCAACCCGCCGCGTCGCCCTCAGCCGGCCGGCCGGCAACCGGTGAGCCGGTTCCATTGAACCGGGCCGCCGCGCTCAAGTTCAACCCGAGCAGGAAGCGGACGACCCGCCGTGCTTCACCGCGGTATCCCGCCGCGGAGAGGGCGATTGCCACGGCACTCGCATCACGAGGCCAGACGTAGGCCCACCCTTCCCGCGCCCCGGCGGTGACGGCACCGCTGCGGCGGTCGGTCAGCGCCCGCAGCACAAGCAGCGAGCGCACGTACATCCGCCGCGCCCACCCCGGCGCCCCAGCGCCAAGCGTCCGCGCCCGCGCCACCCAGCGACGCTCGGCCCGCGCCGCCGCCGGCCCGCCGATCGAGCGGATGATCGTGGCGCGCGCAGCGCCGAAGCGCGCTTCGGTTCGCAGCACGTTGGTCCCGGCGAGGTAGCGCTGCCGGACCGAGTCGGCGCGCCAGAGGGCGAGCCGCCGCCCATTCACCTCGACCCGCGCCACGATCGCGCTGGTCGCCGAGACGCTTCCCGCAGCCTGTCGCGCGGCGGGGACGTTGAGCAGCGCCGGCCCGGCGGGCCCACCCGCCTGCACGTCGACCACGTCCCCATAGGAGTCGACCGCCTCGGTCCGCCCTCCGTCCCCCACCACCGCGGTGCCGAGGAACGGGGCCGCCAGCCCCGGCAGCGCCGGGGGGGTGCGCGGATCGGACCGCGACCCACCCGAGACCGTAAGTCCGCCCGCCACCACCACGGCGGCGATTGCAAGTGCTGCCCCGGCTCGGCCCATGTCCCAATGCAATCAGCCCTTCGGGCCGGCGGTCGCTAGCCTTCGTTCTGCGTGGCCACGCCGCCGCGCGTCCTGCCAAGGCGAGGTAGCTCAGTTGGTAGAGCACACGACTGAAAATCGTGGTGTCGGCGGTTCGATTCCGCCCCTCGCCATAAGCGGAACACAAGGAGGGAAGTGACTGTTCAGGTCCCCGGCAGGTGACATAACTCTGGGCGCGAACCTCCCCATGTGCCTGCGCAGCGCCCGTCATATGAGGAACTCGAGTCCCTTGTTGCCTCCCAGGCGACGCTGATCGGCGAGCTGCGCGGGGAAATAACCAAGTTGCGAGCCGAGATCGGCGAGCTGCGAGGGCGGCTTGGCCAGAACTCACGCAACTCCTCCAAGCCGCCGTCCTCATACCACTTCGCACACAAGGCAGGTGATAGCGTGGGGAGGTCGAACTTCGGTGGTATGGCTACTTCGATTGCGTTCCCAGAAGGCACCCTCGAGCGTATGGACGAGTTGCTGGCCGACAACAGGCTCTCGGCCCGCGAGCGCTCGCGGATAACGTGCATCCGTCTCCTGGCCCTGGGGTGGGAGGCTCAGGATGTCGCGGAGGCGGTTGGCATCACCCGCAGCAGCGTCTATCGACGCAAGGCGGAATTCCTCAAGGACGGTGAGAGCACGCTTCACACCGATCGCTGGGGTGGGCGCCGCGGCGGGGTCCTCACCGAGGCCCAGGAGGCCGAGTTCGTCGCCCACTTCGAGGCGGCTGCCCGCCAGGGGCAGATGGTGAGCGCCGCGGCGATGGCGGGCGAGCTGGCACGGCGGGCCGGCAGGCCGGCCTCCCCTGCGACGCTCTACCGGATCCTCGCCCGCCACGGCTGGCGCAAGGTGGTGCCGCGGCCGCGGCACCCCGAAGCCGATCCCGCTCGCCAGGAGGCGTTCAAGGAAACCTCCCGCAGCTCCTGGCGTCCGCCCGGGCGGACGATCGGCGCCCGCTGAGGCTGATGTTCATGGACGAGGCGCGCTTCGGGCGCATGAACCGCCCGGTGCGCTGCTGGGCGCCGCCCGGCGTGCGTCCCGTGGTGGACTGCCAGACGGTGCGCGAGTACACCTACGCCTACGGCGCGGTGTGCCCCAACGACGGGGCGCTTTGCTCGCTGATCATGCCCACCATGCATAGCGAGTGCTTTGAGCACTTCGCGGCGGAGGTCTCCAAGCGCCACCCCGATGAGCTGATCGTCCTGGTCTGCGACGGAGCCGGATCGCACACCGCCACAGAGCTGTCGCTGCCCGGGAACATCCGCATCCTCACCCTGCCGCCCTACAGCCCCGAGCTGAACCCCACAGAGCAGCTCTGGGACCTGATCCGCGAGCGGCGCTTTGCCAACAAAGCCTACGAGAGCCTCGGCGAGGTCGAGGACGACCTCGCCGAGGAGCTGTGCGCCCTGGAAGCGGACCGCCCCACGATTCAGTCCCTCACAAGTCATCCCTGGATAACAGCGTCACTCAACTTGGTTGAGGATTAGTATCAGACGGCTATGAAAAGCCCGCTCCCAAGAGCCTGCGGCGCCCCTCGGGCCGAAAGCCCGGCGGGCAGCCCGGTCACCCAGGCCGCTACTTGAAGCAGGTCGAGCACCCCGACGAAGTGATCGTGCACGTGCCGGAGCGTTGCTTTGCCTGCGGCGGAGACCTTGATGGCGCCGAGGTCCTGAGCGAGGAGGCACGGCAGGTGTTCGACCTGCCTGCGGTGGCTCTTCACGTCACCGAGCACCGCGCCCAGCGCCGGCGCTGTAGCTGCGGGGCCACGAGCGCCGCTCCCTTTCCCCAAGGTCTGAGCGCTCCGGCCCAGTACGGGCCGGAGCTGCGGGCGCTGGCGATCTATTTGATCTGCTTTCAGCATCTGCCCTACCAGCGCGCAGCGCGACTCCTGGCCGACTGGCTCGGGACGCCGGTCTCGACCGGAACCCTGCAGGCGATTGTCGAGCGCGGCGGTGAGGACCTTGAGGAGTTCGAGGTCCTCATCCGTGACCGACTGATCGGCTCCGCGGTCACCCACTTCGACGAGACCGGCGCCCGCGCCGAGGGCGCCCTGCGTTGGGTGCACTCGGCTTCCACCGGGCGCCTCACCCTCTACCGGCTGCACGAGCGGCGCGGGGAAGAGGGGATCGACCATCTGGGCGTGCTCAGGCCCTTTAAGGGTGTCGCTGTCCACGACGGCTGGGCGACCTACCGAAACTATGAGGATGCCACCCACGCCCTGTGCAACGTCCACCACCTGCGCGAGCTGGTGGGGGCGATTGAGCGCAACCCCGAGACCCAGACCTGGGCCAAGGAGATGGACTCCTTGCTGCGCGCGGTCAAGGGCGCGGTCGACCTAGCCCGAGCCGCCGGCGCCACCGCGCTTGACGCCCGGGTTCTCGAGGCCTTCGAGAAGCGCTACGAGCAGGTCATCGCCCGCGGGCACGAACAGAACCCGCCGCCCACCAAGCGCACCGGCAGGCGAGGGCCCATCGGCCGCTCCAAGACCGCCAACCTGCACCGCCGGCTCGACCAGCACCGCGAGGAGGTGCTGCGCTTCGCCCACGACTTCGGTGTCCCGTTCGACAACAACCAGGCCGAGCGTGATCTGCGCATGATCAAGCTCCAGCAGAAGATCTCAGGCTGCTGGCGGACGATCTCAGGTGCCGAGGGGTTCCTCGCCCTGCGCTCCTATCTCAGTACCGCTGCCAAGCAAGGCCAGGACGTCCTCGATGTTCTCACCCGCTTGGCCGAGCGGGACCCTTGGCTTCCCGACGCCGCTGCGTCCTGAGGGCATCGGGGACCTGAACAGTCACGGAGGGAAGCGGGTTTCCGCCCGCTTCCCTCCTTTTCGCTGAGCGCCTCCTTGAGGCTGTTTTGGGCTTCGTCGCCCAAACGTCGCCCAATAGCGGCCGTCAGGCCGCGATCGAGGCGCCGCTGGGTTGCTTGCGCGCCTTGCGGACAAGCCGATCGAAGTTCGCGCCATGCCGGCGATCTACCCGCTGCTGGAGCTGCGCGTAGACATCCATCGTCATGGTCGAGTCCGCGTGTCCGACCTGATCCATGACCCACTTGACGTCGAACTTGTTGGCGAGCAGGGCGATCGAGATGTAGGTGCGGCGCAGGCTGTGCGGCGTCGTGTTGGGGAGGGGCGGCAATCCCCTCGCCACCAGTCGTTCACCGCCCAGCTTCGCGGCTCCGGCGACGATCTTGCCGACCCTCTGCCGCGACATCCGACCGCCACGAGCGTTGGGGATGAGGTAGTCCTCGGGTCCGCTCGGCATCCCAGCCCGACGCAGGCGGTCGATGTGCTCGACGATCACCTCCGCCAGGTCCGGTGTTAGCTCGACTGTCCGCTCGCCCGCCTCGCTCTTTGCGTCTTCGATCCGCAGGCGAGCGCCGTTGGGATCGTGGAGGCGGACCCGGCCGATCTTCAGGTCGCAGAGCTCGCTGGCCCGCAGTCCCCCACGGCCAAGCAACTCACAGACGACGCGGCGCCCGACGTAGCCTCGCCCGACCTTGATTCCAAGCCGCCGGAGGTGGTGGCTCAACTCCTTGTCGACGCCGATCATCGCAATCCGGATCGCGCCGAAGTCCCCTTGGCGAGCCTCATCGAGGCCCGCCGCTCTCTTTCGCTCAACGCCGTCAGCTTGACCTGGCTGAGCGCCAAGGTGACGTAGCCGAGCAGGCGCCCGGGCGCCTGCTCGGGGTCGCCAAACATGTAGGTGGTGCCCGTTCCCGCCTTGGCGGCCACCTCATAGCCGCCGCCTCGCAGGAAGTCGCGGACCATCGTCTCGCCTGGGTCGGGACTCCCATCCGCCGAGCGGCGCCTCACGCAATCGAACCGAGCTACCGTCTCGCGCAGCGCCTCGCTCGCGGGCGGCTCGAAGCGAGCCACTTCGCGCATTCGGCGCTCGCCTACTTGGCGAAGACGGCGTTTGCCGGAGTGTCCGTCATCGACGCTTCCGCCGCCCGCACGCTTTCTCGCAATCGGGCTTCCTCGCCCCGAGAAAGCTCTGCCGGCAGCTCCGCAAGGAAGCGCTCGGCATCGGAGCCGGTAATGGTCACCGGCTCAGCGAGATTTGGAAGGTCAAGGACAGGAGCAGCCACAACGGGATTGTATCGCCCTTGCCTGGCCGAAACTCAAGGCTCGGGTTCGCAGACCTCAGGCGCTCGGCCCAGCTCCGCATCCCGCCGAGCAAAGCGACGCTCGCACATGGCCGCCTGCTGAGAGCCAGCACGACGCCGTGACTCTTGACTGGCGCCGCTCGCCACGCTGACTGCTCTCGGCAGGCCCGGCACTGCAAGCCCGCGCGCCTTTGCTGCCCCACCGCCGGCTGGCGCCTGACCTCCGTCCGTCGGTTTTGGGCCGCGCAGTTTGGCACCGGGCGCCGCGCCCTTCAAGTCCCTGCCGGGACTCCTTGCGGCCCTCGCCTTTGGCTCGGGTTCCGGGCGCGTCGTCCGGCGCCATGCGCGGCCTCCGTCAAAGCCGACGGACGGAGGTCCACATGCACGCCAGCACCGAGGAGCAGCAAAGGCGCAACCAGGTCCAGGCGCTCGCCGAGCAGCTCTACCGTGAGCGCTACGACTACCTGCTGCGGATCGCGGTCAAGCACGCCGCCAACCGCGCGGACGCCGAGGAAGCCGTCCAGTTCTCACTCTTCGCGCTGATCGAGAAGTACGACCCCACCGCCGGCTCCCCGCCCCTGGCCTGGGTCACATTTGTATTACAGCGCCGCTGCTGGGCACTTCGCCGCGAGGTCCATCTCGACCGCCGCGCCGGCCAGGAGGCCGCCCCGGACTCGGCAGGGCGCAGCTTCGCCGCGGAGTCGATCCCCGCCGGCGACACCAGCCCCGAGCAGCTGGTCGAGCTGGTCGACGACGCCCGTACACGCCTCGCCGCCCTGAAGCCCGCCGAGCGCCGCGCCCTCAGCCTGATCGCCGCGGGCTGCTCCTACCAGGAGGTCGGCCAGATCACCGGCTTCAGCTACACAAAAACCAACCGTTGCGCCGCCGAGGGCCGCGCGGCGCTCCGGAGTAGCTGATGCATGACGCGATTTGGCCCGGAGCTCAGCTCCCGGAGAGGATCTAATCTCCCGACAGGAATAGCAGAGTCACTACCGGGTCCCATCGGTGGACCGCCAGGTCCATTGCCGCGCAACCGCGACCTCAGGCTCGTGTACCGACTGTGAGCAGATACTCCATCTCAAAGCGCGCGTTATCGGGCGTGCCACGGTTCCACTCCTCGCAGAACTCGTCCAGCGCAGCGTCGAGTTCCGCCTCGCGTCCGGTTTTGGCGGCATTCGCGCGCGCTGCGATGGTTGGGCCGTACCGTGCTTTGAAGTGCTCGCCGAACGCGCGAGCCTTTTCGAAGGCCGTGACCTCCAGCACATCCCGCTGCAGCGTGCGAGAGTCCACGCGAGCGCCGAACAGCTCGCTCAGATGCTCCTCGCTGCCCCACAGCGGCGGCGGTTGAACACCGGGTGGAGGTGCCGGAACGAACGGTCCCAGCGTCCTAAACAACGCGCCGACCAGGCCCTCGGGGGTCCAACTCAGCAACCCGATCGTGCCACCCGGACGGCACACGCGGACAAGCTCATCGGCAGTGTCCTGGTGGCGGGGGGCGAACATGGCGCCGATCGAGGAGATCACGACATCGAACGATTCCTCTGCGAACGGCAAGCGCTCGGCGTCAGCCTGCACCCAGTCGAGCGTCAGCCCCTCGCTCTCGGCACGAGCACGGCCGGCGTCGAGCAGCTCAGGTGTCAAGTCGCTGGCGGTCACCTGAGCGCCGGCCTTGGCCGCCGGTATCGACGCGTTGCCGGTGCCGGCCGCCACATCCAGGACCATGTCGCCGGATCCGATGCCGCACGCCTCTATAAGCCGCGGCCCCAGCGGGAGCAGGAACGTCTCGACCATATCCGGGTAATCACCCGACGCCCACATCGCGCGATGGCGCGCCTTTAACTCAGAATCCGACACACTGGACGACAAAATGACCTCCCCTTTTGTTGACATCGTGATCGTATTGCGCCTCCGTACAAGCTGCAACCAACTTCGTGGATAGATCCCAGCGGCTCGCTCCAATCAGCGGACAGGTGAAGCGAACCTCACAATCAAAAGACGCTACGCCCTCGCTGTACTCATACGCACCCTTTGCGCCCAACGCCGCTCCGCCGAGCTGCGCCGAGCCATTGCCCCGTCGAGCCCTCAGACGTGCGACTTGACTCAGGCGGGGTGACCGCTTCGCCAATCGAGAGCGGAAGCGTCCTTGACGTCTTCAACTCAACGGTCCCGTAGGGCCGGAGACCTGGTGGAAGCGGGGCCGGGAGTTCAGCCGTGGGGAAGTTGTCGAGACTCGCCGGGGCGTCTGCAGGCTGGGGGCTGGACTGGCGCGCGAACTCGGGCAGCACTCACCGGCCATGCGGGAGGCGGTCGGCCCGCACGCGGAGCGGCTGGCTCAGGGACTGCTGAAGGCGCCGGGTCACCGACGCCGTTGACGCGATGCCCCTCAGCGCAACGGTTAAGGCTGGTCCATTTGTGATGCCCGCGGACCTAGGTAGAGCGCTGTTGCAGGTTGAGGTATCTGTTCACTGCCACCGCCCGCCCAGATCACCTCGACGACTCCGAACGGCCAGGCCCCGGCACGGAAGCCGTAGACGCTGGAGAGCAGGCAACCGCGGCGAAGCCGAGGACGTAACGTGGCCCGCGTCGCTCCAGCGCATACATCACCACCATGAAAGTCACGGCCGCGGCGCCGTAGGCATTCAGCATCGCGCCAGTCTGACGGGCGCGCACGTCTGGGCAGCCCGATCGCGTTCGGGGCTCGGCCCTCTCTAGGCGTCCGAAAGGCAGTCCGGTGGCGCTTGCCCCACTGCGGGGAACCCGGCAGGCGCTAAGGGAGGTCTCCGACGCCGCCAGGGCTGCTGGCATACACCCTGGGGTGGAAGCTCACGGCCCCGAACACGAACCCGGGCCCACCGGAGATCGTCCCGTGGATGCCATCAGGACATCCGTTCACAGATGTCTGAACCGCTTTGGCCTAGCGCCCGTATCCCAACTGAGACACGCAACTAGGCCCCTCATCCCGTGCATCCCACCGATGGGGGGCCTTTTGCACCAGGACCTCGCGGATAACGTCCCTTCAGATGCCCCGATTCATAGTGACCTGCAGAGCAGTAATCGATCCGGGTCTGATCGACAACCTCAGCGCCCAGGGCGTCTACATGGCTGAGGGCGCCCCTACTCAGCATGGGTCGAACCGTCATCGCCATCACCTGGTTGTGAAAGCGGACGACGGAGACGACGCGTTGCGGCGGGCACGGGAGATGGTTGAAGCCGCCGGGGTCGATGCATCCGACCTGACGCTGGTCGGACCTACTGGCGATCAGTAGTCCCGCTGACGGCGTTGCGCGGGCTTAGGCTCCGCCTTCACCGAACCGCTATAGGGTGAGCGCGACGACCTTCAACTGAGGAGAAACATGGCTGTAGGTACGATCGACCGACTTCCTGAGGGCGTGGGCGCTGAGCAGTACGACGCGCTCATGGAGAAAATGGGGATAACGAACGAGCCGGTGGAGGGGCTTATCTTTCACTCCGCAGGTGAGCTAGAAGGGCGCTTTCAGATCTTCAATGTCTGGGAGAGCCGCGAGAACTGCGACCGGTTTAGGGCGGACCGTCGTCGGCCAGCGATGGTTGAGCTTATGGGCGAGGAGACCGTCGCCGCCCTTCCTGACGGCGAGACCGTCTACGTCGATATACACAACTACGTCATTCCGTAGTCTGCTAAACGCGCAAGGCAAGGGTTCCCAAGAGCCTCGCTGACGCGCGTCCCACGCGCTTACGGCGGCTTTCGAGCCTCTGCTCGGCGCTGCCAGTTCCGGCAATTCCTACTTGCCGCGTTACCCCGATTCCCTCGATGCCCGTTCTGCTTCCTTTGCTTCTTCCTTCCTAGCCTGCCGGGCTTCTTCCTCGGGCGTCGGCCCGCGCTGAATCCGAATCCAACGTGCGCGGGCTGCAGCGTCGCATTCCTTATGCACGGTTTTTCGGTCTTCGCGAACATAGGTGGTTCCGAAATGGGCTTTATCGAGCCTCGCCATTGCTTGAGCTTCCGTGCATGGTTCCGGGGTCTTGTTCGCCACTGGGGGCAAAGAGCGAGGCGATTCGCTTTCTGGCGCCGATGTCGCTGAATTGCTCGTAGCGCCACAGCCAGCGAGTGCAAAGGCCGCAAAGACAACGAGGACGAGTGGTTTTTGCATCGGGTTCGTCACGATAAGCCGTTACGTGCATCCTATTTTGCGTTCGGCGATGTCGAGAGCCTGGGACAGTTCCCTCTCGTCGCCCTCCGCTTGACCGACTAATTGCATAGTACGTGACCGAGTTAGAACAGGACTTTCAATGACATCGCCGCTACCTTCGCTCACTGTAATTCGGGCGTCCCATTGGGGCAGCTTGGATCGACACCGAAGACCCGGCCGGCCTACTTGATCACCTTCCCCGCAGGCGAAATCGTGTACCAAAGGCCGCCGTTAACATTGAGGCCCTGTCCGCTCGCCATCCCCGGAGAGGTGTCGGCGGCGTAGGTATAGAGCGGCCAGCCGGCATAGGTGACGACTTCGCCGCCTTCAGGATCGGGGTCCTTGCCCAGCAGCTTTGATTGCACCGCACCCGAGGCAGTTGCTTTCTGGCCGCTTTCCAGCTTCAGCGGCGGCCAGATGCCGGCGCATTCTGCCTGGCAGGTGACCTTACTTTCCTTGTCGGGCGCGAAGGTGTAGAGCGTCTTACCTTCTTCGTTTACCAGCACGGGCCCGAGGCTTGAGACCGACTTCGCCGAGACCTTCGGGCCCGGCGCCGAGCTCGCCGACTTGGCGGACGTAGAGGTGGTCGTTGTGCTGCCGGTTGTGCTGCTGCTGCTGCTCCCACAGCCCGCGGCGATCAGCGCGGCAACGGGAAGGACGAGCAATGCAGCTGGCTTCTTCATGGAGCCTCCTGAATTTGGATGATCTGAATTGACAATTAGCGGACCGAGCGCTCAGTGGAGCAGCCGCAGCGCATTTTCGCCGTCATCTACGTAGTAGACGTCGCCTTCTTTGACGACCAGCCCGAACAGGGATCCCGCGCCGGTCTTCGTATCAGCCGTGCGCACGGCGACCTGCTTGCCGGCGGGCGTCGTTTCGACCAGGTTGCCATCGCCGGCATTGGTCGTCAGGATGTTGCCGCTCGGAGTGAGCGCCAGCCCGAGTGGTTGCTTGAGGTGTCCCCCCGCTGAGACGGTTGTCCCGCCGCCTTCGGCCGCAGTCGTGCGGGTCGCCGCCTGGGGGATCGCGGTGATCCGGTTATCCAGCGTATCTGCGAGATAGAGCGTCCCGTTGCTCGCCAGCGCGACCCCGGTCGGGCCGATCACGAGCGCTTCGGGGCTGTCGATCCAGGGGATCTTGTCGGCGATCACCTGTTCGCTGAGGACCTTCGGCGGCTGGCCGGGACCCGAGCGCAGGAGGATTCGCAGCACGGTCGAGTTCTTGTCCGTATGCACGCCCTGCTTGGCGCCGCCATTCAGCGCCATGCTGACGAAAAGAGTTGTGGTCGAGCCATGGCTGACCGAGGTCATATCCCAGGGGCCCTGGATCTGGCTGCCGGCGATCGTGCTCACCGGGTGCCCATTGCTGTCGAGGACGATCAAGCAACCCGCCTTGGCGGTGGCGGACATGCCGTTGGTAGTCGGCAGGCTGCCGACTACGACGTAGCCGCCAGGAAGGATGCTCAGCGCGGTCGTCAAGCCGACTCCGCCGGGGCAGCTCCCCGGCAAGGTCATGGGGTCGATCTTGGCGAAAAGTGAGCTCTTGCCAGCCGTGCTGATCTGATCGATCGTCGTGCCGGTGCCCTGGGCGTTGGCCCTGTCGTTGTAGTTGCTGACCAGCAGTTGGCCGGCGACCAGCTTGCCCGTCGTGCTCGGGACCACGACGATGCCGTAGGGATTGACGTCACCGTTGGCGGGGACAGTGGATGCCACCGTCTTGATCGACTTCAGCGGAGTGAGGAACGCCGCCGTGCTTGGGGTGGCAGTTGATGTGGAGGCGGAGCTGCTGCTCTTGCTCGACGATCCACAGCCGGCAATCGCCAGCGTCGCAATCGCAACGACAAGTACCAACGGTTTAGGCATCGGGGCTTTCTCCTGTTCAGGGAAGAGCAACGGACTGGGGTTGACCAGCTTCACCCACGGCATACGCGCAGATCGGCTCAATGGTTCAGGGCAGCAAGGCAAGCGTTTAGCGATCGCTTGAACCCGCATCGTCGGCCGGTGCGCATCAAGACCCAGGGTCTTCTGACACAACTCAACGGGTTCCCCCCGACCCAGGCCCACGCCCCCGGCCCTGCCAGGGGGCGCCCTGCCGGGCCGGGAGTTAGGCGAGGTAGACGCAGGGTTGGGCGGGTTTTGGCGGGTGGTCTGCGGAGCCACCAAGACTATCCCGCCGACGTAACCTTGGCCGACTACGAAGCTGGGCACTGAGCCGGTCAGAATGTGGAGAGGGTGGGACGAAGCTCGAACACGATCGAGCTTGGGAACACATCAAGAAGCTGTACTCTCAGCGCTTCGGAAGTAGAGGCCACTGCGTATCAGGAGCAGTATTGCGTCCCGAATCCCGCCGATGGGCGCTCCACCCGACGCACAGCCTCGGCTAGGCTCGCCTCCCATGCCGAGCTACCGATTCCAAAAACGAAACGGCGAGGAGGCTTGGCGGGATGTTGGGGAGCAGGAGATCGGCAGGGAGACAACGGCCAAGGAAGCCTTCGCCTGGCTCAGGAGGAGCGAGAAGCTGCTGCCGGGTGAGTACCGCTTCAAGCGCTCCGATGAGAGCCCCGACCACCACTGGGGCCAATTGAGGCTTGCCAGGGATGGTGAGGTCATCCTCGGCGAGCGCTGAGCGAGGGGACGAGGCTCAAGAGGAACCCCGACCCGCTCGCCAGAGGTAGCCGCAGTCCCTAATGGCGACAGAAAGGATCGACATAGAAATCGTAGACCTGGAAGTCGCTGCTATTCCCGCCGGGGATGAGCGTGAACTTGACCGACTGCCAGCCACTTAGGTTTTCAGGCTGCAGGTTGACCGGGTCTGAGAGAGTCCATTCCGTGCCTTGGCCGTGGACCTGCCCGGTGTTCTTGGGCTGTTCCCAGGTGTTGGTCCCGGCATAGGAGACGTAGAAGAAGACGCCCTCGGAGCCGACCACGTCGCGGACCATCATCCGCGCGACGGGGTATTCGGAAGTGACGCAGATGGTCGGGCTGACGGCCTTTGAGCCGCTTGGCAGGTTGAGGACGCCGGCGCTCTTGCCACCGGGTTGGGTGACGGTCTCGACCTTCGCCCCACCGCTCAGCGTCCAGCCTTCGGCGTTGAAGCTGTTGGCCTTCTGCCCGGGCACCTCCATGTAGTAATTGGAGTCCCCGTTGGCGAGGAAGACCTGGGAGAGGACGGGTTCTGAGCACGATGGGCTGCCGCTGGCCGCCGCCGGGGCTGCGGAATAACCCGCCAAGGCGAGGCCGAGGACGCAGCCGATCGCTGTCTGGGAGACGCGCTTGAGCGAGCGGGGACTGTGAAAGCTAGTGAGCTTCATTCGGCAAACCTCCTCGTCGCAGGCCAAAAAAAAGAGCCTGGTCACGGGAACCAAGCTGGCAGTTGAGCCATCTCGCCCTACAGGCGAGACCTCTGACTTTGCGCCCCTGTCTCACGACAGGTTTGCCCTTATGCAGCTACCTATGTGGTTTAGGGATCGGCAGCGGGCGTCTGCGGCTAAAGGGGGCCTCGTACGGATGGGCTAGTCGGTTGGGGTCCCAGGCGGGCTCACAAGCACGCATATGCGGCATCGATGAGTGACTTGTTGCGCGGGTCTTGCCAGCGTGGCCCGGCTCGATTGGGCGTATAGCCGAAGGACAGCCGCGCGTCTGGGTCGGCGAACCCGAGTGACCCCCCGGCGCCGAAGTGGCCGAAGCTTCGTGGATTCGGTCCAAGGGGACGCTCCGGCTGGGTGATCTGGAAGCCGAGACCGAAACGCGTCGGGCGGCGAAGCACAAAATCGATGCCACAAGACACCTCGCGAGCAGCCTCATCGACCAATTCGGGGGCGAGCAGTCGGACACCGTTCACGGCCCCCTCGCAGGCAAGTGCGCTGTAGAGGAGCGCCGTGGCGCGAGCGTTGGCGTGCCCGTTTGCCGACGGTATCTCGGCCGAGCGCCAACTCCTGGTGTTGACGGTGCCGATGCCCGAGAGGCCGGGAGGGTTCAGGTAGGTGCAGCGGAGCAGTTGGGCGTGCTCGGTGTCGTTATCGGCGAGCCCCGGGTCTACATCGCTGATCCGGGGCGCTCGCGGATCGGCGCCCCACACGAATTCGGCGATCCGAGGAGCAGCCTCGGCGGCGATCCCGAAATGGAAGTCAGCGTCGAGCGGCTCGGCAATCTCTCCGCGGAAGAAGTCCCCGAGGCTCTTCCCGCTCACCCGGCGCACGATCTCGCCGATCAGAAATCCAAACGTATTGACGTGGTAACCGTGCTTTTCTCCAGGCTTCCACCATAGCTCTTGATCGGCAAGAACGGCGCTCATCAGCTGCCAGTCATAGATTGCGAGCTCGGTCAAAGGGCGGCGAATTGCCGGCAGCCCAGCCCGATGGCCGAGCAGCGCTCGCACGGTGATCGAAGCCTTTCCACGCCGGGCAGACCGCCTATTGCAACGGATCGGCGTCGGCAAGCCAAACGCAGCCCATCACCGTGGCCTACCCCGGGGTTCGCGTCAAGTGCCCCAGACGCGCCAAGCACCGAGGCTGCAAGTTCAAGCTCCAGGCCGTGAGCAAGAAGCGCAAGGGCAAGGCGGAGAGCGCCGTGGCGAGCACGAAGCTGAAGGCTGGACGCTCGGCGATCGTTTCACTCAAGCCAAAGAAGGCGTTCAGGACAAAGCTTGCCGGCGCCGGGAAGGTCCTGGTCAAGGAGACGGTGACGATCAACGGCACCAAGCAGACGCGATTCAGCAAGCTGAAGATCGTTCAGTAGCTGACGGCCACGCGATCGACCGGAGCGGCCATCGCGCCATGTCCGCTTTCGGCAACCCTGCCCCGAAGCGTCGAAGCGAGAGGCTCCAGCGTTGTCTTTCTCACTTGCGCACGACGAGCAGCGAAGCCAGGGTCCCACGTTGGCTGGCAGCTCCTTGAGCCGAGAGCAGAAGCGTGCCTGAGCGTCGGAATGCGGCGCCTTGCGCTCCGATCTTCCGCGGCCTAAGCTCCGTCAATGTCCCCGCTGGACTGCCGGGCTCCCAGGCAACGTGCCTGCGTTCTCAGAGCCCTGTTCGCGGTATGCGGGGCGGCGGCCATCCTGCTTGCGGCACCGATCGCCGCAAGCGCCTGTCCGTCCTACGCGAAGGTGAAGTCGTTCAGCGGGACAGCTGGCGCCTACTTTGCGCAGACGGCGTCGGGTATTTATGATCCGGGGCCTACCTCCCTGGAAGGCAACGCGACCGTGTCGATCAACCACTCCGCGATGGGGCTTCGGATGAAATCACTGACCCCCATACATTCCAAGCCTGATCCCCTCAGCCCCAACAGCCGCGGCTTCTCCGGTCCCACGAGTGGTGGCGCGATCAGCGTTAACGACACCTTGGTTGACGACGCCAACGGCGGCGTGGCGGCGGGCAGTCAGGAGGCAACCGGCCTCCCAACTGGGAATGGCCCACTCGGATCAGGGAGCATAGTCCAGCTCGGGGCGGTGGGGTACAAGGGCAAGCCCTTGGGGTGCAAGTACCAGATCAGCGTCAACTACACCGTCCTCACGAGGATCGACACGACGCCCACCCCGGGCGGCGAAACGTTGCCGATCCCCCCGAGCTCGAGGATGGAATTCCTGACGGTGAGCCCCCCGATGCCGATCCCTGCCGGTCTGCATCTGTCGGGGAAGCTCGTCCCCGTTGACCCGACGGGCTCGAATATGACGGGCTACTATCAATTCCGCGAAGGTGCATGGGAACCTGCTCTTAGCTCAATCCTCGGCCAGAGCAACACGCCGTTCAATACGGCCACCTTCAGCTGGAACCTCAAGCCGTCGTTCACCAAAAAGCACGAGTAACCCTCACGTTGGGTGAGGTTCCGCGATCCGATCCGGTTCCCACCACGGTCTTCAGAGGGCGAGAGTGCCGCGAGCGAACGGGAGCCCCCTGCACAAAGACGATCTTGGATCAGCAAGGCCTGGGAGCTAGCCAGCGAAAACACACTCATTGCCGGTTTGATTGTCACAGTCGTGGGCCTCCTTCTCGGCCTGCAAGTCACCAAGACCTACAAGCACCTCCGGCCGGGCACCTACAAGTTCGAGGTCCGCGCTTTCAATTCCGCCGGCGTCGATCCCACCCCGGCGACGAAGAAGGTGAAAGTCAAGCTGCTGCGGGGTTGAGCGCTCTTGTGAGATAGTGCGCGGGTGGCTACCCCTGAACAGTCCGGGACCCGCCTCGTAGCCGTCGAGGACCTCAATGCCTCGCAGGTCTCCGTTGTGGAGGAGACCCCACACGGAGCCCTTGCTGTAGGCATCAGTGTGGGCAAGCCATTCGCAGTATCTAACCGCTGTCGCCATCTCTTCGCCTCGCTGGGCAAGGGCCGCGTGACCGACGACGGATGCCTGGAGTGCCCCTGGCACGCAGCGCTCTACAACGTCGGCAGCGGAGAGATGGTGCGGGGTCCCCAGGGTGCATTTAAGCCGCTGGCCGGTGTCGTCAAGGCGACGACCGGTGCCCGATCCCTGAAGACATTCCCGGTCGAGGTGCGCGACGGCGCAATCTGGCTGGTTGGCTGACCGACGGTCCCGGCTCCTCGGCGTTCCGCCCAATCCGACCAGCCACACCGTGGAGCTTGACTTCCGCGGAAGCCAGGCGGGGGACCATCTCGAAGGTGGCGCAACGAGCTTCTAGCGCGAAGGCTACGCGCAAGGCAGGCGACGAGCGTCATCCCCGGTCGCTTTCTCGTGCCCGCCGGAGCTGGCCTTGCGGCAGCGGGCTCGAGCTGCCTGGCGTCCCGGCGCTGTGCCCGCCTTGCTCATTGGAGAACCTTTTGGCCGTTCTTCTCTGGGATCAGGCGAAACCGACCGCAGGAGGGCAGGCTCCCCAAAGCAAAGTGGCAACGATCCAATACCTGGTCTGCGGCTCCAAGCACCAGGTCGCAATCGCCTGGCGCAGGTCCGGCTGGATGGACGAGGTCCTTGAGGTCCACGGTGAAAGACAGGACGGCTCATTGTGAACCTACGTGCATCTGAGACGCCGGTGTAGGGAGCGCTGAGATCTTCGATTCCGCAGTCGGAGCACAGGCAGCGCCGGCCCGCCCACATTGAGCCGCTTCCCGGCCCCTTCCGCAGCGAAAAGCCGAAGAGACTATGGTCGTGACAATCGAAACAACCCAGTCTCGGAGGTACACCCGTGAGCATTGAGAACATCAATACGGCCCGGCGCCTATTCGAGGAAAAGCCTGGAGCCAAGGCAAGATCGAGCTGTTTGACGAGCTTTGCTCGGAGGGGTTCGTCGATCACGATCCGCTGCTCGGCGAAGCCGACCGCCAAGCGCTCAAGGATAGGGTGAGCACTTACCGTGCCGCCTTCCCCGACCTTGAGTTCACGATCGAGGAGATCTTCGCCGCCGGCGATCGGGTGGTTGCGCGCTGGAGCGGGGTTGGCACCTTCGAAAACGAGCTCATGGGTTTCGCTCCAACAGGCGAAAAGGGCGACCCCATCGAAGGCATCGGGATCAGTCGCTTTGAAGACGGCAAGGTTGTCGAGACTTGGACCCAGTGGGACACCATGCGCTTCATGAAAGACCTTGGGGCCATTCCTGAGGACGCTGCGGCCCCCGCAAGCAACTAGAGCGCTCGTCCCCAGAGCATCGCTGGGATTCTCGGCGAGTCCGGCGCGCCATCGCCACTATTGGTCGCGGCGGGGCCGCCGACCCGCACCAGCGGGAAGGCTGCCTCTACGCCTACGGGTTGACGCCGTCCAAAACCGTGCGGCGGGCACTCTCGTCTGAATCGATCGCCGGGGCGGCATGCCAAATCCCCGCGCCGGCCCGATCGCGTCTAGTCGCGATCTTGCACCGGCAACTCACATCGAAGCAAGCAACCTGCCGGCTCTACTGAGCAGCGCTCTCGAGTCTGACTTTCCGCACCTTGACCCGCACCGCACTGCGGGTATACGGTCGGGCTGGTGATGGGGTCCGTGGAGGGCCTGAAGCGCATTAACGCGCCAGACACGGAAGTAGAGAAATCATGCTCAGGAGACTGAATCTGCGGCGTTCGCCGGCGATGGTCGTCGCGGTGATTGCCCTGATCGCCGCGCTTGGCGGTTCGGCCATCGCAGCCAACGGCCTGACCGGCACCCAGAAGAAGCAGACTAGGAAGATCGCCACGAGGGTGTTCAACAGCGCGATCGCGGGAGCGAGCGTTGCCCGTGCGGGCGTCGCCGACACGGCGACTAATGCGAAAAGCGCGGAAACCGCGACCCATGCGAAAAGCGCCGACACGGCGACACACGCAACCAATGCCGACCAGCTCGGGGGAGTTACGGCCTCCGAATACCAGCACAAACTCCAGGGGAGCTGCACCAATAATGGAGCGATTGCGGCGGTTGAACCTAGCGGCGTAATTACCTGCGTGACCCCGGTCAAGGCGATCAACGTCACCCCCTCATCGGGAGAAGCGGAATTCGTGGACCTCGGATCCGGACTACAGCTCGCAGCCGTATGTCATGACGGCGGCCAGGTAGAGATCGTCTTCCAGGACGTCGGGTCCAGCCCGGCGACCCTTAACTGGTTCTACAGCAACGGCACCGCGGTGAGCGCGAGTGGCACATCGCTTGCCGCCGAACTTGGGTCTGAAGCTTTCTCCTTCTCTAGCGCTCGGATCGAGGGCCAATTCATCTATGCGGTCGGACCCAACGTGATCACCGTCAACCTTCATGCCTTCGACGCTGGGTCGGGTTGCGAAGTGCGGGGCACGGCGGAGGTTGCCGAAGCGTAATGCCTCGTCGTCTCGCGCCTAATTCGCCATCGCCCTTGTCGGTGTCTGCGTCCTAGCGGCAGTCGTGGGATGAAGGACGACGCTCCTGGTTGTCGTCGTGGGTGTCGCTCAAAGGGGCGACGGACGCCCGGCCCGCTGCCTACGCCTGGCTACTCGACATCAAATGCTCGGCTCGACAAGAGTGTCTTGTCGCTTCGCACTTCGCCGAAGAGCTACAAGGTCAAGCTGGGGAAACACGTTCCTCGGTGGAGGCGATGAGCGCGGGAAGTACCGATCCCGCCCTGGCCACTTTCAGCTTCAAGGTCAAGAAGAAGCATGAAAGCCGCTCCAAGGGAGTCTGCGTTTTGGACGCGACAGACGAAATGGCGGGGAGACAATGGTGAGCAGCCGTTCTTGTAGGTGAACTGAACCCGCGCATGGACGCCGCGTCGGGCGTATTGGGGGAACCCAATGAGCGATGACCATTCCCACCGGGGGACTCGAGCGGTCGGCCTCGCAGCCCTAATCCCCGCTGGGGGTATCGGGCAGGGTGATAGCCGCCCGACCCGCTATAGGCCGAATGCAGGGACGACGGTTCTAGTGGTCCCTCCGCTTAATTCGCTGGTTCATGCCTCCAGCACCTTTCCCGTGTAGGTCCACTTGAAGGGTTTGGCGGTCTGGTTATAGGTCTCGATGAAGGTGAGCATCTGCTCGGCGAGGTCGGTCTCGCTGGTGAAGGCGCCGTGCTTGAGCAGGCGCTTGTGGAGGATCGAGAAGAAGATCTCCACTTGGTTTAACCAGGAGGCGTGGGTGGGGGTGAACTGGAAGCTCCAGCGCGGGTGCGCCTCAAGCCAGTCGCTGACCTCCTGGGTGCGCCGGGTGGAGAGGTTGTCGGTGACCGCGACGATCTTCTCGCCCTCGACCTCGGGGATCTCGCCGTCGAGGCGGTCGAGAAAGCGGATCAGGTCCCAGCGGTTGCGGGTCTTGGTAGGCATCGCGAGCACGTCGCCTTCTGCGACCTTCAGACAGGCGAACAGGCACTGCGTGCCGTTGCGTTCGTATTCGTGCTCGCGGCGGGCGGGCTTGCCCGGCGCCGGCGTGGTGTCGGGCTTGGTCGGCGCCTTGGCCTGGATCCCGGTCTTCTCGTCGATCGAGACGACCAGTACGTTCTCCGGCGGATCGACGTAGAGGCCGCAGACCTCTTGCAAGCGCTGCTCGAAGCGGGGGTCGGTGAAGTCGCTCATGATCCAGTAGTCGGTCCGGTGCGGCTTGACATCGGCACGGGCGAGGATCGTGTGCGCGTGGGTGGAGGACATCCCGACCGCCGCCGCGAGCTCGTCATAGGTCCAACGCTCGCGGCGCTGACCCTGCGGCGTCTCCGGTGGGCGGGTGCACGCCTTGGCGATCAGCTTCGCGCGCACCTCAGAGGAATAAAGAAGCGGCTTACCGGGCCGCGGTAGATCGCGCAGCTCCACGATCCCACCGCGCTCATAACGCGAGCGCCACTTCTGCGCGGTGACCGTCGAGCACCCCACCATCCGGCCAATCACCGCCGCCGAGTGACCCTCGGCGGCATAAAGCACGATCTGGGCGCGCTCCACCATCCGCACCTCCCCGCTTTCTGAGCGCACGATCCGCTCGAGCTCAACCCGCTCCTCCTCTGGAACCTCGATGCATTTCGCCGGCGCAGCCATACGAACCTCCATCATCGCTGGACAGGACCAGCGACGGGTTCGGCGAACAATCAAAGAGCCCTGCAACAATAAGCGAATTAAGCGGAGATACCACTAGCGATCTTTTCGAGCTGTTTGCTGGCGTCCTTGTGTTTGGACACCTCAAGACCCAGGAGGATGATCGAGTGCGAGCTTGAGTTCCACCAGAAGGCTGCGGCGACACCGATACGCTTCTTGACGACTCCCTGATACTCCTTTGCGAATTCGGCACCCAGAATCGGCGGAGTGAAGCCAGTTCCTTGTATCCCCCCGACGAACACTCCGAGGCCGGCAATCTCAAGCCCTTCGATAGTCTTCGGGAACTCGGTGTTTTCCCACTGCTCGCGGATTTCGACGCCGTTTTCTTCAAGGGGGGCGCCGGGGTCCGTGATCCACGTCCGGATATAGAGCCCCGCATCGGTGCCTTCTGCAACCCCCTTTAGAACCTGCCTGTAGCTCTTCGGTTTACCCCCACTCCAAACGGCAGCCGTGCACTTGGATGCAACTTGACCATCTTGCTCGGTGGGATATGACGGCCCGACCAAGGGTTCCGCTTTGACGTGAGCTAGGCCCAGGTCTTTCCCGAGCGCGGACTCAGAGATCAGGGCACACGGATTGCTCGAGACACCGAACGCCAGCGCGGATGAGGTATGTGCACCTAGCAGGAATACGGCCGCGGCGGTCGCAATCGTAGTGGCCAGGATCTTTGGTCGCAGTCGCACGCGGCGCTCCTTTCGCTCGCTTGGAAACGGCCACTTGCACTGGCCCCACCGCGGAACTCTGAACTGGCCCTACCCCGCGCTGGTTGTTGGTGTGCGTAGATGATCCCTGATCGACCCCTGCTGTGGAGTCTCGGCGAGCTCTGGGCGAAGCGAAGCCCGTAGGGCGAGCGCAGCCCAGAGCTCGCCGGCGCGTCATCGGGCGGCCCCCTTCGCCTTGCGTTGGATGCCGTGGCGAAAGCGCCATGACTCGGTGCCGGTCTCGATGATGTGAGCCCGGTGGGTGATGCGGTCGACGACGGCCTTGGCCAGACGCGGGTCGGGGAACACTTTGGTCCACTCGCCGAAGGGGAGGTTGGTGGTGACGATCAGGCTGGCTCGCTCGTTTCGCTCGGAGATGACCTGGAAGACGAGCTCGGCGGCACCCTTGGGGAGCGCCAGGTAGCCGAGCTCGTCGAGCACCACAAGCTCGGTGCGCGCGTAGCGGGCCACGACGCGGGCGAGCTCTCTTCGGCTCTCGGCTTCTTGGAGCTCGTTGGCGAGCCCGGCGAGGGTGGTGAAACGCACCCGTCTGCCCTGCTGGCAGGCGCAGACCGCCAGCGCCGTGGCCAGCATCGTCTTCCCCGTACCCGATTCACCGATCAGGATCACCGACTCGCGGTCATCGATCCAGGAGCACTCGGCCAGCGCGGCGATCGCGGCCTGCGAGACCTTCGGGTTATCAGCGAAGCGGAAGTCCTCCAGGCGCTTCATCACCGGGAAACGGGCTTCCAGCAGGCGTCGACGTTCACGGCGCTCAGAGCGCTCTGCCATCTCCGCTTCAAGGAGCGCCGCGAGGTACGTGACCGGTGTCTGCTGCTCGCGCAGGGCCTCCTCGGCGAGCGCCTTGAAGCGCCGTCTGACGGTCGGGAGCTTCAGCTCGATCGCCTGCGCCTCGATCAGCGCCTCGATCGCCTGGGTCTTCGCCGGCGCGCTCATCGGCTCACCGCGGCTTCGAGCAGCTGGTCATAGTCACCGAGGCTCGGCTCGGGTCCACCGATGATCGAGAGCCTCTCCGAGAGCTCGATGCCGGGCGGCTCGGCGCGCTCAGAGCGCCTGGCAAGCAAGGCGACCGCACGCCCGTCGCTTGCACCGGCGGCCAGTGCGCCACGGACGGCGAGCTCGACGCGTGCGGGTCTGAGCTCGCGGGCGAGCAGCAGCACGTCGACCATCTGCCGGGCGGCCTCTGAGGCGCCATAGCGTGCCTCGATCGCCGTCCACAGCTCGTCAAAGCAGGCTGGCCATGAGCCCCGCTCACGCGCCTGGGCAAGGGGCAGCGAGGAGCGCAGCGCCCCCGGCTTTCGCCGCAACAGCTCGAGGTAGTGGTCGAGCTTCCCCGAGACGCCGTAGCGGCCCCCCAGGCGCTCGTGAACGGCGATCAGCTGGTGCTCGTGGAAGACCTCGATCTCTCTAGCACCGATCTTCACGAGCACCTTTCGCCCGACCAGTGAGACCGGAACCGAGTAGCGGTTTTGGCGGACCGTGACGAGCGCCTTGGAGTCGACCCTCGGCGTCGATTGCTCACGCGCGTCAAACGGCTCTGCCGGCGCCGCTCGCAGATCTGCCAGCTCCGCCGAGAGGGCCTCACCGACGGTCACCGCGCGGCCGCTGATCGTGCGCTTCAAATCTGAATTACAGCCGGCGGCGATCAGCACGTTCAGCTCAGCGATGCTCTGGACCTCGGGCAAGGGGACGAAGTGCCGGCGGCGATAGCGGCCCACCTCACCCTCGACGCCGCCCTTTTCGTGGGCGCCCTGCTCGCCGGGCTCGCAGAAGGAGGACTCGAACAGGTAGTGGGAGCGCAGCGCGATGAAGCGGTCTGACTCGAGGCGTCTGCGGCCCTTGAGGATCTTCGTGACCGCAGCCTTCAGGTTGTCGTAGCGGATCGTCTGGAAGACCCCGCCGAACCAGTCAAAAGCACCGGCGTGGGCCTCGAGGAATGCCTGCTGGGTCTGGCGCGAGAAGGCCATCGCGAAGGCGGCGCCGGAGTGACAGGCGCGCATGTGGAAGACGAACACCTTGGTGGGGACTCCCCGCAGGATCACGACCGCCTCGCCCCAGTCGACCTCCGCCTCGACGCCGGGGTCGTGCACTAGGGGCACCATCGCCGCCGGCGGCTCGCCCAGCTCTCTGCGGCGGTGGGCAACCCACTTGCGCACCGCACGCTCAGAGACCTCTGCGCCGTGCTCCTCGCCGAGGCGCTCCCAGATGCGGTGGGCGGTGTGGCGCTGCTTTCGCGGGGCGTCTCGGTCCGCGATCAGCCAGCCGTCGATCAGCTCCCGGTATAAGCCGAGTTTCGGCGCCGGGCGACCCTCAGGGCGCTTGCGCGGTGAAGGCAGTGGCGAGGCAAGCGCCTGACGGACAGCGCGACGATGGACACCGTGGCGCTCTGCCAAGGCCCTGATCGAAAGGTCCTCACGGTCGCGATCTCTTCTTATCTGCTCGAACGTCTCCACTCGTGATCCCATCCCTGTCTGCCGCCTTCCGTTCGAGCTTCATGAGACTCGAACAGTCCGCGGCGGGTCGGACGGGGTGGGGCCATTTCAAGGTTCCGGAGTGGGGCCAAGTGAGAGTTCCGTTCCCATCGCTCACGTTGCCGTAGGAAGGGTCGTCCGTGGGTCAGAGGATTCGGGCCTGGAGGATCGCATACCAGCGCAAACGGCAGCACCCAGGGACCACTCGCATCGGCTGGCTTTGAGTCTCGAACGCCGGGCCGCGAAAGCTCACGCCACCTCGCCCCGCCAGGTCTTCGACCTGACCGGGCCGAGCGCGGGCCCGTCTAGCGCTTCTTAAGCCTCTAGGGCAGCGGCTGCCAGGATGGCCGGACGACGGTTGACCCCCCATTGAGGGGAGGAATGGGTTGTACCATCATGCGCGTCCTGCCGGTCACCGGCACCTCGGCGAGCTTCGAGTTACCTTCGCCTCCGTACTCTCCGTACTTCACAAACAAGACCCGCTTGCCGTCTGGCGAGAAGATCGGGCTGGCTGCGCAATAGCGATGGAAGCAGGAACTGCCATCCCGCGCCGCGGCAGGTGAGAGGCGCCTGGCGTCCCTGCCATTGGCCCTCGCGATAAAGATCCAGGGAGTGGAGGAGGTCGCTTTGACGAAGGTGATCAGCTTGTCGTTGGGTGAAAAGTCTGCTTCGGCGACCCTGTACCTGCCACGGTCTGCCACCAGGATGTGGCGGCCGCTTCCGTCAGCGTTGATCTCTTCGATCCCGTTCTCAGAGTCGAAGACAATGTGCTTGCCGTCGGGCGAGTAGCGCGGGCTGAGGTCACGGCCGGTGGGCCCGCTGGTCAGCTGCTGGAGGTCGCTGCCGTCGGAGTGGATCGTGTAGATCTGGGTCTGGCCGTTGGCGTGGCGGCTAAAGACGATCTCTTCACCGCTGGGGGAGAACGCCGGATCGCTGTCTATCACGCCGGCTTCCTTGGTCACCTGATGCACTTCGGCTCCGCTCGCGCTCATGATGAAGATGTTCTGTGCCGGTGGGAGGGGTGCAGCCGGAGGCGGATAGGGTTCGCATTCAGGCCCGAACCAGCTTGCATCGAAAGCGATCAGTTTGCCATCGCCCGAGTAGGAAGGAGCTTCGATGCAGTGCCCGGGCACCTGAGGGTTTTCTGTGAACCGCAGCGAAGGCTGGTGAGCACTGTCGGGGCTGATGGCCTCGATGCCCAACGGAAAGTCTTCGTATGGTTCTTCTGATCCTTGTTCTGGTTCAGAATGCCGGTAGAGACCATAGGCGATCTGGCCGTTTCGACCCGGGAAGCTGGCGTGGGCTACAGATGCCAGCAGGAACGCCGCGCTCACCAGCGCAAGCCCCGTGGTCACGGTCGCAACTGTCGCCAACTTCGTCGTTCTCATCCCAACACCCTCTCAGCTTAACGCCGCACGCTCCGGTGGTCGAGCGGACTATCCGATCGGCACTAGGGAAGACCGCGAACGCTGCGAGGGTGAGGGTCGGGTATCTGGTGGCCGCGAGGTTTTGGGAGATTGCTGCGCGCCCGAAGAGACGAGCGAGCGATCGTTCGCAAGCGGAAGGGCCTAACCGTGCTCCGTCCACCTAAGCTAAGGTCAACCGTTGTCTGGCCGAGGGGCGCGCGGCCCTTCGGAGTGGCCGGTGCGCCTGGCGACGGGAGGTAAGCTAACCCACATGGCCGCGCGTCGAGGCCAATCGGGGTACCTCGGCCGGCCCGACGTTGCGCGTCAGGTGAACCCCCGTCAAGCCTCCAGCGCTGCGGTGTAGGCGCGGGTGAGCTCGGCAGCTCCTGCCCCGTCCGGATCGATCGCCCGCTCCAGGGCGACGCCGGTATTCGCGGCCAGAACGAGCTTTGCGCCCACTTCCGCGCTTTTGCGGGAGATCTCGGGCCGCAGCTGGGTGATTCCGTCGACCGTCAGCCTGCGGAGATCGTCGTTTCGAGCGCGCAGCTGCTCGGCCAGCTCGGGGTGGCGGGCGGCGTGAATCGTGAACTCCAGCAGAGCCAGGGTCCACCCGCGATCGTCATCCAGCAGGCGGCAGTAGCGGGATGCGATTGTCCTCGCGTCGCCGGGCTGAGTCATAGCTGCATACCGAGCATCGATCTCCTCGTCGAGGACGGCGAGGAAGAGGCCCTCCTTGCCGCCATCGAAGTTCGCATAAAGCGCGCCGCGGGTGAACCCGGCATCCTCGGCGATGGCATCAGCAGACGCACGATGGAAGCCATGCTCGCGAAACGCCGCTTTGCCGGCCTCGATCAGGAGGCGGCGGGTGTTGGCTTGGGATTCCTGGCGGGAGATCCTAGTTGACATACGACTCGTATTCGGATATAGATCGCATCTAGAAGCGTACCGTATCTGGATTGCCGGAGGGCTGATGAGACTGAGCGAGAGGATCGAGGTCGTTCGCCGGGGCCGCGCCGAAATCGCCGGCGAGCGGCTCACCCGCGAGGAGATCGCCGCGAACCAGGAGAGGAGCCTCTCAGCCCTGCTTCGTCAGGCGGTCGCCTCCTCTCCTTTTCACCGAGAGCGGCTGGAGGGACGGGCATCGTGGCGGAGGGAGGAGCTTGAGGCGCTCCCGGTCATGCGCAAGGAGGACCTCGTCCGCTCGCTCGAGACCATCGTGACCGACCGCCGCCTGACTCGTTCAACGCTCGCTGCGCATGCGGGGGAGATGCGCAGCGGCGACCCGTTGCTGTTCGGTGAGTACCGAGTGCTGAGCACCGGGGGCACCTCGGGCACCACCACCTACGTGCCGTTTGACCGGTCGTCCTGGCTATCGGTGCTCGCTCCGATCGTGCTTATCGCCTTTACTCACGGTTTTCGACCGCGCCTGTTGCCGCGGCGGCGCACGGCCCTGATAACTGCCGGAGGACCGCTGCACATGACCAACCGGATGGCGACCTCGAACCGCTCGCCCGCCTACGCCTCGCTCCGCCTTGACGTCACCGCCTCTGTCGCGCAACTGGCGGGTGCGCTTAACCGCTTCCGCCCCGACCTCCTGAGCGGCTACCCGAGCGTCATCGCCGCGCTCGCCGGCGAGCAGCTGGCGGGAAGGCTCAAGATCTCGCCTCACTTGATCCTCTGTAACTCCGAACAGCTGCTGCCGAGCGCCCGTAAGGCGATCCGAGAGGCTTGGGTCGAGCCTTTCGACGTCTACTCGACGACCGAGACCGGCGGCATGCTCGGTTGCGAGTGCGATGCCCACGAGGGACTGCACCTCAGGGAAGAGGCCTGCATCGTGGAAGTCGTCGACGAGCAGGACCGCCCGGTTCCCGACGGGGAGAGAGGCGCCGCGCTGCTGGTGACCAGTTGGCTGAACCGAACGTTGCCGCTCATTCGCTACCGGATCGATGACCCTGTACTCGTCACCTCCGATCTGTGCCAGTGCGGACGGGCGACCCGGCGCATCCTCGAGATCACGGGCAGACAGGAGGACACCCTGGAGCTTGCGGGCATAGGGGGAGAGGTGATCCCCGTCCACCCCAATCACTTCGAGGAGACGATCGAGGAGCGCCGCGAGGTCGCCCGCTACCAGGTCGTTCACCGTGCCGATGCGATAACCGTGGCCGTTGTCGAGCGCACCGGCAGCGGATCCGAATGGACGGACGAGCTGGCGAGTGCTCTGACAGCGCGACTGCGAGCCCTGGGCGCGGATCCGCCGCCAGTCCGGATCGAGCTGGTCGAAGAGCTCTCCCGGCCCGACAACGTCGGAGCGAAGCTCAAAGTCGTGCGTTCGGAGGCCTGAGCGAGGAAGAGCAGGGAACCTCCCACTGCGAGGGGAAGACGAGCAGTCGAGATTCGCCTCTAGGACGGATTGGCCGTCACGCTGAGCGCTCTGCGAGGAGGATGACTAGCTCTTCCCCGCCCAGCGGCGCGAAGGTTGACAGTGATGCTCCAGTGAGCTCTACTGGGTCGATTCGAGGATCCCAGTAGACGTTTCGTCCAACCGCTAAATCGGAGGCCGTTATGAACGCCACAGGTATCGACGAGGGCAAGCTGGAAGCCTTCATGGGCCAGGCAGTGACCGACATGGGGGCTGTAATCAGCGCCCCGCTATTCCTCATCGGCGAGAAACTCGGCCTCTACAAGGCAATGGCAGGAGCTGGGCCGCTCAGCTCGGAGCAGGTCGCCGAGCGAGCCGGGGTTGCCGAGCGATCCGTGCGCGAGTGGCTGAGAAACCAGGCTGCCGGTGGCTACGTAACTTATGACTCCGAGAGCGACACCTACACGCTTCCCGACGAGCAGGCACTTGCCCTGGCTGATGAGGAGAGCCCCTTCTACCTACTCGGGGCCTATGACTTGATCGCCTCGCTCTTCGCCGATCAGGAGAAGATCACCGAGGCCTTCCGGAGCGGCGATGGCATGGGTTGGCACGAGCACGATCACCGGCTCTTCAGTGGCACAGAGCGGTTCTTTAGGCCCGGCTACCGCGGACATCTGGTCGGGGAATGGATTCCGGCGCTCGACGGCGTGCAGAAGAAGCTCGAGGACGGGGGCAAGGTTGCCGATGTCGGGTGCGGCCACGGAGCCTCAACGATCATCATGGCCGAGGCGTTCCCACGTTCGGAGTTCATCGGCTTCGACTACCACGACGCCTCGCTGGAGCGGGCCCGCGAGGCGGCCGATGAGGCGGGCGTCGGTGAGCGGGTGAGTTTCCAGGTCGCCTCCGCGAAGGACTTTCCGGGCGAGAGCTATGACCTCGTCACGGTCTTTGACTGCCTCCACGACATGGGCGACCCGGTCGGGGCCTCTGCACACATTCATGAGACCCTCGATTCCGAGGGGACCTGGATGATCGTCGAGCCGTTCGCCAACGACAGCGTCGAGGACAACCTCAACCCTGTGGGAAGGGTCTTCTACGGCGCATCTACCGTGATCTGTACTCCAGCGTCACTTGACCAGGAGGTTGGGCTGGCGCTCGGCGCGCAGGCCGGAGAGGAGCGCCTCACCGACGTGATCATGCAAGGCGGCTTCAGCGAGGTCCGCCGAGCCACTGAGACTCCGTTCAACTTGGTTTTGGAGGCTCGTCCTTAAGCTCCACCCTCCGCAAAGCCTGAATCTGGCCGCGAAAGCATAGTACTGGCTGATCGCGACCCACCACCTGATTAGCGTGCCGGGCATGCACAGGATTACCCGGCGTTGCTTTTACCGCCTTGCGTGGCGAAGAACGCTGGCATGACCTCCTGCGCGAACCGCCGCAGCTGCTCCTTGCCGCCAAGCACCGTGAGCAGGACATACTCAGCGCCGACTTCATTCAATGCCGCCAGCCTGGCGCCGATTTCCTCAGGCGTTCCATAGAGCGCGTGCTCCTCGGTACCCCCGGATGCTCGACTAGGAAGCTCGAATGAAGCCGAGCTTCTCAGCTTCTACGTTGAGGTCGAGATAGTCGCGGAAGCCTTGGCCCGTCTCGGCAGGCAGATCACCGCCGCTGGCCTGCGCCCAGCAGAAGAGTCCGAATCTCATCGGCTAGGCCGCGTCACATCTGAGAACGACGCTCCTTGAAAGCGCGGCGGTCGATGCTCGACGGCGCTCGGCTGACGCGCCAACTCCCAGCTTCGCCAGTGTCTCCATCACGAGGTGATCGTATAGCTCGCCAGGCATTCGACCCCATGAGTTTCGGCCTCGATCAACCCGTCAGCGGCCACCCCTCCCGACCGACCATCCCAGCACGCACATCGGTCGCCGCGGCAAGAGGCGAAACGTGACGGCGGCTGCCCGAAGGCGCGACGGGTGGCGGTGTCAGTGGGTTGCTGCGCTGGTGCTGGTGCGCGACTCGATCAGCTTGAACTTCGCGCCGGGGGCTTGCACGCGCGGCAACTCTGTCACGATCGTGACAGAGAGGCCGGGGTCCGGGACGCCAGCGGCGAGGAGCTTCGAGCGCAGAGTTTCCTCGATGCGCCGGGAGACCTCATCCGCCGCGGCGCCGTCCCGGAGCATGACGAGCACATGCAGGCCGTCGTCGTCGTGGACGATCTTGTACTGGCGCAGCTCTGCGAGCGCCTCCATCGGACTTTGCAACGTGAGTGGATGCACGGTGATGGTCCGTCCGTCGGTTGCAGTCATGCGCAGGATGTCGTCGCTGCGCCCCTCTATCGACACCATCCGTGCCAGTGGACGACCGCACGCGCAGGGCGCGGTCGTGAGCGCAACCATGTCCGAGACCTCGTAGCGAATCAGCGGCTGGGAGCGTTTGATGAAGCTGGTGATGAGCATCTTGGCACCGACGACCCCGTCGGGGACCGGGTCGCCGCGTTCGTCGACGACCTCCACGAGGCCGAGATCCTCGAACACGTGCATCCCCTGATGGTGCTCGCAGTCACACGCGTACATGCCTTCCGTAGTGCCGTACAGGTTAAATGGCTCGACTCCCCAAGCGGCACGGATGTTGGCGGTCATCTCCTCGGTACGGACCTCGGAGTTCGTGGAGACGATACGGGGAGCGATGTGCAGGCGACCCTCGAGCTGCTCGAGGGCTAGCAGTGAGGCCATCGACGGGTACGCCACGAGAATCTCTGGGCGGTGCTCGTCCAGCGCGGCGACCAGCTCAACGAGTGGTGTGTGCGCGTCGAGCCGTCGCAGCGCGGTCAGCCCCAGGTCGAGACTCAGGCTAAAGCGCGCCGTCACGTGCAGTGGGCTGGTGGCCGCGACGCTCGCGACTCGCACGCGCCGGCCGAGTCGTGGCCGTGCTCCCGTCAGCTCAGTCCAGCGCACGAACACGGACAGGCACCGACGCCACTCATCGCGGTCATAGACAAACACGCCCTTGTGTCCCGTGGTGCCGGCGGTCGGCAGACAGCGGTACTCGCCGAGGTAAAGCTCGTCGCCGCGAATGCGCTCGAGATGGCTCTCGATCTCCGACAACCGCAGTCGCGGGTCGCAGACCCATTCCTCGAAGCGCTCCATCAGCATCGCCTTGGTCACGACCGGCAAAGCACGCATGTCTAGCTCGTCGGTGAGCTCGATCCCAGCGTAAAGCTCACGGTAAAACGGTGAGGCCACCGCGGCGTGGCGCGCCATCGCCACCAAGCGCCGCTGCTGAAGCGCGAGCAACTGCTCGCGCGAGGTACCCACCGACGTCAGCCGTCGGTGGTGACGCACAGCCCCCGCGTAATCGCCCAACCGGCGGAACACCGACCCCTCACTCACTGCATGTCTCCGAGCGCTGGCACAATTCGCATGAGGAGTGCGAAGGCCGCTTAGCTACGCCTCCATGCGTGCAAGCTAGCACTGACCGAGCTTTCGAGCACGATCCCTGTCGAGCGCCGGCAACGCGACCGTCAGCTGTTCGGCTGGCACCGCGCTTTCGCAGGAGACGACCGCATCGCGCGCGAGGAACAACCCATACGTCTACCACCATCTTCGAATGCCAATGGGACTGGTGTGCTGGGCTAGCGGCGTGCCTTGGCGAAGCGTCAAGGTGGACGCGCACCCGCTACGCCCGAGATGCGGGCGAGACGAGGAGCGAGGGTCTGGCAACCCGCAAGCGCGTGCGCGCTCGCCGGGCCCTGACCCGATGTTAGGCTTGGCGCTACCTCGACTGGAGCCCGATCACAACCGGGATGCGTCAAGGCGACCGGGACGGGTCGAAGGGTGTCGGGCGCCAGGTGCGCCCTGCTGGGTGTCGCGGTGATCCTCGGCTGGGCCTGGTTGGCTCCGGCGGGCGCGCTCGGCGCCGTCGGCGATCTCACCTTCACCGGCTGCATCGGCATGGACCTCGAAATGGGCTGCGCGCAGACGACCCCTAGCTACCTGCTGAACGGCGCCAACTCGGTTGCGATGAGCCCCGATGGCGCCAGCGTCTACGTCACCGCGAGCACCGGGAGCGGGACCGGCCTGATCGATGGGTTCTCGCGCAACACCGCGACCGGCGCGCTGAGCTTTGAGGACTGCATCGGCGACGGCGCGGGCTCTCCCTGCACGGCGACCAGCCCGACCGACGCCCTCGGTGAGCCAGAGTCGGTCGCGGTGAGCCCCGACGGGCGCAGCGTCTACGTGGCCTCGCCCTACGCGGGCGCGGTCGATGTGCTCTCGCGCGACACAACGAGCGGCGCGCTGACCTACAGCGGTTGCATCGGCGTTGAATCAGGATGCACGGCGACCACCCCGGCCAACGCGCTCAGCGGCGCGGCCTCGGTCGCGGTGAGCCCCGACGGCACAAGCGTCTACGTCGGCGCCTCGAACGCGATCGACCTGTTCGAACGCAACACCTCGAGCGGCGCTCTGACGTTTGAGAGTTGCATCGGCGAAGACGCAGGCTGCACGGCGACCACGCCCACCAACGCCGTCCTGGGGGTGCGCTCGGTCGCGGTGAGCCCAGACGGCAAGAGCCTCTACGCCGCCAACTCTGCCTTTGGCGCCTTCGATCTGTTCTCGCGCAACACCACGAGCGGTGCTCTGACGTTCAACGGCTGCATCGGCGAAGACGCGGGCTGCACGGCGATTAGCCCAGTCAACGCGCTCGACGATGCAGGCTCGATCGCCGTGAGCCCTGACGGCGCCAGCGTCTATGTCGCCGTGGTTGGCTTCCCGGGCCCCGGCGGGATCGTTGCCTTCTCACGCGACACCGCGAGCGGCGCGCTGACCTACACGGGCTGCTTTGGCGCCGACACCGGCTGCACGGCGACGACCCCGTCCAACGCGCTCGAACAGGCACACACGGTTGCTGTGAGCCCTGACGGCGCCAGCGTCTACGCCGCCTCGGAGGGTCCGAACGCCGTCGCTTTGTTCGCTCGTAACACCTCGACCGGCGCGCTGACCTATGAGAGCTGCATCGGCAACGACCCGGGCTGCACGGCGACCAGCCCGAGCGACGCCCTCGACGATGCCAACGCGGTGGTGGTTAGCCCTGAGGGCAGCAACGTCTACGCCGCCTCCGGCGCAGCCCTCAATGACTTCTCACGCGCGGCTGCCCCGCCGGGCGCCGGGTCACCGCCGCCGCAATCAGAATCACCGACACCACCGAGCGCACAGATAACCCATGCCACGCTTGACGACCAGCAGATCGCCCTGACGACGCCGTCGCTTCAGCCCTGCGTTGCGGGGGGCGGGAAGCTCGCCGTGACGCTTGACTCCTCCGCGATCGCGGGGTCGGGGGCCGCGAAGCTCAGCTTCTCAAGCGCCGCCTTCTACCTTGACAACGGGATCAGGCACACCCACAAGAAGACGACGCGCACCAGCAGCGGCCGCAAGAAGACGGTGATCGTCGCCACCTACAAGCCGAACGCGATTGCCAAGCACGTCCCGGTCACGCTCGAGCTCTCGACCGCCGGCTTGACGGCGGGTACCCACACGCTGACCGTCAAGGTCTCCTACAAGGAGACCAAGCGCAAGCACGGCCACAAGATCTCCCTGACGCTCACCAAGACGCTGACCGCGCAGTTCACGGTCTGTTAGCCCGCTGCGCGGTCAGGTAGGCAAGTCAGCAACGCCCCTGCGGGGCTGTAGAGAACCGGCTTGCCCATTCCGCAGTAACTGCTCCTCCGTTACCTCCGTCGCCCCGCAACAGCGCAGACTATACGCACCTCAAGGAGCTACATAGTCACACATAGCCGATCTTAGTCGCCGATTCACACCCTCCCTTGAGGTGTGTAATCACCGGGGCTACGTTCGCCGTGTGCAGACCACCCACAAGATCCCCGGCGACTCCGCGACGAGGTATGCGAAGTACCTGACCTCCACCGCGACGCGCGGCGATTACTACACCCGCGATGGCGACGAGAACTCGCCGGTGCCCAGCCGCTGGCACGGCTCACCGGGTCTGCTGCGCTCGCTCGGTCTCTCGACGCCGAGGAGCCGGTGCGAGCGCAGCGATCTGCGCGCGGTGATGCAGGGCTTCTCGCCGCTCAGCGGCGAGCCGCTGCGTCCGGTCGGCTCCAACGGCACCCGGGTTGCCGGGGTCGAGCTGATGATGGCGCCGCCGAAGTCGGTCTCGGCGCTCTGGGCGACCGCCGGTCCCTACCGCCGCGCCCAGATCGAGGTCGCCCACAGACGCGCCGTGGCGAGCGCTCTGGCAGCGAACCGAGCGCGAGGTTGCGCTCGTCAGACGCAAGAGCGGCGGGGTCGTTCGCTTCGAGCGCGCCAAGAGCCTGCTCGCCGCCGAGTTCGTCCACACCTCCAGCCGCCTCGCCCAAGACCAGGAGGCCGGCGGAATCCCCGACCCCCAGCTGCACTCCCATCTCGTTGTCTTCGCCGCGGAGCGCAAAGACGGCAAGCTCGCCGCGGTCGAATCGCGCCAGCTCTACCGCTCCGCCCGCGAGAACGGAGCCTGGTACCGAGCCGAGCTTGCCGCCAATCTGCGCGAGCTAGGAGTGCCGATCGAGCGCCGCACCGGGCGCAACGGGCGCTACTTCGAGGTCAGCGGCGTCCCCGAGCGATTGGCGAGCCGCTGGTCCTCTCGCTCCGAAGACGTCGATCGTGCCGCCCGGCTCTTCCGCCAGCGCTACGGCCGCGAGCCGCGGGCCGGGGAGCTGGGGTCGCTGACGATCGCCACCCGCGGCTCCAAGAGCGCTGCGGATCGGATCGACGTCAACGAGGCGTGGAGGGCGGTGGGGGAGGAGCACGGCCTGAGCGGCGAGCGCGCTGAGACGCTCTTCGACCGAGCGAACGATCTCCAACCAAGAGAGCGCCGACCTCCGCGCGGAGCTGCTCGAAGAGGTGACCCGCGAGCGCGCCATGATCGAGGATCGCCAGCTGCGCGCCAAGGCCTACGAGCTTGCCGCCGGTGCCTGCCGGCCCGCCGAGGCCGACGATTTAGTCGCCGAGCTGGCGCGATCCGGCGAGCTGGTCCGGCTGGAGGGCGGCCTATGGACGACCCGCCGCCTGCGCGAGTTGGAGCGCTCCACCGTTCAGATCGCCGTGAACCGTGCCAACGAGAACGCCGCCCCGCTCGGCGAGGCGTCTCTCAAGCAAGCACGCCGCGAGATCGGCAAGGAGATCCATGCCTCGCTCAGCCAAGAGCAACGCGAGGCATTGGAGACGATCACGGGCCCAGGCGGCATCTCCCAGCTCGTCGGCCGGGCCGGCACCGGCAAGGGCGTGGCGATCTCTACCGCTGCCCGAGCCTGGCAGCTCGAGGGCTATGAGGTGATCGGCACCGCGGTAGCCGGCGCCACCGAGCAGAGGTTGGGAGAGGAGGCGCATCTCGACCGCTCTTCCACGGTCGATGGCCTCTGCAACGGCGTCGAGAAAGGCCGCATCGACCTCAGTCCCAAAACCGTCGTAGTCATGGACGAGGCGGGGATGGCCGACACCGCGCGCCTCGCCCGGCTCGCCGAGCTGACATCCCAGTCCCACAGCAAGCTCGTGCTCGCCGGCGACGCCGCGCAGCTGGGGCCGATCGGCGCCGGTGGGCTCTTCGAGCAGCTGCGGGATCGTGTCTCCAGCGCCGAGCTGAGCGAGGTACACCGTGCCAACCACGACTGGGAGCGCCGGGCCTGGGAGCAGGTCCGAAACGGCGAACCCGGTCCCGCGCTCGCTCAGTATGAGGCCCACGATCGCCTCCACATCCACGACACCCGCGCCCAGGCCGCGGAGGAGATGGCCGCCGACTGGGACAAGACCAGGCGGAGCCTGCCCGGTGGCCAGGCGGTGATGATCACCGACGCCTCCAACAAAGAGCGCGACCAGATCAATGCGATGGCCCAGGAGCGCCGGGCAGCCGCGGGCGAGCTTGGCTCGCATCGCGTCGAGCTGCCCGGCAAGCCCTACGGCCTGCATGCAGGCGACGAGGTGATCTTCTCCGCCCAGTTCAAGATCCCCAACGAGCGGCGGGTCGAGAACGGGATCGCCGGCACCGTCCTCGATACCGCCCGCCACACAGACCAAGTCACGGTCGAGACCCACGAGCGCGAGCCGCGCGAGGTCGAGATCGACACCGCGAAGTTCACCGACCTCAACTTGGGCTACGCCGTCCACGTCTACAAGGCGCAGGGCATCACCGCCGAGACCTCGGGCATCCTCACCGGCGGCTGGCAGACCGATCGCGAGCACGCCTACGTAGCGCTCAGCCGCGCCCGCGAGCAGACCCAGATCTACGTGTCGCGCGAGGACCTTGGGGAGGTGGGAATGGACGCCGGTGCGATCGAACGGCTTGGCGAGCGGATGCGCCGCAGCGGCGCGCAGGAGGCGAGCATCGCCGAGGAAGCTGACGAGCGAAGCGCGGAGCGTCAGGAGCGGATCGAGCGCGAGATCGACCGAGACCGCGACCTGGACCGAGGCTTCGAGATCGAGTGACCGGTTCCCGCTTCCGCAAATCGTCCTTTCCGGGCTTCTTAGGGCTGGCCGGCGACGCGCTCGCAAGCACCCAAAAGCGGTCCTAAGAAGGAAGAAACCATCGCAAACCGCTGCTTAGTCCGTAGCGCGAGGGAGAATGACAAACGCTGGAGACTCTCGCTTCCACACTCGGGGAAGGGGGACACCGAAAGCGGTCACGGCGCGATGGCCACTCCACCTGATCGCGCTGCTGTTTGCTACTGAACGATCTTCAGCTTCTTGAAGAGCGTCCGCTTGGCGCCGTTGATCGTCGCGGTCTCCTTGACGAGGACCTTCTTAGCGGTCGCGAGCTTGGCTCGGTAGGCAGCCTTTGGCTTCAGCGAAACGATCGCAGAGCGCCCGGCCTTCAGCTTCGCGCTGGCGACGACGCTCTCGGCCTTGCCCTTGCGCTTCTTGCTCACGACCTGGAGCTTGAACGTGCAGCCCTTTGGCTTTGCGCTCTTCGGGCACTTGAGGCGGACACGCGGGAGGGCAAACCCGGCCTTGCCAGGTTGCGGTGCGACCGTGACGGTATGAGACACGCTGGCTTTCGAAGGGCCGCCGCACAGGGCGGTGTGGCCGGTGAAGAGGAAGGTTGGGCAACCTTCATCATTGTCGGCAGTGAGAGACACCTGGTAGGTGCCCGGGACGCTGTAGGTGTGCTCGACTAGGGGACCCCCGACGGTGCTTTGGCCGTCGCCGAAGCTCCAGGCGTAAGAGCTGACCGCGCCGAAAGGATCGAGGGAGGCCGAGGCGTCGAAGGTGAGCGGGCTACCAACCTTGCCGATGCCGCTGATCGAGAAGGCCGGTTGAGGTGACTGGCTCGGGATGATCGCCACTCCGTCAGGTTCTTCGCCGACTGGAATCGGCGTGCCGGCGGTGTCGGTGCGGGTGTCGATCGGGGTGACGGACCCTGAGAAGTAGTTCGCGACGTAGGCGGTGGCACCGTCGGGGGTGATCGCGATCGCCTCGGGAAAGCTTCCGACGCCGATCGGGGGTCCCGGTGTGTCGGTGCGGGTGTCGATCGGGGTGACCGAGCTATCACTGGAGTTGGTGACGTAGGCGGTGGCACCGTCGGGGGTGATCGCGATCGCGGAGGGGAATTTACCGACCGGGATCGGCGTGCCGGCAATGCCGCTGGCGAGGTCAACGGGGATCACGCTTCCGGAGGTCGATTCGTCGACGACGTAGGCGGTCGCTCCGTCAGGGGTGATCGCAGCCGCGACAGGGTGGGTGCCAACCGGGATCGGCGTGCCGGTGGTGTCGGTGCGGGTGTTGATCGGGGTTAGCGAGTGGGATTTGCCGTTTACCGCGTAGGCGGTTTCCCCGTCAGGACTGACTACCACGTCCCTGGTTTCTTCGCCCGCGCTGATCGGCGTGCCGACGAGGCCGCTGGGAATGCTAATGGGGACGACGGAGTCCGTCCCGACCGTAAAGGCTGTGCTGCCGTCTGGCGTTATCGCAATCTTTTCGGTCGCGAACGGGATCGGAGTCCCCGCCACGTTCGTCAGGGTGTCGACCGGGGTCACAGCGTCGCCTAAAAAGCTGGCGACGTAGGCGGTGCGGCCGTCGGGGGTGATCGCGACGCCGGCGGGATCTTTCCCAACCGGGATCGGCGTGCCGGCGGTGTTGCTTTGGGTATCGATCGGGACGACGGATCCTGAGACAGAAACGTAGGCGGTCCCGGCGAAGGCGCTGGAAGCCGTGGTGCCAAGTAAAAGTGCCGAGAGGCCAAGCGCCCCAAATACAGCCGCTGCGCGCCATGCAATGTTCACCGGCGGATAGCGTAGCGGCACTGCGGCCGGCGCCCGGGGCGCCTGGCTTTGCGATGCGCTGCCGGGCAGCCGGCTTCTGGGCGGACTGACGAAAGTCGCCATCGGTCGCTCAACCATGGGTCCCGCTTTCGCCGGGATACGAGCGCTCGAGCCCAGGACCGCGCATACCTGCTTCGGACGACAGGCGGAAGCCAGCGATGTCGCCGCCGCCCGCTGTGAGGAAGCTCAGTCCGTACTGCGCACGCCCCCCGGCGTAAGTGCCCGCCGCAGAATGCAAGGGCAGTCGCGCAGGCCCGACCGGCAGTGGACGAGACACAGCAACGAAGCATGTGCAGGTGGGGCAGGTTTTCTGTTATGGTGAAGCCGACGATGAAGACGCTGCATCTAGATCCGACTGCCGGCGATCAGGCCGCCCTCGTGACCGAGGAGGTCGACAGGCTTCTGCGGGAGGGCAAGCGGGTCGCCGTCACCGTCGCCGAGGAGCAGGAGCTGCTCTCGCCTCAGCAGGCCGCCGAGCGGCTCGGCTTCTCCCGCCAGCACGTGATGCGCCTGATCGACTACGGAGAGCTCGAGGCGCAACAGTTACCGGGGTCGAGCTACTGGAAGATTCCGCTGGCGTCGGTGCTCGCCTTCGAGGAGCGCCGCGCCGAGAACGATCGTCGCACGGCCGAGTGGTCTCGCGACCTCGACGCGATGGGCGCTCCGGCTGAGTGAGCCGCACTGGCCCGCCGCGCGCGGTTCTCGACTCCGACATCATTTTCTCGCGCGTTTTGCACGAGCTGATGGGGCGTGTCGCCAAACGCCTTGGGCTGCTCGACCTCGTCTGGAGCGAGGAGCTGCTGGCTGAGGCGAAGAGATCGCTCGTCGGGAAAAAGGGGCTCTCGGAGAAGGCCGCAGGGCGCTGGATCGGCTACCTGCCGCAGAACTTTCCGGATGGCGAGCAGGATCTCGCCCGTGCGGCGCCGAGTGTCGACCTCAGCGGACTCACCGACGATCCAGATGATCACCATGTCTGCCGTCTGGCGATTGCCTCAGGCGCCGTCTACCTCTTCACACACGACCGCGGCTACCTACGCCCGGCTCTGCAAGGGCACGGCGTTGAGGTCACCGCCCCAGACTTATTCCTAGCGGCAGCTTTCGATGGCAGCTCCGAGGGATTCCTCGATCTTCTTGAGCGGCAGGCAGCCGACTGGGCAGGTGGACGGCCAGTCGAGGAGCTGTTGGCCGCGCTGGAGCGGGCTGGGGCTGGAGGATTCGCCGAGAAGGTACGCGGCGGTTTGGGCGAGTAGGAGGTGTGACGCGACACTTCGACGATCTCCCTACCCAGGAGCTCAGGACTTGACAGGCACAGCTTGTGCCCAAGTGGGAGAGTAAGGCTTCCGTCAATCTCAACAGCGGCATAGTCAGGTGTGACGCCGTCGCTGAAATAGGTTCAAATTCCGCCAACCATTTCCGTGATTGATTGGGCGACGAAACCCCATCTCGTCGCCCAAAGCCCCCCGAAACCCCACGAAAACCACCCGAATCCAGCCATCGCCGAGTCCTGTAGAATCCCCAGTGAGGTAGCCCCGAATCCGCATGGCAAGCGGGATTCAGAGCCTTCGGCCTAGATGGCTCAGCTCGGTAGAAAACCCGCCTGAAAATCGTGGTGTCGGCGGTTCGATTCCGCCCCTCGCCATTTCCTTTCCCCTGTAAATGCGATATTTCCAGTAACCGTTCACTCGCCTGACCCTCAGGCGTGAGTTTCGTAACGATCGGCAGCGAGCCGCGGCTCGGGCGAGCGCGGGAAGCGGCTGCCCGCGAGCGCGAGCGCTGAGCAGCTCGACCAGGTAGGCTGAATATCGAGGCCGGGGGACACGACTTCTGGTTGCACCTTGACGAGAAGGGGGTCAAGGAACGCGGCCCGTGGGAGGAGCAGGTACAGCGCTTCCGCGACATCGCGGCCCGCTGGGGCTCCCACGGCGGACGTGACTACCCGAGCGGTCCCTACGACGCGGACGCGAAGGGTGAGCTCGGCCTCCACCTCGGGGTCAACCGCGATTGGATCTTCCGGGGCCACCAGTCGAACTGGGGCGACCGCGCCTCCTGGCAGCTCGAGGAGCGCCTGCCGCATGTCTTCCGCGAGATCGAGGCCCGGATCGTCAAGGCGGACCGTGCCGAGGAGGAAGAGCGGATCGCGGCGGAGAAGCGCAGAGGAGGAGCGAAGGGCGGCGGAGGAGCGGGAGCGCCGCTGGCACCTGCTCATGGACCGGGCGAGATCGAGCTTGGTCGAGACGCAGCGCGCCGCTCTTCTGCGCTCGCAGGAGAAGGCATGGCGAGAGGCCGAGCGCCTGCGCGAGTACTGCGACGCGATGGAGGCCGCCCACGGCGGGAGCTCCGGGAGCGCAGAGTGGATCGCCTGGGCCCGCGACTTCGCCTCGAGGCTCGATCCCCTGGGCGAGCCGCCGATCATGCCCGAGCCGCCCGAGGAGACACCCGAGGCCCTCCAAGAGCACCTGCCCGACGGATGGAGCGTATGGGGGCCCGAGTACGGACGGCATTATCTGCCGTCTCACCGTGGGTTCGGTCGCTAGGACGAGCGGCCCGGTCTTGGTCAGTAGCCGATGACTCCACAGTTGCACCTCCCTACTCGACGTCGTCGCGATCCTATGCTCGGCCGCTCACCCTGGCCACCAAGCCTCGTGGAATCGCCACGCGTGCCGCAAGTTGGCCGGTGGATGGACGCCTTCACCGTCAAGGCAGGGTTCATGTGTGACGGCTCCAGCGTAAAGTTAGAGGTACTAAACTTAACGCATGTACCAGGAGCTTAAAGGTTGCAGAAGGCTGCGCTGATGGCGGACCGGGGCCGCTACGAAGAGCTCAGCTGGGCCTCGGACTTTACGCGCAGCGGCAGAGGCGGCAATCGAGCCCGTCGCTATCGGGCGTTCGTCCCAGCAGAGGTCGCCGACGAGGAGGCGGCCCTGAAGAGCGCCACGGCGGCTCTCTGCGAGCGAGCGGGCACTGCGGTGCGAGACCTCAACGCGGACATCTCCGGGCTCCTCTCGTTGGAGGGGATGGGTCGCCAATTGCTGCGCTCGGAGGCCCTGGCCTCATCGCAGATCGAGGGCCTCAGCGTCTCTCACCGCAAGCTGGCCGAAGCCGAGCTCGATGGACGCGACGGCCACCACAGGGCGCTGGAGATCCTCGGCACCATCAAGGCCCTTGAGAGAGCCACCGAGATCGGCGCTGAGAGCAGCGACCTCTCTCTGGATGCCATCACGGAGATCCACCGAGAGCTGGCCATCGTGTCGCCGCTCGACAAGATCGCGGGGGAGATCCGCGAAGAGGCCAGCTGGATCGGCGGAAGCGCTCCGCCAAACGCCGAGTACGTCGGGCCCCCACATGAGCTTGTTCGACCGCTGCTCGCAGACCTCTGCGAGTTCATGAATCGAGACGACATTCCTGCAGTGCCCCAGGCGGCGATCGCCCACGCTCAGTTTGAGCTCATCCATCCGTTCGGAGATGGCAACGGCCGCGTCGGGCGCTGCCTGATCCACGTTCTCTTTCGCCGACGGGGAATCGCCCCCAGATACGTGCCTCCGATCAGCCTCGTCCTTGGCGCCAATAAGGACGCCTACATCGCCGGTCTGCAAGCATTCCGAGCCGGTAAAGCCAATCAGTGGATCGCCCAGTTCGCCCGTGCGGTCGAGGTCGCGGCGGCGCAGGCTCGGAGATTCTCGGCCGATGTCGCGGCGCTCCAGGAAGACTGGCGCAGGCAAATCGGGTCGGTCCGAAGCGACGCGGCCGTCCTCCGCCTGATCGACGTCCTGCCGAAGCACCCAATCATCACCGCGGCCGTGGCTGAGAAGGAGATCGAACGTTCGCGGCCGGCGACGATCGCCGGCCTCGCCCAGTTGGAAAGCATCGGCGCCCTGGGAAGGCATCGCAACCAGAAGAAGGGCGACAGCTGGGACGCGAAGGGCCTCTTCAGGCTTTTGGGCCGCTTCGAGGACGCTGCGCGAGGGGCCTGATCGCGAATCAGCAGGGCGATTGCATGCTCGAAGCGGCCTGCTTCATGGATCCTTTGAGGATGCGCGCGCACCGCTCGATGTGATCCAGGCCAGCATCTTCTCGCTCGGCCGTATCAAGACTTTGGATAGCTGCCTTTGAGAATCGACAACAAATTACGGAGATAGACCTCTGAGCCCAACTCTTCAATCTGCTTTACGTTCGCTTCAAGCCAAAGATCCTCGCTAATCGTGGTCTCGTGTGGCTCAGCAAGCATTGGATCGATGTTGATTGCATAGAACGGGTTTCCAAGCATGGCACTGATGTCTCCTGGCGTCCATTCCTCATCCATCTCAGGAACGTACATGGACATAAGTCTCACCTCACACCGGGGGACGGCTCGAGTACGAAACGGGCTCGCTTTGATCTGCGCATCTGGTAGGGGCTCATACATTTGATGCCCAGTTGACGCATTGGGGAGCTTGATCTTCTTGACTGAGTTCGCCGGAGTCTCGTGCGTCACGACGGTAAGCCCGTGTGCATGCAGCGTGGGCCATAAGGTAGTAATCGCCAACCTGGAGAAACGTGTTCACGGCCGCGGATTCGCATCCCGCGCCTGCGGTCCAATGGTCACACGTGTCGCGGCCTGGCCGGTTCCGTCGAACGACGGTATTCCGCTGGTTCAGAGCCCGGAGCGAAGCAACCCGAGCTGACTCTCGATCGTTGCAAGCAGCGCTGCGGGCACTCCATCGGTCTCCTGACGGGCAGCCGCGATTGCCGCAGGGGCGTTGTCCAAGACGCTGCTGACGATCTCCGTTGCAAGTCTTCGGGACAAACCCCAGCGCGCCGCCTCATTGACGATCCGCTCGCCGGTCACGCGATCGGTTCGTTGACCGCTGTCGATCGACATCGCGAGCCGCTTGTCGCCGTAATGCAGGGTGCTGATCAGGTCATACAGCGGGGTCACAGTGAGCACTCCCGAGCCGTGGTGGAGCAGCGAGAAGTTCTTCCCGTGGGCATCGCCATTCCCGAGAAGGACGTTCAGGGTGACCGCCTGCAGCAACCGCTCCAGGGATCCCGGCGCGGCGAAGGACTGCAGGATGTCGGCGACCGCCCGCAGGGATGGCCCGCCGTTCCCCTCGTACTTCGTTTCCGGCGGCGTGCCCGTAGCCTGGCAGAAGTCCTCCTGGTGGATGCGCTGGACGGAGCCGTCCGGGCCGACTTCGCGGTCATAGCGCTCGATGACGATCAGCTTGCGGCCCGCGACCTCGGTCGTCTCGACCTTGGCGACGTCGAGCCCCAGGTGCTTTGCCAGCCTCATGCAGAACGCCTCGTTCTCCACGGTCTGGGGGTAGGCCGAAATCTCAGGCTTCAGAATGTGCGTGGAGGGCGTGCCGTCTACTGGGCGCCCCCATGATCCATCCGGCATCCGGGTGAGCAGCAGCTTTTCCTGGACACCGGCGAGCGAGACGCGAACTCTCCCACCGGCCCCAAGGGGGGCGCTGCGCAGGTTGCTCACAATCTCGTCAATCTCGGCGGCGCTCAGCGGCTCTGCGGTGGTGGTCATCGGCTGTGGGGGCGGGGGGTTGTCGGCAGGTTGGACCACGAGTGCACCGGCGCAGTCGCGGCCAAGGGCTTGGATCAAGCCGTACGTATCGACCGGGCTGACGCCGACATCTCGGGCGATCGACTGGCGGAACTCTCCCTCCGGCAGCAGACCGTCGAGGAACGCGCGGACGACACCTTGCGGATATTTGCGGTTGGCGACCGGGAGTGAGAGGGAGAGCAGAGGCGTCCCCAGGTCGTAGCGGCCCAGTGCCTCGTCGGTGTAAGCAAGACGGGGCCGGCCGCGTACGCGCTCAATGATCGCCACGCGATTCCCGTAGAGCCAGACCGCCAGCTCGTCTGCCACTACCAGTCCGCCCGATCGAGCGTCATCCGCACGCCGAGCTGCCGCAAAACCCGGAGGACCCGCTTCACCTGCTCGGTCTCCTTGCCGCTCTCCAGTTCCGAGAGGTAGCTCCGCTGGATGCCGGCCGTCTCGGCCAGCTGCGCCTGTGTAAGGCCGGCCTCTCTCCGGTAATGGCGGATCGCCTCTCCCAGCGAGGCGGCGGAGTAGATCCGGAACGGTCCTCCAGGGACATGCCCCATGCTGTCTGCTGTCGACATTTGCCGACATTGTAGCAATGTCGTGATATCTCGACACTCTCTAACAGTCGGGATATCCCGACACAGCGAGCGTCCCGACGATCGGCTTTCTACCGTCGAAATCGACGCCCAAGCGGCAAAAAGCTCACCGAGCACGTCAAGGCGAAGACGGCCTGCAAGGCCAGAAGAAGCGGTCAAGGCGCCATAAGGCCAAGCGCCGCCACCACGGCATGCTTTGCGCCTCGGATAGCCCAGCGTGATGATCCCCTGGTAGCAGTCGACTGAACGTCCGCCAGCTCCGCTACAAGGTCTTGATGATCGACGACGAGTTGATCGAGAGCGTCCGTGAGCTCCGCGCCCGGGGCTTATCTCCGAAGGAGATCGCCCGTAGCCTTGGGGTGCGGCCGGCCGCGGTCGCGAAGCTAGTCCGGAAGGTCGCCGCCGAGCGGGACGCTGCGAGTCCTGGTGCCGATGTCGTTGAATGTTGGGTCAACGTCGGGTGGAGCACCGGTCTGTCGATCGCAGGGCACCCCGACTGGCGCGATCCCGGCGCCGATGGCGGCACAGAGGGTCTCGTCAGCGCGATTGTCGCCCGTCGGCGGCGCCACCGACACAGTGCCACCGTGTGCGTCTACCTCGTCGACGCCTACTGTCTCGGGGTGAAGAACGTGATCGGCCCGAATCAGATGAAGGATCAGGCGTTGCGCCGGTTTACCGACCACGTCTTCAGCGCCTACGAGGCGCCGCCCGTGTCGGCTCCGATTGAGCTCGTGCGTGACCTCGTGCTGGGAGCGGCCGAGTACGCCCAAGGGCTTGGCTTCGCTCCACATCCCGACTTCGAGCAGGCTCGCGAGCACCTCGGCCCGTGGAGCGGAACTAGCGCGATCACGTTCGGATGCGATGGAAAGCCAAACTACATCGAGGGTCCCTACGACGATCCCAGTCACGTCCTTGGCACCCTGCGCCGCGCGGTCGGGCGCGATGGCTTTGACCTCACGGTCGGGGTCGATATCGACGGGCTGCGCATGACGGGTTGAGGCTCGTCCGCTGTTTCTCGCGTCGCCGTGACGGTCGAGAACCCAACCGCCACCTACGCGTCGCCGGCGATCTGAGTGTCTATTCCTCTTCAAAGTCGCCTGTCAGGGCCTCGAATCGCCCGCAAGATGCCGACGAAGGGTGAAGGGATGATCGAGCCTGACGGATTTTTCCCGATCGGATCACGCTGCCGACGGGGAGTGCGTCGACCCACCTTGCAACCTCATAGGTGAGCTTGCGACCTACTCGTCAAGGTCCGAGACCTGATGGCCCGAGAGAGACACGCGGACGAGTTCCCGGCGTACCTGGAGAAGGTCCGAGAGGCGCAGAAGTCGACGCGCAACCTAATGAGGCTGCTCACGGATCTCGAAGGCTAGCGCCCGGCTCAGCCCAGCTCGCCGAGCAGCTCGACGACGCGACGCTCGATCTCCGCCCGGGTGGCGCGGACCTCGGCCAGCGGGCGGCCCTTGGGATCGGCGAGGTCCCAGTCGAGGTAGCGCTTGCCGGGGATGTAGGGGCACTCGTCACCGCAGCCCATCGTCACGACGATGTCCGCCCATTTGGCGTCCTCGTCAGTGAGCTTTCGCGGCAGCCGCGTCGAGAGGTCGATCCCGATCTCGTGCATCGCCTCGACCACCTCGGGGTGGAGGCGGTCGCCAGGAGCCGTTCCCGCCGAGCGGGCTTGATGGCGGCCGGCTGCGTCGCGGGCGAAGAGCGCCTCGCTCATCTGCGAGCGCCCGGCATTGTGGAGGCAGACGAAGAGGACCCGAGCCATCAACCCTCCCCAGCCACCGCCGCTGACGAGGCCATCTCCTCCGCCCGGGCAGCGTCTTCGGCCGCTGGGCTTGGCCACTGCTCGCCGCGCACCAGCTGGTAGGCGAAGGCGCCGAGGGCCGCGCCGGCGATCGGGGCAAGGATGTAGATCCAGAGGTCGTGAAGTTCGCCGGAGACGAGGGCAGGGCCGATCGAGCGGGCAGGGTTCATCGAGGCGCCGGTGATCGGGCCGCCGAAGAGGGCGTCGAGGCCGATCACGCCGCCGATCGCGATCGGCGCCCCGGCGCCGACCGCGCGGGTGTCGGTCGCCACGGCCATGATCGTGAACATCAGGAAGGCGGTGAGCACCGCCTCGTAGGCAAGGGCGCTGCCGGTGCCGACCGTTGGCAGCGTGGTGCCGAGCGCTGCCGGCTGACTCGGCCAGATCGCCGCCAGCAGAGCGGCGGCGGCGATCGCGCCGAGCAGCTGGGCGCAAATGTAGGCGAGCGCCTCGCGGGCCGGGAAGTGGCGGGTCAGGGTGAAGGCGAGGGTCACCGAGGGGTTGAGGTGGGCCCCAGAGAGGTGGCCGGTCGCGTAGACCATCGCCATGATCACCAAGCCGAAGACGAGGGCGATGCCGACCGTGCCAAGGGTGCCGGGGTGCTCGGCCTCGGTGATAATCGCGCCGCAGCCGGCGAAGACAAGGGTGAAGGCGCCGATCGCCTCGGCGGCGGCGCGGCGGGGGAGGTCGGGGCGAGCGCTCATCTCTTTGCTCAGCAGCAGGCGGGCGGCGCGGAGGCTCGGTGCTGGCGCGCCTGGGCAGCGACGCTCGCCGGCGCTGAGAAGACCTGGCGGACCGCGTCAAGCGCCCCAGGCACGAGGCTGAAGTAGCTGTAGGTGCCGCGGGCCTCGCGCTCGATGAGCCCCGCTTCGACCAGCCGCTTGAGGTGGTGGCTGACGGTCCCCTGGGAGAGGCCGAGCAGCGGCTGCACCTCACAGACGCAGACCGGCTCGCCGCCCGCCCGCAGCAGCAGGTTGACGATCCGCAGCCGGTGGCGGTCGGAGAGTGCCTTCAGCACCGCCTCGATCTCGGCAGCCCGCCGCTCGGGGAGCGAGGAGCCGGCCAGCGGGGTGCAGCACTCGATCACAGCCAGCTCGGGCACGGTGGGAGCCTAGCAGCATTCATTGATGAAATTCGATGAATGAGACAAAGGCTGATCTGATTGAGAAGATGGGCGTCTCATGTCGCCGCGAAGTCGACATCCGACACTGCGAACCCAGAACGGTCATCGAACAGCCGAGCTGCGCAGCCTGGCTTTTCACCGCCTTGTTGCCGAGCGTCTGGATACGAACCTGCTCGATTGCGCCCGGGCGCGGGTGGCCGGCTGGCTGGCTGGCGATGGCCCGGTTGATCACCGCTGGGCTGAAAGGTGGCAGGAGCTCCTGGATCTCCCTGCCACGGAGATCAAGCGCCGCTTGACTGAGGACAGCGAGCAGATGCGGGATTCTGCGCCAGAGCACGCCGTTCGCTGGAGCGCTAAGCGAAACTGAGCGACGGAGGATCCTTCGGGAGGTGCGCTGAGGTGCGCCGCCAGGATCTTGAGCACATCATTCGTGCGGCGGCCGAGGTGACCGACGACCGAGAGATCGTCATCGTCGGCAGTCAGGCGATTCTTGGTGAGTATCCGAATGCCCCAGATCGATTGCTGCTCTCGCCTGAGGCAGATGTCTTTCCGCGTCATCGTCCCGAGGAAGTCAACGAGATCGATGGAGCTCTCGGCGAGGGCAGCATGTTCCACGACACTCACGGCTACTACGCCCATGGAGTTGGCATCGAGACGGCAACTTTGCCTTCCGGTTGGGAAGAGCGATTGGTGTCGATTCGAAACGACAACACTCGCCAGGCAACCGGTTTGTGTCTGGAGAAGCATGACCTGATGCTCTCGAAGCTGGCCGCTGGACGTGAAAAGGACTACGAGTTCGTGGAGACCGCACTGCGAGAGGGCTTGGTCGACCCGCGCATCCTTCGAGAGCGAGTCGCCGCGATGCCTCTGCCACCGCAACGTCTCGATGAGCTTAAGCTCGCCCTCGAGGGACGGCTCAGGCGTATGGAGGAGGATGGAGTCGATGCCTGACTGCTTGCCCAGGCTCTGAGCCTTCGAATTCCGTAGGACGAGATCGAGGGCAGCCTCGGCGACGGTTCGTATTTCGATGCGACCTTCGGCTACTACGCACACGCCGTCGGCCCGGAGACGGCAACTGCACCTTCGGGCTGGGAGCGGCGGCTGGTCCCGATCCAGAACGAGAACACCGGCGGAGCGACGGGCTGGTGCCTTGAGGTCCACGATCTGCTGCTGTCCAAGTGTGTTGCGGGCCGGGAACGCGATTGGGAGTTTGTCGAGGGGGCGCTTCGCGATCGCCTCGCCGACCCGGAGGAGCTCCGGCGGCGAGTGGCCGATCTGCCGCTAGGAGATGAAGTGCAGCTGGAAGCTGTCGTGCGCATGGTGGAGGGCGTCATCGAGCGGTCTGAGTCGAAGGGGCCTTATCCTTCGCCATCCGAGCGATGAGGCTCGCTCCATAACCGTGGCTCGGCCGCTGATGGCCTCTACCAACGTCCACCGACGCTGATAGGAGGTTCTTGCAATGCAGCTGCCGCGACTCGACCGCCGTGAGCTGGTGGCCATCTACGTCGGTGGGGTCCTCGGCGCACTTGTCCGGGTGGGACTGGCGGAGGCCGCGCCTACCGCTGCCGGCGCCTGGCCGTGGGCGACCTTCGCGGTCAACATGGCGGGAGCGCTGGCGCTCGGGTACATCGTCACCCGTCTGCAGGAGCGCTTGCCGCCGTCCAGCTATCGGCGCCCCCTGCTCGGAACGGGCTTCTGCGGGGCGCTGACCACCTTCTCCACTCTCCAGCTCGAGTTGTTCGGGATGCTCGACTCGGGACGGCTCGGACTCGCCGCCGCCTACGCCGCCGCGACGATCGCCGGCGGCTTCGTCTGTGTCCACCTGGCGACCGCGGCGGTGCGGCGGACGAGGATGGGGCGATGAGCGCGACGACCTGGATCGCCGTCGCCCTGCTCGGCGGCGCCGCGGCGATCGCCCGCTTCCTGCTCGATGCGGCACTCGCCGAGCGCGTCGCGGGGCCGTTCCCGGTCGGCACCCTCGCCGTCAATCTCAGCGGCGCAGTGGTCCTCGGCCTCCTTGCCGGCGCCGCTCTGCACGGAGTCGCGCTGACCATCGTCGCCGGCGGCGGCCTCGGCTCCTACACGACCTTCTCGACCTGGATGTTCGAGTCGCACCGACTTGGGGAGGCAGGGCGCGCTGAGCTGCTCTGGCTCAACCTCGGCCTCGCCCTGGTCGCCGGCCTGGCGGCTCTGGCCCTCGGCCACTGGCTGGGAGGCGCGCTATGAGCGGGCTCCCGGCCGGCGCCGCGGAAGAGGCGCTGAAGCTCACCTTCTACTTCGGTGAGCACGACCGCCATCGCGGCCGCTTCCTCTCGGAGGCGATCCTCGACCTCTTCGAGCGGCGCGAGCTGGCGAGCAGCGTCCTGCTGCGCGGCGCCGAGGGGTTTGGGGCGGGACAGCGGCTGCAGACCGACCGCCTGCTCTCCCTCTCCGAGGACCTGCCGCTCATCGCGGTCGCCGTCGATCGTCGCGCGCGGATCGAACCCGCCGCGGCTGAGCTGGTGGAGATCGTCGGGGACGGCCTCCTCACCCTGGAGCGCGCCCGCTTCGCCGCTGCCGATCGTCGCCCCGACCAGGAGCCCCACCAAGAGGTGAAACTGACCGTCTACACCGGCCGCGGGGAACGGCTGGGCGCCGCGCCCGCCAACGTCGGTGTGGTCGAGGCGCTGCACCGGCACGGGGTTGCGGGCGCCACCGTCTTGCTCGGCGTTGACGGCACCGCGCGGGGCAAGCGCCTGCGGGCCCGCTTCTTCGCCGCCAATGCCGGCGTGCCGGCGATGACGATCGCGGTCGGCGAGCGGGGCCGGATCGCCACTGCTCTCGCTCAGCTGGATGACTCCCTGGAGCGCCCCCTCGCCACCCTGGAGGCGATCCGCGTCTGCCGCCGCGACGGCCGCGCGCTCGCCCGCCCCCGGCCGTTACCCGACGGGGAGGAGTCGGGACTTGGCGTCTGGACGAAGCTAATGGTCTACTGCTCAGAGCGCTCCGAGCACCAGGGCCGCGCCCTGCACCTGGAGCTGATCCGCCGCCTGCGGGCCGAGGGGGCGGCGGGAGCCACCGCGCTGCGCGGCGTCTGGGGCTATCACGGCGACCACGCCCCGCACGGCGACCGTCTGGCGGCTCTGCGCCGCCACGTCCCGATCGTCACGGTCATTGTCGACGCGCCCTCACGCTGTGAGCGCTGGTTCGAGATCGCTGCCGAGCTGACCGAGGAGACCGGGCTGCTGACCAGCGAGACCGTGCCGGCCCTGCGGATCAGCGGTCCCGGCGGCCACCTCGAGGGCGGCCTGCGCCTCGCCGGTCCGCTCTAGAGCCAGCTGCAGGCCCGCAATTTGCGCCGTCCGCCCCCCTCTTTACCGTGGATTGTGCGATGACCCAGCAGGCCCTGATCGACACCTCGGCCCCGGCCAGGGTGCCGCTGCGCGAGCTGCAGGACGGCGCCCGCCTCGCCGGCGTGTTCGCGGTGCGCGAGCGCGAGCTGCGCCGCAAGCGCAGCGGTGAGCCCTGGCTGCGGCTGGTGCTCGGCGACGCCAGCGGCGCCGTCGAGGCGATCTCCTGGGAGGACGCCGAGGCGCGCTACGCGCTCGCCGACCCGGGCTCCGCCGTCTTCGTGACCGGGACCTTCGAGGTCAGCGATCGCTGGGGTTCGAAGATCAAGGTCGCGCAGCTGCGGGCGGCTGAACCGCAGGAGTACCGCGCCGCCGACCTCGCCCCGGCCTCCGATGTCTCCTGCGAGCGCCTCGAGAGTGACCTGCGGGCACTGCTCGGGACGGTCCAGCACCCCCAGCTGCTGGCGCTGCTCGAGCGCTTCTTCGGCGCCGACGCGGCGATCTGGGCGCGCTTCCGCGAGGCCCCGGCGGCGAAGGTCTACCACCAGGCCTACCGCCACGGGCTGCTCGAGCACACCCTCTCCGTCGCCCAGGCGGTCAGCGCCGCCGCCGCCTTCTTCGCGGGCATCGACCGCGACATCGCGGTCAGCGGCGCGCTCCTGCACGACATCGGCAAGACCGCCGCCTACAACGACGACCCGCTGGCGATCGACCTCACCGACGCCGGCCGCCTGCAGGGCGAGATCCCGCTCGGCTACTACCTGGTGCGCCGCGAGATCGAGGAGGTGCCCGGCTTCGACACCGGGTTGGCCCAGGCCCTCCTACACATCATCCTCAGCCACCACGGCTCCCTCGAGCACGGCTCGCCGGTTCTCCCCGCCACCCGCGAGGCGGTCCTCGTCCACATGATCGACAACCTCGGCGGCCGGCTCGGCAGCTTCGACCGCCTCGAGCGCGAGCTGCCCGCGGGCGAGGCCTGGTCGAGCTTTGACCGCGCCCTCTCGGGCTCGGCCTACTTCGGCCGGCGCGCGGCCTAGCCGCGCCGTCCCGGCTCGCCGCCGTGCTGGGCTTCGCCCGAGCAGGCCCGCTGGGCTAGAGGCGCCGCGTGCAGAGCCGCACCCGGCTCGCCTCCCCGCCGGCGCGCTGCAGACAGCGGATCAGCACCCGGCGCTCGGCGCCGCTGCGCGGGGTCGCGCCCAGCGCCTCTTTGACCTGGTGTTGGACCTGGCGGTCCAGCCCTTCGAGATCCTTGCCGATTTCCTGCACGCCACTCGTCTTGATCGCGCTGTCTGCCTTGTCGAGCAGCGGCTTGACCACGAGCAGGTAGGCGGCGAGCGCGATCGCGGCGATCAGCGCCAGCCGGACGATCGTCGCAGTGAGGCAGCCGAGTGGGGTGCGCAGGAGAGCCACGGGGCCGGTTGCACACTATCCTGGGCAGCCGTGGCGAAGGACACCGAGAAGCTGATTCGCCAGCTCTCCCTGATCTCGTTCCTGATGGCGCAGGGGAGGCCGGTCTCGGCCCTTGAGATCAAGCGCGAGGTGGAGGGCTACAGCGACATGAACGACGACGCCTTCGCGCGCCGCTTCTACGCCGACCGGGCGGAGCTGGAAAGCCTCGGCATCGCGCTCGGGGTCGAGAAACCGGGCGAGGGGTTCTTCGAGGCGGAGCTCTACTCGCTGCCGCCGGAGAACTTCTACCTCGATCCGATCGAGTTCGCCGACGATGAGCTGGCGGCGCTCAGCACCGCGCTGCTCTTGCTCACCGACGGCGGCTTCGCCTACGCCGAGCCTCTGCGGCTGGCGCTGCAGCAGGTCGCCTGGGGCCATCCAAACCCGCTCAAGGAGGGCGAGCGCGCCCCGGTCGAGATGGCGATGACCGCCTCGGCCGGTGGCCGCGACCTCTCCCAGCGCCTCTCGAAGATCGAGACGGCGATCTCCCGCCGCAAGACGATCGAGTTCACCTACTACACGATGGAGCGAGGCGAGACGGCGAAGCGCAAGGTCGACCCCTACCACCTGGTCTTCCGCGGTGGGCAGTTCTATTTGATCGGTTACTCGCACGAGCGCGAGGCGGTGCGGGTCTTCCGCCTCTCCCGCATCCAGGGCAAGGTTGGCTATGCCTCCAAGGCCGAGCACGACTTCTCCCCGCCGGAGGACTTCGACCGCCGCGACTACGGCCAGCGCGCCGACTGGCAGCTGGGCGAGACCAAGGGGCGCGCGAAGATCTTCGTCCGCGACCGCATCGCCTGGCTGATCGAGCGCGACTTCGGTGACTTCGGCGAGCTGCGGGCGGCGAAGAAGGCCGACGGGGCGCCCGGCAAGGGCTCGGTCTTTGAGACCGACTACGCCTCCGAGCGCGAGCTGATCGCCTGGGTGTTGCGCTGGCGCCGCAATGCGGCCATGCTGGCGCCCGAGGAGCTGCGCGAGGCGGTCGAGGCCCGGCTCTTGCTGTTGCACGAGCGCCACCACAACGGCTTCGAGCCGGCCGAGATCGTCGAGCGGCCGCTGCGCGAGGCGCCGCGGCGGGGGCGCGTCAACGGCCGCGGCGAGGCGGCGATCCGCCCGGAGCGCTTCGCCCGCCTGGTCACGCTTGCCGGCCTCCTGATCGAAGCGGCGAAGAAGGAGGAGCGGCTGGAGGTCGCCGATCTCCGCGATCGGCTCGAGCTGACCGACGAGGAGCTGCGCGAGGACGTCGAGCTGCTCAACGTCGTCAACTTCGGCGGCGGCACCTACGTGCTGTACGCCGAGATCCTCGGCGAGGAGATCGAGGTCGACTCCGAGCCCTACGGCGACAACTTCGCCCGCCCGGCGCGGCTCTTGCCGTTGGAGGCGAAGGCGCTGGTCGCGGCGATCGACCTCTTCGGCGATCACCTGCCCCAGGGCGGCCTGCAGAGCGCCCGGGCGAAGATCGTCGCGGCGCTCGGCCACGACCCCTCCGAGGAGGGGCTGGAGATCGCCTCGGGGGGCGGCGGCGACGCCGAGGTGGCCAGGCTGGTCAACGAGGCGATCGCCGGGAGCCGCGTGCTTGACCTCAAGTACTACAAGGAGAACGAGGACCAGTTCACCGACCGCTCGGTCGAGCCCTACCGGCTGGAGAACGGGCGCGAGGGCTGGTATGTGGAGTGCTACGACCTGACCAAAGAGGGCGTGCGCCACTTCAAGCTCGACCGGATCAAGGAGGCGACCCTCTCGGCGCGGGCCTTCGAGCCGCGCCCCGAAGTCGAGGAGCTGGCCGGGGTCGAGGGGTGGATGACGCACGGCGAGGTCCCGACCGCGCAGGTCGCCCGGGTCTGGGTCTCTCCGGAGCGGGCGCGCTGGCTGCGCGAGGAGCGCACCGTGGTCGAGGAGCTTGCCGACGGCGCCGTCGTGGTCGAGCTCCCCTACGCGGGGACCTCGTGGCTGGTGCGCGAGATCCTGCGCGGGGCGGGCGACCTGGTCGTGCTCGAGCCCGAGGATGCGCGCGAGGCGATCGCCAAAGAGGTCGCCGTCTGAGCGAGGCGGGCGCAGCGCGCCCGGAGCCGGCCCCGGGCCATCCGGAGGTGCTGCGCATCATCGCTCCCAACCCGGGGCCGATGACGCTGGCGGGGACGAACTCCTACCTCTACGGGTCGGGGCCGTGCGCCGTGATCGACCCCGGCCCCGATCATGCCGGCCACCTCGCGGCGATCCGCGCGGCGGGGAAGGAGCGCGGCGGGATCGGCGCCGTCCTGCTCACCCACAGCCACGGCGATCACGCCGCCGGCGCGGCGCGGCTCGGGGTCGAGGTGCTCCTCCCGGGCGACGGCGAGGAGCGAGCCGGCCTGCGGGCGCTCGCCACCCCCGGTCACGCCGTCGACCACGTCTGCCTGCTGGGCGCCGACGGCGTCTGCTTCAGCGGCGATCTGGTGCTCGGCGAGGGCTCGACCTTCGTCCCTCCCGACGGCGGCTCGCTGGCTGCCTATATGGACTCGCTGCGGCGGCTGCAGGCCGAGCCGATCGAGTTGATCTGCCCTGGCCATGGGTCGTGGGTGACCGATCCCCCGGCGAAGCTCGCCGAGTACGTCGAGCACCGCGAGATGCGCGAGCGCCGCCTGCTCGCCGCCCTGAAGCGCGGCGAACGCTCCCGCGAGGCGCTGCTCGCCGAGGTCTGGGACGACGTGCCCGATGAGGTCCGCCCGGTGGCTGCCCTGGTCATGGAGGCCCACCTGCAAAAGCTCGAGGCGGAGGGTCGTCTGTCTGGTCGGCTGGCCAACTGATACACAGGTGGAGTGAGCCTCTTCGACCACAGGATGGCGGCGCGGGCAGGGCTGCTGGCCGGGGCCGCCGCCACCGCCGCCGCCCTGACCATCGCCGCCGCCTGGCACTGGCTGGCCCGCCGCCCGCTCCCCCGCCAGGAGGGGACGATCGAGCTCGACGGACTCCAAGGCCCGGTGCGGGTGCGCCGCGACCGCTGGGGCGTCCCTCACGTCGAGGCTGAAAGCCGCTCCGATCTCTGGTTCGCACAGGGCTTCTGCCATGGTCAGGACCGGCTCTGGCAGATGGACTTCTACCGCCGCGTGGTCAGCGGCAGGCTCGCCGAGATGGCCGGCGTGGAGGGCCTGCCGGTCGATCGGCTGATGCGCACCCTGGGGATGCGCCGGGTCGCCGAGCGCGAGGCTGCGGAGCTTGACCCGGCGCTCGGCGCCGTGCTGGAGCGCTTCTGTGAGGGGGTGAACGCGGCGGCGGCGAGCGCCAGGGCGCTGCCCTTCGAGATGCAGCTGCTGCGCCTCGGCTTTGAGCCCTGGCGTCCGGTCGACATCCTCAGCCTCGGCAAGCTGCTCGCCTTCGGCCTCTCGACCAACTGGGAGCGCGAGCTCTTGCGCTCCGATATGGCGCGGGCGCTCGGTCCCGAGCTGGCGGCCAAGCTCGACCCCGGCTACCCGGCCGCCAACCCGGTGATCACCCAGGAACCGTGGTCGGGTGACGGGCTCGGGCTCGCCGAGCAGATCGACGCGGTGCGGCGCTCGATCGGGCTGGCGCCCGAGGCGAGCGGCTCGAACAACTGGGCGGTCTCAGGGGCGCTGAGCGCGACCGGGGCGCCGCTGATCGCCGCCGACCCGCACCTGCCGCCGAGCATGCCGGGCATCTGGTACCAGATCTCCCTGCAGGTCGGTGAGCGGTTCATCCGCGGCGCCTCGCTGCCGGGGCTGCCCGGCCACTACATGGGCCAGAGCAACGACGTCTGCTGGACCTTCACCAACGTGTTGGCCGACGTCCAGGACCTCTTCATCGAGAGGATCGAGGCAGAGCGCTACCTGTTCGAAGGGGAGTGGCGGGCGCTTCAGATCGTGCGCGAGGAGATCGCGGTGAAGGGGCGCGCTGCGCCCGAGGTCCTCGAGGTGCGGATCACCCACCATGGGCCGATCGTCAACGAGGCGCTGGGCGCCGATGACGCCGAGCCGCTGGCGCTGCGCTGGATCACCCTCGACGCCCCGACCGCCTTTCCCGGCATCTACAGGCTGGATCAGATCACCTCCGGCCCCGATCTGGTCCGCGAGCTGGAGGGCCACACTTCCCCCGCCTCGAACCTGGTCTGGGCCGACCGCCACGGCTCGATCGGCTACAAGCTGATCGGCCACCTGCCGCGCCGGCGCGGCGGTTGCCCGGACCTGCCCAAGCCAGGCTGGAGCGGAGAGTTCGAGTGGGAGGGGACGGTCCCCTATGAGGAGCTGCCCGAGCTGGTCGATCCCGAGAGCGGCTTCCTGATCACCGCCAACAACCGGATCGTCGGCGACTCATACCCCCACCACATCACCAGCGACTGGCTCGACGGCTTCCGCGCGGCGCGAATCGAGCAACTGCTGCGGGCCAGCGAGAAGCACGATCTCGATGGCTTTGCGGCGATGCAGTGCGATGTCCTCTCGATCCCCGGCCTGGAGGCGGCGCGGCGGCTGGGCCGCCTGCGGCCGGCCGCCCAGCGCGAGAGAAGCGCTATCGAGCGGCTGCGCAGCTGGGACGGGCGGCTTGACCCCGACACGATCGCCGGGACGATCTACCAGGCGTTCCTGCTGCGCCTGGCGCGCGAGGTGGCGCGCGCGGCGATCGGCGACCGCGACCTGGCCGAGCGCTGGCTCGACCGCGCCGACAACGGCTTCATGGCGCACGTCACCTCGCCCTGGCGCTGGCACTCCCACCTGATGGAGCTCTGGGCCCAAGGCGATGAGGAGCTGATCGGCCGCCCCTGGGAGGAGCTGGTGCTGGAGGCGCTGAGCGGGGCGCTGGATGACCTCGGCGATCGCTTCGGCACCGATCCCGAGGGCTGGCGCTGGGGCCGCGTGCACGAGATGGAGTTCCCCCACCCACTGGGGGACGCGAACCCGCTGCTGCGGCGGCTGCTGAACCGGCGCCTGCGGGCGGGCGGCGCGCAGGAGACGGTCAGCCAGATCGCCTATGACCCCAATGACCCCTACCGGGCGGTGTGGGCGCCGAGCTGGCGGATGGTTGCCGATCCCAGCGACCCGAAGCGTTCCCGTTGGCAGGCGTTCACCGGCCAGTCCGGGCACCCGGCCAGCCCCCACTACGACGATCTCCAGGCCGACTGGCTGGCTGGGCGCACCCAGCCGATGGCCGGCGATGGTCCGTGGCGGGAGCTGCTGCTGGCGCCGCGCGGAGCCTGAACGATCCGTCCCGTCCCAACCCGGATGCTGCAAAGCGCGACCTCGACGGGGAGGATGTGTTCGGTATGGATATGGCCGATCGCGCTCGACCTGTCGCGCGCGCCGGAGAGCTGGCGTTGGCGGGAGCCCTGATCGCGCTTGTCCTCGCGACGGCGTGGCAGGCGCTCCTCGCTCCGCCCGCCGCATGGGCTGGAGGGCGCCTCGCGGTGATCCACTTCCGCGGCCGAGCGGTCAGGACACCGGCGTCGTGGCCCGTCTATCGGCTCGCCGCGCACCCGGGAATGTGCGTGCGGCTCGACCGCCGCGCCGTCTACTTCGGCAGGCCGGCCGCAAACCAACGCTGCCCCGCCAACGCCGTCGGGCGGCGGCGGGCGATCCTCCTCGACCCCGGGGCCAAGGCGCCGGCGCGGGCCTCGGCCGCGCCCGGCGGTGCCTCGACCCCGGGCGGCTCGGCGCCCGCGCCCGCTCAGGGCGCCCCCTTCACCGGGCTCGGCTTCGATGCCTGCACCACGCCCTCCTTGCGGACGATGTCGGCCTGGTCGGCCTCTCCCTATCGCGCCCTCGGCATTTACATCGGCGGCGTCAACCGCGCCTGCGCCCAGCCGAACCTGACCCCGAGCTGGGTGAGCACCGAGCTGGCGGCCGGCTGGCACCCGATCCCCCTCTACGTCGGCCTGCAGGCGCCGACCAGCAGCTGCGGGGGCTGCGCCAAGCTCGGCTCAAGCAAGGCAGTCGGGCAGGGGACCGAAGCCGCCGAGAGCGCCGCCGAAGCGGCCCGCAGCGTCGGGATCGGGGCGGGCAGCCCGCTCTACTTCGACATGGAGGGCTACACGCCGACCGCGAGCGCCAGCCGCGCCACCCTCGCCTTCCTCGCTGCCTGGACGGCTCGGCTGCACGCGCTGGGCTACCGCTCCGGCGTCTACAGCAGCAGCGACTCCGGGATCGCCGACCTGGCGAGCGAACTCGGAACCGGCTACGGCGAGCCCGACGACATCTGGACCGCGAACTGGAACGGTGAAGCAAACACCCTCGACCCCTACCTCCCGAGCAGCGCCTGGGCCCACCACCAGCGGCTGCACCAGTACCGCGGCGCCCACAACGAGACCTACCACGGGGTGACGATCAACATCGACAACGACTACGTCGAAGGGGCCACGGTCGGCGCCGCGGTATCCGGTCCGAGCATCCCGCCGCTCACCGTTTCGGGCGTCACGAGCAGCTCGGGCTCGGTGAGCGTCGGGGTCCGCTGCGGCTGGCCGGCGGGCGAAACCTGCCCCGGCCAGATCCTGATGCGCTCCCACGTCCGGGTGGTGATCCGCGCCAGGCGGGTGCGAACCAGGGTTGTGAGCGTCGCCGTCGCCCGCCGCGCCTTCAGGCTGGGGGGCGGTCGCTCCCACACCTACCGGGTAGCCCTCAACGCCCGCGGCCGCCCGCTGCTGCGGGCAAGCGGCAAGCTCGAGGCCCAGCTCTTGGTAGCGATTCCCGGTTCCCGCGCGACCCGAACAGTCGAGCTCAGGCGGGGTTTCTAGCGCTAGCGGCGCCGCTGGGGGGCGCGGCCCGAGCGCGGACTCACTCCTACTCCGCAGCGGCGTTATAAAACGCGGTGACGGCCTCGACGGTCTGGGCGGGGGCCTTGGCGGGGGAGCCGGCGTCAAAGGGCGGCTGGGGGTCGTACTCGATCCCGAGCTGGACCGCCTCGGCTACCTCTGGCCCGGCCTCTTGGCCGACCAGGTGGAGCGCCATGTCGATCCCGGCCGAGACCCCCGCGGCGGTGATCGTCTTGCCGTCCTGCACGAAGCGACCGCCGACCGGATCGGCGCCGAACTCGCGCAGCTGCTCGAGGAAGAACCAGTGGCAGGTAGCCCGCTTGCCCTCCAGCAGTCCGGCGGCACCGAGCACCAGCGAGCCGGTGCAGACCGAGGTCGTCCACCTGCTTCCCTGATCGACCGCGCGCAGCCAGGAGAGGACCGCGTCGTCCTCCATCAGCGCGCGGCTGCCTTTGCCGCCCGGGACGAGGACGACATCGGCTGCGGTGACTTCCTCGAGGGAATAGTCGGCGCTGAGGCCGAGCGCGCCGCTGTCGGTCCGTACCTCACCCTTGGCAGAGGAGACGAACCGGACCTCCCAGCCCGGCACCGAGCGCAGCACCTCATAGGGGCCGACCGCGTCGAGGGCGGTGAGCCGCTCGAAGAGGAGGATGGCGATCTGCATGGGGTGGATCATGGTGGCGCCGGGGCGTCGTTTCCAGAGGCAGGATTGCCAATGTTCGATAGATTACTGCCAATGCACCGAGTGGCTGCCCTCTGCCTCGACGGCCTTGTCGCCTTTGACCTCGCGGCGCCGGCCCAGGCATTCACCTTGGCGGCGCGGCCGGATGGCTCCCCGCTCTACAGGTTCTCTGCCTGCTCGCCGGGAGGAGCCGAGGTGCGCACCACGACCGGTTTCACGGTCAAGCCGCAGGCCGGCCTCGGCTCGCTCGCTCGGGCGGACACGATCGTCGTCCCCGGCTACTTTGCCGTCCTGGAGCCGCCGCCCGAGGAGGCGATCGCCGCGCTGCGGCGGGCCGGCGCCCGCGGCGCCCGCGTCGTCTCGGTCTGCACCGGCGCCTTTGCCCTCGCCTACGCGGGCCTGCTCGACGGCCGGCGGGCGACCACCCACTGGGCCTGGGCGGCCGAGCTGGCCGACCGCTTTGCGGCGATCGACGTCGATCCGTCGGCCCTCTACGTCGACGCCGGCGAGGTGATGAGCTCGGCCGGCCTCAGCGCCGGCATCGATCTCAGCCTCCACGTCATCCGCAAGGACTTCGGCGCGGCAGTCGGGGATCGGGTCGCGCGCCACATGGTCGCGGCGCCCCAGCGGGAGGGAGGCCAGGCGCAGTTCATCAAGCGCTCCCCGGCCGGCTTGGACGGGTCGCTGGAGGCAACCCGCCACTGGGCGACGGAGCGCCTCGCAGAGCCCCTCGAGGTCGCCGCCCTGGCCGCCCACGCTGGGGTCAGCCCGCGCACCTTCGCCCGCCGCTTCCGCCAGGAGACCGGCACGACACCCCTGCGCTGGCTTCTCTCCCAGCGCGTCATCGAGGCTCGCCGTCTGCTCGAGGAGTCCGACCTGCCGATCGACGATGTCGCCTGGCGGGCCGGCTTCGGGACCGCCGCCTCGCTGCGCGAGCACTTCCGCCGCGCCACCTCGACCACCCCGACCGCCTACCGGCGCTCGTTTAACCTGGAGTCCGTCGCGCCATGATCCGGGGCGGACCGGATCGAGGGCCCGCGGGCGATCGCCCCCAAGCCCACCCCAGGCCCTTGCGCGGTGCCGGCCCCCCGCCCCGGCAGAATGCCGCGGCGAGATGATGATCGAACGAGCTCTGCGCGTGGGGGTGGTGGCGGCCTTCGCCTCCGCCCTCGCCCTCCTCCTCCTGGCGCGAGCGCCGACGGCCTTCGCCTCCGCCCCCCTCCTGGCGCGAGCGCCGGCGACAAGCGCCGGCTGGCAACGCTTCGTGCTCGACAATCCCTCCGGTCTCTCCTACCCCCGCTCGGTGCAGGTTCTCAACGGCCCGGTGCGGGTTCTCAACGGCCCGGTGCGGGTTCTCAACGGCCCGGTGCGAGCGCCGGGCGGCCTGCTTGGGCCGGGCGGGCCCGAGATCGAGCTGCGGCGCGGCGCCCGCCTCGTGATCGACATGGGCGAGGAGGTGGGCGGCTGGGTCGAAGTCGGCGTGACGCGGGCGCGGGGACAGATCAGGCTCTCCTACAGCGAGTCGCGCGGGCAACTGCGCAGGGGCGGCGACACGAGCGTCGGGCTCTCGCTTCGCCCCGAGAAGGGCCCCTTTGCCCGCACCGACGTGATCGCCCACCGCGGCCTCTTTCGCTCTCCCGGGATCAGGGGCGGTGAGCGCTACGTGCTGCTCGAAGCGCACGGCTCCTTCGCGCTTGACTTCCTGCGCGTCCGCAGCTCCCACCTCGACCCGCGGCCGAGCGACTACGTCGGCAATTTCTACTCGAGCAGCGGGCTGCTCAACCGCATCTGGTACGCAGGTGCCTACACGCTCGATCTCGACACCGCACACAGCCGCGGCGGCATGGTGGTGATCGACGGGGCGAAGCGCGACCGTCTCGTCTGGCTCGGCGACCTGGAGATGGAGGCGCTGGTCGGCAGCTACACGGTGAGCCAGATGCCTGCCGCAATCGAACGCTCGCTGGCGATGTTCTCCTGTCAGCAGTGGCCGAGCGGCTACATCCCGATGGCCTCCGACCTCGACATAAGCTGCCCGCACGGCCCCGGGCCAGCCGCCGGGCCTCCCACCGCGGCGCTTGAGTCCTCGCCGCCTGGGCTGGCCGCAGAAGGGGCGCTGCCCGCCTACACCGCGGCCTGGGTGGCGACCGTCTGCGAGCGCTACATGCTCTCCGGGGATACGGGACGTGTCCGCACGCTGCTGCCGACGATGCAGCTGGCGGTCGAATACCTGCGCGCGCACCTCGGGGCCGACGGCCTCTTTCGCGGCGGCTCCTTCGGCTGGGACTTCTTTGACCAGCTCCAGGAAGCCGACACCTTCACAAACGCCCTCTGGGTACAGGCGCTGCACCAGCTGGTAGGCGTCGAGGCCCGTCTGGGCGAAGCCCGGCTGGCGGCGGCCGACGCGGCAACCGCGCAGAAGATCGCCGCCGCGGTGCGGGCGAGGCTCTATGACCCCGGCGCCGGCCTCTTCGTGGGCGGCTCGAGCTATCCCGACTACCCCCAGGACGCCAATGTGGAGGCGGTGCTCTCGGGGATCGCCGGCAAGTACGCCGGCAGAGTGCTCGACGGCCTCAAGGCGCGGCTCTCCAGCCGCTACGGCCCCCTCACCGTCGCAGTCGAAGATCCCTACGCCGAACGCTTCATCTCGCCCTTCATGTCGGGCTGGCAGCTGATCGCGCTGTTCCAGCACCACCGCGGCGCCGAAGCGCGCCAGATGATCGATGCGCTCTGGGGCCACATGGTCCGCACCGGCCCCGGCACGATGTGGGAGGCAATGGGGGTCAACGGCCGCCCGCTGCGCCAGGATCACGGCAGGCTGATCACGAGCCGGACCTCGCTGGCGCACGGCTGGAGCACAGCGCCCACCTACGCGCTCTCGGCCTACGTGCTCGGCATGCGCCCGACCAGTCCCGGCTGGCGGACCTGGACGGTCGAACCCCAGCCGATCGGACTGCGCTTCGCCAGCGGCAGCGTCGGCACCCCCTACGGCTCGCTCGGGGTCGGCTGGAGGCGGGTGGGGGGCGGGCTGCAGGTGACGGTCGACGCCCCCCACGGCACCCACGGCCGGCTCGTCCTGCCCGGTTGCGGCCCGGTCCCGGCAGGGCTCCACACCTACCTGTGTCGGAGTGGCGCGGCAGGCGGGGGGGCGGCGGGGCGGCCCGCCGCTTAGAGTCGATGCTCAGTGAGCCGTCGCGAGCAGATCAGCTTGAGCGAGGCGGAGCTGGCGGAGCTGCTTCAGGCGGAGCGGGTCGCGATCATCTCCAGCATAGGACCGCGCGGTTGGCCGCACTCGATGCCGATGTGGTTCGTGCCGCGCCTGAGCGAGGTGTGGGTGTGGACCTACGCCAAGTCGCAGAAGGTGCGCAACCTGGAGCGTGACCCGCGGGCGACGGTCCTGGTCGAGACCGGGCGCGAGTATGGCGAGCTGCGCGGAGCGATGATCGAGGCCGAGGCAGAGATCCACCGTGACTTCGAGACGGTGATCGGCTTCGCCGAGGAGCTGACGCTGCGCTACGCGGAGGGGATCTCCGCGGTGCAGGGCGATGCGAAGGCGGCGCTTGAGGCGCAGGCCCCGAAGCGGGTCGCGATCCGCTTCGGGGCGCTGCGCACGGCGACCTGGGACCACCGCAAGCTGGGCGGGACCTACTGAGCGAGGTGGCATTCCGGCCAGGTGCGGCCATAGCCCCCGCTCAGAGCAGCTCGTCGGCGAGCAGGCCCTCGCGGAGGCGGAGTTCCTCGGTGGTGGGGGCGGCGGCCTGCTCGCCGACCGGGGCCGGTGAGCGCAGGACGCTGACGGCGAGCGCGATGCCGACCGCGACGCAGGCGGCGGCGAGCAGGAAGGCGAAGCGGTAGCCGCTGGTCAGCGCGCCGGCGGGGGAGTGCCCGGCGGCGAGCAGTTCGCTGGTCCTGCTCGCTGCGAGGGTGCCGAGCACCGCGACGCCGACCGCCGCGGCCATCTGCTGGGAGACGTTGACGAGGCCGGAGGCGAGGCCGGCGTCGGGTTTTGGCACCTCGGACATCGCCAGCGTGATCAGCGGCATGAAAGAGGTGCCGGCGCCGAGGCCGATCAGCAGGAAGGCGGGGAAGAGTTCGGTCCAGTACTCGGCGTGGATCGGGACGCGGGCGAAGACGAGGAGGCCGGCGAGGGCCATCGCCAGGCCCGGGATCAGCGTCCTCTTGGCGCCGAAGCGGGCGAGGAGGTGGGGCGTCACCCCGACCGACAGCACGCCGATGCCGAGCGTCATCGGCAGGAAGGCGAGCCCGGTATCGATCGAGCTGTAGCCGAGGACGTGCTCGAGGTAGAGGGCGCCGAGGAAGAACGAGGAGAACATCCCGATCACCAGCAGGCCGCGGACCAGGTTTGCCCCGGTGAGGCTGCGTGAGCGCAGCACCCGCAGCGGCATGATCGGGTTGCGAATCCGCCCCTCATAGGCGAGAAAGGCACCGATCATCGCCACCGCGACGGCGCCGAAGCCCAGCGTCCGCGGCGAGCCCCAGCCGTAGCTGTCGGTCTCGACGATCGTGTAGACGCCGAGCATCATTGCGGCGGTGATCAGCACCGAGCCGAGCACGTCGACGCCCTGGCGCAGGCCGGCGCCCTCGTTCTCCTTGACCAAGACCGTGCCGAGCCCGATCGCAGCCACGCCGATCGGGACGTTGATGAAGAAGATCCAGTGCCAGTTGATCGCGTGGGTGAGGACGCCGCCGGCGAGCAGCCCGATCGACCCGCCCGCGGAGGCGACGAAGGCGAACACGCCGAGCGCTTTGGCCTGCTCGCGTCCCGCCGGGAACTCGGTGACGATGATCGCGATGATCACCGAGGAGGCGACCGCGCCGCCGATGCCCTGGACGAAGCGGGCGGCGATCAGCAGCGTCTGGCTGTCGGAGACGCCGCAGAGCGCCGAGGCGGTGGTGAACAGCGCCAGGCCGCTGAGGAAGACCTTCTTGCGGCCGACCAGGTCCCCGAGCCGCCCGGCCAGCAGCAGGAAGCTGCCGAAGGCGATCAGGTAGGCGTTGATCACCCAGGTCAGGTTGGCCTGGGTGAAATGCAGGTCGCCCTGGATCGCGGGGAGTGCGACGTTGACGATCGTCGCGTCCAGCACGATCATCAGCTGGCCCAGGCAGAGGATCACCAGCGCGATCCAGCGGCGGCCGTCGCTCGCGTTTGTCGCGGGGTCTGTCAAGAATAGTCAATGTAGCAAGGATCATCCCTAGGCTACAATTCACATCATGGTCACACAGACCAAGTCCACTGCGGCGAGGTCGACCGTTCTGATCGCCCACTTGGCGCGGGCGATCAACCACCGCTTCGAGGCCGAGCTGGCCCCGCTGGGCCTGCGCCAGCGCCAGCTTGTCGCCCTCAGCTACCTGCGCGACCACGGGCCGGCGCCGCAGCAGGCGATGGCGGAGGCGCTCTCGATCGATCCGAGCAACGTGGTGCTGTTGCTCAACGAGCTCGAGGACGCCGGCCTTGTCACACGGCGCCGCGACCAGGCTGACCGCCGCCGCCACATCGTCGAGATAGCGCCCGCCGGAGAGCGCGCGCTGGAGCAGGTGGGGCGGGTTCTGGACGCGATCGAGGACGACGTGCTCAGCGCCCTTGACGCCGGTCAGCGCGACGCCCTAAACGAACTTCTCGACACCGCGCTGGACGGCCAGCTGCCGGAGTGCGTCGTCGAGCTCCCCGACCGCGGGTCCGAGGACCGCGGGGCCGAGTGAGCATGCACATCTCATCAGCAACGTTGAAGCCCACCCCGGAGGATCGAAGATGAAGCTTGGACGTCTCATCGCGCGGATCGTGATCGGCGGGCTGTTCGTCGGGCACGGCACTCAGAAGTGGTTTGGCTGGTTCGGCGGCCCCGGCCTGGATGGCACCAGCGCCATGATGGAGTCCCTCGGCATGCGGCCCGGCCGGCGGAATGCGATCGCGGCCAGCGCCTCGGAGACGATCGGCGGAGCGATGATCGTGGCCGGCGCCTTCACCCCCGCCGCGGCCACGACGCTGATCGCGACGATGATCACCGCGATCCGCACGGTGCACTTCAAAAACGGCCTCTGGGCGTCCAAAGGCGGCTATGAGTTCAACCTGGCGCTGATCGCCGGCCTGCTCGCCCTGGTCGACGGAGGCCCGGGGAGCCCTTCGATGGATGCCCTGCTGGGTACCGGGGAGACCGGCCCCGGCTGGACGCTGGTGACCCTCGCGGCGGGCGCAGCGGGCTCGACCCTGGCGATCGCCGCCGGGCGGCGCGGGGCGCCTTCTGTCGAGAGTGCCGAGCCTGGAGCCGCCTGAGGTAGGGCGGCTCAGCGCCGCGGGGCCCGGCGCAGCACCGCCCCCACTCGGCGCAGCGCCGCCGTCATCCGCCACGAACGGGAGGTCAGCACCGTGGAGAGGGTCTCATACGCCTCGGCGCTGCGAGCCTCGGCCTCCCCCGCGCGCAGCTCCGCGTTGAGTGGCGAGCTCGCCTCGCCAGCGAGGCGCTCTAGCTCTTCGTAGTCGGATCGAAGCGCGGCGAGCTGTGCGTGCAGCTCAGCCGGTTCGGCGGACCGCTGGCGCAGGCGCTCCGAAAGCTGCTCGACGCGGGCGCTCAGCGCTGACACGGCCGCGCCGCCAAGCAGTGCGAGCAGCTCCGCCTCGATCGCCCCGCGGCGACGGCAGATCCGGTCCGCTTCGGCGGCGAGCCGCCGGCGAAGCACGGACCCACGCCCCTCGTCGAGCACGGTGGCCGCGACATCGCGGGCGCTGGCGAGAGGGTCGGCAGTCGAGGGAGTGAGCTCTGGCGGCAGGCCGAAAGCCTCCGAGAGGCCGGCCGCCTTCTGCTCGTAGTAGGGATTCTCGCTGATCAGGACGGCCGGGACCTCGAGCATCAGCGAGGTCAGGGCGACGTGATAGGAGCAGCTAAGGGTGAGGCTCGCCTCGCGCAACCCGGGTGCCAGTGCGGCCAACCCCGCGGGGCGCAGCACCAACGACCCAGCGGCCTTGATGCCGCGCGCAGCGCAGACCTCTCTCACCGCCCCGAACGCTTGCTCCTCGTCAACGCGACCGTCCAGGTAGGCGATCAGCGGATGGGCGATCACCGGCAGGTCGGCGAGCTTGCCCAGCTCCGCGAGGAAGTCCGCATAGAAGTCGAGCACTGCCTGCGGGCGCTCGCCGACCCAGTCGTGCTCGGCGAAGTGCAGGTTGACGTGAAGCTCGCGATCGGAAACGTCGGGGGCCTCCGGGGCCGGCAATCTCCGCAGCACGCCCACCGCGTCGTCGGCCGTTTCGATCACGGGCGCCGACGAGCCCAGCGCCGCCAGGGCCTGACTGGAGACTGCGTCTCGCACGCCGAGGAGATCGAACGAGCGCAGGGCAGTGGCATCTGCCGGGTTGAGCCGTGCGACCCACTCGGGGTCGACCTGAAGTCCGGAGGAGAGGCGGCAGACTGGTTCGGCGCCCCCAGCCGCGAGCAGCGCCTCGGCGGAGCGGAGCATCGCGAGCTTCCGATCGCCCCAAAGCCGGTTTAGGTAGCCGCCTCCGTAGAGGTAGCAGGCGCCGAAGGCGAGTTCCACGGGAGCTGCGACCGGCAGCAGGCCATCTTCGATGTCGCCGCTCGGGTCGAAGAAGAGCGCATGGGACGGCTGCCCTCTGAAGTGCTCCGCTAGGGCCCGATGGCCGGCCTGGTATTCCCGCTCGAGCACCGGTAGTACGAGCAGGTCGGAGCCGAGGCGCCCGACCAGCGCGAGCGCCGCGTCGAGCTGGGCGATGTCGCCGTAGTTGCCCGAGCCGTCGTAGCTGCCGATGAGGATCGCGGCGGTCCGGGCCTTAACGATCGCCTGTACGGTTGAGGGGGAGGCGAAGAGAGTCGGTGCGCCGCTGGTCATGCGCCATCGATGTGGTGCCGCTCGAAGAAGCGGGCGTGTGATTGCTCCGGCAGCTCCTGAACCCCACAGCGGGCAGCGGTGCCGATCAGGGATGCCGCAATGCTCAGCCCCGGCTCGGGCATTGGCAGCCCACCGTCCCCCTCCATGTCCAGCACCGTATCCGGCTCGGGCGGGGCGCCGTCGGACATGCGCTCGAGCGTGCTGGCGCGGATGGCGATCGCGGAGAGCCCCGCACTCGAACGGGGGCCGGCAGCGGACCGCAGCCCCACCGCCGCCCTGCCGCGCAACTCGGCTTGAAGGCGGAGCAGCACGGCCGGCAGCAGTCCCGCCGCCTCGAGTCGGTCGATCGTGCCCGAGGTGGTGAGCACCGTTACCGCGGGGACGTGGTCTGCGGTGGATGGCTCATCGCCACCCGCAGCAGCAAGCGATCGAGTGAAGGCGGCGAGCGGTTGTCGACGCGGCTCGAGGTCGCAGCTCGCGGTGAGGAGGACATCCTGGCGGTCGCAGCGCACCAGCGCGAAGCGCGGCGCTTCGGCGTGCTCGCGTCGGGTCAGCGCCCCGGGCTCGTAGGCGGCCGGGTGGCGCCGCCGGATCTCGGCTTCGATCGCCTCCGCCTTGCGCAGCGCGACTCTCACCTTCGAGTCGGGCCGGCGCCGGTAGCGAAAGCCGCAGCGGCCGGCCTGGGTGCCGCGGAAGCCGGCGAGCGTCGCGCGCAAGAAGAACTCCCAGTCCTCAAAGCCTTCCCGCATCGTCTCGTCGTACTCGATCCCGGCCTCGAAGACCGCGCGGCGGATCAGGCTGCCGGTGTCGGACTGGTTGGTGAATAGCTGGCGGTAGGGAAGATACGGACCGGGCACCCGCCATTCCCCCTGCTCGGCGCCGAAGAACTCCAGGGCCGGGGAGGCCCACGCGGCCTCAGGCTTCTCCTCCAGCTGAGCCGACAGCCTCACCAGTGTGTCTGGGGAGAGCACATTGTCGGCGTCGAGGGGGAAGATCGCCTCGACCTGCGGCCACCTGGCAAACGCTTGGCGGATTCCGGCGTTGCGTGCCGCGGACACGCCGCGGTTGGCCTGGTGCAGGTACGCCACCCGGTCAGGGTGGGCGTCCCGTAGCGCCTGCCCGATCCGGTCGGTGCTCGGTTCGGGGCAGCCGTCGTTGACGATGACAACCCCAGTCGCGATCTCCTGGCCCAGCGCGGACTGGACCGCCTCGGGAAGGTACTGGGTCTGGCGCCAGGCCGGGACGATCGCCGCGATGCGGATTGTCGGCGGTGGACCCGGCATGTGCCGGCGGCGGTAGGTAGTGGGCAGGCCAAGTCCCTTCTTGCTCTTCGTGACCGCTGCTTCGACGGCGCGCTCGAGGTCGGGCCTGCCTGCGGCGCGGGCGGCGTCAAGCACGTCTTCCCAGAGGGTCAGAAGGACCGGCTGGGCGAACTTGAGGGCAGCTACGGCATCAAGGTCAAGCGCGACTGGGAAGGTCGAGATCCGATCGAGGGCGTCAAGAGTCTCTAGCGCGGTCATCGTCATCAGGCACTTGCGGCAGCGTCCGCAGTTGTAGGCCCCGCCTTGGTTTTCCCAGCAAACCCGTAGCGTCCGCTGCACGACCGGGTTGTAAACGATCTTTGCGAGCCGCTCCATGCGACTGAAACGGCCGCCGTCGTCGACGATCTCGAGCTGCTCGGTGCTCCAGAGCTGGTCGACCATCCAGTTGGCGCCGAACTGGACTTGGACCTCGTAGTCGGAGTCGCCCGCGATCAGCACTCGTTCGAACAGTGGAGCGAGGAACAGGGCAACCGCGACCACAGCGCAGCCGTAGTAGGCCTCCCAGCACGCAAGTGGATCGGAGAGTTCCCTCAGGTTCGTCTCCACCACGTGCAACGGGAGGCCAAGCGCGTCGGCGGCCTCACGCAGGCGCGCCTCGATCTCGTCCGCGAGTCCCGCCTGGTGTGCGGCGCCCGGTAAGAGATCGATACCGCGGACGAAGATCAGATCGGTGATCTCCGGGTGGGCCAGGATCGTCGACCACGAGTCAACCCCGCCGCTGAAGAAAGCCGCCACCCGACCATCGGCCCGCGGCGCCTCCTCTGTGCGCGTCGGCGCGTCGACCTCCACCTCCCTAAGCGGAGGATTGCCGAATTCCCAATCGAGCGACCAGACACGCTGGATCGCCTGGAACTCGCGTTGCATCCGCAGTATTCGAGGGCTCACTGGGTAGGGCATGGAGAGCGTCCCCCCGGAGCGCATGGCGGGCATAAGGCAGGCCGCGAGCGCCGCATCTGCCGTCGGGATCACGGGGGTGTCGGTCCGTAGCCACAGGGACTGGACGAGCCCACCGATCCTCGCCTCGAAGGAGAGTTCCCCCGGCGCGCTCTTCAGGTCCCTGATCTCGTGGCGAGAGTTTGCCGACATTGGCAGAGGTTAATGAGGTGCCTTGGCGGTTACTTTGAGTGCGCGAGATTCAGCGGAGACGCTCTCAGCGGGTAGTCACATCCACGAGTGAAGTAGCGCCGGGAGCGGCCGCGACCCGGTTCAACAGAGCCGCGATCTCGCGTCCGTAGTCCTTGAGCGAGTGGCGGCTCTCGACCAGCGCCCGGCCGGCGCGGCCGATTCGCCGCCGCTCCTCCTGGCTCGAGGCAAGTGCACGCTCCAGCGCCGAGGCGAGCGCCGCGAGGTCGCGCGGCTCGCAGAGCCAGCCGTTCTCGCCATCCTTGATCAGCTCCGGCAGGCCGAAGACGCTGGTTGCCAGCACCGGCGCCTCCCATGCCATCGCCTCGAGCACGGTGCGGGGCATCGACTCGACGTCGGAGGGGCAGACCACCAGGTCGGAGAGGCCGAACCAGAGCTGCACATCGGGAGTCATCGGGATAATCGAGATCCGCTCGGCGCCTTGGCTGGAGGCCGCATAGGCGGTGAGGAAGTCGGAATAGGCATCGTCGTGGGCGCCGACGAAGATCAGCCTGGTACGCGGATGGCGGTCGGCGAGTAAGTTGAACGCTTGGGCGAGCGGTATCTGCGCCTTGCGCGGCTCGATCGATCCGACGCACACGATCACCTCCGCGTCGAGAGGTATCCCAACCTTGAGCCGCGCAGCCTCGCGATCGAAGCCGGCGCGGCGGTTGTCGATCGGTTCGAGGTCGAGGCCGTAGGGGATCGTCAGGCCGGTCTCGCGCCCGAGCACCGGCTCGAACAGGCGCTGTGTCGCTTCGGCGACGAAGAGGGTCTGGGCCACGCTCCCGAGCGCGGCCTCGGCGCGGTGGCGGACAGCAGGGTCGATGTCGTCCCACAGCTCTGACGGCTCATAGCTCTCGTGAATCGCCCAAACCGCCGGGATCCCGAGACGGCTTGCTACCTCGATGCCAGGAATCACGAAGCTGGTTGCGGTGTTGACGAAGGCAACCTCGAATCTGCGCTCGGCTGCCCACGCCGCGAGCTCCTCGACCCGGCCGAGATGAGAACCGAGACTCTCCATCGGCGGCTGCCCGGAGAGGTGAACGGGAACCCCGAGCTCTTCAAGCTCTTCACGCAGTTGGCCGTCCCCGGCGCTGACGACGGTTGGATTCACTGCTTCGATACGCAGCAGCTCGCGTAGCAGGTCCATCAGGTAGAGCTGGGCGCCGCCGAGGTTGAGCTGGTGGGAGATGACCAGGGTTCGGAGCCCGGACTCGCGGGACGCATACGGCGTGCGTTCAGGCGGTACCGATGACGTTCGCGGTTTCGCGGAGGGCACGACTTTGAGGGCCAGGGGACCGATGTCGAGTAGCTCACCGGAAACGCTCGTCGCGACGGCCCGCAGGCTCGTTTCCCCGTCCTCGCCGGGCCAGTTCTCGAGGTTCGCCGTCAGCTCGAAGCCCGGCGCCTCTCCGTGGGGCAGGTCAAGCTCCTGGGAGACATCGGGGCGTGGCACGCCGAAGCGGGCGCGGCCTAGCGGCTTCTCTCCAAGCCAAACTTCTACGCGCGAGACGGGACCGGAGGGGAAGAGCGTCCATCCGTGGAAGGTGATCGGACCCCGCCTCAAGACTCTACCGTCTACGGGCAGGTCGAGGCTACCTTCGGCCAGGGGCTCTGCTGGTTGGGGCGTCAGCTGCGGCGGCGTTTCAGGTCTGGCCTGCGAGCGCCAGATGCGCCGAGTCGCCCCGAGGCGCCAGCGGAGGCCGGTAAATCGCTCGGCTAGCGTCCTTGGGCTATCGTTGCCGCCGATTTCCTTCGACACCCGCGCAGGATATCGACCGTCCACAATTCCCTAAGTCCGTCCGGAAAAGACCAGGCAGTGTCGCGCAGATACGCTTGGCGTGGCGATGGAAATGAGATCGGTGGGTGCGGGGAAGTTCAGTGAGGCACCGGAGGCAGCAGCGCGCTACGCCTGCAACCCCCGGCTGCCGAAAGCGGTCGCTGTCGCAGGCTTGGCCGCAAGCACGTTGGTCGCCTACCTGATTGGCCACTCGAACCGCGGCATCTCACTGGCCCCCATTGAGGATCTGACCAATGAAGTGCCGGTGGCTGACAGCGACGACGATCAAGCTGTCGGAGGGCGGTCTTGAGCAGTCTGCTGATCACCGGAGGGGCCGGCTTCGTCGGCTCGAACCTCGCCGTCTCGCTGGCCACTCGCCACTCCGACTGGGAGATCCTTGCGCTCGACAACCTGTATAGGAGGGGATCGGAGCTGAACCTTGCGCGCCTTGAGGCGGCGGGGGTCGAGTTTGTCCGCGGTGACGTTCGCAAACCGGAGGATCTCAACCGGCTACCTGCCGTTTCGGCCCTGATCGAGTGCTCGGCTGAGCCATCGGTGATGAGCGGCGTCGATGGCAACACCGACTATCTCGTCCATACCAACCTCACGGGTGCCTACAACTGTTTAGAGCTGGCGCGCCGCGATGGGGCCTTCGTGGTGTTCCTCTCGACCAGCCGCGTCTATCCGGTCGAGCCGCAGTGCGGTCTGAACCTGCGCGAGGAGGCCACCCGATTCGAGATCGCCACGGAGCAGGAGGTCTCAGGAGTCTCTGCATCGGGAATCTCGGAGCGATTCCCAATGGGCGGGCCTCGCACGCTATACGGCGCCACCAAGCTCGCCGCCGAGCTGCTGATTGAGGAGTACCGTGCCGGCCTAGGCGTGCCTGCGGTGGTCGACCGCTGCGGCGTGATCGCCGGGCCTTGGCAGATGGGCAGGGTCGACCAGGGAGTGTTCACGCACTGGATGCTCGCCCACCACTTCTGCCAGCCGCTCAGCTACATCGGCTTTGGCGGCACCGGCAAGCAGGTTCGCGACCTGCTGCACGTCGAGGACCTGGTCGACCTGGTCGAGCGCCAGCTGCTGGATCGGGAGGCATGGGACGGGTGCACGGTCAACGTCGGTGGGGGGCGTGAGTGCAGCCTCTCGCTGCTGGAGACGACCGAGATCTGCCGTCGGCTGACCGGCAACGAGGTCCCGATCGAGCCGGTCAAGGAGACGCGCGCGGGCGACGTGCCCATATACCTATCTGACTGTACAAGGCTCTTTAGCATGGATGAGTGGCGCCCGAGGCGAGATGCCCAGCAGGTTCTGGCCGACATCCACGAGTGGATCGCGGCGGATGAGGCGCGAATCGCCCAGGCCCTAAACATCGACATCCCCGCGGGGGGAAGGGAGTAGACACGAATGCCGGTTGCGATCATCACAGGCGCTGGGGGCCTGATCGGCTCGGAGGGCGTCGAGCACTTCGTCGCCGAGGGTTTCGACGTTGTCGGCATCGAGAACGATATGCGGGCTCGCTTCTTCGGTCCGGAGTCCTCCACCGCCCAGGTGACCGAGCGGCTGGTCGCCGACCACCCAGAGTTCCACTGGGAGAACGCCGACATCCGGGATGCCGAGACGGTCGATCGGATCTTCCGCGAGAACGCCGGCAGGATCGAGTTGGTCATCCACACTGCGGCCCAGCCCTCCCACGATTGGGCGGCGAGCGAGCCGCAGACCGACTTCTCGGTCAACGCCAACGGGACGCTCAACCTGCTCGAGGCGGCCCGCGCCCACGCGCCGGAGGCCACCTTCATCTTCTGCTCGACCAATAAGGTTTATGGCGATACCCCCAATCGCCTTCCGCTCGAGGAGCTGGAGATGCGGCTGGAGCTGCCCGAGTCCCATCCCTACTCCAAGGGAATCGACACCTCGATGTCGATTGACGCCTCCACCCACTCTCTTTTCGGTGTCTCCAAGGCCGCTGCCGACCTTCTTGTTCAGGAGTACGGCTACTACTTCGAAATGCCCACCGTCTGCTTCCGGGGAGGCTGCTTGACGGGCCCCCAACACGCCGGTGCCAAGCTCCATGGCTTCCTCGCCTACCTGATGAAGTGCACCGTCACCGCTACCCCCTACACAGTCTTCGGCTATGCCGGCAAGCAGGTTCGGGACAACATCCACAGCGCCGACCTGATCGCCGCCTTCGCCGCCTTCCACGGCTCGCCGCGGCCCGCCGCCGTATACAACATTGGAGGGGGCCGTTTCAGCAACTGCTCGATGCTGGAGGCGATCGAGATCTGTGAGCGGATCGCTGGCCGCAGGCTTGGCTGGGAAATGGGGGAGGAGCCGCGGATCGGCGACCATCGCTGGTGGATCTCCGACCTCGGCCCGTTCAAGGCGGACTACCCCGGATGGGACCTGCGCTTCGGAGTCGAGGACATCCTGCAGGAGATATATGAGCAAAACCTCGAGCGCTGGATGGCGACAAAGGCATGAAGCTCTCAGTTGTAATCCCCGCTCAGAACGAGGAGGGCTCGGTGGGGGCGACCGTGGGAGGGATCGCCGCCGCGCTGGAGCGCGAGGAGATCGACTACGAGGTGATCGTTGTCAACGACGACTCCGAAGACTCGACCGAAGCGGTGGTGGCGGCGATCGGAGCCGACAACCCGCGCGTCAGCGTCCATCGCTCCCACTATGAACGCGGCTTCGGCAACGCGATCCGGGCTGGGCTCGACGTCTTCGAGGGCGATGCGGTAGCGATCGTTATGGCCGACGGCTCCGACAATCCGCGCGACCTGATCCGCTACCAGCGCCTGCTCGAAGAGGGCTGGGACTGCGCTTTCGGCTCGCGTTTCATGCCAGGTGCCGAGGTCCACGACTACCCGCCGCTGAAGCTGACCATCAACCGACTCGCCAACCAGTTCATCCGGATCCTCTTCAGGCACCACTATAACGACACCACCAACGCCTTCAAGGCCTACCGGCGCGAGGTCATCGAAACCGTCCAGCCACTCCTTTCCAAGCACTTCAACCTGACCGTCGAGCTGCCACTGAAGGCGATTGTCCGCGGCCACAGCTTCGCCGTTGTCCCCACCTCTTGGACCAACCGCACGAGCGGTGAGGCGAAGCTGGCGATGAAAGAGATGGGCAGCCGCTATCTCTTCATCGTCCTCTACGTCTGGTTGGAGAGCACGCTTAGTCGCGGCGACTACCGGATCGGAGGCCCCCAATCGAGGCAGCCGAGGAGGGAGAGCTCTCCCTCCTAAGATTTGTGGCCGATCACTAGAAACTGCTTGCCCAGCAGCCGCCAGGCGAAGGGCATCTTGAGGTACCTGCGAGTCAGGGCTGGCCAGTGCGGCAGCACCCCGCGAAACGAGTAAGGCAGGAAGCGGGGAATGATCTTCTCGAGCTCAAAGCCGGCTGCGTACAGGTGCTCACAGATCGCGACGTGGGTTAATGCGACGTAGTGGTCTGCGTAGTCCCAGTACACGCCGGCGCAGTATCGATAGTTCGGGCCCATAATCGCGATCCGGCCACCGTCCTCCATCGCGTCACGCATTTTTTCCAAGAAGGACGCGATCGCCTCCTGGTTGTAGAGGTGCTCGAGGAAGTTGGAGACGAATACTCCGTCGAAGTAACCGCGGGGCAGCTCGGCCTCCATGATCGGAGCGACGATGACTTTGGTGTCGGGCTTGTGGGCAGCCTGCTCGTAAGCGACGGAATCGACCGCCCAGGTCTCGCGCGCCGGCACTGCGCTGATGAACTCGCCAAGCCCGGCAGCGGGGTCGAGAACCTTCTGCGGCTTGCCCATTGCCTCGTGGACGTGGGGGCTGATCTCCTTCCAGATGGCGATGCGCCCGTCCTGATCGATGTCGCGGAAGCGGTATGCGTAGAGGCGCTCGAAATTCATCCAGGCATCTGGCTCCTTCGGTGAGTTGGCGTCTGAGCCTATCTGCGAACCTTGACATCATGCGTTCGAACGGATCTGCCAAGGGATGGCTGACGGCAAGGTCCTGATACTCCTGGCGGGTCATCTGGTGCTGACCGGACTGCCGGGAGTTGCGGTTGTTCTCTTCGCGATACGGCGCGGCGTCAGGCAGGCGCCGATCCTGCTGGCGATCGGCTTGATCGGCAGCGGCCTCGTGGGGACGCTCGGCTTCTGGACCTTCTACGCCGATCCGGTGGTCGGCGAAGCCTTTGCCTTCTTTGCCTTCTTTGGCTCGATTGCGCTGGCCGTCTCCGCTGCCTGGCGCGCCGGCCTGGATCGTCAACTATTAGGAAAGCTGGCGGAGCCGCTCGGGCTGTGGGTGTGCGGCTCGGCCTTCCTCGTCTTCCTTGGCTTTCTTCACGGCGGCACCAGCAGTCCTTTGGCGATGGCGACGACGCGCTTCTCTCATCCGCTGCCGACCGATGCGGAAATCCCAAAGTATTTTGCCGACTGGTTCTATGTAAACGGACATCATGGCACCCCCCCGGTCTTTCCCGGGGAATGGCTAGTAAGCGACCGCCCGCCGCTCCAGATCGGCTACGTGCTGTCCCAGCGGCCCTTTCACAGCGACGCTTACGGGCTCGACTACGAGGTGCTCGGCGTCGTCTTGCAACAGCTCTGGATAGTCGGACTCTGGGCGCTGCTCGACGCCGCTCGGGTGCGCCGCGCGACGAAAGCACTGACGATGGTTGTCGTTTTGGTCAGCGACCTTGCGATCGTAAATGGCTTTTTCGTGTGGCCGAAGCTGCTGCCGGCGGCCTTTCTGCTCGCCGCTGCGGCACTGGTTCTAACGCCGCTCTGGGATGAGGTGCGAGGAAAGATCTGGGGAGCTGCCCTTGTGGCAGGGCTCTGCGGCTTGGCAATGCTCGGCCACAGTGCCAGCGTCTTCGGGGTGATTCCACTCGCGATTGTCGCTGCCTTTCGCGGCATGCCCAGCTGGCGCTGGATCGGAGTCGCAGTTGCCGTCGGAATTGTCTTCGTTGGTCCCTGGTCTGCCTATCAGCGCTACGGGGATCCACCCGGCAATCGTCTGACCAAGTGGACCCTCGCCGACGTTATCGAAATTGACAGCCGCAGCAGCACCGAAGCGATCCGCGACGCCTACAGCGAAGCTGGCTTTAGCGGTGCGCTAGAAAACAAGTGGGAGAACTTCCAGTCCATGCTTGGCTCTGAAGGCGCGTTGAGAACTTTCGAAAATGCCTTCCAAGGCAGTCTGACCAATGCTGTCCGGGACTTCCGGGTGATCGGCTTCTTCTATCTGCTGCCGTCGTTTTGGCTGCTGTTACTGGCGCCTGTGGCGATGCTGGTGCTCTGGCGCCGCCGCGATCGGGACGGATCGGAGTGGTGGTTCTCGCTGCGCTGCTGGGCTGTTTTGGCGGTCGGTGCGATCTGCTGGGGCCTGATTTTCTTTGGCGGCCCCAGCGACGTGACCGTGATCCACACGGGAAGCTACCTGCTGCCGATTCTCGGCATGGCCGGTGGCGTCGCTGCGCTGCGCGCGGTGCTGCCGCGCTTTACGATTTGGTACGTGGGCCTTTTTTCTGCGCTCAGCCTGGCGCTGTACGTTCCTTCGCTGGAACCGCTCCCCGGAACCTCCTACTCGGCTCTCGCGGCGGTGCTGGCAGGGCTTGCTGGTGCGGGCTATATCGCGGTGGCGATTCACGGCGTCCGCCCGCTGGCGAGGCTCCGCCGTCTCGTCGCTTAGGCGGGCTGGCGAGGTCGAGGTAGGGGGATCGGCGGGCGGCGGCGCTTGGCCCAGACGAAGAAGCCGGCGAAGCGCGGCGCGCCGCGCCGCAGGTTCGGATTGTTGTAGGGGTCGACGGCGACCAACGGCGCCCAGCGGTCGACGAGCTGGTATTGCTCCCAGTCGTTTACGACGGGAGAGCGGCTCGAGGACTCGTAGTGGTAGAGGAAGAGGTCGGGGTCGTAGACGATCCGTCGGCCGGCGGCATAGGACTTGAGGCAGTAGTCGACGTCGTTGAAGTTGACGGGCAGGGTGAGCGAGAGCCCGCCGAGCGCTTCGAACAGCGCCCGCGGGGTCATCAGGCAGGCGCCGGTCACGGCGAGGCAGTTGCGGGCGATAACCACGGCGTTGGCATAGCCTTTGTAGTCGCTCGGGAAGCCGCGATAGGTATGGCCGGGGAGGCCGCCGTCGAAGCCGACCCCGACGTGCTGGAGGCGGCCGTCGCCCCAGACCAGCCGACCGCCGACGACGCCGACGCCGTCCTGGGCGCAGTACATCACCATCCGATCGATCCACTCCGGCGTGGCGATGTCGATGTCGTCGTTCAGGAGCAGCAGATACTCACCCTGCGCCTCAATGGCGCCCTTGTTGATCATCGCCGAGAAGCTGAACTTCCCGGGGGGGGCGGGGACGACGCGAAGGCGGTCGCCGGCGATCTCCCCCAGCTCCCCGAGCATCCGCGGCTCCAGCGCGTGGTCGGCGACGACGATGATCTCGTAGTTCTCATAGGTCGAGTGCTCGACGATTCCGCGCACGCAGTTCTCTACCAGGACCACCGGCTTGAAGCGGACGTCGCGGACCTGTCCGGCGGTCGGGATGACGATGCTGACCAGCGGCTGCTCGCGCAGGCGTGGGCGAAGGTGCAGAACACCGGAGTCGCCGGGGTCCATCTCGACCTCGGCGGGGAGGCCGATTCGGTCGCAGTGCGCCTGCACGGCGCGCGGCCCGGCCTCAAACGCCCATGGCTTCACATCCTCGCCGCCGGAGGCGGCTGAAGTGGCGATCGTCCGCCAGTGGTAGAGGACCTTCGGGACGTGCAGGACGCGGCGCGACCGCTCGGTCACCCTCAGCACCAGGTCCCAGTCTTGGGAACCCTCGAAGCGGGCGTCGAAGCCACCGACCTCGTTCGTCAACGAGCGCCGCAGCACGCTCATGTGGCAGGTGTACATCTGTGTCCGCATCCGCTCCGGCGACCAGTCGGGCTTGAAGAAGGGGCCGGAGTGGAAGCCGCGTTCGTCGACCTTGTCCTCGTCGGTGTAGACGTAGTCGGCGTCGGGGGCGGCGTCGATCGCCTCGGCGACCTCGGCGAGGGCGTCGGGATGGAGCAGGTCGTCGTGGTCGAGGAGGACGACGAACTCGCCCTTTGCTATCGCCAGAGCGTCGTTGGAGGCGGCGACTATGCCGGCGTTCGGCTCGCGATAGGCGACCCGGAAGCGGGGGTCGGCGGCCGCCGCAGTGTCGAGGATCTCGCGGATGTGGGGGGCGGCCGAGCCGTCGTCGACCAGGCAGTGTTCCCAGTCGCCGCAACTCTGGTTCGCCACCGAGCGCAACATCTTGCGCAGCACGCGCGGCGGCGTCTCGTAGACCGGGGTGAGGATCGAGAAGCGCGGCACGGCGACTAGGCGCGGCCGCGGAGCAGCCGCAAGACGATGTCCAGCAGCGGCCCCAGCCCGGGGACGTTCGAGGTCACCCGTTCCTTCACTGCGGAGACCCGCAGCGCCCGGTCCTCGACCACCGCAAGCTGCCCCTTGGCGGCGCCGAGTTCGCGGTCCTTGCCGATCAGGAGGTCGCGGAGGCGGAGGATTTCCTTCTCCTGGTCGGCGATCTTGGCCTTCGTCTCCGGTGCCTGGTCGGGGTGCTGCAGTCGCTCGCGCTCCGCATCGAGCGCCGTCTGGGTGGCGAGCAGCGATTCGCGCACCTCGCCGACCTCTCGCCGCAGCCGCCACCAGCCGCGGTCGTAGCGGCGCACCGTCTCGGCCTGGAGCTCCTCGCGGCGGGCGTAGACGGCGGCCCAGCGCGGGAGATAGCTGAGGTCGCGGTCGAGGTCGCGGAAGAAGCCGTTCTGGGCGAACTTGGCGGACCAGTCCTCGGGCTGCATCACGTTGAGGTGGGTCGGCTCACCGTAGTCCTCCGGCGTACTCGACATCACGATCAGGTCGGTCGCCGAGCAGAGGTTGGCGATCGCCGTGTCGGCCTGCTCGGGGGGCAGGTGCTCGAGCACCTCGATGCAGGTGATCAGGTCGTAGCGGCCCTCGATCGGATCGATGAGCGAGCCGACCTTGCAGTAGGGGGCGGCCGAATCGTCGACCTGGGAGATCGCATACTCGGAGATATCGAAGCCCTTTGCGTCGACCCCCTGCTTGCGCAGCTGCTCGACCAGGAAGCCCATCGCGCAGCCGGCATCGAGGACGGTGCTCGGGTGGAAGTCGCGGATCAGCCCGTCGGCGACGTCCCCGAAAAAGCGCAGCCAGCGATCGTTGCGCTCGTACGGGCCGCCGCCGCCGCAATGGTGGGCGTAGTAGTCGGCGCCGTAGAGCCGCTCGTATTGGTCCGACTCCCTTGCCGGGGCCGCCGAGGTGGCCTGCTCGGGCATAGCGGCGCAGTTTACCTGGAGCATTCCCGAGCAGCAGAGGGGGCACGTGTGGCAACCTGCCCCCGCAATGCAGTCGGTCCAGGGGATGCAGGGCTAGGTGGATTTCAATCTCGAAATCGGTCTGATCCTCCTCGAGGAGCTGGCCCTGATCGCCCTGCTGGCGATGCCAGTGCGGGCCCTGCTTGATCGCGACGGCGAGCGCGGGCCGGAGTGGGCCTTTGCGCTCACCGGCGCCGGGCTCTGCCTCGCGGCCTGCCTGGTCTGGGCACTATTGATGTTCGGCAACTCGATCTCCGAAACGGTCATCCACCAAGGGACGCTGGCAGTGCCGCTGCTGGCGATCTGCGTCTGCGCCGCTGCCGCCTACGCGAGCTACCCCTCCTTCGGCGTCGGCCTGGTCGCCTTCAATGCGCTCCTGGTCCTCGCGCTCTACGCACCGGTGGTGGTGCCGCCGCTGGGAACCTCCTACTCGGTGATCGCCGGTATCGTCGCCGCGATTGCCCTGGTCGGCTTCTGCTGGGCCGCCCTGCGGGCCCCTTGGGTGAGCGCGGACGGGGAATACACTCCGCCGCGCTGATGGAGCGAGCGACCCGAAACGCGCCGCAGCTACTGCTCGGCGCAGCGCTCCTCGTCGCCGCGGTGGTGACCTTGGTGCTGGTCCGCCACCTCACCTTCTTCGCGGACTCGTGGGAGTTCTTGATGAACCGGCGGCACCTGACCACCAGCGCCGTCCTCGAACCCCACAACGAGCACATCGTGGTGATTCCGGTGCTGATCACACAGCTCTTCCTGCGGATCTTCGGGATGACCTCGGCGATGCCCGAATTCGTGCTCCTCACGGTCGGCCTGCTAGCCACCGCCGTGCTGCTCTACATCTACGTCGAGCGGCGGATCGGCAGCTGGCCGGCGCTCTTCGCGGCGACCCTCATCCTCTTCCTCGGCCCCGCCTACGAGGTGCTCCTCTGGACCTTCGAGATAAGCTACGTCGGTTCGATGCTGTTCGGGTTGGCGATGCTTCTCGCCCTCGAGCGGCGCGACCGCCGTGGCGACGTCATCGCCTGCGTTTCGCTGTTGCTCTGCTTTGGCTTCTCCAGCCTCGGCATCGCCTTCGCGGTCGCCGGCGTCGTCGCGATTCTGGTCAGTCCGCGCCAGACCTGGCGCGAACGCGCCTTTGTCGTCGCGGTCCCCGTCGTCCTCTACTCGCTCTGGTGGATCGGCTGGGGCCACAACGCCGAAACCCACTTCACCCTCCACAATCTGCTCGCTTCGCCGCGCTACGTGGTCGAAGTGGTCGCGGTCGGCGTCGGTGCCCTCTCCGGCCTCGGCACCGAACCCTCGACCCTCTCCGCCGAACCGCTTTGGGGGCGGACCCTGCTTGTCGCCCTGATCGCCGCTGTCGGGCTCCTGATCTACCGCCGCAAGCGGGTCGACCCGATCGTCTGGCCGGTCGCCGCGGCGGCGATCGCCAACTGGTTCCTCACCGCCTTCAACGAGATCCCCGGCCGCGAACCGACTGCCAGCCGCTACCAGTACGTCAGCGCGATCTTTATCCTGATGATCCTCGCCGGCCTGCTGCGCGGCTCGCGGCTCGGCAAGCGGACGCTGATCGTCGGCGGCGTCGCCACCGCCTTGGCGATCGCCCCCAACCTCGTCGTCCTCCACAAAGGGCGCGAATTCTTTGCCGAACAGACGATCTTCACCCGCTCCGACACGGCCGCCCTGGAAATCGCCCGGCCGGCCGTCTCGCCGAAATTCGCGTTCACCCCGGAAGTTGCCGGCACCGGCTCGTTGATCGACATCAACGCCGCCAAGTACTTCGAAGCGGTCGAAGAATTCGGCTCCCCTGCCTACTCTCAGGGCGAACTCGAAACAGCCGCGCCGCAGGGCCGCCGGCAAGCAGACATCCTGCTCGCCCACGCGCTACCAATCGCCGGCATCGTCCATGTTGGCGGCTTCAGCCTCGTCGCCGCGGCGGGGCCGGCATGCACCAAGGTCGGGGGCGCGAGCGGCGCGGTCGAGGCGCCGCTATCCGTCGGGCTGAATCGGATCGAGGTGGGGCCGGGGACGGAAGCGACGCCGAGCCTGCGCCGCTTCGCGGAAGGCGAATACCCGGTGCCGCTGAGCACCATCCCCTCGAGTTCGGCGATGCTGCTGCGCATCCCCCGCGACGAATCGTCGCGGCCATGGTACGTCCACGTCGACTCGAGCCGGCCGGTGCGGGTCTGCGGTTGAGCCGCGGGCGGCGTTAGAGGTTCTCAGCGACGCGCGGCGCTTCGCGGCGGAAGATCCAGATCGCGAAGGCGCAGACGCCGACGAAGATCATCCCCGCCGGGATCAGATGGAGGACACCGCCCGCCGCTTGCGCCGCGCTCGGCGCTTCCGGTTCGGCGAGGACCCAGACGCGCACCTGCTCGAAGATCACCCCGAGTGGGTTCAGCATCAGAAGGTGTTCCTTGCTGTCGTGCGTCGGGCTTTTGGTGAAGGCGTTGACCGGATAAAGGATCGGCGTTCCGTAGAAAAGCACCTGGGCGGCGACGATCCAGATGATCGCGACATCGCGGAAGCGGACGAAGAGGACCGAGAGCGCCATGCTGACCGCCGCGGTGAGGATCAGCAGCGCAGCCACCGCGACCGGGAAGAGGAACCACGTCCACTGCGGGCTGATGCCGAAGGCGAAGATGAAGACGAGGACGATGATCAGGTTGACGCAGAAGTTGAAGAAGCCGGTAAGCACGGAGGCCAGCGGGATAACCAGGCGGGGAAACTGGGTCTTGCGGACCACCCCCTCTTGGGCTACTACCGACTGCACGCCGGCCGTCGTCGCTTCCTGGAAGAAATTGAAGAGAACGATGCCGAGCAGCAGCATCACCGGGTAATGTTCGACTTTCGTCGATCCGGCGTGGAAGACGTTGGTGAAGACGAAGAGCAGGATCCCGAACAGGGCGAGCGGCCGGATCAGGGACCAGAGGTAGCCGAGCATAGTGCCGAAGTAGGTGCGGCGGAATTCGGTGACCGAGATCAGCCAGAGGAGGTCGAAGAAGCGGCGGAGGCCACCCCCTAGCGCCGAAGGACCGCCGACTTCGCGCAGCGGTCCGATCGGGGCGCTCCGCGGCTCGGCGCTCACCGCGGGCTCCCCCGGCGCCCATGGGCGCCGACGCTCGCCTCGATCTCGTGTGGAAGCGAGACGATGCCGCCGTCCGTGCCGCCGAACACCGCGAAGTCGACGGCGCTGTTGACGTAGAGGGCGACCCCCGCGGCGGCCGCCCGATTGACCCCGAGATGGACGAAGTAGCGTCCGGCCGCCAGCAGGTTCTCGATCTCAGCCCGGACCGTGACCCGCTCGCCCGGCTCGAGCGGGATCGGCTCGCCGTCGCTCTTGGGTACGACGCCAAGGTCTGAGACGGTGATCCCGTCGGCGTTGGCGATGCTGAAGCCGATGCCGAGCCCGGCCATCTCCTGCAGCGCCTCGAGTTCGGCGCAGAGGCGGAAGCTGGCGCCGTGCTCGACGTTGGTGATGTGCTCGCCGGCCATGTTCTCGAGCCAGATGTCGATCAGGTTCACTTCGTCGCCGGGCTGGGAGGTGACGGTCGCGTAATCCTCGGGGCTGCCCCGTTCGAAGTTCAGCTGCAGGTAGTGGCGGCCGACCTCCCCCGGCTCGCCGATATGGAGGACCTTGCCGTCGTCGATCAGCATCGCCCGGTGGCAGTACTCCTCGACGCTGGACATCTCGTGGGTGACCAGGACGATCGTCTTGCCCGCGGCTTTCGTCGCGTGGAAGACATCGGCGCACTTTTGCTGGAAGGCGGCGTCACCGACCGCCAGGACCTCGTCGATCAGCAGCACGTCGGCGTCGGCCTCCAGCATGACCGAGAACGCGAGCCGCACCTGCATCCCTGAGGAGTAGTTCTTGAGCTTGAGGTCGACGAATTCCTCGAGTTCGGCGAACTCGATCACCGAGTTGAGTTTCTGTCGCGTTTCCTTTGGCGTCAGCCCCATCATCACCCCGTTGAGGACGACGTTTTCGCGGGCCGTCAACTGCGGGTTGAAGCCGACCCCGAGCTCGATGAAGGGAGCGACCCGGCCAGCCATGCGGATCGTCCCCGCGTCGGCTCGGTAGATGCTGGCGAGCAGCTTCAGCAAGGTGCTCTTGCCTGAGCCGTTGCGGCCGACGATACCGAAGAACTCGCCCTGGTGGATGTCGAAGGAGACGCCGTCGAGGGCCCGCAGGATGCGGAAGTTGCGGGCCGCGAAGGGGCGCACCATGCGCTCCTTCAGCGAGTCCACCCGGTGGGTGGGGATGCTGAAGGTCTTCTCCAGGTCCCGCGCTTCGATCGCGAGGGGCGCGGAAGTCCCCGGCGGGCGGGTGACTATGGCTTCGCCCTTCGCCTGCGCAGCTCGGTGCGGCCCCGGCTCAGCGCCCGTCTGCTGATCGCGACCGTTTTGTCGAAGATCGATTCGGGCGGCGACGGTGTGGGTGGTCCGGGCAGCGGCCCCGCCTTGCGCAGCACCACGATGAACTCGATCCCCACCCGAGCCGCCGCCTCGAGGTCGAAGACGTCGTCGAAGCGCTGGCGCAGGGTGAGGATGAGGTGGAGGAACTCGGCCTGGGTCCAGACGTGCATGTGGATCGAGTAGGCCTGCGCTTCGAGCTGCTTGGCCCGTTCCTCTACCCACTCGTCCGAGGTGGCCTGCGCGGTGCTGCCGACCGAGGGTGACTCCTCGTTGAACACGAAGCGGCACCACTCGCGGTAGTGCTCGGCGCGGGAGCGTTCCGGGCCCTCCTCGAAGTCGGCGACCATGTGCTCGATCGGGGTGACCGGGCGGCGGAAGTCGAAGGTGAAGCGCTTGTCGGGGACGGCGTAGAAGAGGACGCCGCCCGGTTTGAGTTTGCCGAGGTGGGTCTCGATCGTCCCGATCGGATCCTCGGTGTGCTCGAGGAAATGGTTGGCGATGATGAAGTCCTGGCTTTCGGTGGGGATCGTCGCCAGCTTCTCGCCGTCGTCGACGATGTCAACATCGGTCAGAGTCCAGTCGGCGAGCTCGGGGTACTCGCGGCGCAGGTCCGGAGCGGCCATCCGGTCGACGTAGCGGACGCGGGCGTGGGCGGGGATGGCGAGCGGCTGGTGGAGTGGGCCGATCTCGATCCCCTCGCCGATCAGGAAGCTGTTGGCGAACGCCGCGCGGGCGTCGAGGTAGACCGGCAGGGGCGGCAGCATTGCGGCCCTCACCCCGGAGGTGTCGGTGGAGCTCATCGGTCGCAGGCTACCGGCCCCATCCGGCGTGCGAGGCGACAGCGCAAGGTGCAAGGCTTGCCCGCGCAATGAGCAGTGAAGCGCCCACCGTCGCTGTGGTTATCCCCAGCTGGAACTCGGTCGACCTGCTGCCGCGCTGCCTCGATTCGCTCGCCGGGCAGGGCGAGGTGGATCTCCTGGTCGTCGACAATGGATCGGCCGACGGGAGCGTCGAGTTGCTGCGGAAGCGCGGCATTCCCCACGTGGCCCTGGCCGAGAACCTGGGTTTCGCGGCAGCGGTCGACCTCGGGGCGGCCCGGACCACGGCGCCGCTGGTGATGCCGCTGAACGCCGATACCAAGTTGCTGCCCGGCTGCGTGGCGGCGCTTGCCGCCGCGCTGGAGGCCGACCGGGAGCTGGGTGGCGCGGCGCCCCGGATCCTCCAGTTCGAGGGCGAGGAGTGCGCCGTTGCCGCGGCCCGCCTCTACAGCGCCGGCCAGGCCCTGACCTGTGACGGCCGCGCGGTCGAGGAGGGGGCGGGCGAGGCGCAGTCACCCGTCTATTGGGCGTCGCGCGAGGTCTTCGGCGTTTGCGGTGCCGCCTGCCTCCTGCGCCGGGAGCTGTTCGACGACCTTGGCGGCTACGATGATCGCTACTTCGCCTTCTATGAGGACGTCGACCTCAACGTGCGGGCGCGGATCGCCGGCTGGCGCTTCGCCTACGTCCCCGAGGCGGTCGTTTGGCACGTCGGCAACGCCTCCTGGCAGGCGGGCTTCCGACAGCCGGTGGCCGAGAACGCCCGGCTGGTCGCCCGCAACCGTCTCGCGACCCAGGTCAAGTTCATGCCCCTGACGTCCACGCCGCGGATCGCCGTTGTCGAGGTCGGCTCGCTGCTGCGGGCCGCCAGCGAGCGCCGCTTCCGGGCCACTCTGCGGGGCAAGCTCAGCGTTCTGCGATGGCTCCCTGACCTGATCGGCGAGCGCCGCCGCCTGCGCCGCTCCGGCGATCTTCCGCGTGCCCTTCGCTGGCTCGGCGTTCGAGCTGGGTAGCGCGGATTCGAATCGAGGCCGCCGCTCGCCGCGTCTCCGCCGGCTACCCCCGCCGTCGCTTCCGCAACCGCAGCGACTCGCGGATCGAGATATCCAGCAGCTGCACCTCACCCACCTCGCGCCGCTCCAGCTCCGCGCCCGCCCGCCAGCCGCGCACCCGCCCCTCGATCCCCTTCCATGTGCGGTCCATCGCCAGCTGCCCTGCGCAGATCGCGGCCTCGCAAGCGAGCGCGCGCAGCGCCCTGGCGGGTTGCGACATCACCCCGTAGCGGCGCAGCATGTAGCCGCGGCTCCAGCCGGTGTTCGCGTACTTCTCGCCGCTTCCTGGGCCCAGGCTTGCCGAGTAGGCGTGCAGTGCTCGTGCCTTACCGGCCAGGCGGCAGCGTCCCCCCGCGGCGGCCATCCGCAATGCCAGGTCTAGGTCCTCGTAGTAGAGGAAGATGCGCTCATCGAAGCCGCCCACCGCCTCGAACGCCTCGTGCCGGTAAAGCGCCGCGCCGCCGGTCGGCCCGAGCGGATCGGCCGCCTCCTTTAGCGCCGCGACCGGCGCCCCGTGCAGGTAGTCGAAGCCCATCAGCGTACGGTCTGCCACCACACCCGCCGAGTCGATTCTCCCCGGTGCCGCCTCCTGCAGCAGCACCCCGGCCACCATCTCGGCTCCCCCGCTCGCCCCCTCCAGCATCGCCTCGACAAACTCCGGCTCGCACTCGACGTCGTTGTTGAGCAGGATCGCGGGGTCGCCGGGCTTCGCCGCGATCGCGCGGTTCAGCGCCGGCCCGAAGCCGAGGTTCCGCCCCAGCTCGATCAGTCCGACCTCGGGGAAGCGCTCCCGCAGTAACTCCGCTGAGTTGTCTGAGGACCCGTTGTCGACCACGGCCACGTTGACCGGTCGCGTCTGCGCCCGCAGGCTCAACAGCGCCCGCTCCAAGCGCGCGCCGCCGTTGAAGTTAGGGATGTAGATGGTAGGTCGCACGGCTGTGGAATTGTCTGGTAACGCCTGTGAATCTGTCAGGTAGTTGGCTCTGGGCTCAGCAGATCTTGCCTTGGGCGAAGGTGGCGAACTGATGCAGGTCGTCGAAGCGGTATAGCCCGCTCCAAGCCGTTTCGTCGTCGACTTCGCGGCGGCCGTGGACGAGGATGCGGATTCCTGTCACCTCGGCAAGCCGCTCCTGCGACGCTGCCTCCAGCGGCTGCACGCGGATGCGATCGTCGAGAACCGTCGTTCCAAGATCGTTGCGGATCGAGCGGATCGAGTCCATCTCGGCGGCTCGATGGCCGGTCCGTGGCTTCCGGCCCGGTAGGGTTGCGATCGCCCATGGAGCCTCTGAAGGGCCTGATCCTTTCCGGCGGCGCCGGTACTCGCCTGCGCCCGATCACCCACACCTCGGCGAAGCAGCTGGTGCCGGTCGCCAACAAGCCGGTGCTCTTTTACGGGATCGAGGCACTCGTCGATGCCGGGGTGACGGAGATCGGGATCATCATCGCCCCGGAGACGGGGGACGAGATTCGCGCGGCGGTGGGTGATGGGTCGGCCTTCGGGGCGGATGTCACCTACATCGTCCAGGACGAGCCCGCCGGCCTCGCCCATGCCGTCCTCACCGCCGAGGAGTTCATCGGCAGCTCGCCGTTTGTCATGTACCTGGGCGACAACCTGCTGCGCGACGGCCTGCGCGGTCTCGTCTCGGCCTTCGGCGAGGACGAGCCCGATGCCCTCATCCTCCTCACCCCGGTCGAGGACCCCAGCTCCTATGGGGTCGCCGAGCTGGACGGCGAGCGGATCGTCCGCCTGATCGAGAAGCCGAAGGACCCGCCCTCCAACCTCGCCCTGGTCGGCGTCTACCTGTTCGGCTCGCCGATCTTCGACGCCGCCCGCGCGCTTAAGCCCTCCTGGCGCGGCGAGCTGGAGATCACCGAGGCGATCCAGGGGCTGATCGATAACGGACATCGCGTCCAGTCGGAGGTCGTCACCGGCTGGTGGAAGGACACCGGCCAGCTCGGCGACATGCTGGAGGCCAATCGGCTCGTATTGGAGGAGATCGAGACCCGTCTCGACGGGGACACCGGCGACTCCCGAATCGAGGGCCGGGTGGTGGTCGAGGCGGGCGCCCTGCTCACCGGATCGGTGGTCCGCGGCCCCGCCGTGATCGGCGCCGACGCCCGCATCGAGGACGCCTACGTCGGCCCCTACACCTCGATCGGTGCCGATGTCCGCATCTGCCGCTCCGAAGTCGAGCACTCGATCATCCTCGCCGGCTCCGTAGTCGAAGACCTCGGAACCCGGATGGAGGCGAGCCTGCTGGGCCGCAACGTGAAGCTGACGCGTTGCGATGGGATGCCCAAGACGCTGCGCCTGCTGGTCGGCGACAACTCTGAGATCCAGATCGTCTGATGAAGGTTTTGGTCACAGGCGCCGCCGGAATGCTCGGCCGCGACGTGATGCTCGCCGCCGGCAACGCTGGTCACGACGTGGTCGGCTTCGGCCACGCCGAGCTGGACGTGCTCGACGCCGCAGTGGTCGGCAAGAAGCTCGACCTCGAGCACCCCGATGTGGTCATCCACTGCGCCGCCTGGACCGACGTCGATGGAGCCGAGGAGGCCGAGGAGGCGGCGATGGCGGTCAATGGGATTGGCGCCGGCAACGTCGCCGCGGCCACGGCGACGATCGGTGCTGGCATCGTCTACGTCTCCAGCGACTACGTCTTTGACGGAGCCAAGGGAGCGCCATACGTGGAGAGCGATCAACCGGCGCCGCTCTCCGCCTACGGCCGCACCAAGCTGGCCGGCGAGGAGGCGACCGCCGCCGCCAACAAGCGCCACTTCATCGTCCGCTCCTCCTGGCTGTTCGGCATCGGCGGCTCCAACTTCGTCGAGACGATGCTGCGGCTCGCTGCCGACCACGGCGAGGTTCTCGTCGTCCGCGACCAGGTCGGCTCACCCACCTACACCTGGCACCTCGCCTACGGGATCGTCCGGCTGATCGAGGGGATCGAGTACGGCATCCACCACATGGCCGCCGCTGGCGCCTGCTCTTGGTATGAGTTCGCGCGGGAGATCTTCGAGCAGGCCAAGATCGAGTGCAAGGTGCTCTCGGCGACGACGGAGATGCTCGGCCGCCCGGCGCGGCGCCCGCCTTACTCGGCCCTCGACAGCCAGCGCAAGCACGCGATCCGGCTGCCCTCTTGGCAGGACGGTCTCGCCGGCTACCTCGCGCAGCGCCAGGCGGAGATGGAGCCGGCATGAAGCTCCTCGTCACCGGCGCCGCTGGCTTCATCGGCTCGACCTATGTGCGGCTCCTCGGCGAGGAGCACGAGGTGGTCGTCCTGGACAAGCTCACCTACGCTGGCCGGCGCGAGAACCTGCCCGAGGAGGTCGAGTTGGTGGTCGGCGCGATCGAGGATCCGGCGATCGTCCGCGAGGCGATGGAGGGTGTCGATGCGGTCGTCAACTTCGCCGCCGAGTCCCACGTCGACCGCTCGATCGACGACCAGGACGCCTTCGCCCGCACCCACGTGGTCGGCACCGGCGTCCTCCTCGACGCCGCCCGTGAGCTGGGTGTCGGCCGCTATCTGCAGGTCTCCACCGATGAGGTATACGGCTCGATCGAGTCGGGCTCCTTCACCGAGACCTCGCCGCTTGACCCCTCCTCGCCTTACTCTGCGACCAAGGCGGCCGGCGACCTGCTCGTCTCCGCCCACGCCCACACCTACGGTCTCGAGGCTGTGATCTGCCGTGGCTCCAACAACTACGGCCCGCGCCAGTACCCCGAGAAGCTGATCCCGCTGATCGTCCTCAACGCGATCCACAGCGACCCGCTGCCCGTCTACGGCGATGGTCGCCAGGTCCGCAACTGGCTCTACGTCGAGGACTTTTGCCGCGGCATCCACACGGTGTTGATGAGCGGCCGGCCCGGTGAGGCCTACAACGTCGGCGGCCCCGACGAGCGCGAGAACATCGAGGTGGTGCGGCGGGTGATCGAGCTGACCGGCGCCGAGGAGTCGCTGATCGAGTACGTGAAGGACCGCCCCGGCCACGATCGCCGCTACTCGCTGGGAAGCGAGAAGATCAGCTCAGAGCTCGGCTGGGAGGCGCAGGTGCGCTTCGCCGAGGGCCTGGAGCGCACCGTCTCCTGGTACCGCGACAACGAGGAGTGGTGGGGGCCGATCCGCTCCGGCGCGTACCGCGAGTACTACGAGCGCCAGTACGGTAAGAGCCTGGGCTGATGCCGCGGCGGTTGGAGACGAAGATCGACGGCGTAGTCCTGCTCGAGCCCGAGGTGCATGGTGATCAGCGCGGCTTCATGGTCGAGACCTTCCGCCGCGACACCTGGGCTGAGCTGGGCGTCGAGGTCGAGTTCGTCCAGCACAACCACTCGCGCTCCTCCAAGGACACCCTGCGCGGCCTGCACTTCCAGACCGAGCCGGGCCAGGCGAAGCTGGTCCGCTCTCCGCGGGGCGCGATCTTCGACGTCGCCGTCGACCTGCGCCGCGACTCGCCCACATACGGTCAGTGGGAGGGTTGCGTCCTAGACGACGAGAAGCACCGCCAGCTCTTCGTCCCGGCCGGGTTCGGCCATGGCTTTGCCGTCCTCAGCGACGTGGCCGACGTCACCTACCTGCTCTCCAGCACCTATGACCCGGCCACCGAGTCCGGCATAGCGTGGGACGACCCAGACATCGGGGTCGAGTGGCCGGTCGCAAAGCCACTGCTCTCCGAGCGCGACAAGTCTGCCCCCCGCCTGGCCGAGGTCGCCGAGATCCTTACTTTCTAGCGCCCTTGGCTGCGGTGATTGCGAGACTGACCGCGAGCTTGGCGCCGATCCCCACGTAGACCGCGGCGTTGAGGAGCGGATTGTGCTCGTGTGCGTCGAAGCGTCGGTAGAAGCGGCCCATGCCGCGGTGGAAGGCGATCTCCTGGCGGCGTGCGCGGCGGTTGGCGCTGGAGCCGCCCTTGACGTGCAGCGCCACCCCGGCCGGCTCGTAGAAGATCTTCCAGTCGGCTCGCCAGAAGCGGGCGCACCAATCGAGGTCCTCCATGTAGAGCCAGTAGCCCTCGTCGAGCAGTCCGACCTCTCGCACCGCCGCGGTGCGACAGAGCATGAAAGCGCCGTTGATCGCGTCGACCTCTCCGGGCTCGTTGTCGCCGAGGTGGGTCGCGCGGTACTGACTGAGTGCCCCGGCCACCTCCTCGGAGCGGCCGAGCCCGGTGAAGTGGGCCAGGGCGCTCAGCGGGGTGGGGAAGGAGCGCTTGCAGGCGTGGTCCAACTCGCCGGACTCGGTCACAAGCTTGCAGCCGACCATCCCGATCCGGCGGTCGGAGCGCAGCCGCGCCAGGGCGGCGTCCAAGGTTCCCGCGTAGACCTCGGTGTCGGGGTTGAGCAGCAGCACTGCGGTCGCCTCGCTCCTGCGCAACACCAGGTTGTTGGCGGCCGAGAAGCCGATGTTGCCGCGGCGGATCAGCCGCACCTCCGGGAACTCGCGCTCGACCATCTCCGGGGTCGAGTCGGGGCTGCCACTGTCGATTACCGTCACCCCCATCTCGCCGGAGGGCGGATGCTCAGCGAGCGAGCGAAGGCATCGCCGCAGCAGCCCTTGCGCTCCGTGGCTGACGATCGAGACCTCAAGGTCCAGGGGCTCGGGCATCGCCTGCGATCTCAGTAGGCGCCGTCGCCGCGGACGATCGCTCCGGGCGTGCGCAGCAGTAGCGCCAGGTCGCCTGTGACGGAGAGGTTGTCGAGATAGTCGCGCTCCAGTGCAAGGCGCTCCTCGAAGGTCAGGTCGCTGCGCCCGTACACCTGCATCGGCCCGGTGATGCCGGGCTTCACCTGAAGCCGAACCCGTTGCCGCTCGTCATAGAGGGCGACGATCGCCTCCTCCTCGGGCCGCGGCCCGACCAACGACATCTGCCCGCGCAGAACATTGGCCAGCTGCGGCAGCTCGTCGAGGCTGCTGCGGCGTAGTAGCCGACCGGCGCGGGTCACCCGCGGGTCGTCACGGATCTTAAAGGCGGGCTGGTCGAGCTTCTCCAGGTCGATGAGGCTCCCCAGCCGCTCCTCGGCGTCGGCGTCCATCGTGCGGAACTTGACAATCGTGAACGGCTCGCCGTCCTTGCCGATCCGCCGCTGGCGAAAGAGGACGGGACGCCCCGAGTCGAGCAGGATGAAGAGAGCAATCGCCACCAGCAGCGGCGAGAGCAGGACCAACAGCGCCGCCGCTGCGACCACATCCAGCGCCCGCTTCAGCGCCACCGTGGAGCTTGGCGGGTCGGAGAAGCGGAAGTCGAGGACCGGCAGCTCGGCCAGCCGGTTCAGCTCGATCCCGGGTCCCAGCAGCCCGTAATGCTGGGGCAGGAAGGTCAGCCCCAGCCCTGCCGCCTTGCACTCCTCGATCAGCCGCTCGGTCGTGGCCTCGCTCATCTCCTGCTCGGTGACGATCACCCGCTCGACCTCGTGCTCGCGGGCGACTCGGGCGAGGTCGGCCTCGCTGCCGAGTCGTGGCAGGCCCTCCGGCTCGCTCTTGTCTCCGGGCTCGGATGAGAGGTAGCCGATCAGGCGCAGTCTGGTCTCGGGATGTGTGAGGACTCGACGCGCGACCACGGCAACGGCGCCCGCCGGGCCGATCACCACTCCGGTGGCGACCCCAATCAGCCGCTGCCAGCCGAAGCGCAGAAGTGCCCGCCCGAGGAAGCTGGCGGTCAACGTGCCGATACCGACCAGGATTGCGCTCTCCGGGGCAAGCGGTCCGGCCGGGCTCAGTGCCAGCAGCCCGTCGAGCGCCAGCGTGCCGAGGGCGCTGGCCGAGACGAGCGAGGGCAGCTCGTCGAGGGTGCTGTGGCGGATCCTGCGGTGGTCGTTGTCATAGAGCCCGTGCAACTTCAGGACCAGGATCCAGACCGGACTGAACATCACCGCCCAGAAGAGGGTGGCTATGTTGGTGGTCGAGGTCACGGCGGTGGCGAGGCACAGCGCCGCGGCCAGCGCGGCCCAGTCCACGGCGGCGAGCAGCCTTCGCAGGAGCGCGCCGCGCCGTCTGGCGCCGGCCACTCCGGTCATGCCCAGTCGGGCTGCGAGGTCGGTCCTCGAGGGCGGTCGCGGCGGGCTCTGTGAGGGTCGAGCCCGCGACGCCTGCGCTTTCCGGGTGGCGGTCTCCTGCGCGTTCCGGGTCGTCATCTCGAGCTCACCCGCAGTTCCCCTCCCCGCGCAGGCAAGGGTTCAGCGGATTCAGCTGCCGAGCCCGCGTCAGGTCCGCTTCGGCGCCGGCCGTGTCGCCAGCCTTGCGCTCGGCCTTGGAGCTCAGGTAGTAGAGCTCCCAGTTGCGGTTCTCGCGTTCGATCGCTTCTGAGAGCCGCCCCGCAGCGGCCTTGTCTTCGCCCTGCAGTTCCGCCAGCAGGCCAAGCTGCACGTACGGGGAGGCGGCCCACGGCTCAATCGAGCGGGCCGTGCTCGCGTGTTCGACGGCACTCGCTACGTTGCCGTCCGCCGCTGCGCTGCGGCTCGCCACCAGCTCGCGTTCGACCAGCAACGGGCCGACCAGCGCAATCGCCGCGATCCACGCGAGCGCCAACCCGGCGATCGCCAGGCCGTAGTTGCGCCCAGCGGCCTTGCGCTCGACGCCCGCCCTGCCCGTGAGCTGTGAGCACCGCACGCCGACCAGGACACCTGCCGCCAGAAAGAAGACCGCCCCCAGCCCGGCGATCTCCCAGAACCAGTCAAAGGCGGCGCCCACCGCGAAGGCCAGCATCGCCGCCAACAGCGCCGCGTAGCGCTCGCGGGCCGGGTGCTCGGCGGCCCGCCAGGCCGAGAAGCCGGTCCACAGCAGGGTGCCGACCAAGGCAAGCACCAGCAGGCCACCGATCGTCCCCAGCTCGGCGAAGGCCTCAAGGTAGAGGGAGTGGGCATTGAGCACCGGCATGTCGATCGAGCGGTGCTGGTCCCAGGCGAACTGGTAGGTCCCGGCCCCGATCCCGAGCACGGGCTTTTCGGCGAAGGCGTCGATCGCGACCCGCCAGAAGTCCTTGCGCCCGGCGCCGGAGAGCTGGTCGAAGTGCTGTACAGGCTGATTCGGGAACTGGATGTCAGGGGAGCTGAACTGGTGCCAGGCGCGACCACCAACCGCGATCGCCACACCGATCGCCAGCACTGCGCCGACCAGCGCGATGCGTCTGAGCACGGTCGGGCTGCGGGACATTGCCACCGCTCGCCCGGTCAGTTGCCCGCCCCTTCCCTCCGCCCGCCGCAGGGCGGCGTAGAGAAGCAGCGAGAGCACGATGCCTGCCACCAAGTAGAGCAGCACGGTGGCCCCCTGATCGACGGAGGCCTGGGTGGGGAGATTGTCGGCCAGGCTGGTGCGCGCCTGCACCGCGAGCACCGCCGGCACCGCGCCCGAGCGCCGCCCGCCGCCAGTGATTCCCAGCAGCCAGAGGCGGTCACTGGAGAGCACGAGCAGGCAGCCCGCGGCGATAACGAGGGCAAGTAGGCCGCCGCGCGAGTAGGTGAAGTAAAGCGTCAGCAGGACGGCCGGCATCGCCGCAACCGAGAGCCAGCGCAGGGTCTCCGAGGTGGCCCGGCGGCTCATCCAGAGCAGCAGCCCGATCGCGATCCCGCACATCTCGCCATTCGCGTTCCAGTAGCCGAGCGGATAGCGCAGCCGCGGCCCGGTCCCCAGGGCGTCGCTCACCTCGAGAACATGGGGCAGGAGACGGCTACCGAGGCCTAGAAAGGCTACGAGTGCGACAGCGATTGCAAGGCCTTCAGCGAAACGTTGGCGCCTTTGCTCGGTTTGAGCGATAAGGAAGGCGGCAAGGAAGAAGCCCAGGTAGACGAGGACCCGGTCCGCCTCAATCACGCTCAATTCCACCGATCCTGACCAGAGGGATGAAATTGCAGACAAAAACGCCAGTCCACCGATCAGCCCGACTGCCCAGTAGAGCGGCTTCCCGGCCCGCGCGTTCGACGCTGCCCCGAATACCAGCAGGCCGACCACTACCAGCCATACCGCGAGGCCAGCGATATGACGGCCGCTCACTTCGAAGCCTCCGCCGGCGAGCGCGAGGCCAACGATCAGGGCAATCGGAGCGATCAGAGCCGCTGTTTGGTCTAATCTTGATCGGGATGCACGAGATGCGCTTCCGCCGGACCCGGAACCCGGGTCGATCCGCTCTCTTGCTCCTGTCGGCGTTTGCTCTACTGGCATTTGCTTGCTTCCCGGTCCTCGCTCAGGCTGACTCGGCGGCTAGCCAATATGTTGAACATGAACATCCCCCGTCGGCAACCGGCGGATACCCGCCCGGTCATCACGGACCCGCCGCACACGCCTCGGGGGCGGGTGGCGGCTCGGGGGGCACCAGTGGCGGGAATCGGTCTTCGACGGGTCATCTAACGGGGCGACGCGGTCCAAACGCTAGACGGAGCATTGGGCAGGCTAGCCCACACAACGGCTTGTCCCCCACAGCGCGGACCAGCCAGCTGGCCTCCTCGTCTGGAAGCGGCGGTTCGTCTCCGGTGATCCCGATTCTGATCGCGTGCCTTGTTCTGGCCGCGATCTCGATCGGGGCGGTGACAATGCGGGCGAGGCACCACCAGGCTGACGGCGGCGCATCGGTCTCGCCTTAGGGCGGCAAAGCCAAACTGCGATGATGAGCAGAGCGCAGGGGACTGCATTGGAGCACGCTGGTGCGCGTCGGCGGGTCGTGGCGATGGCCGCCGTGGGGTTTGCCCTGCTCGCCACAACCGCCCTACCGGCGCTGGCGGAAGCGCGCCCTCTTGTCACCGGGCTTTCGGGTCTCGAAAACTACAGCCCGCTCGCCATCCAGCAGGCAAAGGCCACCGGAATCCAGCTGGTGCGCATCTCGGTTCCCTGGGAGGACGTCGCGCCGGCCAAAAAGCCGACCAGCTGGCAGCCGGAAGACCCCGCCGATCCGAACTACAACTGGAGCGCAATCGACGCCGCAGTTACCACGACGGTCGAAGCGGGCCTCACTCCCGTGATTACCATCGAAGGGGCGCCGCTGTGGGCCCAGCGGTGTCAGACACCGGGGGCCCCGCCGGGTCGTCTCTGCGAACCCGAACCGTCTGCACTGGCCGCCTTCGCGATCGCCGCGGCCACCCGCTACAGCGGCCTCTTCGAGGGCCTACCCCAGGTGCGCTATTGGCAGGGCCTCAACGAGCCTAACCTGAGCCTCTACTTCAACCCCCAGTACGAAGACGGCAAGGCGGTCTCACCGCAGCTATACCGCAAGTTGATCAACGCCTTTTACTTCGCGATCAAGTCAGTCAATTCGTCGGACCTGGTCATTGCCGCCGGTCTCGGGCCGGTCGCGGTGCAGAAATTGACTATCGGGCCGATGAACTTTGCCCGCCTCTTACTCTGCATGCGCGGCAGCAAGCATCCCTCCCCTACGACGGGCAATTGCGAAGGCGGGCTTCACTTCGACATCTTCGACGTCCACCCTTACACGACCGGCGGCCCCAAACACGAAGGTGAACCAGAAAACGTCGAGCTGGGAAGCCTCGGCAGGTTGCAGACGCTGCTTGCCGCTGCCGATCGAGCCGGGAGGATCCACAGCCAGTTCAAGCACACGGAACTCTGGGCCACCGAGTTCTCCTGGGACTCCAAGCCACCCGATCCGGGCGGCCTGCCGATGTCGATCGAGACGCGCTGGACGGCCGAAGCGCTCCATCAGGCCTGGCTCGCCGGGGTCAGCCACTTCTTCTGGTTCCAGCTGTGCGATGAAGCGCGGGATGGGCGCCCAGCCTGGGAAACGATCGAATCGGGGCTCTACTTCCGCGGCGCTACGATCGCCAAGGACCGCCCGAAGGAGCTGATGTACGCGTTCCGCTTCCCCTTTGTCGCCTACTCAGAGAGGAGTGGTTTCTCCTTCTGGGGTCGCACGCCGACCAGCACCGGTGGCAAGGTCGTAATCGAAGTGCAGAAGGGGAGCCGCTGGCAACGGGCGGCGGTGGCAAGCGCCAATTCGAGCGGGATCTTCAACGGCGCGGCAAGAACCACCTACGGCCGCGAAGATCAAGGGGCAGTCAGGGCCAGCTATGGCCGCGAAACGGCGATCCCCTTCTCGCTGCACCCGGTAAAGGAATTCTACCAATCGCCCTTCGGGAACCAACCGAAGTCGAGGCGGAAGGGCTAGCCTCTTCACACTGACGCGTACCCGGCGCGGTAGGTATCGTTCAGATACCGCCCAATGATCGGGCAAGTGCGACGGAACTGTCCCAACCTCTGAGCGCTCGTCGCCTACAGGTCACCGATCGAGTGTTACTTCGCGGCTGGAGCCTTGACCGTCGAAGACGCTCGCGGTCGCCTGTACGGTCAGTCGTCGCAGGCGGGAGAGCCGACCGAGTGCGTGTGGCCTCAGGCGCAAGGTGATCGACTCATTCTTATCTGAGCGAACGCTGTAGGGGGCGTGAGCAACGGCAATTGCCGCGCTCCGCTGCCTGATTTGCAGGCTCAAATGGACCTGCCCTTCACAGATGCTGCCCGACTGTCCCCCCGCGCATCCAAGTATGAGTTTCGCCATCCCGTGGTGCACATTTGCGCTCCCGGTCTCGAACTCTATCCCCAGGAGCCCGGGGGTAATATAGCCAACCTCGCCTTCTTCCATGAAGGGGGACAACGGCACCACTTCGGCTGAAGTCGGAGGGGAGTACCAAGTGAACCACAGGTTTCCTTCCGGACCCGCCGTGATCCCGATCGGATAGTAAGGTCTGGCTACGCCGCTAGGTAGAGGAAATTCGGTGATCTGCCCGCCTGGGGTGATGCGGCCGATCTTATTCACCCCCGACTCGGTGAACCAGAGATTTCCGTCCGGGCCGGCGGTGATGCCATACGGCTTGCTTTCGGCGCTAGGTAGAGGAAATTCGGTGATCTGCCCGCCGGGGGTGATGCGGCCGATCTTGTCACCCACCCAGTCGGTGAACCAGAGATTTCCATCAGGGCCGGCGGCAATTCCCATCGGGTCGCTATCGCGGGTAGGGGTCCGGAACTCGGTGATCTGCCCGCCGGGGGTGATGCGGCCGATCTTGCTCTCTTCCCACTCGGTGAACCAGAGATTTCCGTCAGGGCCGGCGGTGATGCCATCCGGCCTGCTTTTGGCCGCTGGTAGGGGGAACTGGGTGATATGCCCCGTCGGGGTGATGCGGCCGACCTCGTTTGTCCGCTCGGTGAACCAGAGGTTGCCGTCAGGGCCGGCTGTGATTTGCTGCAGATCGTCTTCTTCGCCCGCCGCGACGGCGAATTCGGTGATCTGCCCGCCGGGGGTGATGCGGCCGATCTTGTTCCCCCCCGACTCGGTGAACCAGAGATTTTCGTCGGGGCCGGCGGTGATGCCATCCGGCCTGCTTTCGGCGCTAGGTAGAGGAAATTCGGTGATCTGCCCGCCGGGGGTGATGCGGCCGATCTTGTTCCCCCCCGACTCGGTGAACCAGAGATTTCCTTCAGGGCCGGCGGCAATGCCCATCGGGTCGCTATCGCGGGTAGGGGTCGGGAACTCAGTGATCTGGCCAGGCGTGGCCTGAGCACCACTTGCCAAGGCCAGCGGTATGAAGAGCGCGCTAAACGTCAGGACGCAGGTCAGCAGGTGCTTGTGTACCGCCTGTCTGCGTGAACCTTTCCGCCTCAGGGCCGAGCCCTGTCGCTCTGCGCGCCGCATCGCTGCTTCCCTAACACCTGCCGTGGCTAAAGACTCGGTGCTGCGCGCAGGGTCAGCTGCGGATTTGATCTGTCGGTCCGTGAGCCGCATCCCGATCAGCGAAGCCGCGAGGTTGGCATCACGCTCGAGTCTGTCCAAGTCAGCGTGACTCCCTGCAGAAGGAGAAAGTGTGTGAACGGCAATGCCGCCGCCTTTCTTGAGCTGGACAGCTTCTCAGTTGGAGTCGCAGGACGACAACCTCCTGGACGAGCGGGCCAGTGGAAACGCCGTTGGCGCTTCGTCGATCCGCACGAAGCGACCGTCGCGCTCCCGGGGCCATTCATAATGGTTTGGCGCCCCTACCTCGTCTTGGCGACTCTGGAGAAGGTCGAATCGACCGAGGCCGACGACCGGTCGCAGGTCTGGCATAGCGGCCTGGTCGCGAGTGCCACCTCGCCTGGCTCGTGCAGCCCAAGGAGTTGCGCTGAGGCAGGTCTGTGTGCAACCCGATCGGCAGGCGCGCCCAGAGAGCGTCATATGTCGCTCGTGCTTGCCACGGTTGGGCGAGCTGGACGAGTCGTGCTTGTGGCGGCCACTTCCATCCCGAGTGGGTCACAGCAAGCGGGTGGGATGCACGAGCCCCCGCCCGGTGGGTAGGTCAAGCTCACCGGCGACACCCCATGGCTGATTTTGAGCCCTGCCGGGGCGGAGCGTAGGATCAGTGGGTTGAGCACCGACCCTGACCCGAGCGCGAACCCCGACCCCCTGGCGCCGTTCAGTGCGCCGGTCAGGCGCTGGTTCAAGGACTCCTTCGAGGCGCCGACCCCGGCGCAGGCGGGCGGCTGGGAGGCGATCTCCGGCGGCGCCAACGCCTTGATCTGCGCCCCGACCGGCTCTGGCAAGACCCTCGCCGCCTTCCTCTGGGGCATCGATCGGCTCTCGCGGCGCGAGGGCACGGCTCCGGGCGTGCGGCTGGTCTACGTCTCCCCGCTCAAGGCCCTCTCCTACGACATCGAGCGCAACCTCCGCGCCCCGTTGCAGGGCATCGGCGCCGACATCTCGGTCGGCCTGCGCACTGGCGACACCAGCCAGTCCGAGCGCCGCGCGATGCGCAAATCCCCCCCCGACATCCTCATCACCACCCCCGAGTCCCTCTACCTGATGCTCTCCTCGGGGGCCCGGGAGATCCTCGCCAGCGTCGAGGCGGTGATCGTCGATGAGATCCACGCCGTCGCCCAGTCAAAGCGAGGCTCCCACCTGGCCCTCACCCTGGAGCGCCTCGAGCACCTGGCCAGTGCCGATGCGCTCCAGCGCATCGGCCTCTCCGCCACCCAGCGCCCCCTGGAGCGAATCGCGAAGTTCCTCGTCGGCCCGAAGCGCGAGTGCAAGATCGTCGACGCCGGACGCACCAAGCAGCTCGACCTGAAGATCGTCGTCCCGGTCGACGACATGGCCGATCCTGGCGCACCGTCATTCCCGAGCTCTGACGGCACGCCCCCCGAGGGCGAGCCCCTTGTCCACCAGCGCTCGATCTGGCCCGCCATCTACCCGGAGCTGCTGAAGCTGGTCCGCGAACACACCTCGACCATCATCTTCGTCAACAACCGCCGCGGCGCCGAGCGCTTGGCAAAACGCTTGAACGAGCTGGCAGCTGGGGAAGCCCCGCAGGAGCTTCCCGCCACCGAGCAGGCAGGCGGCTCCGATCCGGGCGATCCCCCGCCCGAGATAGCCCGCGCCCACCACGGCTCCCTCTCCCACGAGGAGCGCACCCTGGTCGAGGAGCTGCTCAAGTCGGGCCGACTCCCGTGCCTGGTCGCGACGTCCTCCCTGGAGCTCGGGATCGACATGGGCGCGGTCGACCTTGTCGTGCAGGTCGAGTCGCCGAAGTCGGTGACCCGCGGCCTGCAGCGGATCGGCCGCTCCGGCCACGGTCTCGGCGAGGTCTCCAAGGGCCGCATCTTCCCCAAGTTCCGCGCCGACCTGCTCGAGTGCGCGGTAGTCGCCCGCGGGATGCGCGAGGGACGGATCGAGGAGACGGTGATCCCGCAGAACCCGCTCGACGTGCTCGCCCAGCACCTGGTCTCGATGGCGGCCCTTGACGAGTGGGACATCGACGAGGTCGAGCGTCTGCTCGCCGCCACCGAGCCCTTCGCTGAGCTCTCCCGCGAGCAGTTGGAGAACGTCCTCGACATGCTCGACGGCCGCTATCCCTCCGACCGCTTCGCCGAGCTGCGCCCGCGCATCGTCTGGGACCGCACCACGGGTCGCATGCACGGTCGCAAAGGGGCCCGCCAGCTGGTGGTCACCAACGCCGGGACGATCCCCGACCGCGGCCTCTACGGCGTCCACCTGCCCGACGGGCGCCGGGTCGGCGAGCTGGACGAGGAGATGGTCTATGAGGCACGCCCTGGCCAGACCTTCCTGCTCGGCGCAACAACCTGGCGGATCGAGGAGATCACCCGCGACCGGGTCATCGTCACTCCAGCCCCCGGCGCCCCCGGGGCCGTCCCCTTCTGGAAGGGCGACGGGATCGGCCGCCCCGCCGAGCTGGGCCGGGCGATCGGCGCCTTCGCCCGCGAGGCCGTCTCCCGTGACCCCGCCGAGCTGGCGGCCGAGTACGACCTCGACCGCCGCGCCGCCGAGAACCTGGTCGCCTACCTGCGCGAGCAGCAGGCCGCGACCCGGGTCGTCCCCTCCGATGAGACGATCGTGGTCGAGCGCTTTCGCGATGAGATCGGCGACTGGCGCCTCTGCGTCCTCTCCCCATACGGGGGTCGCGTCCACGCCGCCTGGGGCCTTGCTCTGGCCGGCAAGATCCGCGCCGAGCGCGGTCTTGAGGCCGACGCGATCTGGTCTGACGACGGCATCGTCATCCACCTACCTGACGCCGATGAGCCGCCGCCCGCCGACCTGGTCATGATCGAGCCCGACGAGCTGGAGGACTTGGTGGTAGGCGAGCTGTCGGGCTCGGCCCTGTTCGGCGCCCGCTTCCGCGAGAACGCCTCCCGCTCGTTGCTCATCCCGCGCGCCTTTCCGGGCAAGCGGACACCGCTGTGGCAGCAGCGCCTCAAGGCGCAGAGCCTGCTCGAGGTTGCGCGCGACTTCCCCCGCTTCCCGGTGATCCTCGAGACCTACCGCGAGTGCCTGCGCGACGTGCTCGACCTGCCCTCGCTCAGCGAGCTGCTGACAAAGCTGCACTCACGCCAGCTCAGCCTGGTCGAGGTTGAGACCCCGACCGCCTCGCCGTTTGCCTCCTCGCTGCTCTTCGACTACGTCGCCGCCTACATGTACGAGGGGGACACGCCCAACGCGGAGCGTCGCGCCGCCGCGCTCGCCTTGGACCGCGACCTGCTGCGTGAGCTGCTCGGCCAGGAGGAGCTGCGCGAGTTGATCGACCCCGAGGCGCTGGAGGAGGTCGAGGCCCAGCTCCAGCACCGCACCGAGGGCGGTCGCGCCGGCGACCGCGACGCCCTCCAGCAGGTGCTGCGCAACCTCGGCGACCTCAGCGTCGAGGAGTGCGCCGAGCGGGTCACCGAGGGCTACTCGGCCGTCTCGATGTTGGAGAAGCTGGTCTCTGAGCGCCGCGCCGCGCCGGTGCGGATCGGCGGCGCGGCGCGCTACATCGCCGCCGAGGACGCCGGCCTTTACCGCGACGCGCTCGGCGTGCCGCCCCCGGCCGGCCTTCCCGAGGTCTTCCTCGAAGAGCACCCCGACGCGATGCGAGCCCTGGTCCGCCGCTTCGCCCGCACCCACGGTCCCTTCCCGACCGCCCGCCTCGCCGCCCGCTACGGGGTCGATCCGACATCGGCGCTACGCGAGCTGGAGCGAGAAGGAGCGCTGGTCCGCGGTGAGCTGCTGCCTGGAGGGAGCGAGCGGGAGTGGTGCGACGCCGAAGCGCTGCGCCGGGTGCGCCGCGCCAGCCTCGCCCGCCTGCGGCGAGAGGTAGAGGCGGCTGACCGCAGCCAACTCGCCCGCTTCCTGCCGAGCTGGCAGAACGTCGACGCCCACCGCAGCTCCGGCGCCGGCCCCGACCGCCTGCGCGAGGCACTCGTCGCCCTTCAGGGCGTCGCGCTGACCCCCAAGGTCTGGGAGGGAGACGTGCTGGCCCGTCGGCTCGGCGCCTACTCGCCCGCCTGGCTCGATGAGCTCTGCACCAGCGGCGAGGTGGTTTGGCTTGGCGCCGGCCCGCTGGGACGCAGCGACGGCCGCGTCGCCCTCTACTTCCGCGAGGATGTCCGCCTCGCCGGGCCCCCTCCAGCCAATGCGAAGCTGGAGCGCCCCGAGGGTGAGGTCCACGACGCGATCCGTGAGCGCCTCGCCGCCGGGCCGGACTTCTGGCTCGACCTGCTCGCCGACCTCGACTTCGGAGTCGAGGAGCTACACACCGCCCTCTGGGACCTCGCCTGGTCGGGTGAGGTGACCAACGACGCCTTCTCGCCCTTGCGGGCGCCGCGCCTGCGCGCAGTCGCGGCTCCCGAGCGCCAGGGTCGCCGCTTCGCCCGCCGCCGCTCCAGCGCCGGGGCGGCGGTCCAGGGTCGCTGGTCGCTGACCGCGCCGCTCTTCACGGGCGCCCCCGCGATCGGCCCGCGCCTCCGCGCCCAGGCGGAGCTGATGCTGGAGCGCTACGGGATCGTCACCCGCGAGACCGTCCTCGCCGAGGGTGTGCCCGGTGGCTTCTCGACCCTCTACGCCGAGCTGGGCAACCTTGAGCTGCTCGGCACCGCCCGCCGCGGCTACTTCGTCGAGGGGCTCGGCGGCGCCCAGTTCGCCCTGCCCGGCGCGGTCGAGCGCCTGCGCTCGCTGCCCACCCCCACGGGTCAGCACCTGCTGCTCGCCGCCACCGATCCCGCCAACCCCTATGGGGCCTCCCTCCCCTGGCCGAAGCTGGAGGGCGGCCGCCGTCCGGCCCGCGCCCCCGGCGCCCACCTGCTGCTCCGTGACGGCGAGCCGATCGTCTTCGTCGAGCGCGGCGGCCGCGGCATCCTTCGCCTCGCCAAGCTCGACGAGGCGGCGCTGGCGGCGGCGCTGCGCGCCCTCGCGGACGCCGTCTCCGCCGGCCAGCTACCCAAGCTCGGCATCGAGAAGCTCGACGGCGAGCCGGTGATCGGTTCCGGATATGAGGAGGCGCTGCTCGACGCTGGCTTCAGCCGCGGGCCGCGCAAGCTGATCGCCTCGGCCTAGCTGGCCCGAGGCGCGGCCCCGGCGCCGCTGGGATAATCGACCCATGGGGGAGGTCGAGGAGAGCGCCGTCGAGCTGTTGCGGAGCGTGCCGCTCTTCGCCGACCTCGAGCCGGCCGAGCTGGAGAACTTCTCCCGGGTCGCGGTGCCGCGCTCCTTCCCGGCGAGCACCCGCGTCTTTCACGAGGGCGATCACTCCGATGCCTGCTACATAGTCCGAGCGGGCAGCTTCCGCGTCACCCGCGAGCACTCCGACGGACGCGCCATCACGCTCGCCAGCCTCGGCCCCGGCGAGGTCTTCGGTGAGCTGGCGATGCTCGACGGCGAGGTGCGCTCGGCGAGTGTCGAGGCGCTCACCGACGGCGAGCTGCTGGCGCTGCCGGCCGGCGACGTGAGGGCGCTGTTGGCCCGTCACCCCGAGATCACCGTGAAGCTGGTCGCCGCGCTGGTGCGACGCCTGCGCGCCGCCAACGAACGGATCTCGCGCCAGTCCTTCCAGACCGTCCCCAGCCGAGTCGCCGGCGTCCTCTCCCAGCTCGTCGCCGAGGGGGCGCCCCATGACGGCGATCGCGGCGAGGTGACGATCCGCATGAACCAGGCCGATTTGGCGCAGCTCGCGGGGACCTCGCGGGAGAGCGTCAGCCGCTTCCTCGCCGACCTCGAGCGGGCCGGCGTGGTTCGCTCCGGCCGCGGCCGGGTCACCGTGCTCGACCCGCCCAAGCTAGGCAACTACATCTACTGAGCCGATCCCCACGGCCCCCGGTGCGGTTCGGATACTCTCGCTCCGCCATGCGAGGCGGGATCTACGTTCTCAACTTCTACTCGGCGGTTTTCATCGACCAGCTCAAGCGGGGTCGAAAGACGGCGACGATCCGGCTGGGGGACAAGAGCAACAAGTATGAGCGCGGCCAGGTGGTCTGGGTGACGGTTGGCTTCCGCCACAGCCCGCGGGAGAAGATCTTCGCGGCGGTGATCGACGATGTCGAGGTGAAGCGGGTTGCGGATCTCTCGCCGCGTGACATCGAGCACGACAACCCGGAGTTCCGTCGCCTCGAGGAGACCTCCAACTTCCTCGAGCAGATCTATGGCCGCCCGATCTCCGGAGAGGACAAGGTCACGGTGATCCGCTTTTCCCAGATCGTCGAGCCGCCGGGTGCGCACTTCGGCAACGGAGAGACCCCGCGCCACAACTGATGCCGCTTGCCCTGCGGAAGCTCTTCGCTTGACCTATCGCAGGGAGGCGCGTTTGCAGGCGATCTCGCGACATTTGGGGACGAGCTGATGGCGGGCGGTTGAGAATCGCTATCTTTCGAGCTGTTGGCACTCTCACCTAGCGAGTGCCAAAACCAGTTCGAACTTTCTGACCTATAACGGAGGTACACGGATGAAGCTGAAGCCCCTCGGGGACCGGCTGGTCGTAAAGCCGATCGATGAGGAGGAGACGACCGCGAGCGGCATCGTCCTCCCCGACACGGCCAAAGAGAAGCCGCAGAAGGGCAAGGTCATCGCCGTCGGCGACGGCGCGATCAACGAGGACGGCACCCGCCGCCCGCTCGACGTCGCGGAGGGGGACGAGGTCCTCTACTCCAAATACGGCGGCACCGAGGTCACCGTCGAGGACGAGGATCTGCTCGTTCTGCGCGAGTCGGACGTCCTCGCCAAGCTCGGTTAACCCGTCAACAGGACTTAGAAGAACTAAGGAGGACTGAATCCAGATGGCTCACAAGGAGCTGAAGTACAGCGAGGAGGCAAGGGGGGCCCTGCAGGCCGGCGTCGACGCAGTCGCCAATGCCGTCAAGGTCACTCTCGGCCCGAAAGGCCGCTACGTCGTGCTCGACAAGAAGTTCGGCGCGCCGACGATCACCAACGACGGCGTCACGATCGCCCGCGAGATCGAGGTCGAGGACGTGTTCGAGAACCAGGGTGCCCAGCTGGTCCGCGAGGTCGCCACTGCGACCAATGACGTGGCCGGCGATGGCACGACCACGGCGACCCTGCTGGCCCAGATCATCGTCCGCCAGGGCCTCAAGAACGTGGCCGCCGGCGCTAACCCGCTGGCCCTGCGTCGCGGCATCGAGAAGGCGGTCGACGAGGTAGTCGAGAACCTTCGTGAGAAGCAGTCCAAGGAGGTCGCAGGCAAGGACCAGATCGCCCGCGTTGCGGCCATCTCCGCCGCTGACGATGAGATCGGCAGCGTGATCGCCGACGCGATCGAGAAAGTCGGAAAAGACGGCGTCGTCAACGTCGAGGAGGGCCAGACCTTCGGCATGGAGCTGGAGTTCACCGAGGGGATGCAGTTCGACAAGGGCTACATCTCCCCGTACATGGTCACCGACCAGGACCGCATGGAGGCGGTACTGGAGGATCCCTATGTACTCATTGCCAACCAGAAAATCGGCTCGGTGCGGGACATCCTGCCGGTCCTAGAGCAGGTGATGCAGGGTGGTAAGCCGCTGCTGATCGTCGCCGAGGACGTCGAGGGCGAGTGCCTCGCGACGCTCGTCGTCAACAAGCTGCGGGGCACCTTCACCGGCGTCGCCGTCAAGGCACCGGGCTTCGGTGACCGTCGCAAGCGAATGCTCGAGGACATCGCGATCCTCACCGGCGGCGAGGTGATCACCGAGGAGATGGGCCTCAAACTCGAGAACACCCAGATCTCCCAGCTCGGCAAAGCCCGTCGCGTCGTCGTCTCCAAGGACACGACCACGATCATCGACGGGGCTGGCGAGGCCGAGGGGATCAAGGGCCGGATCAAGCAGATCAAACAGGAGATCGAGAACACCGACTCCGACTTTGATCGGGAGAAGCTCCAGGAGCGGCTCGCCAAGCTGGCCGGCGGTGTCGCCGTGGTCAAGGTGGGCGCCGCGACCGAGACCGAGATGAAGGAGAAAAAGCACCGCGTCGAGGACGCTCTGCAGGCGACCCGTGCGGCCCTGGAGGAGGGCGTGGTGCCGGGTGGTGGCGTTGCCCTGCTGAACGCCCAGGCCAGTCTGGATCCCGAGAAGCTCGACGACCCCGATGAGAAGACGGGCGCCCGGATCATCCACCGGGCGCTAGAGGAGCCGGTCCGCCAGATCGCCGAGAATTCCGGCCTGGAGGGCTCGGTCGTGGTCAACAAGGTCCGCGACCTGAAAGCGGGCGAAGGGCTGAACGCGGCCAACGGCGAGTACGGCGACCTGATCAAAGCCGGCGTCATCGACCCGACGATGGTGACCCGCTCGGCGCTTCAGAACGCCGCGTCGATCGCCAAGAACATCCTCGTCACCGAGGCGATCATCGCCGAGCCGCCCGAGAAGGACGGCGGCGGCGGGATGCCCGGTGGCATGCCGGACATGGGCGGGATGATGTAATTCGCCCTAACAGGCGAGTGGTTTTTGCGAGGGCCCGGTAGATCTACCGGGCCCTCGCTACATCAATACCTCTGACATTCGTTTCGGCTGGACTCCGAGCGCCTCCGCGTCGGAGCTGCCTCGCTTGCTGAGCATCGAGACCTCCATCAGCTCCGCCTCTTCCCAGGTGGCAAAGGCCGACTCTCCGACAACTCTGCGAAGGGTGAGGAGGCCGGAGCGGACGAGGGGCAGGGGAAGGTGCAGCAGCGGCCTCGGCCGACCGGCAATGCGGCTGACCAGATCGGACATCTGGTCGTAGGTGAGGGTCTCGGGGCCGGCCAGCTCGAAACGGTGGCGATCGTCGCTGGCAAGGGAGTTCGCTACGCAATGCGCCGTGTCGGCTGCCCAGATCGGTTGAAACCTGGCTTGGCCATCGCCGGATACCGGGAGGGCGGGGAGGAAGGAGAAGCGCTTCAGGAGGGTGATCCAGGGATCGGTGTGGTCGTAGACGATCGACGGGGCGAAAATCGTTGTTTCCAGGAGGGAGGAGTGGACCGCCTGCTCTGCCAGCCACTTGGCGCGGAAGAAGCGGGTGCGCTGCGCGGAGGAGGCGCCCAGGGCGCTGAAGAAGACGAAGCGCCGCACGCCGCTTTGCTCGGCCCCCCTCAGCAGGCGGACGGTCGCTAGACCGTTCAGCTCCTCGATCCGGCGCGGGGGTTGATCGCGGATCGTCGCTGCGAGGTGGATCACGGTCTCGACGCCGCGCAGGGCCTGGCGCACCAGGTAGGGGTCAGACATCTCGCTGAGGTCGCCGAGCGCGATCTGCACGTCCACGCGGCGCTCTCCTAGCCGCCGCGGCTCGCGCACCAGGCAGCGAACGTCCTCACCGCGCTCTAGCAGCAGCGGCAGCAGTCGCGACCCGATGCTCCCGGTCGCGCCGGTCAGCAGCAGCATCGCCGGATCTCGCTGGGCTCGGCGTCTTCCATGCGCAATCGCCAACCCTAACCCTCGCCCGCGTCGCCTCCCCTGCCCGGCATCCCTAAAATGTGCGCTCGCGCCTCCGCGGGGGCTTGCGCCCTCGCAGCGCACCGAAAAGACAACTTAGGAGAAAGCCTCGAATGACATACGTCATCGCCGAGCCGTGCATAGGCCAGAAGGACAACTCGTGTGTCGAGGTCTGCCCGGTCGACTGCATCCACCCGACCCCGGACGAGCCCGACTACGACTCGGTCGAGATGCTCTACATAGATCCGGACGAGTGCATCGACTGCGACGCCTGCGTCGAGGCCTGTCCGGTCGACGCCTGCTTCGCCGAGGACCAGCTCCCGGCCGAGTGGGCCAAATACGCCGAGATCAACGCCGGCTACTACAAGAGCAAGAGCTCTGCCTGAGGTCTATGGCCTGCGGGTAGAACCCCCAGCGGCCAGCGGCATTCACGCATTCATGCCGGCTGAGGCTGAGCGGGCGTAACGCCCGCCAGAGGCGATGGTGGCGCATTGATGCGGTGGAAAGGCGTGGCAAAATGACTACCATTGACACCTTATGCGGTGTCAGACTAGCTTGCAGGTCGGCAGAGTTCTCCGCGAAGCACGCGAGCAGCAGGGGCTGAGTCAGCGCCGCCTCGCGTTGCGGGCCGGGACCAGTCAGGACGCAATCAGTCGGATCGAGCGCGGAGCCGAGGCACCCACGCTGGATCGCCTCGCCCAGATCCTGCTGGCCCTGGGCCGCCGTCCCGTCCTCAGCGTCGAGCCACTTGTCGGCCCGGTGCCGCAGTCAGAGCTCGCGGCTACCGACGCGATGCCTCCGAGTGAGCGCCTGCGTGAGGCATCGAGCTGGAACCGGGTGGCGTCTCGGCTCGCCGTCGCCGGCGAGCAGGCGCGAAGCGAAGATCACCCGGCCACCGCCAGGCGCGAGCAATGAGTGGGCAGGGCGAAGGGGGGGCAGAGCGTCCGCTTGATATCGGCGAGTTGATCGCCGTCCTCGCTCGCCACGACGTCGATTACGTCGTAATCGGCGGAGTGGCTGCCCAGGTCCACGGTCACCGGCGCACGACGATGGATCTCGACCTGACCCCCGACCCCGACCCCGAGAACCTACGCCGGCTGGGTGCAGCGCTTACCGAGCTCGAAGCTCGTCCCCGGGACAGCAGAGCGGAGCAGGCCGAGATCGCTGCCAACGCTCCGGAGCGACTTGCCGTCGCTGCGATTGTCCCGCCGTTGCTCACGCCGCACGGTCAGATCCACATCCTCAAGGAACCGAAGGGGGCCCGCGCCTTCGATGAGATGCGTGATGGAGCCCTGGTCGTGGATCTGGACGGCAACGATGTCGCCATCGTTTCGCTGGACGACCTGATTCGGATGAAGCGCGCGGCCGCGCGCCCCGCCGATCTGGATGACATTGCCACTCTCACCGAGGTCGAGCGGCGACGACGGAGTAAAGCCGACCGGCGCGACTCGGCGTCGCTAGCCACCGCCGCCCATCTGGTATCAGGCCGATAGAAGAGCAAGGCCTCTGCGTATTCGCATGCCCCTCGAGCAGGCGGTTGGCGAGTCCGCACCAGTGGGGCGGTAGGGGTGATGCGTTACCCCCTCGAAGTACTGACCTGAGTTTCTACTCAGGCATTGCGACGCACCGCAACTAAGGCGAGGGACGGCCCGTTCGAATGCGATAGCTCCTCGAACGCGACCTCTACCTTGGTCCAACCGAAGTGATCAAGTGCACGCATCAGGTCTTCTCGCGATAGCCAATTGCTATAGAGCGCAGACCCGCCGAAAAAGCCAGAGATCCTAGCTTCCAGTCCGTAGCTATGACGGTAAACGTGATGCCGAAAATCCTTGTATACAACCTCGCGCGCGGGGCTTAGCCTCCCAGCCAGATCCTTGTGTTTCAACGCGGTGTCGTCGTATACGTGTGTCCACATGATGAGACTTGAGGCCGAGTTTGAAATCAGCTCAATAAGTCGTATTGGTTCTACCATGTGGTACAAGATGCCGCTGGCGATGCAGACGTCGAGCTGCTCAGAGTTTGTGCCTAGGTACTGCATTAGATCGCCGCAAAGAAAGGAGCATCGCCCTAAGTCCAGCAGCTCCTTCGTGACGAGGCACTTCAGGAAGGCCATTCTGTTTGCCTCGACTCCAACTACCCGACTTGCGCCTGCCTTCTGAGCCATGTAGCTGTGGGCGCCCTCGAGCGGGCCCAGGTCCAGGACAGTCTTGGCTTCCATGCCGCCCAGCTGCTCAAACGCCCAGCTGATACGGGGGTCAGCAAATAGGCCAACCTCCCCAGCGACCACTTCGCTAAGAGGTGGTGGAAACCTTGAGGCCCATTTGTCCGGTACCGAATCAACGGCGTTTTGAGGAGTAGGTGCAGACGATACGAACTTGTCTCGACGAGCCAGCGACAGTCCACCCGCGAGCCGACGCGCAAGTTCTACGGTGTGCCCAGCCCGAGCGCGAAGTTGTCTCGACATGGCCGATTAAGTTAGAACAAATGGCAGGGCGGCTCCCGCCTTGGTGAACGAGTGCTGCAATGGCAAGATGCCGGTGTGGCTAGAGCGCAGCGGCGCAAGCTCAAGTGGGTGGAGCTCAGGAGTCGGCCTGGCCCTCTACTGGACGACCGGCAGCGGGGTGCCGCTGATCGCGGGCAGCTCGGATGCACCGGGTAGCGCCTGCAGCACCGGCAGCTCCTGGGGGGTCGTGGCGAGGATGCCGCGAGCGGCCTGGCGGATCGCCTGGGCGGCCGGTGAGTCGGGGTCGGCGGTGACCAGGGGGGTGCCGGAGTCGGCATGCTCGCGCAGGGCCTCGGAGAGCGGCACCTTGGCGAGCAACGGCACGTCGAGTTCGTCGGCGAGGAGTTGGCCGCCGCCCTCGCCAAAGATCGTGAAGCGCTCCCCGCCAGGAGTCGTGAAGCCGGACATGTTCTCGATCACCCCGAGCAGCTCGAGGTCGAATTTGGCCGCCATCTCGGCGCCGCGCCGGGCGACCGACTGGGCTGCGGGCTGCGGGGTTGTGATGATCGCGAACTTGGCCTGGGGGAGGAGCTGGGCCAGGGTCATCGAGACGTCGCCGGTCCCCGGGGGCAGGTCGAGCAGCAGGTACTCCAGCTCGCCCCAGGCGACATCCTCGAGGAACTGCTGGATCGCCTTGTGGAGCATCGGCCCGCGCCAGACGACCGCGGCGTTCTCCTCCACGAAGAAGCCGATCGACATGACCTTGACCCCGCCCGCGGCCTCCAGCGGCAAGATCTTGCGCTCGGCGTTGACCTCCGGCTTGCGGTTGACGCCCAGCATGCGCGGGATCGAGTAGCCATAGACGTCGCAGTCCAGGGCGCCGGCCGGGTGGCCTTCGGCGGCGAGCGCCGCAGCCAGGTTGGCGGTCATCGTCGACTTGCCGACGCCGCCCTTGCCCGAGGCTACGCAGATCACGTTCTTGACCTGGGCCAGCGCCCCCTGCGGCAGCTTGCCGCGCCCGAGCGCCTGCTGGAGGTCGCCCTTCTCCTCGTCTGAGAGGACATCGAAGCCGACCGCTACCTCGCTCACCCCGTCGAGCTCGGAGACCTGTTCGGCGACTGCTCCTTCGAAGTGGGAGCGGATCGGGCAACCGGCGGTGGTCAGGGATACGACGACCTCGACCCGGCCGCCGTCGTAGACCTCGATCGAGCGGACCATGCCCAGCTCGACGATCGAGCGGCGCAGCTCGGGGTCGATGACCGCGCGCAGCTTCTCGGTGATCTGATCCTTGCTCGGCAGGGGCATCGCTAGCCATTCTCTCAAAGGGAGAGAGCGGGGGTCTGGGAGTGCGAGAGAGTCCCGCGCTGCCGGACAGCTTGAGCGGCGCGGCCAGTAGTGTTGGCTCGAGATGTCGAAGGCGACCCTGCACACCAGCGCCGGCGCGATCGTGCTCGAGCTGCACGACGACGATGCGCCGAAGACGGTGGAGAACTTCCGCAAGCTCGCCGCGGAGGGCTTCTACGACACCCTCGTCTTTCATCGGGTCATCCCCGACTTCATGATCCAGGGCGGTTGCCCGGAGGGGAGCGGCCGCGGCGGCCCTGGCTACACGTTCGAGGATGAGATCAACGACCACAAGGTCGCGCGAGGGGCGCTGGCGATGGCCAACGCCGGCCCCGACACCAACGGCTCCCAGTTCTTCATCGTCACCACCCCGGCGGCGCCCTGGCTCGACGGCAAGCACACGGTCTTCGGCGAGGTGACCGACGGCATGGACGCGGTCGAGGCGATCGAGTCGGCAGAGACCGACGGCTCTGACCGACCGCTCGACCCTGAGGTGATCGAGCGCGTCGAGCTCTCTGACGGGTAGCCCTTCAGCTGTCGTTGCGGACGAGGGCGCCTGGCCCCAGCTCGCCGAGCCTGGTGTGGCCGCTCAGGGCCATCGTCAGTTCGAGCTCGGCGAGCAGCATCCGCAGGACCGTCTCGACTCCCTGCTCGCCGCCCAGCGCCAGCCCCCAAATGTAGGGGCGGCCGAGCAGCACGGCGTCGGCCCCCAGTGCCAGCGCCTTGAAGGCATCGGCGCCGCCGCGGATGCCGCTGTCGAGCAGGACGGCGGCGCTGGCGCCCACCGCCTCGAGGATTCCCGGCAAGGCGTCCAATGAGGCGATCTCGCCGTCGATCTGGCGCCCGCCGTGGTTGGAGACGACGATCCCCTGGGCGCCGTGCTCGACAGCCTGGCGCGCGTCGTCGGGGTGCAGGATGCCCTTGACGAGGACCGGCAGCGAGGTCATCTCGCATAGCTGGGCGAGCTTCTCCCAGGTCAGCGACGGGTTGACGTAGACCCCGACGAAGTGGCCTGTCGCAGCGCCGGGATCCTCCTCAGGGGTCTTCTCGAGCTGGGAGCGGAAGACCGGGTCCTGGAGGAAGTTAGAGTTCCCGATCCCCTCCACGAAGGGCAGCCAGGCCCGCTGCAGGTCGCGCGGCTTCCAGCCGAAGATGAAGGTGTCGACGGTGAGGACGATCGCTTCGTATCCGGCCGCCTCGGCCCGCCGCACGAAGCTGGCCGCGATCTCATCGTCGTTTGGCCAGTAGAGCTGGAACCAGCGCGGGCCCGCCCCGCTGGCCTCGGCGATCTCCTCCAGCGTGGAGTGGGAGGCGGTGCTGGCGATCAGCGGCAGCCCGACCCGGGCCGCAGCGCGCGCCGTGGCCGGCTCGCCGTCCTCGTGGACGATCTTGTGGATCCCGATCGGCGCCAGCATCACCGGCGCCGGCATCGCGGTGCCGAGCACCGTCCGCGAGATGTCTCGCTCGGCAACGTCGCGCATCATCCGCGGGACGATCCGCCAGCGCCTGAACGCCTCAAGGTTGGCTCGCATCGTGTCCTCGCTGCCCGCCCCGGCGAAGACGTAGGCGGCGCTGCGCTCGTCCATCGCCTGCGCCGCTGCCTCCTCCAGGTCAGCGGAGGAGACCGGGATCGCCGGCTGCTCGCCGAGCAGGCCGTGGGCGTAGATCTCGCGGAAGTAGTCGCCGAAGTCAGACACGGCGGCTCAGGACGCTATCGTCTCGCAGCCCTCGGCTGGGGGGCGGCGACTCAGCCGGCCGACGACGTCTTGGCGGCGCCCGGCTCGCCGCCGTGCTTGTCGCGGCGCTGGCGGAGCGCCTCGCCGGGGCGCCAGAGGCTGACCAGCCCGGCGACCAGGGTGACAAGGAAGATCTGGCCGAGCATCATCTCCAGCCCGGATACCATCTGCCCGGGCTGGCCGGCCGGGACCAGGTCGCCGTAGCCGGTCGTGGTCAGCGTCGTGTAGCTGAAGAAGAGGAAGTCAGAGCCCTGGGGGTGGGCCACACCGGCGAAGAAGGCGCCCCCCTGGATCCGGGCGATCGTCCCGTAGGCGAAGCTGAAGAGGAGCCCCAACACCGTGTAGACGCTGATCGCGCCGAGGATCGTCCGAAACCCGACTTCGGCAGAGGTGACGACACGGCGCAGGACGGCGCCCATCGCCACGGTCAACAGGCCGATCTGGATCAGTGAGGCGACGTCGAGCCAGGTGCGCGCGCCGCTGGCGGCCGAGACGGCCGCCAGCACGACGGCGAGCGCCGAGAGCAGCACCGCCGCTCGCACCTGGGTGGTCCGCGCGCTGGAGCTGGTTAGCGAGACCACCGAGGTCGCGCTGGTGGCGAGGATCAGCATCACCGCCGACCAGCCGCGATTGGAGAGCAGAGAGGCGAGGACGTAGGTGATCAGGACCAGCAGGAGAACCAGGCCGAAGGCGTCGCTGATCCGCTGCGCGCGCCGCAGCCAGCGCTCGCGTGTGCGCGCGCGACGGGATGCCGAGTCCATGCCCGGCTGTTCGGGTGGGGCCGGCGGTTTCCTCCCTGCCCTGCCTGGGCGCCGCTCACATCCGGTTTGCCCCGAGCGGCCTGTTGCGACGCAGCGGCAGCGGTTCGCGGATTGCCGCCTTGGCCCTGAGTTCGCTCAACGGGTGGTTATCAACGAGCTGGTCGAGGACGTGGCACTGGTGCAGCTTGGCGAGAGCGAGGTGGCGCATTGGGAGGAGGACGGGGCCTGCGGGAGCCCGGCGAGGATCGCGGCCTCGGCCCAGCTCTGGAGCCGAGAGGGCTTGCGATCGGAGGGTCGACCCCGTACGGTCGTCAGGCAATGACGGATGATCTCAAGGACCAGGCCGATCCCAGCGCGATCGGCCTGGCTGGCTTCCCTCTCACTCCCCGCTCGCGGCACCTGCTCACGCTCGAGTTTGGGGACCGCAAGGACTTCGACGATCCGCGGCGCGAGTGGCGGCGGCTGTTCTCCGAGTTGCTGGGGACGTTCTTTTTGGTCCTCGTCGCGGCTGGCGGCGGGCTTCTTCACGCCAAGGGGCAGGTTGGCCTTGCCGCGGCTGTCGTCGCCCCCGGTCTCATGGTCATGGCGATCATCCTGTTCATGGGCGCGATCTCCGGCGCCCACCTGAACCCGGCAGTCTCGCTCGCCTTCGCCATGCGCGGCGACTTCCCCTGGAAACGTCTGCCGGGCTACATCCTCATCCAGCTCGTCGGCGCGACTCTGGCCTGCCTGTTCTTGTTGGCGGTGTTCGGCAACGTCGAGCACATGGGCGCGACGCTGCCCGGGCCGGGGTACGCGGGCTGGCAGGCGCTGCTGATGGAGACGGTGCTGAGCTTGGGGCTGGTCAGCGTGATCCTCGGCACTGCTTCGGCGGCGCAGAACGTCGGCGCGATCGCGGCGCTCGGCGTCGGCGGCTATATCGCCCTGGCCGGCCTCTGGGCGGCGCCGGTCAGCGGCGTGTCGATGAACCCGGCCCGCTCGTTTGGCCCGGCGCTGGTCAGCGGCGATTTCAACAGCTACTGGGTGTACGTGATCGGCCCTGTTTCCGGAGCGCTGATCGCCGTCGGCTGCGCCATGGTGCTGCGCGGCCGGGGCGGCAGCTCGATCTCGCGGGCCGCCGGATCAGGCACCCTCGACCCGGGAAGCCTCGGCCAGCGCCAGCGCCTGGCCCACCAGATCGAGCTGGGCGAGGTCGACCCGAGCGTCATCCTGCCCAAGGACGAGTGAGAGGAGCGCCGGGCGCCGCAACGAACACCAAGTAGTGGCGAGCCAACCGGCACCGCATCGGTCCGCCCGCTGGCTGGAGAGGCGTATCGAGCGAAAGGGCCTGCGCCCGCGCTTTGCGGCCTACGTGATCATCGCGTTCTGGACCGCCGCGATCATCGTCTTCGGCGTGGTCGAGCGCTTGGTCGACCCGAGGACCTTCCACTCGGTATGGCTTGGGATGTGGTGGGCGACCCAGACAGTGACGACGGTCGGTTACGGCGACATCGTCCCGCAGCAGACGATCGGAAAGATCATCGCCGTCTTCCTCATGCTGGGCGGGTTGTCGCTGTTGGCAGTCGTGACGGGGGCGATCTCGAGCGCCTTCGTGACGCGCGCCGCGGTCGAGCGCAGGGAAGCCGGAGACGATCCGACGATGCAGGCGCTGCAGGAGTTGGCCTCCCAGCTCGAGACGATCGAAGGGGAGCTCGCCCGGCTCCAGCCGCGCCGCTAGGGTTTTTCCTTGCACCCAACGAGGAGGCACCCGATGAGGGCAGGGAGGCATGCGTTTCGCGGCGGCCGGAATCGGCCTGGCATTGGCGGTCACCGTGCTCGGCGTGCCCAGGCGTGCCCCGCCAGCGGACCACCTCGCAGAGCGGGGGCAGCGTGGAATTCAAGGCCTCCAAGGGCGGCGCCGCGGTGATGGGATTCACGGCCGAGATGTCTCCGCAGGGCTTTCACTGCGATGCCGGAAAGGCGACCTTCGAAGCTTCTGCGCGCTGATCTGAACTGCAGCTGTGGCCGATGAGCCGGGACCTGCTGCTCTTCGTGGCGGTCTTCCTTGCCTGCGCGGTCGAGGGGGTGGAGGCGGTTACCATCGTGCTGGCGGCGGGGATCACCCGCGGCTGGCGCTCGGCCTGGGCCGGGGTGGCGGCTGCCCTGGCGGTGCTGGTGACGCTCATCGCCGTGCTTGGCCCTGCCCTCACCAGGCTCCCGGCCAGCTCGCTGCGCCTGGTGGTCGGCGGTCTCCTACTCGTCTTCGGGCTGCAGTGGCTCCGCAAGGCGATCCTGCGAGCCGGGGGCTATAAGGCCCTGCATGACGAGGAGGCGATATTTGCCCGGGAGGTCGCCGATCTGCGTGCGAGATCGGAAGCTGCGGAGCCCGGAATCGACTCGTTGGGCTTCATCGTTAGCTTTAAAGGGGTGCTGCTCGAGGGTCTCGAGGTGGCCTTCATCGTGATCACGTTCGGCAGCAACCAGCACAACGTCGGGCTCGCGGCGGCGGCCGCGCTCGCCGCGCTCGCGCTCGTCATCGTGGCCGGCGCTGCGGCGCATGCGCCGCTCAGCCGCGTGCCCGAGAACACGATCAAGTACATAGTCGGCGTGCTTTTGACCTCGTTCGGGGTCTTCTGGGGGGCCGAGGGCGCTGGAGCCCGCTGGCCGGCCGGGGACGCCGCCATCCCGGTGATCATCGCAGTGATGGCAGCCACCTCGCTCGGCCTTGTCGCGGTGCTCCGTCGTCGCCATGCCCGGCTCGGTGGGGGCACGGCCCTGGCGGACGAATGAGCCTGCTGCGAAGATTCCGGGGGTTCATCTACGAGTTCATCGTCGGCGATGACCCGCTCCTCGCGGGAGCGGCTGTTCTCGCCCTCGGTATCACCGCTGCACTCGCCGCCAGCGGCGCGGAGGCCTGGTGGGTGACGCCCGTTGTCGTGCTGGTCGTGCTCAGCATCTCGGTGCTGCGTGGCGCCCGCCCGGACCTCTCCGAGAGCGATGGGCCAGGGCCGCCGGTCGGCTGAAGCTGCGAGGCTCCAGCGGCTCGCAGCGCCGGCCGGCTCCGCCGCACTTCCATGCCGAACTCCCAAATAACCGAGCCGTATACGCGGCGCGCGGGTGCCCGAACGTGATCGTCGTCGCCTTTGGCGGCAGTACGCACGCCTTGATTCCGCTGTTCGCGGTTGGCGAGGAGGGTCAGCGGTGACGTCGTTGTGCCGACCCTGGTCACCCGCCACCCGTGGCAGGGAGCCGCTACACAACCCGCTCGAGTACGCCCTGGCCCGTCTCTGCTGGGCCGCGCCCGGATGTGGTCGTCAGCTCGGTGTCGACGGGGTGGACGGCTGAGCGGCCCGCCGTCAGGCTCCGCCGAGCTGGGTCGCCTTCACGATCAACAGGAGGATGGCGATTACCAGATAGCCGCGCAAGGCCATCATTCCGGCTTTGCGCCCGCTCGACCAGCGAGGCCGCTCGAGCAGCGCCAAGGGGGGCATCGTCCAGTTACGCCGCGCCTCCGTTGAGGGCGCATAGGCGGGTGGGCCACGGCGCTTGCGTCGGCGTAGGGTGAATGCCCCCGCTGCCAGCAGACTGAGCGCCAGGGCGACGCCCAGGTAGAGCGTCAGCATTGGCGTATTGATCGCCGGGAACAGGGTCGTCGCGACCAGGATCATCGAGAGCATCACAAGGATCGCGACGATCACGGTGGCCAGCGCGTTCACCCACGGTCCGTTGACCCAGGGGCCCAGCACCTCGCGGTCATTGCAGAGCAGGAGCAAGAACACGGTGGCGCTGGGCAGAACGATCCCAGCAAGCGCCTGCACCGCCTCGGTTATCACCCCGAGCGGAGCCCCGGGGATCAGAACGATCGCCGCCGCGAACACGACCAGACCAGCGAAGATCGCGTAGAAGAGCTTGGCCTCGCGAAAGCCGCGATGCAGCGAATGGCTGGCGCCGAAGACGTCGCCAAAGGCATAGGAGGTGGCGAGGGTTACCGCGCCGGCCCCGATCAGCGAGGCGTTCAGCAGGACGATGGCGAAGAGGGCGCCCGCCGTGGGGCTGATGTAGTGACGAAGCTCGCTGGCCACGGCACCCGCGTTGGTGTAGTTACCGTGCGCTGGCGTACCGCCGAAGGCGAAGGCGGTGACCGCAATCAGCGCCGCGGCACCGAGGACGACGACGAAGGCGCCGATCACAGTGTCGGCCCGCTCGTAGTTGATCCAGCGCGGCGTGATCCGCTTGTCGATCACGTTGGACTGCTGGAAGAAGAGCTGCCATGGAGCAACCGTCGTGCCGACGAGGGCGATGATCAGCAGCATCGAGGTCGAGTTGGCGCCCCCTTCGATCCCCGGGACGGCGAAGTCGTGGGCCATCGTGCCGAGGTCAGGGTGGGCCATGATCGCCAGCGGGATCACCAGGAAGTTGGCGAAGACGAAGACGAACATGAAGCGCTCCCAGCTGCGGAAGCTACCGGTGAGGGTCATCGCGATCAGCGCCAGCGCGGCCCCCGGCACGGCGATGTACTCGCTGACGCCCAGGTACCCCAGGGAAAGGCTGACGCCGATGAACTCGGTGACGATTGTGAGAAAGTTGAGGATGAACAGGTCTCCGACTGAGAAAAAGCCCCAGAAGCGCCCGAAGCGCTCGATGATCAACCTCGCGTGGCCGACCCCGGTCACGGCCCCCAGGCGGATCACCATCTCCTGGTTTACGATCAGCACAGGGATCAACAGGATCAGCACCCAGAGCAGGCTGGTACCGAAGTTCTGACCCGCCTGGGCGTAGGTGGCGACGCCGCCGGCGTCGTTGTCGCCGACCATCACGATCAGGCCAGGACCCATGATTGCCAGCAGCGCCACAAGCCGGGCGCGCCAACCAAAGCGGCGGCCACTGTCGCGCATCCGGATCGTCCCTAGTGCGCCCTGAATGTCACCGAGATGCGCATCGTCGAGTACTGCTGCGTGCTCTGAGCCGCTCGACTGGGCGCCTGCTGCCTGCGGGTCCTCCATCTTCATCAACCTCCTTTCCGACCGACGCTCATGGCCGACCCTTCCGGCCCAAAGCCAGGAAGGGGACGTGCCCGGATTTACCCGCGCACGCTGCAGAAAGTGATGTCTAGCGCCTAGGCATCGAGGTGCAGGCGCACGCGAGCGGGGTGGTACTTCGCGGTAGGTCTATGTCGATCACAAGCTCCAACGCCGTTCTCCTACACCTTTCGAGTCGCCGTTCTCGACGACGCGACGAGGCTAGCACGCGTCCGCTTCACGGACCGAGCTCGGGACACCGCTCAGGAGCGGGCGGCAGAGCCGCCCCACCGCTTAGCCTTGGGCGACCCGCGCCCGGCGGCGCCACTCTTCGGGTACGAGCAGCTCCAAAACGTCATCGACGGTTACGACCCCGACCACGCAGGAGGCCTCGTCGACGACCGGCAGCATGGTCAGATTGAAGTCCGCCATCAGGCGCGCCACCTCAGGCAGCTCCTCGTCGGTACGCACATTTAGCGGATCGAAGTCGGCCACATCGACGATGGCACTATCTGGGTCCACACGGAGTAAGGCGACCACCAGCGCGGCGCCGACGAGATGGCCCTGTTCATCGGTGAGGTAGACGGTCGTAGCCGCCTCGGGCGGCACGTCGGCCTCCCTGACCAGCCCCAGGGCGGCAGCGACGCTGATCGTTGCCTCCACCCCGACGAGATCGGGGCTCATCAGCCCGCCGGCGGTAGCCGGGTTGTAGCCGAGCAGGGTGCGGATCTTGAGCTGCTTGGCATAGGGCAGCCGCTCGAGGATCGGGAGGCGCCGCTCTTGATCGATGTCGGCGATCAGATCCGCGGCATCATCAGGCGCCATGCGGGCGATCAGAAGTGCCGCCTGGGCATCGGAGCGCTCGCCGATGAACTCCATGCGGTGCTCCTCGTCGAGCTCCTCGAAGACATCGGCCTCGAGCTCCCGGTCGCTCCCCACCGCCTCGATGATCTCCTCGCCCTCCTCGTGGGAGGCCGCCTCGACCAGGTCCGCGATCTGGGCCGGATGCAGTCGGGCGAGATGGCGGCGGCCGAGCCGCAGGCGCGAGCTGGGAACGTGGCCGACGAAGGGCTCGAGTTCAGACCAGCTTAGGATTGGAGGATCGGCTGGGCGGGCACGACCGGGGAGCAGCCGCCGCAGGGCGCTTCGGGGCCTTGGGTCGATGCCCGCGACCCGCCAGCGACCCTCGATGCAGGCGAGCACGATCTCATGGGCGGTGACGAGGCGCGCCGCCTGCACGTCGATCAGCTTGCGTCCGAGCAGGTCGTCGCGCAGCAGCACCTCACCTTCGCGGCGCTCGAAGCTCGCCAGGCTGAGCTTCTCGCCCGAGAGGCGCACCTGCCCCGGCTCCAGGGACGCGACGCGCTCGCTGGGGACGAAGAATTCGCGACCCCCGATCCGCGCCCGCAGCCCGGTGACCGGCGGCAGCCCGGGTTCGCCGAGCCGCACGATGAGGTCCTCGACGCGGCCCAGCTTCTCCCCCGCCCGGTCGAGCATGGGACTTCGAATCAGGGAGGACAGGTTGAGCAACTCTGTCACCGGAAGCAGAAGATACGCCTAACGTCAGGCACCCGGCTCAGATCGGGCCGGCGCCGGCCCGATCTGAGCTCAGGCGAGGATGTTCACCGCTCGTGCTGCGACCAGCAGCACCGTCAGCAGCGAGATCAGCGCCTGCACCAGCATCAGCATCTTCGCCATCACGCTGATCGGCATCGCGTCGGTGGGGCTGAAGGCGCTGGCGTTGGTGAAGGCCAGGTACAGATAGTCGGGAAAGCGCGGCTTCCAGTCGGGGCCGAGGAACTTGGGGTCGGCCATCTGCGGGAAGATGAAGTCCCGGGGGCGATGGTCCTCTCGATCCTCCCGCTCGCGCGGCCCACCGCCGTCGAGCTCCCAGTACCAGAGCGCAAAGATGATGATGTTGGTGAGCCAGATCATCAAGGCGCCGAAGAGCAGGTTGCGGCCGCTCGTCTTCGATCCTTCGAGCAGGGCCTCGACGAGGAGCGCCAACGACAGCGCGTTGGCGGCGCTGACCAGCGCCATCAAGCCGATCGCGAATCGCCGCCGCCGGCGAAACTCGGCGCGGTCGTGGCGCGGGGTCGTGATCGCCAGGCCGACCAGCAGGATCGCCTCGAGGCCCGGTACCAGGAAACGGGGGCCCGGAGTGACCTTGGCCGGCATCAGGAGCTGCAGCCCGATGGCCGCCAAGACCGCGAGCTGGGCGGGCCAGTAGGGCACGGCCTGGCGCAGCCGCGCGACATCGCGCTCCGCCGCCGGCTCCTCACGCCGCAACCATCTGATCCGCTCGGGCATGCGTCGCTCACTGTATGCGAGGCCCGGGCGAGCCTGGCCGCTTGGGTTACAGCAGAGATGCCGTGCCTCGAGCGCGGGCTGGTCGAGGGATCGCTGCGGCTGCCGGTTTCGCCGTGCTCGGGCGGGCGGGTGGCCTACGACGGGGGGGCAGAAGGAACCCGCGCCCTTGCTCGCCCGCGGCCGACTTTTGGCCCTCGGCGGGGCGTCTCTTGCTGGCGCTGCGATGAAGGCGTCTTCAGCTTTGGTGTCGAAAATGCGCGGGTAGAAAGGTCAAAGCCCAGGCCCTCGCGGAATCGCCAGTGAGGCTGGCGCCCGTCGCCTCCGGGCATATCTCCATCTGGCCACGACCATCGCGGTGATGGCTCGGTCGTCCATTACCCTGGGTGGGCCTGCGGTATGGGCTCCTAAACTCGGCTAGGGCGGGGGATGTCGTCATCAAATCCAAGCTCATCTGCGTAAGCTCACTGGTGGCGCTCGTGCTGGGCCTCACAGCACCGTCTGCATCAGCTGGCTACGCCAGCCACGTCGATCTATTCGCCGGCACGGAGCCGGGCCGGGGAACCTACGGCGAAGGCAACAACTTCCCCGGTGCGACGGTCCCTTTCGGCATGGTCCAGTGGGGCCCAGATACGACACCCGACCAGCATCAGGCGGCGGGCTATGACTATCGCGACAGGCATCTCAAGGGGTTCAGCCTCACACACCTCGATGGTGCGGGCTGCTCCCTCTACGGCGACTTCCCCTTCCTCCCGACGACCGCTCAGCTTGTCTCCTCCCCGGCAGTAGCAGGGTCCTCCGCTCTCAGTGGAGCCTTCCAGCCGGGCTTTTCCCACGCCAAGGAGCGAGCTCGTCCGGGGTATTACTCGCTGCGCCTTAACCCTGGGCACGGGGCTGGTATCCAGACCGAACTGACGGCAACGACGCGGACCGGGCTTGCTCGCTTCACCTTTCCGTCGAGCCCGCACTCGAGCGTGCTCATCAACGCTGGCGGCAGCGCCAATCCCGACGACTTCGCCAGCGTGCAGATCAAACCCCAAAGCAACGAAATCTCTGGTTCAGCTTCCAGTGGGCTCTTCTGCAACCAACGGCCTCGCTACAAGGTCTACTTCGCAGCGGCCTTCGACCGCCCGTTCAGTGCATACGGCACCTGGACCCGCCGACAGCTGAGTCCCGGCACCACGTCCGCGACCGACACGCAGTCTCCGGCGAGTAACCCAAAGACAACCGCCCAGGCTGGCGCCTACGCTACCTTCGATACAAGCCGGAATAAGGTCGTCATGGTCCGAGTTGGGATCTCGTTCGTGAGCGTCGAAAACGCGCGCGCAAACCTGGTCGCCGAAGACCCAATTGGCACCTTCGCCTCGGTCGCCGCTCGAGCGGAGCGCAGTTGGAACAACGCACTCGGGTTGATCCGGGTAAGCGATGGCGAGGGGTCCGACGTCAACATGTTCTACACAGCGCTGTATCACGTCTTCAGCTCTCCTCACACCTTTAGCGACGTCAACGGCCAGTACATCGGCATGGACGGCAAGCTCCACAACACGGGCGGGCGAATCCAGTACGCCGATTTTTCAGGCTGGGACATATACCGAAGTGAGATCCAGTTGCTGTCGATTCTGATGCCCGGGCGGGTAGACGGCATGGTCGATTCTTTGCTTGCCGATGCCGACCAGAGCGGGTGTCTGCCGCGCTGGCCATATGCGAATGGGCAGAGCATGACGCAGGTGGGCGATTCCGCCGATCCGATCATCGCCTCAGCTGCGGCCTTCGGTGCCGACCACTTCCATACAGCCACGGCACTGGCAGCGATGGTAAAGGGAGCGACCCAGCTCTGTCAAAGTGAAAACGGAAGCTACGTCGAGCGCCAGGGGCTTAGTGACTACGAGTCGCTCGGATATGTTCCCTACGAAATAGATGCTGGGATAGAAAACGCCGACTCGATCTATCACAATCCCGAAACCGTCTGGGCGTCGGCGTCGACCACTCTCGAGTACACAACCGACGACTTCGCAATTGCGGAGTTCGCGGCCCGAGTCCTGCACGAATCGCAGGCATATCGAACCTTCATCCATCGCTCCGGGACATGGCGCAAGCTGTATGACCAAAGTGCAGGTGTGATCGAGCCCCGCTACGCGAGCGGTGCCTTTCCGACCCCCTATAACCCCTACGAGGGCTCTGGATTCGTCGAGGGCGATGCGTATCAGTACACTTGGATGGTTCCCCAGGATCCGGCTGGACTCTTCCATGAGATGGGTGGCCGCACTAAGGCCACCCGGCGACTCGGCTTCTTCCTGAGGAAGCTTTCGGCAAAGAAGAACGCAACTCATACCAGCCACGCATTATTAGGAGACGAGCCCAACCTCAACGTGCCTTGGCTATATGACTGGACGGGACGTCCATATGGGACCCAAGAGGTCGTTCGTCGCGCAATCCTTGGCCTCTACAACACCTCGCCATCGGGCTACCCTGGCAACGACGATCTTGGCACGATGTCCGCCTGGTATGTCTTTGGAGCCCTGGGGCTTTACCCCGAGGTGCCTGGAGTCGGGCTGCTGGCAATTGGTAGCCCGCTGTTCCCACGCGCTGTGATCAGCCTTCCAGACCACAAGAAGACGTCGATCACGACGAGGGCCTACACCTTCATAAGGTCTAAGTCGAGGAAGCGGGGCGCCGGAAAGCCAAGGCTGAGAAAAATTGCCCTGGCTACTACCAGTGCTCCCTATATCCAAACACTGCGCTTTAATGGCCGCTCTTACGGCCGTCCGTGGACTACTTACTGTGCGCTTGCCAGTGGCGCTCACCTTAGCTACCAACTCGGACCGAGGCCAAACCGTCGCTGGGGGAGCTCCGTTGGCGCTCTGCCTCCGTCATTTGGGCCGAGCAGCTCTATGCCGGCGGATCTGTGTACGCCTTAGGGCGTGTTTGGCTCTCGGCTGCCGGTCTTGTTCGATCTGCTTTCTCCTCGGCCAGCGGGCAGAGAGCCGAGTTCGGGCCTTCGGGCTGAGGATCTGACGGCCGAGATGCAAGAGGATTTCGCCGATCTGGGCCGGCGCCGGCGCTTCGAAGCTGACTGAGCACCAGCGTCAGTCAGCCGATGTGGGGGACCGATCAGGTTGGCTCGCTTGACTGAGCTCGCTCACTCGGGATTTCGCCTCGACAATACGATTCTCACTGGACAATCATCTGGCGCGGCCGCATCTGCGACAAGGCGCGAAGGATTAGCGTCTCTCGCTTCGGAGGGCATCAGTGCCCGGAAGCGTCTAGCATTGGATTTACGTGCTGGGCCGATCAAACCTCTCGCCGAAGGTGCTCGGAGCGCTTTATCGTAAGCACCTGTCCGACCCCCGCCAGGAGCGTCTGTTTCTCGGGAACGTCGGTTTCCTAGCGGCGTTTGCCACCGTGCGGGGCATCACCCATTCGATCCGGGCAGGCCGCGGGCCGTTTCGCAACGTCACCCCCGGAGGACACCACGTCCACCATATGACGTTCGGGATCCTCGGGCTGCTGCTCACCGGCTACGCCTGGAATGCCCAGGTGGGTATCGGGACCGTCCCGGGTCGTCGGTGGGGATCGCGAGTCTCAGCCGCCGGTTATGGGATGGCCTCAGCGCTCACTCTCGACGAGTTCGCCCTGTGGCTCAACCTCCAGGACGACTACTGGACCAAGGAGGGTCGGGAGAGCATCGACGCGGTGGCCATATTCGGTTCGTTGCTCCTCCTGGCGCTGATGAACCGCGACCTCGTGCGCGAGGCGACGCTCATCGCCACTGGACGCCGGGACGCTCGCGAGTTACTGCGGCGGGATTCTGACAAGCTGCATCTCTGACGATAGATCCCAGCTGCGCGGCCTACTCAGGAAATGAGACCCCAGCATATCCGGGTAGCGCTGTTTTGCAGCGCTAAGGGTTAAGTTTGCGATCAGCTAGTTGACTTGGCTTGCCGAGCCGTTCTGGAAGCAGGCCACCAACTACCATCGTCGCGCAACCAAGGACAGCAAGCCAAGGTCCATATGAGGTGGTGACGAGCCCATCAAGCTGGCGGATGTCATGGACGAGGTGAACGAACTCCATCACGGCGACTACACCGGCAATGCCTCCCACGATGACCCCGGCGGCCCGTGGCCGAGCTCCAACAGCCAGCGCATCCACGGCCACAGTTCCACCTGCCAAGACGGCACCCCAAGCTAAGATGCCACCATGATGTCCGCTGTCTTGGAGCAGTTGAAATAAATTTAGATTTCCGATCAGTACAACCTTTACCCACGTTAGGAACGGCGACACGGCCAAGGTCACCCCGCCGAGGGCGATCAGCGCTCGGCCTATTCTCCGACCGCGAGGGCCTTGCGCTCCGCCGCTGACATTGTTGGTCCAATGAGCTCCGTCCCAGTACCGGTAGGTAGCGACGGAAAGGGGGTCCGGATACCAACCCGCCGGCGAGGCGTCGTCCCGATCCGGTGGGGGCTGGTTCGTAGTATTCATCGCAGCGCGCGCGTCATCTCCGGCATGGCATCCCAAAAGCAGCCCACGTCCAAGCGCAAAGTCCGAGAGGCAGGTAAGTGACCGCTCAAGTGATGTCCGCCTCTTGCGTCGACTGGATCTTACGACTTTCGGTCCCGCCATCACCCGGGCGGTGCCCCAAAAAGACCCGTATGGCAAGTCCAAGCGCGCATCCCTTCGAGTCCGGGGAGCTGAGCGGCCGTTAGGTTTAGGAGAGTGAGTGCTGCGGTAGGTCAGTTTGGCGGAGCTGATCGCCGGATCGGCGGGGATCGACCCCGGCGCGCGAGTGATCGATCTGTGCTGCGGCCCCGGGTTGCTCGCGTCGCGTTTGGCAGAGCGAGTGGGTCCGGGCGGGGAGGTGATCGGGGTCGATTCGTCGCCGGCCATGATCTCTTTATGCAAGCGCACGGTTCATGGCACAAATGCCCGCTTCGTCGAGGGGGATGCCTACTCGCTGTGGTCGTTGCTGAGGCAGCCAGTGGACCACGTTGTCGCCACCAGCGCCTGGCAGAACTTTCTGCTTGACAAGGAGCAGCTCGCCGAGCAGCTCTACCTCACGCTGCCTGCAAGCGGGCGGTTCAGCTTCGACGTTCGCTTGAGCGGTACCGACTCCGCGGCGGACGATCCTTCGCTGCAGGAAACGGCACGAGGATTGCTCTTGCGTCTGGCGCGGGAGCGCTGGGGGCTCGATCTCAAAGCCGGACTGCAAGCACGAAAACGCGGGCGGTGGCGTCGCTACGACGCCGAGCGGCTGAACGCCGATCTGGCGGTGCTTGCGCAGCATGCTTTCACGTCGCTGTGCGCAACGAGTTTGAGGAGTCCTTGACACGTTCGAGGATTGGCGTCAGCGACTAGGCTGTCGCCTTCCTTTCTTGATGGCGAGCGTTGCACCTGAGGTGCAGGCAACAGAGCGAGCTCAGCTTCTCCGAGAGCTCGACTCGAGGCTCGAAGAGGTAGCCACGCAGTCAATACAAACGCGCAAGACGGCATATCTCGTCTTGGAGCGCACGTGATCGGAGAAAGCGTTGCGGACGATGCCAATGCCTGGAGTACCCAGCTCACGGCGATCGCGAGGCCTTGTTCGACCACAACGCGGCGGCACTTTGGCGTCGCCGTGGCCCGCGTAGAAGGCACACTTCGGCGATGAGGCTCGAGGCCGACTGGAGCGAATTCGAGGCCGACGGCGCCTGTCTGCGCGGCTACGTTGTCCGGCAGGCGTCAAGCACTGATCCGCTCCCAGTCGCGATCGTGATCTAGGAGGCGTTGACGGACTGCGGGACGCAGCTGATCGCCAGATCTTCCCAACTCGGAGCGTTAGACCCGGTTGGAGTCGACTCAGTCGCCGAGCTTTTCTGCTCTTCGAGCCCGCAGCAATAGCGCAGCGCCGAGGAATGGCTGGGCGGTTACCGACGCAAAGACCCCGAAGGCACAACATCCTCGGCGATCGCGCGGTGAGGCAAGGATTTGCGTCTGGCACAAGTGGCCAGCGGTCGCGATTTGCGGTTAGCCTAATCGGCGACGGAGACTGTGAAGGCAAGACGGAAGGAGACACTGTGAATAACTGGGACCTCAGGGCGCTTGATCTCAAACCACGGCTCCCTGAAATTCTCTCTTCGAGCGATGCCGCACGTGCGATCGTGCTCGATTTGGCGGCCGGTGAGAGCCTCGCCGACCACGAGGTTCACGAGCGAGCGTGGCTGATTGTGCTTGACGGCGAGGTCGAGGTCACGACCGGCGCTGGGGATAGCGTCGGCGGTGGCGTCGGGCTCTTGGTTGAGTTTGCCCCGGCGGAGCGTCACGAAATCGTCGCCTCCTCAAGGGTGCGGTTACTGCTGTTGCTGACTCCCTGGCCAGGTGACGGCCATCCAGGGGCTATGACTATCCGTGAGAAGCTCTATGCCCGCCGCCACGCGGCTAAGCGTGCTGCGTGAAGCACCGTAATCCCATGGCAGGGCTTCAGGTCACTGACAGTCTCAGGCTCGGGACTTAACCTCGTTCCAGGTCAGCAGCCGGCCGCTTTTCGGATCGATCAACTTGAGCCGGATCGACCGCAGCCCGTCGCGAAAAGTCAATATCGGGACATCGTGGAAGATCGCGATCTCATCGTGAGCACGCTGAAGGTTGTAGTTGGGGACTTTGGCACTGAGATGGTGAACGTGGTGCAGACCGATGTTCCCACTGAAGAATTGGAACACCTTTGGGAGCCTCAGATAGGAACTCCCACGAAGCGCCGCGGCAGCGTAGGTCCAGCGCTCGGAGTTCTCCCAGTAGACGTCCTCGAACTGGTGCTGCACGTAAAACATCCACACTCCCATCGTGCCGGCAAGGACGGCCGTCGATAGCTGCACGAGGAGCCACGCTTGGAGCCCGACGAACCATACGATCGCTCCCACAATGATCAGGATCACTAGATTCATCTCGATCACGCTACGCCGCTGACGTGGGCGCATCTTGCGCGACCAGATGCGGGGCCCGATCATCAATGACCAGATTGGGCCAAGCCCAAACATCACCATGGGATTGCGGAACAGTCGGTACCCTAGGCGCTGCTTCCAAGAGCTTGAAGTGTACTCCTCAATAGTCAGCGTCATCACGTCCCCGGTCCCACGCCGGTCGAGGTCGCCGGCTGTGCCGTGATGGATAGCGTGCTTGTGGCGCCAATTCCCAAATGGCTGGAAGACGAGCAGGCCTGTGAACCGCCCGAGCCATAGATTCATTCGCCTATTTGATAGGAACGAGCCATGAGCACAGTCGTGAAAGACGATGAATGTCCGCAGTAGGAACCCAGCTGCTGGGATCGCCAGGGCAAGGGTGATCCAGACCGAGAAGCTGAGGGAGAGGTACATCGCGACCGTTAGCGCCAAGTAGGGCACTACCGAGGTCGCCAAGTCGAAGAGGCTGCGCGACAGCGAGGGCTGCTCATGCGGAGCTATCGATTCTCGCCAGAACTGATGACTGGCGTCCGCATTGGCAGTCGGCGACGCATTATTGCCGAGATCGCTGCCGCCGTCATCGAGCCACCGCTCCGCCGACTGCTGATCGGCGCGCGATTCGTGCAGTGAGCGCTCCGGCACCTGGCCTGGCTCGCTCATCGAACTTTCACTCCCGCGTTGGCCCTTGGCGCAGGATCCCCCGGGGCTTCGCGGTCCGGCGTCTCCGGCCGCATCAGCACGTCAAGTAGCTCTCCCACCTCACGTTCCTGCACGAGCGGATGGCGAAGCGGTAGCTCGGGCTTGACCTTGTAGCGGTTACGGCGTCCATGGCGCTCACGCAAGACGTAGCCCTCCTCGACCAACTCGGAGAGGACTTTGTGGGCGCTTCGCTCCGTGATGCCAACCGCGGCGGCGATGTCGCGCAAGCGGATGCCGGAATCATGAGAGACGCAAAGCAGGACGTGGGCGTGGTTTGTGAGGAAGTCCCAGCGAGGAGGTGTTTCGCCCGCCTGTTCCGCCACCTGCTTAAGTATTCGAGAATCTATATTCATGAATTAATGATACACTGCCTTCACTAATCCCGCCCTTGGAGCCCACGGAGCCTCGATTGCCGTAGCGACAGGGGCCTCCACCGAAAAGACTCTGCGGTGGAGGCTCGGTCATTCGAGCCAGCACAGGGCCAGCTTGGAGGCCAATCATGGTCAAGGCCACAGCCCAGTCAGGCAACGAGACGGCGGATGTGACCGTGGAGCGCGCGGTGGCACTCAACAGGGCGATGGGAGGCGAGCCGAGCGCCCAAGGTTTTGCCGCCGCCGTGCTTGCTCGCAGCAGCCATACGGAGACCCAGCCTGAGGCAGAGCGAGCCTCACCGATGCCCCCCGCGTCTCCGATGCCCCCGGCGTCGGCGCTCCCAGCGGCGTCGCCGATTCCGCCCGCTACTTCTGTGCCTGAGTCTCCGCGGCCTCAAGCTCCGCGGCGATCGGCGACCGCCGACTGACCCCCCTCTCGACTCGGCCCGGGCGACCGCCGGCAGCCTGAGGCCGCATTTAGTGAGGTGATGGACAATACGGTCATGTCCGAGAGCTTGAGCGAGCGCCTGCCGATCGGGCTGTCATCCTCGCCCGAGAGTTCGGAGCGCTATGAGCCGATCCATCCGGGCTCGGGTCGCCGCCCGCTTCGCAAGCGGCTCGCCCGAGTCCTCGCGCCGCTGGCCGCTCTACTTGCGAAGGCGAAGACGCTCCTGGTCCTGCTTCCACAGCTCAAGATCCTGGCTACCTTCGGCTCGATGGCGGTCTCAATCGCCGCATACGGGCTGTTTTTCGGCTTCCCTTTCGCGGTCGGGCTGGTCGCCCTCCTGTTCCTACACGAGATCGGCCACGTCATTCAGCTCCGGCGCGAGGGAATCGAGGCCTCGGCGCCACTGTTCATCCCCTTCCTTGGGGCGATCATCGCAGCGAAGTCGATGGGCAAAGACGCCGCCGCAGAGGCGCGGGTGGGACTCGCAGGCCCGGTCTTGGGGAGCATCGCCACCCTCGTCCCTCTGGGGATCTGGCTGGCAACCGGAAGCGACTTTTGGCGGGCGCTCGCCTACATCGGGTTCTTCCTCAATCTCTTCAACCTGCTGCCGATAGTTCCGCTCGACGGCGGCCGGGCAATGGCGGCGCTCAGTCCCGCGGTGTGGCTGATCGGATTGGCCGGGCTCCTCGCCCTGACGATCTTCTACCCCAGCCCGGTCCTCTTCCTGATCTTGATCCTCGGCGCAATGGAGAGTTGGAGGCGATGGAAGACTCGCGCAACGCTGGAGAGCCGGGCGTACTACGCAATTCCGACCCGGACCCGGGCGCTTGTCGGCATTGTTTACGTCGGACTTGCTGCCGCGCTATCGGTCGGGCTGGCCGAGACGTACCTGTCGCGCGGCATTTGAGGAGCGCTTCCTCGCGAACGCCCGGCTGGCGGGCAGCCCGGAGCGATCACGCAGCCCGCGCCACCTACAGGCAATTGCGCGAGCTGAGCGGCCAATATCTAGCCTGGGGTCGGGAGATATCCGATCGGTAGCGGCAACGACCTCAACGAATTAACGACTCCCCGGCATTGGCTGCTAGCTTTTGGCGAGCAAAGCCTGATCAGGCTTCCAACAACTGGGCTGTAAGAGACGACGTCAAGAAAGGCTTCTCCTGCCACATACGAACCAGGCACCCCGTCGATTTCGCCGTTCCGCACCTATCCTTCCCGGCAGGTTCGTGCTCAGGGCGGCGCTGCTTGCAGGCGCTGTCTGGGTCTTCGGCCTCGCAGCCTTGAGCTCTTTGGCCGCTGCAAAAGACCTCTTCATCCTCGACTCGCAGGCCGCCTCACCCGGGAACGTAATCGAGAGTAGTGCCGGCACCGCCTATGTGGGCTGGCTTCATAAGTCGGGCAGCTCTTCTGTTCCCGCCTCACCGATGTTTTGCAAGATCCCGGCTGGCGGCACCTGCACAGATCCGATCACGTTGCCAATCCCAGATGAGAAAAGCATCGTCGACGAAGTCAGCGCCGTCTTTCCTGTCTTTGGCGCCGGCAGCACGATCTACGCCGTTGGCCCGCGCTACGTCGATGGCGACGTAATCGTATGGACCTCAACCAACGGCGGCGAAAGCTTCAATGCCGGCACGATCGACCCGAACGGCTACTCCAACAAGACCGGGCCATCCGACGCGCTGCTCACCGGCGCAAACCTTGTCATCGGTGCCATAAATCCCGGCCCGGGCTTCAGCTCGACACCGGCCGCCGGGGGCTCAGGGGGGCAGATCGGATTCGCATCTCCCGGTGAAGGCGGCGCAGGGGGAGGCGATCTGGGACTCGACAGCTCCGGCAACCCAGTCGAGGCCTACTGGAACCTCTCAACTCCTGCCACAGTCTGGTACTACAACTATAAGGGCTCAGGATCCCTCGACGAAGAAAAAAACTGGGAAGGTCCACACCTGGTCACGAACGGAGAAGAACCCAGGCTAGCCAGCGGTCCCAGCGGCTTGTTTATGGCCTCATTGGACTACGGCGGCGGCTCCGAACCGAACCTGCTTGAGGTGCGCAAATATGGCGGCACCAGCTTCGGTGCTCCGACCACACTTACCAGCAAGTCCGCTGCTGGCCTCTTCTTGGCAGGCTCTATCGCCGAGTCCACGGATGGCAGCCATGTGGCGGTCGTCTGGCCCGGCACCAGCGGTGGAAACGCAGTCATGGACCTGTTTACCTCGACCAACGGAGGGGTGAGCTTCGGTGCTGCCAGCGATATCGCCCCGATCGGCAACGGCTACAGCGACGACGACAACCAGGTGGCAATCGGCAACAACGGGCAGGGCTGGCTCACCTTCCTAGACGAAGGAGGTCTGCACGTCGCCGATCTCAACCCCTCCACTGGAACGGCCGGGGAAACGCCGCCGACCTACAAAGGGAAGACTCACACGATCACCACGCCCGTCGAAGGAGGCAACCTCCTGACCTTAAAGGTGCCAGGGGCATGCCTTGAGTCCCTGCAGCCCTTCTACGTCGGGGTGGGTAAGAAGGCGCGGCACAGGATCGCCAAGGCCCTTCGTAGTAAGATGAAGGTTGTAAAGATCAAGTTCTCCTTTGACGGGATGAAGAAGACCCTGAAGAAGAAGCCCTACAGGTGGCTGATCATGCCTCCAGCGCTTACTCCGGGCACGAAATACACGGTCAAGGCACGAGTCACCGCGTTGGTAGACAAGCACGGTCACGAGAAGCGGGTGGTGAAGACCCTCAAGGGTCAGGTTTCGGTCTGCTGAGCAGAGTTTTCGGTCTGCTGAGCAGAGTAGTTGTCGGATAGACGGCTGAGTGATTGAGCAAAGAAGCCAATACACGGCAGCCGCAGACGTCGCCCCCGAAGCCGTAACTAAGGCCGAGGCCCTTGTCGGCGAGGCCGACGAGCATGCTCGTCGCCGCCCTTGCGCCGAGGCACTGGCCCGAGGCTGAGGCGGCAGAGCGCTTTCTCTCGGAAGGCAAGCTCGCCCATGTTTTGGCGCTCTACTGCCAGGCGATGCGCCTGGATCCGGATGAGCCCGCCTATCGTGGAACCTTTCCTCAGCGATGAACCGCCTAGGCCTCAATGATCTTGCGCTGGGGTTCATCACCCGCTCCATCCACCTGGTGGCGGAAAAGGGGGAGGGGGAGTGGTCGGGACCGGATGCCCCAGCTTGCATTGGCTGAGGTCGCCATCGACGCCGGCGAGTATGAGCCGAGATGTCGCTGCGCCAGTTGCGGTGCTATCTGCCGCCGGTGAACTTTTCTTTGACCGATCTCACTGCATCCTCGAACTTCTTCATGAGGGAGGGGGCGGGTAGATTGGCGCTGCCGCTGTTGACGTGCCCCTCCCCATCATCGCCCTGGGCCTCTTTGGCCTCGCTTGCCTGTTTGACGGCGCCTTTCGCCGCGGTCGTCATGGCGCCGGCTCCTTTGACAGGGCCTCTGTCCTCGTCCACTTTCTGATCGGTCGTCGGCACTCTTCTCGGAGGACAGATATCGAAGGCGCGAACGGCGCGCTCGGCTCATGTCCCGTATCGGGTTCTCGCTCGCCTAGCGCGAACAGACCCTCGGCGCGAGCGTAGCTGGTTGGCTTCCAGGACCGGCCTACGCCTCGCTGGTAAGCTCGAACAGTAGTTCGCCCACCGTTCAGGGCGGTCCTAGTGCGTTCGCCCGGTCCTACTGACCCTCTCTACCCCGCGAGTGCCGTCCCTGAGAGGGGCTCATTGAGGAGCGCCAGTGGATGCCATAAGCGCATCGCCCGCACGCAGGCCCCAACGCCAGCTCCTGCGTGAGCCACCGCAGCACTCGAACCCCGTGGCGGTTTCGCCACCGAAGGGTGCGCCTCTGAACGTGGCGATGCTCGCTCCTCCCTGGATCTCGGTTCCGCCGCCCGGATACGGCGGCGTGGAGGCGGTCGTCGGTGCGCTCACCGAGGCTTTGGTTAGGCGCGGGCATGCGGTGACGCTCTTCTGTGCTCCCGGCTCTGTATCGAGCGCGAAGGTCGTGAACCTGCTCGGGGAGTCCCACGCCGATGAGATCGAGCGGTCCCTCTATGAGGTGGACCATGTCTCGAGGGCGTTCGAGGAGATCGATCTCGCCGCCCGCCCCGACAGTTTCGACGTGATTCACGACCACTGCGGCTTCACGGCCCTCGCCATGGCCGACCGCATCCAAACGCCCTTGGTCCACACGCTGCATGGACCGTTCACCCCCAGTACGGCGGCGTTCTACGCGCGCCATGGTCACAAGGCGACGCTGGTGAGCATCAGCAAAGCGCAGCTCTCCGCCGCGCCCCCGGGCCTGAGTACCGTCGACACGATCCCGAACCCGATCGACTTGCGGGCCTGGCCATTGCGGGAGCAAAAGGACAAGTTCCTGCTTTGGGTCGGGAGAATGACGCCGGAGAAGGGTCCTCAGCGCGCGATCGAAGTCGCACGGATCGCGGACTTGCCACTTGTCCTGGCGGGTGTGATCCAGCCCGGGCAGCAGGCGTTCTTTGAGCGAGAGGTCGCCCCCCACATCGACGGCGAGGCCGTTCGCTTCGTGGGTGAGATTGAAGGGTCGTTCAAGCGTTCTCTGTTCGCCCGTGCCCGTGGCTTGCTGATGCCGATCCGCTGGGAGGAGCCGTTCGGGATGGTCATGGTCGAGGCGATGGCGTGCGGAACCCCGGTGATCGCCTTTCCCGAAGGTGCAGCTCGCGAGCTCGTCGTAGACGGGAAGACCGGTTTCCTCGTTGGCGACGAGCAGGCGATGGCGGTGGCCGTTTCCCACCTCCCCAGCATCGCCCCGCGAGACTGCCGAGAGTGGGTCGCGCGGCATTGCGATGTCGACGCCGTCGCGGTCGCCTACGAGCGCACCTACCGTTCGCTCGCCCCCCAGACCTCGGCACCGGTCTTCGAATATGTCTGAGCGCTCACTTAGCGTCCTTGATGGCAGCAGCTTTGTCGTCGGGGACCGCCTTGGCGACGTGCGGGCCGACGAAGGTCGGGAGCACGGCTTCTTTTGCGAGGACACCCGCTTCGTCTCGCATTGGGTTCTCCGGGTCGGGGAGGCCCCACTGGAGTTGCTGAGTCTCGATCAAGCCGCCCACTTCGACGCGCAGTTCGTCCTCACTCCCGGGGTCGGGCCTGACGACCAAGCGTCGTGCTCGATCGTGCGTAGTCGCCTGATTGATAGTGCATGGATGGAGGAGGTCACGGTGACTAATCATCTCCACGAGACCAGTGATATCCAGGTGACAATGGAGGTCGACGCCGACTTCGCCGACCTCTTCGAAATCAAGGACGGCACCGTGGCAGAGCGAGCGGTGGCCTTTGATGACGGAGCTGACGTATTCACGCTGACCTACAACCGTGACGAATACCAGCGCTCGGTCACGGTCACTTCCAGCCAGCCAGCGACGATCACCCGCCTGGGCTTCGCCTACGTCCTGGAGCTTGGAGCCGGCGAGCAGTGGTCGACCGTTTTCACCGTTAGGCCCGACGCGGCGGGCCTAAAAGACGGAACCGAGCCGCAGGCACCAAGCGCGCTGCGGACGCACCGTCGGACGAAGTCGACTGAGCTCGAGACCTGGCTCGCCAACGCGCCGGTGCTGGAGTCAGAGGATCCCGGCCTTGCGAGAACCTATCGCGCCAGCCTCAGTGACCTCGGCGCGCTGCGCATGCATTCTGACCTCAGCGCCGGCGGGACCTTACCTGCCGCGGGACTTCCGTGGTTTATGGCGCTCTTTGGCCGCGACAGCCTGATTACCAGTCTCCAGTCACTGCCTTACCAGCCCGGACTCGCGGCGACGACGTTGCGTATCCTTGCCACCCGCCAGGCCTTGGTGCGCGATGACTTCCAGGAGCGGGAGCCCGGCAAGATCCTCCACGAGCTGCGTTTCGGCGAGCTCACCGAGCGCGGTGAGCGCCCGCACTCTCCGTATTTTGGAACCGCCGATGCGACACCTCTCTTCCTGATCCTGCTGGACGAGTACCACCGCTGGTCCGGTGATGACGAACTCGTCCAAACGCTTGAGGCAAACGCGCGCGCGGCTCTGGACTGGATCGAAGACAGCGGCGATTGCGATGGCGATGGATACGTCGAGTACAAGTGCCGCAATCCGCAGACCGGGCTGGTCAACCAATGCTGGAAGGACAGCTGGAACGCGATCCAGTTCGCAGATGGCTCCCTTGCGCAGGGGCCGATCGCGACCTGCGAGATCCAGGGATACGTCTATGACGCACAGCTCCGATCCGCTCGGCTTGCACGGGAGGTCTGGGGTGATGATGTACTCGCCGATCGGCTCGAGCTTCAAGCCGCTGCCTTGCGCGACTCGTTTCACCGCGACTTCTGGATGCCTGCACGCGGTTGCTACGCCCTCGCTCTCGATGGCGACAAGCGCCAGGTCGACAGCCTCAGCTCCAACATCGGACACCTGCTCTGGTCGGGACTCTTGGACGAGGTTGAGGCCGCCGCTGTAGCCGAGCGTCTGCTCGGTGAGGATCTCTTCTCTGGCTGGGGAGTGAGGACTCTCGGCGCGGGCGAGGCCGGTTACAACCCGCTCGGTTACCACACGGGGACTGTCTGGCCCCACGATAACTCGCTGATTGCCGCAGGCCTAGCGCGCTACGGCCATCACGACGCAGCGAGCAAGATCGCCGCCGCGATCCTCACGGCAGCGCCATACTTCGAGCATCGTCTTCCCGAGGTCTTTGCGGGCTTCCCAAGGTCGCTGACGTCGGTCCCAGTGGCATTTCCTACCGCCTCTCGCCCACAGGCTTGGGCCGCGGGGACGCCACTGCTACTACTAACGACGCTACTTGGACTTTGCCCCGAGTCCAGCGAGGCCCACGCCGAGGTGCCCGCTGGCATCGGGGGCATCTCACTGCACAGGCCCCTGGTCGCTTCAGTCGTGGGGAGCAAAGCGGCCGATTCAGTGCGACCGGCGAAGCTCGAGGTTCCCTCCCCCCATTCTTAGGACTTTTAGTCGAGCACGGAAAGGCCTGGGACTAATGGCTCTCTGTTTGCGATGGTGGCGCGATGGTCCTGACCAGAGGGCTCCGGTCTTGAGCGGTCTCGGGCACCGGTTGGTGACGGATTGCCAGACAGGTACCGACATGATTCCGCTCTAAACTGGGGAATCTGGCTTGAAATAGCGGAGGGGGTGGGATTCGAACCCACGGGACGCCCTAAGACGCCCAACGGCTTTCAAGGCCGTCGCATTCAACCGCTCTGCCACCCCTCCGGGGCGTGGGACGAGGGTCGATGCTAGACGCAGCGGCCTATGACTTGGGCTTCAGCTGCTGATTGGATGAGGGGATGCGCCGGCTGCTCGTTCTCGCTTCGGCGATGGTCTTCTTCGACGTCGCCTTCTACGCGGCGATCGCCCCGCTGCTGCCCGGCTACGTCGCCCAATTCGGGCTCAGCAAGGCGGAAGCCGGGTTTCTCTCCGCTGCCTATGCGGCTGGCACCCTGCTCGCCTCCCTGCCGGCCGGTCTTCTCGCCACACGCTTCGGTCCCCGCCGCAGCGTCATCGGCGGCCTGGTGCTACTCGGCCTCTCTAGCCTCGCCTTCGGGTTCGCCCAGGATGTCGCCCTGCTCGACGCGACGCGCTTCACCCAGGGCATCGCCGGGGCGCTGATCTGGTCCGGGGCGCTGACCTGGCTGATCACCGCCGCGCCCGATGACAGACGCGGGTCGGTGATCGGTACGGCGCTGGGGACGGCGGTAGCCGGTGCCCTGCTCGGGCCGGCGCTCGGCGCGATCGCTGCGGAAATCGGCACCGAACCGGTTTTCGGCTCGGTCCTCATCATCGCCCTCGCACTCGCCTTCTTCGCCTCTCGCCTGCCCGAGGCCCGGGCCCCCGAGGAGCAGGGCCTGCGCGAGGTGGCGGCGACAATCCTCAGTCGCCCGGTACTCATCGCGACCGCCTTCGTCGCAATTCCATCGTTGATGTTCGGAGCGATCGAGGTGCTGGTGCCGCTGCGGATCGCGTCCCTGGGCGGGGGCGACGCTGCGATCGCCGCCGGCTTCATCGCGGGGGCTGCCCTGGAGGCGGGGTTGGCGCCGATCGCCGGGCGCTACTCGGACCGGGTCGGCCGCCGGGCGCCCTACACGGTGGGGATGGCGATCTGCGCGGCGGCGATGATCACGTTTGCGCTCGCGCAGGCGCTCGGAGTCGTTCTTGCCGGACTGATCCTCACCTCGCTCGGCGCCGGCATCTGCTTCGCGCCGGCCCTGGCGATGCTCTCCGAGGCGGCCGAGTCCAGCCGCCTGCACCAGGGCTTCGCCGCCGGGCTCTCGAACATGGCCTGGGCGGCGGGCCAGGTGGCCGGCGGGGTCGCTGGCGGTGGCGTGGCGAGCGTCACCGGCGACGCCGTTCCGAGCTTCGCGATCGCCGCCCTGCTGCTCGCGACCGTGGTCTACGCCCGCCGCGTCCTGGCTCCGGCCCCGGCGCGACCGGCCGAGGGCTAGGTTTAGCCGTGATGGCGGAGATCTGGCGCAACTGGACCGGGGACCAGTCCTGCGAGCCGGCGGAGATCGTCCACCCGCGCTCTCGCGAGGAGCTGAGCGAGGTGATTGGGCGGGCGTCCGCGGCCGGCCGCAGGGTGAGCGTCGCCGGCTCCGGGCACTCCTTCACCGAGGCGGCGCTGACCGACGGCACCCTGATCGGGATCGAGGCGCTGAGCGGCGTGATCGACGCCGATCGCTCCTCGGGGCTGGTCAGGGTCGGGGGCGGGACTGTCCTCGCCGAGCTGGGTGAGGAGTTGGCGCGTCTCGGCCTGGCGATGGAGAACCTCGGCGACATCGACCGCCAGACGATCGCCGGGGCGATCTCGACCGCCACCCACGGCACCGGTGCGAAGCTCCGCAACATCTCCTCCCAGGTCGAGGCGGTCGAGCTCGTCCTCGCCGACGGTAGCGTGCGCGAGCTGAGCGCCGACGTCGACCCCGAGCTGCTGCGCGCGGCGCGAGTGGCACTTGGCGCGCTTGGCGCGATCTCGGCCGTGACCCTGCGCTGCGTCCCGGCCTTCACCCTGCGCCGCCTCGACACCCGGCGCCCGCTCGAGGAGGTGCTCGAGGGCTTCGGCGAGCGCGCCGACGCCAACGACCACTATGAGTTTTTCACCTTCCCATACGCCGATAGCGCCCTCGTCCTGGAGCGAAACCGGACCGATGATCCGCCCCGCCCTCGCGGTCGCGCGGCCGCCTACCTCAACGACGTCGTGCTGGAGAACTGGGCGCTGGAGGCGTTCGCGGCAACCGGCCGCCGCTTCCCCGCCTCGATCCCGCGCCTGGCCCGCCTCGCCGCCCGCCTCGCCTCCGGCAGCCGGACGACCGACCGCAGCGACCGCATCTTCGCCAACCAGCGGCGGGTCCGTTTCACCGAGATGGAGTACGCGCTGCCGCGCGAGCACGGCCCCGAGGCGGCGCGCCGGGTGATCGAGTGGGTGCGGGCCAACCGATACCCCGTCTTCTTCCCGATCGAGATGCGGGTGACGGCGGCCGACGATGCCCCGCTCAGCACCGCCTACGGGCGCGACACCGCCTACGTCGCCGTCCACCAGTACCGGGGCATGTGGTGGCGCCCCTACTTCGAGGCGGTCGAGGCGATCATGGACTCCTACGGCGCCCGCCCCCACTGGGGCAAGCGCCACTTCCAGACGGCCGAGACCCTGGCGCCGCGCTACCCGCGCTGGGCCGACTTCCAGGTCGCCCGCGAGCGGCTCGATCCCTTGCGCACCTTCACCAACGAATACGCCGCGCGCGTCCTCGGCCCCTGACCGCGCCGCCTTCGCGGCGAACTCGAGACAGGGCCGCGGTCAGGCGATCTGGCTAGAGGAACGCCTGTCCCTCGCCGCGGTAGGTGGGGACCTCCTCGACGATGGCGCCGCCTTCGACCAGGTGCAGGGAGTCAAAGCGCTCGCAGAGCTCACCCGCCTTGGCGTGGCGCAGGTAGACCCGCTCGCCAATCCGCAGCCCCGCCGCCGCCTCGCCGAGCAGCGGCGTCTGCACCTCGCCGGCGCCCTCCTCGGGGTCGAGCCGCAGGCCCGGCGGCAGCCAGGGGATCGGCAGGCGCGCCGCATCGCCGGCGCCCGAAGCTAGGTAGCCGCCGCCCAGCGCGGTCGCCACACCGGGGCTGGGCTTGCGCACGATCGGCAGCGCGAAGCCGGCGGCGGGAATGAGGCTGAAGCGCGCGTAGTGGTCAAAGAGGGCCGGCGCGTAGAAGCCCGAGCCGGCGCTGAGCTCGGTTACGGCGTCCTCGGCCGCAGTAAGCTCGAGGCTGCCGGTACCGCCGCCGTTGACTATCTCGAGGTCGGCGATCGCGCCGACGGCGGCGGCGATCGCGGCGCGCCGCTCGGCCAGCTCGGCGGCGGAGCGGCGCTGCATGAAGCGGATCGCGGCACCGCGCAGCCGCCGGTCAGGGGGTCGGTCCCCGACCCCGGCGATCTGGCCCTCATAGGCCATCAGCGCCACCAGCTCGACCTGCGGGCGTCGCCCGATCTCCTCCGCCAGTGCGACGGCCTGCTCGACGGTGCGCACGGGGGAGCGCTTGGGGCCGACCTTGACCCGCCCTCCCAGCCCCCACCAGCCGGCGTCGATGTCGATGCAGACCCGCACCGGGGCGGCGCCGGCGCCCAGCACCGACTCGATCGCGTCGAGGTGCTCGGCGCAGTCGACCATGACGATCGGTGCGCCGGCCGGGTTGGCGACCGAGCGCACCGCCAGCTCGCCGAGCGCCCCGGCGTCGGCGGTGGGGTAGGCGAGCAGCAGGTCCTCGAAGCCCTGCTCGGCGAGCCAGAGGGTCTCCGGCAGGGTGAAGGTGAGCAGGCCGGCGAAGCGCTCGTCGTAGTGCAGGATCTTTTTCAGCAGGGCCCGGCAGCGCACCGACTTGCTGGCGAGGCGGATCGGCTTGCCGCCCGCGCGCTCCAGCATCGAGTCCGCGTTGGCCCACATCGCATCGAGGTCGACGAAGGCAAACGGCGCCTCTACCTCCTCGAAGATCCGCTCGAACTCGGCGTGGGTTTGCCTTCTCGGCGCAGGCACAGCACGAGCCTAGCCGGGCCGTCCCCGACCTGGAAGCGAATCCCGGCGGTATGTTCTTGATGCTTGGAGAGGTGGCCGAGTGGCTGAAGGCACTCGCCTGCTAAGCGAGTAGGGGGCGCAAGCTCTCTCGAGGGTTCGAATCCCTCCCTCTCCGCTTGTTGTCCGGAGTTTCGGCTCCACCGCGCAGAGGACCGCGCGTGGCCACTCTCTACAGTCATACGCGTGACCGCAGAGCCGACATCGGAGTTGAGCGCGCAGCAGGGAAGGCGGACGAAGATCATCGCCACCGTCGGCCCGGCGAGCTGGGATGGGGGCACGCTTGAGCGGCTGATCGAGGCCGGCGCCGACGTCCTGCGCCTCAACTTCTCCCACGCCGATCCGGAGCGCCACGCCGGCACCATCGACTTGATCCGCGAGGCGGCGAAGCAGGTTGGGCGCGAGGTCGCCGTGCTGGGCGACCTGCCGGGGCCCAAGCTGCGGGTAGGCGAGCTGCGCGGCGACATCGCCGAGCTGACGACCGGCATGCACGTAACCTTGACGCCGCGGGCGGTGGAAGGAGATGGCGAGACGATCCCGGTCTCCTGGCCGGGCGTGACCTCACTGCACGAGGACGAGTTGGTCTACCTGGCCGACGGTGCGATCCGCTTACGGGTGCGCGACCCCGAGGCAGCGGGGGTCGAGTGCGAGGTGGAGGTGGGGGGGACGCTGTCCTCCCACAAGGGCATGAACGTGCCCGGCCTCGCCGCAGGGCCGGCGGCGACCGAGGGCGACCTCGGCTGGGTCGAGTTCGCGGTGAAGCACGGCATCGACCTGCTTGCCGTTTCCTTCGTATCCTCCGCCGCGGACCTGGTGCCGGTCGCCGAGCGGCTGCGCTCGCTCGGCTCCGACATCCCGCTGATCGCCAAGATCGAGAAGCGGGAGGCGGCGGAGAACGCCGAGGAGATCGTCCGCGCCGCGACCGGCGGGATCATGGTGGCGCGCGGGGACCTCGGGATCGAGTTGCCGCTGGCCGAGGTCCCGGTCGTCCAGAAGCGGCTGATCCGCCTCGCCGGCAAGCGGTCCAAGCCCGCGATCACGGCGACCCAGATGCTGGCCTCGATGGTGAGCGCCCGCCGCCCGACCCGGGCCGAGGTGACCGATGTTGCCAACGCGATCTACGACGGCACCGACGCTGTGATGCTCTCCGAGGAGACGGCGGTCGGCCAGCACCCGGTCGAGGCGGTGCGGGTGATGAGCCAGATTGCGCGGGCGACCGAGCCTGACCTGAGCTATGGCGAGTGGCTGTTTACGCGCACCGATCAGGCGACGCAGGACGTCGCCGACTCGGTCGCCCAGGGCGCTGTTGGGGCGGTCTATCGGCTGGGGCTGAAGGCGCTGGTCGTGCCGACCACCAGCGGCCGCACCGCCCGCCTCGTCTCCGCCCACCGCCCGAACGTGCCGCTGCTGGCGATCTCACCGCGGATCGAGACCGTGCGCCGTCTCAACCTGCTGTTCGGCGTGACCGCCGTGCTGAGCGAATATGAGACCGAGGTGCGAGGGCTGCTCGACAGCTGCGCTTCGCTCGCGGCCCGCCATGGGATCGCCAAGTCGGGCGAGCTGATCGCGATCACAGCCGGCCTGCCCGAGCAGGAGCTGGGTACCAATCTCTTCGAGGTCCACCGAGTGCCCTGAAGCCAGGCTCCGTAGAATCGCACCTTCGGGATCCCCGGTCCCAGCCTCGCGCCCGTAGCTCAGTTGGATAGAGCGTCGGTCTACGAAACCGAAGGTCACAGGTTCGAATCCTGTCGGGCGCGCTTCCGTTCCGCTCCGTTTTATGCCGTTTTTCAGCTCTGGCAAGCCAAATACGCGACATCCGCCGGACGCCCCTTCTCCGCTGCCTTCCGCCCCGTTCCCAGGCTCGCCAGCGGATGACTGCTACATCTCAGCTACATTGGCTTTTACTCGCGCCAGGACTACGAGGCGCTGCTGCTGACGCCGGGTCTCACCGGCCTCAGGCTCGAGAGTTCCTGGCCCTGAAGCACAGCAATTTCGACGGCGGCCTCTTCAGCTTTCAGTTCTCCGCACATGAAGGTGAGCTGATCGAAACCAGCGATCAGAAGAACCACGAGCGAAAGGTGCCGGTACCGCCCAGCTTGGCACGGCTGATCGAGTCGCGGCCGACCCGGATCGACACCGACCTGCTCTTCCCGACCCCGATGGGCAAGCTCTGGCGCGAGCGCAACTTCTACCGCGACGTCTGGGTTCCGGCCCAGCTCGCGATCGGGCTCGATCCGACCCCGCACGAGTTCCGCCACTCCTACGTCACCCACCTGCGGGCGGCGGGAATCGACGACGCCGACCTGGCGCTTGTAGCCGGCCACACGGTCGAGACGATGATCTCCGTCTACACCCACGCCCTCGAGCGCAGCCACGACGCGATCAGGCAGGCGATCGGCTAGACGGGAAGCAATACTGCGCCGTGCCGCTGTGCTCTCATTTTGCTGCTCTTTTGTCGAACCTCGCGGTGATCGCGATTTTTCCGAGAACGGGTACAGATCGCGATCACCAGACATTCGCGGTTCGCCCTGGCTCTATTTGTTGGACGATCCGTGCCGACGTTTGCGGCGCGTTAACTCCTGAGTGCGGTCGATTAGCTGCTCGAGCAGATCCGGATCCACCGGGGGCTGTCCATCCGCGCAGCAAGGCGGGCGGCGATGCTCATCGTTCGGGATCTCGACCGCCAGAGATTCATAGAGGCGCCGGTAGACATCCAGATCGGGGTTCTCGCGGTCATGTGGGCCGACGAGAAGGACCGCGACCTCATTCTGGGCCGGAAAAAACAGGACCATGCGGTGGTTGTCGCGCAACTTGAGCACGCAGAGGTGCTCCACCTCGCCCCCGAGAGACGGTAGTGGGCGGCCTGACAACCAATCCGCTGCAGTTCAGCCCGTGCCCTTTCTACCTCGCGAGCGTGGCGGCCGCGCAGCGCATTGACGTCTTCGGCAGCTTCCCGAGTCAGCCATACGTCAAAAGGCGGCTCAGAATCCGCCGGGCCACTCACCGCGCTCACCGCGCTTGGCTCGCGCAAGCGAGGAGCGGAAGCGCTCGTTCTCTCGCAGTTCGTCCAGCTCGAGCTTGTTCAGCAACGCCGCGGTTAGGTCTCGATCTTGACCGGCAGCCCGTATCTCCTCAAGCGCCTCCCGGGCTACCAGGACGCTGTCAAGCGAGACGCGTTTGGGGCTCTTGCCGCTCAGTTCGAGAATCCCGCGTCGACACCAGATATCGATCGTGTGGTCGGAGACCTGGAGAAGGTCCTGGGCTGAGCGGATGCGAATTGGCGGGGATGCCTTTACTTGCTCCCAGGCGAGCGCGCGGATTTTCCCACCGACCTCCCCTGCCTGATCCGCCAGACCTCGATAGCCATAGACGAAGCGCAGGGTCCGATCGAGTTCTGCTTTCTCGCGTGCGACTGCCCCGCTCGGCGAGCTCCGCCTCGCTCCGCCCTTTCGCAACCGCGTGTCTTTGGCCTGGGCTTTGCCACTCTTCCTGGTGCGTGCTTTGGTCCCCGATTTCATTGAACGAGCTTAGCAGGCAGCTTCGACATTAAGCCGCTTATCTCGAAGTCGACATCGGTCTCCTTGAGATCGATTGATCAACCAGAGCGCTCAATCTCCTCTAGCGCAGCCACGACGCGATCCGGAAAGCCATCACTAACCGAGCCATGTTGGCCACCGGCCGGCCGCGCAGCGAACTCAGTGCTGAGCGGCGCCAGGCTGCTCGCTAAACACCCGGGTTCCGTCGGGGCGGATGAACGAGACGCTGACCCCGAGGCGCATGGCATTGGCGATGTTGGCGATCTGCCCGAGCGTGAGGTTATGGCGGCCAGCCTCGATTGCAGCCACGTAGGAGGGCGAAGCGCCGAGGCGTCGGGCAACCTCGGCCTGGGTGAGCCCGAGCGCGCGGCGGGTACCTCGAAGCTCGCGGCCGACGACCTTTGCGTGGATCTCCGATACCGACGTGCGCGGCATTGCTCAGTGGCCGGCGGAGTAGTGAAACGCGGCGCCGACAGGCTCGGCCACCTCGACCTCCGCAACCTCGACGCTGATGTCGCCACTCCTATAGGCGAACGGCAGCAGCCGCGCCCAGCGCTCGGCATCCTCATCCCGCGTGACTTGCTCCCTGCTCTCGGGATCGATAATCGAGACGTTCAGGTTGATCCAGTCGGCGTGTGGGCCGCTAATTTGCACCTCGTCGCGATCGGCGAGGAGCTGCGCGACAGGTAGCTCGATCCACTCCTTGGTGTCCGGGTCGAGTTCGAAGGTGGAGAAGTTGACTTGGATCATGAAGAGCTTCCTTCAATATCGGAAAAGCTTAGGTTAACCTCTTGAGTTATGATGCTATCACGTTGTTTGGAGCCAAAGCGGCCCATCTCAAAACTTCTTCGGCTGTAGGACCTCATCCCGGCTGAGCATGCGCTGGGCCCGATCTGCGAGTGCCTGCGCGCGCTGGGGCAACAGGAAGCGCGCCATCCCGAGCAGATCGGGGTCCGCGAGCAGGCGTTTAAGCGCGTCGCGCTCCTCCGTGCGCAATGTCGCAGCACCGCCGGCGTGGCGGGCCTCGACGAAGTCGTAGTGGTTGGCGATGTCGCCGGGCAACGCGAACGTGTAGCCATGGTCGATCAGCATCAACCGCGTGCCGTCCCAACGCCAGTTCCCGTCGTGGCGATCCTGCTGGGCGATCAGCGCGTCATAGAACGCCGCAGGCAGACACCAGGTCGGATTCATCGTCGGCGCCGGGTCGCGTGGCCAGCCGCGCGCCTGTAGCGAGAGCGAGCCGTCTTCACCAGCGTAATCGCGGAGTACGCATGGGGCCACCATCCCCTGCCACGGATCGCCGAGTGCAACCGCGAGGCGCCATGCGACCGCCTCGTGCAATGGGGGCGTCTCATCGGTCTGGCCATAGGCCAGCGCGTTGGCCACGTGAACTCCCGAGAACGGCTTGTGGAAGACGACCCAGCCGTTCGCGAGCACGAGCTGCTTCGTCGCGTTGATGCCGGGGCTCGTGGTCGGCGCCGGAGGACCAGAGAAGGCGGCACCGATCATCTCCTGCTCGACTGGCAGAGCACCCTGCGCAGCCTTGACGGCTGCAACTTGCGGATCGACCTTCACGCGCCGAAGTGTGCTGGAGCGGCAGGACGCCTCAGCTATCTCCAGCCCGCAGGTATATGACCCAGATGATGGCTACATTTCAGCTACATCCAGATCGCTGGACAGCCGCATTTGGCTCTAGTCTGCGTAAGTTCGCGCAATCGAGCGTTGGTCTACGAAACCGAAGGTCACAGGTTCGAATCCTGTCGGGCGCGCTTTACGAAACGGCTCTATCAAGCGGTTTTAAGGCACGTCACTCGTCATCGACTCGTCCCCGGTTCGGACGTGGGTACCACATTTGGGTACCAACAGCCATCGGGAATGTAGCTGCCCTCAACACCGTCGAGACTCGCTTACCACCGAGAACAGCTTGCTTTCCTTGCTCCCTGCTCCTAGATGGAGAGGGACCCACGTGCCCACTAACCATCATCACGGGCTGTGCAGATCCTTTCGCCTGGATGGAACTTTTTGAATCCTTTTTGCGATTCAGACCTCTTATCTACAGGCTCCATTCGATCGACCTGAAAGGCAGACGCTGATCATGATCATCGCCATCTGTCTCGTCGCAGCTGCGGTCGCCCTCTGCGGCTGCTTCTTCATCATGAGGCGGCGCTCTCGTGTCTGAGAAGCGCCCTGCCGGCTGGCCTGCCGATCAGGTCGTAAGCGCAGCCCAACACGGCGATCCCGTCGCGATCGCGACGCTCGTTTCCGGTTCGAATGCGCACGTGAGGCGATTTGCCCACACTCTCTGTGCGACGCCCGAAGACGCCGAGGACGCAACGCAAGAGGCGCTGATCATCCTCTACCGGAAGATCGGCACGCAACGTGCCACCGTGGCGCTCGCGTCGTGGATGTTCCAAATTGTGCGCAACGAGTGCATTCGCAGATCGCGGCTCGCACTTCGCAGCCCAGTCCCCACGGGCTTGGTCGGGCCTTCAGCCGAAGATGAGGCACTCGCCCGCCTAGAAAGGGAGCGGTTCGTCGACTCCATCGCAGGGCTCCCCCCGAGCAGCCCGCCGTCCTCGTCCTGCGTGACATCCAGGGCCTCTCCGGTGCGGCGACGGCTCAGCCGCTCGGACTCAGCCGCTCGGCGATGAAGTTACGCCTGCATCGCCGCGATGCAGTGAGCTCACGACTCAAAACATCAGAGAGGTAAGGCCACGCCGGGAGGCAGGATGAAGCAATGCGAGCAGACCACAGGGACGCCGTCAGCCAAGGCATCGCAACGGCGCCTGGCACATAGCCGGGCCGTCGCGACAGGACTTTTCCTCACTGTTCTTCTGGCCACCTCCGCGTTCGCTACCCCCACCGCCTTCGCAGCGCCGATCCTGCCGGTCCCCGCGCCTGGCCTCGATGGCCGCGCTTACGAGTTGCTCACCCCGACCGACAAGGAAGGCGCCGAAGACATGTTCGGCTCCGGCGAACGCAGCTACGATGTCGGCGTCTCTTCCGCCGACGGCAACGAGTTCCTCCTCGACACCGCCGCCGTCTTCGGTCCCTTCCCCGCCGCGAGGCAGAACGTCTACGTCTTCTCCCGCGGTGAGGATGGCTGGGCCTACACCGCCGCCGCCTCGCCCACTCTCGGCGTCCAAAGCATCGGCGATGTGCTCTATGACCCCTCCGACTTTTCACAGCTCGGCCTCCTCGATGCCGTCGGATCATCCGCCGGGGGTGGAGCTGTTCAAGCGATCGATCTGCTCGGCCCTCCCGGCGGTCCTTACGCGACAATCGGCTCCGGCCTCCTCGAATCGGCCGAAGAAGCGACTCCGGTCGGTGGCTCCTCCGACCTCAGCCACCTCGTCCTGCAATCCCGCGACCACCAGCTGGCGCCTGGCGACGTCGCCCAGGACCCCGAAAGCGAGGCGCTCTATGACTGGACGGGCGGCGAACTCCATCTCGTAAACGTCGACAGCGAAGGGGCGCTGCTCAGCCCCTGCGGCGCCGCCCTCGGCCTCGGCGCGAGCGCTAATCCCGGCGCCGTCTCCGCCGACGGCGCCAGGATCTTCTTCACCGCCCCCGATCCCAGCGCGACCGGCACCGGCTGCTGGAACGGCGCCACAGCCAACCCGCCCCAGCTCTACATGCGCGTCGGCGAAGCCACCACGGTCGACGTCTCCGCTCCCGAAGCCGGCGTCTCAGACCCCAACGGCCTTCAGGCCGCCGCCTTCGTTGGCGCCTCCTCCGACGGCTCGCGGGTCTTCTTCATGACCGAAACCGAGCTGACCCACGACGACGAAGGCATTCACGACCCCGAGCTGTATTCCTATGACACCGAAACCCACGCCCTGACCCGCGTCTCCCGTGGCGAATCGGGTCACGCCGAAGCAGATGTCTACAACGTCCCCGCGATCTCCGCCGACGGGCGCGCTGTCTACTTCACTGCCTTCGGTCAGCTCGCCGCCGACGCCCCGACCCTCAGCGGCGAAGAGGTCAATCTCTACCGCTACGACACCGAAACCGAAGCTACCACATACGTTGCCACCGTCAACCAGCGTGACTACGCCGACACTTCGACCGGGCGCTGGTGGCCCTTTCCCCACGGCGAGGAGATCGGCCTCGATCCGACGGCCAACTGGGAGACCACCCCAGACGGGCGCTACCTGCTCTTCGCCACGACGCATGACGTAAGCACGTACAACAGCACGGCCGCCGCTGGCGCCGACTGCTCTGACGCCACCGGCACGGCCCCCCCGAACGGGCACTGCGATGAGGTCTACCGCTATGACTCAGCCGCCGGACCCGGCGAACGGATCATCTGCGTCTCCTGTAACCCCAACGGTGCCGACCCCTCATCCAATGCTCTCTTCGCCCGCTCAGCTTTCTCCACGGACAATCCTGCCGCGACGCCGCCGCAGGCAATCTCCGACGATGGCTCCTACGTCTTTTTTGACACCGCCGATGCCCTCGTCCCCACCGACGTCAACGAACGCCTCGATGTCTATGAGTGGCACGAAGGCACCGTCTCGCTGATCAGCTCCGGCCGCGACTCCAACGACTCCTTCTTCCTTGACTCCAGCCCCGACGGCTCCAACGTCTTCTTCGGCACCCACGCTGGCCTCGTCCCCCAGGACACCGACCAATCCGGCGACCTTTACGACGCTCGCATAGGCGGCGGCTTTGGCGGCTCCTCCGGCGCGGCCCCCTGCGAAGGCGACGCCTGCCAGAGCCCGCAGCCTCCTCCCGATCACCCGACACCCGCGACCGAAACCTCGCCGGGTGCCGGCAACCTGACCCCCACCTTCCCCAAGCAATCCCACCGAAAGCGCCACCACCGCAAGCAAAAACACCGCAAGCGGGCTTACGGAACCCGACACCCCGACAACAACCGGAGGGCAGGAAAGTGATCCCCCCCAGCGCAGAGGCGACGAGGGGCGGCGGATCCGCCCGACGCCGCCTGGTGGGCGTTGCAGCCCTAACGGCGGGCCTCGCGGGGCTGGCACTCTTCGCCGCCGCACCGGCCTTCGCCCTTCCCCAGAGCCCCCAGTGGACCGTCACCTCGGTCTCGACGCCGACCAATTTCGCTCCCAACGACCAAAACGGTGACGATCTCTACAAGGTGACCGTCATCAACACGGGCGGCGCCGCCAGCGACGGTACCACGGTCACGGTCACAGATGCCCTACCGCCGGGCCTCGCCCTAGACCCCGCCGGCGCCTCCGGCGAAGAGCTGCTCCACCACGAACCGCTCAGCTGTGCCGGCCTCGCCTGCACCTACTCGGGCACGGTAGTTCCCGATGACACCCTCACCGTCACCTTCCCGGTCGACGTCTCCGCGAGCCCCCCGCCCTCTTGCGAAGTGCCGGCCACAGCGACAAGCTGCGTCGCCAACCTGGTAAGTGTCTCCGGTGGTGGCGCCCCCGACGCCTCGATGCGCACTCCGACCGCGATCTCTTCTGTGCCCACCGAATTCGGCCTAGCTCCCGGTGGTGAGACTACCGCCCTCTCCACCAACCAGGCTGGTGCCCACGCCGACATCACCATCTCCCAAGCCTTCGGCACAACCAGTGCCAAGGGGGACGTGGCGGGCGATCCAAAGAAGGCCACCTATGACCTCCCGCCTGGTTTCGCCGGTGACGTAGTCGATACGCCTTTTTGTCCGGTCGCCCTCTTTTCCCGCGAAGAATGTTCGATCGGGACCCAGGTCGGGATAGCGACCCTCGCCGTCAGCCTTGGCGGCACCACCTTGGTAGCGCACAGGCCCGTCTATAACCTGATTCCGGACTCCGGACAGATCTCCAAGATCGGCTTCTATGCCGACACCTTCCATATTCAGGGGGACGTCTCCCTGCGCCCTGGCGACTACGGCCTGCGCACCGCGTTCCGCAATCTTTACAGCGGCGGCGGCTCCGCGCAGCTCGACAGCACCACCTTCACGATCTGGGGGGTACCGGCGGACCCCCTGCATGACCCGCTGCGCTGGAATCCTGCCAGCGGCGAATTTGGTGCCTCCTCCGACGCTGGCCCCGCTCCCTACTTCACCAACCCGACCTCCTGCACTGGCGAACCGCTCCAGGCCGACCTCTCGGTTGACTCCTGGCAACGGCCCGCCCAGGCTGAAACTGCGCAGATGCCCCTTGGCACACTCGTCGACTGCGAACGCCTCGGCATTGAACCCTCACTGAGCGCACAGCCGACCACCACTGCAGCCTCCTCACCAAGCGGCCTCGACGTCGATCTGAAGATTCCCCAGACCTACGAAGACCCCTACGCCCTCGCCACCTCCAACCTCAAGACGGCTGCTTTCAGCTTGCCCGAAGGGATGACGCTCAACCCCTCCGCCGCCGCCGGCCTCGGTGCCTGCACCGAAACCGAGTACGCGGCGGAAACGCTCGAACCTGCCCCGGGTGAGGGTTGTCCGGAAGAATCCAAGGTCGGCTCGGTCCGAATCCAATCGGCCTCGGTCTCGGGAGAAGCGACCGGCTCCCTGTTCATCGCCAAGCCATATGAAAACCCCTTCGACTCTCTGCTCGCCGTCTACCTTGTCGCGCGAGTTCCCGACCGCGGCGTTGTCGTCAAGATCGCCGGCAGGGTGCAGCCTGACGCACTGACCGGTCGCCTCCTCACCACCTTTGAAGACAATCCCCAACTGCCATTCTCCGACCTCGACCTCAGCTTCCGCCAGGGCCAGACCGCGCCCTTCGTCACCCCAGATGCCTGCGGTAGCTTCACCACGCAGGCCGAAATAACCCCATGGTCGGACCCGAGCATGGTCGAGCATCCCTCCGCGAGCTTCCAGATCACAAGGGGGGCGAACGGCGGCCCCTGCCCCGCCGCCGGACAGCCGCCTTTTCACCCCAGGGTGAGCTCCGGCACGTTGAGCAACCAGGCCGGCCAGTACAGCCCCTACTACCTGGATATAACCCGCGCTGACGGCGAAACGGAAGTAACCCATTTCGCCGCTCATTTCCCGCCGGGGCTGGTCGCCAAGTTGGCCGGCGTTCCCTTTTGCTCTGATGCGGCGATCGAAGCCGCCAAAACGAGGAGCGGCGCCGAAGAGGAAGAGCACCCCTCCTGTCCCGAAGCTTCCGAGATCGGCCACACCGAGGTCGGTGCCGGTGTTGGCAGCATCCTCACCTGGGCCCCTGGCAAGGTCTACCTCGCCGGGCCTTACCGCGGTTCGGGTGTAAGCGCCGTCGCGATCACCGCTGCCAAGGTCGGCCCTTTCGACCTTGGCACCGTCGTCGTCCGTGCCGTCCTTCACGTCGATCCAGAAACTGGCCGTGCCACGGTTGAGTCGAGCGGTTCCGATGCGATCCCCCACATCATCGACGGAATCCCCCTTCGCGTTCGCGACATCCAAGTCCGCATCGATCGTCCCCAGTTCAGCCTTAATCCAACCTCCTGCGATCCCTTCTCGTTTCTCTTCGAAATGACGGGCGCTGGCACCGAGTCCGAAGGAGGCGAACTCCAAGCCACGGTCGCCGACCCCTTCCAGGTGACCAATTGCGCCATCCTCCCCTTCACTCCAAGGCTTGGCCTGCAGCTCAGCGGCGGCGCTCGACGGGGCGCTAACCCGGCACTTTCCGTCACCCTGACCGCAAGCCCCGGCGAAGCCAACATCGCCCGTGCGGAAACGCTCTTGCCGCGTTCGGAGTTCGTCGAAAATGCCCACCTCCACAGCATCTGCACCCGTGTTCAATTCGCAGCAGGTGCTTGTCCGGCCGAATCTATCTATGGCTACGCCAGGGCGGAAACGCCGCTTCTCTCCGAACCCGTCGAAGGCCCTGTTTACCTTCGCTCTTCAAACCACGAGCTCCCTGACATCGTCGTCGCCCTTCAAAACAGAGAGGTTGGTGTGTACTTGGACGGCCACGTCGACTCCGTCAACGGGCGCATTCGCGCAACCTTCGAAGCGCTCCCCGACGTCCCCCTGTCCAACTTCACCCTCAGCCTCGGCGGCGGCGCCAAGGGTCTCTTCGTCAACTCCACCAACCTCTGCAAGTCCACTAATCGCGCCGTAGTCAGGTTGACCGGCCAGAACGGCAAGACGATGGTGAGTTCCCCGCCGTTCGTGCCGAGCAGCTGCGCCAAGCACAGGCGCAAGCACCAGCGAATGCATCGGCGGCCCTAGATCAGCGAGGATCGGTATCGAACGAACTCGCGCTCGTGCCCAATTCCGGCATCGAGTGTCAGCAGCGTGCCCTCGGAGAGGATTCCGGCCCCTTCGAGCCTCTCCCGCCGCAGCGGCGAGGTCCGCGCGCGCGCCTATGGCGAGCCGTTCTTCTGCTTCCATCACCTCAACGCCTTCGAGGAAGGCGGCGCGCTGGTAGTCGACCTTGTCGCATGCGAGGACGCCGAGATCGTCGAGGCCCTCTACCTCGATCGGGTGCGAGGAGAGGGTACATTGCCGTACTTCGACCTGCGCCGCTACCACGTGCGGCTGGATGGCGGCGAGGCGCGCCCGGAAGCGATCGCGCCCGGCATGGAGCTGCCGCGGATCGACTGTCGCCGCCACAACGCTCGCCCTTATCGCTACGCCTACGGCATGGGCTTCGATCACGAGGGCGGGGGGAGGGGTTCCTCACCCGGATCCAGAAGGCGGACGTCGACGCGGAATCCACGATCGAGTGGTATGAGCCCGGCTCCTACCCTGTCGAGGCCGTCTTCGTACCGTCTCCAAGCGCCGCCCGCGAGGACGATGGCATCCTGCTCTCGCTGGTTCTCGAGCCGGCAACCGAAACCTCGTTTCTTTTAGTCCTCGATGCTCACGACCTCAGTGAGATCTGCCGGGCGCGGGTGCCCCATCCGATTCCCTTCGGCTTCCACGGGCAGTTCTTCGTGGACTCCGTGCCGCGGCCCGAGGCAATCGGGGTGGCTCGATGACTTCCCGCCGCGTCGAAGCCTCTTTCTTCGCCGCCACCGCACTCACCTTGGGGCTTGCTGCTATCGCCCACGCCGGGGTCGGCCAGCGGGGCGACCTGCGCGTAAGTTTCGTCGGCGAGGTCGCCCCGCTAACCCTGCCCCGCTCGGGCACCGCCCCGGTCGCGGTCACCGTCGGCGGGCGCATCGCCACCACTGACGGCTCCCCGCCTCCGCAGCTGCAGACGATCTCGATCCAGATCAACCGCCACGGTCACCTCGACTCCTCAGGCTTGCCTATCTGTCGCTTCAAGCAGATCCAGCCGTCCACCACCAGTGCCGCACTCGCCGCCTGCCGGCGCTCTCTCGTCGGCGGAGGCAGCTTCTCAGCCGACGTCGAGCTTCCTCAGCAGGCCCCCTTTCCCTCACAGGGCAAGGTCCTCGCCTTCAACGGCAGGGTAGATGGTCGGCAGGTAATCCTCGCCCACGTCTACGGTATCCAGCCCGTTCCCACTTCCTTTGTCTTGCCCTTCGCGATCGGACCAGCCCGTGGTCAGTTTGGCACTCTCTTAACCGCCGTACTACCCAAGACGACCGGCGAATGGGGCTTCGTCACCGGCATCTCACTGACTCTTCATCGCCGCTTCAACTACCACGGCGCTCCCCGCAGCTACGTGAGCGCCGGCTGCCCCGCCCCAGCTGGCCTCCCCGGCGTGCTTTTCCCCCTTGCACGTGCCCGCTTTGCCTTCGCCGGAGGACGGACCTTGACCAACACCCTGACCAAGGTATGCAGGGTGAGGCGGTAAGCCCACGGTCCGCCTTCAAGAGGGTAGAAATACACGGACGCTTCCCCTGAGCGATAGCTGAACGACAATCCGTGCTGGCACGCTCCGCGCTTACGAGCGCACCGCTGGCGTCGTCGGCCCGGTTTGGCGATGTTGTAGAAGTTTTGCACGCACACGATTGGCGCGATCGACTGGGCCTCGGCGATCTGCTCCGGGCAGACGGTGCTGACACCGAGATGCTTGATCAGGCCCTCTTGCTGTAGCTGCGCGAGCGCACCGAACGGCTCAGCGAGCGAGCCGGGCTCGGGGCTGTCGAACCCGCCGACGCGCAGGTTGACGACATCGAGGGCGTCGAGGCCGAGTCGGTCCAGGTTGTCGTGCACGGCCTGACGCAGCTGCTCGGGAGAGAGCGCGTGGGGCCAGCCGCCCTCGGCGTCTCGCAACGCTCCGACCTTGGTCACGATGCGCAGCTCGTCCGGGTAGGGGTGCAGGGCCTCCCTGATGATCTGGTTCGTGATGTGCGGCCCGTAGTAGTCGCTGGTGTCGATGTGAGTGATGCCTAGCTCCACAGCCTCGCGCAGCACGGCCATCGCGGCGTCACGGTCCTTCGGCGGACCGAAGACGCCGGGGCCAGCGAGTTGCATCGCGCCGTACCCCATGCGGGTGACTGTTAGACCCTCGGCCAAGGTGAACGTTCCGCCGGGAAGTGTCTTCGCTGACATCAGCAATCCTCGTTTCGTAGTCGTAGGTCGACGAGCGTCCGGATCATCGAGCCCGACCGGCCGCTCCAGTGGTAGACGCATCATGAGCGCCGTCGGCGCGTGTGAGAAGAGACTCGCGCGGCGCCGACGGCGCGGCGGTGGGCTCGTGGTGCCTCCGCGCACGGGCTCATCGGAGCACGTGCGCCTCTCTCGGCATCGGCGGAACCCCCGTCAACACACGGAGTCTGGCTGGCTGCACGGCGTTCGAGATCGGCTCAGATAGCGGCCCCGACGCGCGTCATATGGAGGCGACTGCGCCGCTGTCGACCCTGACGCTAGGGCAACGAGGGCGGTCCCCATGAGGCGAGATTATCCGCATTTGGGCCGATCTGAGCTGCTACAAGGAAGTGATAAGTGTGATTGAGCAGCGAGAATTTGGCTCTGCGTAAGGCGATAAGCGGTCGCTGATATCCGTTCAGAACCCGCCCCCGCAATAGGGTCGAAGTCACCAGAAGAGCGGCCTTCCGTGTTTCTGAGGGCGACTTACACGACGCCAAAAGCGCGGAACCCCGCACCGTTTGGGGCTGCCTCAGTCCACCGCCTGCCCGTTGGCGGTCAGCTTGACCTCGATGTTGCCCCTCGTGGCGTTCGAGTAGGGACAGACCTGGTGGGCGTCGCGGACCAGGTCGATTGCGTCCTGGCCCTCGACCGAGGGCAGGCTCACGTCCAGCTCGGCGGCGATGGTAAAGACGCGGTCCTCGCCGGTCACCAGCATCACCTTGGAGTCGATCGCGACGTCGCCAGCCTCAAGTTTCTGGCGCCGGGCCACGACCCCAAGTGCCCCCTCGAAGCAGGCTGCATAGCCGATCGCGAAAAGTTGCTCGGGGTTGGTGCCGCCGCCTTCGCCGCCCAACTCCGGCGGGCTTCGAAGCTCGACGTCCAGCACGTCGTCGTTGGTGCGGCCGTGACCTTCGGCCCGGCCGCCCGTCACGGTTGCAACCGCGGTGTAAAGCACCTGCGCCATTTTGCCTCCGATCGTCGTGGGTGGCGCCGGCAAGGCTAGCTGCCTGAACCTTGGCCACTCGCCGGAAACCTCCCAACTTGCGACAGAGACCGTCGTCCATCGGCCAGATAGCGATCCGATCGAAACTGAGGCGCTACACGCAGAGGTCTGGGGGTTCAGCAGGGCGCACTCAGGCAAGGCAAGATGACCTCCGAACCCCCGACAGTCGCCCGTTGGGTGCATGCCGTATGCGCAAGAAGCGTCGAGACCAGGGTTGAGGCGTCGCTCTGCGCCATAGATGTCGATGAATCGATCCCATGGCACGGGCCGTCCCCTCAGGTCACCTGGCCGATCACACGTCCACTGTCGACGATCGATTGCCCATACTCCCGCCCATGCGCCGTGTCGTCGACGCGATGAATGTGATCGGTAGCCGCCCCGACGGCTGGTGGCGGGATCGCCCTGCCGCGATCGAACGCCTGGTCTGCCAGCTCGATCGCTGGGCCGTGAAGACCCAGGAGCGACTCACTGTCGTCCTCGAGCAGCCACCTTCACGACAGCTTCCCACCGAGCAGATCGAGATCGCCTGGGCGGCACAGCCCGGTCCCAACTCTGCCGACAAGGAGATCGTTAGCCGCCTTGATGGCTGGCTCGCCGAGGGCGCGGTGACCGTGGTCACCTCCGATCGCGATCTCGCCGAGCGAGTCCGCTCCCTCGGCGCCATGGTTGAACCCGCGACAGCGTTCCGCGCTCGACTTGAGGGGAGGGGAGATGTTGCCTAGCCGACGCTGCCGATGATGCTGAGCTTCGTGCCGCACACGATTAGGAAGGTGCCCAACGCTTGCAGCGTCACCGATCTGCGCTGGAAGGCCCCTCGATCCTCCTCGCTGTTGGTCTCGAGCGAGGTGAAGTCCGGGCCGTCAAGTCCGAGCTCGAACTGATGGCTCACGCCAGCTGCCATACACCCGTGGTTACCTAGGAGGAGCGCCATGTCTCTGTTCGGAACGTTCACAGCGTCCGCGTCTCAATTTGCCAACAAGCGCGGCTTCTACATGGGACGACGCTCAACGAAGGTCCACGCAACTCTCTATCGCAGGACCGGCGGAAGGATCGGTGGCCACCTTCCCGGCTGGCCTGAGGCTCGGATAGTCCTGGTCGACCACACTGGCGCCAAGAGCGGTGTGGGGCGGACATCCCCCGTCATGTACCACGAGGACGGCGACGCCATTGTCGTGGCGGCTACCAAGGGTGGCCAGCCAACCCATCCCGCGTGGTTTCACAACCTAAAGGCGAACCCAGAGACGACGATTCAGATCGGCTCCGAGGTCCGTGAGGTCCGCGCCCGCGTCGCGACCGATGAGGAGCGCGATCGGCTTTGGACCCAGTTCGTGGCGTTCTACCCTGGATACGAATTCTTCAAGAGCAACGCCAAGGGCCGGAAAATCCCGATCGTTGTCCTGGACCCTCGATAGAAGGAATTGGGCTTGCGGGAGACCGGCCTGGCCAAGGTGCTAGCGGGCGTCGGCGATAGCGGCAATCTTGTTCTCTGCACCCGTGAGGGCCTACGAGCGATCTCTCGCGATGAGCTGCTGGTGCTCCGCTTCTGCGCCGGGCGAGTTGCTCACCCGGCGGCGGTCGCCCGCGTTGTGGATGATCGAGCAGCTGCGCGCCGCGATCGTCCTGGTGCGCAGTTGGCAGGAAGTTTTAGGGCGGTAAACGACTGCGAAGCAGCGCCGAACAGCGAACAGGCGGGTGACCAACGCCCTCAGTCTTCGGCGCGGAAGCTCCGCCCGAGCTCCTCGCCGGTGCCGAAGTAGTGCCGGAACACGTAGAGCAGGGGAGACCAGCGCTGAGGGTCGATGTGATTTGAGTCGGGCTTGACGACCCCCGACAGCGCATGGACTCGCTCCACGTGGGTCTCGACGATCCGAAAGTACTCACCGTCAGGCCGGGTCGCTGGCGCGTGGATCGCCGTCACCTTCGCCTCAAGCTGCAGGGCGCACTCCGCTATCCGCGGCGGCGCCACCGCCTCGGCCGGTGCCGGGGTCAGGCCGACCGCCTCGAACTTGTGTGGCTCGAAGCGAAACTTGCCGGCCTTGTGCGGTGCTGGCGGATTGCGGCCCGTCAACGGCGCCAACGCCTCGACCTGCTCGTGCAGCGCAGGGCCCGGGAGGTTGATCACGCACTCGCCCTCGCGCTCCAGGTTGGCGAGGGTGTGGGCAGTGTGCTCCCAGCCCATCACCACGGTGTAGCCGAGCGCCCAGGCCGAGGACATCGGCCCGATGTTCGCCGTCCCCTCGACGTTCATCGTCGTTACAAGCGCCACCGGCGTGCCGAAGTAGAGAACGCTCGGCCAGATCAGCTGGTGCTTCTCGGCGGGGGGCGAAGGCAGGCTCTTCTCGGTTGTCTCGGTCATCTTTGGGCCTCTCGGGCGTCGTGGCAGGGTGGGTGAGCGCTCAGCGTAAGTCGCCAGTCATTCGATGTTGATCGAACCATGGGCGGCGTACCCTTCGCCTATGGAAGGAGACGCAGATCTCGCCGCGGTCGCCGCGCTGATCGGGGACCGCACTCGCGCCCGCTTTCTGGTCGAGCTGCTCGGCGGGAGGGGCCTGCGGGCCAGCGCCCTGGCCGCCTGCGCCGGGGTCTCGCGCGCCACTGCGAGCTTTCACCTGGCAAAGCTGCTCGCCGCGGGCATCGTTGAGGTCGAAGTGCGGGGACGCCATCGTCTCTACCGGCTGGCCGACCCGCGGGTCGCGGAGGCGATCGAGGCACTGGGGCGCATCGCTCCCCGACAGGAGATCCGTTCGCTGCGCAGCGCGAATTCGGCGCAGGCGTTCGGCTACGCCCGCTTTTGCTATGACCATCTCGCTGGCCGGCTGGCGATCGAGATCCTCGACGCGATGACCGCCGCCGGCCTGTTCACGCTCAGCGAGGATCGCTTCGAGTTGAGCGAACGGGGCGCCGTCTGGTTCGGAGAGCTCGGCGTCGAGCTGGCAGCGCTGCGGGCAAAGCGGCGCTCCTTTGCGCGCTCCTGCCTTGACTGGAGCGAGCGCCGGCCCCACCTGGCCGGCGCGCTCGGCGCGGGGCTGGCCGAGCGGCTTCTGGAGCTGGGATGGATCAGGCGTGCACCCGTGGGGCGCGCGGTGACGCTCACCCCGGCAGGCCGCGCCGGGCTGAGCGAAGCGCTCCGCGTCGAGGTCGCATAGCTCTTTCGCTGTGGCGTGAGACAGTCAGGCTGGGTAACCAGAGTCGGGACCACCCCGCTGAGAGAAGCTCAGTTGCAGTCCTCCAAAACGGCTCTTCCCGACCCGCGCACCTTGATCGATGTCCGGTGCACCGTGAGCTGGACTGAGTAGAGGCAGTGATCGACGCGATAGAAGACCGCGCTGACGCCAATTACCGACTGCCAAGAACAACTTTCTCCCCAACCCTTACACCTGAGAACGTCTCGGCGCGCAGGGTTGACGTGACGCCCGTATCTTGCCTTTCCCAGGTAGACGCCCCTCAGCGCCCGGCGGCGTCGAGGTCCTCGAGGTCGGCAAGGTCCCGGGTCCGGCCCGCTTCATCTCCCGCAGGTCCTTGACCGAGCAGACCGCGACGCTGATGCCGAGCACCTCCGCCTCGCTCGCCCGCGACCGCAGCTCCTCATAGGACGGCACGCCCTCCAGCCCCTGCACGACATCCAGCCTGCCAAGGTCGGTCTCGATCGCCACCTGCTCCCCGCTGGCCAGCTCGGCCGCGATCGAGAAGGCGCTGCCGAGCAGCGCTTCGCCTCTCTGCACATGTCCGCCGGCCGCCGCCGCCACCTCGGCGACGCGCCTCAGGTTCTCGGGGTCGGGCGCGACGACCACGTCGACGTCCTTCGTCCCGCGCACGACACCCCAGGCGTTCACCGCCAGCCCACCGATCAGGACGAACTCCGCGCCCTCCTCCGAGAGGCGCCGCAACAGCTCGTCGAAAGCCGGTCCGCTCAAGCCTTGCGCGCGGCTCCCGCGAACCGCATCAGCTTGTGACTGAGGGCGATCCCTTCCGCCAGGTTGACGCTGATCGGCCGCCGCGCGTCTTCGCGCAGCCGTCGCACCCGCACCGTCTCGGCGGTCTCGGCGGGGGACGAGGAGGTCTTCTCGCGCTGCTCCACGGTGACAAAGAGCCTAGCGCCAGACATCGTCCTCTCCGGTTCCCCTGGGCCCTGCTTTCACCGCCGCCCGGCCAGCCACATGACGATGACCCGGCCCGACTACCGATCCGAAGTCTGACCGAGCGCAGGGAGTGGCTGAGAGCGATCGTGTGGATCGCGTTGATCAGCGCAGCTGATGATTCAGAACAACACGATTACTCGAATCCCTCATCCCCCGCCCGCGACCCTGCAACCGCGGGCAATGACCGTTGTCACGGTTTGAGTGCCGGCGAAATGGTAGATAGCTCGCGCGAAGGGCGTGATGCCGCCGGTGAAGCCGGTCGGCACTGGGCAATCGGCGGAGATGAAGCTGTGCTGCTTGGCGCGGTAGGTAAAGAGGCGCTTGATAACGATAGAGAAGCCGCCGATATGAGCGAAGGTCCCGGCATCTTTTGGCACCTGCGTCGTCAGGCTCGTCCCTAGCTCAGACTCGCTGCGACGGATGACGAAGGGGAGAACGAAGGATATTTGAGGTGACGACCCATACGCTAGGACGAGCACGGTCTTTTGCCCCCTTCTCGACTTGCCGTTGAAGGCAAGCAGGCTCGCTCGGAGCAGAAAGGGCAATTGTTCCGGCAGCGAGACGATCGCGTGTAGCCGGCCCCGTCCAACCAGTGAGCTGCCGCAGAGGCTGATGGCTCGTCGTGGCGAAGATGGATCCAGCTTGTGCACCGTGCAGCTCGGCAAGCCCTTGTTGAACAGCTTGCCGCGCGAGCTGAGGTCGATCGTCAATCCCCTGAGCCGCGGCATCAAGGAGCCATCGGTTGTCCTGAACTTGGTTTGCAGGCGGAGGGTGGCCGGCACATACCTTGTCCGCGGAACTCTGTGGGGCGAGACGCTCGCGTTCAGCGACACAATCAGGTCGCCGACCTGGGATCGCTCGCCCCAGACAGAACTAGCTCCGAGGGCTATCGCCGCGATTCCCACCACAAGGGCGACTCCCCCTATCGAGCAGCGGCGCGACGGGCGGCTCAAAATCAGCCAAATCGGGTCGGTTCGAACCGACACGTATGAAATTCGAACGCGAGCACCACATTGTTGCCGGCGTTGCCGTAGTGCACGAAGCGTGCCTCATAGCCCTGTGCGCGAATCTTTTCCCCGGTCTGCAGCGCGCCTGCGATCTTGTCCAGATAGGACCCCTGCAAATGTAGGTCGGTGAACCACTTCGCGAGGGTTTCCATGTCGGCGCTCGGCCGAGGGACGACGCTGATTCGCTTCACTGTGCCTTCAAAGATGTGTGCAGCGCGGGCGAACTGTCCGGCGGCGCGTTTGAGAAGCCCCCTGCTGACGTTGGCGCGCACCCCTTTTACGGCCCGGCTCGTCGCGCTCGCCCCCGGTGCGCAGATCGCCTCCAGTCGCCTGACATATTCTGCGCGTTCGACGGGCGCTGAGGAGGGGCTGGCGGCCAATCCCATCCCGGTCGAGATCAGCAGGCAGACTGAGGCTGCGGCCGTCACCCACATCAGCCTTGTCACGGTCCTGCTTTTCCTCCCTCCGCTCCCAATCGGGGAAGCACTCGGTCAAGAAACCTCGGTACCCACCAAACACGCTTACCGATCAAAAGCATCAGTGCCGGCAGCAGGATGATCCGAACTGCCGTGGCGTCGAGCACGACAGCAACTGTCAGCCCGGTCCCCATCTGGCTGATCGTCGCGATCTGCGCGTTGGCGAAAACGATGAATACGGCAGCCATGATCGCCGCCGCCCCGGTGATGACGCTCGCGGTTCGCTCCAAGCCATAAAAAACCGCCGCGGCGTTGTCGCCGTCGCGGTCATATCCCTCTCGCATCCTCGCCAACAAGAATACCGCATAGTCGATCGAGAGACCGAAGGTGACGCCGAAGATCGCTGCGGCGCCGACCGTGTCCACGTATCTGTGTCCCCCGAGTGGATAGCCCGCTGGCACCGCTAGCAGCAGTGTCACGACCCCGATCGCCGCACCCACCGAGAGCAGGTTCAGGCCGACCACGAGAGCGGCCAGAAGGGGAGCCCTCAGGATGACCACCAGGGTTAGAAAGACCGCGAGGACGATCGCCCCGATGATCAGCGGCAGGCGAGCTCTGGTTTCTTGGCCATAGTCGTTAAGGGTGGCGGCGCCGCCCGTGACCCCAACCTCAAGGCCGGTCCTCCGCCCGAGGCGCGCGCCGCTCGCAATCAGCCTCCGCTCGAGGGCTTCCGAGCCCGCCGTATTGAAGGTGTAGGTGGGCACAACCAGGATCCTCGCCGCTTGGCCGCCGCGGCGCAGATTGATCGCCTCGGCGATCTGGCGGCGCTGGGCCGGGCGCGCGCCCCCCAGCGCTGAGAGAACGAAATATCCGGAGTCGAAGATGTGCGGGGAGAAGCGACGCAGCTTCGAGATGCCGGGGCCGAGGATACGGGCCTCACCGGAAACCCGCGCCTGGGCTCGTGCGAGTCCGGCCTGGAGGGGATAGGAGCGATGAAAGCCTGACGCAAGCCCTTCTCGCAGCGCTCCGATACCCCCGGTCAGCCGCGTTAGGCCACCCGCGAGTTGCGTGGATCCGAAGCTGAGGCGGCTCAATCCACCGCTCAGAGTCCCTGCAGCGCCGGCAAGGCGCTGCGCGCCTTGGTGTAGCTTCGAGCCGCCGGCCGTGAGGCGACTGAAGCCGTGGTGAAGCCGCGACGCGGCTGCCTGCAGCTGCCTCGCCCTGTTCCTGGCCTCGGTCAGGTGGTCTAGTAGTTCGTTTGCCAGGGAGGCGTCGCCCCCGAGGCTCGGCTGGCTCGCCGCCTCGCGGTTGAGGTTGGTGCTGAGCTGCCGGGCGGTTTTGACGCCATTTTCGTTGACGATTTCGAGCAGCTCGCCTAGTTCGAGCCCCAGCCCGGCCGTTGCGATGCGGGCGATTCGCTGCGCTTCGTTCAAGCGTCGGGAGCCCGCGGCGAGGCGCCCCGTGGCTGCCACGGCGCGCTTGCCGCCGTCCGCCACCGCCGCAAGACCGCTCGAGATCGCATTTGCTCCGGCCTCGGCTCGCCCGGAGCCGGTGCCGAGCAGCCCCGATCCGTAGGTCGCCGCTGCCAGCCCGGCGCGCAGCGCGGAAACTCCCCTTGTTGCCCGTCCCAGGTTGGGCCCGAGGCGGCGCACGGATGCCAGCTCCCCCTTTTTGCTGGCGGGTCCGAGCAGGCGCTTGGCGAAGGTTTGAAGCGGCGCAACTCGCCGGGCGAGTGCAGCGGGACCGATCACCGCCTTTACCCCGGGCCACGAGGCGACTTGGCGCTGCCAATGCGCAATTGCAGCAAGTCGGTGCTGCTCGGCAATCGTGCCCCTTTCGCTCGCTGCCACAACGGTGTAGCTGGCAGCCCAGCCCGGTCCCACTGCCCGGTCCATCAGTTCCGTGCCACGGCGCGCCGAGTTGGTGGCTGGCAGCTCATTCACGCCGGGAGCGCCCGTCTTGAAGGCGAGTGCGGGCGCGGCGAGCACCAGCAGCGGCAAGGCGACCGCCACCGCCAGTTCCGGCCTGCGCAGCGCAGTGCCGAGCATCACCATCAGACGCGAGCGCCCGGTCGATCTTTTGCCGATCCGCCAACGATTGACGTTATCGCCCAAGAGAACAAGTGCCGCCGGTACGACCGTCCAGGAGATCACCACACTTATCGCGGTGACGACGGCCAGCGCGATCGCCAAGGAGACGAGCAGGGATCCCGCTTGCAGGGCGGCCGAGGCGAGGATCGCCAGCATGAGCGTGGAACCGGCGAAAACCGTTGTATTACCGGCGGTCTGCCGCGTCCGGTGCGCGGCATCGATCGTCGCGGCCCCGGTCTCCAGCTCCTGGCGGAAGCGGGAGACCATCAACAGCGAGTAGTCGACGCCGAGAGCCAGGCCGAACATCGTGCAGGCGATCAGCGAGAGCCCGTCGATCGTCGTAAATGAGGCGATCAGGTCGAGCACGCCACGTCCCACCAGTACCGTCATCGCGCCGAAGAGGAGCGGGATCACTGCCGCGATCGGCGATCCAAAGACCGCCAGCAGCACGATCAGCAGAAGGGGCGCCGCGATCAGCTCGGCTCGCTCTGTGGCGCCTAATGCTTCGTCTTGAAGGGCCTTCAGTACACCGGCGAAACTCGATTGGGTGACCCGCACCGGAGCTGAAATCCGTTGCGCCAGGACAGCTTCGAGTTGCGGCACCGTGTTGCGCATTGCTTCTGCAAGCCCAACCTGGACGGCGACTAGGATCAGCGCCCTGTGCGGCGAGGGCCGCAATCCGGCCACCGAGCCCTTGTCCCATGGGGAGAGCGTTGCCACCCCGGGCATCGCTCGCAGTGCCTTGACCAGCCCCAGGCCTTGGTGATCGATTGCTGCCGCCGGTCCCTGCAGGAGGATCGCAAACGGAGTCGAGTTGCCAAAGTAGCGTTGGAAGAGCTGGTTGGTGCGGGCCGACTCGGTGCCGGGGATGCTCAGCGAGGTCGGATTCAGCCGTTGCTCGACCCCCAGGCCGAGGCCTCCCAGAAAAACTGTAAGCACGAGCGTCGCGGCGAGGACGCGGCGGGGATGTCGTAGAGCTGCCGGAATCCCCTCATGCCGATTGCGAACGCCCCCGCGGGCTCGGCGGGGCAAAGTCACCTGGCTTCGCGCCCTCGCCCGTCGTGGTTTGCCACTGCGCACGCTTTCTCTGCACCCAAGAAGGGTGCGAGGGTGATGTATGTGGCGAGCGGTCCGATCTGTGGCAGGCTCTCCGGCCCGCCGGCCTTGACCTGGTCGTAGATCAGGGCGTAGATCGCTCCGCCGATCGCCTCAGCGGCTATCGGGCTTGTATCCGGCGCCAGCTGGTAGCCGGGGTTGAGCAGCGCCTCGAGTCCCTCCATCACCTGGTCGCGCTGCTCCAGGACGCGCCTGCCGGCCGCGTACACCTCCACCGCGCCGAGCTGCGCGTAGTCGGGCTCTGAAGCCGCCCAGGCGAACATCGCCTCATAGGTCAGTCGAATCGAGTCCGGCCAGTCCGAGGCCCGCCTGAAGGCGGGCAGCATGGCGGCGAGCATCTGCGCCGAGCCGGAGTCCACCGCTGCGCGCATCGCCTCCTCCTTGCCGTCGAAATGCTCGTAGAAGGTGCTGAGCGAGATCGAGGCCCGGCGGGCGATTTCCGACAGCTTCGTCGCCGGGTAGCCGTTCTCGGCAACGTCGGCGGCGAGGGCACGGAGAATGCGCTCGGACGGCTCGTAGGCCTCAAGGGGGTGCGGCTTTCGTGGGCGGCGCCCTCGCGGCCGTCGCAGAGGCTCGGGAGGTGGAAGGTAGGTGAGCCCCCATTCCCACATCTGGGGCACCAGCTTCATTAGCTCCACCTCTTCGCGGCGGTAGAGGCGCTTGTGCATGATCTTCCGCAGCCCTCCCACCATCGCCCGAGCGATCTCCGGCGGCATGCCCTCCCGTCCCGGAATCTGGTCAAGCGACTGCTGCATCAACTTCGCGGCAGCGTCCAGCGCACGGTCGGCGACCGCCACCGCCTTTGGCCCCGCCGCGTAGATCTCGACGACGCACATTCTCGCCGCCGCCGGCTGGGCGGCGACCGACTCGATGAAGGCGCCGAAAGCCTCCGCCACCCTCTCCACGCCAGGCGGTTTATCGATCGCGCTGAGCACCGGGACGATCGTCATCTCGATCAGCGCTTCCACCGCTTCCAGCAGGCAGTCCTGCTTGCTTGAGAAGAGTTCGTAGAAGGCCTTGCGCGAGACCCCGGAAAGCGCCAGCAGGTCAGCGACCCTGGCGCGTTCATAGCCTTTTGCCTCAACGGCCGCCACCAGCGCCGCGAAGAGGCGCCTTCGCTGGTTGTCGCGCACGGTCTCGGCCGGTGTTGCCCTCCCCGGCGGCAGCTTCTGATCGTGCAGCGTGCTCGAGTCCCCCCAGGGCGTATCGACCATCTTCGGCGCGACGATATAGGTCCGACCCAGGCGGCGCTCCGGCCTCTGGGCGAGGGCAAGTCCTTTTGTAATCGTCTGTTTCACGACCTATGGTCCTTTAGTATCCATATGTTTCATCAACGTCGTGTCAGGCATAGTTTCCCAGCTCCGTCAGACCCATAGGATTCCGCATGCTCAGCCGCTTTGCGGGCTGAATCTGCGAAGAGCCAAAATGTTGCGCAGCGAGCTTGACTTGACAAATGCGTAGCAAGCTGTTTCTATAGCAGCTGGGGAATGCGGCAGGGTGTTTCTCATCGGAGAGCACATTGCGCATCCACTACGGACAGCGCCCAAGGCGCCGAAGCGACAATGACACGGGAGAACGGCTAGTGAGGGATATGGGAACAGCTACGGGACCGACCTTCGGCCGGCTTCTGCCGACCTCAACACCTTCCGAGCCCGCCCACGCCGCTGCAGCAGGGCTCCCCAAGATGGCTCTCGCCGTCCTCCCTGGCGGTCGAGGCCCAAGGCCCCTCGACGCTATCTCCAGCGCTCGAGGGGTCATGCACAGCGCCGCCGGCCCAAAACGCTTCCCGGGCCTTGCTAGTCCCACCCGGGAGTTAGCCGTCGGCGACTCTGTGCAACCGGCGTCCGTCGTCCTATCTCTCCGACGACGTCGACCGGCGCCCGCCCGCTCTCCCTGGCAGGCGGCGTCCGAGGTGCAGTGCGAGCGGCCCCATGGGCTTCGGGGACTTCCCAACCCCGGGCTCGGGCCGCTCGCAGTTGCTTCATCGATTCGGTTGACGCTGCCCGCCTCGCCCCGCCATCCCCTCCGCCTCTACGACCTACCACAAAGCTGCGTCCGTCTTCCCTCCCTGGTTGACGGCGCAACCGGAGACCGGCCTCACCGGGCTCCACAGCACGGGACCTCACTTCTCCGGGTTCCCGGTAGCGACGCGGGTGGCCTTGGCTCCCGGGGGCTCCCTGCCCCCGGGGTTGGGGCTGCCCCCGTCTGTTCCTTCCTTGTCTTTGGCGCCCACCCGATCGCCCGAGCTTCCAAGCCGAGCACCCCTGAAACCGCGGCCACCCTCGACCAAGCCGGCTTTCCGCAGCCGTCAGCTCTCCACCCGGGCTTCGCTCGTCTTCCCTCCCTGGCAGACGGCGCGATGAAGAGCAGAGCGGGCGGCCCCCGAGGCCGTCTCGAAACCCCGCGTATGCGGCTGGCTAGCGCCGGACCGAGTGCCGCAAGGACGCAGGGCGCAGCGCTTGGTGGTGTCAAGTGCAAGCCCGAAGACACCGCGGCCCGGAGTGTGTCCGCCGCAGCCGGCGGTGCGCGTGGGGCTTCGAGACGGCCTCAAGACCTCGGGTGGCTCCCGACCCCCGCCGTCGGGGCCGTCCGCATCTCTTTGCTCGCCGTCTTTGGAGCCCACCCCTCCACCGCCGTTTCGGCCCCCTGTCTCCATCTGACAGGCCACCCCACGACCGTACCCCCAGACTTCCCGTCCCCCCCTCTCACTTCCCCGCCCCCCGTCGGGCGCGCCGACCGCGACTTCTCTTCCTCTTGCGGATTAAAGTTAGGATGGGGCGGACAGGGCGCAGAGCCATCTATGCTCGCCAGTCGCCACCCCCACGACCTCCACCTTCACAGAAGCGCCTGGCACCAGTGCGGGGTTCGCGGGGATCCGGCCCACAATTCCCAAGCCGCGGCGCTGTCATCGGCGTGACGAGTCGCGCCGACGCGATAGCGACCCCGAGCGCCTCCGGCGCGAGTGGGTTGACTGCGACCGCGGCTCGCAATATTCCCTGGTTGGCAGAGCGCGCTGCTCGTGCCTATCCCTCCGATCCCCACACACCGACCGGCACAGCTCGCCCTGCCGACCTACCCGTCAGCGCAGTAAGCGCTCGGATCCCCGCCTCCGCCGCTTGGACTACCGCCGCCGCTTCGTCCCTTGCTAGGAGTGGGGGAGAGCCACGAACCACACACCTTTTCGCACCACCCGCCGCGGATAGCGACCCCGCGACGGCCTCATTGGGCAGTCCGAGTTCAATAGGCCAGTCGGGCGGGAACCCGGCGGGCGTCACTACACAAGGAGAAGCACTCTGATGTTCTCTCGCGTCTACAACCAATTCAGCACCGCTGGCCTCGTGCTGTCGGTTATCGCCATCGTCCTCGCCCTCGGTGGTGGCGCCTATGCCGCCAATCACGCCACCGCCTCCAAGCCCGGCAAGCGCGGCCCCCGTGGTTTTAAAGGCGCTACAGGCGCAACCGGCCCCGTTGGCCCCAAGGGTGAAAGCGGCGCCCCGGGCACCAACGGCACCAACGGCACCAACGGCACCAACGGCACCAGTGTCACCGTCACCTCGCTGGAACGGGGCGAATGCGCCAACGGCCAGGCCGGCGCCAGGTTCACCGTAGGCAGCCAGAAAGCGGAAGCTTGCGAAGGCGACCCCGCCTCATACCCCGAAACCCTCCCCCCCGGCAAGACCGAGACCGGCGTCTGGTCATTCGCCTATGAAAAGGGCGCTCATGCCCCCGCCGAAATTGAGGGAGCCGCTGTCTCGTTCCCGATTCCCCTCGCGTCCGAACCTGAGGGAATCGTCGAAGGCCACGCCTTCTACAACCCCCTCGGTGGGGATGTTGGCGCCTGCGCTGGCAGCGTCGAACACCCGACTGCCCCAGCCGGTTACCTCTGTGTCTACGAAGGGCGCAATGGAAACGTAGGTACAAGGACGGAACCGACTGGGATTAATACGGGCGGTGGTGAAGAAGAAGCCGCACCATGGGGTTTCTACCTCCACTTTAGAAGACTCGAAAATCTGCCCGAAGGCCCGATCCAAGCACACGGAACCTGGGCTGTGACCGAAGAAGTCGCACCTTGAGCCCGTCCCGGGAGTTCGGCTCAACCAAACACCACCACTCACACACCGATGACATCTGAAACACCTCACTTCACCTCTTTGCATCCCCCAAGCGCCACCACGTGGATTATCGACCCCTGCTCGATCGCTGCCACGCTCGCGTGGGTAGAGCATCGTCCCGCCACGCTGAACTCCCAGAAGGAGAGATGACGATGCTCAAATCCATACGCAGGTACTACGCTGCGCTACGCGAACAGTTCGGCACCGCCGGCCTCGTGCTGTCGGTTATCGCCATCGTCCTCGCCCTCGGTGGTGGCGCCTACGCCGCCAACCACGCCACCGCCTCCAAAGCGGCCAAGCGAGGCCCGCGCGGTCCCAAGGGCGCCACCGGCGCAGCCGGTCCCGCGGGTCCCGCGGGTCCCCAGGGCGCAGCCGGTCCCCAGGGCCCCCAGGGCAACACTGGCTCCGAAGGCAAACAGGGCTCCGAAGGCCCCCAGGGGGACCCCGCCGCGTACCCCGAAGTCCTGCCACCCGGCAAGACCGAGACGGGCACCTTTGCGGGTTCGGGTTACACGAAGGTCACCAGTGAAAATCTACATATTCCAATCTCGTTCCCGATCCCGGTCTCTTTTGAAGAAAACGGCGAGGGGAACTACGAAGAAAACGCCAAGTACGTTTCATCCAGTGGAGGCGGCGAATGCACGGGCACCTCTCGACACCCCACCGCCCCTTCAGGCAAGCTCTGCATCTATTACTACAATACATTCAACCAAAGAAAGGGGGAGGCGTTCACCCTTACAGGTGGAGAAGAAGGAGCCGAACCATCGGGAACCACTTTGCAGATTTACCCCGAAAACGGAGAATCAACGACCAATGTCAACGTCAGCTGGGCGGTAACCGCTCCGCTCGAACCCTGAGCCACACCGACTCCGGACTCCCCGGGGCGCCCGCCCGGGGGAGTCCGGCTCAACAACCCACCACTCACAACACCACACCACTCTCGACCACACACCCACCGATGGCCCCTCAAGCACCACACTCCAACCTACGGCCCCGCCGTCCCGCAGTCGCCCTCGCGGGGCTGGCCCTCGCGCTCGGCTTGCTCCTCTGCGCCGCCGCTCCCGCCTCCGCCCATCTCCCCCGCACTTATGAATCGCGGCTTTCCATAGAACCTGGACCGCCTGAACGGCTCACCTTTGACTCTGCTAATCGGCTCTGGGGAGACGAGCCTTCTGGATTCGGCTCCCAACTCTACGAGGTCAACCCTCTCGGCGAAAAACTGCCTTTGACAGTCCACATCGGGGCAGGAGGATCACTGACCATAGATTATTCCAATAATGACCTTTATGATCCCCAGAACGGTGAGGTCGTTGTCTACAGTGCTGCTGGCCTCCGGCTGTCGGAAATCATTAAAGAAGGTCATCTCGCAATCGCGGCCGACAACTCTTCCAAACCCACCGCCGGCCGCCTCTATCTCACCCGCACGCCGGTTGAAGGCGGGGCGCCATTGAACATCGTCGAACTGCTTGGTGAAAACGGCGAACCGATTACCTTCCCCCGCTACAAAGAACCCAGCCCTCCTTCTTACATCAGCGCCAACACGCTCACCGGCACCCCGGCCGGTCCCTTCACCTCCCCGCACGCCGTCGCCGTCGGCCCTGAAGGCGAACTCTATGTTGCCGACGCCCACGCGGTCGATGAGTTCGAACCCAGCGGTGTATTCCTCCGCGAAATCTCCGGCGGCGAACTGCCCGTGGCGGAATTCAAGCCCGCCAACCTCGCCGTCGACCCGACCACCGCCGACCTCGTGGTCACCGACGGCAGTGCGATCTACGAATTCGACCCCTCCGGCACCTACCTCGGTCAGCTGACTGGCTCCGGGCCTTCCGAGGCAACCCCCTTCGCCGGCCTCAACGGCGTCGCCGTCAACTCGGCCGGCTTCCTCTACGCCGCCGCTGGCACCGCCATCGACGTCTTCAGCCCCACCTTCATCCTCCCCAAGGTCTCCTACCCCGGAGTCTCTGCCGCTACCGAGGTCTCGCCCACCGAAGCTTCCGCCACCCTGGGCGCCGAAGTCGATCCCCGCGGCGGCGGCGTCATCACCAGCTGCGAATTCGAATACGTCGAAGAAGCCGAATACAGGCCCTCGGCCGCCAACCCCTTCGAAGCCGGCCATAGCGCCGCCTGCGAACAGGCGCTCCCTTATAGCGGTTCCGCTCCTCTTTCGGTCAGCGCGGACCTCACCGGCCTCACCCCGGGCGTCGTTTACCACTACCGCGCCCTCGTCGGCAACGAAAACGGCACCACCGAGATGTTGGCCCAGACCTTTGATCTTCAGCCACCCACGGTCAAGGGCCTCTCCTCAAGCAACCTGACCGAAACCACCGCCGACCTCCAGGCCGGCGTCAACCCCGATGGCGGCGAGACCAGATGCCGCTTCGAATACGGCACCACGACTGCCTACGGCCAGAGCGCCCCCTGTCCCCATGCCGCAGGCCTCCCCGCCGAAGACATCGGGTCCCTCGGCGCCGAGCAGGCGCTCAGCGTCCACCTCGAAGGCCTTCAACAGGGCGTCGTCTATCACTTCCGGCTCGTCGCCGAAAACCCCTTCGGCACCACCACCACCGAAGACCAGAGCTTCAACTTCTTCCCCCCCAGCTGTCCCAACGCGCAGCTGCGCCAGCAGACCGGCACCGGCTTCCTTCCCGATCGCCGAGCCTATGAGCTCGTCTCACCCTCCGACGCCGGCGGCACCATCCTCCTCGCCGAGGGGCCCCAGTCCCCGCTCGCCACCAGTCCCTCGCGCTTTGCCTTCGGCGGCATCCTGGGCAAGATCCCCGGCGCTGGGGGAAATCCACCTGACGCCGAGGGCGACCTCTATGTGTCCACCCGCACCGACTCGGGTTGGGTAACCCACTATGTCGGTATCCCCGGCACACAGCGCCTTGAGGTCAACGGCCCGCCCAATGAACCCGCATACGCGCTCGGCATCGAAGGCTCGCCCTCTGGCGTGCTCGGCGACCTCAGCATGGATCGCTTCATGGACTGGGCCGGTCCCTATAACGGCTATGCCATGGGTCAATTTGCCGGCCCTGGCTCCTACGCGCCGTATCTCTGGGACGCCGAAGGCGATTCCCTCGGTCGCCTGCCCAGCAACCTCGCCACCTACCCCTGTGGGATCGGCCATCGAATCGACGCCGGACGCGCAGAAGAAGAAAAAGAACAAGAACTGTGCGGGGAAGAGCGCGGGGAAACGCTGGTTGGCGCCGTCCAGCCCTCACCGGACTTCAGCCATTACTTCTTTTCCTCGACCGCGGCCCTGCCCTTCACCTCCGAAGCGCTGGCCAAAGCTCCCGGCTCTGCCTATGACGACGACATCGCCAAAGGCACGGTCCAGGTCATCTCCAAGAAGAAAAATGGGACGCCCATCAACTCATCAGCCGAACACATCGAATTCCCCTACGGCGCCGCCTCCACCGATGGCTCCCACGTCCTCATGTCGACCCCCGGCCCGGAAGGAGCTGTCCAGCTCTACATGCGGGTCGGCGGCGGACTAGGGGTCACTTACGAAATCGCCTCCCCTCACGCCGTCCACTACGTCGGCATGACCCCCGATGGCTCCAAGGTCTATTTCACCTCCAAAGAACACCTCAGCGCCGAAGACGAAGACTCCAGCGAAAACCTCTACATGTGGTCCGAACAGGGCGAACTGAAAGGTCATCCGCTCACTCTTCTGTCCAAGCCCGACGGCTCCGCCGTAACCGGCACTCCCTCCTGCCCGGTCACGACCTGGACCACCGGTTGCGGCGCCGTGGCTCTCCCTCCCCCAAGCTCAGAGCTCGCAGACCGCACCTCGATCCTCTACTCGGGCCTGGGCGGTAACGGGCACTCCGATAACTTCATAGCTGCATTAAACGGTGATATCTATTTCTACTCACCTCAGCAGCTAGACGGCGCCAAAGGAATTCTCGGACAGCGAAATCTTTACGACTACCGGGCCGGCGAAGTGAGGTACGTGACCACCTTACAGGGACCGATCGTCAGGATCCAAGTCTCACCCGAAGACTCGCACATGGCCTTCCTTACGGCGAGCCAGGTCACCTCCTACGACAACGCGGGCCAAACCGAGATGTACGCATATGACCCCTCAACCGAAGCGATTCACTGCGTCTCCTGCGTTCCCGATGGCGCTCCGCCGACCTCTAACGTCGAAGCCTCTGACAACGGCCTCTTCATGACAGACGATGGCCGCATCTTTTTCAGCACCGCCGATCCGCTGGTGCCCCAGGACACCGACGGGATTCGTGACGTCTATGAGTTCGTCGACGGTCGTCCCCAGCTGATCTCCTCTGGGACCGGCTCCAGGGAACGCGGAATCAATGTTGGCAGCCCTTCAGAACTGTCTAAGGTGGGATTGATCGGTGTCAGCGCCAACGGCACCGACGCCTACTTTTCCACCTACGACACCCTCGTCGCCGGCGATCGCAACGGCAGTTCGCTCAAGTTCTACGACGCCCGCACCGACGGAGGCTTCTCCGAACCGCCGGCGGCGGCTCCCTGCGCTGCTGCCGACGAGTGCGCCGGGCCGGGCAGCGTCGCCGCGCCGGCTCCCCAGCACGGCACCCGTGCCGAATTCGGCACGGGTGGCAATATTCTGCCTGCCCCCGCCCACCGCAGGCACAAGCACCGACACCGCAAGCGTCGAGCTGCCGCCCACCATCGCCACCACGCGCGCCCCGCCGGCCACAGGGGTGAGAAGTGAGCACGCGGCGAAGCCACTTCGTCGCCATCGCGGTTTCCTGTGTCCTGCTCTATTTCGCCCCCCTCGCTGCTTCCGCTTCCGCCTCCTCCGCCGGGTTTGGACCCTCCGTCCCCGGCCTGTCTACGGGTAATGCATTTCCAGCTGCTCAGACTGCCAGCGCCAAGGTTCACGGCCGTGTCAACGACAACTTTAACGAAACCTACGCGTCCTGCTCCTTTGAATACGGGACCGATACCACCTACAACCTCGGTTCCGTGCCTTGCGTCGAAGAGGAAGGGCCATTCAGCTCGGGATTTGGTGCCCGCAATGTCGATGGCGAACTCTCAGGCCTCCAGCCGGGAGTTACCTACCACTACCGCCTCGTCGCTACGACCGCGGAGGCCTCGAACAGGGACTCGATCAGACCTTCACCGAGGAAGCGGCCCCCGCGATACCGGGCGAGCCGATCAACGCCTTTTCCGCCGAGCCGTCGACCACCCAGGCAGGCGGTCATCCCGACATTACGACCTTTTTCTTTTACCGTGAACGTGCGGAGCAGAACTTTTCAAATCCGTGTTTCTGTCAGGATCCGGAAAACATAACCATGCACCTGCCAGCCGGCGTCATTGGAAATCCTCACGCCGTCTCCGTATTGTACAGCGGTCCAGCTCAGCACTCGTCTCTGCCCACCCGACAGCCAGATTGGCTGGACCTACACGATTGTCGACGAAGCACTTTTCTTCTCACCAATTTTTAATGCCGAACCCGAATCCCGACCAGGCCGGACTGCTGGAGTTCGAATTCCCATTTACCGGCTCGCCGGCCTTCATCGAACTCAGCGCCAGGACCGGAGGCGATTACGGGCTCGACGCGACGCTCAAGGGCATAGAGCAGATCGTTCCTCCCGAAGGGTCGGAGTTCAGGTTCTGGGGGGTCCCTGCCGATCCCAGTCACGATGCTTTCCGCGTTCCCTTGGGGACGAATGCAAAATATTGCGACACCCTCGAAAATCCTCCCCAGGAAATTGAAGGGAGCGCGCCGAAGTGCTTCTCGCCGACCGCCTCCACTAGCCCTCGCATTCCCTTCTTCGACAGCCCGACCGCCTGCGGCGAACCGCTCCCCACTTCGCTCGAAATTCTCTCCTATACCGGCGCTACCAGCGAACTCGGCTTTCCTTACCCTGCCACCACCGGCTGCGATCAGCTCGGCTTCAATCCCAGTCTCTCGGCCGAGCCGACCACGACCGCCACCGACACCCCCTCGGGCCTGGAAGTCGACCTCAGCGTCCCCAGGAGGAGAGCCCGCAGCCCCCTCTCCCTCGGAGATCCGCGCCACCACCCTCAAGCTGCCCGAAGGCTTTTCGATCAACGCCGCCGCCGCCGACGGCAAGAGCGCCTGCACCGACGCCGAAGCCCGCCTCGGCACTCCAGAAGAAGCCCATTGCCCCGAAACCTCCAAGGTCGGCACGCTCAGCCTTGACAGCTCCGCCCTCCCCGGCCCGATCCCCGGCTCCGTCTACCTGCTTGAACCCAAGCCCGGCGATCGCTACCGCGTCCTCCTCTCCGCCAACGGCTTCGCCACCCACGTCAAGCTCCTCGGCTCCGTCACCCCCGACCCCCAGACCGGCCAGCTCACCGCCTCCTTCCCGAATCTGCCTCAGAGTCCCTTTACCGACTTCAACATCCACTTCTTCGGCTCCGAAAGGGGTCTCCTCGCCACTCCCACCCAGTGCGGGAAGTACGCTGTGCAAAGCACCTTCACCCCCTGGGACTCCGCCCTGCCCGAACAGAGCGCCACCCAGTTCTTCAACCTCACCTCAGGCCCTGGCGGTTCATCGTGCCCGGGCTCGGTGCGACCCTTCGGCCCCGGCTTTGAGGCCGCCTCCGCCGACAGCACCGCCGCCGCCTACACCCCCTTCTCACTCGAACTCGCCCGCCCCGACGGCGATCAGATTCGTGAAGCTCACGGCGTTTTCGCCGCGCGTGATTGCACTGGAGGCGACCGGCGGATTCGAGACCGTGGTCGCGGCCGGCCTGGCGGCGAGCGGAGCTGCCGGTAGTCGTCGTCAATCCGGTGCAGGTCCGCGCCTTTGCTCAGGCGCTCGGCCAGCGGGCCAAGACCGATCCGATCGATGCCGCGGTGATTGCTCACTTTGCCGAGGCGACCAGACCGCGAACCGCGTCCGTTGCCGGACGAGCAAACCCGGCTGTTGGCCGATCTCGTCGGCCGCAGGCGGCAGATCGTCGAGATGATGAAGGCCGAGGGTCAACGCGAGCTCCACCTGCGACAGTGCCGCGTTGCGCAAAAGCATCGCGCAAGGACCTACGCAAGGCGATGGAGAAGGACGTGGTTCCGCAATTGACAGCGAGATCGACGATCAGGTGCGGGGCTCGCCGGTCTGGCGGCGAAGGAAGGTTCCGCGGCTTCCGTTCCCGGCATTGGTCCCGTCGATCGCCCGCACGCTCGATCGCAGTTGCCGCCCGAGCTCGGTTCGCCCGGGCGCACGCAAGAAATCGCGGCGCTGGTTGGTCTCGCTCCTTTGACCCGTCAGTCCGGCAAATGGCACGGCAAGAGCTTCATCGGCGGCGGGCGAAAGGCGTCGGCTGCGTTCTGTTCATCGTTGCCATGGGGGCGCGTCGTCGCAAGTCAACATAATCCTCCATTGAAAGCCGTTCCTCGATCGGCTCGTTGCGGCCGGAAAGCCCAAGCTGGTCGCCGTTATCGCCGTCGCGCGAAAGCTTCTCACCGATCCTCCAACGCCATCTTGCGGACAATCGGCCATGGCAGCCAAAAACCGCTTGACGACCGAGACAGTCGC
>CAVUPF010000004.1:0-411780 GCA_963743285.1 uncultured Solirubrobacterales bacterium
GAGCACTCAGCTTGAGCTGCTTGCCGAGCACGGTGAGGAGCAAGTAGCCAAGGTCGGCGAGAAGCTGTATGAGATCGGCGACGCGACCTATCCGTTCATCGCGATCGTCGAGGGTGAGGCGGCGATCTTGGACGGCGCAGGGGATGGAGACGTGCGTCATCGCGCGCCAGGGTTTCTCGGCGAGGTCAACCTTCTTAGCGGGCAGGCGGTGTTCGTCACCGCAGTCGTCACTCAGCCGATGCGCTACATCGCCCTCCCGCGCGAGAAGCTGCGAGCGCTGCTATTCGATGACCCCTCGCTTTCAGATCTGATCCTGGGCGCCTATGTCGAGCGCCGCGAGCTGCTTCAGCAGCGCCAAGGCATCGGACCAGAGATCATCGGCCAGCGCGACTCGCCCGACACGCGCCGGCTGCTGGAGTTCGCGCGCGCCCAGCGGCTCCCCCATACCTGGGTCGATCCCACCGAGACGACCGATGGCGCTGACCCGGCGACGGAGCCCTCAGCATCGGCCATGCCATTGGTGCGACTGCCTGGCGGGGTAGAGCTTCTAAACCCGAGTAACGGCGAGCTTTCACGGACGCTCGGCATAGGTCTGACGCTCGCGCCGCGCGAGGAGGTCGACCTTCTGATCATCGGTGGCGGCCCTGCTGGACTAGCTGCAGCCGTGTACGGCGCCTCAGAGGGTTTGGACACGCTGATCTTGGAGAGCAGCGGCATCGGCGGCCAGGCAGGCACCTCACGCAGGATCGAGAACTACCTGGGTTTCCCCGCCGGGATCAGTGGCAGCGAATTGACCAGCCGCGCTGCCACCCAGGCGCGCAAGTTTGGCGCCCGGCTGGCCTCGCCCTACCGCGCCCAGACACTCCAGCTCGGCATCGAGCGCCACCTCGTGGGGCTCGAGGACGGCGGCGAGATCGCCGCAGGCGCGGTGCTGCTCGCCATGGGCGCCGAATACCGGCGTCTGCCCGTCGTGGGGCTCGAGGCGTACGAGGGGCTGAGCGTGTTCTATGCCGCCGGGCCACCAGAGGGCCAGCTCTGCACAGCTCAGCGTGTGGCGGTCGTCGGCGGGGGCAACTCAGCGGGCCAGGCTGCCGTCTGGCTGGCGCGCGGGGGCGCGCTCGTCACACTCCTGCACCGCCGCGGCGACCTCGGCGAGACGATGTCGCAGTATCTGATCGACGAGCTAGACCGCTACGGGGTTGCCGTGCGTGATCGTTCTGAAATCACCAGCCTCCAGGGAGAACACGGGCGATTGCGGGCGGTCGCGCTCGCCGACGGGGAGCAGTTGCCGTTCTCATTTGTGTTCCTGTTCCTGGGCGCTACGCCGTGCACTGAGTGGCTCGGTGAGGCGCTTGCGCGTGACGCCGACGGTTTCATCCTGACCGGCGCGGACGCTGGCGCAGAGGGCCTTCTCGAGACGAGCGTGCCGGGCGTCTACGCAGCTGGCGACGTGCGCGCAGGCTCGATCAAGCGCTGCGCGACGGCGGTCGGCGAGGGTGCCGCCGTGGTCCAATTCGCACACGAGCGACTGACCCGACTCGGCGCTCGATCCGGTGTAGTTTCCTGAGGCAATACGGCGAGATCCACGACGGCGAGTCAAAGGGTTCGACTACGCCTGGTCCGACGGGGACATGCGCCGCCTGACTGCCACTTCCTTGGCCTGTATGAGCGCACCGCGACACCCGTGCCTCGACCGCGGCGACGCGCCTCTCGGCCCCTCAGAGCTCGAGGTAGCCGAAGCCCACACCGCTCTATTGGCGCACGTCCGGCGGGCAGGCACGACGCGCGCGAGCGGATGCTCCGCCCACCGGTCTCGCGGACCTCGTCGGCAGCCAGCACCGGCAACGTCGAGGGACAACCAAGGATTCGGCAGTCCTCACCTCGCATCCAACCAATGACTTCACAGAGAGTACGCCGTTTCAGAAGGTCAAGTTGGACGCCAAGCTCGGCCCCAACCGAGACCAGAACGAGCCGAACGGCGTCAAGTCTTCATTTGCGCCATCCTCCCGCCTTCGCCGTCGCGCCGTCAGACCTCGTGCTCGGGTACCGTGGCCGCTCGGCGCAGATTGTGTGCTCATAAGGACCACGATGAGGGATTTGCCATGACTAAACCGGTGTTGTTCTGCTACGACGGATCAGACGGCTCGAGGTCGGCGCTGCTCGCCGCTGCCGAACTCATAACACACACTGCCGATGCCGTAGTGCTAGCCGTGTGGATGCCCGCAGTGGTCAGCCTAGTTCGAGCTGGCTCGTTTCTCACCGCTGTCCCTAACGAGGGCGAGATAGACGAGCAAGAGGCCGCCTTCGCGAAACGAATCGCCGAGGAGGGTGCCGCAGACGCCTGCACACTCGGCTACAACGCCTCGGCACGAATCGCGAAAGCCAACGTCTCAGTCGTCGGGACGATTGGCGAGATCGCTCAGGAAATCGATGCTGGACTGATTGTCTGCGGCCAGCGTGGACGCGGCGCAATCCGCAGCACTCTACTTGGCAGCGTCTCGCATGGACTCTCGACGCACGCGCAACGGCCGGTGCTGGTCGTTCCTGACCAGGCGGGATAACTGTCGACCTCGCGAATACTCCGGAGCCGCGGAGCTGGAACTGGAGGGCATGATTACGACTTCGCCACGGCTTTCCAGTTGCCGGCGCCCAGCGCAGGGCCGATGCGCGCCGCTGACGCTTCAGGTGGCGTCGACGATCGCTGCGCGGTGCGCAGCGGGTCGCGACTTGTCGCCGGATCGGTGAGAGTGGCGCTCGCCTATCTGGGTGTTGGAGGTGGGCGGTCCCCGAGCTCGGCTGAGGAGGTGTTGCGGGGCGCGGTAGACCAGTCTTCCGAGGCGCGGTCTGGCAGCGTAATCTGCTCAATGTGCACTGTCACACCGAAGTGACAACAGGGTCCGGTAACCAAGATGACGGTCGCTGGCGCCGCTGATTTCGACGCGATTGCTGTTCCGTAATCGACGGCCTTCTTTGGTGCCGAGGAACTGCTCTTGCCCTTTGACGGAAGAATGAGCAGTGCGAGCAGCAGTCCCAGGGCGAAGATTCCTGCGGCCCAGGCGAACGCGGTAGCGTAGCCGTGGATTGCTGCCGCGTTGATGACTCCGAGCGTCCCAGCATGGCTGGAAGCGTAGGCGGCGGTCGCGCTGGCGAAGATTGTGCTCAACAGCGCGGTGCCAACCGAGCCGCCTACCTGCTGGGAGGTGTTGACCATCGCGGAGGCGACGCCAGCCTCGGAGCTGTCGATTCCGAGTGTGGCGGTGCTGAAGGCGGGTGCGAAGATGCAGCCCATTCCGAGCCCGGTGATGACCAGTGCGGGCAGGACGTTGCTTGTGTAGCTGGCGCCGGGCGAGAGACGGGTTAGAAAGAGCATCGCGAACATTCCGAGCGTCATCCCGACGGCAACCAGTGGCTTGGCGCCCGTGCGGTAGAGCAGCTTGGTCTGCACTGTCGTAGAGGTGACGACGAGCGCGGCGGTCATCGGCAGGAAAGACAGGCCGGTCTTGATCGGAGAGAAGCCGAGACTCTCTTGCATGTAGTAGGTCAAGAAAAGGAAGATCGCAAAGACCCCGGCGCCCGCCAGCAAGATCGACAGGTAGGCGCCGCCACGAGCGCGATCCTTCACGATGTGTAGCGGGAGGAGGGGATCCGCCTTGCGGCGCTCGACTGCCACAAACGCGGCGAGCAGGACCACGCTGGCGGCGAGTGAGACGATCGTCAGCGGCGTCGTCCACGAGTGCGTCTCGGCATTGGAGAACCCGAAGACCAGCGCGAACAGGCCCCCGCCGGCGAGTAGGACACCTTGGATGTCGATACGCGGGCGTCCCTCGGGGGGATGGTTTTGCAAGAGCCTCAGCGCCACGAGGACAGTCGGTAGCGCGATCAGCAGGTTGACGTACAAACACCACCTCCACGAAAGCGTCTGCGTAAGCACCCCGCCGAGGATCAGGCCGACCGACGCACCACCACCGGCGATCGCGCCGAAGATGCCAAACGCCTTCGCCCGATCGGGCGAGCCGGCGAACGTCACCGTCAGCAGCGATAGCGCCGACGGCGCTAGCAGTGCGCCGAAGGCACCCTGCAGCGCCCGCGCGCCGACGAGCATCCCGAAGGATTGCGCCAACCCTCCGATCGCGGAGGCCACCGCGAAGCCGATGAGCCCCGCGATAAACGTCCACTTGCGCCCAAACAGATCCCCAAGCTTTCCTCCCAGCAGCAAGAGGCTGCCGAACGCCAGCGCGTATGCGGTGACGACCCATTGCCGGCTATCGGTGGAGAATCCCAACGACCGCTGCGCTGAGGGCAGCGCGATGTTCACGATCGTCGCATCGAGTACGACCATCAGCTGCGCGACACCGAGCAGGGCCAGGACCGCCCAACGGCGATCCCCGGACGCAGAGCTCGCTGCGGCCGTCACCGGTGAGACCCCGATACGCTCGCTACTCGCCATTTGACGGCATCTACGCTACGCGACAATCGCCCGGCTGGTCTTGCCGGCAGCTAGAGTCCATCCCGTCTGAGGCAGGTGAGGCTTGGCCATCTATGTGGGGACTTCGTTGAAAGCCGCCGCGTTGACCGAGGTTGAGCGTTCCGCTCCTCTCGCTAGCACTTATCGTCGAGGCTGTCGCACTTCGCTGGGGACCGCCTTGGGGACCGCGTTTGCCCCGAGCCACAGCAGCCGTCCGCCCGCAGCTGACCCCCAAGCGCCAGTACGCTAGGCGTGGAGCGGGATGCGTAGGCGGTGGCTTGCTGATCCTGATGTATGTGGTCTTCGTTGCCGCGCAGGTGGGGAGCGCCTGAGATGATCTCCGGTGCGGCTGATCCCGGGTCTGAGCAAGGCAAGGCGAGAGCCCTCGCTCGCATGCCCTCGCCCGCGGCCAAGTGCCTGTAACGGATCCCGAGTTCGGCGGACTGAACCTTGTACGCACATCCCAACTCGAGGAGCATGTAATGAGAGCGACGACCCGTATCGGCCCGGCATTGGCCGCCATAGCGGCAGTTTTGGCCCTAGCTTGCGGATCCGCAAGCGCCTTCGGCCGTCGAGGCGGTGATCCCTTTGGTGCTCGATCGGGCCATGCCGTATTTGTCCAGACCGACAATACGTCGGGCAATCAGGTCGTGGCCTACGACCAGACCGGCAATGGCAGCCTGACCCAGGCCGGCGTCTACAACACCGGCGGACTGGGCGGAACGCTCACCGGCTCGGTCGTCGACCACCTCGCCTCGCAGGGCTCTTTAGCCTACGATCGCGAGGACGGCTTGCTCTACGCCGTCAACGCTGGCAGCAACACGATCTCTGAGTTCGCCGTCTTTGGCGATCGCCTCGCCTTGCGCCAGGTCCTCAGCTCGGGCGGGTCCTTCCCGGTCAGTGTCGCAGTCGATCGCGGTCTCGTGTACGTGCTGAACGCCGAAGAAGGCGGATCGCTACAGGGCTTCACGGTCTTTTCGGGCCGCCTCTTCCCGATCCCAGGATCTGACCGAGCACTGGGCCTCAATCCCACCGAAACCCCCCAGTTCACCCACACGCCCGGCCAAGTCGCATTCTCGCCGGACGGCTCCCAGCTGATCGTTACGACCAAGGCCAACGGCAACGACATAGACGTTTTCGGCGTGTCGCCTTTCGGGCGCCTGTCCCAAACGCCGGTCGTCAACTCTGAGCCAGGCGCCGTCCCCTTCGCGGTGACGTTCGATCAAGAGGGGAACCTAGTTGTGGCGGAGGCCGGCACCAACTCGCTGGCGAGTTTCGCGCTCCGCGATAACGGGACCATCACGCAGCTTGACTCGGTGCCAACGGGTCAGGAAGCCACCTGCTGGGTGGCCCGTGCCGGCGAGCATTTCTATGCCTCCAATGCCGCCAGCGCCTCGATCAGCAATTTCCAATCCAGCGGGGGTGGGCAGCTGCTCACCCTCTTGGGCAATACCGAAACCGACCCCGGCACGGTCGACGCCGCGGTGTCAGGCGACTCGCGCTACCTCTACGTACAAACCGGTGGCGCCGGAGTAGTGGATGAGTTCGCGATCGGTGCGCAGGGAGCACTGAACAAAATCGGGGCGATCACAGTCCCCGGAGCCGTTGGCGGCGAGGGCATCGCCGCCCTTTAAAGCCAGTCCAGGTGGGCTGCGGCGCCTTAACTTAAGACGGGCGCCGTAGCCTGCTCGGCAAAGCACGAACCCCATGGGAATTGATTCCAATCCTCGCCTTCGCTTCTCCGAAAAGGAGTCAGATTGAGCCCGGTCACTGCGGCCGTGAGACGACTGCGCCGGGGCAGCGCCGGAGCCGACGAGGATCACGAGTTGGTCGAGCGCCTGCGTGCCGGGGAGGAGCGGGCCTTCGTCGAGTTGGCCGCCCGCCATCACGCGGCGATGATTCAGCTTGCCTCCTCGTTCGTGTCGAGTCCGTCGATCGCAGAGGAGGTCGTGCAGGACACCTGGCTAGCCGTATTGCGCGGAATCGGCGGGTTTGCGGAACGCTCCACTTTCAAGACCTGGCTGCTGCAAATCCTCGTCAACCGGGCTAGGAGCACGGGCGTGCGTGAGCATCGAAGCGTCGCGATCGGTGACGCTACACCTGCCGTGGATCGCTCTCGCTTCGACGCTTCTGGGGCGTGGATGTCTCCGCCGCAGCACTGGGTCGAGGACAGCGAGGACCGAGTCCTCGCTGAAGGGCTTGCCGACAGGCTCCATGCGACGCTTAAGCGGCTCCCGGCGCGCCAGCGCGAGGTGCTTTTGCTCAGAGACGTTGAGGGGCTAAGCAGTCCTGAGGTTTGTGAGGTGCTCGAGATCAGCGAAGGCAACCAGCGGGTCTTGCTTCACCGCGGCCGCAGTCAGCTACGTCAGGCGCTTGAGGAGTTCGTGACCACGTGAAGATGCTGAGACGAAAGAACGAGCTGGTCTGTAAGCAGATGGTCGAGCTGATCACCGACTATCTGGAGGGTGCCCTGTCGAGATCTCAGAGGCGGCGCTTTGAGGCGCATCTGGCGGGTTGTGAGCATTGTGCGGAGTACCTCGAACAGATGCGCGCCACAATGCGACTTACCGGTCGCTTGCGAGCTGAGGATCTGACGCCCGAGATGCAGGAGGATTTCACAGCCCTATACCGGCGCTGGCGATCTGAAGGGGACTAACTGGCCGCGTCGCGCGACATTGATTGCATCTGGGCGGGTCTTGCTCGGCGCGTCCTAGAAGCCCAGGAGCGGTCGTCTATCCGAATCCGCTGTCGTCCCGCTTCAAATCCGGGCGCCCTGATTGGGTGTTTCCATCGAATAGCTCCGCACCGCCCCGCAGGGCCGCTCCAGATCAGGCATGCGGGGCGGCGGTGCGGAGCCGTTCGGGGACATCTGTGACGCATAAGTGACGCAGACGCGACCTCCCGAGTGACGCAGCGGGAACCGTTCGGGCCGAGCACCGAGCTTCTAAGCTGTGGGTCGCTGGTCTGAAGCCAGCCGGGGCGTTCCGTTGCTTTCCGTGGATCACCCAGGTTTGGCTCTCTTACGCCGAATCCTGACCCATACACCTTTATTTGCGGTTCCGCGCAGTCCCCGCGATTTCAACGAGGGCCTCCCCCGGTTTACCTCTTTTGCTGAAGCCGGGCGAGTTCTGCTCTTATTCCTTCGAGTTGGGAGGACATCTCTTGAAGTTCCTTCATCATCGGATCATCTCCGCTCGCCCGCCGCTCGGCCTCGGCGCGCGCCACGAAAGCGCTGCTGATCGCTCCCGTCACCACTGCTAGCAGCGATAGCCCGCCGACCATCATGAAGGCGGCGATGACCTTCCCGATCGTCTGCTGGGGAACGATGTCGCCGTAGCCGACAGTTGTCACCGTCTCGGTAGCCCACCACATCCCGAGCCATATCGAGTGAAACGTCTTTGGGTCGACGAGGCGCTCGACTACACCAGAGACGACGATGGCAGCCGTCCAGAAGGCAATGATCACATAGGCCGCATATCGAGGTCGCAGGCCATTGGCCTTTATGCGCCTTGCCATCCACCGGCCGGATCGACGCGATTCCAGCTGGTTTGCCATTTCTTGGAGTTCGTCACTTCGCTCGCTGCTCCTCTCGGAGTGGGGGAGAGGTTGGTGTTGGGGGGGTCTTGTTGCCGGTGAGGTTGGTCGGTGGGGGCAGCTGACTGGGACGGGCTCTAGTTTGCTGGCGCAGGGGAGGCGGTCTGTTGCTCGGCTTCGGCCATCGGCTTCAGCTTGGTCGATGCTCTGCTGTTTCTCCGCCGGGCCCTCCGGTGGATCGGTGGCTTGCGTTGCCACCCGTGTTGCCTTCGAGTGTGAGATGGCCCGCCTCACCAACCACGCCTTGGCCGCGCTCGGGCTGGTGATCCCTCGCGCTGATGATCATCAAGCCGTAGCGATTGCGGACCCCTTTTCGAGCTGCGTGCAGTACGGCGTATCTGAGTAGCTAGACCGATCTCAGGGGAGCGGGCCAATCGTCCGATGCAATCTTGAGCTTTGCTAAGCGAAGGCTCTCGTGGCTCCCATCGGGTATCGCTTGATGGACTTCTCGCACCGGTATCCGCCCTCGAACCACGCTTGCAATCGGACTGCGCCGAATCACCTGCTTCGGATGATGCGGCTCACACGGAGGCCTCATAGATTCAGAACCGTGGAACTCGAGCCAATGAACGACCCAAGGACGGCTCCGGGAGGATTGCATGCCGGCTCCTGAGAGCACCAACTCGGGTAAGGAGGCTAGGAAGCGGGCCTCTCGCTCCTCCCAGGCCACCTGGGAACCGGGTCCGGGGCGCGTCAGCCCGCTCAAGGTTCTCGCCGAGCAGGACAAGAGCCGCATCCCCGAGCTAGTGCCGGTCCGCTACGGGCGCATGCTTGCCTCGGCCTTCACCTTCTACCGGGGCGCAGCCGCGATCATGGCGGCCGATCTCGCTTCGACGCCGGACTCTGGGCTGCGGGTGCAACTCTGTGGCGACGCTCACCTCTCCAACTTCGGGGTCTTTCAGGCCCCCGATCGCAGGCTCGTCTTCGACATCAACGATTTCGACGAGACGCTGCCTGGGCCGTTCGAGTGGGACGTCAAGCGGCTCGCCGCCAGCGTTGCGATCGGCGGCCGCGACCGTGCCTTCAAGGCGCCCGAGCGTCGCGCTGCCGTCCTCAAAAGCGTCAGCGAGTACCGCACCGCGATGGCGAGCTTCGCGACGATGAATGACATCGACGTCTGGTACTCACGCCTCGACATAGCCGACATCGCCAGTCGCTGGCAGGAGAAAGTGACCAAGGAGGACCGCCGTCGCCTCGAGAAGAACGTTGACAAGGCCCGCAATAAGGACAGCCTGCGGGCGCTCGAGAAGCTGACTGAAACACGCGACGGCAAGCTGCGAATCGCCAGCCGCCCGCCGCTCCTTGTCCCGATCGACGAGCTCGCCGAGCGCGAAGGTAGGGACGCCAAGGAGATCACTGCGCTGATCAAAGGCATGTTGAGCGAGTACAGGGGAACCCTCGACGATCAGGCTCAGGTTCTCGCCGAGCGCTACCACTATGTCGACGCCGCCCACAAGGTCGTCGGGGTCGGCAGCGTCGGCACCCGCGCCTGGATCGGGCTGCTGCTCGGCCGTGGCGAGAGCGATCCACTCTTCCTACAGATGAAGGAAGCCGGCCCCTCAGTACTGGAGCCCTTCGCCGGCGCTAGCCGGTTCCGCCAGCACGGCCACCGGGTAGTCGCTGGCCAGCGGCTGATGCAGGCCGCCGGCGACATCCTCCTCGGTTGGTTGACGGTGGATGGGCTTGACGGCAAGAAGCGCGACTTCTACGTGCGCCAGCTCTGGGATGGCAAGGGGTCGGCGGAGATCGAGGCAATGGGACCGCGGGTGATGGCCGGCTACGCCGGTCTTTGCGGCTGGAGCCTCGCCCGCGCACACGCGCGTACCGGAGACGCCGCCGCGATTGCCGTCTACCTCGGCAAGAGCGACGCCTTCGACCAGGCGATCGTCGAGTTCTCCGAGGCCTACGCCGATCAGAACGAATCTGACTACAAAGTACTCCGGGCCGCCGAGCGCGACGGTCAACTGGCCGTCGAGAGTGGCGTCTAGTCGTGGGTGTCGTTCACCAAACAGACAACCCACACAACGCTCTTCAGGGCAGGGTAGACCGAAAAAAAGTATCGTGCCAATGTCCGTAGATACGACTGTGAAAGCTGTTCCTCCTCCCAGCGCCGACGAGGGCAAGGCCCAGCGTCCGGCGGACATTTTCGTAATCTTCGGGATCACCGGCGACCTCGCCAAGGTGATGACTTTCCACTCGCTATACAGGCTTGAGGAGCGCGGCCTGCTCGACTGCCCGATCGTCGGAGTGGCCGTCGATGACTGGACTGTCGATGACCTCCGGGACCGCGCCCGTAAGTCGATCGAAGACTGCGGCGAGACGATCGACGATTCGGTGTTCAAGCGTTTCGCCGACCGTCTCTCCTACGTATCCGGGGACTTTTCGGACCCGAAGACCTTTGGGCGCGTAGCAACGGCAATTGAAGGGAGGCAGACCCCGGTCTTCTACCTCGAGATCCCTCCCTTTCTCTTCGGAACGGTGATCAAGGGCCTCTCGGACGCCGGCCTTACCGCCTCCGCGCGGATTGTGGTGGAGAAGCCGTTCGGTAACGACGTGGCATCGGCCCGCGCCTTAAACGAAGAAGTGCACAGCTACATCACCGAGTCCCAGCTTTACCGGATCGACCACTTTCTCGGCAAGATGGGCTTGGTCGAGATCCTCTTTCTGCGCTTCGCCAACACGATGCTGGAGCCGGTCTGGAATCGCAACTATGTCTCCTCGGTCCAAATCACGATGGCGGAGAGCTTCGGGGTGGAGGACCGGGGCCACTTCTATGACCCGGTTGGCGCCATCCGCGACGTCGTCGTCAACCACCTGATGCAGGTTGTCGCCGCAGCCGCGATGGAGCCGCCCGCGGGAGGGGACCCAGCGACTCTCAAGGATGCGATGTTCGCGGTCTTCAGGTCGATGCACGACGCAGACCCGGCCCACTACGTGCGCGGTCAGTACGAGGGCTACCGCGAGATCGACGGCGTCGCCAAGGATTCGACGACGGAGACCTACGCGGCGCTGCGCCTCGAGATCGAGAACTGGCGCTGGTCTGGAGTGCCGTTCTTCATTCGCACGGGCAAGGACCTGCCGGTCACCCAAACTGAGTTGCGATTGGTTTTCAAGCGCACTCCTCGCCTCGGTTTCGGCCTCGGCGGCCCGCCGGAACCCGATCAGCTTGTGATCAAGCTTGATCCCACAACCGGGGTGCAGATTCTGATGCAGGCCCAGCGGAGCGATATCCGAAAGCCGGAGCAGATCCATCTCGACATGGAGTTCGCGCAGGAGGGTGGAGAGGGGCCAACCCCCTACGAGGTGCTCCTACGCGCGGCGATGGTCGGGGACGCCGCCCGCTTCACCCGGCAAGACAGCGTCGAAGAGGCTTGGCGCGTGCTGCAGCCGCTGCTCGACGCTCCTCCACCGGTGAACGACTACGCGAAGGGCTCCTGGGGCCCTGCGGCCGCCGAGAAGCTGGTGGCGGGGCACGGTCGCTGGCACGAGCCCTGGATCGTTTCATGAGCCCCGCCAAAGGCAAGAAGCCGAAGGCCGCTCCCAGCGACAAAGACGTTCCCACCACCACCACCACGACGGCTGATCCCGCGGCTCCCCAGAGCGCCGCCGCCCCTTCGCCGTTTCCCCCGATTGCCGATTACGCCTTCCTCTCCGACTGCCACACCGGCGCACTGATAGCACCTGACGGCTCGATCGATTGGCTTTGCGTCCCCAGCTTTGACTCGCCGAGCATCTTCGGCAGCCTGCTCGACCGGGAGGCGGGTTCGTTCCGCTTCGCCCCGTTCGGGATCAACGTCCCCTCCGCGCGGATCTATGAGCCAGGGACCAACACCCTGCTCACAACCTGGAGGACACCGACCGGCTGGGTGCTGGTTCGCGACGCGCTGACGATCGGACCGACCCGGGGGCCGGACCTGGTCACCCCCCACACCCGACCGCCGATCGACGAGGACGCAGACCACCTCTTGGTGAGAACCGTCCTCTGCCTGGACGGCAGCGTCGAGATGGAGCTGATCTGCGAACCGATCTTCGACTATGGCGCCACGATGGCCGAGTGGACGCTGCTCGACGGCGACCCCCACGCCGCCCAGGCAAGCGGAGCCGGCCTCACGGTGCGGCTGCGCAGCGACATCGCGCTGGGGATCGAGGGCGAGTGGATTCGCGGCCGCCACACCCTCCGTCAGGGGGAGCAGGCCTTTTGCGCTCTCTCCTGGGCGGAGGAGTTCGATTCCCCCACCACGGTGGATGAGGCAAACGGCCGCCTTTCAGCGACAACCGAGTTCTGGCGCAACTGGCTCGACGGCGCTCGCCTGCCCGACCACCGCTGGCGCGAGGCGATCCAGCGCTCGGCGCTGGCGATCAAGGGGCTGACCTACATGCCGACCGGGGCCACAGTCGCAGCCCCAACCACCTCGCTGCCGGAGACCCCGGGCGGCGAGCGCAACTGGGATTACCGCTTCACCTGGATGCGGGACTCGACCTTCACGCTGCAGGCGCTGCACTTCTTAAACCTCGACTGGGAGGCGGAGGAGTTCATGCAGTTCGTCGCCGACCTGGAGGCAAACGATGACGGGGCGCTGCAGATCATGTACGGGATCGACGGTCATCGGGACCTGACCGAGACGACTCGCGATGATCTCTCCGGCTATGCGGGAGCCAGTCCCGTCCGGGTCGGCAACGGTGCCTTCGACCAGCGCCAGAACGACGTCTTCGGGGCGGTTCTGGACTCGATCCTCCTGCACACCCGCCGCAGCCAGCGGCTGCCGCGGCGGCTGTGGCCGATCGTCGAGACCCAGGCCGAGTGCGCGACCAAGGTCTGGCGCGATCCCGATCAGGGAATCTGGGAGGCCCGCGGTGAGCCCCGCCACTACGTCTCCTCGAAGCTGATGTGCTGGGTGGCGCTTGACCGCGCCTCAAAGCTGGCCGAGATTCGCGGAGACTCAAAGCCCACCGAGCGCTGGCGCGCGACCGCGGACGAAATCAAGCAGGACATCCTCGCCAATGGCCTCAAGGACGGCGTGCTACGCCAGCACTATGAGACCGACGCCCTTGACGCCTCGACCTTGCTCGCCGCGATCTTCGGCTTTTTGCCCGCCAACGATGAGCGGCTGCGCAAAAGCGTCCTGGCGATCGGCGACGAACTCACCGAGAACGGCTTCGTGCTGCGCTACCGCACCGGGGAGACCGACGATGGCATGTCGGGCAAGGAGGGCAGCTTCCTAATCTGCTCGTTCTGGTTGGTCTCCGCACTGGCGGTGGTCGGCGAAGAGCAGCGGGCCCGTGACCTGATGGAACGCCTGCTCAGCGTCGGCTCGCCGCTCGGTCTCTATGCCGAGGAGTTCGACACCGACACCGGCCGCCACCTCGGCAACTTTCCCCAGGCCTTCTCCCACCTCGCCCTGATCGAGGCCGCGGGGCGGATCATCCTCGCCGAGCGGATCGAGGAGATCTCTTGAGCGATTACGACGTGATCGTGATCGGCAGCGGGGCGGGAGGCGGGACGCTGGTCCACCGGCTGGCGCCCTCAGGCAAGCGCATCCTGCTGCTGGAGCGCGGTGGATGGCTGCGCCGCGGGCTGAAGAACTGGTCTGCGGAATCGGTCTTCGTCGATAACGACTACATCTCCGAGGACCCGTGGTTCGACGGGGATGGGGAGAACTTCCAGCCCCAGGTCCACTACTACGTCGGCGGCGCGACGAAACTCTACGGCGCGGCCCTCTACCGCCTGCGTGCAGAGGATTTCGGGGAGTTGCACCATCACGACGGCATCTCCCCGGCCTGGCCGGTGGGCTACGACGTGCTCGAGCCCTACTACACCCAGGCCGAGCACCTCTACCAGGTCCACGGCGCGCGCGGTGAGGATCCGATCGAACCGCCGACCAGCGCCGACTACGCCTTTCCCGCGATCTCGCACGAGCCGCGGATCCAGAAGCTCTCCGACGACCTCGAAGCGGTCGGCCTACACCCCTTCCATGCCCCCTGCGGAGTGATGATGAATGAGCGCGAAATGGCCCACAGTGCCTGCGTTCGCTGCTCGACCTGCGACGGATTTCCCTGCCTCGTCCAGGCGAAGTCCGATGCCGAGATGCTCGCAGTGCGCCCGGCGCTTGAACACGACGGCGTCACGCTGCTGACCGGTGCGGAGGCCGTGAAGCTCGAGACCGATCCCTCGGGCCGGACGGTGACCGGAGTGGTGGTCCGCCGCGACGGAGCAACCGAGAAGCACTCAGCCGAGATCGTCGTCGTCTCCTGCGGCGCGGCCAACTCGGCCAAGCTGCTACTCGCCTCAGCCACCGCGGAGCACCCCAACGGGCTGGCAAACGGCTCCGACCAGGTCGGCCGCAACTACATGTTCCACGCCAGCCAGGCCGTGCTGGCGGTCTCTGAGGAAGAGAACCCGACCGTCTTTCAGAAGACCCTCGGTCTCAATGACTTCTACTTCAGATCTGAGGACTTCGAGTTCCCGCTAGGCAATATTCAGATGGTCGGCAAGTCCCAGGCCGAGATGTACCGCGGCGAGAAGCCGCTACAGACTGCGCTCGCACCTCAGTTCGCACTCGATGAGATCGCCCGCCACGCGGTCGACTTCTGGCTCTCCACCGAGGACCTTCCCAGACCTGACAATCGAGTCACCCTGCATCCCGATGGCGCGGTGCAGCTGAGCTATAAGCCGAGTAACGCAGAGCCCAAGCGGCGTCTCTATGAGCGACTGAAGTCGATGCTCGGCGACCTGGGGATGCACGAGGGCCACCTGCTGGCGCGAAGCGCCTACCTGCGAACCGATATCCCGGTGGCCGGCGTGGCCCATCAGGTGGGCACTTGCCGCTTCGGCGCCGACCCGGCGAGCTCTGTGCTGGACACCGACTGCAAGGCCCACGAGTTGGACAACCTTTACGTCGTCGACACGAGTTTCTTTCCCAGTATCGGGGCGGTCAACCCGGCGCTAACTGCGATGGCGAACGGATTGCGGGTTGGAGATCACCTACTCGAGCGGTTGGGGGCACCGCCCGAAGAGGCCGCCGGTGCCGCCTGAGACCGAGCGGAGCGGGCGCCGCAGAGTCGTAATTGTCGGCGGTGGATTTGGCGGCTTCGCCGCCGCCCGGGCCTTGCGGCGCGCCCAGGTGGAGGTGACCTTGGTGGACAGGACAAACCATCATCTCTTCCAGCCGCTCCTCTACCAGGTGGCCGCGGGCGGCCTCTCAGAGGGGGAGTGCGGCGCCACGATCCGCAGCATGCTGAAGCGGCAGTCCAATACGACGGTCTTGATGGCGGCGGTTACCGATATCGACGCAGACGAGCGGCGGGTAGCGCTCGACAGTGGCGAGTTCCTCGAATACGACAGCCTGATCCTCGCCGGCGGCGCCGAGACCTCTTACTTCGGGCGCGAGGAGTGGGCCAGCGTGGCGCCGGGGCTGAAGACCCTTGGCGACGCGATCGAGCTGCGCAACCGGATTTTTGGGGCCTTCGAGCAGGCAGAGCGCGCCATCGATCCAAAAGCACGCGACGAGTGGCTTAGCTTTGTCGTCGTCGGCGGCGGGTGCACCGGAGTCGAGGTGAGTGGCCAGCTGGCGATTCTGGCCCGTCATACGCTCGGTAGAGCGTTTCGACGCATCAATACCGGCCGGACCCAGGTAACGCTGGTCGACGCCGGTGATCGCCTCATCCCGGCCTTCGACCAGAAGCTCTCGACAAAGACGGCGGATGAGCTGGCCTCGCTTGGCGTGGTCGTGCGCGAGAACGCCAGGGCGACGGCGATCGACGAGCGAGGCATCGAGGTGAAGATCGGAGACGCCACCGAGAGAATTTCTGCTCGCACGGTGATCTGGGCCGCTGGCGTGAAGGCTGGGGCGCTTGCCGCAATTGTCGCCCGCGCCACCGGAGCTCCAGCCGATCGCGGTGGGCGTATCGAAGTCGAGCCGGACTGCAGCCTGTCGGGCCATCCGGATATCTCGATCATCGGCGATATGGCCTCCCACCCTGGGCCAGATGGCAAGCCGCTGCCTGGCCTGGCGACGGTCGCCATCCAGCAGGCCCGCCACGTTGCAAAGGGAATTAAGGCAGGCGGGGCAGGTGCATCGACGCCGTTTCGCTATCTCGACAAGGGGGCGCTCGCGGTGGTCGGGCGGGGCAAGGCGGTCTGTGAAGTGAGGGGCCGGCGGATCTCGGGACGGCTCGCCTTCTTCATGTATCTGGGAGTGCACCTCTACTACCTGAGCGGGGTGCTGGGTCATCGCGTCGCGGTGCTGCGGTCCTGGACCCAGGCCCGCTTCGGAATCCGCAGCGAGCAGGTGATCGAGGGAGTACTGCCGACAATCGCAACCGCATCGAAACGCTCGGGCCAGTGAGCCAAGCCGAACCGTCCGCGGCCGTGAAGTGAGCGTTTTCCCGTCGCACCTACTACCCCTCGCCGCGGTGTCCTCGGAACTGTTGCCTGCCCGCGAGCAGATGGCTTGGACACTTGGCTGTCACATCATCCTCTCCTGCTTCGGGGTCGCCTTCCCGGCGTTCATGCTGATCGCCAACTACAAGGGCCTTCGCAACAAGGATCAGGTGGCGCTGGAGTTGGCGCAGCGCTGGTCGAAAGTCGCCGCCGTCCTCTTTGCCGTCGGCGCGGTCACCGGGACCGTCCTCACCTTCGAGTTCGGTCTCCTCTGGCCCGCCTTCATGAGCCGCTTCGGCAGCGTCTTCGGCGTCCCCTTCGCGATCGAGGGCATCTTCTTCTTCGTCGAGGCGATCTTCATCGCGATCTATCTCTTCGGCTGGAAGCGACTCTCGCCCTGGCTCCATTTCTGGACCGGCATCCCAATCGTCATCTGCGGCCTCGGCGGCGCCTTCTCGGTGGTCGCGGCCAACTCATGGATGAACCAACCACAGGGCTTCACGCTGGTCAACGGGGTGGTCACCAACGTCGAACCGCTGAAGGTGTTCTTCAACCCGGCGGTCGCCTACGAGGCCCCTCACATGATCATTGGGGCCTACCTGGTAACCGGCTTCGTGATCGCGTCGGTCTATGCCGTCGGGATGCTGAGGGGGCGGCGAGATCGACATCATCGCCTCGGACTGCTGATCCCGCTCACGGTGGCGCTGATCCTGACCCCGATCCAGTTCATGGTCGGCGACACCGCAGCGCGCGCGATCGCCGCCGACCAGCCGGTCAAGTTCGCGGCGATGGAGTGCGTCCAGGAAACCCACTCCGACGTGACCGAGTACCTCGGCGGCAAGTGCACCGCGCACGGGGTCGAAGGCGGCATCGGGATTCCTGGGCTGGATTCTTTCCTGGTCGGCTTTAGCAAGAGCACGACTGTGACTGGGCTGGATTCGGTGCCGCGGAACGATCGCCCGCCGGCGGACACCCTGCTGCACTGGGCCTTCGACGCGATGGTCGGAATCTGCATGGCCCTGATCGCCCTCGGGGCGTGGTTCGGGCTCGTCTGGTGGAAACGGCGTGACATCCCAAAGACGAAGTGGTTTCTGCGCGCGGTAGCGATCTCCGGAGTGGCGACCTTGGTCGCCCTGGAGTGTGGCTGGATCGTCACCGAGGTCGGCCGCCAACCCTGGATCGTTTACGAAGTGATGCGTACGAGCGATGCAATCACCGGGGCCAGCGGCGTCTGGTTCACCTTCTCGGCCGTCGTGGTCCTCTATTCCTCCCTGGCCGTGGCGACGGTGCTTGTGCTGCGCACGATGGCACGTCGCTGGCGCGAGAACGAGGACACCGACGCGAATGATGAGGGCCCCTACTCACCGTCGGGCCCTCCGGGCGAGCCGCTGAGCGTTGGGGAGAGGCATTGAGCACCGCCAACGCCGTCGCCGCGGTGCTCTGGCTCGGAGCGACCTTTTACGCGGTTTTTGGCGGTGCCGATTTCGGCGCCGGCTTCTGGGCTTTGTTCGCTGGCCGCAGCAGACGGGGGAATCGCGTCCGCGAGGTGATCGGCTGGGCGATCGGCCCCGTTTGGGAGGCCAATCACGTCTGGCTGATTTTCGTCCTGGTGGTGCTCTGGACCTCGTTCCCGGTGGTCTTCGCAGCGATCATGTCGACGTTGTTCATCCCGCTCAGCCTGGCGGCACTCGGGATCGTCCTGCGCGGATCGGGGTTCGCTTTCCAACACGTTGCCTCCAAGGCCCGTAATCGCCGCGTTTCCGAGCGCTTCTTCGGCGTCGCCTCACTGCTGACGCCGTTTTTCATGGGGACTGTGGTCGGGGCTATCGCCTCAGGAAGAGTTCCGCCAGGAAACGCACAGGGGAATCAGCTCACCAGTTGGCTGAACGCAGTCGCCCTGATCACCGGCGTTCTCTTCGTCGCCACCAGCGCCTTCCTCTCGGCCGTCTTTTTGGTCCACGACTCGCGCCGCTTCGATGACCCTGAGATGGAGAGTTACTTCAAGGTTCGCGCGCTCCGTACGGCGGTCGCGAGCGGTGCGATCGCCACCGTGGCGCTCTTCGTCTACCGCGCTGATGACCGCTATATCTACGACGGCCTGACCAGTAGAGCCATCCCTTTGGTGATCGCCTCGGTGCTCTGCGGTCTCGGCGTCGTCGCCTTGCTGCTGCGCGGCAGGCCACGCGGCACGCGGGTCCTCGCGGTCGGCGCCGTGGCGACGATGGTCTGGGCCTGGGGTGTCGCCCAGTTCCCGTACCTCCTACCACAGAGCCTGACCATCTCACAGGCAGCTGCGGTCAGCGAGACGCTGGAGGAGGTTCTGGTCGTCTTCGCGATCGCGGTGCTCGTCGTCCTTCCCTCGCTGGGATGGCTCTACACGCTCGCCCAGCGCGACATCGTTGAGGAGAAAAGCGAAGTCACCCCTTCCAGGTGATGCGCCCAGACGTCGTCGCGAATAGCTTCGACGTGTATGACGACTGAGACCGTCGCCCAGACACCGAAAGCCGGTCATCCGAAGATAGTCGCGATCCTGATCTCCGCGGCCACCCTCCTGGCCGTATTCGCGATCTTCTCGATCTGGGCCAATCGCCAGGCGCTCAACACCGACAACTGGGTCAGCACCAGCGACCAACTGCTTCAGAACAAGGACGTCCGGAGCCAGCTCTCCAACTACCTGGCCAACCAGCTGTTCGAGAACGTCAACGTCCAGGCTGAGCTGGAAGGTGCGCTGCCACCCAAATTGGAGCCGCTGGCCGGCCCCGCCGCCGGCGGCCTGCATCAGCTGGCGCCACAGATCGCCGAAAAGGCGCTGGAAAACCCGCACGTCCAGGAACTCTGGGGCGAGGCGAACCGCGCCGCTCACATAACGCTGCTGAAGATCCTCGACGGCGACTCGACCGTCTCGACCGGCGGCGGCGAAGTCAAGCTCGACCTGGGCTCGCTGGTGGCACAGATCGGCACTCAGCTCGGCGTCGGCGGAGCCCTCGCTTCGAAAATCCCGGCCGGTGCCGGCCAGGTGACGATCCTCCGCTCTAATCAACTCTCCACCGCCCAGAGCGTCGCCCAGGTGATTAGGGCCCTGCCGATCGTCCTGACGCTCTTGGTGCTGGCGCTCTACGGCCTCGCCATCTACCTCGCCGGTCCCCGTCGCCGCCGCGCCCTGCGCTCGGTCGGATTCGGACTCATCGTCGCGGGAGCGCTGGCGCTGATCGCCCGCGGCCTGGTCGGGGACTCGGTTGTCGGCGCGCTGGCCACCAGCCAGTCGGTAAAGCCAGCCGCCGAAGCGGTCTGGAGCATCGGCACGTCGCTTTTGGTCACGGTCGCCTCATCGGCGATCGTGTTCGGCATCCTGGTCATCATCGGCGCCTGGATTGCCGGACCGACCCGACTCGCGACGGCGCTTCGCCACGAGGCCTCCCCGTACATGCGCGAGCAGCAGGGAGCGACCTACGCCGTCGCGGGGATCGTCTATCTCGCTCTGATTGCCTGGGCCCCGATCGCGGCCTTCCGCAAACCGATCGGGATCCTGCTCTTCGCGGTGCTGTTCGGCCTCGGCACCGAGCTCTTGCGCCGACAGACGCTGCGCGAGTTCCCTGACACCCGCAGCGGCGGGTCCGGAGGCCGCCTGCGCGAGCTTTGGTCGCGCCGCTCGAGCCGCTCCGATGGAACTGAGGCCTCGGAGGTCGACGAACTGGAGCGGCTCAGCGCTCTGCGTCGCAGCGGCGACCTCACCACCGCTGAGTTCGACGCGGCGAAGGCACAAATTCTCACCATACGAGCCAAAGGAGACGGCTGATGTTTTTCTTCTTCGGGGCGATCTACTTCGTCCTGCTGGTCACGCTCGGGACGATGACGTTCCGCAAGCGCCACTACTTTCTATTCTGGATCGGGATCATCGTCCCCTTTCTCTGGCTCATCGGCGCGTTCATCGCCCCGGCGACGGACTACGAAGGCGGGACTGCGTAGCCGAACGACAATCACCCGGTTCAGATGATGTCTCGCTCGGGCTGAGCGGCGAGTCTGTGCGAAGAGGAGCTCCGGCGATCAGACGCCGAGCATGAACTCGGACTCTGGCTGCCAGGGAAGGCGGTCGGGTGCGAAAGGAGATTGCTTATGAGAGGTTTGGGTCGCGCCATGTTTGTCGCCATCCTGCTGTTGATTGCCGGCACGCTCAACGTCATATACGGCATTGCCGCGATCAGCAACGCGCACTTCTACGCCGGAAACACCCAGTACGTGTTCTCCAGCCTGCACACATGGGGATGGATCACTGTCATCCTGGGAATCATCGAGATTATCGCCGGCTTCTCACTGTTCGGCGGCAATGCGTTCGGACGGGTGATCGGAATCTTCGCCGCCTCGTTGGGGGCCATTGGCGCCCTCCTTTCGATCGGCGGGGCCTACCCGTTCTGGTCACTAGGGATCTTCGCGCTCTGCGTGATCTGTATCCACGGCCTCGTTGTCTACGGCGAGGATGACGAGGTCCCACTGGCCTGATCGGCGTACGGAGCCCGGCAACGTCGCCGGGCTCCCCAGCGCCCCCACCTCATGGGCGACATCTTCGTTCTCTCACTCGTCTCAGCGGCCAACGCGACGCTGCTCGCCGCGGTAACGGTGATGCTCTTCTTGCCGAGTCCAAAGCGCCTTCTGCTCGGTTACCTGGCCGGTGCTCTGCTGATCAGCCTCACGATCGGCTTCGTGATCGTCTTCGTCGTGCACGATGCGAGCTCGACGAGCACGGCCCGGAACACCGTCAGCCCCTCAATCGACATCGCGCTCGGAGCTATCGCGCTGCTCGTCGCCTACGTGCTTTGGGGCGGCCATGACCAGAAGCTGAAAGAGCGCCGCACCCGCAAGAAGAAGAGCAAGGACGGGGAGGGGGCCGAGAAGGGGCCATCCAAGGTCGAGCAGCTGCTCGGCAGGGGATCGGCTCGAGTCACCTTCGCGGTCGGGGTCGTGCTCACCCTTCCGGGCGTCTCCTATCTGGCCGCGCTGCGCGATCTGCAGAAGCTTGGATATGGGACGGTGGGGGAGATCCTGGTGATCCTCGGTTTCAACGTGATGTTGCTGATCTTTCTCGAGGTTCCGCTGCTCGGCTACTTCATTGCGCCCGAGCGCACCGTCGTCGAGGTGCAGCGCTTCCGAGCCTGGTTGACCCGGAGCGGGCGGCGGATGGCGATCGTCGGCGCCGCGGGAATCGGAGCGTTACTGGTAGCCCGAGGGGCAATCGAGTTCCTCACCTAGATGGGCGCCGAGAATCCACCGCGTGCCCTGATCGTCCTGCTCGCCCTGGCCGCGGTGGTCGGGGTGGTCGTCTCGCTGGTCGCCTGGGCATTCCTTGAGCTGATCCACCAGATGCAGCTCTGGGTGTTCACCGACCTGCCGGGCGACCTCGGCTACCGGAGCCCGCCGATGTGGTTTTACGTCATCGTCCTCGGGCTCGCCGGGATCGTGATCGCCCTGGCGATCGTCCGCCTGCCGGGCAACGGCGGCCACGTGCCGGCCGAAGGCTTGAAGGTCGGTGGCGCACCCACCGAAACGATCGACCTGCCCGGGGTTGTCCTTGCCGCACTCGGGACCATCGGCCTCGGGCTGGTGTTGGGTCCCGAGGCACCCCTCATCGCGCTTGGTGCGGGTCTCGGGTTGCTGGCGATCCGTTTCGTCAAACGCGATGCGCCCGATCAGGCGCAGACCGTGATCGCCGCGTCGGGCAGTTTCGCCGCGATGGCCATGATCTTCAGTTCGCCGATCATCGCTGCGGTGATCCTGATCGAGGCGCTCGGCTTAGATCGCGAAAGGCTGCCACTGGTACTCCTCCCGGGTCTACTCGCCGCGGGGATCGGCTCCCTCGTCTCGATTGGCGTGGGCTCGCTAACCGGCCTCAGCACCAGCGCCTACTCACTCGGCGCTCTGCCGGTGCCCGCATTTGCCGAGCCGGCTGTCTCCGACTTCGCGCTGACGGTCCCCCTGGCACTCGTCGTCGCTGCGCTGACCTTCCTGATCATGCGACTTGGGCTGCGGACCCACCGATTCGTGGCAGCGCGCCCACTCCTGCTCATCCCCGCGGCCGCGGTCCTCGTCAGCGTCCTGGCGATCGCCTTTCACGCGGCAAGTGGTAGAAGCGTCAACGAAGTTCTCTTCTCCGGGCAGGACGCGCTGCCCGGGTTGGTCACGGGGGCCGGCGCCTGGTCGGTCTCGGCGCTCTTCTTGGTCCTCGCCTTCAAGGGGCTCGCCTGGGGCGTCTCGCTGGGCAGCTTCAGGGGCGGTCCGACCTTTCCCTCGATGTTCATCGGCGCTGCCGCCGGCGTCCTCGCCTGGCACCTGACCGGGCTTGATCTGACTGCGGCGGTTGGGGTCGGGATCGGCGCCGGCCTCGTCGGCGTCCTCCGCCTGCCGCTTTCGGCGGTCGTGCTCGCCACGCTCTTGGTGAGCAAGGCCGGTGCTGGCGCCGGACCGCTGATCATCGTCGGCGTAGTTGTTGCCTACCTGACCAGCGTTGCCCTGGATCGCGCTTTCGCACCCGCTCCCGCTTGACGAATATCACCCGATTGGAAGGATGCGCTCGCTTCCCGTTTCAGATTGCATGGTGCAGAGTTGTTGAAACAGACCCAGGCGAGGAGGCGGTAATGCCCCTGATGAGAAGACGGCCGCTGATGAGAGCGGCAATGGTCGGCGGCGCCGGATACGCGATCGGCAAGAGTCATGAGGCCGGGGCCCAGGCCCAGGCGGCACCGACTGCGGCTGCCGCAGAGCCCGCGACCCCCGCCACGTCGGAGGCGAACCGGATAGACGCGCTGACCAAACTCAAATCGCTGCTCGACTCGGGCGTTCTGACGCAGGAGCAGTACGAGTCCGAGCGCCAGCGGCTGACCGAGGGCATGTAGCCACATGGGAGAGGAGCAAATGAAACTAGGACCCGTACAGCTGCTCGTCGTCGGCTTTGAGGAAGGCAAGTTCGAGGGCAAGATCCTCGACGAGCTGCAGTGCCTGCGAGAGCACGACATCATCCGCTTGATCGACCTGCTCTTCGTCGCCAAGGACGAGCAGGGCGACATCGCCAGGGTCGAGCAGAGCGACCTCTCAGCCGAGGAAGCGGTCGAGTTCGGTGCTCTCGTGGGAGCCTTGATCGGCATGGGAGCAGACGGGGAGGAGGGTGCGGTCGCTGGCGCCGAGGTCGGAGCCGCGGTCGCCGCCGAAAACGGATCGCCCCTCGACGTCGAGGACGTCTGGTACCTGGCGGATGCGATCCCTGCGGGAATGGCTGCGGCGATCGCGCTGATCGAGCACCGCTGGGCCATTCCCCTCCGCACTGCAATCGAGGACGCCGGCGGCCATAGCCTGCTCGACACCTGGGTTCACGCCGAGGATCTGATCGCGATCGGAGCGAGTATCGGCTGAAGCACTGGTCACGCCCGAGCGCGGCCGAGTTACAGCGATCCATCCACCGGTCCTTAGCGATCACGGTCCTTAAGGGCTACTCTGGAGAGGATCTGGGATACCGCGAAGGACTTGGATTGACCTTGTGAGTAAGAAAGGCTCCGCCGCCGTCCCGCCGGGCGAGGGGCAGCCAAACCCCGCAAGCCACCGCTCCTTGCTGGTCCAGCGGCTGCGATTGCTCAAAAAGCTCCAGGAGTCCTCCGCCCCGATTGTCCTGCTGAATGCCCCCTCCGGCTATGGCAAGTCAGTGCTGATCGAGCAGTGGGCCGCTCAGGACCCACGACCGTTCATGTCGCTCATCCTCGGCGACGAGCACAACGATCCGGCAATGCTGGTGGCCTCGATCGTCGCGGTGCTTGAGGAGATCGAGCCGGTGCCAGCGGAGGTAGGCGTTGCCCTCGCGAACCCCGAGCCCAGCATCGAGAACGTGGTGCTGCCTCGTCTTGGCAGCGCCCTGGAGCAGCGCGAGGTGTCGTTCGTCCTCGTCCTCGACGACTTCGAGCGGATCAGCTCGCCTCAGTCGTTGGCAGGGGTCGCGACGATCATCAGCCGGCTTCCGCCCGGTTCCCAGGTTGCTCTTGCGACCCGGACCGAGCCGGCGCTGCCGCTCGGCAGGATGCGGGCTCATCGCGGCCTGGCTGAGCTAGGGCGCGAGGACCTGGTGATGACGAAGTCCGAATGCAAGGAGCTCCTCGTCGCACTCGATCTGGATCTGAGCGCGAAGCAGCTCGATACCCTCGTCCGCCGAACCGAGGGCTGGCCCGCCGCGCTCTATCTCGCCGGACTCGCGCTAAGTGAGGCGCCCGACCTCGGCAGGGCGATCTCACGCTTTGCCGGCGATGACAGGTTCGTCGTCGATTACATCAGGGACGAGTTCTTGGTCCCGGTCTCGCGCCGCCAGCTCGAGTTCCTGCGATGTGCCTCGATCCTCGACCGGCTCAGCGGCGGCCTATGCGACGCGGTCCTTGAGCGCAGCGGTTCGGCGACGCTGATCCGCGACCTCTCCCACTCGAACATGCTGCTCACCCCTATCGATCGCCGCGATGAGTGGTTTCGCTTCCATCCGCTCTTCCGCGAGATGCTGCGCGCCGAGCTGCGGCGGGTCGAGCCCGAGAAAGAGGCTGAGTTGAATCGCCGCGCCTCGGAGTGGTGGGCCGCCGAAGGAGACTGGGATCAGGCGATCGCCCATGCGATCGACGGGGGCGCGTTGGATCGGGCCGGAGAGCTTCTGTGGATGGGCATCCCCGCCTATACGGCGCGGGGCCGCAATGCCACGGTGCTCGGTTGGCTCGAGCACCTCGGGGAGCGGACTATCGCCACCGACGCCGCCCTGAGCCTGACCGCTTCCTACGCCTACATCACGCAAGGAGACGGCAGCAAGACCGAGCATTGGGCCGCCGTCTCCGCGGGCCTGCTCGAGCAGGAAGAGGCTTCGGAGAAGAAAACCGTTCTTAGCGGGGGTCTGGCGCTGATCGAGGCTGCGCTGGCCCGCAACGGCGTCGAGGCGATTGCCGATCGCACCTCGCTGGCCGCGGAGATGCTCCCCGACGAGAGCCCCTGGATGTCGATGTGTCGCCTGATCGAAGGGGTCGGCCTGCACCTGCGCGGGTTGCGCGAGGCCGCCCACGAGAAACTGGTCGACGGAGCACGCCGCGGCGCCGTCGGAGCGCCGAACGTCCAGGTCCTCTGCCTTTCCCAGTTGGCACTGTTGGCGATTGAGGAGGACGACTGGACGCTGGCAGAGATGCTCGCCTCCCAGGCTCGCGCCCAGGTCGACCGCTCCGGTCTTGGCGACTACCCGATGATGGCCCTTGCGCTGGCGGTCTCGGCGCTGGTTCGATCTCGCACCGGAAGGGTTGAGGAGGCCGCTGCCGATCTACGCCACGGTTCGCGTCTGCTCGAGCAGCTCGGAGCGTTTCCGCCCTGGTATGAGGTGGAGACCTGGGTTGCCCTGGCGCGGACCGCGACCCGCCTTGACGACGCCCCCTCGGCGACCCGGATGCTGAGCGAAGCCACCAGGGCCCTGAGGCTGACTCCCGATGCGATCGTCCTCGGCGAGTGGATTGAGCAGACGGCGCTGGCGATCGAGACCGTCTCCGCTTCGGCTGTCCGCGACCTGACCCCGGCCGAGCTGCGCGTGCTGCAGTTCCTGCCCACTCACCTTTCTTTTCCGGAGATCGCCGGTCAGGTCTTCGTCTCGCCGAACACGGTCAAGACGCAGGCCCAGGGTGTCTACCGCAAGCTCGGCGTCTCCTCGCGGCGGGAGGCCGTCGAAGAGGCCCGGGCAGCGGGTCTGCTCGACGCCGAGGGCCCTTCGGAAGACACAGCGCCTCGCTGAGGGGAGCCGCCTCAAGTCTTCGCATCAGGCGATGTCCGCCGGATCGCCTTGATCTGGCCGAAGACGGGCTCGATCATCTCCCGCCGGCGCGAGTAGAGCGACGCCAGACTAAAATTGTCGTCGAAACCGGGGGCAGTCGTGGTCACGGGCCACGGCGTACCGGCGACTTGGGCCCTTGCCCTGCAGAAGGTCGTGGGTTTGAGTCCCATCAGCCGCTTCGCATTACGGACGACCAAGCCCGCTCAAGCGCCGCCGACGGCTAGAGGACGAAGGGAATGAGCATCTTCGTGCTCGCCCGGTACGTCGGATACGCGGTCGGGAAGGTCGCGGTGAGGTTCCTCTCCTCCACGGATGCGCAGTGGTAGAAGTACACACCCAGGATCGCGGCGATGATCAGGCCGATCAGGTTGGTCACCAGCGCGGTCCCAAGCAGCCCGGCCAGCAGTCCCGAGTAGATCGGGTGACGCACCAGTCGGTAGGGGCCCGAGGTAATCAGCTCCGGCTCGTCCTTCTGGCTCATCGGCATCCCCCAGTTGCGCCCGAGTTGGATGCGAGCCCAGACCGCCAGCACTATCCCCGCAGCGAACACCACGGATCCGATCGCCCCGAGCACCGGGCTGTGGACGGCCAGGCTCCCGCCGCGGAAGACGCGCACCAGCACGATGACCGACAGGGCGGCCAAACCATTCAGAGGGGTCCGGCGCCTGCTGCCCCTACCCTCCTTCACGCCGAAGGCGGACACCAGCCAGTAGACCCAGAAGACGATCCAGGCAATGACCACGGCGGTCTTGAGCGCGGGCATCTCGGTCGACGACCTTACGACGATCGAGGGGACGCCCGCCAGCCCGAGGCCAAGGCGAAACGCCCTGACCAATGGATCGCCGGGGCGGCCTCCTTTGGTGGTCGTGTGGCCGAATGGACCGCGGGAGATTGTCGGGGCCAAGCGAGTGGTCGGGTTAGTTGTCAAGGACGGTCGGGTCGAGCTTGGCGATTCGCTCCATCGATGGGGGAGAAATAGAGCGAGACCCGGCGGGCGACGGTTTGAGTCGAGCACCAAATCCCATTCGGCGATGACGATCCCGAGCGTGCCGATCCCAGGCCCCACCCGGGTCACTCAGGCCCGGGTGGATGCCGTGGCCAAGCTCCTGCTCCTCGACGATCCCCTGTAGGAGCGCGGTGAGGCGCTCTCTATCGGCCGCGCTCATACCCCGTGTCAGCTGTTCTTCGTGTTCGAAGGCAACCTTGCGGCGCTTACCGAGACTGGACGTCGAGAAGGCGGCGGTCGAGGTCTCCGACTGAGAGAGGGGCGACCGCCTGTTCAGCGCGCCAAAAACAGTCAAAACGTGCAACTCGACTCTCAGTCATGAGAGTCTGAAGGTGGCTCTGTAAAGCCATCTGCATCGACTCGACTTCATTATATTTTCAGGCGCGCTTGCCATGGAGAAGGTCGTGGGTTCGAGTCCTATCAGTCGCTTTCGTCGAGGAGTCCACTTACGGGCAGGAATGAGGATTCAGCGAACCCTCGACCCGGTAGGCATAGACCGTCTGCGGGTAGGCGTGCTCGGTGCGGATCCTCCTCAGCGCTGGATCTCCGCGCACCCATTCACGGATCGGAAAGCGCTTGCGTTGGGGCGAGTTGTCCCCGAACTCGGTCATTACGAGGTAGTCGTAGTGGCCGCGATCGATCAAGGTGCGAAACGCGGTGCAGCTCGGCGCCACCCGGTAGGCGGCGTGTGGGCCTTGCTCTCCGATGTACTGCACCCAGTTCGAGGAATCGTCGCCCGCGAAGATGCCCTGGTCGAAGAATAGCTCGCCGCCACCGGCCAAAGCGATCCGCTGGTCGTGCAGATTGCGCGCCCAGACGAAGATCTTGACTGGCCCTTCCCCCTCTAGTGCACGTAACGTCTTGATTGTGTAGTGACTACGCAAGTAGCGGACCTGCTCTGCTCGGCCAAGGGCCACTGCGGGCACAAGCATCGAGACTGCCACTAGCATCGCGAGTGGCCGGCTGAGTCCCTTTGCTGACCGAAGCCAGCCGGCGGCGGCCGGTGTGAGGACCAGCGCCAGCGGGATGAACAGTGCTCCGGCGAGGAAGCGCGCTTCCCAAATGCCGGTCGAGGCGACCGTGAGGGCGAAGACGACGCTGAGGAAGGCGAGCGTCGCCCCGATTCGCCTGGTGCTTCCGCGCAGCGGTTGGGCCAGCGGAAACAATGCCAGCGCCAACACGATTCCGGGTAGCAGGTAGCGCGTGTTGGTGAGAAAGCCATGAGGTTGCCCCGCCGCGCCTGCTGCAGTGAGCGGTGTGAAGATATAGACGACCGCGGTGACGAGGGCGGCGAAGCCGAGCGCCTTAAAGATTGGATCGCGTAGCCGGACGATGGCCCAGATCGCCGCAGCAAGAGCCATCGCGAGGACTAGCGGATAGAGCAACCCCAGTGCCTCCCGTAGCTTGGGCAGGAACCAGATCCGGTCAACGCGGGCGTCGAACAGGTAGTGCGCGACGCTGTACGGAGCGCGCGGGTAAATCTGCATCTGGTTGGGGTGAGGGAGGTGGATCGGCCCGATGCTGTGCAGCTGAGGGATTGGATTCCCGCTGTGAGCGAGGTTGCGCAGGTACCAGTATCCGCCGGTCAACAGCTCCGCGCCGAGCAGGGTCGCCACGTCGGCCGCCCGATTTCCGCGCCTTCGCAGGACGATCGCGACGAGAGCGACCAGCGTCGCGGCCGCGACTGGCGCGAGTATCGTCAACTTCACTGAGACAGCTAGCCCGCCAGCCAGCCCGGCGAGGGCCAATGGGCCGCGGCCGCCGGCTCGATACCCATCGGCAAGTAAGGCGGCGAAGGCAATCAGCAGCGCGATCCCCATTGCGTCATTGCGTGCCTCTCCTGCCTGTGTCAGGAGCAACACCCCCGAATCGAGGGCGATCGCGGCGGCGACCAACGTCGCCGGCCCGACCCCGAACGGTCTGCCGATGCAGTATGCGGCTAGCAATCCGAGCGCCAGCCAGCCGATGTTGATCAGCGGCGAGAGCCAGTCGCTCTTGAAGATGATGATGCCGACCGAGCCCAACAGCTCTGAGCTGGCCGGATAGAACCATGCGGCGAGCGCCAGCGGATCGGTGAAGAGCAGGCCCCAGGTCGAGTGCGACTCGGCGAAGCGCACTGAGAATGGCAGGTGATACCAGGTCGAGTCGCCGCTGAAGATGCCGCGGCCCAGATCGTGCTGGGAGGGAAAGCTCCACTCGCCGACAGCTACCGCGGCGACGATCGTCGCCAGCACCAGGGCCCAGGCGGGAACGGGTGGGGGTTGCTGCGCTGGCGCGGTGATTCTTGGCGCCATTAGTCGGCCGACTCCGGCCGCGGTGAGGCCGACCATTACGCATGAGGTGACCATCCAGCCCTCACGCAGCAGCCCGAAGCTGCCGATCAGCTGCAGCGTGACGATCAACATCGATAGCGCCAGCACTATCTCGGCCAGACGAGCCAGCGCGCCCGTGTAGGAGGGCGCGATCCAGCGCCGCAGCCAGTACGCGCCGAGTCCCAGCGCGGCCAGCATAGCTCCGAGCAACCCGACGCCCGCCAGGTAGCTGTCGAGGCTTGGCCTCACGGCTGCCGCATGTAGGGCCTGCCGCGCATCGCGAGAAATGCTAGCTCCGGTGGAGCGTCGCCGGGGATGAGGCGTCTGCGACTTCAATGAAGGAATGTGTCGCTGCGTTGCTCAATTGGCCGTCACGATGTCCCTGCTCGGTGGCGTAGGGGATAGGACTGCCAGCGCTTCTATGTCGATTCCTGCAGTTTGGATCTGCTGCCACGATCAAGACTGCTCGGGCTCCCTGATCGCGCTCGCGGCGCCGAAGTTGGGGATCAGGTCGGCCAGCAGGGCGATGCTGTCGCTAGTGGGTCTCCAGGAACGTTTCGCGTGTCTGCATTGGAGAGTCCAACGGCCACAACCCTCCCGCGAGCGCTTGACGCCTCGTCGATCGTGGGCTTGCCCGCGGCCGTTACGGCGACGGTCGCCCTCATGCCGAAGCGATGGTGCAACGGCAACGGGTATTCTATGACAGCACTATGGACGACCGACAAGTCCTCAATCGCATCGACGAGCTGGTACAGGAGGAGGAGGACCTCCTCGGCCGGCACGAGGGCAAAGGCTTGAGCAAAGAGGAGCACGCCCGTCTAACCGAGCTCAAAGTCCAACTTGACGAGGCATGGGACTTCTTGCGCCAACGCCGCGCCCTCCGCCAGTACGGCTTCGACCCAGAGGACGCCAGCCTCCGTGGCCCGGGCACGGTTGAGAGTTACGAGGCCTGAGGCCCCCGCTACGCTTCACCTCGACTCTCGGCGCCTTGGCGGAGTGGCTACGCAGCGGCCTGCAAAGCCGTTTAGACCGGTTCGATTCCGGTAGGCGCCTTTCGCTCTGGCAAGCGATATCTGGCTTGTTAGAGCGGTCTGCGGGGCCTTTTCGAGCCGCTTCCTCGTTCGGCTGATTCCGGTTGTAACCGACTATTTTCGTGTCTGACTGGCGCACGACTGGCGCATGAGAGGTGCACGCTTCAACCGGATTCGGGCGCCGAACCTCGGTTCTGACATGGCGATCTCCCGCCCCTCAATCAACTACATAGAGGTACGCCGCCTCACGCTCCTCGCCAAGCTGTCCGGGGCCTTCGAGGGCGCGAGCTGCGCAACTCGCGGCGTGGCCGATGCGGCCTACCTCTTGGGTGGCTTGACCTTCATGAATTGAAATGCAAAGAACGCCAGCATGAGCGCAACCCAGACGCACAAAATGACTATTCCCGGCGTCCCTCCCCAACCATTGCCGCCATGCACGCCGGGTTGTTTCTGCATCGACAAAAAAGGCGGCAAACCCAACGCCGACTCCAAGCAGCACACTGAGACCGGCCCTGGTGCGGACAGCTCTAGGGCTCATTCCCTCTGCCCACGGCATCCTGATGCCCGTGATCAGGTAGAACAGTCCTTGACCCACAAGAAGAACCGCGAAGACAGACGCCCCGACTTCCCATACGTGCTGCGCAATGTACGCAAGTGGCACCATGGCTAAACATCGGCTGGGAATTGAAGTTGCGTGAGGGCAGCGGGAAGCCCGAGTTTCCCCAATCGATGCCAAACCCTCCTAGGAATGGACGCAGCCCTTGCACGGTATCGGGATCGAGTCGATCGACTCGCCCGCCTGGCTCTAAACTTTGGTCGATGTCCACTCCCGACCGCGTAATCCACGTCACTCCTGATGCCTATGACCGCCTAGCTCATGAGGCTGGGCGGCGCGGCGTGCCGCCGGATGCTCTCGCCGATCAGCTGCTCGCAGCGGAGCTTGCGCCGGTGAAAGGTGATCTAGAGGCCATCCTGGGCGACCTAGCCGAGATTCGCGGTCGCGTACGGGGGAGCGTCGATGCGGTCGCTGTCGTCCGTGAGGGTCGCGAAGAGCTTGAGCGCCGCGGACTTTGACGGTCGTTCTCGACGCGAATATCGTCGTGGCGCTTGTCCTTGACGCCGAGCTGGCGGAGGTCATCGAACGAAAGCTCCGCGAATGGGAAGAGGCAGACGAGGATCTGCACGCTCCCTCGCTGTTTCGCTACGAGGTCGCGAGCGGGCTGACCCGCAGCATCGTGGCTGGCGCAATCGATGAAGCCGACGCCGAGACTGCGTGGGAGCGGATCCTGACAATCCCAATCATCCGGTGGTCTCTCAGTTTGAATTCTCCGACCCATCCTCCGTTTTAATCCTCTCGTGGAGCCGAGCGGCAAACGAAATGACACCGCCCGTAGACTGCTGAGGAGGTTCGCGGTCTGGTTATTGGCGGGACTGATCGCAGTGGCGGTGCTGGCATTGATAGCCCTGCTCGTAATCGCCAGCACCGGTGGCTGACGTGGATCTCTTTAGGTTGCCCGAATTCCTCTCCGAATCCCTAATAGTTCGCCCGGAATCCGCCGTGAGCGCTTTTAAACTGCTTTTCGTGGTCTGAGTCGCGTAAGCCAGGGCGCAAGTCGCCCCGAAAGGAATGCATGTCCCACCCTTCCGCATCGGTCAAAAATGGGGTGGTTCAGTTCGGACTTCCGGACTCCTAAACCGCACATTGCGGGGAATCGAGTAGATAACCCCTCCCTCGCGCTGGTCGAAGCGCCATTACTCCACCGCAATAAGACCGACCCGACGTTCGAGGTCGGACACTGCTACGTCGAACATCCGCCGTTGCCACCTTGACCCAGCCACAGATGCGGCTTGTCTCAGGGAGGGGAGAGCACGCTCATCAGCGATCTCAACGAGAGATCTTGCGGCAGTTTCGGCTAATGCGCGATCCGACAGCAGCTTCGAGAGTGGCTCCACGGCGGCACGCGACCGCAGATCCCCGAGCTCCATGGCGGCGTGGACTCGCGTCTCTTTGTCGGAGTCCGAAAGAGCGCGGAGCAGGGGCAGCACCGCCGCCTCCTCACCCGTCCTGCGAAGGCCATATGCGGCCACTCTCCTCACCGATGCATCAGGGTCATGTTCGAGGAGCGGCGCCAGGATCGGAACTATCGCTGGATCTGTCGCGCCAAATCCCCTTGCGGCTTTACCGCCCGCCCGGTTTAGTGCTGGCGAGATACGTCGCCGCGTATTTTCGAAGGCGCCGAGATGATTTCGGATCGCCGAGATAACCCGCCAACGTCCCTATGTCGCCTTCGTCTCGAAGCCGCGCCAACTGCGCATGTCCGGGCTCTGAACTAAAGAGCGGCACGAGCAGTGTTTCGGCACGGCCACCGGATTCCTTGATCGCTTCCCCCCAGTCCACCACCAGTCTGTTCCCCAGTCTCGGTAGTGGCCGAGCAGACTCGGAGGACCAGGAGGGCCATGTTGCCGTCGATTGGCGTTTTTTCCCAGGCCGACCTACCTGCGATTCAAGCACTGCCTTTCGGGTCGTCAACCCCCTTCGGGGTCGGGCGCGAAGCGCCCTTGACGGCCAAGCGAAGGCGGTGCTATCGATGCGAGTAGGTCGGCATCCCCAGTTCCGTCAGTGCGGAAAAGGAGTAGACGAAACCGTAGACGAGACTATGGACCGCCCGTCTACCGCCTCGCCGCTTGCCAATGCGGTTTGGGCGGTCAGATCGCCGCCGACCCCACCCAACCACCATAGGTGGTCGGACGGGGTCGGCGGCTATGTCAATGAAGGAGTTAGGTAAGCGGCGAGGCGGTTGACGGGAAGGGAGAAAGGCCGGGGTTAGAGGTAAGGAATCGGAGACAAGATGAGACAGAAACATGAGTAGGAAGCGTGACGAGTGCGAATTGAGCTGGTGGTCTCGGAGGCGGGTAGCGAGGCAGGTAGGTGGAAGAGGCAGTCAGCTCGGGTGGAGTGGGACCAAATGGGCTCCTGCTGCGTCTTGAAGGCAGCATGAGAGAGATTGCATCCCAGATCGGGAATGGTTCTACGCTCCACTCGGGACCACACAAGCGGGGTGGAGGGGCACTCACCGCGCGCGATAGCCGGCGCCTTGGGAGTGAGCGCGTCGCAGGTTCGGCGCGATCTGGAGAAGCTTCCCAAGCGCGGTAGTGGCGAGAAAGGCAGACCGCTGGAGCGGCTTCGGCTGCACCAGGCCCGCCATACCTATGCCTCGTTCATGATCGCCGCGGGGGTCAATGCCAAGGCACTGTCGACGTTTATGGGCCATTCCTCCATAAACGCGACCTTCGACCTCTACGGCCATCTCATGCCCGGCACGGAGGCCCAGGCGGCGACGTTGCTTGATGTCTACCTTGGAACCGAGGTCGAGGCCGGGGAGCGAGCAGCGCGTGAGGCGGAACCCCAGGTTGCCAAATAGCCTTCAATTTTAGCTTGAAAATTGAAGGCTAACTCGGTAGCTTTATGCCATGAATCCGACCCGTGAGCTGGATACAGCCGAGCGGATCGCACGCGATATCGACGACCTCGACGAGCTGGAGAACTCGCTCGGGCGCAACAAAGCCGCGCGCCTCAAAGTCGTGCGGCTCCGTCGCCGACGCCTGGCGGAGGCGCCCTCGGTGCGACTCTCGGTAGCCGGCAAGCTGCTCGGCCTCTCAATTCCCACGATTCGCACCTGGATCGACCGTGGGCTGCTGGAGGAGGCCGGCGGCTCTTCTCCGCGGCGGGTAACGCTCCGGAGCGTTCTGGAGGTTCGCCCACTCGTCCGCGAACTTCGCACGCTGGGGCGAGATCGCAACCTGCTTGATGCGATTCTCGCGCGAGTCGAAGACGAACGAGCCCTGTCCGATCACAAGCTGCGGCGCTCGCTCGATGAGATGCGAAGCGGGAAGTTGATCGACATCACGCCCCGCAGCAGCGCGTGAGCTTCAACGTCAGCATTACGGCGACGGGGCAGAGAAGTGTCGATGCATTGCGCGGCAAGGCCAGAAGGTCATTCGACGCTGCCGTGGAGCGCTTGGCTTCGGAGGGTTGCAAGGCCGGCGCCTATCGGCTCACGGGCGAGGTCATCGAGCACATCTGCTCGGTGCAGCTCTACGGGCGCCACCGCGCCCTTGTCTGTTTTCCCGATGATCAGAGCGTCGTAGTCCTCTTCGTTGGCGAGCACCTCCAGGACGATCCCGAGGCCGATGTCTACCGAAGCCTCTACCGGCTACTGGAGTTGCCCGAACCGTCAACCAAACGCACGAAGCCTCCGTGCTGTGACGAGGCCGAAAAGGCGCCTGTCGACCCCGAGCTTCTAGATCGCTTCCAAGCCGGAGCCAGAACACTGACCAGCCGCCTTCGTCGGTCTATGTGATGTGGCACGTCACTGGCGTCACTGGCGCATTTACTGGCGCACAAAAGCAGAAAACAGCTTGAGTAAGCCAAAACTGCCCCTATCCAGCGGCCTGCAAAGCCGTTTACACCGGTTCGATTCTGGTAGGCGCCTCTAGAAAAAGCCCCGCTCAGGCATGGTTTTTGGTAACCGTTCACTCCCCTGACCCCTCAGGCGTGGATTTCGTAACGATCGGCAGTGAGCCGCGGCTCAGGCAAGCGCGGGAAGCGGCTGTCCGCGAGCGCGGGCGCTGAGCAGTTTGACCAGGTAGGCAAACAGCGAGCGGCCCTGCAGTCGGCAGGTGACCGAGGCAGAGAGGGCTCGCTCGATAAGGCGCTCACCATCTGCAGAGCGGGTGCCGTGGGAGAGCTTTCTGTGGATGACCGGGCCGCGGAGCGAGCGCTCCGCGGCGTTATTGGTGGGCTCTACACCCTCGACGGTGACGAAGGTCCAAAGAGCGGGCCAGATCTTCAGCAGGTTGCGGGCAAAGCGGCCGTGGTAGCGGGTGCGCCTGCTCTTGCGCGCGGCATCCTCGCAGAGCCCCCAAGCTCGGCTTCGATCGGCGCCATCTCGCGCAGCGGCAAAAGCGAAGCTGCGGAGGGCCAGCTTTTTTGCCGACCCTCCGCCTCACATGACCTAGGGTGAAGCGCAGATCACGTATGCCTTCGATAGCGCCGGTTCTTCGGTGACGGTTTCCGCAGCTACTTCCCAGCCCGTTGGAGTTCCGCTTTGAGGAACCGGAATTGAGGAGAAGAGGAGCGCACTTCGTTCGTGGGTATACCCGCCGCCTCCGACCGCAACTTCACCGGCCGCACAGGACGCGACTGAGGTTGGCTCTTTCAATTCGCCAGACCGGACGACCACTTTCGTGGCACCTGCCGCACCAGCGATCCCCGGAGAGCCCTGAGGCCCCTGTGGGCCTGTCATGCCCTTCGGACCTCGCTTACCTCGTGGTCCTCGCGCTGCCGAGGCTACCGCCGTGGGGTTAGATGCGTGACCTTTCCCACCTGCGATCACGCCCGCCGCACTCGCTCCTCCAATCATGGAGGCGACTCCCGCCACCACGCAGACAGCGACAATCAGCTTTCGGGTCATGCTCTTCCTCCTGAGTTGCATTTTCTCCCTTTCGGGACGGAGCCCATGCTAAGCGCTGTCGGAGCGGCCCGAGGCTTCCCGGCTCAGACGCCTTCTCAGCGGCTCAGGGGCCGATGGCTACGCAGGGTTAGCCGGATGTCTCTCTCGGTCCCGTAAGCGCGCAGGGCGAGCCAAGCGGCCGTGGTGATTCGCCCCGCCTACTACGCTGTCATCAAATGACCAAGCCCACCGAGTCCGAGCAGCGCCGCATGGTCTCTCAGTTCTTCACCGATGTTCTCATCGCCGAGCTTCGGAAGCGTGATTACATCGTGCTTGCCAAGCAACAACATGAGGTCCTGGTCGATAGCGCTGAGGCGGTCTTGGAGCGCACGGACCTTCCGCGCTAGCGACTTGCACAGGGCGGGGAAGGGGAGTCTAGATGTCGTCTAGATGAGCGCCCCACGCACGACCGTCTCAACTTCCCACGGGTGCAGTTCTCCGCGTTCGTGCATCTTACCGCCGCGGCGGGCTGCATCAGCCGTTGCGTAGTTCGCGCTGATCCATTGGCAGGCTTGGGCTAACAAGCCCGATGGCTACCTTCTCGGCTCATACCGCATCGCCACCGCCCCCGAGTCGAACTCCAGCCGGCTCACGAGCTTCAAGTCGACATGTTTCGATAGCCCCGCGAACAACGTCGGCCCGTGGCCCGCCAGCCTGGGCTGCACCACGAACTCGTACTCATCGATCAATCCCAGCTCCGACAACGCCAGCGGGAGCTTCACACCTCCTACGCACAGTCCCTTACCCGACTCCAGCTTGAGCTGCTGAACGGCCTTGCCCAGATCCCCGCGCACGAGCTCCGCGTTCCAATCGACTGGCTCCAGGGTGCTCGACACGACGTGCTTCTTTGCCGCGTTGATCGTCCGAGCGAAGGGTTCCATCCAATCAGGTCTCGCTCCCGGCGGCGCCGGCGGCCGCCAGGCTGCCTCCATCATTTCGTAAGTCACTCGGCCAAAGAGAAGCGCATCGGCCCGGTCGAGGTTCCCGACCGCGTGGCGATGCAAGGCTTCGTCCGCGGGTATTGCACGATGATCGCAGCACCCGTCCAATGTGACGTTGATGGAATACCGAAGGGGTCGCATTTCGCAAGAGTACCGCCGATGGGGTAGACCGGCGGTGTGTCGCTTAATAGTGATCTGTCGTAGTGTGGGCGAGATGGTGGCTGCGGCTGGGGCTTTGGAGATGACGGGTGAGCAGCGGGTTGAGCTGGAGCGGCTTGCTCGTTCGCACGCCGCGCCGGCTCGGGATGTGCGGTAGGACAAGGCGTTGTTGTGGGCCGCGGACTGTGTTGCGAACGCCGAGATCGCTCTTCGGTGCGGGTCCACGCCGAAGTCTGTCCGTCGGTGGCGTAGCCGGTTCGCCGCGGAGGTAACCGCTGCGGTGGGGCGCATCCGGGCGGGGCGTGGCCGCCCTGTCGTGCTCGGTGACAATGTTGTGGAAGCGATCGTGCATGACACGTTGCACACGGTGCCCGAAGACGGCTCTGCGTGCTGGTCGACGAGGTCGATGGCGGCCCGGATATGATAGGCACGGCGGATCCGGCCGTGGAAGGAGGAGACCTTCAAGCTGTCCACAGACCCGAGCTTCGAGTCGAAGCTACGTGACGTGGTCGGCCTGTACGTGAACCCGCCGGCTGCCGCAGCGGTGTTCTGTTTCGACGAGAAAACCCAGGTCCAGGCTCTGGACCGCACCTAGTCGTCCCTGCCGATGGTGCCGGGGTGATGACCCACGATTACAAGAGAAGCGGCACCCTGGACTGTTCGCCGCGCTGAACGTGGGCTCCGGGGGAGGTGCTGCACGACACCCCGCCGCTCCCACACCGGCCGTGACGTGCTGGCGTTCTTCCGCTGGATCGACATGCACGTCGACCCCGACCTTGAGCTGCACGTCATCTTGGACAACCTGTCAGCCCACAGAGCCATGCTGATAGAGGACTCAATAGCGCGTGTTGGCGAATCGAACCCTTAACTCGCGTAGTTCGCCCTCGATCTGTAAAGTGATCTGATACTCAGGCGGTGGGGTATCCGAGCGTCTTTAGTTCAGATGCTCCTCGACGTAGTCGTCGATCTTGGCAGCGCGCATCGCGGGTAGCTCGTTTATGAAGTAGTCGACCGGTTCGACGCCGCGACTGTCTCGGTAGTAGACCGCCTGTGTCTTCGTCACTCGCCGAGCATCTCAAGCGATCCGGCGGCGGTGGATTCGGTGTCCCGCAGCTGGCACGACGGTGGCGTCACTGGTGCAGAGCAGCAGAAAACCGCTTTAAAAAGCCAAAAACGCTCCATAATCATCTGCCTGCAAAGCCGTTTACACCGGTTCGAGATCGGTGGGCGCCCGTCAGATGAAGGTGAATCAGCCCGCACTGGCAGACGATCACACCGCTGATACTCTGCCAGCCGGTCCAGATGCCAATGCTGAACTCGGCACTCATGCTGTCATCGGTTCAAAGGTTTCTTAGCGTTGGGGTGATGCTCATTGTTGGGGCCACACTCGTTGTAGGGCTAATGCTCGGCTGTGGAGGTTCTTCGTCCGCTGGCGAAACTGGGATTCATGGATCTTCAGCCACCAAGGTCCACGAAGCTAGTGCCCGCGTCCCTGTTGCTGAAGGAAAAAAGAAAAGGGCCGGACTTAATGTTCAGGAAGCCGAGAGAGCCAGGGAAATCAAGGAAACCAAGGCTCACGAAACTGAAGAACGAAGAGAAAATGCTCGAGCCGAGGTCCAGGAAGTTGAAGAAGAAGAAAGGGAATAGGTAGGTTCGAGGTCGCCGTATCGACAGTGGCGAATGAAGACGTGGGGGCCCGCCGACTAAAACTGCGTGCACAGCCCGCCTGTAGTGGGACAGCGCAACCCACCGAGACCACGCTGCGGTCGCGGAGGCGGTGTCGAGCGCGAGAAGTAGGCCGCGCCTGCGGCGAGCGGTCGCCACACGAATCGCTGCGCGCCGTCGCAGCAGTCTTCGGGAAGCCGCAGTCGACGTGCGCGCCTTGGGGTGGCTCCGACCGCAGCGCATTGGCGGCTCAGAATATGCGCGGTGATCCTGCGCATCTGAATCTGGGACGCTGTGCATCGTGGTAACGGCCCCATCTCCACGCAAGCGGCGTGCGCTTCAGCTGTTCGAAGGGCTGCCGACGCGTTATGACGAGTTGGGCGCCGCGCTGAGCTTCTTCCAGGATCCGCGCTGGCGGCGGGCGATGGTCGCGTCGGTGGGGGCGGAGCCCAACGAGCGGGTACTGGACGTCGCCACCGGAACCGGTCTTGTCGCCCTCGCGCTGGTCGAGCGCTACCGCTGTCAGGTGGTGGGGTTGGACCAGAGTGCGCCGATGTTGGCGCGCGCCCACGCCAAGCTCCTGGCGGAGCCGGCGCTTGCCGAGCGAATTGAGCTGGTCGAAGGCGAAGCAGAGGCGCTGCCTTTCGCCGACGCAGAGTTCGACCACCTCACCTTTACCTATCTTCTGCGCTACGTTGACGAGCCGGAAGCGACGCTGCGCGAGCTCGCCCGCGTGGTGCAACCGGGAGGACGACTCGCTTGCCTGGAGTTCTGTGTGCCACGCGGAGCCTGGCTCTGGCCGTGGCGACTCTACACTCGGGTCGGGCTGCCGGCGCTCGGCCGGCTCGCCTCACGTCAGTGGTTCGAGGTAGGGCGCTTTCTGGGTCCCAGCATCGAAGGCTTTTACCGGCGCTATCCGTTGGAGCGCCAGCTTGGGATGTGGGAAAAGGCGGGGATCGTTGGCGTCACCGCGCAACGCATGAGTCTGGGCGGCGGGGTCGTAATCTGGGGCACCGTTGGCGGCTGAGGCCGAGCAGCGTCCTGCCTTCTACGCGCTGCGGCCAGGCAGCTGGCGCGACCTCGTCACCCTTCTACACCCCCCCTACACCTTGTGGCACCTCAGTTATGTGGCTATTGGCGCCGCGGCGGCACCCCAGATCTACGCCGGCCGCCTCGGCGCCGCGCTCGCAGCGTTCTTGCTGGCCGTAGGGATCGGCGCCCACTCCCTCGATGAGTTGCACGGGCGCCCGCTCGGCACCAACCTCTCGCGGCGGGCCCTGCTGGCTCTCTCCGTCGGAGGGTTAGGGGGCGCGCTGGCGATCGGCGTCGTCGGGACGCTCACCGTCTCCACGACGCTGGCGCCCCTAGTCGTCTTCGGCGGCTTCATGGTCCTCGCCTACAACCTCGAGCTGTTCGGCGGTCGCTTCCACACCGACTTCTGGTTCGCTGCCTCCTGGGGCGCCTTCCCGGCGCTCACGGGTTGGTGGTCGAACGCGCTCACCCTGCACTCGCAGAGACAGGCAATTGCGGCCGCCGTCGTGGTGCTCGCCTGCTTTTGGCTGAGCGTCGCTCAGCGGCGACTCTCGACGCCGGTGCGGGAGCTGCGGCGCCGGACCGAGGTGGTGAGTGGAGAGCAACGACTCGCCGACGGGACGACTAAGCAACTCGACCGCGCAAACCTTGCCGCACCGCTCGACGGCGCGCTGCGGGCTCTCTCAGTCGCGGTGCCGCTACTGGCGGTCGCCGCGGTCACGCTGCGAGCGTAGGCTGCCTGCCGCCGATCGGCGCCCGACCGGCCTTCGAGCACCTCGCCGCTCACCGCAGGCACCACGTCGCTTCACCAGGTCCAGCAGTGAAGTGTGGGGGTTTCTCAGCCGAGCCTGATCAGCGGAGCTAGTGAAGCCTCTTGTGTCTAGCTTAGTCTGGAGCCGAGCGTTGGCCAACAAACCGAATGGAGCGCGCCATGAAGGCACTTGTCGCCATTGAATACGGACAACCGCCCTCGAACTTGGAGGTTGCCGAGGTCCCTGATCCCACCCCGGGGCCCGGTCAGTTGTTGGTGCGCATCGAAGCTGCAGCGCTGAATCCGTTCGACCTCAAGCTCATCACCGGCGTGTTGCGCGAGACGGCGCCGGTGACATTTCCACATCTAATCGGCATGGACGGCTCAGGGGTGGTGGTGAGCGCCGGAGACGGCACAAGCGGTTTTACAGAGGGAGATGCGGTTGTCGGCTTCTTCGGCGCGCATCCAGGCACGCTCGCCGAGTACGCTGTCATCGACGTCGGCCCGGTTGTGAGCAGGCGTCCGAGCGACCTAGATGCTATCCACTCAGCGGCGGTGCCAGAGTCGGGAATGACGGCACTCACGCTAATGCGTGCAGCCCGGCTGCAGGCCGAAGAAAGCGTACTGGTCATTGGCGCGACCGGTGGCATCGGCATGTTCGTCGTCCAGCTCGCGGCAGCAGCAGGTGCCAATGTGATCGCCACAGCGGGCGACGAGGACGCTGCCTACGTTCAGGGCCTTGGCGCCTCCGGCGTCATCGACTACAGGAACGCCGACCTCACGGGGGAGGCGCTGCGCTTGCAGCCGGGCGGCGTGGATGCGGTCATCGACCTGATCAACATGGGCGATGACATCCTGGCCGGTGCTCGCGCCGCGCGGGAGGGCGGTCGCGTCGTATCCCCGCTGGCGGGGCCCGGGGAACTCGGCCGAGACGTTTCTGCCGTCTACATCGGCTCCTTTGTGCCGCAGCCAGGGGACCTGGAGGGCCTCCTGGCTCAGGTGGCTGACGGGACCCTGAAGGTCGAGGTCAGCCTTGTCCGCACACTGGATGAGGCACCGTTGGCAGTGGCAGAGTTTGCTCGCCGGCACACTCGCGGCAAGGTTGCGATCACGAGATAGTCGGTTCGGGTTGGGCTTTCGAGTCCAAGGGAGCTCAGCACGACCGCTCAAAGCCCGGTTGCTGAGATCCGTGAGCTGACGGGGGAAGAGCCGGGCGTGACCGGGGCAACCGGCATCGTGATGCAAGCGATCATCGAGGCTGCTGAGGCGAAGAGGTCCTCGTTGATCGTCTGTGGCCTGCGTGGCATCAAGGGCACTGGGCAGCGTCAGCGAGCGAGTCGTGCACCGGGCCGGATGCGCGGTGCTGCTGACCCCGGTCGGTGAGGGCGCACCGGATGCCCAGGGTCGCTCAGCAGGTGCGCGGCTGGGCACCTATTGGGCGGACAGATGACTAGACTCGCCGATCGTGACCAGGCATTCGTCGGGCCCGGCCGCGGGACGCGCAAAGGAGCGGCTCGCCGGCTCGACGATTCTCCTCACCGGGGCATCGGGTTTTCTCGGCAAGGCGGTGCTCGCGATTCTGCTCGGGCGGATTGGCAGCTTCGAGCAGTTGATCGTGCTGCTGCGCGCCTCCGATGATGCTGCGGCGCGGCGCCGGCTCGAAGATGAGGTGCTGGTAAGTGACGCCTTCGCTTCTCTGCCGGCGAGCTCAACCCGTGAGATGCTCGACCGGGAACGGCTTTGTGCGGTCGCGGGAGACCTCGGAGTCGACGAGATCCGAGTGCGGTCGGGCTGGCAGAAGATAGACACGGTCATCCACTGCGCGGCGAGCGTCTCCTTCGAGGAGCCGCTGGACAGCGCGCTTGCGCTTAATGCTCTCGGCCCGAGCCGCCTCCTGGCCAGCCTCCGCGACACCGGGGCTCATCCGCATTTCGTCCACGTATCGACTGCGTACGTGGCCGACGTTCAGTCCAACCTGGTGGCGGAGGACGGCCCACCGCACCCGGGGGTGGCGGAGCTCGATCCATCTAGCCTGATGGGTGTAGCGCGAGAGTGGCGGCGGGAGGCCGAGGAGGAGTCAAAGCTAGCGTCCCGACTCGAGCGGCTCTCCCAGACGGCGAAGCGTGAAGCCTCACACCGCCCGGGCATGGATCCCGAAAGCCGAGCCGAGGAGCTCCGGAGACGCTGGGTGAGCCAGCAGCTCACCCGAAAAGGTCGCCAGCGGGCGATGACGGCGGGATGGCCGGACACGTACACGCTTTCTAAGGCCGTGGGGGAGAGGCTGGTCGTCGAGCGCTCGGAGCACACGACGATCATTCGGCCCTCGATCATCGAGTCGGCGCTTCACTTTCCCCGGCCCGGTTGGCTGGAGGGAATCAAGGTCGCCGACCCACTCATCCTCGCTTACGCCGCAAGGGGTCTCACGCACCTCCCGGGCCGATCTACCAATCGCATCGACATCGTACCGGTGGACTACGTCGCCAACGCCTGCGTTGCGGCTGCCGCGTACCCGCCGAGCGAGGGAGTTCGCGCTCTCGCTGTCACCAGCGGCGCGCGCAACGCGCTCACCCTAGGTGAGTTGGCGCACCACACCAAGGAGTACTTTCGCCGTGATCCGCTCCGGCGCAAAGACGGATCGCCGATCGTGATCGGCGAGCTTGAGATCGTCGACCGCAAGGTAGCGCTGCGCAAGACGATGCGACGGGAGTGGCTCGCGAGGATGGTCGCCAGGGCTGCGTTCCTGCCGTTTCCTGCTCGGATCAAGAGAACGCTGCGGAGGAACAGCGCTTTGGCGGCGCAAGTCACCCGCATGGTGAAGATCTATGGGCCTTACACCGAGCTCGACTGCGTCTTCGATGACAGCAACACCCTTGCCTTCGCGCACTCGCTTGGGCCAGATGATCGCGCCGAGTTCCAATTCGACACCGGCGAGATCGTCTGGGAGGACTATCTCCAGGGAATCCATCTGCCACAGGTCCATCGCCTTTTTCAACAGGGCCCGGGATCGGCTTGATCGAGCCAAGAGCGACCTTCATACAGGATCCGTGCACCGGTCTTGCGTCGCCTTCGCTCGGCGATCGCCAGCGCGAGCACCGGCGTATCGACCCAGCTGCGGAACATCGCATTGGGCTGGACCTTTTGCCTTGAGCGTCCGCAAGCTTTCGCCATCGGCGTAAACTGAGGCGAGACGATAGTAGTGCTCCGTTAGCTCGGTGGTGCCCGCAGCGGGTGATCGGGCGGCAGCTCTCTGCGGCAGATGGTGCAGGTTCCCTGCCAGCAGGCCAGGAGCCCTTGCAGCTCCCGAACGACCCCGAAGAGGGTCAGGCTGCCGCCCTGGCTGGAGGGCAGCGTTCTCGCTCCAGGGTGAGGAAGGCGTGTGCGATGGAAACGAGCGTGACGTGGTGGTTCCAGCCGCGGTAGGTGCGGCCCTCGAAGTGGTCCAGGCCGAGGGCGTCCTTTAACTCGCGGTAGTCCTGCTCGATGCGCCAGCGCAGCTTGGCGAGACGCACCAGTTCTTTGAGCGGCGTGTCGGGCGCCAGGTTGGAGAGCCAGTACTTGGTCGGCTCTGACTCTTTGGAGGGCCACTCGCAGATCAGCCAGCGGAGCGCCAGCTCCTCGCCGGCCTTGTGAGCCTTGTGGCGCAGCCCGATATTCGCCGGACGGACCCTGAGCACGAGGAAGCGCGAGCTCATCTTGCCGCGCGTCCCCTCACGCCAGGTGACGCTCACCGCTTGCTTCTTCCCCGCGCTCAGAGCCAGTTCCTTGAGCGAGGAGGGATCCTCGCGGTAGCGCGCACTTGGTGGGCGGCCACGGCCCGGCCGTCTTTCAGGCTGCTCGGGCTTTGCCTCCTCGCGATAGGCGGAGGTGGTGCCCTTGACGTCGAGCACGTAGGAGAGCCCTCGCTCCTCCAAACCGGCGCGCAGCTCGGTGGTGTCGCCGTAGGCTCCGTCACCGAGGATGACCGGCGGATCGAGCCCCCAGGAGCGAAGCTCGTCGATCATCTCCAGCGCCAGCCGCCACTTCTCAGTGTGGTGGATGTCTGGCGGCAGCTTCGCCTTCTGGCGGCGATCGGAGTTGAACTCGCCCTCCTCGTCCCACTCCTTGGGAAGGAACAGCCGCCAATCGAGCGGACACGACGCACTCTCTGAGGCGGCGTTGACCGAGACCCCGATCTGGCAGTTGCCGACCTTCCCCAGCGCGCCGCAGTACTGGCGCGCGACGCCGACCGACATCTTCCCGAACTTGGGGAAGCCCGTGTCGTCGATGATCCACGCCTCGGGTTCTAGCTCGGCGCTGATCCGCTCGGCCAGCGCCCTTCGCACCGGCTGCCAGTCCCACGGGGACTGGTTGACGAACTGCTGCAGGCACTGCTCATCCCCATCCTCGAGCCTTGCCGCCATCGGCTCGATCGACTTGCGCTTGCCGTCCAACATCAGCCCGCGCAGGTAGACCTCTCCCCAGCGGCGCTGGTCCTTGCGCGGCATCGGCTCGAACATCTGCTCGGCGAACTCGACCAGGCGGCCGCGAACTCTTCGCAGTTTTGCGGGCGTGAGTCCCGACACCTCACTCATTCTGTCCTCCTCCGTAGATGTCACCCATCGGCGGAGGGGTTCGCCAGCTCAGTGCGAAGTTCCTGCAAGAGCTAACGGAGCACTAATAGGCCGCGAAGTAGAGAGGTCCCTCGCGGCCGAACCTTGCCGCTCACCGGTTGCCGGGAGGCATGGCTGGTCGCTAGGGTCCAATCGCCCCCGAGAGTCCAGTACCCCCAGTTGACCGATCAGACCCCACCACCGGACTGGTACCCCGACCCGCATGGGCCGGCGAGCCTGGAACGCTATTGGGACGGAGCGAAGTGGAGCAAGAAGGTCCGCGCTGTCCAGGAAGAGGGCTTCGTGGCGCAGCTTCGCAGTCTGCCGCTCTGGGTAAAGCTCGTGATCCCAGCTTTCATGGCGGCTGCGATCGTGGGATCGCAGCCCGGCGGCTCACCCGGATCCGTCAAATCGGACCAACTGGCCGCTACGGCATTTGAAAAGTACGAGCTGAGGACGGGAGCAACGGGGCCGCTGCATCTCGTCGAATGCAAGCCAAGTCTAGAAACCTACCTGTGCAGCGGGGTGGAATACACCGGGAAAGACGCGCCGCTGTCCAGAAATCTGTCTGCGACCGTCGAACCGAACGGCTCCGTTACCGATCTGACTCTCTCCGACCTACGGCCCTGAGGTAACTGAGGCGGCTGAATGCAAAGCGCGGCGCGGCAGTACCAAGGCCTCAACCTCCCAGGTGGACCTGCTGGGACGCAGCTGGGATCTGTCAGGCTGAGGCCGTGAGCGTCGCGACCGCGAACGCACCGGAGGGGACGCCTACCCCCACCGTGCCCGGAGATCAGGTGATCGTCCTCTTTGGAGCCACGGGCGACCTGGCGCGACGAAAGCTCCTACCCGGCATCTTCCACCTTGCTGAGGTTGGGATGATGCCAAAGCGTTTCGTCCTGATCGGCACCTCGCGCAGCAGGCTGGGCGATGAGGAGTTCGTCGAGATGGCCCGATCAGCCGTCGAGGAGTCCGATCGTAGGCCTTCGCTGGATGGCTCTTGGGACCGATTCGCCGCCTCTCTGCGCTTTGCCGGGCTGAGTGACGGCTACGAGGCGCTAGGCGAGGCGGTTTCCCAGGCGCGCGAGGATCTCGGCGGAGACCCGACTCTCCTGCACTACCTCTCATTGCCGCCGGCGGCCGCGGCCGGCACGGTGGAAGCTCTGGGGCAGTTGGGCCTAGGTAGCGGCGCCCGCGTGATCATGGAGAAGCCGTTCGGCGTCGACCTCGGCTCGGCCCGGGAGCTCGACGCGCGGGTGCACTCAGTCTTCGAGGAGAGTCGGGTCTTCCGAATCGATCACTACCTGGGCAGGGAGGCTGTCCAAAATCTGCTCGCGGTCCGCTTCGCAAACGGCATGTTCGAGCCGATTTGGAACCGCGACCACATCGACCACATCCAGATCGACGTCCCCGAGACCCTCTCGATCGGGATGCGGGGCGACTTTTATGAGCAGACCGGTGCCTTCCGGGACATGGTCGTGACGCACCTGTTCCAGGTACTTAGCTTCATCGCCATGGAGCCACCTACCTCACTGAGCGCAAAGTCGCTGATGACCGAGCGGCAAAAGGTCTTCGACTCGATGCTGACGCTGGCGCCCGGTGACGTGGTTCGTGGCCAGTACGCCGGGTACCGAGACGAGGAGGGCGTTGGGCTTGACTCCGAGACCGAGACCTTCGTCGCCTTGCGGGCGTTCGTCGACAACTGGCGCTGGGCGGGGGTTCCGTTCTACCTTCGCTCGGGCAAGCGCATGGCCGAGAGTCGCCACCTGCTCACCGTCGCCTTCAACGAGCCGCCGCGAAGGATGTTCCCGCTCGACTGCGATCAGGCGGCGGAATCGTTCGGTCACGACCACCTCGCCTTCGAGCTCGGCGATCCCGGCACGATCTCGGCTAGCTTCCTGGCCAAGGTGCCAGGCCCCGATCTACGACTGGGCGAGGCGCACATGAGGTTTAGCTACGCGACGACATTCGGCGGCGTCGAGCAGGCACTCGACGCCTACGAGCGCCTCATTCATGACGTGATGGTCGGCGACCGCACACTGTTCACGACATCCGAGGCGATTGAGCGTCTCTGGGAAATCTCGGAGCCCGTGCTGAAGGCGCCGCCGCCAGTCCAGTCCTATGAGCCTGGATCATGGGGGCCCAGCTCGATCGACAGCCTGATCGCGCCACGTCACTGGCACCTCCCCAACAATCACGTCTAGCCCTGGGCTGACAGGACCAAAGCGCAACGGAAAAGGGCCCCGTGAGGGGCCCTCTTGGTTCCGAAGGACGTACCACCAGAGAGACTCACGTCGCTGGCTCGTCGGTCCTCAAGTCTTGTGAAGCTCTCGCCGCGTGGCAGGTGACCGTAGATAGATAAACACGGCATGGACTCAAAAGTTGCACATGCTGCACCGATTCCTGCAGAGAATCAAAATGTCAAGTTTCCGCGGGTGCCGCGCCTCGCCACCTCGCTGGTAGATTCAGATGTCTCGGGCGTTTAGCTCAGTTGGGAGAGCGCCAGCTCGACAAGCTGGAGGTCACTGGTTCGAGCCCAGTAACGCCCATCGCTCTAGCAAGCCAAAAGCGCCGCCTCTCGGGGCGGCGCTTCTCGTAGGGTGGCAAGGAAAGTGGTAAGGCCCCAGCAGGAGCGCCCAGGCACGGCCTGCGGGCGAGAGGCCCTCGGACCTGCCCGGATCTCACCGCCTGAGGGGTGCCAGGGGCTTAGAACGGCTCTCAGTTGATCGGCTAATCGTGGCGCGATGTGAAGCCGGGCGCGCGATTCGACTAGGGTCGCGACCATGAAAATCTCGTCCAAGGTCAGCAACCGTATCTCTGCCCACCTCGCCTACCTGGTTGTTGCCGCTGTCGGCGCCGGGGCTCTCTTCGCCGCCGCGAGCGCCCAAGCGGCCGTGACGATTGGCCAGCTAGCCCCGGCGAATCCAGAAGCCTATTGCATTGTAGGCCCATACGAATCGCTCTCGACTACGCCGACGACAGCGGCGATCTACACGGTCCCTGCCCCCGGAGGAGTAATCACCTCTTGGAGCACAAATGCAACCGCAGGGGCAGGGCAAACACTTGAATTCAAGGTCTTTAAACAGATCGAAGCCGGGCATTCCTACCTCGTCGTCGCTCATGATGGTCCGCGGGCAATCGTCCCGAGCGTCCTCAACACGTTCAAGGTCAGCATCCCCGTTCAGGCTGGCGACCTCATCAGCCTCAACGACCTAAATGCCACTGAAGTGCCAAATGCCTGCGCCTTCAAAGATGGCACTACCGATATGGAAGGCTATGAGAGGGGAAGCCTTGCGGACGGCGCCACGATGACCGTGGAAGGGACCGAAGAAGGGGTTCGTCCTAACGTCACCGCGACGGTTCTGCCTCCCCCGGCGATCACCGGCATATCCCCTGCCGGCGGCTCGATCTCCGGCGGCACAAGCGTGGCGATCAGCGGCGCCAACTTCGCCGAAGTAAAGTCAGTCAGCTTCGGCGCGTCCCCGGCGACCTCGTTGTCCGCCGGTTCCGAAGGCCAGATCACGGCGACGGCGCCGCCCTCTTTAGCGCCTGGCCCGCTCAGCGTGTCGGTGACGACAGTCGCGGGCACTGCGACCTCGCCCCAGCAGTTCACCTACACCGCCTGCGTCGTCCCGAAGCTCAACGGCAAGAAGCTGAAAGCGGCCAAGAAGGCCCTTGCCAGGGCCGAATGCAAGCTCGGCAAGGTGAAGAAGCTCAAGGGTGCCACGACGAAAACTGGCAAGGTCAAGAGCCAGAGCCCCAAGCCAGGCAAGGTGCTGACGCCGGGCGCCAAGGTGAGCGTGACGATCAAGTAGGGCTTCACTCCTTGGATTGCTTCAGCCCAGCTAGCGCCCCCGCCGCCCGAAGCTATGCCCCGGCCGGGGCGACCGCTCGCAGCTCGGCTACGGCGCGCCGGGCGAGCCTGGCGGGTCGGCTTGACTCGCCGCACCTTCGCATCGGAGCGCTCGCTCCATTCCAGGGCGTCGAGGTCGGCTACTGATCGGCGGCAGGCCCGACCAGCGTCAGGTCGGGACCCCCGCCGCCGGCATCCGTTAGGGCCGTCTGAGCGCGGGCAACTGCCTCCTCGCCGTCGTCTGCGTCGACCATCAGAAAATGTTGCTGGACCCGCTCTTTGGCCCTCGGATCGTCCCCAGGAGAGCTTGGCCCCCAATAGGTCCCTTGCTGAACGAGCTCGCCGATCACGCGGTCATCGAACGCGGCCCTGCAAAAGACATAAAAACGACGCCTAGCGCGACTGTTCCCATTCCCTGGATGAGCGCGGCTCAGGCTAAATGCCGGTTGACCCATGAGAAAGAGGGTCCCGCATTGACCGAAACCGCGCAATGCCCATTTTTCGGTTTTTCTGCCCGGCGCGCGCAGAGCCCTGGCTCGACCAAAGGTCCCAAGGAGCGGCTTTCAGGGGGAGGCATGCGCGACGGGCACTTGACTGCCGATGTGCGCTTGAGCGAGGTTGCGACCGGGTAGCGGCATTGCAGCGAAGACCACGAGGGAGGAGCCTGCGTGTTCTCAGCGGTGAACATTGTCGCATTGATCGAGGCAGTTGCGCTCGTCCTTGTTGTCGTCGTGGTCGCCGTGCGCACGATGGCCGAACGCAACTTTGAGCATGCGCAGGAGCAATTCCTCGCGGCCCTTGCCGAGAAGCCCGGAGCAACCCTCAATGAGATAGCCAAGACGCTTGGCGTAGAGCGCGCTCCGCTCTTTCCAGTTGCGGCAAGGCTCCAATCCGAGCGTGCAATCGCCAAGAGAGGCAACGGCTATTCGGTTAGGTTTTAACCTCAACACCCGCTCCAAGCGCCTGGCGCTGATCGCCCGTCACGCCGACCCCTATGAGCGAAGGCCCGAGGAGGAGCCAAAGGAGCTGCATATCGATGCCTCCTGCCCCGGCGAGAAGGTGCAGATGGACTGCTTTTACGTCGGGCGCCTGGCTGGCTCCAAAGGGGTGATCTGGCAATACACCGCGATCGACGTCGTCTCCGCCTACACCTGGGCCTTCCTGCGCTCCACCGATCACAACCCCTCGGCGCGCCACAGCGCCGAGCTCGTTCACCTTCTCGCCGCCGAGCTGAAGGCGGCGGGCTGGAAGCTCGGCGAGGTCACCACCGACAATGGCTCGGAGTTCCGTGCCGAGGGCTTCGTCAAAGCTCTTGGCGCCCACCAGGCAACCCAACGCAAGATCAAGGCCGGGCGGCCGAACTCAAACGGCTGCGCGGAGCGGGTCCAGCTGACGATCCTTGAGGAGTGCTGGCGACCATCGTTCTCCCGCTCTCTGGCACCGAGGATCACTGCCCTGCGCCGCGACCTCGAGGAGTACCTGCGCTACTACAACCGCGATCGTGCCCACACCGGCCGGCTGACTAAGGGCAGGGTGCCGGCGGATATCGTCTTCGGGGCCCGCAAGATGGCGAGCGTGAGATGAACCCGAGTTGTCTTCACATCTTGGGGTTAGGACGGCCTAGTGGTTTTGGAGGCAAATTTGGCGACCGCATCCCAGCGCATCCCATCGCCGAAGATCAAAGGGCTCGGCTGCGGGCCTGCGCAGGCTGGGTCGATCAGCGACTTTGACCTCGAGATCCGAAATACCGGTCGCGGCGGCACGGTAGCTAACGAGCTCCACCGCGCCACCGCGCCCATCTACGCCCGGAACCCCCGGCAACCCGAATAACCTACGCAACCGCGTGCTGACGCCCTCTGTCAAGAGCATCGGCCTGTCGGTCGGCTGCAATGTCTTCCGGCGCGCCTGCGCCTCGCTTCCGTTCGATGAGGGTCGCAACGTCAAGCGGCTGTCCGAGCGGCTCGGGCACGCCGATCCGGGCTTCACCCTACGCACCGACGGGCACCTGATGGACGCGGGAGTGGGGGGTGCCGACTTCATGGACGTCCAGGTGGACGGCTCCCGGGCAGGACGCGCTCTGCAAACGGCTGCAAATCCAGCAGCGGCCGAAATGGCGAAATTCGCTTGACAGCAGGGGACGCTCCGAAGTGCTGTGAAGCGCGGCGAGGGTCTGGACGGATCGACAAGCTGGAGGTCACTGGCTCGACCCCAGTAGCGCTCTTCTTGTGATCGGCACCTACGCAGCCGTGCTGGCGGTTTGCGCCGCCTCGCTGGCCATCGGACAGGCGGCGATCACGCTCTGCGGGTTGCGGCGCTGGTCGTGGCTGTCGCCAGCGGTGGGGTTGGCGCTGCTCTGCGCCGTCTGCTGGGGGACGGTGCGGCTGCCGGGGCACGGGACTATCTCAGCGGTCGCGGTCCTTCTGTTGGCGGGAGTCGCAGTCCTCTTCCTGCGCGGTCGCGTCGAGGCTGTGGGGGAGGCGCTGCGGGCCGGTGCGCCCGCCGCCGCCTTCGCGCTGGTGGCTGTCTCGCTGCCCTTCGTCGCCGAAGGCCACTTCGGCATCCTCGGCACCAGCTTCAACCCGGACATGTCCCAGCACTTGCTGACGGCCTATCGCCTCGCCCACGGCGAAGGCTCCCGACTCCTGCGCCAGGGCTACCCGCTCGGCCCCCATGCGATCGTCGTCGCTTTGAACAAGGGCCTCGGCATCGGCCTCGTCCAAGGATTCAGCGGCCTTGCCGTGGCGACCGCCGTCCTAGCCACGCTGACCGCCCTCTCGGCCTTCGCTGAGCTCTCACCGCTGCGCCGTACGGCCGGCGCCTTCCTTGTCGGCACCCCCTACATGGTCGCCTCCTACTTCGCCCAGGGCGACTTCAAGGAGACGATGCAAGCCCTTTTTGTTCTTGCCTTCGTCCTGTCGCTCCGAGAGATCTCGCAAGCTCGCGCAAGGGAGGGCTGGGCAGGGCAGCCACTCCGGATGGTCCCTGCAGCTTTGATCGCCGTCGGGAGCGTCTACGTCTACAGCTTCCCGGGACTCATCTGGCTCGCGGGCGCCGCGATCATCTGGCTCGCAATTGAGGTCATATCGGGCCGGCGCCGCTCTTCTTCCGGTGGCCCAGGTGGGGCTGGGTCGAGGGCGGCCTCGACCGCAGGCCCCCCAGCTCCCGCGACAGGGCCCACGACCGAGCGGCCCCGAAGCTCGCTCGTGCGCCCGGTGCTACTCGCACTGCTCACCTTCCTGGTCCTGATCGCCCCCGAGGTCGGCCGCATGATCGACTTCCGCAGCTTCGAAACCTTCGCCCCAAACGGCCCTGGCCTCGGCAATCTCTTCGGCCAGATCTCGCCCTTCGAGGCGCTCGGGATCTGGCCCTCCGGCGACTTTCGCCTCGTTGCCGGCGGCGGCGCGGTGCCCGCGTTCGGCTACTACCTGGGCCTCGCCTTCGCCGCGATCCTGCTCGTCTACGGACTCGTGCTCTGCTGGCGCCGCCGCGAGACCGCGGTCATCGGCGGTCTGCTCGCCGCGGCGCTGGTTTATGGCGCCGCTCGCCTCGACGGTACGCCCTACACGGCCGCCAAGGCGATAGAGGTAGCGGCGCCGCTGGCGACGCTGACCATCGTCTTGCCGCTAGTGCGCCGACCCGTCGCTGGTCTTTACGTTTTCGCGGCCGGAGCCTGCTCGCTGCTCGCCCTGACCAACGCCCCGATCGGCCCGACCTCATACACCCCGGCACTGACCGAGCTGCGGCCGCTGGTCGCCTCCGGGTCGACCCTGGTCCTGGCCCCCCACGAGCTGCTCGCTGACCAGCATGGCGCTCCCTACATCGCCTGGGAACTGCGCGGCGGCCGGGTCTGTATCAAGGCCGACTCGGCCGCCGGGGGTGCGCCGCCGCCGGGGGTGCGCTTCGTCCTCGCGCAGGGCTCGCCCTCCCGCCCGCCCTACCCGCACCTTCGGGTGCGCCGGGTCGCGGCGCCCTACGTGCTCTGGGAGCGGACCGGCCCCCTGAGGGGCAGGAGCCCCTGCCCGTTGATCGCCGTCCGCCAGGCACGTCAGGGACCGCCGCGCTGAACCGCGCTTCGCCAGGGCGCCTCAAGCACCACGGGTAGCATGGCAAGCATCGAGGCTACGACCCAAAAGATCACCGTCAGGCTTCCCGATGGCACTCCCCTGGAGCTGCCTGGGGAGGCCAGCGGAGCAGACGCCGCCGCCGCGATCGGCCCCGGTTTGGCGAAGGCCGCACTGGCGATCCGCGTCGACGGCGAGCTGCGCGACCTCGCAGCGCAACTGCCCGACGGGGCTGAGATAGCGATCCTCACCGATCGCGACCCCGAGGCGCTGCAGCTGATCCGCCACGACGCCGCCCACGTGCTGGCCGAGGCGGTCCGAGAGCTCTACCCGGGGACGAAGGTGACGATCGGGCCGGCGATCGAGGACGGCTTCTACTACGACTTCGACTTCCCCGACGAGGTGAGGGTCACCGACGCCGACCTGGAGCGGATCGAGGCGGCGATGCGCACCCACATCGAGTCCGACGAGGTGTTCTCCCGCCGCGATCTCCCGGTCGCCGAGGCGATCGAGGTCTTCAAGGCCCAGGGGGAGGACTACAAGGTCGAGCTGATCGAGGACCTGGCCCGCGACAAAGGGGTCGAGACGGTGTCTCTCTACCGCAACGGTCCCTTCGAGGATCTCTGCCGCGGCCCCCACGGCCCCTCGACCGGTCAGATCAAGGCGGTCAGGCTGAGCTCCCTCGCCGGCGCCTACTGGCGCGGCGACGAGACCCGCCAGATGCTGACCCGGATCTACGGCACCGCCTTCTTCTCGAAGAAGGACCTCGAGGCCAACCTGGAGCGCATCGAGCAGGCAAAGGCGCGCGACCACCGCCGCCTCGGTCCCCAGCTCGGCCTTTTCATGCTTCGCGAGGAGGCACCCGGGGTCCCCTTCTGGCTGCCCAACGGAACCACCCTGCTGCGGCTGATCGAAGACGAGGTGCAAAAACAGTTGCGCAGGCGCGGCTACAGCGAGATCGCCACTCCTCAGATGCTCGACGAGGAGCTCTGGCATCGCTCCGGGCACTGGGACAACTACAAGGAGAACATGTACTTCACCGAGGCCGACGGGCGCCGCCTTGCGCTGCGGCCGATGAACTGCCCCGGCGCCTGTCTCGTCTACGGATCTGAGCGTCACTCCTACCGCGAGCTGCCGCTGCGGCTGGCCGAGTTCGGTCGCGTCTCCCGCAACGAGCGCGAGGGCGTCCTGCACGGGCTGCTGCGGGTCCGCGCCTTCACCCAGGACGATGCCCACGTCTACTGCACCGAGGAGCAGATCGCCGACGAGGTGGCCGACATCTGCGAGGCGATCGACGAGCTGTACGCACGCTTCGGCTTTGAGGACGTGCGGGTTGAGCTCTCGACCCGGCCGGAGAAGTCGATCGGCACCGAGGAGCAGTGGTCAAAGGCCGAGGCGGCGCTGACCGAGGCGCTCGATCGTCAGGGCCGCGACTACGCGCTCAACCCTGGCGACGGCGCCTTCTACGGGCCGAAGATCGACTTCCACATCACCGATGCGCTCGACCGCTCCTGGCAGTGCGGGACCTGCCAGCTCGACTTCCAGATGCCCGAACGCTTTGGCCTCACCTACATCGGGGCCGATGACGCCCCCCACTGCCCGGTGATGATCCATCGCGCCCTGCTCGGCTCGATGGAGCGCTTCGCGGGGATCTTGATCGAGCACTACGCCGGCCGCTTCCCGACCTGGCTGGCGCCGCTGCAGGCGGTGGTGCTGCCGGTCTCCGAGCGCCATAACCCCTACGCCCGGCGAGTCGCCGCGGAGCTGGTCGAGGCCGGCGTGCGGGCCGGCCTCGACCAGCGCTCTGAGTCGGTCGGCAAGAAGATCCGCGCCGCCGAGCTGGGCCGCTACCCCTACATGCTGGTAGTCGGCGATCGCGAGGAGGCAAGCGGCGCGCTCGCCGTCCGCTCCCACTCCGAGGGCGAGCTGGGCGCGATGCCGGTGGCCGCCTTCGCCGAGCTCATCCGCGATCAGAGCGAGGTTGGCTGAGACCTCAAATCGGTGCCAATCGCCGCCGTGCCTCTATACTGCGCCGACTTGATCGCAGGCACCCACAACACCCCGTCGCGCCGCTGAGCGTCGTCGTGCCCGCGCCCCTACCTCTCCTCTCTCCCTCTTGAAGCTCCACCACTCCTCTCGATAGTGCCGATTCCGCGCAGGTTCGATCGCCGCCCCCCAGAGCGCGACACGACAAGGGTCAATGAGCGGATCCGGGTCTCTCAGGTGCGCCTGATCGGGGCTGATGGAGAGCAGCTCGGGATCGTTGACACAGCCGAAGCGCTGAAACGCGCCCAGGAGGCCGACCTCGACCTGGTCGAGGTTGCCCCCAACTCAAAGCCACCGGTCACCCGCCTGCTCGACTACTCGAAGTACAAATACGAGCAGGAGCAAAAGCAGAAGGCCGCCCGCAAGCACCAGCAGCAAGTCAACATCCGGGAGATCAAGCTGCGCCCGAAGATCGCCGCCCACGACTATGAGACCAAGAAGGGCCACGTCGAGCGCTTCTTGCGCCACCAGGACAAGGTGAAGATTACGATCATGTTCCGTGGTCGCGAGCAGGCGCACCCAGAGCGGGGGAGGGCACTCTTGCAGCGGTTGTTCGAGGATCTCGACGGGCTCGCGGTGATCGAGTCCGAGCCGCTCCAGGAGGGCCGCAACATGAGCATGCTGCTGGCCCCTGGCAAGGAGGCCCTGAGGACCGTCGAGGAACTCGCCGCCGGGGGGGACGACGAGCCGGCTGGCGACGCTGCGGCTCAGGGCTAGTCACCGGCGATCACAGCTGCGATCCGCTCGGCGGCGCGACCGTCCCAGAGCGGGGGAGGCTCGGAGTTGCCCGAGGTTCGCTCGGCGAGGGCGGCCGGGATCGTCGCGATCGCGGCCGGGTCGAGGCCGAGCAGCGTGTTGGTCCCGGCCCTGAGGGTGACCGGGCGCTCCGTGTTGTCGCGCAGGGTGAAGCAGGGGATGCCGAGGAATGTGGTCTCCTCCTGGATGCCGCCGGAGTCGGTCAGCACCGCGCCCGCGTCGGCGAGCAACGAGAGGAAGTCGACATAGCCGAGCGGCTCGGAGAGCAGCAGCCCGGGATGCTCGGCGCGGGCCTTCTCCATCATCTTGCGGGTCCGAGGGTGGACGGGGAAGACGACGGGCATCTGGCGGGCGAGGGAGGTGAGCTGCTCCATCGTCTGCTCCAACAGCGGGCCGTCGACGAGGGCCGGGCGGTGAAGAGTGACGAGCGCGTAGTGGCCCTGCTTGACCCCGAGCCGAGCGGCGACGTGCGCCGCGCGGAAACGGTCCTCGAGCGCGACCACGGTGTCGATCATCGTGTTGCCGACGAAGTACATGCGCTCCTCGGGGATCCCCTCGGCACGCAGATTCGCAATCGCCTCCTCGGAGTGCAGGAAGAGGTACTCGGCGAAGCGGTCGGCGACGATCCGGTTCACCTCCTCCGGCATCGTCAGGTCGAAGCTGCGCAGGCCCGACTCGATGTGGGCGATGGGGATGCCCATCTTCACCGCGGTCAGTGCCGCCGCCAGGGTCGAGTTGACGTCACCGGGGACGATCACCAGGTCGGGCTGCTCCGCCACTAGGACTGGCTCCAGTCGCTCCATCGCTCTCGCCGTTTGCTGCGCGTGAGTGCCGGAGCCGATATCGAGCATGTGGTCGGGCGCCGGCACGCCCAACTCCTCGAGGAAGACCTCCGACATCAGCCGGTCGTAGTGCTGTCCGGTGTGGACGATGGTGTGGGCTGCGCCGGGGAGCCGCTCACGCAGCGCCGCGATCACCGGCGCCGTCTTGACGAAGTTCGGCCTGGTCCCGACGACGTAGACGATCCGCATGCGGCGCCAGCGTACCTGCGCCGCCCGGCGACCCGGGCGGAGCCGGTCGCCCGTCTGCTTCAATACGCGTCCCGATGCCCAAGATGAAGACTCATTCCGGCGCCAAGAAGCGGTTTCGCAAGACCGGGACCGGCAAGCTGCGCGGGCGGCGAGCCTACTCGAGCCATATCCTCGAGAAAAAGTCGCCGAAGCGGAAGCGGCGGATGGCGCGGCCGGTGGAGATCGCCCCCGCCGACCTGAAGACCGTCCGCACCCTGCTCGGGGGCGGCAAGTGAGCCGGGTCAAGCGCTCCGTCCCTGCGCGCAAGAAGCGTCGCAAGGTGCTGAAGGAAGCGAAGGGCTATTTCGGCCGCAAGCACTCCTCCTACCGCTTCGCCAAAGAGCAGGTGCAGCGCTCGGGGATGTATGCCTATCGCGACCGGCGCAACCGCAAGCGCGACTTCCGTCGGCTCTGGATCACCCGCATCAACGCGGCGGCGCGGCTTGAGGGCATGAGCTACTCGGAGCTGATCAATGGCCTCAGCAAGGCCGAGGTCGAGGTCAACCGCAAGATGCTCGCCGAGATCGCCGTCAACGACCGCGACGCGTTCCGCCGATTCGTGGAGCTAGCCCGGGAGGGTGCGGCCGCCTAGCCGTAGCCACAGAACTCCACACTCCCGGGCGGGCCGTCTTCACGGCCCGCTTTTTCGTTCCAGGAGAACACCCAACCGAACAGAAACGACAACCGATGATCGCCAGCCCCCACAACGAGAAGCTGAAGCTGGTCCGCAGGCTGCGCCAGCGCAAGTACCGGGATCGCGAGGGCGCGTTCGTCACCGAGGGCGAGGATCTGGTCGAGGCTGGGCTGGCAGCCGGCGTTGAACCGCGCTTCCTGCTGAGCGCCGCCGGCAGCGGTTTGGGGGGCGAGGAGGTGGAGCCGGGGCTGTTGGCCAGGTATGCCTCGCTCGGGTCGGGGACCAGGGCGATCGCGGTCTGGCCGCAGGGCTGGGCGCAGCGGGTCGAGCCTCCCTGTCTCTATCTTCACGCCGTCGCCGACCCCGGCAACGTCGGCGCGATCCTCCGCACCGCTCACGCCCTGATCGGCGGCACCGTAGTGCTCGGGCCGGGCTGCGCCGACCCGTACGCGCCGAAGGCGGTGCGCGCCAGCATGGGGTCGATCTTCGGCCAGCCGCTCCTCCGCGCGGGGGTGGCGGATACGCCAGCGCCCCGGGTCGCCCTGGTCGCCCACGGCGATGAGGGCCTGGCGGGGCTCGAGATCGCGGCGACGCTCTGCCTGGGCGCGGAGCGGGGGGGCCTGCCGCCCGAGGTTCTGGCGCGCTGCGATGCCGAGCTGACAATCCCTTTGCGCCCCGCGGCAGCCGAGTCGCTAAACGTCGCGGCCGTCGCGGCGATTGCCTGCGAGCACGTAGCGCAGACCGCACCCGGGTCGGATTCCTTGCCGGCAAACGAAGTGCGGGCCCCCGCTCCCAAGCGACTATCGTCGCGCGCCATGCCGGAGGCTAAGCCCGATGCTTGAGCGGATCGAAGAGATCAGGGGCGAGGCCGGCGCAGCGATCGAGGCGGCGGCCGGGACCGCCGAGCTGGATGGGCTGCGGGTCCGCTACCTCGGCCGCAAGGCAGAGCTGACCGGGATCCTGCGCAGCATCGCCGGGCTACCCGACGAGCAGCGGGGCAAGGTCGGCGCCGCTGCCAATGAGGCGCGCCGAGCGCTCGAAGCGCAACTCGGGTCGCGCGCCGAGCAGCTTGACGCAGCCGAGCTGGAGGCCCGGCTGCTCTCCGACGGGGTCGACGTCACCCTGCCTGGCGCCCCGCCCCTCCCGGTCGGCCACATCCACCTGATCAGCCGCACCACGCGCCAGATCGAGGACGTGATGGTCGGCCTCGGCTATCGGGTCATGGAGGGCCCCGAGATCGAGCACGACTACTACAACTTCACCGCGCTAAACCACCCACCTGGCCACCCGGCGCGGATGCTCCAGGACACCTTCTACGTGCAATCGCACCCGGAGGTGCTGTTGCGCACCCACACATCGCCAGTTCAGATCCGCGCGATGGAGACCCAGCCGCCGCCGATCTTCATCATCGCCCCCGGCAAGGTCTACCGGCGCGACTCCGATGCCACCCACAGCCCGATGTTCCAGCAGATCGAGGGGTTGGCGATCGGCGAGGGAATCACCCTCGCCGACCTCCAGGGCACCCTGCGGGAGATGCTGAGGGCGGTCTTCGGCGAGGGGCGCGAGGTCCGTCTGCGGCCGCACTTCTTTCCCTTCACTGAGCCCAGCGTCGAGGTCGACGTCTCCTGCTTTAAGTGCGATGGCGCCGGCGCGCTCGCCGACGGCTCCCGCTGCAGCCTCTGCAAGGGAGCGGGTTGGATCGAGGTGCTGGGCGCCGGCATGGTCGACCCCAACGTGCTCGGCTTCGTCGAGCCCCATGGATATGACCCTGAGCAGGTGCAGGGCTTCGCCTTCGGCTTGGGGGTCGAGCGGATCGCGATGCTGAGCCACGGGGTGCCGGACCTGAGGCGCTTCTTCGATAACGACGTCGGGGCCTTGGAGCAGTTCCGGTGAGGGTCCCGTACTCATGGCTGTGCGAGTACTGCGATCCGGGCATCTCTGCTGCGGAGCTGGCCGAGCGCCTGGCGATGACCGGAACCGAGGTCGAAAGGGTCCTCACCGTCGGGCCGCCCTCCCCGGAGGGCTTCGTGGTCGGCAGGGTGCTGGCCGTCGACCCGCACCCCGACGCCGACCGGCTCAGGGTCTGCAGGGTTGACACCGGCGACGGCGAGCGGACGATCGTCTGCGGCGCCCCCAACGTGGCCGCCGGCCAGACGGTGGCGGTCGCCCTGCCGGGGGCGAGGATGCCGGGAGGGCAAAAGCTTGGCGAGGTGAAGCTGCGTGGCGTTGAGTCGAGCGGGATGATCCTCTCGGCGGCCGAGCTGGAGATCGCGGCGGACGCGGACGGGATCCTCGTGCTCGAGGGCGGCGCCGCGGCTGGAACCGCGCTGGCCGAGGTCCTGCCGCTGGCCGAGCCGGTCCTGGAGTTGGAGGTGACGCCCAATCGAGTCGACTGCTTCGGCATCTACGGCGTCGCGCGGGAGGTCCACGCGATCACCGCCGCGCCGCTCGGGCCCGAGCCGTGGGCCGAGGACGCGCCGGCCGACGGGGAAGGCGAGGCCTCCGACTACGCCTCTTTGACGGTCGAGGTCGCCGACCTCTGCCCGCGCTTCACGGCACGGGTCTTCGCCGAGGTGCAGGTCGGCTCTTCGCCTGCCTGGCTGCAGGCGCGCCTCACCGCGGCCGGGCAGCGCCCGATCAACAACGTCGTCGACATCACCAACTACACGATGCTGCTCACCGCGCAGCCGCTGCACGCCTTCGACCTCGACCGGGTGCCGGGCGGGGAGCTGACGATCCGCACCGCCCGCGCCGGGGAGACGATGCGGACCCTCGACGGCGCCGAGCGGAGCCTCGACGCCGAGACGGTCTTGGTCTGCGACCGCGACGGCCCCGCGGGCATCGCCGGGATCATGGGCGGCCAGGCCTCGGAGGTCTCGACCTCGACCACCCGGGTGCTGCTCGAGGTCGCGACCTGGAACGGGACCAACATCCTGCGCAGCTCGCGGATCCTGGGGCTGCGCTCGGAGGCCTCTTCTCGGTTTGAGAAGCAGCTCCACCCCGAGCTCTGCATGCGCGCCCAGCGGATCGCCTCGCGGCTGATGGTCGAGCTGTGCGGGGCGAAGCTGGTACCCGGCACGCTCGACGCCGCCGCCGCGATTCCGCCGCGGCGCCGGATCCGGCTGCGAGGCGCCCGAGTCGAGGGTCTGCTCGGCATGCCGATCACCCAGGCCGATCAGCTCGCCTACCTGCAGCGACTCGGCTTCGGCACGGCGGTCGACGGCGGGGACATCGAGGTCGAGGTTCCGCCCGACCGTCACTACGACGTGAGCCGCGAGGTCGACCTGATCGAGGAGGTCGCGCGGGTCCACGGCCTCGACGAGCACCTGCCGACCACCCTCCCGGCGCTCGCCGAACAGGTCGGCGGCTTGAGCCGCCAGCAGCGGCTGCGGCGCCGCGCGGAGGACACGATGCGCGACCTCGGCTTCGATGAGATCGTTGGCTGGAGCTTCACCGATCCGGGAGTGACCGAGCGGCTTCGGATCCCCGCTGCGGACCCGAGGGCCGACCCTGTCCTGCTCGCCAACCCGCTCTCGGAGGAGCAGTCGGCGATGCGGACGACGCTGCTCGGTTCCCTGCTGGACGCGGCGAGTCGCAACCGGGCCCGCGGCGCCGCTCGCCGCGCCCTGTTTGAGTCCGGCCGTGTCTACCTGAGCGCCGATACTGGCGGCGAGGGTCCGCTGGAAGGCCGTTTCCCCGGCGAGCGGCCAGCGCCGTTCGATGAGCCCCACCGCCTCGGCTGCCTCGCGGCTGGGCCGCTCGTGGCGCGGTCCTGGCGGGGCGGGGGAGAGCCAGCCGACTTCTTCTCGCTGAAGGGCGTGCTCGAGGCACTCGCTGACCAGCTTGGCGTCGAGCTGGCCTTCGAGGCCGCGCCGGAGCCTTTCCTGCACCCCGGCCGGGCCGCACGGGTCATCGTCGGCGGTCTCAATGTCGGCTGGCTCGGCGAGGTCCACCCGCTCGTCTGCCGGAAATGGGACCTCGACGCAGCGGTCGGCTTCGAAGTCGCGCTGGGCCGACTGGCCGCGGCCGCGACCGCGGGGCAAGAGGCCTACGAGGACGTCACCACCTACCCAGCGATCCACCAAGACTTTGCCGTGGTCATAGCGAGCGAGGTCTCCGCCGCCACGCTGCGGGAAGCGATCCTCGTTGCCGGGGGGGAGCTGCTGCGCTCCGCCGAGGTATTCGATCTCTACGAGGGCGAGCAGCTCGGGGAGGGGCGAAAGAGCCTGGCGCTGCGGCTGGAGTTCCGGGCGGATGACCGCACGCTCACCGACGTGGAGATCGCGCCCCTGCGTGACTCGATCGAGGCTGGGCTGGAGAAGATCGGGGGGTCGCTGCGTGGCTGATCCGCACGTACAGCCCCTCGACGGTCGGCCCGCCGCCCGCATCCTGGTCGCCGGCGCCTCCGGCTTCACCGGCGCCCTGGCCGCCCAGATCGTCTGGCGCCACCCGCGTCTGGAGCTGGTCGCGGTTACCTCGCGCAGCGACGTCGGCACCCGGCTCGACCGTCTCTACCCGCGCTACCGGGTGCCGCTGGAGCTGACCGAGCTGGACCTCGAGGAGCTCGACAGCGTCGATGCGGCGATCGTCGCCTACCCTCACGGCGCCTCGGCGCCGACCGTCGCAGCTCTGCGCGGACTCGGGGCGCTGGTCGTCGACCTCTCTGCCGACTTCCGGCTCCGCGACCTCGCCACCTATCAGCGCTGGTACGGGGAGCACGGGGCGCCGGAGCTGCTGGACGGCGCCGTCTACGGGCTGACCGAGCTCTACCGCGAGGAGCTGCGCGAGGCAGAGCTGGTGGCGACCCCCGGCTGCTACCCGACCGCGAGCGTCCTCGCCCTGGCGCCGCTGGCCGAGCGGGGGCTTCTCGCCGACGTCGTGATCGACGCAAAGCAGGGCGTTTCCGGTGCCGGCCGCGGCGGGGGCGATGAGATGCACTACGTCTCGATGGACGAGAACGCCTTCGCCTACAAGACCGAGGGACACCGACATCGTCCCGAGATCGAGCAGGAGCTGGCGGCGCTGGGCAGTCCCGCGCCGGTCACCTTCGTCCCGCACCTGCTGCCGCTCGACCAGGGCGAGCTGACCAGCTGCTACGCACAAACGACAGAGCCGATCTCCAAGGCCGATGTCCAGGCGCTCTACCGTGAGCGCTACGCGGGGGAGCCCTTCGTGCAGGTCGTCGACGCACCGCCCGGGCTGCGCGAGGTCCGCGACACCAACGAGTGCCGGGTCTACGTGACGGTTGAGGAGCGTGGCCGGGTGCTGGCCTTCTCGGCGCTCGACAACCTCTGGAAGGGCGCCTCCGGTCAGGGAGTCCAGAACCTCAACCTGATGCTGGGCCTCGACGAGACGGAAGGGCTGACGTGAGCGAGGGCTTCTTCCGCTCGCGCTGGGTAGAGCCTCCGCCGGGGACCGAGGAGCTCGATGCCGCGAGGCTGGCTCCCGGCTTCGCGGCCGGAGCCGTGGCGTGTGGCCTGAAGCCGAGCGGCAACACCGACGCGGCCGTCGTCGTCGCGCGGTCGGAGCACTGCGACTCGGCGCTGCTGCTGACCCGCAATGCCGCGGCCGCGGCGCCGGTACGGCTCTGCCGGGCAAGCCTCGACCTCGACCACATCCGCGCCGCGGCGGTGAAGGCGGGCAACGCAAACGCGGCGACCGGTGCGCAGGGGATGCGCGACGCCGTCGACATCCAGGCGGCGGCCGCCAAGGCGCTCGGACTCGATCCTTCGCTGGTCGCGATCGCAGCGACTGGGAAAATCGGCGAGGCGCTACCGATGGACAAGGTGCTTGACGGCGTGCGGCGCGCGGCCGCGGCTGTGCGGCCCGACGGTGGCGAGGAGTTCGCGGCAGCGATCATGACCACCGATGCTTTCCCGAAGCGCTGCACGGTGCGCTGCGGCGGTGTGACTCTGTCCGCTCAGGCGAAGGGCGCGGGGATGATCCAGCCCGGCTTCGCGACGATGCTCTGCTTCGTGCAGACCGACGCGCTGGTCGAAGACCCGCTCGCCGCCCTGCGCCCCGCGGTCGACTGCTCTTTCGAGCGGATCACCGTCGACGGCCAGATGAGCACCAACGACACGGTCTTGCTCCAGGCGAGCGGCGAGTCCGGCCAGCCGCTTCCCGAGGGCCTCCTTGACGCGGTGCTGCTACAGCTGGCGCTGGAGATCGCCGCCGACGGCGAGGGCGCGACGCGCGTCTGCCGTGCTGAAGTGCGGGAGGCTGCAAGCCCGGAGGAGGCCGAGAAGGCGGCACGCGCGATCGCCAACTCGCCGCTGGTCAAGACGGCGCTGTTCGGGCGCGACCCCAACGGCTGGGGCCGGGTCGCCCAGGCAGCGGGCATGGCTCTCGCCGACGAGGAACTTCCCGAGCTGGGGCTCGGCCACATCGACGTCGGCGAGTTCGCCGAGGAGTCCAGGGAGGCCGAGCTGTCCCTGCGCCTCGATCGCGGCGAGCACAGCGTCCACCTCTGGTTCTCGGACCTCGGTTACGAGTACGTGCGGATCAACGCGGAGTACACGACATGAAAGGCTGCCCGTGAGCACCAACGTCGACACCCTTCTCGAGGCGCTCCCTTACATCAGGGAGTTTCACGGTCGAACCGTCGTGATCAAGTACGGCGGCGCCGCGATGCGCGAGGAGGAGTTGCGTGAGGCCTTCGCCACCGATGTCGTCCTGCTCAAGTACGTCGGCCTCAGCCCGGTCGTCGTCCACGGCGGCGGCCCGGAGATCACCAGGCACATGGAGCGGCTGGGGATGGAGGTGCGCTTCCACGAGGGAATGCGGGTCTCCGACGCCGAGACGGTCGAGGTGGCGAAGATGGTCCTGCTCGGCAAGCTCAACTCCGACATCGTGCAACGGCTCAACCGCCACGGGCAGCCCGCGGTCGGCCTCTCCGGCGAGGACGGCTCGCTGTTCGAGGTGACGCCGGCGCCGAATGCCGAGCAGGTCGGCTTCGTCGGCCGGGTCGAGCGGGTCGACGTCGACGTCCTCAACCACATCGCCGCCGACTACATCCCGGTGATCGCCTCCTCGGCCTCTGACCGCGACGGTCAGTCCTACAACGTCAACGCCGACGAGGCGGCGGGCAAGGTAGCCGCCGCGCTCGGCGCCTACAAGGCGGTATTCCTCACCGACGTCGAGGGCTGGCTGGCCGATGCCGCCGAGCAGGGCTCGCTGATCTCCCGCGCCAGCGTGGACGAGGTCGAGCAGCGGCTGCCCGAAATCGAGGGCGGCATGCGGCCGAAGCTGCAGGCCTGCGTCGACGCGATCCAGGGCGGCGCCCAGTCCGCCCACATCATCGACGGTCGCACGCCGCACAGTCTGCTGCTGGAGCTGTTCACCGACGCCGGCATCGGCACGATGGTGACCCCATGAGCAGGGCGCTCGCAGGCACGCATCGCCGCTCCCCTGGGGGCCTCGTGAAGTGCGAGATGACGCGATGAGCATCGCCGAGGTCCGGGCGCTTGAGGACCGCTTCCTGATGCGGACCTACCGGCGCTCGCCGGTCGAGTTCGTGCGCGGCGAGGGGGCCCTGCTCTGGGATTCCGAGGGCAGGGAGTACCTCGACTTCATGACCGGGATCTCAGTCTGCTCGGCGGGCCACTGCCACCCCGCCGTGGTCGAGGCGGTACGTGAGCAGACCGGACGGCTGATGCACGTCTCCAACCTCTTCTACACCGAGCCGATGGCTCGCCTGGCCGAGCGCCTGGCCGAGTCGAGCCTGGGCGGCCGCGTTTTCTTCGCCAACTCCGGCACGGAGGCGAACGAGTGCGCAATCAAGATCGCCCGCAAACACGCCCACCGTCGCGGCATCACCGAGCCGGAGATCGTCAGCTTCGAGGGCGACTTCCACGGGCGCACCTACGGGGCGCTGGCGGCGACGCCCGGCCTGGCCCGCAACGAGGCGCTCGGCCCGATGCTGCCCGGCTTTCGCTCGGTGCCGCTGAATGACGCCGCGGCGCTGCGCGAGGCGGTGGGGGAGAGGACTGCGGCGGTGATGATCGAGCCGATTCAGGGTGAGGCCGGGGTCTATCCGGTCAGCGAGGCGGCGCTGCTCAGCGCCCGTAGGTCCTGCGAGGAGACGGGGGCGCTGCTGATCCTCGACGAGATCCAGACCGGGATGGGGAGGACCGGCTCGCTTTGGGCCTACCAGCAGACCCCGATCCGCCCTGACCTGCTGACCACCGCGAAGGCGCTCGGCGGTGGCATGCCGATCGGCGCCTGCGTGACCGGACCCGAGGCGGGCGAGGTGCTGGAGCCCGGCGATCATGGCTCGACCTTCGCCGGCGGCCCGGTCGTCGCGGCGGCGGCCCTCGCGGTCCTCGACATCCTCGACGATCCGGCCCTGCTGCGCCGGGTGCGGGAGCTCGGCAAGGCCCTCAGCGAGGGCCTCCTCGACCTCGACGGGGTGCGCGAGGTGCGGGGCCGAGGCCTGATGGTAGGCGTTGGCCTCAAGGACGGAGTGGACGCCGAGGAGGTAGGCGCCGACCTCCTGCAGCGGGGCCTTGTCGTCAACGTGCCGGCCGCCGACAGCCTGCGGCTGCTGCCGCCGCTGACTCTGGAGACATCCCAGATCACCACCGCAGTCGCCCTGATCGGCGAATCGCTCTTAAGCTGTGCGGCATCGTGAAACCCAAAGAGCTTCCAACTTCGCCCCGACCGCTCGCGACCAGCACGGCCGAGCGGATCGCGGTGATCGTCGAGGCAGCCGAGCGGGCCGCCGCGAGCGTCATCGACGACGCCGAGGAGCAGGCGCGCCGCTACCTCGAGGAGGCGCGGGGGGAGGCCGACAGGATCGTCGCCGAGCGCCTGCGCGCGGTGGCCGACGAGCTCGACCCTCCGGCGCTCGCCGGGGAGCGCCCGTCGTCGTACCTGAGACCGGTCGAGTCCCCGCCGCGCGGGGAGGAGGTCGAGACGGCGCGCCGGACCTCCCGCGGCGGCTCCGCCGGCGCCCGCCTGCTGGCCACTCAGATGGCGGTTTCGGGCAGCAGCCGGGAGGAGATCGAGGCGCGGTTGCGAAGTGGGTTCGAGATCGAGGACACGGGTGGGATCCTCGACGCGATACTCGGACCGGAGGGGTAAGTGCACGAGGACCCGACTCGGATGATGGAACCGGAAGGACGAGGGCCCGATGGCGGGCGCCAGCACGGGAACATCCACCTGCTGATCGCCGGCCTGATCGCGGTGATCATCGGCCTTGTCGTCGCGGTCGTCGTGATCGCCGACAACAACAACAACAGCAGCAGCAACAGCTCCCCTTCGACCGCCACGACGGTGTCCTCGCTCACCTCCCCGACGACCACGGCGCGCTCGACGCCGACCGGCACGACCACCGGCTCGACGACGAACACGACCTCGCCGACCACGACCGGCACTACGACCTCCACCACGACGAGTCCGACGACGCCAACGAACACCTCGCGCGGCAACGGAAGCGGCGGCGTCTCCCCGCCATAGGACGATCGGCGCCCGGCTCCCTGCGGGGGCCTCGCCGCTCGTGCCAGACTTCGCGCCCCGTGAGCGCCGAGTCGAACCCACAGACGACATCTCGTACCGCCGGGTATGAGGCCGATCCTGCCGAGGTAAATCGGGTACTGCTGCTCTACTCCGGCGGCCTCGACACCAGCGTCATATTGAAGTGGATCCAGGACTCCTATGAGGCGGAGGTCGTCTGCCTGACGGTCAACCTCGGCCAGCCGGGCGAGGATTACGGGGTGATCGAGGACAAGGCGATGCGGCTCGGCGCGATCGAGTGTCACGTGGTCGACGCCCGCCAACGGTTCGCGGAGGATTTCCTCGTCCCCGCGATCAAGGCGAACGCGCTCTACGGCGGCGGCTACCCGCTCTTCACTGCGCTGGGGCGGCCGCTGATCGCCCAGCTCGCGGTCGAATGGGCGCGCCGTTGCGGCTGTGACACGATCGCCCACGGCTGCACCGGCAAGGGCAACGACCAGGTCCGGATCGAGGCGACGGTGGCAACTCTGGCACCAGAGCTGAAGACGATCGCTCCGGTGCGCTCCTGGCAGATGGGCCGCGAGGAGGAGGTCGCCTACGCCCGCGAGCATGGGATTCCGGTCAAGGGTGGTACCGAGGTCGCCCCCTACTCGATCGACGACAACCTCTGGGGGCGCTCCTCCGAGGGCCGCTGGATCGAGGACCTCGGCCATGCGCCCGAGGACGACGTCTTCGGGCTCGTCACCCGTCCGGAGGAGGCGCCCGATCAGCCCGAGCTCGTCACGGTCGGCTTTGAGGCCGGCCTCCCGGTGGCCCTAAACGGCGAGCCGCTCGGGCTGGTCGAGCTGCTCGAACGGGCGACGGAGATCGGCTGCCGCCATGGGGTTGGCATCGTTGACCACATCGAGGACCGGATCGTCGGCCTCAAGGTGCGCGATATCTACGAGGTCCCGGCGGCGACGATCGTCCTGACCGCCCACCGGGAGCTGGAGGGGCTGGTCAGCACCATCCACCAGAACCAGTTCAAGCCGGCGCTCGACCAGAAGTGGGGCTACCTCGTCTACGCGGGACTCTGGTGGGAGCCGCTGCGCTCCGACCTCGACGCCTACATGGACGCGGTCAATACCCAGGTGACCGGGGAGATCGGGCTGAAGCTCTTCAAGGGGAGCGTGCGGGTCCTCACGCGTGCCTCGCCCAACGCGGTCTATGACGCGAGCCTCGCCTCCTTCGCCGATTCGGGCGGTCTCTTCTCGCAGGCCGCCTCGCCCGGCTTCATCGAGCTGTGGTCGTTGCAGTCGCGGATGGCCCACAGGATCAGACAGAGCGGCGAGGAGGGCTGATGATCGACACGCTCGGAAGGGCCGCAATCCGCATCGCGTGGGCTTACATCCGCCATCGCTACCGTCGCGAGATCCGCATCGGCGCCGCTACCGCCGCGGTCGTGCTCGGCGCCGGCGTCTACCTGGCGAGCCGCAACGTGCGCGAGGGCTGAGCCTCGGGCTCGCAAGTTTCCTTGCGGATTATGGACAACTCGTGAGCGTTCGCTAACAGAGTTCGCTAGTCTCGCGCGCTTCATGCCGCCGCGCACTGCGACAGAGGCAAGGTCCTTGCGACAGTTGGCCGCGCTGATGTGCGTCGCCGCCGCCTGCGCGCTGGCGCCCGCCGCGCCCGCCGCCGCCGCCGGGCTGCAGGCCAAAGTCGACGCGGCGCGCAGCCAGGCCGGCGCGCTGGCCACCGAGCTGCAGGCCCAGCAGGGCCAGCTCGTCGCCGCCCAGCAGCAGGCGGCCGCCGCCAGCGCCCGTGAGCAGCAGCTGAGCGGCCTGCTGGCGAGCGGCGAGCGGCGGGCAACGGAGCTAGCCGGAGAGGTGAGGCTCTCCCAGCGGCGGCTCGCGGTAGCGCAGGGCCGTCTGCACCGTGCCCGTCACGATCTCGCGAAGCGCTTGGTCGCGATCTATGAGAGCGGCTCACCGAGCACCGCAGGTGTGGTGCTCGGCGCCGCCGATTTCAACGAACTCGTCACCCAGACCGAATACCTAGGGGAGATCGAGAGCTCCGACAGCGCCCTCGCCGGACGGGTCGCGCAGGTGCGCAACACGGTGCGCGACCAGCTGGCGCTTGTCGCGGCGTTGAAGGCGCGAGTCGACGCCTACGACGCGCGCCTCGCCGTCGCCCGCTCGCAGATCACCGCCGTGCGCCAGAGTGCTGAGACCTCGGCCTCCCGCCTGCAGTCGGTCGCCGCCTCGCGGGCGAGCGCCCTGGCGAGCCTGAGGTCGAACATCGGCAACTGGGTCGGCGAGATCGAGGCGGCGAGGGCCGCCGCGGCCGAACAGGCCAGCCCGGCGTCAGCCGAAGCCACCGTCGGGCGCTGGCTCGGAGGCCCCTACTCGATCCCTTCCTACATCGTGATGTGCGAGTCCGGGGGCAACTACGGTGCCGTCAACCCTTCCAGCGGCGCCGGCGGCGCGTATCAGATCCTTCCCTCTACCTGGCGTCTGTATGGCGGCCAGGGCAGTCCGCAGGACGCATCGAAATCCGAACAGGATTCGATCGCGGCCAAGATCTGGGCCGCCTCAGGCTCCGGCGCCTGGGTCTGCGGCGGCGGCTGAGCCGCTTCGGGTCGCGGGATACGCACGGAGATAGCGCGAAGGCGCGCTGCAGGCGGTCGGTGCCATCTGCCGCGCTTGGCATGATCGAGCGCAGACCGTGAGCGTCCCCTCCGCCGTCCACCTGCACGCCCACAGCGAGTACTCGCTGCTCGATGGCGCCTGCAAGATCGAGGCGATGGCGGCGCGGGCGGCAGAGCTCGGCCAGCCGGCCCTGGGCCTCACCGATCATGGCGTGATGAACGGGGCGGTCGACCTCTACAAGGCCTGCCACCAGCACGGGATCAAGCCGATCGTCGGCCTCGAGGCCTACTTCGTCGATGATCGCCATGCGATCAAGGAGCAGGCCCGCTACGAGCGCAATCACCTCACCCTGCTGGCGGAGAGCAACACCGGCTTCGCCAACCTGGTGAAGCTCACCTCGGCCGGCTTCCTGGAGGGGTTCTCACGCGGCAAGGCCAACGTCGACATCGATCTGCTCGCCGCCCACGCCGAGGGAGTGATCGTCCTGACCGGCTGCCTGCAGTCGCGCTTCTGCCGCCGCCTGGTCGAGGAGCGCCACGACGATGCCCGCGCCCACCTCGACGACCTGGTCCAGGCCTTCGGCGCCGAGCAGGTCTACTTCGAGGTGCAAAAGAACCGGATCGCCGAGCAGGACAAGGCCAACGAGGGAATCGTCCGCTTCGCCCGCGAGCTGGGGCGCCCTCTGGTCGGCACCGCCGATGTCCACTACCTGCGCCGTGAGGACTTCGACAACCACGCGGCGCTGCTCTGCGTGCAGACCAAGTCGACCCTGGAGGCGCCGAAGCTCAGCTTCGACACCAACGAGTTCTTCCTGAAGAGCAACGAGGAGATGGTCGAATCCTTCGCCGAGTGGCCCGACGCGGTACCGAGCACGCTGGAGATCGCCGAGCGCTGCGAGTTGAAGATCGAGCTGGGCAAGCTGCTGCTGCCTCGCTACCCGACCCCCGACGGCTCCGAGCCGGAGGCGATGCTGCGACGGATCGCCACCGAGGGCCTGAGCGCCCGCTACGGTGACCCGGTGCCGGCCGCGGCGGTGGAGCGGCTGGAGTTCGAGTTGGCGGTGGTCGAGGAGATGGGCTTCTCCTCCTATTTCCTGATCGTTTGGGACTTCGTCCGCTTCGCCAAGGAGAGCGGGATCGCGGTTGGGCCGGGGCGTGGCTCGGCGGCGGGCTCGATCGTCGCCTACGGCCTCAACATCACCGACATCGATCCGCTCGCCCACGACCTGCTCTTCGAGCGCTTCCTCAACCCGGGCCGCAAATCGATGCCGGACATCGATATCGACTTCTCGGTCCGCGGCCGCGAGCGGATGATCCGCTACGTCGCCGAGAAATACGGCCGCGAATCGGTCGCCCAGATCATCACCTTCGGCACGATGGCGCCACGCGCCGCGACCCGCGATGCCGCCCGCGTGCTCGGCTTCGACTACGGCACGGGCGATCGCCTCGCGAAGCAGATCCCGGAGCCGATCCAGGGCCGCAATCCGTCCTTCGAGGACTGCCTGAGGCCTGGCCAGGAGCTGCGCAAGACCTACGACTCCGAGCCAGACGCGAAGCGGATCATCGACGTTGCCCAGGGCCTGGAGGGGATCATCCGCAACAACTCGATCCACGCCGCTGCGGTGGTGATCGCCGATCGGCCTCTACAGGAGATCGTCCCACTCCAGCTCGCCGAGGATCGCAGCTCCCCCGCGGTCGGCAGCAACGGGAACGGCGGCGGGTCGGGCAAGTCAGAGCGCCAGTACAAGATCGTCACCCAGTACTCGATGGGGCCGATCGAGGAGATGGGGTTGCTGAAGATGGACTTCCTCGGACTCCGCAACCTCGACGTGATCGAGGACGCGATCGAGATCATCCAACGCTCGCGCGGAGAGACGATCGATATGGAGACGATTCCGATCGACGACGCCAGGACCTACGAGATGCTCGCCGGCGGCGATTCGACCGGGGTCTTCCAGTTCGAGTCCGAGGGGATGCGAGAGGCGCTGCGAAGGGTCGGCCCGACCGAGTTCACCGACCTGGTCGCACTTGGCGCCCTGTACAGACCCGGCGCGATGGCGTACATCCCGGCCTACGCGATGGGGAAGCGCGACCCCTCGACGGTCCGCTACCCCGACGAGCGGTTGCGGGCGATCACCGAGGAGACCCACGGCTGCGTCATCTACCAGGAGCAGCTGATGGAGATCTCGCGCTCGATGGCCGGATTCTCGGGCGCCCAGGCGGATGACCTGCGCAAGGCGATCGGCAAGAAGAAGCGCGACATGATGGCGACGATGAAGGACAAGTTCATGGCGGGCCTGAAGGAATCTGGGACCGCCCCGAACGTCGCCAAGGACCTCTGGAAGCTCAACGAAGCGGCGGCCGACTACTCCTTCAACAAGTCCCACGCCGCCTGTTACGCGCTGATCTCCTACCGAACCGCCTACCTCAAGGCCAACTACCCGGCCGAGTACATGGCGGCGGTGATCTCCTCGGTGATGAGCACCAAAGACAAGGTGCCGTTCTTCGTCAACCGCTGCGCGGAGATGGGGATCGAGGTGCTACCGCCCGATGTCAACTCCTCTGACCACAGCTTCGTCGTCAACGAGAAGGCGATTCGCTTCGGACTTGACGCCGTCAAGAACGTCGGCTACGCGGCGGTCGAGGCGATCCTGCGGGCGCGCGAAGACGGTGAGATCGGCTCGATCTGGGACTTCTGCGAGCGGGTCGATTCGCGCGCCGTCAACAAGCGGGCGATCGAATGCCTGATCAAGTGCGGCGCCCTCGACTCGACCGGGGCGACCCGCAGGGGCATGCTGGAGGCGCTGCCAGCGGCTCAATCGGCGGGCCAAAAGGCGCAGGAGGACGCTCAGATGGGCCAGGGCTCGATCTTCGACTTCGGCGATGACGATGGGGGAGGGGTGGCTCAGAGCCAGGCTCACCACCGCCCACCGATCTCCGCCGCCGAGTTCGACCGGGCCGAGCTGCTGGCGATCGAGAAGGAGACCCTGGGGACCTACCTCTCATCGCATCCCCTGGCCGAAGTCGGAGCCGCCCTGCGGGCCAGGGTCGACTGCAGCTTGGCCGAGCTGGGCGGCAAGCCCGACGGCGCCTGGGTGACGGTCGGCGGGATCATCGTCGACTGCAAGAAGATCCGCACCAAGAGCGGCACCCAGATGATGTTCGCGACCCTTGACGACGTCGAGGGCCAAGTCGAGTTGCTGGTCTTCAAGGCCGACGAGTCCGAGAGCGCTGCGGTGATCGCCCCCGACGCGATCGTCTTGGTCCGCGGCCGCCTCGACCACAAAGATCGCGGCGAGACCAAGCTCGTCGTCCAGGAGGCTCAGCGCTTTGAGCCCGACGGCGAGGAGGTCGCCCGCGCCCAGCGGATCGCCAGCGCTCCGTCGGAGCCGCTGAAGCTGACGATCGACGCAGCCCAGCTCAACCCTGGCCTCCTCGAGGAACTAAAGGCTATCTTTGAACACCACCAGGGCGAGGCCTTCGTGCATCTCGCGATCCGGACCAGGGCCGGGAAGTCGAAAGAGATGAAGCTCGGCAACGGCTACCGGGTCAACCCCTCAAGCGGGCTGCGGGCGGAGCTGGGCCACATCCTGGGCATGGAAGCGATGGCGGCCTAACCCTCCGCGTCCGACGCTCTCGGCGCCTACACTAACCTGAAATGGCCACGCGCCAGCGAGAGGAGCAGGCAGCACGGGCCGGTGAGTGTCGGCAGTGCCGCTCATTCTGCGACAAGCTGATCGAGCCCCGCGGCTGCGTCGAGATGCGCTGTCGCTTCCTCTACAGCTACGTCGACATGTTGAGCGGCGACCAGTACGTGGGTTGCATGCAGGAGGTCTTCGGGGCCGAGATCGAGTTGGGCGCCGTCCTGCAGGCGGGCGGCTTCGGCGGGGTGAAGATGACCGGCGAGCCGCTGCCCCACTGCCAGTTCTCTGTCGAGCGGGCCTACGAGGGGGACGGTCCCGCCTACGGCTGCGTCAACCCCCGCTTCTTCGACTGCACCGACGAGGGTCCCGAGGGTCTGCGCGCCTTTGACCTGCGTGACGTCTGACTTTGCGTCCTTAAACAACGACATCGTTTCGTGTAGTATCGCTCCCGAATGGCTGAGACAGCGGCGGCGTATGCGGAGCGGGTGCTGGCTGAGGTAACCGGAGCCGATGGCGCGGCAGAAGTTGCCGGCCCCAGCTTCACCCTTGAGCTAAACCAAGACCAAAAGGACATCCGCGATTGGGTGCACGGCTTCGCCGAGGAGGTAGTCCGACCGGCCGCCGCAGAGTGGGACGAGCGCGAGGAGACGCCGTGGCCGGTGATCCAGGAGGCCGCCAAGATCGGCCTTTACGGGTTCGAGGCTCTGGCCCAGTTCTGGGCTGATGAGACCGGTCTGACGCTGCCGCTCGCCAACGAGGAGCTGTTCTGGGGCGATGCCGGGATCGGCATGGGGATCATGGGGACTTCACTCGCCGTCGCCGCGATCTTCGGGCAGGGGACGCCAGAGCAGATGGGTGAATGGATCCCGCAGTGCTTCGGCAGCGCCGACGACGTCAAGCTCGGGGCCTTCTGTGCCTCTGAGCCCGACGCCGGCTCCGACGTCTCGGCGATCCGCACCACTGCCCGCTATGAGGAGGCCAGCGACGAGTGGGTGATCAACGGCCAGAAGGCCTGGGCGACCAACGGCGGCATCGCCAACGTCCACGTGGTGATCGCCTCGGTTGACCGCGAGCTGGGAGCGCGCGGGCACGCAGCCTTCGTCATCCCCCCGAAGACGAAGGGCTGTGAGCAGGGCGCCAAGGTGAAGAAGCACGGCCTGCGTGCCTCTCACACCGCCGACGTCCACCTCGACGATTGCCGCATCCCGGGCTCCTGTCTGCTGGGTGGAAAAGAGAGGCTCGACGAACGCCTCGCCCGGGTCCGCGAGGGCAAGAAAGCCAAATCACAGGCAGCGATGCAGACCTTCGAGTCGAGTCGACCGACGGTCGGCGCCCAAGCGCTCGGCATCGCCCGCGCCGCCTATGAGTACGCGCTCGAGTACGCCAAGCAGCGGCGCCAGTTCGGCCGGGCGATCGTCGAGAACCAGTCGATCGCCTTTGCCCTCGCCGACATGAAGCTGGAGATCGACGCGGCTCGGCTGCTGGTCTGGCGCGCCGCCTGGATGGGGCGCTCGGGCCAGACCTTCGAGAACGCCGAGGGCTCGATGTCGAAGTTGAAGGCAGGCGAGGTGGCGGTCTGGGCGACGGAGCGGGCGATCCAGATCCTCGGCGGCAACGGATACGCCCGCGAGTTCCCGGTCGAGCGGATGCACCGCGACGCAAAGATCTACACGATCTTCGAGGGCACTTCTGAGATCCAGCGCCTTGTCATCTCGCGTGCGATCTCTGGCGTCCACGTCAAGTAGAAGCTGAGTCCAACCGCAAGTCCAAAGAGGGCGCTCAGCACCCCGACCGCGACGCGCAGTTTCGCGCACATCAACGCCACGGCGAAGGCCGCGATCGCCGCCGATCAGCCGGTGATCAGCGTCGACACCAAGAAGAAGGAGCTGGTCGGGGACTTCAAGAACGGCGGGCGCGAGTGGCGACCCAAGGGCTCACCGGAGCTGGTCGCACCCACGACTTCAAGGACCCGGAGCTCGGCAAGGCGATCCCCTACGGGATCTACGATCTCGCCGATGACGCGGGCTGGGTGAACGTCGGGATCGACCACGACACCGCCGCAGTTCGCGGTCGCCTCGATCGCGAGCTGGTGGGAGCACCTCGGGCGCGAAGCGCTACCCAAACGCCAGCACGTCTGACGATCACCGCCGACTGCGGCGGCTCAAACGGCAACCGCACCCGCCTATGGAAGGTGGAGCTGCAGAAGCTTCGCCGATCAGACCGGGCCTGCAGATCCAGGTCTGCCACTTCCCGCCCGGCACCTAACTGGCGAGGGCCGCCGCTCGGCAGGCCCCCATCCCCCCATCGCCTTCCTACTCTCGCTCCGCCAGCCCTTCCCGCCGCAGACGCTTCGCCGCGCGGACTTCTGACCTGTCGGGCCCTTTCTTGTGCGGCCCGGGGGTCTCCAGAGTCGCCGGCAGCCCCTCGAAGCGGGGCTCGGAGAGGAAGGCTGCGAGGCCTCGCTTGCCCATCTCGCCGTGACCGATGTTGGCGTGGCGGTCGCGGCAGGAGCCGAGTGCGGCGGCGGCGTCGTTGACGTGGACGCAGCGCAGCCGCGCCAGGCCGACCTTCCTTTCCGCCTCATCGAGCACCGCCGCCAGGCGCACCCCGTCGGTGATGTCGTAGCCCTGCACGAAGAGATGGCAGGAGTCGAGGCAGAGGCCGAGGCGCTCGCCGCCCCCCGCGAGCTCGATCAGCTCTGCGGTCTGGTCGAAGTCGCGGCCCAGCAGGCCCTTGTGACCAGCTGTCTGCTCGAGTAGCAGCGGACATCCCTCGCTGTCCTTCAGAGCCGCTGCGATCACCTTCGCCGCCCGCTTCATCGAGGGGCCGAGCGGCTCGCCTTTCTGTGCCCCGGGGTGCAGGACGACGCCCTGCGCCGCGATCCCATCGCCGATCCGCAGCGCGTGGGTGAGTGAGTTCAGTGACTTCTTCCGCAGTTCGGCGTCCTTGGTCGCGCAGTTGATCAGATAAACGGCGTGGATCACCACCGCCTGCACCGGTGAGTCGTCCATCGCCTCGCGGAAGCCTGCGAAGTCATCCTCGCCATATTGGGTGGGCCTCCACATCCGCGGGCTCTGGTGGAAGATCTGGATCGATTCACAGTCGAGCTCGGTGCCGTGCTCGATCGCCCGCTCCAGACCCCCCGCTGTGGAAACATGCGCCCCGACCAACATGGGTGACGAAGACCTCCGATTCAGGTTTGCCCCCTCGCCGACCGGTGCGCTGCATATCGGCGGGGCGAGGACGGCACTCTACAACTGGCTCGCTGCTCGCCACGGCGGCGGCAAGCTGGTGCTTCGGATCGAGGACACGGACCGCGAGCGCTCCACGCCTGAGCACGTCGAGCAGATCCTCGACGTGCTGCGTTGGCTCGCGCTGGACTGGGACGAGGGGCCGATCTCCCAGGCCTCACGAGCCGCCAGCCACGCGGCCGCGCTAGGACGCCTGCTCGACTCGGGCGCCGCCTACCGCGACCCCGCGACCGCCAAAGACGTCGAGGCATGGAAGGCCGAGCACGGGGTCGAGCGCGGCTATCGGGGCGAGCCGAGCGAGCAGCCTGGCGCCGCCATCCGCCTGCGCGTTCCCGACCACGGTGAGACCGTGGTAGACGACCTGATCCGCGGCCCCGTCGCCTTCCCCAACCGCAACTATGACGACTTCGTCATCGCCCGCGCCGATGGCTCAGTCCTCTACAACTTCGCGGTCGCCGTCGATGACGCCGAGATGGGGATCACCGACGTGGTGCGCGGCGATGACCACCTCTCCAATACACCGAAGCAGCTGCTGGTCCTGAGCGCCCTCGGCCACCAGCCGCCGCGCTACGCGCACCTGCCGTTGCTGCACGGCCCCGACGGCAAGAAGCTATCCAAGCGCCACGGTGCCGCCTCTGCCCAGGAGCTACGCGATGCGGGCTACCTGCCGGCGGCGGTCCGCAACTACCTGGCGCTGCTCGGCTGGGGCACCGGCGACGACACAACCTTGATGTCAACCGAGGAGTTGGTTGAGCGCTTCCAGGTGAAGGACGTGGGCAGGGCGTCGGCGATCTTCGACGAGCGCAAGTTGCGCTGGATCAACGGCCGCTTCATGCGGGAGATGCCGCTCAGTGAGTACACGGCCGCCGTTGCCCGCCACCTCCACCGCCAGCCCGACGAGCGACTCCGTGCGGCTTGTGAGATCGCTCAGGATAAAGCGCAGACACTGGAGGAGGTCTGGCCGCTGATCCGCTTCCTCTTCGAGCCGCCGCTCGAGGACCCAGAGGCCTGGGAGAAGACGATGAAGGAGGGCGCGCGGGGCCTGCTCGAGGCGGCGCGCGAGGCGCTCACCGGGGCGCAGAGCTTCGACGCCGAGGGGGTCGAGGCGGCGCTATCGCCGTTGCCGGATCGCCTCGCGGTTAAGCCAGGCAAACTCTACCAGCCAATCAGGGTGGCGATCACCGGCGGCACCGTCTCGCCAGGCATCTTCGAGTCGCTGGCGGTGCTGGGCCGCGGGGAGGCGATGGCCAGGATCGGCACGGCGATCGAGCGCCTCGCCGATCGCGCTCAGCGTTAGCGGCCACACCGCGCAGCTCCTCACTTTTAGGGAGGCAAGGCTAAACCGAACGTCCTTGGTTGTCGATGAGCTTCGCGGATGGCGCTAACCACCGCTCACACCAACGGCAAGGCTGCCGCGCACGATGTGCTGGCCAAGGACGGCGGCGCAAAGCCCGGCCCCGCACCCGGCAGTCGGCTTGCGGAGGCCTTCGAGGCGGTCGAGCGCTTCCCGGTGCTGATCGAGACCCGCGAGCGGGTGATCCGGGCAGCGACTGCCGAGACCGCGCGGATCGGCGAGCTGGTCGAGGCGGTCGAGGCGGACGTCGGCTTGGCGATCGCGGTACTGCGCTTTGCAAACCGCAGCGGCCTGGCGCCCGGCGGCGTCGCCGGAGTGCCGGACGCGATCGACGTCTTGAAGCCCTCCGGCGTGCTGGCGATCGCCGGCACGGCCCCAAGCTTTGACTTCTTTGAGTCCAATGGCGGCTGGGAGCTGAAGCCGGAGCGCTTTCGCATCCACGCGCTGGCGACCCAGTGCGCCGCGGAGGAGATCGGCCGCGCCGTCGGCTGGGATGCGCGAGACGATTTGGCCGTGGCGGCGCTCGTCCACGACATCGGGCGCCTCGTGATCTCGCGCCTGCATCCCGGCTATAAGACCTTCTTTGACGCTGCCCTTCGCACACCTGAGCAAAGAGTGCGCGAAGAGCGTGATCAGCTCGGCATCGACCACGCGCTGGTAGGTGGAGTCCTCGCACGGCGCTGGAATTTTCCGCAGCGGCTGGCGGTCGCGATCGAGCGCCATCACGCCGAAGATGCCGACGGGCTGGCGGCGATGGTCGCGGTGGCCGACATGGTCGCCCACTACTCCCAGGGTGAGGCGGTCTCACCGGAGAGGCTGAGCGCGGCCGCCGAGCGGAGCGGCCTCGGCAGCGAGGGTCTACGCGAGATGCTCTACGAGCTTCCCTCTCGGCGTCATGACCTCTCCCGGGTCAGCGAGCCCTGTCCCCTCTCCGCGCGCGAGCTAGACGTTCTCCGGCACCTCTCGGAGGGCATGGTCTACAAGCAGATCGCCGGAGAGATGCAGCTCTCGGTCTCGACGATCCGGACTCACCTGCACAACGTGTACGGGAAGATCGGGGCGGTGGACCGGGCGCAGGCGGTGCTCACCGCGCGTGATCACGGCTGGATTTAGCACCACGGCTGCCGGCTACTCGATCAGCGACTCCCGCAGGGCTATCGCCACCGCATGGGTGCGGTTGCGGGCGCCGAGGCGGGCCATGATGTTCTTGGTATGGGTCTTGATCGTCTCCTCGCTGAGATCGAGCTCGCGGGCGGCGACGGTGGTGGCCTCGCCATTAGCGAGGCGCCCGAGGATCTGGCGCTGACGGCGAGTCAGCTTGCCCCGGCTGCCTCTTGGCGGCACGGCTGGGTCGATGAAGCTCTCCTGGGCAAGGGCCGACTCGACCGCGCGACGCAGCTCCTGCGCACCGGCAGTGCGGGCCACGTAAGCGGTGGCGCCGGCTTGGAGGGCGGCTGTGGCGATGTGGCGCTCCGGCTGCTCGCCGTGGGCAACGATCCCAAGGCCCGGGGCGGTCCTGTGGAGGGCCCGGATGGTCTCGTCGCCGCTCAGGGACCGGCCATCGCCATTCGCCTGACGGCGCATGTCGATGATCGCCACATCGAAGCTGCCGATGTCTCGGATCAGCTCCAGCCCCTCCTCGCGGCTAGCCGACTCGTAGATCTCGAACCGGTCTTCCAGCACTCCGCGCACCCCGAGCCGGACGAGCGGGTGACCGTCGATCACAAGGCAGTGGGGGCGCTCGCTCAGGACTGCTTCCGATCTGCTCTGGTTCAGTGTCGGCTCCGCCCTTGGCCGCGGAGCCTCATCGACCGATCCTAACCCAGCCGGGTCCGGATCGTGCGGTAGAAAGGAAGACGTGATCTCGATCACCTCGAAGTCCCGCTACGCCGTCGTCGCGCTGGCCGAGCTGGCACGCTCTGGGGAGCGGCCGGTGCCGATCAAGGAGCTGGCCGAGCGCCGCGACATCCCCGACCAGTTCCTTGAGCAACTCTTCTCCACCCTGCGCCGCGCCGGCCTGCTGGCCAGCCATCGGGGCATGAAGGGCGGCTACACGCTGGCCCGCCCGGCCGAGGAGATCACCGTGCTCGAGGTCGTCCAGGCCCTCGACGGCAAGATCGGCCAGGAGGCCGATGAGGCAGGCGGCATCTGGGCGGAGGGCGTCACCGCTCTCCGTAAGGTCCTCGGCCAGACGACGATTGCCGACGTCGCCCGCCGCGAGGCGGCCGAGTCCGGCTCGGGGATGTACTTCATCTAGATCTGGCCGCTTTGGGGTGCGGATTTGGCTTGTTCAAACGGTTTTTGGTCCGGCTAAATCCGGTTATTTCCGGTCTGACTGGCGCACGAGAGGCGTACGAGAGGCGCGTGACGATGGAATCTTCGCCGCCCAGAATCGGCGTTCGCCGGCGTCCAGAGCTACCATTGCCACGATGGCAACTGCGGTCAAGAAACTCGACTTGAAGGTCGGCGAGTTCGTTGAGATCGACGGCCGGCGCTATGAGGTCGTGCCGGCCCGTGAGGGCGACGGGCTGACGCTTGAGTCGCCGATCACGCCGGTTTCGGAGCTGTACGCCAAGCGCCGCATGAAACCCGCCTCGGCGGAGGACTTCGAGCGGGTCGCTGCCGACCTCCTTCCGCCCGACGGCGAGGGCTAGCACGGGCAAAATCGCGATTCTCCCTCTGCAAAGTTCGTTTGGGGGAGGGGGTGCCCCAGGGCCGTATCGTCGGATGCATGCCCGACGCAGGGAAAAAGATTTCTTCTGTCCCGGTCAGGTTCGACCGCGAGGAGTGGCTGGAAGAGGTGGAGCGCTTGGACAGGCGCTCGTCGTCGCGCGTCCAGGCTGAGCGTGCCCTTCGAGAAATCGAGAGTGGGAAAGCGGCTCTCGACTTGCAGCAGTGCGAAGCCGATGGAGTGGGCGGGACGAGACTCCCCGGCTGCGCGAAGCTCTACGTGCCGCTCGGGCGGCAAGGAGCATCCGAGTCACCCTTCGGCTTCGTCTTTCAGCTGGCGCAGGCCTCGGACGGCAGCCTCGTCTGGAACTTCCTCGCCTTCGGGGAGCGCCACCCGGCCAACCCGCAGACCCGCAGTGTCTACGAACGCGCCCACATGCGGCTGCACGAAACCGCTATCCGTAGTCATCTTCTGCTGAGACCTACCCGCCAGCCCAGTCTCGCCTACCTACGCCGGGGTGGATTCGGCTGGCACTCGCCCTACGCGCCGCGCTTGAACGGGAAGGTCAAGCGCCTCTTTCAGACGCTCAAGCGGCGGTGGACCTGCCCTCACGCCTGGCCCAACTCAACCGCGCGGACCACAGCCCCGCATCCTTCCTTCGCGATGCAACCGGCGAAGGCCACGCAGCCTCTCGGAGACCGGCCGCCGGTCATTTTCGCGAACCGTTGTCCGAGTTCGGGCAATAACAGATATGAGCGAAAACAAACCCACTGTGAGGCGATCGCCGCCTCTCGTGCAGAGCCGCGAAGGCAGTGCCGGTCGGACTTGGCCCCGTTCGGTGACGCTTTTCCGTCCTGCGACCAACAAGGGGCATGGCGACTAATTGACTTTGCCCAGCCCACCAAGCTCGCTCAGTCGTCGCCTGGCCCTCGTCAGCGTACGCGCGCGAGGCGTCGGTCCCGAGCAGCTGCGCTGGATTGCCACCGATCCCGAGATCTTCGAGGCCTTCTATCGCGAACACATGGAGGGGATCCAAGGATTCCTCGCTCGTCGTGTCGGTGATCCCGAGCACGCCGCCGATCTCACGGCCGAGGTATTCCTCGCTGCGATCGGCGCAGCGCACCGCTATCGACCTGTGCGCGGAGCCCCGAAGGCATGGCTCTATGGCATTGCCCGCACCGTCGGCGCCATCGACCGATGCCGAACCGGTCGCGAGCCGGCCCAAGAAGAGCGGCCTCGCGCCAGCACCCTGCTCGATGAAGACGATGCGGCACGGCTGGACGCGCGGCTAAACGTCGCCGCCCGGTCGCGTCGCCTCTACGCGGCGATGGACCGCTTGCCCGATGCGGAGCGGGCGGTTCTCGAGCTGGTCGCCCTCGACGAGCTGAGCCTCGCCGAGGCGGCGGCGTCCGCCCGCGTGCGGCCCCTCATCGCCCGCCTCCGCCTGCTCCGGGCGCGGCGCAAGCTGCACGCCGAGCTCCAGGCGGCGGCGACACCGCAGACCCCCAACCGGGGAGGCACGATCGTGAACCGACACCGTCACCCCACCGCCGGCTTCGAGGACCGACTGCTCGGCGAGCTGCGGACTCTCGTCGCCGAGCGCGGCGCTGCCGCCGCGGCCGAAGCGGAGGCGTCCACCGGTACCCCGGCCCGGCGCCGCGGTCCCCGCCTCACCCTTGCCCTCCTCCCCGCCGGCGCCGCGGTTGCCGCTGCCGCCACGGCGGCGCTGATCGTCGGCGCCAGCGATGGCGGCACCCCGGCCGCCTACGCGGTCCAACCGCAACCAAAAGGCATGGTCAACGTCGAGATCCGCGGCCTTAAAGACGCGAAGGGGCTCGAAGAAGCACTCGGCGACGCCGGCATCCCGGCCTCGGTCACTTACCTGCCGATGGGGATGGCCTGCAAGGAACCGCGCTCCCGGCCGGCGCCACCTCGCGTCGACGGGACGGTGGTCCTGTCCGGCCGCGTCGGCCCGGGCGACAGGAATGTCTCGACCGTCTTTCGGATCAGCCGCGACGCGGTCGGTCCCGGCCAGACGCTTCTCATCACCGCCTCGCCGGGGCCCGAAGGCGACGCCGTCCGGGCGGAGATCGCCGAACGCAGCTTTGCGCAGTGCAAACCGGTCCTGGCGCCGCCGGACAGGGGCAGCCGCAATGGTGGTTGAGTTGTGGCCTGATTTGGCGCCCTCGCTCGCGAAAGAGCGGCGTGCCCACCAGCCTCTTTCTGAACACAGCGTGAACCGTTTTCCGAGTTCGGGCAATTACAGACATAAGCGAGAACCCAACCGACGCCGAGGCGATCGCCGCCTCTCTTGCAGAGCCGCGCGCCTTCGGCGTCATCTTCGAACGCCACTTCGGCCCGATCCACGGCTACCTGCGGCGTCGTTTCGACGACCAGTTGGCGGACGAGTTGACTGCGCAGACCTTTCTGATCGCTTTCGACGCTCGTCCCCGCTTCGACCAGGGGCGTTCGGATTCCCGCCCCTGGCTCTTCGGCATCGCCGCCAACCTCGCCCGCAGCCACCGCCGTCGCGAGTTGGCCGAGCTGCGGACGATCGCTGCGATGCGCCCTGATCCGAGCACCGGGATCGAGGGGGTCGAGGCTCGGGTCGATGCGGAACGGCTGCGGGGCCTGCTCGCTCAGTGCCTCGCCGACCTCCCCGCCGAGGAGTCAGACGTGCTCCGTCTCCTCGTCTGGGCAGAACTCGATCAGCCCGAGATCGCCGCTGCGCTCGCGATCCCGCTCGGCACCGTCAAGTCAAGGCTCTCCCGCGCCCGCGGCCGGCTGCAGGCCGCCCTCGGCCCCAGCCCAGACCTATCGACCGCGAACCCACCTCACCCCGAGAGTTAACCGATGGACGACCTGACCCTGATCAAGAGCTTCCGGGCCGAGCGCGTGGTCGACGACGTCAAGGCCCGAGAAGAAATCTGGCGGGTGCTGGAGGCCCGCTTCGATGCGCCGCCTGCGGCCCCTGCGCCGATCGCGACCCCGGCCCGGCGCCGCAGGCACCTCCTCGGCCCCCGTCGCCTCCTCGCCCTCGCCGGCGCAGCCGCCGCAGTCGCTGTCGCGGTGCTCGTCTTCAACTCCGGCGCCAGCAACACACCCAACGCATTCGCCAAGGCATTCACCGTCCAACGGCAGAGCGGCGGCGGGGTGGCGATCAAGATCTATAGCGCCGAAGACGCCGCCGGCCTCGAACGGGCCCTGGCGAAGGCCGGAATCCGCTCGCAGGTCACCTGGCTGCCACACGGGACGAGGTGTCGCGAACCCCGCTTCACGCCGTCGACGGCGAAAACCTCTCGAGGCGGGACGATCGGCGGGGTGGCCACCGTAAGTGGCCCGGGCCAAGCGATGACGATCGGAGTCATGAGCCCCAAGCAGTGGCGCGAACGCTGGCGGGGACACACGCACGCTGAAGTCTCCAAATTGACCCCGAAAATCAGTCTCGACCCGGGCTCGTTCCGCCCAGACCAGACGGTGGTGATCTCCGGATCACCGGTTCCATTCCACGGGGACCCGAAAGGAGGCTACAAAGCCCACTTCGGGATTGCCGAAGGGCCGGTTAAACCGTGCGAGCCGGTGAGGGCGCCCAACCGTCTCCATCCTTCCAAGTCGCGCGAAATGAAATCGGGACAGGGCCAGGATCACCATGCAGCCACTGCCACGAGGAAGTCCGGCTCGAATCCCTCTGCGCCGCAAGAGGGCCACCGATCAGCCATCCCCGTCAAAAAGCAGGGCGGAGGCGGTGTGGCGACCAAGCCCATTAGCGCCGAAGACGCCGCCGGCCTCGAACGGGCGTTGGCGAAAGCCGGGATTCGCTCTCAGGTCACCTGGCTTGCGGCCGGGATGATGTGTCGCGGACACCGCTTCCAGTTTTCGGCTGCGAAAAGGTCTGAAGGCAACAAGATCAACGGGCTGACCTGGATGAGTGGCCCGGGCGAAGCGACGACGTTTGGAGCGATGAGCCCCCGGCAGTGGGGCGAACGGTGGCGGGATAAGACGCCCACCGCGCAAATCAGTCTCGAACCGGAATCGTTTCGCCCCGACCAGACCGTGATCATCTTCGGCTCACGGGTTCCCAACGAAAAAGGAAACCCCGAAGGTGACTTCAAGGTCTACTACGCGATCGCCGAAGGGCCGGTTAAACCGTGCGAACCGGTGACGGCGCCCGCTGAAGCCCCCGAAGGCGAAGGCAAATGAAGATGACGAAACTCGCGGCAAGGGCGGCACGCCGCGCAGCCCTCAGCTGAAGCGCGCGGGCCTGGCTACCAACAGCCAGACGCAAACTCCGGGCCGGTCGCATGGATCGCCCATGCAGACCTCAAGCGGCGGCGGCTCCTCGCCGCTTGTTGCGATTCTTATTGCCATAGCCGCGCTTGCCGCGATCTCCATAGCTGGGGTGATGGTGAGGCAGCGCCGCCGTCAAGGCGAAGGTCGCCGCAGGCAGCGTCGCGCCCTGTGAACCCGTCCCGGCGCCGCCCAACGGCGGAGCTAGCGCCTCGGGCGCGGCAGGGCAGGGCAGCCCCAGTGACGGCTGAGTTGCTGCCTGATTTGACTCAATCCGAGTACAGCGCGAACCGTTTTCCGACTTCGGGCAATAACAGATATGAACGAAAACCAAATCCACTCTGAGCCAATCGCCGCCTTGCCTGAGGTACCGCGTGCCTTCGGCGCCGTCTTCGCGCCGAAGAAGCCACCCGCGAGGTACGCGCTCATCTTCTCTTACTGCGCGATCGCCCTCCTCGCGACCCTCGCCGCGCCCACCGGCGCAGCTGCGGCCTCGAACTGGACGCTGCGCCAGCTGCCGCCGATGACGCCTTCTGAAGTGGAAACGCAATCGGGACCCAGTTTGTACGGGGTCTCCTGCCCGAGCAAATCCCTTTGCGTTGCCGTCGGCTCCAACACCGACACGCCTATCCTTGCCTTCTCTCAAGCGCCGACCGGCGGCCTTGCCCAATGGCACGTGGTGAACCTTCCCAACCCGACCGGACCTGGGAAGACCTGCGTCGCAGGGGAACCGGGCTGCCAGGCCGGCGGTGGGTTCAATGCGGTCTCCTGCGCCTCGCAGAGTCTCTGTGTCGCGGTCAGCAGAGATGGCTTCCTCTACGCCTCGACCGAACCGACCGCAGGTGCCGATGCCTGGTCGCCGACGGTCATAGGCGAAGGCAAGTTGCGCCTGAAAGGCCTGAACGCAGTCTCCTGCGCCTCGCCGTCTCTCTGCGTCGCGGTCGCCGGCGGCCCGAACGCTTCGAACGGGAAGGTGCTGACCTCGACCAGCCCCACGTCGGGTTCGTGGCAGATGACCCAGCTCAGTAGCTCGCTCGATTTCAGCGGCGTTTCCTGTGCCACCCCTTCGTTCTGCCTCGCGGCCACCGGCGAAGGGCAGATCGTCGTCTCGACCGATCCGACCGACGGCGCCTCGGCCTGGCGGGAAGTGGGGACTCCGGGCGGGCCCGTTGGCCTGCAGGGAGTCTCCTGCGTATCGACCCTGCTCTGTGCCACCGGCAACAAGAGCGGCGACGTCCTCACCTCGACCGACCCAACCGGCGCCAGCGCCGGTTGGAGCGAGGCTAACGCCGGTACCTCGATGAGGATCACCGGCCTCTCCTGCCCCACCGCGAATCGCTGTCTGGCGGTCGACGATAACGGCGACGTCCTCACCTCGACCGATCCGAGCGGTGGGGCCGGCTCCTGGCAGTTCGAAAACCTGGTTCCGCCTCGAGGGGTACCGCCGGTATCGGGGGACAACGGCCTCTTCTCGGCTTCCTGCCCATCGACCTCGCTCTGCGCCCTGGTTGGCGTCCACGGTCGCATCTTCACCTCCACCGAACCGTTCTCAGCGCCCGCCGAACCGCCCAAAACTCGACCCCGTACCGCTCTCCACTTAGAGTCCTACCCCCTCCGAACCCGCCACCGTCTATTCCGCGCCCGCTTTCGCTTCTACTCGCATACCTTGGTCAGGGGGTTCGAATGCAAGCGCGACCGCGGTCCCTACCACAGCTGTCACTCGCCGCTGCGCTACTGGGTGGCCTCCGGGCAGCGCCACGTCCTGCGCGTCCGCGCCATCGGCCCGACCGGGCTGCGCGGGCCGGCGGCGATCGACCGCTTCCGGGTCGGCTACTTCCGCGGAGTCCATCCGTCCGGGAACAACGAGCCATCCGCTCACACCTCGGGCGAGAGTGGTCGGTCGAAGGGGCGGCCGTGATCCCGCCTCGGGGTCTAACCATGTTCGCGATGCACAGTTATGTCCGAAGATCTGGGCACTGTGCCTACTTGCTTCTCGCGGCGATTGCCCTGCTGGGATTCGCTTGCTTTCCGACGCTGGCTGAGGCGGACTCGGGCAGCATCCAGTACGAAGAATCGGTCCCGACGGCCACAGGGAAGAGCACGATCCCGTCCCAATCGGCGCCTGCTCATGCCTCCACCGTGAGCCGTGGTGGCTCCGCGCCGAGCCAATCCGGCAGCACAGCACCGGGGTCTGGAGGGCTGACCTCGGTGAGAACGCCAACCTCAAGGACAGGCAGAGGCGATTCGGCGCATAGACGAGAGCGGAACCGCGCGGGTATGGCTGTCGCCGCCCACGTGCGAGCCACAGGTCAGTCGGCTGGGTTGACGCAGACCTCGAGCGACGGCGGCTCCTCGCCGCGTGTTCCGATTCTTATCGCCATAGCTGCGCTTGCTGCGATCTCAATCGCTGCGGTGATGATGAGGCAGCGCCGTCATCGCCACTCGCTGGGGCCCGGCGGCGACGCCGTCCAGACGAAGGTCGCCGAAGGAGCACAGCGCGAACCGTTTTCCGAGTTCGGGCAATAAGAGATATGAGCGAAAACCAAACCGACTTGATCGCCGCCTCGCTTGAGGAGCCGCGTGCCTTCGGCGTCATCTTCGGGCTAAGGAAGCTACCCGCGAGATACACGCTCATCCTCTCTTGCTGCGCGATCGCCCTGATCGCGACCCTCGCCGCGCCTGCCGGCGCCGCTGCGGCCGCTAAGTGGACGCTGCGGCAGCTACCGCCGACCATTGATGAAGGCCACGAATATCGGCCAGGGTTGTCCGGGGTCTCCTGCCCGAGCGAATCCCTCTGCGTCGCCGTCGGCAATGCCTACAGCGGCACCGGCGGGGCCGCCGCCGCTGTGGTCTTCTCGCAGGCGCCGACTGGCGGCCTCCCCGAATGGCACGTCGTCACGCTCCCGCCGCCGACAGGTGTGGTTTACGGCGCACCTCCGTCCGCGATCTCCTGTGCCTCACAGAACCTTTGCGTCGCGGTCGGCAGCATCACCGACAGCAACAAAGGATTGATCGTCGTATCGACCGAACCGACCGGCGCAGCCGCAGCGTGGTCGCCGACGGTCATCAAGGAAGGCCGCGGCCTCGTCGACGTCTCCTGTCCCTCGGCGTCCTTCTGCGCGGCCGTCGCCGGCAAGAGCGGCAAGGTCTTCTCCTCGACCGACCCGATCTCGGGCAGCTGGCAGGTGAGTGAACTCGGCGGCTCGCCCAATCTGCGCGGCATCTCCTGTGGCACCCCTTCGCTCTGCGTCGCCATCGGGTACGAAGGGCGGATTTTCGTCTCGACCGACCCGACCGGCGGCGCCTCGACCTGGCAGGAAGCGGGGACTCCGGGCGGGCCCGGTGCCCTGCAGGGAGTCTCCTGCGTATCGACCCTGCTCTGCGCCGCCGGCAACCTGAGCGGAGACGTCCTCACCTCGACCGACCCGAGCGGCGGCGGCGGCGGCAGCTGGAGAGAGGTCAACGCCGGCACCTCGATGAGGATCACCGGCGTCTCCTGTCCCACTACGAGTCGCTGTGTGGCGGTCGATGACAACGGCGACGTCCTCACCTCGACCGATCCGAGCGGCGGGGCCGGCTCCTGGCAGGTCGAAAACCTGGTTCCGCCTCTACCGCCACGCAGCGAAATCGAACAATCGCCGGAAAACGGGCTCTTCGCGGCCTCCTGCGCCTCGGTCTCGCTCTGCGCCCTGGTCGGCACCGACGGTCGCATCTTCACCTCCACCGAACCGTTCTCAGCTTCCATCGAACCGCCCGCCAAACCGCCCGCGGGACCCCGCACCGTTCTCCTCTTAGAGTCCTACCCCCTCCAAACCCGTCACCGTCGATTCCGCGCCCGCTTTCGTTTCTTCTCGCATTCCAAGGTCAGGGGGTTCGAATGCAAGCGCGACCGTGGTCCCTACCGCCGCTGTCACTCGCCGCTGCGCTACTGGGTAGCGTCCGGGCGGCGGCACGTGCTGCGCGCCCGCGCCATCGGCCCGACCGGGCTGCGCGGGCCAGCGACGGTGATCCGCTTCCGCGTCGGCTACTTCCGCGGGGTCCATCCGTCCGGAAAGGACGGGCCAGCCGCTCACACCTCGCGTTGAGCTAGCTCCCGCTGCTCGCCGGGAGTGGCGTTCAGATCAAGGTGGACACCGACGCCACTGATTCCTCGGCCGCCAGGGCTATGCGATCCGCTCCATCGACCCGAGGACCAGGGGCGGGACGACCGTGCTTGGGAGGCGGCAGGGCTGGAGCGGATTACCCTGCACGAGTGCCGTCACACCTTCGCCTCCCTGATGATCGCCACCGGCGTCAACTCCAAGGCACTCCAGAGCCTCATGGGTCAAGCCAACATCTCGACCACCCTGGACCGCTATGGGCAGCTGATGCCGGGCTCGGAGTCAGAGGCGGCGGGGCTGCTGGATGCCTACCTGGCAGCTCAGCGCCGACGCGACGAGGAGGCCGCTCGTGCGGCCGGCGGCGTGCAGGATTTGTGTCTGACTGGCGCACCAACTGGCGCACGATGACAGCAAACCGCTCTAGCAAGCTACTTTCTATCCCCGGCTCGGGGATGCACCTAATCTGATGCGGATCGGCGCCGAGACCTCGGCTGTGGTTGGCGAGACGCCGATGGTCTCGATGCTGCGGCTCGGCGAGGGGCTGGGGGCGGAGATCTGCGCGAAGCTCGAGTACTTCAACCCCGGTGGCTCGGTGAAGGACCGGATCGGGGTGGCGATGATCGACTCAGCCGAGGAGCAGGGACTGATCAAGCCTGGTCGCACGGTGATCGTCGAGCCGACTAGCGGCAACACCGGGATCGCCCTGGCGATGGTCTGCGCGGCGCGCGGGTACGAGCTGATCCTCACCCTGCCGGAAGGGATGAGCCGCGAGCGCGCCAAGCTGCTACGAGCCTACGGTGCCATGGTCCGCGAAACGCCATCGCTGGGCGGGATGACCGAGGCGGTCGAGTTGGCCGAAGCGATTCGCGAGCAGCGCAAGGGGTTCATGCCGCAGCAGTTCTCAAACCCGGCGAACCCAGACATTCACCGGCGCACCACCGCCGAGGAGATCTGGCGTGACACCGACGGCAACATTGGCGCCTTCGTCGCCGGGGTCGGCACCGGGGGGACGATCACCGGCGTGGGACAGATGCTCAAGCAGCGTGCCCCCGAGGCGCTGGTGGTTGCGGTCGAGCCCGAGACCTCCCCGGTGCTCTCCGGCGGCGCGCCGGGCCCCCACAAGATCCAGGGGATAGGCGCTGGCTTTATCCCCGAGGTGCTTGACCGCTCGGTGATCGACGAGGTGATCTCGGTCTCCGACGAGGAGGCGCTGGAGACGGCGCGACTCGCCGCCCAGCGCGAGGGCATCCTCGCCGGCATCTCGGCCGGGGCGAACATCAGAGCGGCGCTGGAGGTTGCGGCGCGGCCGGAGCTGGCGGGCAAGCGGGTGGTGACGATCGTCTGCGACTCAGGCGAGCGCTACGTGTCCCTACCCTTTTTCTTCCCATGAGCGCCTGGAGGCGAGTCCTGCGGGAGGTGAGGGCCGACGTGGCGGCGGCGCGCGACCGCGACCCCGCTGCGCAGGGGGTATCGTCCGTCGAGATCCTCGCCAGCTGGGCCGGGGTGCAGGCATTGCTCGCCCACCGGGTCGCCCACGCGATGTTCGAGGCCGGGGTGCCGATGGCACCGCGGACGATCGCCTACCTCAGTCGCGCGGTGACCGGGGTTGAGATCCACCCGGCAGCGAGGATCGGCGAGGGGTTCTTCATTGATCACGGCTCCGGGGTAGTGATCGGCGAGACCGCCGAGATCGGCGACCGGGTGACGCTCTACCAGGGCGTGACGCTGGGCGGGACCGGCTTCCAGCGCGGCAAGCGCCATCCGACCGTCGGCGACGACGTTACCCTTGGCGCCGGGGCCAAGCTGCTCGGCCCGGTCGGGGTCGGCGACGGGGCCAAGGTCGGGGCCAACACCGTCGTCGTCGATGACGTGCCCCCCGGTGCGACGGTGGTCGGCAATCCCGGCCACCGGGTCCGGCTAAACGGCAAGCGGGTCGAGGAGCCAGACGCGGCAGAGGAGGCTTGAGCGGCCGGGCCCCGCCGAGCGCCTCTCTATCCTCGGAGGTGATGCCGCAAACCGAGGCGGAGACGCCGCCGAACGCCGGAATCGCCCCCGAAGGGGGCCCCACCGAACCTGGCGCCGACCGGGTCGAGCGGCTGCTGGCCGAGCTCAACGACCCCCAGCGAGAGGTGGTGCTCCACGAGGAGGGGCCACTGTTGGTGATCGCGGGAGCGGGCTCAGGCAAGACTCGGGCCCTGACCCAACGCATCGCCTACCTGCTGGCCACCGGCGCCGCGCGGCCGGGGGAGATCCTGGCGATCACCTTTACCAACAAGGCCGCGGCGGAGATGCGCGAGCGGGTCGAACGGCTGGTCGGGCGCTCCGCCCGCGCGATGTGGGTGACCACCTTCCACTCGGCCTGCGCGCGGATGCTACGCACCGAGGCCGAGCGTCTCGGCTACTCGCGTGGCTTCACGATCTATGACGAATCTGACTCGCTGCGGATGCTGAAACGCTGCATGACCGAGCTGGGGATCGACCCAAAGCGCTACCCGCCCAGCGCGATCCGCTCGCAGATCTCCGGCGCCAAGAATCAACTCATCGACGCCGGCGCCTACGCTCAAGCTCAAGGTAATGTCTTCGAGGAGACAGTCGCGGAGGCCTACGCGCTTTACGAGAAGCGGATGCTTGAGGCCAACGCGATGGACTTCGACGACCTCCTGGTGGGAACGGTCAATGCGATGGAGCTGCACGGGGAGGTGCGCGAGCGTTGGAGCCGCACCTTCCGCCACGTCCTCGTCGATGAGTACCAGGACACCAACCAGGCTCAGTACCGGTTGCTCCAGCTCATCTCCGCCGACCACGGCAACCTGATGGTGGTCGGTGACGAGGACCAGTCGATCTACAGCTTCCGTCACGCCGATATTCGCAACATCCTCGACTTCGATCGAGATTTTCCCGAGGCCACAGTGGTCAAGCTTGAGCAGAACTATCGCTCCACGCAGACGATTCTCTCCGCCGCCAACGCGGTGGTCGAGCGCAACCGCCAGCGCCGGCCGAAGCGGCTCTGGACCGACGTCGTCGGCGGCGAGCCGGTGCGGCTCTTCGAGCTGGCTGATGAGCATGAGGAGGCGCGCTGGGTGGCGGGGGAGATCGAGCGCCTTGCCACCGAGGAAGGGGTGGAGCGATCCGAGGTCGCGGTCTTCTACCGGACCAACGCGATGAGCCGGGTGCTGGAGGACACGTTGGTCCGCTTCGAGCTGCCCTACCAGGTGATCGGCGGCACCAAGTTCTATGAAAGGGCGGAGATCAAGGACGCGGTCGCTTACCTGAGCCTCCTGGTCAACCCCTCCGACCAGGTTTCCTTCTCGCGGGCCATCAACTCGCCGCGCAGGGGGATCGGCAGTACGAGCCAAGGGCGGATTGCGGCGCATGCCAACACCACCGGCCTACCGATCTGGGAGGTCGCCGGGCGACCGGAGGAGGTTCCGGGCCTGGGTGCCGCCGCGATCAAGGCCGTCGATCGCTTCCACGAGACGATGGAGGAGCTTCGGGCCGGGGCGGAGTCCGCGCCGGTCGCGGAGCTGCTCAAGGCGACCCTGCGCGAGACCGGCTACTTGGAGGCGCTGGCGGCCGAGCGTACGGTCGAGGCGGAAGGGCGTGTGGAGAACCTCGAGGAGCTGATCGGCGTAGCCGCCGAGTTCGATCTCAACCGCGAGCGCGAGGGAGAGGGACCGGTGAGCCCCCTGGAGGAGTTCCTGCAGCAGATATCCCTCTACTCCGAGCAGGACGGGCTAAGCGAGGAGGAGTCGCTGATCACCCTGATGACCCTCCACAACGCCAAGGGCCTGGAGTACGACACGGTTTTCATCGTCGGCTGCGAGGACGGCTCCTTCCCGCACATGCGCGCCCTCCAAGAGGGGGGAGAGGAAGAGGAGCGGCGCCTCTGCTACGTCGGCATCACTCGGGCGCGGCAGCGGCTCTACATGAGTTGGGCGCGAGAACGGCGGCTGTTCGGCCGCTCCGAGCGCAACCTCCCCTCCCGCTTCATAGACGAGCTGCCGGTCGAGCTGACCGAGCGAGAGTCGAGCGGCTCCAGCGCCATCCGCTGGGAGGCCGCAACCGGGGCTGGCGCTGCCGTGGCGCCGACCAACCCCGCACCCTCGCTGGAGCTTCAGACCGGCGATGACATTGTCCACGCCAGCTTCGGCGAGGGCGTCGTAACCGGGATCGAGCCGGAAGGCGTGATCGTCGTGCGCTTCTCCGGCAACGGCACGGAGCGCAAGCTGATGGCCGACTATGCGCCGATCCAAAGGCGGTAGCGGTTGGCCGCGCGGCTCATCGACGGCAAGGCGCTGGCGGCACGAGTCCGCGAGCGGGTGCAGCGGGAAGTCTCGAAGCTGAGCTCACCGCCGGGCCTTGCGACCATCCTGGTCGGCGCGGACCCCGCTTCTGAGGTATACGTGCGGATGAAGCGCGAGGACTCGGCCCAGGTCGGGATCGAGTCCTTTCACCACGAGCCCGGCGGCGGGGCCTCCGAGGAGGAGCTCGGCGACCTGATCCGCTCGCTCAACCAGGACGAGCGGGTTCACGGGATTCTCCTCCAGCTTCCCCTCCCGGACCACCTCGACCAGGAGGCGCTGATCGCCTTGATCGACCCGGCCAAGGACGTCGACGGACTTACCCCCGTGAACGCCGGCCTGCTCACCCAGGGCCGCGAGGACGCGACCGTCCCCTGCACGCCGGCGGGCGTGATGGAGCTGCTGAGCGAGGCGGGAGCCGACCTTGAAGGCGCCCACGCCGTTGTCATCGGACGCTCGATCCTGGTCGGCAAGCCACTGGCTGCGCTGCTGCTGGCCGCCAACGCCACCGTCACCCATTGCCACTCCCGGACCCGCGACCTGGCGGCGATCTGCCGCGAGGCGGACGTTTTGGTCGCCGCGGTGGGCTCGCCGGGTCTGGTCACCGCCGAGATGGTCAGCCCGGGGGCGATCGTGATCGACGTGGGCACCAACCGCGGCGAGTCCGGTCTCGTCGGAGACGTCGACTTCGCTGCGGTCAGCGAGCTCGCCGCCGCGATCACTCCGGTCCCCGGCGGGGTCGGGCCAATGACCCGGGCAATGCTTTTGGTCAACACTCTGGCCGCAGCCCGCCGGCTGGGGGCGACGGACCAGTAGCTGCGGCCATCTGCTTCACGTTTCCGCCCCCCGGCGGGTGTAGGGTCGGCGCGACCCCTAGTCCACCCACGGAGGATATGTAGATGGAAGTCAACAAACTGAACACCGGGGAGAAAATCGCGGCGATCTCCGCGGTCCTGCTCTTCATATTCATGTTCTTCACCTGGTTCGGAGTCGAAGTCTCCGGAGCTGGAGCCTTTTCCGGCAGCGTGCCGGGGGCCGGCGGGGACGCCTGGGACGCCCTCGAATTCATTCCGATCATCCTGATCATCGCGGTCATCGCCGCACTCGGCGTCGCGACACTCCGCCTCACCGATTCGAGCTATGAGCCACCGATCTCGATGAACGCCGTCGTCGCGGCTCTCGGCGGCCTCTCGGTGCTGCTCATCCTGTTTCGGATCGTCGACCCGCCGAGCTTCGGCAGTTTCGGTGGCGTCTCGGTGAGTGGGACGGTGGAAATCGGCATCTTCTTGGGACTGATCGCCGCTGCCGGAATCGCCTACGGCGGCTACCTCGCGATGAAAGAGGAAGGAGCTTCGTTCGGCGATACCGCTGACCGGCTCTCCGGCGGTGGTGGTGGCGGGCCGGCTGCCGGACCACCGCCGCCCCCGCCCCCGCCCCCCTCGGCTCCGCCTCCGCCACCTCCCGCCACGGCGCAGCCACCACCTCCCGCCACGCCTCCGCCGCCCCCTCCGCCCAGCAGCGGAGCCTAGGCAAGGACTCCAAGGGCTGACTGCGACCCCGGGGCGCTCGGCGCTCCGGGGTCGCGCGGCTCATCCAGCCGGCCCCACCTCCTGGGCAACCGCCCGGGCGACGTTCTTTGCGAAGGCGATCACGGTCATCATCGGGTTGACGCCGACCGAGGTGGGGAAGAGGGAGGCATCGGCGACGTGGAGGCCGGCGGCGCCGTTGACCGAGCCGTCGGCGGCGCAGACGCCCTCGCTCGGCTCGGCGGCGATTCGGGCAGTCCCCATCGGATGGAAGGCCTCAAGGCGCAGCTCTGAGGGTCTGAACGCGGTCGCCTCGAACTCGGCGAGCTGGCCTGGCTTCAGCGTGCCGACGCGGGCGATGTTGGGGTAGACCTCGGTTGCTCCGGCGGCAAAGTGGACCTCGGCGGCGCGGGCGATACCGAAGGCGAGGCGGCCGGCATCGTCATCGGTCAGCCCGTAGGTGGCCCGCAGCGAGCCGTCGCCGCTCAGGCCGATGCGCCCTGAGGAGCGGTCGGAGAGGTGGACTCCGATTGAGCCGACGTGGCCGAAGTCGAGCATCGCCTGCTGGTGCTCGCGGCCGGTGCCGAGCAGCCAGGCGCCGCCGAAGGCGAGTGGGGTGAAGGTCGCCTCGAGCAGGATCTCCTGTGGGGCCCACTCGTCGACGTAGTAGCTCTGCATCACGCCCTCCCAGCCACGCACCTCCTCCTCATATCGTGCACCGACCCAGCAGGCAGGGTGAATGTGGAGGTTGCGGCCGACCTGGCGGCCGCCGAGGCCGGAGCGCAACAACAGCTCCGGCGTCCCCAGGGCGCCCCCCGCGACGATCGTGGCGCGGCGAGCTCGCACCGTGTAGGCACCGTGATCGCCATTGCCGCCCGCCGTCGCAGCGATCGAGCAGCGCACGCCGAGTGCCCGCCCGTCCTCGACCAGTACCCGGCGCGCCAGCGCGCCGACCCGGACCCGCGCCCCGGCGGCGACGGCGCGCGGCAGATAGCTGACGTTCATGCTGCGCTTGGCGTCGATCTCACAGCCAAATGGGCAGGAGCTGCACTGCACGCAGCTTCCGGCGTTGCGGGAAATCGGTCCGCCCCGCGCACCGAGCCGCCGTGCGCCCTCCATTGCGAGCTGGCCGTTTCGCCCCATCCGCTCGGGATCCAGCGGCGTCACCCGCAGGAACTCCTCGGCCTCGGCGTAGTCGGCGCCTAGCTCTGCTGCCCAGGAGACTCCGTAGCGCCTCCGCCAGTCCTCGAGGACTGGTTCAGGAGCACGGAAGCAGGTGCCTGAGTTGATCACCGTGGTGCCGCCGAGAACGCGCGCCACCGGGACCGGGATCGGCGGCCGACCCTCGGCGATCGTCAGGCCACCGTCGCGGTAGAGGGAGGCGATCGCGTCCAGCGGATCGCTCGGGTAGCTGTCGCGGTCGTAGCGCCCGCCCGCCTCCAGCACGATCACGTCGAGGCCGGCCTCCGCCAGAGTGGCCGCGGCGACCGCGCCACCGGCCCCGGAGCCGACGATGACGACGTCGCACTCCTCGCCCTCGGCGCGCGGCATCGTGTCCCCGAGCGAGCCAGCCGACTCGGGCAGCGAGCCGTCGGCCAGGGCGCAGCCGATCTGGAAGCCGATCCGCTCCCTGACCTGAGGGGTGACCGCGTAGCCGAGAGTCGAAGAGGACCTTGGCCATCAGCAACAGGTCTCGGAAGAGGCCCAGGCGGGAGCTCTCCATGTGTTGCAGGAAGTCCTCGCGAGCGCCGGCGTCGAGGCGGCTGAAGCGCCAGGGGAATGGCAGCCACTCGAAAGCGCGCAGCCCCAACCGCAGGCGGGCAAGGATCCGCGGCGAGGTCGAGGTGAGGAACGCAGCCACCGGGCCGGAGACCTCGACCTCACGCTCCGCCGCCGGCAGCCCGTCGATGCCGGGCGCCATCGCCTCGCAGATTGCGCTCAGGGTGCGTTGCTCAGCGGCCGACAGCCCCGGCGGGCGTCTTCAGCCCGGGTCCAGCGGCCGGCCGACTCGGCCGATCAGCGACCAGAGCCAGAGGGCCACCAGCACCAGGGAGCCGTCGACCAGGAAGTTCAGCAGGTAGATGAAGACGTGCTGGTCGAACAGGTAGAAGCCGAGCGCCGAGAGCGAGGATGAGACCTTGCCCACCGCAAGGAGCAGCAGCAGGGGCCGGTAGCGGACCACGTCGATCTGGGCGATCAGGCAAATCCCAGTGATCACCACCATGTAGGAGAAAGCGAGCCCGAGCCAGAGCTGCTCGGTGCCATGCGGGGCGCGGACAAAGCCGCCGAGATCGCCGCCGAGATCGGAGATCGTGTTCAGCACGCCGTTGGGAACGGCTATGAAGAGGATGCCGACTCCGACGAAGCTGATCGCGAGCAAGCGCAGGCTAAAGACGACGAATCTCTCGGCAGGCGGTCCCCGCATTCCCGCGGCACTCTAACTGGCTGGCTGGCCAAAGCGCCGGGCGGGGTGACTCGGAGCCGCCACCTAGAATCCGCTCGTGATCGATCGGGAGCAAGTTCTTCATATCGCGCAGCTGGCTCGGCTGCGCCTGGACGAGACCGAGGTCGAGCGGATGAGCGGGGAGCTTTCCGGGATCTTCGGCGCACGTCGATCGCATCACCGCGCTTGATCTCAGCGACGTGCCGCCTACCTCGCACGTAGTCGAGCTTGTGAACGTGCTGAGAGCGGACGAGCCGCGTCCCAGCTGGCCCAGGGACGTGGTGCTGGCGCAGGCCCCGGATCCCGTCGACGGGGCGTTTCGAGTTCCTTCGCCTCAAGCCGAGGCCTGATGGCTGGGATCCTTGGGCTGAGCGTCGCTGAGGCGGCGAAGAAGGTTGAGGCGGGAGAGGTCTCCGCTGAGGAGTGCTTCGCGGCCTGGCGGGAGGCTGCAGGCGGAGATGACCTAAACGCCTATCTGTGGCGGGCCGATGATCAGGCGGGTAAGAGCGAGGGGTTACTCGCCGGGATTCCCATCGCCATAAAGGACATCTTCTGCGCAGAGGGCATCCCGACCACCGCTGGGTCGCGGATCCTGGAGGGCTACGAACCTCCCTACACGTCGACTGCTGTGCGCAGGCTCCGGGAGGCGGGGGCCTCGGTGCTCGGGAAGACCAACATGGACGAGTTCGCGATGGGATCTTCCAACGAGAATTCGGCGTTTGGTCCAGTCCTCAACCCGTGGGACCGGGGACGGGTCCCCGGCGGCTCATCGGGGGGTTCGGCGGCGGCGGTGGCCGGCGGGCTGGCGCCCTGCGCGATCGGGACCGACACCGGAGGGTCGATCCGCCAGCCAGCGGCGCTCTGCGGAATCGTAGGGCTGAAGCCGACCTATGGAGCGATCTCTCGCTACGGGATGATCGCCTTCGCCTCTTCGCTGGATCAGTGCGGGCCGCTGACCCACGACGTGACCGATGCGGCGTTGCTGCTCTCCGTCTTGCAGGGCCGCGACTCTTGCGACTCGACCTCGGTCGGGATCGAGGGCGGGGTTGAGGCGCCCAGCCGGGAAGACCTGAAGGGGCTGCGCTTTGCGGTTCCGACGGAGCTTGCGCGCCAGGGGGTTGAGGCAGGGGTCCGGGAGGTCTTCGAGGCGACGTTGGGGACGATCGAGCGCCTCGGCGGCGAGGTCGCCGCGGCGCCGCTGCCGCACGCCGAGCACGGCATCTCCGCCTACTACGTGATCGCCCCCGCTGAGGCATCGTCCAACCTTGCTCGCTATGACGGCGTCCGCTACGGGATGCGGGCGCGGGGCGACGATGACCTGATCTCGATGTATGAGACGACCCGCGCGGCGGGCTTCGGCCCGGAGGTGAAGCGGCGGATCATGCTCGGCACCTACGCGCTCTCCTCTGGTTATTACGACGCCTACTACGGCAAGGCGCAGAAGGTCCGCACCAGGATCGCCGAGGACTTCTCGGCGGCCTTCGCCGAGTTCGACTTCGTCGTCACCCCTACCTCGCCCTCGGTCGCCTTCGGGCTCGGCGAGAAGGCCGGCGATCCGCTGGAGATGTACCTCAACGACCTCTTCACGGTGCCGATGAGCCTCGCCGGCATCCCGGCGATCTCGATCCCGGCCGGGCTCTCTGAGCCGCCCGGCGGCGGGCCGCGGCTCCCGGTCGGCTTTCAGATCGCTGCCCCGGCCTTCGCCGAGCAGAAGCTGCTGGAGGCGGCCTACGCGCTGGAGCAGGCGGTCGGGTTTAACGCGCGCCCGGAGGATGGGGATGGCTGATCTGGAAGCGGTGATCGGGCTGGAGATCCACGTGCAGCTGGCGACCCGGACAAAGATGTTCTGCGGCTGTGAGCTCTCCTTCGGCGACGAGCCCAACGTCCACACCTGCCCGATCTGCCTCGCTCACCCAGGAGTCCTGCCCGTGCCCAACGAGGAGGCGATCCGCTACGCACTGCAGATCGCCGCCGCGCTGGAGTGCGAGGTGGCGCCGCGTTCGATCTTCCACCGCAAGAACTACTTCTACCCCGACAGCCCGAAGGCCTACCAGATCAGCCAGTACGACATCCCGCTGGCGAGCAGCGGCAAGCTCGGGGAGGTGCGCATCCATCGCGCCCATCTGGAGGAGGACGCGGCGAAGATGGTCCACATCGGCGAGTCCGGGCGCATCCATGGCTCAGGCGCCTCGCTGGTCGACTTCAACCGCGGCGGCACACCCCTGGTCGAGATCGTCACCGAGCCCGACCTGCGCAGCGCCGCCGAGGCGGCTGAGTGGGCGCGGCTGCTGCGCACGACGATCCGCCAGCTCGGGGTCTCCGACGTCAACATGGAGGAGGGAAGCCTGCGCTGCGACGCCAATGTCTCGGTGCGGCCGGCCGGCAGCGAGGAGCTGGGCACGAAGACGGAGCTGAAGAACATGAACAGCTTCCGCTTCCTGCAGCGCGGGATCGAAGCCGAGCTGGCCCGCCAGCGCGAGCTGGTCGAGGCCGGCGGGAGCGTCAGCCAGGAAACCCTCCACTTCGACCCCCAGAGCGGCTCCCTGACTTCGCTGCGCTCCAAGGAGGAGGCGCACGACTACCGCTACTTCCCAGAGCCCGATCTGGTCCCGCTCGCCCCGACCGAGGCGATGCTGCGCGAGGCCCACGACTCGCTGCCGGAGCTGCCAAGGGCGAGGATCGAGCGCTACCGGAGCGAGATGGGGCTGGCGTCCGATGCCGCAGCGCTGCTCGCCGCCGACCCCGAGACCGCCAGCTACTTCGAGCAGGCCATCGAGGCAGTTGACGGACTCGAGCCACGGGTCCTCGCCAACTGGGTAACCGGCGAGTTAGCCGCCGCGTTGCGCCAGGGCGACGACGACGCAACCGCCGCCGAGTCCAAGGTCGAGCCTGCATCGCTCGCCGCGCTGGTCGTGATGGTCCAGGGCAAGAGGATCTCCCACGGCAGCGGCAAGGCCGTGCTCGCGACGCTGGTCGCCGAAGGCGGCGAGCCGGGCGCAATCGTCGAGCGGGAGGGCTTGTCCCAGATCTCCGACAGCGGCGAGCTGGAGTCGATCGTCGCCGCGGCGCTCGCCGCAAATCCCGAGGCCGCCGCGCAGGTCCGCAGCGGTAACGAGAGGGCGATCGGAGCGATCGTCGGCGCGGTGATGAGGGAGACGAGAGGACGCGCAGACGGCGGCCAGGTCAACCGCTTGATCAAGGAGCAGCTGGCACGGTCCTGATTGCCTTGGTCGCGGGCGGCGAAGGTGCTTGGACCGGGCATCCCGCAGGACCATCGGCGGGCGCAGATTTCGCCGGGGATGGGCCGGGCCCCTCTCGAGGCGCCCGGAGCGCTGCGAAAGTGCGGTCGCGCACTTTGTAACACTCTGTCACAAAGTGCTACTTTGACTTTCATGGCCTGGAACGTCGTCATCGCCGGTGGGGGGTTCGGGGGAGCGATGGCAGCGCGCGAGCTGGAGCGGCTGATGCCGCGACAGTCGGTTCGCATGGTGCTCATCAACGAGGCCAACTTCATGCTCTACACGCCGTTTCTGCCGGAGGCCGCGGCGGGGACTCTGGAGCCGCGCCACGTGGTGACGCCGCTGCGGGAAATCCTCGCGCGGGCCTACCTGCGGCTCGGTTCGGTGGTCGGTCACGACCCGGAGGCGCGCACGGTCGAGCTGCGCCCCAAGTACGGCCAGGTCGAGACGCTCCGCTACGACCAGCTGCTGCTCGCGGTCGGATCGGTGTCTCGCGTGCTGCCGGTGCCCGGCCTGGCCGAGCACGCGGTCGGCTTCAAGAGCCTCGCCGACGCGATCTGGCTCCGCAACCACGTGGTCGAGACGCTCGAGGAAGCGAACGCCACCGACGACCCGGATCGCCGCGATCAGCTTCTCACCTACGTCTTCGTCGGCGGCGGCTATGCGGGCCTTGAGGCGCTCTCCGAGCTGCAGGACTTCGCTGCCGACGCGATGGAGAGCTACCCGCGCGCCCGCTTGCACGGGATGCGCTGGGTCCTGGTCGAGGCGAGTGACCGGGTTCTGCCGGAGATCGAGCCCCAGCTCGCCGATTACGCCCTGCGCGAGCTGCGGGGACGCGGCATCGACATCCGGCTCGGCACGACCCTGGCGGAGGTGACCGTCGATCGGGCCAGGCTCTCGAGCGGGGAGACGCTGCCGACCTGCACGGTCGTCTGGACGGCGGGTGTTACGGCACACCCCAGCCTGCGTGATCTCAACGTCCCGCTTGACGAGAGGGGCCGGGTGCCGGTCGGAGAGCACCTGCGGGTCGAGGGAATGGACTCGGTCTGGGCGATCGGCGACTGCGCGGCGGCCCCCGACCCGCGCGGCGGCCTCTGCCCGCCGACCGCCCAGCACGCCGTCCGCCAGGGCCCGGTCGCGGCGCGCAACATCGCCGCCGAGCTGGGAATCGGCTCAGCGCGGCCGTTCGTGTACCGCAGCAACGCGTCCTTCGTGAACCTCGGTCGCTACAAGGCGGTCGGCAAGGTCGGCGAGCGCACCTACCGCGGCTTCCCGGCCTGGTGGCTGGCTCGGACCTACCACATGAGCCAGATCCCAGGCGCCGCCCGCAAGGCCCGCGCCGTGCTCGACTGGACTGCCAGCCTGCCTTTCCGCCGCGACATCTCAGAGGTCGGCTCCATCGGACATCCAAAGCCGCTGAAATAGAGCCGTGGGCTTCGAGTACCCGATCATCGCCTTCTTTTTCGGACTCCCCGCCGGCATCATCGGCAAGAGCAAGGGCAGCTCCTTTTGGCTCTGGCTGCTGATCGGGACGGTGCTACCGCTGCTCGGCCTGCTCGTGGTGATCTTCTACCGCTCCGAGAAGACCGAACCGGAGCGACAGTGCCCGACTTGTCGCAAGATCGTCAAGCTCTACGTACAGGTCTGCCCGCGTTGTGGCGCCGAACTCTTTCTACCCACCGATCCCGCCGAAGTTCGGCGCCCCGGGGTTGGGTAGCACCTCGCCTACCGCAACCAGGTCCTGACGATCGCGTTCGCGAAGCCGAGCCCGTAGCGAACGACAGCTGGCTTCTTGGAGTGTCCGTGGAGACGGCGCTCGACGGTGATCGGCACCTCCTTAGCCGGGATCCCCCGCTTGATCGCCTCGATCATGAACTCGGAGGTGTGGAACTGCTCCTGGCGCAGAACGAGCTGTGGAAGGACGGTCGCACGGACCGCGCGGTAGCCGTTGGAGCAGTCGGTGACGTGGGTGCGGGTGATCAGGGAAACGAGGCGGTTGAAGAAGACGATGCCCAGCTCGCGGGCGAGGTGGTTGCGCTCGGCCTGGCCGAGCACGCGGGAGCCGTGGGCGACATCGACCTCGCCGTCGAGGATCGGCTTGACCAGCCGCTCCATCTCCGAGGGCAGGTGCTGGCCGTCGGCGTCGAGGGTGACGACGATCTCGGCCTCCGAGTCGACCATGAGGCGATACCCGGTGCGCAGCGCGGCGCCGCCGCCGCGGTTGATCACATGGCGGGCGACGGCCGCACCGTGCCCGGCCGCAAGGTCGCCGGTGCCGTCGCGTGAGCCGTCATCGACCACCAACACCGCCGTCCCCACGCCGCAGACCTCGGCTGGCATCTGGTCGAGCACCTCACCGATGCTCTCGGCCTCGTTGTAGGCCGGGATGAGGATTGCGACCTTGCCGCGGAAGCGCTGCGGCAGGCCGGCCTGGCGGAACTCCTCCCAGGCAAGTCCCTCGAGGACCGCCGAGAGCTGGCGCGAGTTGCGCGCCGCCTGGATCAGTGCCCGCAAGATCAGTCCGAAGAGGACGAAGATCGCGAAGACTGCGAGGCCGAGGATGCGTCCTCCGTTGCCCTTTTCGAAGGAGAAGGCGGAGAGCAGCTTGTCGGTGATTTCGGTGCCGGAGACGACCGCCAGGCCGAACCCCCCGGCGAGCAGGATCAGCACGTCGACGTTGCGCAGTGAGCGGCGTCGGAGCAGCGCGTAGGCGATGATCGCGACGGCGATCAGCAGACCGGCGCTGCGCAGCGCGGTCAGTTCTGCGGGGAGGATGCTCGCCTGGGCCATGAGCCGCTAGACAATAGGGCCGAAGCCCCCCACGAAAGCGCCGCTGCGGCGAGCGGAAACACGAGTGTCATCAGAATCTCGCCGCGCCGGTTGGATGCCAGGGAGATGGCGCCGACCACGGTGATGATCACGATCGGCGTCGCCAGCACGGTCAGCTCCCACCATTGGCGGCGGCGGGCCAGCAGCCAGAGCCCGGCCAGCGCCAGGGCGACGATCAGCAGCTGGAGCGCTCGTCCGGCGGTGCTGCTCATCACCTCTCCGGGGCCGCTGCTCCAGATCCGTCCCACCTTGCGGGCGGTCATCGCCAGGTATTCGATCGGCTCTTCGCCGAAATATTTCGAGAAGTCTTGCTTGGCGATCTTGTCGAGGGCGGAGTCGCGCGGCAGTTCCGGGTAGCGGGCGGCGACGCGGTTGAACAGCCGGGTCGGGTTGACGCGTTCCAGCGCTGCCGAGTATGGCGCCAGTTCGCGGTGGTGATAGCGCTTCTCCAGCAGCGCCTTGACCTGCTGGTATTCGCCGTCGGCGGGCAGGAAGGTGCCGACGTAGAGCGCCTTGCCGTCGCCGGTCGAGATCGGTACGAAGCGTTCGAGCAAAACCAGGTTTCGGACCGTCCAGGGGAGGACTGGGACCAGGAAGGCGGCGAGGAAGATCGCGATCCCCGCCAGGCCGGGCTTCCAGCCCCGCTCGCGGCCGACCCTAATCGCCGCGAGGAGGGCGAAGGCAGCCGCCACGGGCAGATAATCGGGGCGGATCAGCGAGGTGAGGCCGAAGAAGAAGCCGGGCGCCAACCAGGCCCAGAGGCTGCGTTGCTCACAGGCCCAGAGAAAGGAGAGGACGGCGACCGGCAGGGTGAAGATCGCGGGCGGCTCGCTCATCAGCTCCCCCGTCGTATGGATGAACGACGGGTAGACGGCGACGCCGAAGGCCGCGATCAGCCCCGCGGCCCGGCCGGAAAGCCGCTCCCCGAGGCAGAAGACGGCGATGATCGCCGCCACCCCGAGCAGCGCCTCGACGATCCGGGCGACGCCTTCCCGGTCGCTCCCCGTCGCGTAGAACGCGGCGGCGTATAGCAGCGGCGCTCCCGGCGACCAGTCGCTGGAGGCTTGAACGTGAAACTCGGGGCCCCCGTAGCTGCCTTCCGTGAAGAGCGCCTTGGACAGCGCGTAGTAGGCGTGCGAATCGGGGCTGGGCTTCGCCAGGGGCTCGACGACCCGGTAGGCGCGCAGCCCGAGTCCCAGCACGGCGATCATCGCCAGCAACGTCAAGGTGCGTCGCCCATAGCGTTCGGGGAGGGCGCGAATCCACCGCGAAGTCCGGGCAGGCATGGCCGGTCAGGCTATCCGTGGGAGGGGCGGTTGGGGGGCGCGCCAGAGACCACGTCCACACCGCTCCGACCCCCGCCAAGGCGGCAACCAGGGGGATCATCACGAGCACGCGGCGCGGCGAGGCGACGAGCAGGGCGCTGATCGCCGTGATCGCGAGGAAGATCGTCGCCAGCAGCAGGGCCTCCCAGCGACGCTGTCTGGCGAGGACGATCAAGCCGAGGAGGCCGAAGCCGACCAGCGCCCAGTGCAGCGCCTCCCAGACGGGCTTGCGCATCACCTCGCGGGGACCGTGGGACCAGATGTCGCCGACCTTGGCCGCGACGAAGCCGGCGTATTCGAGCGGCTTTTCGGTGATGTCGCTTAAGAGCTGTTCGCGGCCCATGTGGGAGAGGGCCTTGTCGCTTTCGACGCCGGGATATCGCTGGGCGGCCAGCGCGGCGAGGATCTGCTCGAGGCGGACCCGGGCGAGCACCGCGGCGAGGGTCGGGGCGGCGTCGGGCGACAGGTACTCGGCGGCAAGCCGCCGGCGCAGGCCCGGGTGGCGTTCAAGGACAGCCTGGCCGACCTTCTGGGGGTCGCCTCCCGAGGGCAGGTAGGTGCCAGAGAAGAGCACCTGGCCGCCGCCGGTGGAAAGCGGCACGAAGCGGCCCAGGGCAAGGGCGTTACGGATCGTCCAGGGGGCGACGATGAGGACGGCACCGGCGAGGAGGACCGCGGCCTGGGCGAGCGACCGGCGCCATTCCCGCTGCGCGGCGCGGGCGAAGACGACCAGCACGACTAAGCAGACGACCGCGAGATACTCGGGTCGGACCATCGCCGTGGCGCCGAAGAGCACTCCTGGGATCAGCCATCTGGCTGGAGCGCCCCCTCGCCGCGCAGGCGGGCCAGCGGGCTGGGCGTACGTCTCCGACCCCCCTTCATCCGGCCGCCCGCCTGAGAGGCGGGGCCGACCGGCGTCGGCAGCCCAAAGCGTCGAGAGAACCGCGGCGGAGAGCAGGGTCGCGGCGAGCGGCTCGCTGATCAGCATTCCCTGGTACTCCAGGAAGGCGGGGTAGATCGCGACCGCGCCGGCCCCGATCAGGCCGGCCGTCGGGCCGGATAGGCGGCGGCCGATCAGGTAGGCGAAAAGGACGGAGAGTGAGCCGATCAGGGCGAGGATCACCCGGGCGAAGCGTTCGTGGAAGCCGACGACCTCATAGACGCCGGCCACGAACAGCGGCAGGCCGGGCGAGTAGTTGTCCGACGGCTGGGTGGCATGCGGACCAGCTGTGAAGCCGTGGCCCTGGTCGAGGCTCCGGGCGATCCGGCTGTAGGCGACAGCGTCGTAGACCGGCGCTCTCCCTTCCCAGGCGTAATCGATCCGCAGGCCAAGGCCGAGCAGCAGGATCGCGACCAAAGCGGCAAGGCCTGCTCGCCCCCCGAATCGCCCCGCCAGCCCGCTGGTCATGGGCGGATGCTACGGCGCTCAAGTCCTCTGGCTCGCTTGGCGCGGCGGTTGCGTGGTCCGCTACCCTGGCGCGCCTATGCGCGTTCTCATCCTTGGGGGCGACGGCTACCTGGGCTGGCCGACGGCCTTGAGGTTCTCGGCCCGTGATCACGAGGTGGCGGTTCTCGACAACTTCTCCCGCCGCCGCTGGCACCATGAGCACGGCAGCGCCTCGCTGACCCCGATCCGCGACCTCGAGGAGCGGATCGACGCCTGGCGTGAGATCGCCGGTCAGCAGATCCGCAGCTACGTCGGCGCCGTCGAGGACGGCGACTTCCTCGACGAGGTGGTCGCCGAGATCCGACCGGAAGCGGTCATTCACTACGGCGAGCAGCCCTCGGCGCCCTACTCGATGATGTCCCGCGAGCGCGCCGTCGAGACCCAGCAAACCAACGTGATCGGCACCCTCAACCTGCTCTTCTCGCTGCGCGATCACGTTCCCGACTGCCACCTGGTGAAGCTCGGGACGATGGGGGAGTACGGCACTCCCAACATCGACATCGAGGAGGGCTACATCGAGATCGAGCACAAGGGACGACGCGACATACTGCCTTTCCCGAAGCTACCCGGCTCCCTGTACCACTGTTCCAAGGTCCACGATTCGACCAATGTCCATTTCGCCTGCCGTGTCTGGGGCCTGCGCGCGACCGACTTAAATCAAGGGGTCGTCTATGGGATCGAGACCCCCGAGACGGCCGGCGATGAGCGGTTGATCACCCGCTTTGACTACGACGAGATCTTCGGTACGGTGCTAAACCGCTTCTGCGTGCAGGCGGTGATCGGCCACCCGCTCACCGTCTATGGCTCAGGCGGGCAGACCCGCGGCTTCCTCAACATCCGCGACACTCTGCGCTGCGTCGAGCTGGCGGTGGAGAACCCGGCCGAGCAGGGTGAGTTCCGCGTCTTTAACCAATTCACCGAGCAGTTCTCGGTCACCCAGCTCGCCGAGCTGGTCAAGGGCGCCGCCGAGCACCTTGGCTACACGGTCGAGGTGCAGCACTGCGAGAACCCCCGCGTCGAGTCCGAAGACCACTACTACAACGCCGTCCACACCAAGCTGATCGACCTCGGCCTGCGCCCGACGCTGCTCGGCGAGGAGCTGGTCGCGTCGATGATCAAAGCGATCGAGCGGCATAAGGAGCACGTGATCGCTGCCTCGATCGACCCCCATACGCGGTGGAACCCGGCGAAATCTCCTGCTGGCCAGGCATAGGCCCACTGGTAGGATCGCGAGTCCGATGAGAGCCGCGGACGCGCTGATGGAATCGCTCAAGGCCGAGGGTGTCGAGCACATCTTCGGGATCCCCGGCGGGGCCAACTTGCCGACCTACGACGCGCTTGTCGATGCTGACGTCCGCCATATCCAGGTGAGGCACGAGCAGGGTGGTGGACATGCAGCGGAGGGGTATGCGAAGGCCTCCGGCCGGGTCGGCGTCGCCTTCGCCACCTCCGGGCCGGGTGCGACCAACCTGGTCACGGCGATCGCCGACGCGATGATGGATTCGGTGCCCACCGTGTTCGTCACCGGCCAAGTGCGGACTGAGCTGATCGGCACCGACGGCTTCCAGGAGGCCGACATCCTCGGCGCGACGCTGCCATTCGTCAAGCACTCCTTCCAGGTCACCGACCCCCGCCAGATCCCCGAGTACGTGCACGAGGCCTTCCACATCGCCTCGACCGGCAGGCCGGGCCCCGTGTTGGTGGACATCCCCCAGGACCTCTCGCGAGCCGAGATCGAGTACGAGCCGCGCAGCGAGGCGGTCGAGCTGCCCGGCTACAAGCCCTCGACCGCGGGCAACATCAAACAGATCCGGATCGCCGCCAAAGCGCTGGCGAACGCCCGGCGCCCGATCCTCTACACGGGTGGCGGCGTGATCAACGCAAACGCCTCAGAGGAGCTGCGCGAGCTGGCCGGCGCCGAGCGCTTTCCGGTCACCTCGACCTTGATGGGGCTGGGCGCCTTCCCCGCCTCGGGCGAGCAGTGGCTGGGGATGCTCGGGATGCACGGCACCCGCGCCGCCAACTACGCGATGGACGAGGCCGATCTGATCGTCGCGATCGGCGCCCGCTTCGACGACCGGATCACCGGCAAGCTCTCCGAGTTCGCCCCGCACGCCAAATTCATCCACATCGATATCGATCCGGCGGAGATCTCCAAGAACGTTCCCGCCCACATCCCGATCGTCGGCGACGTCAAGCAGGTACTGCCGAAGCTGACTCGCGAGTATCGCGCCCTCCAGGTCGACGCCTCCCGCCTCGACGCCTGGTGGAAGCGGATCCGCGCCTGGCAAGAGGAGCACCCCTTGGGCTATGAGCCTGGCACAGACGGCGAGATCAAGCCGCAGTTCATGATCGAGGCGATGCACCGAGCGACGCAGGGCGACGCGATCATCACCTCGGACGTCGGCCAGCACCAGATGTGGGCGGCGCAGTACTACGGCTTCGACAAGCCACGCCGCTGGATCAATTCCGGCGGGCTTGGCACGATGGGCTTCGGCCTGCCCGCGGGGGTCGGGGCCAAGGTTGCCTTTCCCGAGGAGACAGTCGTCTGCCTGGCCGGCGACGGAAGCCTGATCATGAACGTGCAGGAGCTGGCGACCTGCGCCACCGAAGAGATTCCGGTCAAGGTCTTCCTGATGAACAATGGCTACATGGGCATGGTCCGCCAGTGGCAGGAGCTCTTCTGGGACCGCCGCTACAGCTCGGTTGAGATGGGTCCGAGCCCCGATTGGGTGAAGCTGGCGGAGGCGTTCGGCGTCACTGGGATGCGCTGCGAGGATTCGGCCGACCTCGAGGAGATGATGGCGACGGCGCTTGGGACCGCTGGGCCGGTGCTGCTCGACGTTCGCGTCTCCCCCGAGGAGAACTGTTTCCCGATGATCCCCGCTGGCGCGGCGGCGAGGGACATGGTGGGCTGATGGAGGCAGGTACTCCCGAGCTGGTCAGATTGGAGGACCTGCGGGTTCCCGGGCAGCTGAGCGGGCGCAAGCACATCCTTTCCATTCTGGTCGAGAACAAGCCCGGCGTCCTGGCGCGGATCGCCAGCCTCTTTGCGCGTCGCGGCTTCAACATCGACACCCTCGCCGTCGGTCCCACCGATGACCCGAACATCTCGCGGGTGACGCTGACCCTCGACGGTGCCGTCCACCCGATCGACCAGGTCACCAAGCAGCTCCACAAGCTGGTCAACGTGCTGAAGATCCGCGACATGGAGCCGGAGGAGACAGTCGCTCGTGAGATGGCGATGTTCAAGGTCTCCTCGGCGATCGAGAACCGGGCCGAGATCATCCAGTTCTCCGAGATCTTCCGGGCCAAGATCGTCGATGTTTCGCGCCGCACGATGACGATCGAGGTGACCGGCTCGGCCGACAAGATCGAGGCCTTCGAGCGGATGATCCGCCCTCACGGTCTGATCGAGATGGTCAGGACGGGAGAGATCGCGATCGCCCGTGGTAACGACTGAGGTCCTGCTCGCCCGCCTGACGGAGGCGCTTGAGGCCACCGCCAGGCGTGGGCGGCGGACGCTGGTCAGCGTCACCGTGCCGGTCGAGGACGTCGATCCCTGCGCTGCGGTGTTCGTTTCGCGGCTGGCCTCGGATCGCTGGTTTTGCTGGGAGCAGCCCGACAGGAACTTCGCGCTGGCAGCCCTCGGGGTCGCCCACGAGGCGACATCCCGCGGAGACGACCGCTTCGCCGAGGTCGCCGAGGAGTGCCTCGGGACCGGGAGGGAGGCCGTGGTCGACGAGCCTAGCCGGCTGCCGGCGGGCGCCGGGCCAGTCTGGGTCGGCGGCTTCGCCTTCGACCCTGCCGGTGGCGCCTCCTCGACCTGGTCTTCGTTTTCACCAGGCTCGATGGTCCTCCCGGAACTCTCACTGTGCCGCAGTGGCGAGCAGACATTCCTGACCTTCAACACGATCGCCGGCCCGGGCGATGACGCCGCGGCGAGGGGCGCCCTGGAGGCGCGGCTGTCCGGGCTGCGCGCCGACCCGCTTCCGTTACTTGACCCGCATCCTGTCTCGCGCTCGGAGATCCGCAGCGCCCGGCCGCCAGGCGAGTTCGAACGGGCGGTCGATGCGGCGACGAGAAGGATCGGCACGGGTGAGATGTGCAAGGTGGTGCTGGCCCGCGAGGTGGTCGTCAGCGCCGCCGCTGCGCACGACCCTGGCGCGATCTTCGGCGCCATGCGCGAGCAGTTCCCAGCCTGCTTTTGCTTTTGCTGCGGCACTCCTGAGGGCGCGTTCCTCGGCGCCAGTCCGGAGCTGCTCGTCCGCCGCGCGGGGGCGAGCGCGTCCACCGTGGCCCTGGCGGGGTCGACCCGCCGCAGCTCCGACCCGGCCGTCGACGATCACCTGGGCGAGCAGCTCCTGCGCAGCGACAAGGACCGCCGCGAGCAGCGGATCGTCGTTGAGCGGATCGTCCGCGCCCTGCGCCCCCACGCGGTCTGGGTCGAGACGGCGGCCGAGCCGGAGATCGTCAAGGTGGCGAACATCCAGCACCTGGCGACGCCGGTCATAGCCCAGCTCACCGAGCCGCACTCGGCGATCGAGCTGGCCGGACTCCTGCACCCGACTCCAGCTGTGGGTGGAGAGCCCTGGCCGAGCACCGCCAATGCGATCGCGGAGCTGGAGCAGATGGACCGCGGCTGGTACGCGGGCCCGGTTGGCTGGATGGACGCGACCGAGGATGGCGAGTTCTGCGTCGCCCTGCGTAGCGCCCTCCTTCGCGACCGCGAGGCCCACCTCTACGCCGGGGTCGGCGTCGTAACCGGCTCCGATCCGGCTGCCGAGCTGGCCGAGACCGAGATCAAGCTTGGGGCGTTGTTGCCGCTGCTCGCCGAGTAGCGGTGAAGGCTCGATTTTTCAGCTGGACGGCCCGATCGCCTGACTGACCAGGTCGGCCAAGCGGCGGTGGAGGCTGACGTTCGGCTCGCCGGCGATGGGTACCTCGATCAGGCCGCTGCCCGCGCCCAGCGCTTCGGGTAGCTGCTCCAAGGCCTCGATCCGGCGGTGGGTGAGGCCGAACAGGGCGGCGGCCCTGGCGACGTCCAGGCCCCGCGGGGTGCCGAGCAGGGCTTCGAACTCCTCAGGCGCCAGCGCTTGCTTTTGGGGAAGGAAGTGGAAGATGCCGCCGCCGCCGTTGTCGATGACGACGATCCGCACCGGGGTCGAGACCTCGCGCATCGCGGCGAGGCCGCCAAGGTCGTGCAGGAGGCCGAGGTCGCCGGTGATGATCGTCGTCGGCTGACCCGTCGCGTCGGCGGCGCCGATTCCCGAGGAGATCAGCCCGTCGATTCCGTTGGCGCCGCGGTTGCAGAGGAAGTGGACATCCGCCTCGCCTCCCGACAGAAAGGCCTCCTGGTCGCGGATCGGCATGCTGGAGGCGGTATAGACGAGGTCGCCGTCGCGGTGGACGCGGCCCAGGGCCAGGTGGAGGCCCGGCTCAGTCAGGGCGCCGACCCCGTCAAGCCCAGTCGCGATCGCCTCCTGCGCCGCTCGCTCGGCGTCGAGCCAGGCCGAGGGCGGGCCCCGTTCCTCGCCGAGCCTCGCCGCCCAGCCGGCGGCCAGCCTGGTGGGGTCGGCGCGCAGCAGGGCGGCCGCCCTGCGGGTCGGCTCGTTCCAGCCCCCGTATGGGTCGATGAGGATCTGCTCGGCGCCGGAAGCAGCCAGCCAGGCACGCAGCGGCTTGCTGGTCGGCATCTCGCCGAAGCGCAGGACGAGGTCGGGCCTGACCTCGGCTGCGAAGCGCTCGTCGCGCAGCAGCAGGTCGTAGGAGGCGATCACCCGGGCACGGTCGTGCGGCCCGCAGCGAAGCTGGGAGGTCGGCTCGGCGAGGATCGGCAGGCCGGCGGTCCGCGCCAGACGGGCGAGCGGCTCGCGCAGCTCGGCGTCGATCTGGCGCCCGGCGACGATCACCCCGGTGCGGGCGTCGCCGATCTGCTTTGCGACCTCTTCCAGCACCAACTCGGAGGGCTCCAGGTCGGGCGGCCTAACCGCGGTCAGCGGCCGCCCGCCGCGCCCTTTGAGCGCCAGGGGGTCGGTCGCCGTCACCGCGCCGTCGACGGTCACCGGGGCGAGCGGCTCGCGCCAGGGAAGGTTGAGATGGACCGGGCCCGGCCGCATCTCACCACGGGCGGCGGCGAGCGTCCGGCAGGCGAGCGAGCGGAAATGGAGCAGTCCCTCATCGTCGGCCTCGTGGATGCCGACCTCGCAGAACCAGCGCACCGAGGATCCGTAGAGCTTCAACTGGTCGATCGTCTGCCCGGCGCCGATCCCGCGCAGCTCGGGCGGACGATCGGCGGTCAGCGCGACCAGTGGAACCGCGGACTCGTCGGCCTCGCAGATCGCCGGGTGGAGGTTCGCCGCAGCCGTGCCGGAGGTGCAGAGCACCGCCACCGGCGTGCGCGTCGCCTGCGCGGCCCCGAGGGCTAAGTACGCTGCGGAGCGCTCATCGACGATCACGGTCACGTCGATCTCCGGCTGGCGCCAGAGCGCCACCGCCAGCGGGGTGGAGCGGGAGCCGGGGGCAATGACCGCGCGGCGCAGACCGCCCCGCGCCAGCTCCTCGACGAAGGCGGAGGCCAGGGCGGTATTGCCGTTCGTAGGGTCCACGCGTCGCTGACCCTAGATGCGGTGGGCCTCCAGCGCCGCCTCGTCGATCTCCACGCCCAGCCCAGGGCCGTCGGGCAGTTCGAGCGTCCCATTGCGCAGCTCGCACTGGACCGCGGCGATCGTCGAGGCGAAGAGGCGCTGGGTGGCGAGTCCGTGGGCGAGTCCCGCGCCCTCGGCACCGGCCGCCTCACTCAGAGTCTGAGCGACCTGAGCCGCCGCTGCGATCCCGACCGGCCCGTCGAGGGCGCTGGAGAGGAAGGAGGGGAGGATCTCGGCGATCTCGATCGCCGCCTCCGGCCCGCCGACCTTCGAGAGCTTCAGCCCAGCGAGCCCGCAGGCGCCCAGCGCCACGGCCCGCTCAGCATCGGCGCGGCTCGCGACGCTCTCATCTCCAGCAATCGGGATCGAGGTGGCGCTCGCCACCTCGATCGCCTCCTCCAAGGTCGCGACCGGCTGCTCGGCCAGCTCGACATCGAGCGGCTCAAGCGCAGCCAGCCTCTGCTTCGCGGTCTCCACATCCCAGGCGGCGTTGGCGTCGACTCGGATCCTCGCGTTCGGCCCGATCGCCTCGCGCACGGCGCGCACCTGCCCGACGTCGTCGCCGGCGCCGAGCTTCAGCTTGAAGGTGGAGAAGCCCTCCGCCAACCAGCGCAGCGCGTCCTCGGCCACCGCGGCCGGCTCGCCGGCGATCAGCGTCGCGTTGCAGAGAACTGGCGGCGACCCGGCGGATGAGGGAGGGCCCTCAGCAGCAGCGCGCCGTCCCCGCAGGTCCATCAGCGCGGTGAGGGCGGCGCAACGGGCTGGCGGAGAGAGGGCGGCGGCCTCCCCGGTCAGCGCGGCCTCGTCGAGTGACTCGCGCTCGCCGAGGCGCTCCAACTCCTCGACGATCTGGGCCAGCGCGGTCCCGCCCCTCAACGCAAGCGGGACGGCTTCGCCAAGGCCGGTCAGCCCCTCCTCGGAACACAGCCGCAGCAGCACCATCTCGCGGCGCTCGAGCCGGCCACGGGCGGTCACGTACGGCTCGCGAAAGGGGAGCGCGTAGGGGATCACATCGACCGAGGCGATTCTCACCCCGACAGCTTCTCACTCGCGGCGAGTCAGCTCGAGATCAACAGACCCGCCGAGACCAGCAGGCTGAAGACGGCCAGCAGCGCCCCGGTGCCGGCCAGCGCCGCGTTGAGCCCCGGCCCGTCGGTCCGGCCGGACATCACCCGCAGGGGCCTGAGTGCCATCGGCAGCGCCGCGAAGCCGATCAGCGGCAAGAGGCTCGATTCCGCACCGACCAGCGCGACCGGCAGCACGACGAAAGCGCCTAGCACCAGCATTCGGTACAGGGCGACCGCATTGCGCCGCCCCATCCGCACCGCCAGCGTCATCTTCCCCGCCCGCCGATCGGTCTCCAGGTCGCGGACGTTGTTGACGACGAGGATCGCAGTCGCCAGGAACCCGACCGCGATCGAGAGCCCGAGCGGCAACGCATTGAGCTTCTCCACCTGCACGTAATAGGACCCGTTGACTGCGACCAGTCCAAAGAACAAGAAGACGAATACCTCGCCCAGCCCGGCATACCCATAGGGCCGCGGCCCACCCGTGTAGAGAACCCCCGCCGCGATCGAGACAGCCCCGATCACGAGGATCACGACCCCGGCGACCGCGGCCAGATAAACCCCACAAGCGACCGCGACCCCGAACGCGACCCAGGTGGCGGTCAGCACCCGCCGCGGCGTAACCAGCCCGGCCGAGGTGACCCGAACCGGCCCAAGCCGATCCGCAGCATCCGCCCCTCGCCGCGCATCTGAATAATCATTGGCCAGGTTCGTCCCCACCTGAATGAACACAGACCCGACCAGGGCGGCGGCAAACGCTCCGACCCTAGGAAACTTCGCCGCCCACTGGACGGCCGCCGCGGTCCCGACGAAGACCGGAGCGATCGCGGCCGGCAGCGTCCTCGGCCTGGCGGCCATGAGCCAAATCCTCATGGTCGGCGCGGGTATTTGCTGAAGTCCGGGGAGCGCCCTTGCTGGTATGCGTTTCGCCCCTCCTGACCCTCCTCGGACATGTAGAAGAGCAGCGTTGCGTCGTGGGAGAGCTGCTGGAGGCCGGTGAGGCCGTCCTCGGCTGCGTTGAAGCTTGCCTTCATCAATCGCAGGGAGAGCGGCGAGAGGTGCAGCATCTCCCGGCACCAGGCGACCGTCTCGCGCTCCAGCTCGTCGACCGGTACCACGGCGTTGACGAGTCCCATCGCCAGTGCCTCCTCGGCTCCGTAGAGCCGACAGAGGAACCAAACCTCCTTCGCTCGCTTGACCCCGATGTTGCGTGCCAGCAGGCTGGCGCCGAAGCCACCGTCGAAGCTGCCCACCCGCGGCCCGGTCTGCCCGAAACGTGCATTCTCGGCGGCGATCGTCAGGTCGCAGACAAGATGGAGGATCTGGCCGCCGCCCACCGCGTAGCCGGCGACCATCGCCACCACCGGCTTCGGCAGCCGCCGGATCTGCACGTGCAGGTCGCCGACGTCGAGCCGCCCGATCCCCTGCTGGGCCACGTCGTCGTCGCCGATGTAGCCGTCGTCGCCGCGGATCCGCTGATCCCCGCCGGAGCAAAAAGCCTCTGTCCCCGCCCCGGTGAGGACGATCGCTCCGACCGCGAGGTCGTCGCGGGCCCGCCCGAACGCGTCGCGCAGCTCGGTCAAGGTCTGCGGCCGGAACGCGTTGCGCACCTCCGGCCGGTCGATCGTGATCTTCGCGATACCGTCGATCTTCTCGTAGCGGATGTCCCCGTACTCGGCGGCGCCCTGCCACTCGATCGGGGCGTAGAGCTCCCGTTCAGGCGGGGCGTCTTTGTGGCGTTGGGGCAAGCGTTCCTCCAAGGCTCGGGTTGGGTCGGGTGCCGCCCGCTGGCGCGGACCGCTAAGAATGCGGTGGCAACGATAGCCAGCGACACCCGGTGGGCGCGAAGCGATGAAACTCGACAACTGGCTGGCACAGAGATCCCAGAGCTGTCCAGACCGCACCGCCCTGGTGGCGGACGGGGTCGGGGTCTGCTACGCGGAGCTGGAGGCGGAGTCGACCTGGGTTGCGCGGCGCCTCGCCGCGCAAGGGGTGCGGCGCGGCTCGAGCGTGGCGCTGACCATGCGGCCCAGCCGCGAGCAGGTGGTCCTGATCCACGCGCTGATGAAGGTAGGGGCGGTGCTGTTGCCGCTCAGCCCACGGCTGAACGAGGCGGAGCGGGCGGAGGTGATCGCGACCGAGGGGCCCACGATCGACCTCAGCGACCCCGGCGAGCTGACCCAGACCGAGGCCGACCTACCGCTGCTCGGCGAGCACGATATGGACGACATCGTCTGCCGGGTGCTGACCAGCGGCAGCACCGGTGCCCCCCACCCGGTCGGGCTCACATACGGCAACTTCCTGTGGAGCGCGGTCGGCTCCGCCTTCAACATCGGCGTCCAGCCCGAAGACCGCTGGCTTTGCTGTGTGCCGCTCAGCCATGTCTCCGGACTCTCAATCGCGATGCGATCGGTGATCTACGGCTCGACGATGGTCCTCCACGACGGCTTCGATGCCGAGCGGGTGGCGGCGGCGCTGGAGGAGGGCGGCGTCACCGTCGTTTCCTTGGTGACGACGATGCTGGCCAGGCTGCTGGAGGCGGGCGCCGACCTCTCTGGCCCACGGGCGATCCTGGTCGGCGGCGGGCCAGTCCCCGAGGAGCCGCTTGAGGAGGCGATTGGCCGCGGCGCCACTGTCGTGCAGACCTATGGACTCACCGAGACTTGCTCTCAGGTGACGACCCTGGCGCCCGCCGACGCCCGCCGCAAGCTGGGCTCGGCCGGGCGTCCGCTGCTCACCACCCACCTGCGGATCCAGGACGGCGAGATCCTCGTCCAGGGCCCGACAGTCGCCCCCCGCTGCGCCGACGCCGACGGCTGGCTGCACACGGGGGACCTTGGCCGCATCGACGAGGAAGGCTTCCTCTACATCGAGGACCGGATTGACGACATGATCATCAGTGGCGGTGAGAACGTGGTGCCGGCAGAGGTGGAGAAGGTGCTGCTGCGCCACCCGGCGGTCATCGATGCGGCTGTGATCGGTCGCGAGGACCCCGAGTGGCAGCAGGCGGTGACCGCTGTCGTCGTATTGCAGAGCGGCTCCGAGGCGACCCCAGACGAGCTGCGCCGCCACTGCGCCGACGCGCTTGCCGACTTCAAGGTGCCGAAGCGGGTCGAGCTCGCTGCGGCGCTGCCGCGCACGCCCTCGGGCAAGCTGATGCGCAGGGCCCTCCGTTAGAGTCGCGCCAATGCGCACAGACGACATCTACTACGACAAAGACGCCGACCTCTCCAAGCTCGAAGGAAAGTCCGTCGCAATCCTCGGCTACGGCTCACAGGGCCACGCCCATGCCCTCAACCTCAAGGACTCCGGCGTCGACGTCGTCGTCGGCCTCCGCCCCGATTCCTCCAGCCGCGTCAAGGCCGGGGAAGCCGGCCTCGAGGTACTCGAGATCGCTGAAGCCGCCAGCCGCGGCGACATCGTCATGGTCCTGCTCCCCGACGAGAAGCAGGCTGAGGTCTGGGAGGCCGAGATCGCGGACGGGATCGCCCCCGGCAACCTGCTGCTCTTCGCGCACGGCTTCGCCATCCACTTCGAGCAGATCGCACCCCCACCGGGAGTCGACGTCGGCATGGTCGCGCCCAAGGGCCCGGGCCATCTGGTCCGCCGCCAGTACGAGGAGGGACACGGGGTGCCTTGCCTGATGGCGGTCCACCAGAACGCCAGCGGCGAGGCCCACGACCTCGTTCTCGCCTACGCCGCTGGGATCGGCGGCGGTCGCGCCGCGATCATCGAGACGACCTTCAAAGATGAGTGCGAGACCGATCTCTTCGGCGAGCAGGCCGTCCTCTGTGGAGGTGCCTCGGAGCTGGTCCGGGCCGGCTTTGAGACGCTTGTCGAAGCGGGATATGACCCGCGCCTCGCCTACTTTGAGTGCCTGCACGAGCTGAAGCTGATCGCCGACCTGATGTATGAGAAGGGGATCCAGGGGATGCGCTACTCGATCTCCAACACCGCCGAGTACGGGGACATGACCCGCGGCAAGCGGGTGATCGGCGAGGAGTCGCGGGCAGCGATGAAGCAGATCCTTGACGAAATCCAGTCAGGCGAGTTCGCTCGCGAGTGGATCGCCGAGAATCGCGCCGGCGGCGAGAACTTCGACCGCATGCGTAAGGAGGCGGCCGGGCATCAGGTCGAGGAGGTCGGCAAGGATCTCCGCGGGATGATGCCCTGGATCGACCAGGAGTTCTGAGTCAGGCTCCTGGCGGAGCGTTGTCGCCGAAACGGCTGACCTCGTCCTCCGGCAGCTTGCCGTCGCGGCCGACGTAGCCGTCCTTGCCGCCGATGACCACGTAGACCGCCTCCTCGGCGTCGTTGAGGTTGCGGAGCTTGCGCACGGTAGAAGCGTCCACCCAGGCAAGGCCACCCGGCTCCAACTCGTGCGTGGAGCCGTCGCCGAACTCGATCGCGACCCGGCCTCTGTGCAGGAAGTACAGCTCCTCCTGCTCCTCGTGGTAGTGGCGGCCGGTCTCATAAGCGGGCGGCAGGACGATCGCGTTGACGCCGAACGCGGTCACCCCCAGCTCCTTACGGATCTTGCGGAAGCCTGGACCCTCGCCGAGGTCGCGGAGATTGGCAACGGCGTAGCCGTCGCCCTTGGTGACCTGCGGCTCGCCTGCCTCGCTCATGTCCGGAACCCTATCCCGCGGGCGCCGGGGGAGGGAGCTCGCCTGCGAGGGCCGGGAGGCGGCGGCTGGCACCCTCCGATCGCACCGCGGCCTCAACTCCGATCGGCGGGTAGTCGTCGGTGAGGATCGCGTCATCGCCGAAGACCACGCGTAGAAGCTGTTGACGAAGGTCTGCGTGCTGCTGATCCCCTCAGGCAAGTAGCCGCGCTAGGCGATCGTCAGCCAGGTGACAATCGCGGCACCGAGGTGGTCGCAGTTGACCGCGGAGGAGACGATCGGCATCGGCAGGGCCAAGATCAGCCGAAAGAGAGCCTTGAGGCGACTCTGGCGCTCGGCGGCGGGGGCGACGCTGATGCGGACCGGGTAGGAGAGGTCGACCCCGGAGGCAGTCCACCCGCGGCGGTCATTAACCTGCCGGCTCCCTAGACCCATCACCATGCAGCCATGCACTCGATGACCGAGACCACCCGCACAGCCCAGATCCCTACCGAGTTGAGGCCCGCCGACGGCCGCTTCGGCTGCGGGCCCTCAAAGGTCCGCCCCAAAGCGCTCGCCGGGTTAGCCGAGCAGAGCCGACTGATGGGCACCTCGCATCGCCAGAAGCCCGTCCGCGACCTCGTGGCGCGGGTGAGGGGTAACCTCGCCGAGCTGTTCTCAGTGCCTAGCGGCTATGAGGTCGTGCTCGGCAACGGCGGCTCGACGGCTTTCTGGGACGCCGCCGCCGCCTGGCTGGTGCGCGACCGCGCTCTTCACCTCAGCTACGGCGAGTTCTCGCAGAAGTTCGCCACGGTGACCGCCGCGGCCCCCTTTCTCGCTGAACCGATCGTCATCGAGGTGGAGCCGGGCGACGCGCCGGAGCCGGTCGCCGACCCCGCCGCCGACGTGCTCGCCTGGGCCCACAACGAGACCTCGACCGGCGTGATGGTCGCAGTGCGCCGGCCGGAGGGAGCCGGTGACGCGCTGGTCGCGATCGACGGCACCTCCGGAGCCGGCGGCCTGCCGCTTGACGCGAGCCAGGCCGACGCCTATTACTTCGCACCGCAGAAGGCCTTCGGCGCCGATGGCGGTCTCTGGCTGGCGCTGCTCAGTCCCGCAGCCATCGCCAGGCTCGAGGAGCTCGACGGGGCCGGCGATCGTTGGCAGCCCGCCTTCCTCTCACTGAAGACCGCGCTCGATAACTCGCGCAAGGAGCAGACCTACAACACCCCCGCGCTGGCAACCCTGCTGCTGCTCGCCGATCAGGTCGACTGGATGCTCGCCGGTGGGGGCCTCGAGTGGTGCGTGCAGCGCACCACCGCCTCATCGAGCCACCTCTACGACTGGGCTGAGGGCGCGGAGTTCGCTTCGCCCTTCGTCGCCGCTCAAACGAAGCGTTCGTTGGTCGTCGGCACGATCGACTTCGACGACTCGGTCGACGCAGCCGCGGTGGCGGCGACGCTGCGCGCCAACGGTATCGTCGACGTCGAGCCCTACCGCAAGCTGGGGCGTAACCAGCTGCGGATCGGCATGTTCCCCGCTGTCGACCCCACCGACGTGGAGGCACTCACCGCCTGCGTCGATTGGGTGATCGAGAACGTGCCTGGAGTCGCCAGTTGAAGGTCCTCATCAAGGAGAAGATCGCCGACGCTGGGGTCGAACTGCTGCGCGCCAACTTCGAAGTCGACCTTGGGCTTGAGATGTCGGACGAGGAGTTGCGGGAGGCGATCGACGCCTATGACGCGATACTGATTCGCTCGGCAACGAAGCTGACCGCCGAGTTGATCGAGCGGGCAGACCGCCTCAAGGTGATCGGCCGGGCTGGCACCGGGGTCGACAACGTCGATATCCCGGCTGCGACCCGGCGCGGAATCGTCGTCGCAAACGCGCCCGAGTCCAACTCGGTCGCCGCCGCCGAGCACACGCTTGCCTTGATGCTTGCCCTCTTTCGCTACATCCCCCAAGCGCATGCAAGCCTGGTTGAGGGGCGCTGGGACAGGTCTCACTTCAAGGGCGCCGAGCTCTACGGCAAGACGCTCGGGGTGATCGGCTTTGGCAGGATCGGCCAGCTCGTCGCCAAGCGCGCCCAGGGCTTTGAGATGGAGGTGGTCGCCTTCGACAAGTTCGTCTCCGCGGAGCGCTTTCGCGAGCTGGGGGTCGAGGGGATGGCGAGCGCCGAGGAGGTCTTCAAGCGCGCCGACGTCGTCACTTTGCATGTGCCGAAAACGCCAGAGACGGTGAACCTGATCGATTCCGCGGCGATCGCCGCGATGGTAGATGGGGTGCGGATCGTCAATTGCGCCCGCGGCGAGCTGGTCGACCTCGACGCACTCCTCGCCGGGCTGGAGTCCGGCAAGGTGGCGGGCGCGGCGCTCGATGTCTTCCCCTCAGAGCCCTTCACCGAGCACCCGATCTTCGCCCGGTCCGACGTCGTCGTCACTCCGCATCTGGGCGCCTCAACCGCCGAGGCTCAAGACCGCGCCGGGGTGGTCACTGCCGAGCAGGTGTCAGCGGCGCTGAGCGGCGGCGTGGTGACCAATGCGGTCAACATCGCTGCCGTGCGCCCCGAGGAGATGGAGGCGCTGGCGCCCTTCGTCCCGCTTTGTGAAAAGCTCGGCCGCCTCGCACAGGGACTCGGTGGCGGCTCGGTCGACCGCGTCATCGCCGAGTTTCGCGGCCGCATCGCAACCCACGACACCCGCCTGCTCGGCATCGCCGTCCTGGTCGGCATCCTCTCCGGCAACACCGAGGAGCCGGTCAACCTCGTCAACGCGCCCCAGATGGCCGAAGAGCGAGGGATCGAGCTGGTCGAGACCAAGGACTCAAGCGCCGAGGATTTCACCGAGCTGGTCACCATCCGGCTTCTTTCCGGGGGGGAGGAGGTCGAGGTCTCCGGGACCGGCGTTGGCCCCCGAAATGTGCCCTACCTGGTCTCGGTTTGGGGTGAGAGCTTCTACCTGCCCTTCGCAGAGCACCTCGCGGTCCTCCGATACGCCGATCAGCCGGGGATGATCGGCAGAGTCGGGACGGCTTTCGGCGAGGAGGGGGTGAACATCATCTCGGCAGCGGTCGGCGCGGAGGCCGGCGGCGAGCGGGCGGTGATGGCGCTGACCACCGACGCCGCGGTACACCGGAAGACGATCGAGAAGATTCTCCAGCTGGACGGCTTCTCGGTGGGCCGCTCGGTGGATCTGTAAAAGAGCGCCGAGCCGCCGCCGGGCGCCACAGCCTCGGCAATACGGCGCCGTTGCATTGACGCCGTTGCATTCATGAAGGCAGGCGCTTTCTTCCTCGCCGAGGCGAGTGCGATCAGCTCAGAACGGGACCGACCCCGGCAATCCCCCGGTACCGGGTGGTAGCTGGCTGCACGAAATGGTGATGCGGGAGCGCCTGCGCTAAGCTGGGCTGGCGAATGACGCACCGCGGCCACAGCTTGGCGCTTCTCCTTCTCCTCCCCCCTCGGGGGGAATAGCGCTGGGCGGCGCGTAGCCGCGAGAGACAAGGTCATTCCAACGCAGCAGAGAAGGAGGAGGTCCAGTGGGACCCGTATCTGACGCCAACCGCGTCCATGTCTTCGACACCACCCTGAGGGACGGCGAGCAGTCGCCCGGAATCTCCCTGAACACCGCCGAGAAGGTGGAGATCGCCCAGCAGCTCAGCCGGCTCGGTGTCGACGTGATCGAGGCCGGATTCCCAATCACCTCACCGGGGGACTTCGAGGCGGTCCAGGAGATCTCTCGCCAGGTCGAAGGCCCGGTCATCTGCAGCCTGGCGCGTACCCACAAGGCCGACATCGACGCCGCATGGGGGGCGATCCGCGAGGCGGGAAGGTCTCGCATTCACACCTTCATCTCAACCTCCGACATCCATATCGAGCACCAGCTGCAGACGACCAGGGAGGACGTCAAGGGGCAGGCTCGCGCCGCTGTTGCCCTGGCCAAGTCCTACTGCGAGGACGTCGAGTTCTCGCCGATGGACGCGACCCGAGCCGAGATCGAGTTCACCGCCGAAGTCTGCGCGATTGCGGTCGAGGAGGGCGCCACCGTGATCAACATCCCCGACACGGTTGGCTACACCACCCCGGAGGAGTACGCCGGCTACTTCCGACGCCTCTATGAGTTGGTTCCCGGCTTGGGTGAGGTCGAGACCTCGGTCCACTGTCACGACGACCTCGGCCTGGCCGTCGCCAACTCCTACGCCGGATTGCTGGCTGGGGCCCGCCAGGTCGAGTGCGCGATCAACGGGATCGGCGAGCGAGCTGGCAATTGCGCGCTGGAGGAGATCGTGATGCTGCTCCGGACCCGTGCCGACCTCAACGACCTCGATTCGGCGCTCGACGCACGCGAGCTGGCCCGCACCAGCCGCATGGTCTCACGCCTCACCGGCTATCCGGTCCAGCCCAACAAGGCGATCGTCGGTCGAAACGCCTTCGCCCACGAGTCCGGGATCCACCAGGACGGAGTGCTGAAGGAGCGCACTACCTACGAGATCATGGACGCGACCGAGGTCGGCCTGGAGTCGAACTCGATCGTCCTTGGCAAGCACTCCGGTCGCCACGCTCTGCGCGACGCGCTGGAGCAGCTCGGTTTCAAGGTCGAGGGCAATGCACTCAACGCCGCCTTCAAGCGCTTCAAGGAGGTCGCCGATCACAAGAAGCAAGTGACAGCGCTGGACCTGGAGGCGATCGTCTCCGACGAGATGCGCGAGCGCGCCGACGCTCACGAGTTGGCTTGGTTTGAGGTCGAGGCAGGCTCGCGTCGCGAGCCGTTGGCAAGGGTGGTAGTGACCCTTCCCTCCGGCGAGGAATCGAGCGGCGAGTCAAGCGGCGACGGCCCGGTCGACGCCATCTTCCATGCGATCCAGAAGGCAACCGGCGTCGATTGTGAGCTGCGCCAGTACACGGTCGCGGCGGTGACCGGGGGGGAGGATGCGCTCGGCGAGGTGACCGTGATGCTGCGCGTCGCCGGGCGCTTGGCGACCGGCCAAGGCGTAGCCACCGACATCCTCGAGGCCTCCGCGCGCGCCTACGTGCGAGCGCTCTCCAACGCATTGGAGGGCGCGGCGATCCGCGAGGCCGAGACAGCCGGGACTGCGGAGCGTACCCCCGGCCCCTGACCGCTGGCAAGCGGGGAGTCGGCGGGCACTGCACTGGTCGGACGTCGACCCTGCCGGCGGGTCCCAGTTCCGCGTGGCAAAAGCTAGTATACAAGCGTATGTGATAACGTACGACTCAGATGAGCCAGGTGGTCCAGAAGAGCCCGCCGCTGAGTGCGCCTTTGCCGAAAGCGACTTCCGAGCCGCACGCAACCTCCGGCGTCGGCCGTCGCATCCGCGCCCTGCGAGAAGCGATGGGTTGGTCACTGCGTGACCTCGCCGAGCGCAGCGGTGTCAGCGCCCCGATGCTCTCTCAGGTCGAGCGAGGAGAGACCAGCCCGACCCTAGCTGTGGCCGCCAAGATCGCTTCCGGCTTGGAGTTGACCCTGTCACAGCTGCTGAGATTGGACGAGGGCGAGCACGTCGCGATCAGCCGGGCGGGCGGGCGGCGTCGTTACGAGCGAGGCGGCCACCGCTTTGAGGAGTTGACCCCGCCGCTGCCGGGACAACGGGTCGACGTCTCCCTGCACAGCCTTGATCCAGGCGCGGCGACCGGGGGGCGCCAGGACCCGCCGATACACGAGCCCGGCAGTCGCGAGACCGCCATTGTCCTCGCCGGGGCCCTGGCGCTGATCGTCGATGGGACGCGCTACGAGCTGCGAGCCGAGGATGGCGTCACCTTCGACGCCGATCTTCCTCATCACTTCGAGAACGAAGGCGAGGAGCCAACCCGCTTCCTCGCTGTGATCGCCGCCGGCCTGCGGCGGAGCTAAGGAGGAGGCCCGGTGCCCAAGACGATGTTCGACAAGATCTGGGAAGCCCACGAGGTCTCCGACGGCCTCATCTACATCGACTTGCACCTGATCCACGAGGTGACCTCGCCGCAGGCCTTCGACGGGCTGCGGCTGGCCAGGCGCGGGGTGCGCCGCGCAGACAAGACGATCGCCACTGCCGACCACAACGTGCCTACCGATGGCACCAAGGCCGCGCGGCTGATCGCCGATGAGCTCTCCCGGATCCAGGTTGAGACGCTGGAGCGAAACTGCGAGGAGTTCGGCATCCCGCTCTACTCGCTGGGGTCCGAGCGGCAGGGCATCGTGCATGTGATCGGGCCTGAGCTGGGCGTCACCCAGCCCGGGATGACAATCGTCTGTGGCGACAGCCACACCTCTACCCACGGCGCCTTCGGGGCGCTTGCCTTCGGCATCGGCACCTCCGAGGTCGAGCACGTGCTGGCGACCCAGTGCCTGGTCCAGAAGCGGCCGAGGACGATGCGGATCTCCTACGCCGGCGAGCTGGGCGCTGGCGTCACCCCCAAGGACCTGATCTTGGCGACGATCGGCCGCCTGGGTATCGGCGGCATGACTGGCCATGCGGTCGAGTACGCCGGACCGGCGATCGAGTCGCTATCGATGTCCGGTCGGATGACGGTCTGCAATATGACGATCGAGGGAGGCGGGCGGGCCGGCATGATCGCCCCCGACGAGACGACCTTTGAGTGGGTGCGCGGTCGCCCCGGCGCCCCGCAGGACTTTGACGCCGCAGTCGATAGCTGGCGCGCTCTACCGACCGATCGCGGGGCTGGATTCGACACCGAAGTCGAGGTCGACGCATCCAGCCTCTCGCCAATGGTCACCTGGGGCACGAACCCCGGGATGGTGGTCGAGGTGACCGACTCGGTCCCTGACCCCGCCGCGCTGGACTCCCCGGCTGAGCGCGAATCGGCCGAGCGCGCCCTCGCCTATATGGCGCTACGGCCCGGTACCCCGATCACCGAGGTGGCGCTGGACCGAGTCTTCATCGGCTCCTGCACCAATTCGCGGGTCGAGGATCTGCGTGAGGCGGCCGCGGTGGTTGACGGCCGGCGCGTCGCCGATTCGGTGCGGGCGATGGTCGTCCCTGGCTCCCAGGAGGTAAAGGCGAGCGCTGAGGCGGAGGGCCTCGACGAGGTCTTCCGCGCCGCCGGCTTTGAATGGCGCGAGGCGGGCTGCTCGATGTGCCTCGGGATGAACCCCGACGTCCTCGCAGCGGGTGAGCGCTGCGCATCGACCTCGAACCGCAATTTCGAGGGACGGCAGGGCAGGGGGGGGAGGACCCACCTGGTCAGCCCGCGGATGGCGGCCGCGGCGGCGATCGAGGGACGCTTCGTAGACATCAGGGATTGGAGCTGAAGATGAGGCCGATCGACGTGATCGAGGGCAGGGTCTCGGTGTTGGACCGGGCCGACGTGGACACCGACCAGATCATCCCCAAGCAGTTCCTCAAGCGAGTTGAGCGGACCGGCTTCGGTGAGTTCCTCTTCTATGACTGGATCCGCTCCGGCGAGATCGAGCTGGAGTCGAACCCGATCCTGGCCACAGGACGCAACTTCGGCTGTGGATCCTCGCGCGAGCATGCCCCATGGGCACTGCAGGACTTTGGCTTCGAGGCGATCGTCGCGCCGTCCTTCGCCGACATCTTCTACGTCAACTGCACCAAGATCGGCCTGCTGCCGGTGATTCTCGACGAGGACTACTGTCATGCCGTCGCCGAGGCAGGCGAGGCACGGATCGACGTCGATGATGAGACGCTCACCTGCGCCGCCGGCGTCTTTGAGTTCGAGGTCGAGGCCGATGTCAAGCACCGACTCCTCAACGGCCTCGACGACATCGGCATTACCCTGGAGGGCGCGGCGGCGATCGACGCCTATGAGTCCTCCGGCGCCGCCGATCGCGCCCCCCTCACCACAGCCCTCTGATGGCCGAGGCCACTCGCGACTGGGACGCTCGCGCCTACCAGCGGGTGTCGGTGCCGCATGAGGAGTGGGCAAACGCTGTGCTGGACCGCCTCGCACCGCGGGGCGAGGAAACGGTGCTCGACGCCGGCTGCGGCAGCGGCCGGGTCACCCGCCTGCTGATCGAGCGGCTACCCGGGGGTCGGGTGGTCGCGGTGGACGGCTCACCGTCGATGGTCGCGGAGGTCCGCGCGGTGCTCCGCCCCCAGGACCACGCACTGCTCTGCGACCTGACCGAGCTGGATCTAGACGAGCGCGTCGATGCGGTCTTCTCCAGTGCCGTCTTCCACTGGATTGCCGACCACGATCTGCTCTTTCGGCGGCTGGCGGCGGTATTGAGGCCCGGGGGGCGGCTCGCGGCGCAGTGCGGAGGGTCGGGGAACATCGACTCTTTCCGCACCGCCGGAGAAGAGGTCGCCGCCCGCGATCCCTACAGGCGCTACTTCGAGAGCTTCGAGCGGCCATGGAACTACGCGGGCGCGGCGGAGACGACGGCGCGATTGGAGCGCGCCGGGTTTCGCGACGTCCGTTGCTGGCTTGAGCCCTGGGCAGTGATCCCACCCGAGCCGGCCGAGTTCGCCCGGGTCGTCTGCCTTGGGGCTCACCTAGAGCCGCTTCCGGCGGAGTTGCGCGAGAGGTTCGTCGCCGAGGTGCTCGCCACCCAAGGAGAGCCGCTGCGTCTCGACTATGTCCGCCTCAACATCGATGCCCGCGCTCCGCTCAGCTGGTCTGCTTTTTCGGGCAAGCCGCGGATTGCGCCCAAGCTCACGCGAAGCTGGCCAGGCGATCGCAATCTCCCGCGTCGCCGAAGCTACACGGCTGCGCTCGGTCTACCCGTAGCCGACTGTGCATAGAGTGAGGCCGGTGAGCGGCGCGCCCCACATAGTTGTCCTGCCTGGTGACGGGATCGGGCCGGAGATCGTCGGCGCCACGCAGGAGCTGCTGGCGGCTCTCGGCGAGTTCGAGTTCGAGGAGCGACTAATCGGCGGTGCCTCGATCGACGTCCACGGAGCCGGCCTGACCGATGAGGTCCTCGATGCCTGCCGTGCCGCCGACGCGGTCCTGCTTGGCGCGGTCGGGGGTCCCCAATGGGAGACGACCGATCCCAGCGCTCCCCGCCCCGAGCAGGGCCTGCTCGGCCTACGCAAGGGGATGGGGCTCTACGCAAACCTGCGCCCGGTGCGGCCCAGCCCCGCATTGGTCGCTTCCAGCCCACTGCGCGAGGAGCGAATCACCGGCACCGACCTGCTGGTGGTGCGGGAGCTGACCGGCGGCATCTACTTCGGTGACAGCGGTCGCGACGGCGACACCGCCCACGACACCTGCGAGTACTCCACGCTCGAGGTCGATCGGATCGCCCGCACCGCTTTTGCGGCCGCCCGGCGGCGGGCAACGCAGTTCAGGCCGCAAGCCACGGGTCACCTCGGTCGACAAGGCCAACGTGCTGGAGACATCGCGGCTCTGGCGCGAGGTGGTCGGCCGGGTTGCCGCGGAGTACCCCGATGTCACTCTTGACAACCTGTTGGTCGACAACGCCGCGATGCAGCTCGTATCGCGCCCGGCCGACTTTGACGTGATCGTCACAGAGAACCTCTTCGGCGACATCCTCAGCGACGAGGCCGCGATGCTCACCGGCTCGCTGGGAATGCTGCCCTCGGCGAGCCTCGGCGCCGCTGGCGTCCCCGGCCTCTTTGAGCCGGTCCACGGCTCGGCTCCGGACATCGCCGGCAAGGGGACCGCCAACCCGCTTGCCACCTTCCTCTCCGCGGCGATGATGCTGCGCGACGGACTCGACCGGACAGACGACGCGAACCGGATCGAGGCCGCTGTCGACGCCGTCCTCGAACGGGGCCTGCGCACCCCCGACCTCGCGAGCGGGACCCTGGTGGAGCCACCGCTGCCCGAGGTCCCAGCCGAGGTCGAGGTCGGCACCGCAGAGATGACCACTGCGGTATTGGCGGAGCTTTCCTCGTAGGGCATACTTCTGCTCCATGGAATCCGCCGAGTTGATTTGGCACAACGGCGAGTTCGTGCCCTGGGCGGACGCCAAGGTTCACGTTCTCAGCCATGGCCTGCACTACGGCACCGGCGTCTTCGAGGGGGTTCGCTGTTATGAGACCGAGCGAGGCCCGGCGGTCTTCCGCCACCGCGAGCACCTCGAGCGCCTCGCGAAGTCGGCCGAGCTCTACTACTTCGAGCTGCCCTACTCTGGCGAGGAACTGCGCAGCGCCACCCATGAGCTGATCCGACGCAACGGCCTCCGCTCCTGTTACATCCGCCCGCTCGCCTTCCGTGGCTACGGAGAGATGGGCCTCTACGCAAAGAGCGCCCCTATCGAGGTAATCGTCGCCGTCTGGCCCTGGGGCGCCTACCTGGGCGAGGAGGGTAAGAGGAACGGCATCCGCACCAAGGTCTCCTCTTGGCGAACGATCTCCGGCGACAGCCTGATCCCACACGCCAAGGCCTCTGGCCAATACCTCAACTCGATTCTCGCCAAGACCGAGTCGGCCAACGCCGGCTACGACGAGGCGATCTTGCTCGACCAGCACGGTTGCGTCTCGGAGGGCTCCGGCGAGAACGTCTTCGTCGTCCGCGATGGCGTCCTCTGCACTCCCGGGCACACCTCTGCCATCCTCGACGGGATCACCCGTGCCTCGGTGATCCAGATCGCCCTCGACCTCGGCTATCGGGTCGAGGAGCGCGACATCGCCCGCGCCGAGCTTTACCTCGCAGACGAGGTTTTCCTCACCGGCACTGCCGCCGAGCTGGTTCCGGTGCGCGCAGTGGACGACCACGAGCTGGGCAAACCTGGGGAGGTCACCCGCGTGATCCAGGCCAAGTTTGAGGATGCCTTGCACGGCCGGGCCGAGGAGTACCTGGAGTGGCTCGACTTCGTTGCGGCACCCAGCGGAGTTGACCGACCGAGTAAGGTCAGCTCCTGATGCGTCGCCGTTTCGAGGCAGTCGGCCGAATTACCCCAGCCGCCTAGCGGCTGGCGCGGCACTGCCGCGCAGGTGGGCCGAAAGGCCCTCTCCCCGATCCCTCGAATCGAAAGGCGGCAGATGGAACAGGTGAAGCTATATGACACCACCTTGCGTGACGGTATGCAGGGCGAGGGGATGTCGCTCTCTGCGCCCGAGAAGGTCCGAGTGGTACGTGCCCTCGACGCTATTGGGGTACAGCTGATCGAGGCTGGCTTTCCAAGTTCCAACCCAAAGGATGTTGAGTTGTTCGGACTGCTGACCGAATTGGAGCTGGAGCAGGCGACGATCTGCGCCTTCGGCATGACCCGCCGCCGCGATGCCGCCGCCGAGGAGGACCCCGCTCTGCGCACCCTGGTCGAGTGCATTGCGCCGGTTGTGACACTGGTTGGCAAGACCTGGGCACTGCACTTAGAGAAGGTGACGAAGGTCTCGCGTGATGAAAACCTGGCGATGGTCGCCGACTCCGTAGCCTTCTGCGTCAGCCAGGGCAAGCGGGTCATTTATGACGCCGAGCATTTCTTCGACGGTTTTCGCGACGACCCCGCCTACGCCTTGGAGTGCCTGCGTGCCGCCGTTGCGGCCGGGGCGGAGAACGTCACCCTCTGCGACACCAATGGCTCTAGCCTGCCAGAGCAGGTGGCCGACGCCACCGAGCAGATCGTCGCTGAGCTGAGCGAGGAGGAGGTGGAGGTGGGGATCCATGTCCACAACGACGCCGAGTGCGGCGTCGCCAACTCGCTGGCGGCGGTCCGCGAGGGCGCCCGCCTCGTGCAGGGCACGATCAACGGCTACGGCGAGCGCTGCGGTAACGCCAACCTCGTCTCAATCCTGCCGGCGCTGCAGCTGAAGATGGGCTTCGACGTGATCTCGCCCGGGCAACTTGCGAGCCTGACCGAGACCGCCCACTTCATCGACGAGCTCTGCAACATGACACCGGACCCCGACCAGCCCTACGTAGGCCGTAACGCCTTTGCCCATAAGGGTGGCATGCACGTCGCCGGGGTGGCGGCCGACGCTCGGACCTTCGAGCACATCGACCCCGGGGCGGTCGGCAACCAGCGCGATGTCCTTCCCTCGGAGCTCTCCGGCAAGGCGACTATCCGCAGTCAGGCGGCGCAGGCGGGGCTGGAGATCGATGAGGCGATCGCCGAGCGCGCGGTGGAGCGGCTGAAGGAGCGCGAGCACCGCGGCTATCACTACGAGGCTGCCCAAGCCTCCTTCGAGCTACTCCTGCGGCGCGAGGCCGGGGCCTATGAGTCGCTGTTTGAGCTGGAGGGGTTCAGGGTCGTGACCGAGAAGCGCGCCAGTGAGGCAGCGCGAACCGAGGCGACGATCGAGCTGCTGGTCGACGGTGAGAGCTTCATCCGCTCCGCCACCGGCAACGGCCCGGTCAACGCGCTCGACCGGGCCCTGCGACGGGCAATCGCCGATCGACACCCGCACCTGGCCGACATCGTGCTGACCAACTACAAGGTGCGGATCCTCGACGAGACCCACGGCACCGACGCGGTCACCCGCGTCCTGCTCGACTCCTCCGACGGTGAGCGCGAGTGGGGGACGATAGGAGTCTCGGAGAACATCATCGAGGCGTCCTGGGAGGCCCTGGTCGACTCGCTGGAGTACGCCTTCCAGCCGCAATGAGCGGTGGGGCCTGCACGAGCGCCCGTCGCTCGCTCTTTGCTTCGCGAGCAGAGCGCTCAGCTATGTGGTGGGCGCCCGGCGGCGAGTAGGGTGGCCGCCGAGATGGGCGGATCCCCAGACAGCGAGGAGATTCCGCTCGCACGGCCCGAGATCGGGGCGCGCGAGGAGGAACTGGCGCTCGAGGTGCTGCGCTCCGGGCGGCTCTCGCTGGGGCCGATGGGAGTGCGCTTTGAGCGTGAGTTCTCGACCTGGCTAGGGGTTGAGGACGCGGTCGCCGTCTCCAGCGGGACGGCCGCGCTCCACCTCGGGGTGCGGGCGCTTGGGTGGGGCCCGGGCGACGAGGTGCTGACCAGCCCCTTTAGCTTCGTCGCCTCGGCGAACTGCATCCTCTACGAGGGCGCGCACCCGGTCTTCTGCGACATCGACCCCGAGACGCTGAATCTCGACCCGGCCGCCGTTGAGGCGGCGACGGGGGAGCGCGCTGCGGGCATCTTGCCGGTCCATATCTTCGGCTATCCAGCCGCAGTGCCGGCGCTGGAGGCGATCGCCGTGCGACACGGGCTCGGCATCCTTGAGGACGCATGCGAGGCGCTCGGTGCCGTCGACTCGGAGGGGCGGATGGTAGGCGCCAGGGCCAACCTCGCCACCTTCGCCTTTTACGCGAACAAGCAGCTGACCACGGGGGAGGGGGGGATGATCGTTCCCTCCAGTACCGACCTGGCTGCCCGGCTGCGCTCCGAGCGCAATCAAGGACGGGCGGCCGACATGGGCTGGCTCGACCACGGCGGACTCGGCTTCAACTACCGGCTCTCCGACATCGCCGCGGCGCTTGGCGTCGCCCAACTTGAACGGCTCGACTCGATGCTCGCGGGTCGCTCGCGGGTCGCCGGGCTCTACGCGCAGGGCCTTGCCGGCATCGAGGGCCTGCGGGCGCCGGGCGCCGGGCGCGGGGCAGAGCGACGCAGCTGGTTCGTCTACGCCGTCTGCCTGCCGGGCGACGTGGACCGCGACGCGACGATCGCCCGGCTCGCCGAGCAGGGCATCGCCAGCAAGGCGTACCTGCCGTGCATCCACCTCTTTCCTCACCTGCGTGAACTCGGTTACCGGGTGGGCCAGTTCCCGGTGGCCGAAGCGGCTGCGGCGCGCTCCTTGGCGCTGCCGTTCTTCCCGACGATGAGCGAGTCCCAGGTCGTGCGGGTGTGCGAGGCTCTCGCCGGATCGCTCCACTGATGTCGCGCTTCCGCAAAGACCCCGACCCTCGCTTCTGGCGGCTAAACCGCTCGATCGAGTTCGACTGGCGGTTGGCGCCCTACGACATCGACCAGTCCCAAGCCCACGCTCGGGCGTTGCGGGAGGTCGGCGTGCTCGACGAGGAGGAGTTACGCCAGATCGATGCCGGCCTCGAGCGGGTCCGTGACCAGATGGGAGAGCACGGCTTCCAGTTCGCCGAGGCCGACGAGGACATCCACATGGCGATCGAGCGCCTGCTCGGTGAGGCGATCGGCTCGCTGGCCGGCAAGCTGCACACCGGGCGCTCCCGCAACGACCAAGTCGCCACCGACGTGGCGATGGTGGTCCAGGCGCACTCGCTGCGGGCGATCGAGCTCTCGGGGGCGAGTATGGAGCAGCTGCTCGACCTGGCCGAGCGCCACCGCGACTGGCCGATGCCCGGCTATACCCACCTGCAGCGGGCTCAGCCGGTCTACCTCGGCCACCACCTGCTCGCCTACTTCTGGATGCTGGCCCGCGACGTCCTTCGCTTCCAATTCGCGCTCGATAGCGCCGGGGTGATGCCGCTCGGCTCCGGCGCTCTCGCCGGGACCAACTGGGAGATCGACCGCGCCGCCGTCGCCGCCGACCTCGGCTTTGCGCACGTTAGCCCGAACTCGATCGACGGCGCCTCCAACCGCGACTACGTGCTCGACTACCTCGCCGCCGCCTCGGCCTGCGCGATGCATCTCTCCCGGCTCGGCTCGGAGATCGTGATCTGGTCGAGCAGCGAGTTCGGCTTCTGCGAACTGGATGAGTCCTTCTCCTCGGGGTCGAGCATCATGCCCCAGAAGAAGAACCCCGACTCGGCCGAGCTGCTGCGCGCCAAGAGCCCCCGCGTCGGCGCAGACTACGCGACGGTGCTCGGCATGATGCACGCGCTGCCGCTCACCTACGGCAAGGACATGCAGGAGGACAAGGAGCCGCTGTTCGATGCGATCGATACGGTTGAGATCTGCCTCGACGCGACCGCCGGGATGCTGGAGGGAATTGGGTTTGACCGTGAGCGGCTGGCGGCGGCCTCCGGCGATGAGATGCTGGCGGCAACAGAGATCGCCGACCTACTAGTCCGCAGGGGCGTACCTTTCCGCGAGGCGCACGGGATCGTCGGCGATCTAGTCCGCGACGCGATCGCCCAGGGTCGGAAGCTCTCCGAGCTGCCCCCCGAGGAGCTCCGCGCCCGCTCCGAGCACCTCGACGACTCCTACTATGAGGTTCTGAAGCGCGGCAGCTGGCTGGAGTCGAAGCGGATCGAGGGCGGGACCGGCAGCGAGGCGCTGGCCAGGCAAATCGAGCTCGCCCGCGAGACCCTCGCGGCGGTCAAGGCGCGGGTCCTCGAAGAGCGGCGGTGAGCGGCACGCGAACCGCTGTCGGGTCTGTGGCGGCGAGCGGCGAGCGGCTCGACGTCGGCTTCTTTAACCGCTCGGTCCATGCGGTCGCCCGCGAGCTGATCGGTTGCCACCTCCTCTACGCTGATTGCGGCGGCACGATCGTCGAGACCGAGAGCTATGAGCGCGATGACCCTGCCTGTCACGCATACGCTGGCCGCACCGAGCGGACCGCGGTGCTGTTCGGGCCACCGGGGCGTGCCTACGTCTATCTCTCCTACGGGATCCACAGTCTGCTCAACGCGGTCGCCGAACCCGAAGGCGAGGCGGCGGCAGTGCTGATCCGGGCGCTGCAGCCAACGGTAGGGCTGGAGAAGATGCGGGCGCGGCGCGGTGACCGACCCGACCACGAGCTTTGCTCGGGCCCGGGTAGATTGACCGAGGCACTCGGCATCGGCCTCGACTCAAATGGCGCCGACCTATGCAGCGACCCGTTCCTGTTACTCGCGCCCGCGCCCGGTTGGGTCGGCGAGGTGGCGACCGGTCCGCGAGTCGGCATCACCAAGGCGGTCGACCGGCCCTGGCGCTTCTGCGCTTCCGCCAGTCGCTTCGTCTCCCGCCCCCGCCCGAGTTAACCGGCGCCCACGCCACCGCCGCCGCCCGTAGCCGGTGCCGCCGGTTCACTCGGCCCCGGTGCCGCCGGTTCGGCGGGCTTGGACGGCTTGGCGGGTTCCGACGCGCCCGGCGATTCCCGAGGCGGCGCCGACGGCGCTTCGGATTCGGTCGACGGCGGACTCGGTGTATAGGTCGCGCCCGGGGCGACGCCCTTGTGGCCCTTCCCTTCGGTGGCGCTTTCGGCCTTGATCTGCTTCCAGGCACTGATCACCCGGGCCCAGATCTCCGCCGGGAAGGTGCCGCCCATCACCGGGCCGCCGTTGTAGAGGGTCGTCATCGGCGTCGTGGAGTTCTCGTAACCGACCCAGACGCAGGCCGTGACTTCTGTGATCGCGCCGCAAAACCAGGCGTCGGCGTTGTTCTCAGTCGTGCCGGTCTTTCCCCACTCCCCGGATACGCCGACATTGGCTTGGGTCCCGGTGCCGCTGGTCACCACCGTTTCGAGGATGTGCTTTGCCTCGATGTCGACACTCGGGGAAACGACCTGGGTATGCAACGGATCGTTCTCGCCGCCCTTGACCGGCTGGCCATTACTGCCGGTTACCTTCGTGAAGGCGACCGGGCTATCGCCGGGCTGTGGCGCCAGGGTGCCGCTGACTCGGGTCCCGTCATTTGCGATCGTGCTGTAGGCATAGGTCCACCCCAGCGGGGTCACCCCGTCCTTCAGCCCGCCCAGAACCATTGCCGGGTTGGTCGAGATCGGTTCCGTGTAGCCCATCGCGTGGATCGTGTCGGCGATCGAACCGGTGCGCTGCCGGAAGTTCTTGCCCTTCAGACTCTTGAGCGCGAGCTGGGAATAGATCGAGTTGTCCGAGTAGGTGGTTGCGCAGATGATGTCGCAGGATCCGAGATAGGCGTTTTCGTCGTTGTGGACGACGAAGACTTCCCGCCCGTTCTTACCGAAGTGGAAGATCTGAGGCGCGGAGGGGTAGACGGTGTAGGGGGAGATCCCCTCTTTGAGCGCCGTGATCAAAGTGAACGGCTTGATCGAGGACCCCGGCTGCCTGTGTCCCTCGGTGGCGAGGTTGAACGGCTCGGTCTGGAAGTTGGGGCCGCCGACCATTGCCTTGACGCCGGCGTTGCGGTTGTCGATCACGACCACGGAGGCGGTCGGCGGTATTCCTCCCAGGTAGGATCTGACCGCTGCTTCGGCCGCGCCCTGAAGACGCAGATTAAGCGTCGACCTCACCTTCAGGCCGCCGAAGAAGGCTTTCGCGGCACCGTAGCGTTCGACCAGCTGCTGGCGTAGCCAGGAGGTGAAGTAGGGTGCCTTGGAGGGGATCTTCGGCGGTTCGATGTCGCGGGGAGGGGGCAGCGCCTGCTTGATCCCTTCCTCGTACTGCTGGTGGGTGATATAGCCCTGCTGTTCCATCTTTTCCAGCACCAGGTTGCGGCGCCCGAGCGCGTTTTCGGGGTAGACCTTGGGGTCAAAGGCCGAGGGCGAGGCGATGATCGCCGCCAGCGTTGCCGCCTCCCACGGCTCTAAAACCGAGGCGCATGGCTCGGCCTGTGTCCCGCAGCCCGGGTGCTCCTTGCCGAAGTAAGTGCGAGCGGCCGCCTCGACCCCATAGGCCCCCTCTCCGAAGTAGATCGTGTTCAGATACTCGGTGAGGATTTTGTCCTTGGTCCAGTGGTGCCCCAATCGGTAGGCGAGGGCCGCCTCGCGGAACTTCTCGAGGATCGTGCGGCTGCCCTGTGCGGCGAGGGCGTTCTTGACGAACTGCTCGGTAATCGTCGAGGCGCCCTCCTCGGAACTCTGGCTGAGGACATCGGCAAGCAGCGCCCGTCCTATCCCTCTGAGGTCAACGCCATCGTTTTCGTAGAAGCGCGAGTCCTCGATCGAGACCACCGCGTTCTTGATGTAGGGGGAGATCTGGCTCGAGTTGAGCAGGATTTTGTTCTGATCGCTGGTCAGGGTGCCGATCGGCTTTCCCGTCGCGTCCAGGACTTCGCTGTTCTTCGACGCCTTGAACTCGGCGAAGTCATAGATCGCCGGCAGATCCTGGGAGACCGCGGCCATCATCCCGAAGATCATCGAGACCAGCCCCAGAACGCCCAGCCCCAGCAAAATAAAGAGGATGCGCAGCTTCTTAAGGCGCGGCTTGCTGCGTTTGCCCGCCAAGAGAAGGCGGCAGTCTAGCATTGCCCGGCTATGGATCTGACGCGCAACGCGGTCGACGTGCTGCCCGAGGGGATGCTCGCCGAGCAGCTGGCCGCCGGGCGGTCGCTGCGGGTCAAGCTGGGAATCGACCCGACCACCGCCGACATCCACCTCGGCCACACCGTCGTGCTGGAGAAGCTGCGCGAGTTCCAACAGGCCGGCCACACCGTCGTGCTGATCATCGGCGACTTCACGGCGCGGGTCGGCGACCCCAGCGGCCGCTCGACCCAGCGGCCGCTTCCCTCCGGCGAGGAGATCCTCGCCAACGCAGCCACCTACCAGGAGCAGGCGTTCAGGATTCTCGACCGGGAGCTGACGGAGGTGCGCTTCAACAGCGAATGGCTGCGGATGGAGCCGGAGGCGCTGCTGGGGCTGCTCGCCCAGACAACGGTCGCTCGCCTGCTGGAGCGCGATGACTTCCAGAGGCGGCTGGCCGCCGGAACGCCGATCGCCGCCCTGGAGCTGCTCTACCCGCTCCTACAGGGATATGACTCGGTGGCGGTCGAGGCCGACGTCGAGCTGGGGGGGACCGACCAGAAGTTCAACCTGCTCGTCGGGCGCGATATCCAGGCGGCCTACGCCCAGCGCCAGCAATCGATCCTGACGATGCCGATCCTGGTCGGGATCGATGGGGTGCAGAAGATGAGCAAGTCGCTGGGCAACTACGTTGGGGTCACCGACCCACCGGAGGAGATGTTCGGAAGGCTGATGCGAATCCCAGACGAGGCGATGACCGACTACTACCGGCTGCTGCTTGGCTCGGACCTCCCCGCCGACCTGCCCCCCAACGATGCGAAGCGGGGGCTGGCGCGGCGGATCGTCGAGCGCTTCCACGACGCCGAAGCCGCGGGCGCCGCCGAGGAGCATTTCAACCGCCTCTTCGTCCAGCGCGAGCCCCCCGCCAACGTCGAGGAGCTCGGGCTAGGGCCCTATGTGGACGACGACAATGGGCGCGTCCACATGCCGCTGCTGATGGCCGAGGCATTCGAGATCAGCTCCAGCGAGGCACGACGCCTGATCCGCCAAGGAGGAGTGAGGCTCGATGGGGAGCCGATCCCGGGCGGCGACCTCGACCTCGATGCCGGCCAACTCGACGGCAAGATCCTGCAGGTCGGCAAGCGCCGCTTCCGCCGGCTTCGCTCGGCCGCCTAGGCAAGGCGCCGTCGCAGCGCTATACTCCCGCGTCCTTCCCGGGGCAGGCCTTTGTCTGCTCCGTGCGTGACAGCGGCGAATCCCGCCGCAGAGGCGCAGCGGTCTTTGAAAACTGAGCAGCGTGCACTCCGCGGACCCTCGGGTCTGCGGATTGTTTGAGCCCGATCCGCTCGGCTCGTCAGCGTGCCGAGCGGTCTGATTTACCCGTCATGCCGGCCGTCGAGTATGTGTACCCGGCGGCCAGCCAGGCATGGCAGCTCTTCGTAAGTACCTTCACGGAGAGTTTGATCCTGGCTCAGGACGAACGCTGGCGGCGTGCTTAACACATGCAAGTGGTGCGACGAACCAGGGCTTGCCCTGGGGCAAAGCCGCGAACGGGTGAGTAACACGTGGGTAACCTGCCCCGATGACCGGGACAACCCGAGGAAACTCGGGCTAATACCGGATGTAGCGCACAGGCACAAGCCTTTGCGCCAAAGGAAGCTTCGGCCTCCGCATTGGGAGGGGCCCGCGGCCCATTAGCTTGTTGGTGGGGTCAAGGCCTACCAAGGCGACGATGGGTAGCTGGTCTGAGAGGACGATCAGCCACACTGGGACTGAGACACGGCCCAGACTCCTACGGGAGGCAGCAGTGGGGAATCTTGCGCAATGCGCGAAAGCGTGACGCAGCAACGCCGCGTGGGGGAAGACGGCCTTCGGGTTGTAAACCCCTTTCAGGAGGGACGAAGGTTCACCGGTGAATAGCCGTGTGGATTGACGGTACCTCCAGAAGAAGCTCCGGCTAACTACGTGCCAGCAGCCGCGGTAATACGTAGGGAGCAAGCGTTGTCCGGAATCATTGGGCGTAAAGCGCGCGTAGGCGGCCCTGTAAGTCCGCTGTAAAAGTCAAAGGCTCAACCTTTGAAAGCCGGTGGATACTGCAGGGCTAGAGTCCGGAAGAGGCGAGTGGAATTCCTGGTGTAGCGGTGGAATGCGCAGATATCAGGAGGAACACCAATAGCGAAGGCAGCTCGCTGGGACGGTACTGACGCTGAGGCGCGAAAGCGTGGGGAGCGAACAGGATTAGATACCCTGGTAGTCCACGCCGTAAACGATGGGCACTAGGTGTGGGAGGTGTCGACTCCTCCCGTGCCGTCGCTAACGCACTAAGTGCCCCGCCTGGGGAGTACGGCCGCAAGGCTAAAACTCAAAGGAATTGACGGGGGCCCGCACAAGCAGCGGAGCATGTGGTTTAATTCGACGCAACGCGAAGAACCTTACCTGGGCTTGACATGTAGGTGACCGCCGTGGAAACACGGTTTTCCTTCGGGACACCTTCACAGGTGGTGCATGGCTGTCGTCAGCTCGTGTCGTGAGATGTTGGGTTAAGTCCCGCAACGAGCGCAACCCCCGTTCCATGTTGCCAGCATTCAGTTGGGGACTCATGGGAGACTGCCGGTGACAAACCGGAGGAAGGTGGGGATGACGTCAAGTCATCATGCCCCTTATGTCCAGGGCTACACACGTGCTACATTGGCGCATACAAAGGGTTGCAATACCGCGAGGTGGAGCGAATCCCAGAAAGTGCGTCTCGGTTCGGATTGGAGGCTGAAACTCGCCTCCATGAAGGTGGAGTTGCTAGTAATCGCGGATCAGCAATGCCGCGGTGAATACGTTCCCGGGCCTTGTACACACCGCCCGTCACACCACGAAAGCGAGCAACACCCGAAGCCGGTGGCCTAACCGCAAGGAGGGAGCCGTCGAAGGTGGGGCCCGTGATTGGGGTGAAGTCGTAACAAGGTAGCCGTAGCGGAAGCTGCGGCTGGATCACCTCCTTTCTAGGGAGACCTAGAACGTCGACCGGGCTCCCCGTTGGCTGTGTGCCAACGGGAACGCTGCTCAGTTTTGAGAGACCGCCGACGGAAGTACTCCGTCTCGGCAGCCTCGGTGGACCTTGAAAACTGCACAAGGCCAATATGGGTATTTAATTTGCGACCCGCCGCTTCGGCGATGGGTCGTATCACCGTCAAGATGTTAAGGGCTTACGGTGGATGCCTTGGCACCAGGAGTCGATGAAGGACGTGGACGGCTGCGATAAGCCGCGGTGAGGCGCTGAACAACCTTTGACCCGCGGATCTCCGAATGGGAAAACCCGACGCCGGTAATGCGGCGTCATCCAGCGATGAATACATAGTCGCCGGAGGGCAACCGGGGGAACTGAAACATCTAAGTACCCCGAGGAAAGAAAATCAACCGAGACTCCCTTAGTAGTGGCGAGCGAAAGGGGATCAGCCCAAACCTGACAGGTGTAAGCGGGCACGCGTTGCCTGTCGGGGGTTGTAGGGCGTCATGCCCGAGCCGTGCCTGGCTCGGCGGCAGTTACAAAATCAGGTGTTAGCCGAAGCGAGTGGAACCTCGCACCACAGAGGGCAATCGTCCCGTAGGTGAAAACACGCTGATCTGCCGATTGATGTCCCTGAGTAGGACCGCACCCGTGAAACGCGGTCTGAACCCGGGGGGACCACCCTCCAAGGCTCAGTACTACCTGGTGACCGATAGTGAACTAGTACCGTGAGGGAAAGGTGAAAAGCACCCCAGAAGGGGAGTGAAATAGTACCTGAAACCGTAAGCTTACAAGTGGTCGGAGCGCCTTCGGGCGTGACGGCGTGCTTTTTGCATCACGAGCCGGCGAGTTACTCGTCAGTGGCAAGGTTAAGCGATGAGCGGAGCCGTAGCGAAAGCGAGTCTGAATAGGGCGACACAGTCATTGGCGGTAGACCCGAAACTGAGCGAGCTATCCATGGGCAGGCTGAAGCGGGGGTAAGACCTCGTGGAGGGCCGAACCGACCTAGGTTGAAAACTGGGCGGATGACCTGTGGATCGGAGTGAAAGGCTAATCAAGCTCAGAGATATCTGGTTCTCTCCGAAATATATTTAGGTATAGCCTCGAGTGATTGCGTTGCGGCCGTAGAGCACTGTTTGGACTAGGGGCCCTACCAGGTTACCGACTTCAGGCAAACTCCGAAGACCGTTACGGTTAGCTCGGGAGTCAGTGTGCGGGGGATAAACTTCGTACGCAAAAGGGGAACAACCCAGACCATCAGCTAAGGACCCTAAGTGCTAGCTAAGTGGCAAACGATGTCCGAATGCAGTGACAACCAAGAGGTTGGCTTAGAAGCAGCCACCCTTGAAAGAGTGCGTAACAGCTCACTGGTCAAGTGTTCGGGCGCGGATAATTCAACGGGGCTCAAGCTAGCCTCCGAAGCTATGGGTGTGCAGGACCTGCGGGTTCTGCACGCGGTAGGAGAGCGTTCCAGCTGCGTGAAGCGGATGCGTAAGCCTCCGTGGAGCGGCTGGAAGTGAGAATGCCGGCATGAGTAACGATAGAGGGGTGAGACTCCCCTCCACCGATTGTCCAAGGTTTCCTGAGTAAAGTTCGTCTGCTCAGGGTTAGTCGGGACCTAAGGCGAGGCCGAAAGGCGTAGCCGATGGCCAACAGGTTGATATTCCTGTACCACGTCGATTCCGTTATGACCGATGGGGGGACGGGGAAGGGTAAGGGATCCCAGGCGATGGTCGTCCTGGGGCAAGCACGTAGCCAGTCGCTGTAGGGAAATCCGCAGCGGCGTTTTGACGCGAGGTGCGATGCCAGCTGGCTTGACCGCCGGCCAGTCCCCAATCCCATGCCTCCAAGAAAATCCTCTAGGCAGGACTCGCGTGCCCGTACCCATAACCGACACAGGTGGACAAGTAGAACATACTGAGGTGAGCGAGCTAACTCTCGTTAAGGAACTCGGCAAAATCGTCCCGTAACTTCGGAAGAAGGGACGCCCCGCTAGGGTGAACTCCATACGGAGGGAGCCCGAGGGGGCCGCAGTGAATTGGTCCAAGCGACTGTTTACCAAAAACACAGGCCTCTGCTAAGTCGTAAGACGACGTATAGGGGCTGACGCCTGCCCGGTGCCGGAAGGTTACGCGGACCTGTTAGCGCTTCGGCGCAAAGCAGTGAAGCTAAGCCCCGGTAAACGGCGGCCGTAACTATAACGGTCCTAAGGTAGCGAAATTCCTTGTCGGGTAAGTTCCGACCTGCACGAATGGCGTAACGACTTGGACGCTGTCTCAACGAGAGGCTCGGTGAAATTAAAGTCTCGGTGAAGATGCCGAGTACCCGCGGCTAGACGGAAAGACCCCGTGAACCTTTACTGCAACTTGATATTGGAGTCTGGGGTATCTCGCTCAGGATAGGTGGGAGACTGTGAACCGGCGGCTTTGGCTGTCGGGAAGTCACCCTTGAGATACCACCCCTGGTAGTCTGGGCTTCTAACACCGTGCCGTGATCCGGGCGGTGAACAGTGTCAGGTGGGCAGTTTGACTGGGGCGGTCGCCTCCTAAAATGTAACGGAGGCGCCCAAAGGTTCCCTCAGCACGGTTGGAAATCGTGCGTAGAGTGTAAAGGCAATAAGGGAGCTTGACTGCGAGACCGACGGGTCGAGCAGGAACGAAAGTTGGGCTTAGTGATCCGGCGGTTGCAAGTGGAAGCGCCGTCGCTCAACGGATAAAAGGTACTCCGGGGATAACAGGCTTATCGGTTCCAAGAGTCCACATCGACGAACCGGTTTGGCACCTCGATGTCGGCTCGTCGCATCCTGGGGCTGGAGTAGGTCCCAAGGGTTGGGCTGTTCGCCCATTAAAGCGGTACGCGAGCTGGGTTCAGAACGTCGTGAGACAGTTCGGTCCCTATCTGCCGTGGGCGTTGGAGAGTTGAGAGGAGTCATCCCTAGTACGAGAGGACCGGGATGAACGTGCCGCTGGTGTATCTGTTGTCCTGCCAAGGGCATTGCAGATTAGCTACGCACGGAACGGATAACCGCTGAAAGCATCTAAGCGGGAAGCCGTCCTCGAGATGAGCTCTCCCATCCCCTTGAGGGAGTAAGACCCCTGGTAGACCACCAGGTCGATAGGCCGGCGGTGCAAGCGCAGTAATGCGCTCAGCCGACCGGTACTAATGGGTCGAGGGCTTGACGGATATTTTTCTTACCCTGAGGTCTTGTGCGGTTTTCAAGCTCCACCGGGGCGGTCTCGCAAACCTCCGGTGGCACATAGCGAGGGGGAGACACCTCTTCCCATTCCGAACAGAGCAGTTAAGCCCCTCAGCGCCGATGGTACTTGGAGGGCAACCTCCTGGGAGAGTAGGTCGCCGCCGGTTTCCTTGACTTCGGGCCGCCCTGCGGGGCGGCCCTCTGTCGTTCAGGAGCGGATCGCGAAACCGCGATCGCCGGTCCGCCGCCGCTCGCCCGGACTGATGGACTGCGGGCGGCGGCGGGACTGGCAGCCCGGCGAAGTTCTCCCAACGGGCTCCAGCCCGTACTCACCGAGCGTCGCGAAGTCGATCAGCAGGTCGACGGCGTCGGTCAGCCGTGCCGCCAATGTTGTCTTCGTGTCGAACATGGGTTCGTAAGCTACGGCGACCTTCGGACGGCACTGGAAATCTGCAACGAGGCTTGCAGGGTCATACCTGGCGTAGATCCCGTAGACCGCCGTGGCCTCGCCGCCAAAAAGACCGAGGGCGCGTCGAGATAGGCACCTCGATGGCTCCAAGTCGACCCGCTGCCGCCCTTCCCCGCTGTGCGGCCAGATCGCGTTGCGGCTTTCGCTTCCACCAGAAGCACTGCGGACGTTGCGGCAGCGTTGCCGGTCACCGGCAGCGCTGCGAACCCCAGAAGCGCGGTCGGGAGGTCGAGCACATGTGTTGCGCCGTGCTATTGAATAACGATCTGTTCCGATCGACGTTCGGTCTCGCAGTCGAAACGACGCTCCCTCGCAGCGCTGATCCTACGCCGTTCGGCGGCGACTTTGCAAATGTGCCGCAGAGCGCCCACCGAGGTGTTCGCGGCGACCGCCCGCTCGGTCGTTACCCTTGCCAAGACCTATGGAGAAGTTCGTCATCCAAGGCGGCGTCCCGCTCTCTGGAGAGCTGACCGTCGCCGGCAACAAGAATGCCGCGCTGCCGATCCTCGCCGCCTGCCTGCTCACCGAGGAGGAGTTGCTGCTGCACCGGGTGCCGCGCATCCGCGACACAGAGGCGCAGATCGCCCTGCTGGAGCGGCTCGGGGTGGAGGTCGCCTGGGTCGCCGACAACAGCCTCAGGCTTTGCGCCGCCGACGTCGGCGAGATCGAGGTCGACCAGGAACTCTCGAGCCGGATCAGAGCCTCGTTCCTGCTCGCAGGGCCGCTGCTGGCACGCTTCGGCGAAGCCCGGATGCCGCCCCCCGGCGGGGACTTCATCGGACGTCGCCGCCTCGACGCCCACCTCGACGCCTTCAAGGAGCTGGGGGCCCGCGTCGATGGCGACCGCTGGATCGAGTTGACGGCGCCACCCGGGGGGCTGCGCGCCTGCGCAGTCTTCATGGACGAGCCATCGGTGATGGGCACCGAGAACGCGTTGATGGCGGCGGCATTGACCCCGGGGCCCACCACGGTAGCCAACGCCGCCTCCGAGCCCCACGTTCAGGACCTCGCCCGGCTGCTGGCCAAGATGGGTGCCGAGGTCGACGGGATTGGGTCCAACGTGATGACTGTGCACGGCCGCGATCGGCTCGGCGGCGCCGAGCACACGATCTCCCCTGATCACATTGAGGTCGGCAGCTTCATGGCGCTCGCTGCTGCCACCGGCGGAGAGGTCCGGGTTCGCGACGCCGGGCCTGCCGACCTGGTTATGGTCCGTCGCCAGTTTCGCCGCCTCGGTTTGCGCTCCTCGGTCGAGGGCGAGGACGTGGTCGTCCCGCCGGGGCAAGTACTGCGCGTCCAAACCGACCTCGGTGACGCGATCCCGAAGATCGAGGACGGCCCTTGGCCAGCCTTTCCGGCGGATCTCATCTCGATCGCGCTCGCGCTCGCCACCCAAGCAGAGGGCGAGATCCTGATCTTCGAGAAGATGTTCGAGAACCGCCTCTTCTTTGTCGACAAGTTGGTCGCGATGGGCGCTCGGATCACGTTGTGCGATCCCCACAGGGCGATCGTCAGTGGTCCGAGCCGGCTTCATGGCGAACGCGTCGAGAGCCCAGACATCCGCGCCGGAATGGCAATGCTCATCGCTGCTCTGGCGGCCGACGGTACCTCGGAGATTGGCAACATCCGCCAGATCGACCGTGGCTACGAGCAGATCGACGAACGGCTGCGCGGGCTCGGTGCCCAGATTGAACGGGTCTCTGCCGAGGTCCCGGCGTAGCGGGGCTTTCGCGCTCTCTCTCGTAAGGTCCGGCGGATGATCCATCCGATCCCCCCTGGCACGCGCGATGTGCTGCCCGACGAGATGCGGGAGCTGCGCCGCCTCCACCTAGCGCTGATCGAGGTGTTCGAGAGCCGTGGCTACGGCGAGGTCGCGACGCCCGCGATCGAGTACGACGAGGTGCTGGCGCGCGGCGACGGGCGGACCGGCGGCGGTGCCTATCGCTTCTTCGACGAGCGCGGCGATCTGCTGGCGCTGCGCTCTGACATGACGGTGCCGATCGCTCGCCTGGTTGCCACCCGCTACCTCGGCGCCGAGCCACCGCTTCGCCTCTGCTACCTCGCCAACGCCTTCCGGGCGGTGCGCCCGCAACGCGGGCAGATGCGCGAGTTCGCGCAGGCCGGCGTGGAGCTGATCGGAGCACCGGCCCCGCAGGGGACCGCCGAGGTGGTCGAGGTGTTGGAGGCGGGGCTCGACGCCGCCGGGCTGACCCGCGCGGTGATCGGGCTCGGCGACGCCGACCTCTACCGTCAGCTTCTCGCCGAGTTCGGGGTCGCGGGGGAGGCGCGGGACTCGATCCTCGGACGGCTGGCGATGCACGACCTGGTCGGCCTCGAGGCGGAGCTCTCCACCCTGGAGGGGATCAGCGAGAAGCAATGTGCGACGTGCGTCGCCCTCTCCCAACTTCGCGGTGGCAGCGAGGTGCTGGAGCAGGCCCGCAGCCTTGGCGGCGCGGCGGTGGAGCGCGCCACGGCGAGAATTCAGGAGACCTTCGAGGCACTCCAAGCGCGGGGCGTCGCGGACCGGGTCCGGATCGACCTCGGCCTGCTGCGCGACCTCGGCTACTACAGCGGTGCGATCCTCGAGGTCTATGACCCCGCGCTCGGCCATGTGCTGGGCGGCGGCGGCCGTTACGACGAGCTGTTGAAGCGGTTCGGCCTCGACCTACCAGCAGCCGGCTTCGCCCTCTACCTGGAGCGGGTCCACGTCGCCCAGATGGAGGAGGAGTCGAGGCGTGGGGAGATTGTCCAATGAGCGTCGAGGTCGCCGGCCTGGGCCGAGCGAAGGTAGACGGGCCATTGAAGCTCGCGGTGCCGCGCGGGGCGCTCTTCGGCGAGACGTTGGACGCGCTCGACGCCGCGGGGATCGACACCGCGGGGCTGCGCGGAGACTCCCGCTCGCTGATCTTCGAGGAGGATGGCATCACGCTGGTGACGATGCGGCCCTCCGACGTGCCCACCTATGTCGAGGCCGGCGCCGCCGAGGTCGGCATCACCGGCAAGGACGTGCTGCTTGAGCAAGCGGACCGGGTCGTCTATGAGCTGCTCGACCTCGGCTTCGGACGCTGCCGGATGGTGCTCGCCGGCCGCACGGGAGACGAGCGGCTGGGCGAGTCCGAGCGGCGATTGGGGATGATGCGGATCGCGACCAAGTACCCGCGGATCGCCGAGCGGCACTTCGAGCGGACCGGACACCAGGTTGAGGTGATCGAGGTCAAGGGCTCGGTCGAGCTGGCGCCGCTGATTGGCCTTGCTGACGGGATCGTCGATCTGGTCGCCACCGGGCGGACCCTGGAAGAGAACGACCTCGAGGTGCGCGAGGAGATTCTCGACTGTACGGCGCGCTTTGTCGCCAACCGGGTCGCACACAAGCTGCGCGCCGCCGAGGTCGATGCGCTGACCGCGAAGCTGAAGGCGGCGACAGCGCGATGAGGACCCGCCACTTCAAGTGGGAGGGCGCAGTGGGGACGGCCGCCGCAATCCGGGCCTGGGTTGCCGGGTCCGGGGCGACGGTCGACGTCGGACCCATAGAGCGAGAGGTAGTCGAAGGCGGCGACGAGGCCGTGCTGCGCCTAACCGCGCGCTTCGATGCGACCGAGCGGCCGCCCGGCGCGCTTCGGGTCGATTCAGGACAGCCAGCGACGGCGCTGGAATCCATCGGTCCCGAGGTCCGAGCCGCGATGGAGGTCGCCGCAGCGAACGTCCGCGCGGTTTCCGCTGCGCAGGTCGATACGGCAGCGCGCCAGGTCAAGTTGCCACAGGGCCAGACGGTGACCGTGCGCGAGGTCCCGGTCCGCGCCGCGGGAGTCTACGCGCCCGGCGGTCGCGCCGCCTATCCGTCGAGCGTGCTGATGTGCTGCATCCCGGCGCTGGTGGCGGGGGTCGAGAGGGTCGCGCTTGTCTCGCCACCGGGGCCGAACGGCCAGGTCAATCAGCTGGCACTGGCAGCCGCAGGGCTCTGCGGTGTCGACGAGGTCTACGCGATGGGCGGCGCCCAGGCGATCTTCGCGCTCGCCCACGGCACCGAGTCTGTCGCCCCTGTCGATGTCATCGCCGGCCCCGGCAACGCCTGGGTGCGGGAGGCAAAGCGAGCCGTGTGCGGGCTGGTTGGGATCGACTCGCTCGCAGGCCCCTCCGAGCTGGTACTGGTCGCCGGCCACGACACCGACCCCGAGTGGGCGGCGCTCGACCTCTGCGCACAGGCCGAGCACGGGGCCGACAGCCCGCTCGTCGCTGTGGCGGTCGAGGAGGCAGTGATCACCGCGGTCGCGGAGGCGACAGAGCGGGTCGCAGCGCAGCGCCCCAGCGTCGCCGATGCCCCCCTGGCACTGGTCCAGGTTCCCGACCTCAGCGAGGCGATCGACTTCGCCAATGCCTTCGCCCCCGAGCACCTAGAGCTGTTTGAGGAGGACGCCGTGCTGCTCGCCGGCCGGGTGAAGACGGCCGGCTGCGTGTTCGCAGGCCGCAACTGCGCCACCGCTTTTGGTGACTACGCAGCCGGGTCCAACCACGTCCTTCCGACCGGCGGCGCGGGCCGCTTCTCGGGCCCGCTCGGTCCCGGCGCCTTCCGCCGCAAGGTCGCCACCGTGAGCATCCCCGCGCCCGCAGCGGCTGCGCTAGCTCCATACGTCAACGCCCTGGCCCGCGCCGAGGGCTTCCCCGTCCACGGCGAGTCGGCGATGATCAGGCGATGAGCCGGACAGCAACAAGAGAGCGCGAGACCGCCGAGACCCAGATCCGACTCTCGCTGAACCTCGACGACGGGGGAGAGGCGAGCGTTGCGACGGGCGTCGGCTTCCTCGACCACATGCTCGACCTGCTCGCCCGCCACGGACGACTCGGCCTGACGGTCGAGGCGAGAGGAGACCTCGAAACCGGCGCCCACCACACGGTGGAGGACGTCGGCATCGTGCTCGGACAGGCCCTGGACGAGGCGCTCGGCGAACGCGCCGGGATCCGGCGCTACGGATCGGCCGTAGTGCCGATGGACGAGTCGCTTGCTGAGTGCGCAATCGACATCTCTGGGCGGCCGCTGTGCGTCTTTGACGCCGAGCTGCCGGCAACTTCGATCGCCGGCTTCGACACCGAGCTGGCCGAGGAGTTCTTCCGCGCCGTCGCTAACAGCGCCAAGCTGACCCTGCACGTCTCGGTCCGCTACGGCACTAATGCCCACCACATGATCGAGGCTTCGTTTAAGGCCTTCGCACGGGCACTGCGGGTCGCCGTCTCGCTCGATCCCGAAGAGAGCGGCGTGCCTTCGACCAAGGGGACGTTGAGCGAATGACTGTGCGTATCGCGACCCCGGGTCTCGACGTCACCGCGTGATTCTTTATCCGGCCATCGACATCCGCGGCGGACAGGCAGTGCGGCTGCTTCGTGGCGATTACGAGCGAGAGACCGCCTATGACGCAGACCCCCTCGACGCGGCGACCCGTTGGGCTAGCGACGGAGCGAAGTTCTTGCATGTGGTCGATCTCGACGGGGCGAAAGCCGGGAGCCCGCAGAACCTCGAGGTGGTGCGCCGAATCTCGGCAGGCGTCGACTGTCCGGTCCAGCTCGGCGGTGGTCTACGCGATACCGAGTCGGTGGCCGCCGCGTTTAAGGCTGGCGTCGAGCGGGTGGTGATCGGAACCGCCGCCCTGCGCGATCCCAGCTTCCTCGCCGCGGCGCTGAAGAGCTACGGCCAAAGGATTGCCGTCTCTATCGATGCCCGTGGGGGCGAGGTCTCACTCGCAGGATGGACCGAGGCCGGTGGACGAGACGCCGCCGAGGCCGTCGCTGAGCTGACCGGGCGCGGCGTGTACCGCTTCCTCTTCACCCCGATCGAGGTCGACGGCACCATGGAGGGGCCCGGGCTCGAAGAGCTGGCTCGCGTCGCCGCCGCTACTGACGCGGCGGTGATCTACTCGGGCGGGGTGGGTGAGCTATCCGACCTCGAAGAGCTGGCGCGCCGGGCGCCTCGGAACGTCGAGGGCGTGATCGTCGGCCGAGCGCTCTACGAGGGTCGCTTCCGCGTCGCCCAGGCCAACTTGGCGCTGGAGCGTGGCTGAGGGACTGGCTTCGATGTCCCCGATGCCGATCGAGAACCTGGCCGCAGCTCTGGACGGCGCCTATCCAGAGCTGGCCACCGTGCGCGAGCGATCCGCAGGGGGGTCGGTCTATCTGGTCGGCGGCGCAGTCCGCGACCTACTGCTCGGACGCGCGCGTGCCGATCTCGACCTGGTCGTCGAGGGCGATGCCGCCGGCCTCGCTACCCGGCTTGGTGCCGAGGTTGTCGAGTACGAGCGGTTCTCCACCGCGAAGGCCCGCCTGGACGGCCATGAGGTCGACATCGCCACGGCCCGCACCGAGGCCTACGCACGCCCTGGCGCACTGCCGGATGTGAAGCCGTCCAGCCTGCCCGACGATCTCGCCCGTCGCGATTTCACGATCAACGCGATGGCGATCCCGCTCGATCGGGAGCCAGTCCTGATCGACTCCCACGGCGGCCTCGATGACCTCGTTGCGGGGCAGTTGCGAGTGCTGCATCGGCGCTCCTTCGCCGACGATCCGACCCGAGCGCTGCGCGCTGCCCGCTACGCCGCCCGCTTCGGCTTCGAGCTGGAGACCGAGACTGCCAAGTTGCTAGGCGCTGCGGACCTGAGCACGGTCTCGGCCGATCGGCGCCAGGCCGAGTTGCTCAGGCTGGCGGAGGAGCCCGAGGCGTCGCGCGGCCTCGAGCTCGCCGTCGAGTGGGGGCTAGTCGAGCCGCGTAACGGAGGACCTCGGCTCACCGCCAAGGTAGACGAGCTACTGGTGTCACCGCTTTGGAGTGAGTTCGTAGAGCGTCGTGACGTCCTGCTCGCCGCGGCGCTCGGCCCGCCCAGCGGCGAGGCGCTACTCGCCGCGGCCAATCCGGCCAGTCCCTCAGAGGCAGTCGATCTGGCGCGTGGGCGCCCTCCGGTCGAGCTGGCACTCGCCCGCGTCCTGGGTGCCGAGTGGCTGGATCGCTACCTCTCCGAGTGGCGCTCAGTCAGTCTGGAGATCGACGGGAGCGAGCTGATCGCCGCCGGTATCCCGGAGGGCCCGGCGCTGGGGCGCGGCCTGCGGGAGGCACTGCGTCGCAAGCTAGATGGAGAGATCGGGGGGCACGAGCAGGAGCTGGCCGTGGCGCTGGCGGCCGCCCGGGCCGAGTAGCCCCGGCGCCTTTTCTGCTTTGTTACTCGGATGCGATGGCGTCAGAGCGCTGGCGTGCGCTGGATTGAAGCCGAGCTGCCCAGAGCGAGGGCAGCCTTCTCCACCCGCCTCGGGGGGGTCAGCAGCAAGCCCTTCGACAGCCTCAACCTGGGCGTTTCTTACAGACGATGTGACTGACGCAGTCATCGCGAACCGCCGCCGCCTCGCCACGGCCCTCGGCGTTGAGCCTGGTCGCGTCGTGATCGGGCGCCAGGTCCACGGCGCCGAGCTCGCCGTCCATGCCGACCGGCAGAGGCCCAGCCCGTTCACCGAGCCCGGCGCCGAGATTCCCGCGGTCGACGGGCACCTGACCGCAGAGCCGGGGCTGGCGGCGTTGGTCTTCGTCGCCGACTGCCTGCCGGTCGCGCTGGCGGGCCCGGGCGGCGTGGCCATGCTGCACTGCGGTTGGCGCGGGCTGGCCGCCGGGATCCTCGCCGCGGGCACCGAGGCAGTCGGCGCCACGCACGCGGCGATCGGGCCCGGGATCGGCCGCTGCTGCTACGAGGTAGGCGAGGAGGTGCTGGGCGCCTTCGCCAGACTGGGGGAGGGAGTCGCCTCGGGAGACATGCTCGACCTGCCCGAGGTCGCCCACCGGATGTTGTGCGAGGCGGGCGTCGGATCGGTCGAGCTCTCCGGTCTTTGCACGAGCTGCGAGTCCGAGTTGTTCTTTTCCCACCGCCGCGACGCCGGGCGGACCGGACGCCAGGCGGGGATCGCCTGGATCGACGAGGACCCGGCCTGAGCGATGCCCGGCCTGATCCACGACCTCGATCCGGTGAGGATCGCCGCCAACCTCGAGCAGGTGCGCGAGCTCGTCGGCGAGGGCGTCGAGGTTCTTGCCGCAACCAAGTACGTACCGCCGGAGGAGATGGGCGCCCTGTCGGAGGCCGGCGTCGCTCTGGTTGGCGAGAACCGCCAGCAGGAGCTGAGCGTCAAGAACGAGCGCTGGGGCGACACCTTCGAGTGGGACTTCATCGGCAACCTCCAGAGCCGCAAGGTGAGACAGCTGCTGCCGATCTGTCGCCTGATCCACTCGGTGGCAACTGACTCCGCCCTGGAGCAGCTCGACCGCCACGGCGGGCCGGGAACCGAAGTCCTGGTCGAGGTCAACGTCGCCGGCGAGGAGGGCAAGAGCGGCGTCGCCCCTGCCGACCTGGACGCCTTCATCGCCCGCTGCCCAGTGCAGGTCGGCGGGCTGATGACAATGCCGCCGTTCAACCTAGATCCTGAGGCATCCCGCCCCCATTTCGCCCGCCTCGCCGAGTTGGCCGCAGAGCGCAGCCTCACCCGGCTCTCGATGGGCACCTCCCAGGACTGGCGCGTCGCGGTCGAGGAGGGGGCGACGATCATTCGGCTGGGAACAGCGCTGTACGTGTGAACGGCGCTACCCTGAGGATAATCCGTAAAGGAGTCGGCCTGCGCAGGCCGAAACATGGCGGTGAGTATGGCCTTACGCGACACATGGCACAGAGCGCTCGTCTACTTCGGCCTCGCCGAGGACCACGACTATGGGTCCGAGTACGACGACGGCTATGAGCCAGAGACGGGCTCTGAGGAGGTCTTCGAAGGTCGCCGCGAGCGCGAGCAATCGCCAGTGCGGCGCCTGCCGACTGCTCGCCGCTCTCGCCGTGACGAGATCGACGATATCTTCGCTGACGACGAGCCCATCTCGGCCTCTCGAACGCGCAGCCTGCGGCCCGTCGCCAACGGCGGCACCGATGTCCAGGTCCACCTCGTCATCCCGCGCAACTTCAACGACGCCCAGCAGGTAGCTGATCAGTTCAAACGGGCGGTGCCGGTCATCCTCAACCTCCAGACAACCGACCACGAGCTGTCGAAGCGGATGATCGACTTCTGCTCCGGCTTGACCTACGCGATGGACGGTGGGATGCAGCGGATCGCCGAGAAGATGTTCCTGCTGACGCCTCGGAACGTCGAGGTCTCTGCCGAGGAACGCGCGAGATTAATCGACAAGGGGTTCTTCAACCAGTCGTAGGTGAGGGAGGGCTCAGGGGGCGCCCACCTCGCTGACATCTTCACCTCGCGGGTCGTTGCTCTCGCCGAGCACTCGGTAGCGAAAGCGTAGTGCCGGGCATGCAGGGCACCCGACCCTGCCTATCGGCCACGGCTAGTCTGCGGACCGCAATGATCATTGGCTTTTGTGGGTCCGGAAACATGGCGGCAGCCATGGCGCGAGGATGGGCTGGCGAGTCCCTGCGGATGCTGTTCGCCGATTCCGGGTCAGGACGAGCAGAGGAACTCGCCCGAGAGGTCGGCGGCGAAGCCGTCCGCTCCAACCGCGAGCTGGCGGAAGTTGCCGACGTCGTTGTCCTTGCCGTAAAGCCGGCGAAACTGGACGAGGTTGCGCAGGAGCTTTCGAGCGCGAAGGTGGTTGTCACGCTACTGGGGGCAACCTCGACAGAAAAGGTCGCCGCTGCGTTTCCCGGGGCCGAAGTGCTGAGGGTGATGCCTAACGTCGGGGTGGAGGTCCGGAGGGGCGTCCTCTGTGTGGCCGGTGGGGAGAATCTTGAGGTTCGGAGGTTGCTAGAGACGCTAGGGCGTGTAGTCGAGCTGCCGGATGAGGCGTTCGACGCCGCGACTGCGATGATCGGGTGCGCCCCCGCCTACCTGGCGCTGGCGGTTGAGGCGATCGCCGACGCCGGGGTAAGGGGTGGACTCGACCAGGAGCTGGCGCGAGAACTCGTGGTGGAGACGACCGCAGGGACCGCGGAGCTGTTGCGCTTGCGGCATCCGGCCGATGTGAAAGAGGCGGTCGCCTCGCCGGGCGGCAGCACCGAGGCTGGACTGGAGGTCCTGGACCGAGAGGGCGTCCGCGAGGCGTTTGAGGCGGCGGTGCGGGCTTCGCTGGAGAGGATGGCGCGGTGATTCCGCTGGCGCTGAGCCGGGCTGAGGTAGCCAACTACGTGAATGCGCTGTTCACCGTCTACATCGTCCTCATCTTCGCCAACATCCTCATCTCCTGGCTGCCCCGCGTTCCCTACAGCCGCCCGCTGAGGGCCCTGCTCGACTTCGTCACCGAGACGACGAACCCCTACCTCAATCTCTTCCGGCGCTTCCTACCCCCGATCGGGGGCGGTGGATTCGGGCTCGACCTCAGCCCGATGTTGGGAATCATCGTGCTGCTCTTGCTGCAGGCGCTTGTCGTCCCCCTGATCTCAGGGTGAGCGGGCAGACCGCCCGCGCTTGGCGTCTGGCCGGCGCGCTCTGTGGCATTGTGGTGGTCGCCGACCAAGCATCCAAGGCGGCAATCGAAGCTCACCTCGTCCCCGGCCAGCACGTCGGCGTACTTGGCCCACTGGGCCTGACCCTGTCCCACAACAGCGGTGTCGCCTTTGGCCTCGCGGGTGGAGCGGGCGTCGGCCTCGTCGCGGTAACGCTGGTGGCGCTCGGCTTCATCGGCTTCCTCTTCTGGCGCAACCCGACCCGACCCGGGATGTGGGTCGCCGTCGGCCTGCTGGCAGGGGGAGCGCTTGGGAACCTTGCCGACCGGATCCGCGCCGGGGTGGTCACCGACTACATCGACCTGCCGCACTGGCCCCCCTTCAACCTGGCCGACACTGCGATCACGATCGGGGTCGTGCTGCTCGCGATCGCCTACCTGCGGGAGCCGGTGGATAGATGACCGCGGAATTGCGCGTCGTCCACCTCGACGAGGCGCTCGCAGTAGTCGACAAGCCCGCCGGCCTCGTCGTCCACCCGGCGCCGTCCCACCGCGGACCAACCCTTGTCGAGGAGCTTGGCGAGATCCTCGGTGGTGGGGAGGACCCGCAGCGCCCCGGCATCGTTCACCGGCTCGATAAGGGCACCAGCGGCCTGCTCGTTGTCGCCCGCACCGACGCTGCGCACGCCGCCCTGCAGGCTCAGGTACAGCAACGCGAGGTCGAGCGCCGCTACCTGGCGCTGGCCGGAGGCCGCCTTGCCTCTCGCACAGGGACGATCGATGCTCCGATCGGGCGCGCTGCGCGCGAACGACGCCGGATGGCCGTCTCGGGAGCTGCGGCACGAGAGGCGCGCACCCACTTCGCGGTGCTCGAGATACTCGCCGCCGAGACCTACCTGGAGGCGCGACTGGAGACCGGTAGGACGCACCAGATCCGCGCCCACTTCGCGGCGATTGGACACCCCCTGACGGGCGACGCGACTTACGGCGGCGGGGTGAGGTATGGGCTCGAGCGCCAGTTCCTGCACGCCCACCGGCTCGCCTTCACCCACCCCGAGAGTGGCGCGATGCTCGCCTTTGACTCAGAGCTGCCGGCAGACCTGGTCGCCGCCCTCGCGGCGGCCCGGGCCGCCTGAGCGGCTGCCCCTCTACAATCCCGCGGGATCGCAACCAACCCCCGCTCGCAGCGCCCCGGGTCCTGCCCGGCCCACACAGGCGCCGGGTCCGGCAAGCGCGACGGGAGAGCTTTACCTACCAAGGAGAGTTTTCTATGCCAAAGGCAGATCTCAAAGAGCTGCTGCAAGCCGGAGTCCACTTCGGCCATCAAACCCGTCGATGGAACCCGAACATGCGTCGCTTCATCCACGGCGAGCTGGACGGGATCCACATCATTGACCTGCTGCAGACCGAGGCACTGCTGGAGAACGCCCGCCGCTTCGCTGGCGAGCTGGCTAGCGGCGGCGGCACGGTGCTGTTCGTCGGCACCAAGAAGCAGGCGCGCGACGCGGTCAAGGAGTGGGCCGACCGCTGTCGGATGCCCTATGTCAACCAGCGCTGGCTGGGCGGCTTGCTGACCAACTTCAACACGATGTCGGCCCGGATCGCCCGCCTGCACGAGCTGACCGCGTGGCAAGAGGAGGGCAAACTCGACCTGTTGCCGACCAAGGAGCGGATGGGCATGCAGGCCGAACTGACGAAGCTCGAATTCAACCTCGGCGGCGTTCGGAACATGGAGCGCCTGCCCGACGCAGTCTTCGTCACCGACCTCAAAACCGAGGAGATCGCGGTTCACGAGGCGGCCCGCCTGCGGATTCCGATCATCGGCTTGGTCGACACCAACTGCGACCCAAGCCCGATCGACCACGTGATACCTGGCAATGACGATGCGATCCGCTCCTGCCAACTCGTGATCGGCACGATCGGCACGGCCGTGGAGACGGGTGCCTCCGCCTGGCGGACCCAGGAGGAAAAGCGCATAGCCGAGGAGATGGAGCGGCGCCGCATAGAGGAGGAAGAGCGCCGCAAACGCGAGGAAGAGGAGAAAGCGCGTCAGGAAGCTGAGGACGCTGCTAAAGCTGCCGCCGACGCGGAGGCTGCAGCGATGCAGCAGGCGCCCGCGCGGACGAGCGACGAAGTCGCGGGTCAGGCGGCTCAGGGTTCTCACAGCGGTGGCGCAAGGCTCACCGTCCCCGCAGGCAAAGCCGAGGGGGCGGTGGTCGAGGAGCCCCAGCCCTCGCCCGTTTCCGGTCGCGATCCGACTCCTCCAAGGTCGGACGAGGATCCGGTCGAGCCGACCCAAGAGGGGACCGCATGACGATCGCAGCTGCCGACGTCAAAGCGCTGCGAGATCGCACCGGTGCGGCGATGATGGACTGCAAGGCCGCCCTGACCGAGGCCGACGGCAACACCGAGCGCGCGATCGAGCTGCTCCGGGTAAAGGGCCAGGCCTCTGCCGCAAAGCGCGAGGGGCGCGGCACCGAGGAGGGCGTCGTCTCCGCTTACATCCACGCCAACGACAGGGTGGGGGCGATGGTCGAAGTCCAGTGCGAGACGGACTTCGTTGCCCGCAACGAGGACTTCAAGGCGTTCGCCTACGAGGTTGCCCTACACGTCGCGGCGAGCGCACCGCAATACATCTCCTCCGAGGAGATCCCGGAGGAGGAGCGCGAGGCCGAGCGGCGCGTCTTCCAGGAAAAGGCCCGAGAGGAAGGCAAGCCGGACGACGTGGTCGAGAAAATCGTCGCGGGCCAGCTCTCCAAGTGGGCGAGCGAGGTCGCGCTCCTTGACCAGTCCCATGTCAACGCGGACAAGCACGACTCTAAGACAATTGAGGAGTTGCGCCAGGAGCTTGCCGCCAAGACCGGCGAGAATGTTCGAGTCGCCCGCTTCTCCTACTTCCGCATCGGCGAGTCCTGAGGCCGAAGGAGCGAGTCGGGGATAGGCTCTTCACGGGCCGTAAATGCCGAGATCTATGGATTCAACCCCCAAGTTCAGCCGCATCATGCTCAAGCTCTCCGGCGAGGCGCTGATGGGCGACCTCGACTACGGCACCGACGCGGGAGAGGTGCAGCGGATCGCAAGGCAGGCGACGGCGATCTGCTCACGCGGGGTGGAGGTCGCGATCGTCGTCGGGGCCGGCAATATCTACCGCGGCCTCGCGGCCGCCGCCGACGGCATGGATCGCGCTACCGGCGATTACATGGGGATGCTGGCAACGGTGCTCAACGCCCTGACCCTCCAGGACGCCTTGGAGACGATGGAGCAGCACACCCGAGTGATGTCGGCGATCGACGTCAAGGAGGTGGCCGAGCCCTACATCCGTCGCCGTGCCATGCGCCACCTCGAGAAGGGACGGGTGGTGATCTTCGCCGCCGGCACCGGCAACCCGTTCTTCACCACCGATACCGCAGCGGCGCTGCGCGCACTCGAGATCGACGCCGAGGCGATCCTGATGGCCAAGAACGGGGTCGAGGGGGTCTACGACGCCGACCCGGCGATACATCCCGACGCTAAGTTCATCCCTGCGATCAGTCACCGCGAGGCAATCGAGCGGGGGCTGAAGGTGATGGACTCGACGGCTCTCTCGCTCTGCATGGACAACGACTTGCCGATCTACGTCTTCAACATGGGAGACGAGGGCAACATAGATAGGATCGTCTGCGGCGAGAGGGTGGGCACGCTGGTCTCCAGCGCGCCCGCCACCGCGTGAGGACGGGAACCCAGTGGATCTGATCGACGAACTGCTCGAGGACGCCAAGGGCCGCATGGCCAAGTCGGTCGAATCGAGCCGCGGCGAGCTGGCGACCGTACGCACCGGTCGGGCCTCTCCCCATCTGCTCGACCGCATTGCAGTGGACTACTACGGGACCCAGACGCCGCTCAAGCAACTCGCGAACGTGGCGACCGCCGACGCGCGCCTGCTCACCGTCACCCCTTACGACAAATCCTCGCTGACTGCAATCGAGAAATCGATCCAGGAGTCCGACATCGGGCTGACGCCCAGCAACGACGGCAACGTGATCCGCCTCCAGATTCCCGAGCTGACCGAGGAGCGCCGCCGCGAGATGGTCAAGGTCGTCCACGGCGTCGCCGAGGAGGGACGGGTGGCGATCCGCAACGTTCGCCGCGACGTCATGCACGATTTGCGCGAGCTCAAGAAGGAGGGAGAGGCTGGCGAGGACGACGAGCGCCGCGCCGAGTCCGCGCTCCAGAAGCAGACCGACGAGGCGATCACCGAGATCGATGCGCTGCTCAAGGGCAAGGAAGAGGAAATCCTCGAGGTTTGACCCCTGCCCGATTCGTAGCGATCATCACCGACGGCAACGGACGCTGGGCTCAGCATCGTGGCCTGCCGGTAGTCGAGGGGCACCGGGCCGGCGCCGACGTGCTCAAGGCGCGGCTGCGCGACGCGGTCGAGTTGGGGATCAAGGAGCTGTCCGTCTTCTCCTTCTCGACCGAGAACTGGTCGCGGCCGGCGGAGGAGGTCGAGGGCCTGGTGCGGATGTTCGGCGAGCGGATCGCAGCCGAGACGCCCGAGCTGCGCGAGGAGGGGGTGCGGATGCGCTTCAGCGGCCGGCGCGAGGGAGTCGACCCGGAGCTGGTCGAGCGGATGGAGTGGGCCGAGCGCACAACCGAGGCCAACGGCGCATCACGCTCTTCGTCGCCTTCAACTACGGCGGCAGGGCGGAGATCGTGGATGCGGCGCGAAGCTTCCAGGGGGGCTCCGAGGAGGAGTTCCGCCGCCACCTCTACGCGCCCGAGATGCACGACCCAGACCTCCTGATACGAACGAGCGGAGAGCAGCGGGTCTCTAACTACCTGCTCTGGCAGTGCGCTTACTCAGAGCTGGTCTTTCGCGACGAGCTCTGGCCAGACTTCGACGCGGGAGGCGCTGGAGGCCTGCGCTCGGGGAGTATGAGTCGCGGCAGCGCCGCTTCGGGGCGAGGACCTGACTATGGGCCCACCCCGGGAGAGGGGGAGGAGCGCCGTAACCGGCCGCGGCGCAGCTTCCGCGAGGCCGAAGAGCTCTTCAACGGCCTCGATGACCCAATCGCCAAGGAGCGACCCGAGCCGGCACCGCAAGCGCCGCAGCGACGCCGGGAGATGCGTGGCGAGACCGCCAAGCGGATCCTAGTCGCGATCCCCTGGATCGCCTTCGCGATCGCGATCACCGTCGCCGGCGGCCTGGTCTTCGCGATCGCAATGGTCGCGATCGGAGTGCTCGCCCTGCACGAGTACTTTGCAATGACCGAGGAGCTGCGACCGATAGAGATCGCTGCTTACGTGGCGGTCACAGCACTCGTCCTCGCCGCCCACTTCGGCACGACCTTCGACGTGCTGATGGTCATCCCGGCCTCCTTCCTGCTGCTCTTCGTCTTCGGCGCTGATCGTCAACACCGCGACGGGATCACTGTCTCGATGGGCGTCACCCTGCTTGGGGTCGTTTGGATCGGCATCCCGTTGGTCCACGCGGTGTTGCTGCGCGAATTGCCTCACCATGGCGCCGCCTTACTGGTCGATGTCCTGATCGGCGACCTTTGTAACCGACACGGCTGCCTACGCGACCGGCCGCATGTTCGGCAGCCACCGGATCGCCCCCAGCCTCTCACCGAACAAGACGCTGGAGGGGTTGATCGGCGGCTTCGTGATCGGCACCATGAGTCGTCTGGTTCGCCGGCCTGTACCAGAACTGGCTTTCGGGGGTCGACGCGCTGATCCTCGGCGCCGCCTTGGCGGCGATCGCCCCGCTCGGTGACCTCTTCGAGTCGATGTTGAAGCGCGACCTCGGCAAGAAGGACACCGGCGCCCTCTTCGGCCCACACGGCGGTGTCCTCGACCGCCTCGATGCGGTCCTCTTCACCGTCGTCATCGGCTACTACCTTGCTGTTCAGCTTGTTTATTGACCCACCTACACTGATTCGATGAAGAAACTCGCGATCCTAGGGTCGACAGGCTCGATCGGGACTCAGGCACTCGAGGTCGTCTCGACCTCCCCCGGCCTGCAAGTCGTCGCGCTTACAGCAGACTCGAGTTGGGAGCGGGTCCTTGGGCAGGCTCGCCAGTTCGGGGTGCCAGCGATCGCGCTATCCGACCCGGCTGCGGCGGAGCGCGCCGGGCGGCGTGGAACGGTCGCGTTCTCTCTGGAGATGAGGGGGTCCTCAAGCTGATCTCCGAGAGCGAAGCCGACCTCGTCCTGAACGGTATCGTCGGCGCGGCGGGGCTCGGCCCGACCGTGGTCGCGCTCGGCGAGGGGCTCGACTTGGCGCTCGCCAACAAGGAGAGCCTGGTGATCGGCGGCGAGCTGGTGATGGCGCTCGCCGAGGCCACCGGCGCCCGCCTGCTGCCAGTCGACTCCGAGCACTCCGCCCTGCACCAGCTGATCGGTTCAGAGGCGCCAGGGACAGTCGAGCGGCTCGTCCTCACCGCCTCCGGTGGTCCATTCCGCGGCCGCGAGGACCTCTCCGGCGTCAGCGTTGCCGATGCTCTCGCTCATCCGACTTGGGAGATGGGGCAGGATCACGATCGACTCGGCGACCCTGATCAACAAGGGGTTCGAGATGATCGAGGCCCACCACCTCTTCGGCCTCCCCTACGAGCGGATCGACGTGGTGGTCCACCCGCAGTCCCTTGTCCATTCATTAATCCAGCTCAACGACGGCGCCTCGCTCGCCCATCTCGGCCATCCGGACATGCGGGTGCCGATCTCCTACGCGTTGCATTTCCCCGAGCGGGCCGATGTCGACGTCCCCCGGCTTGATCTTGCCACCGCCGGTGAGCTGAGCTTCGAGCGGCCGGACACCGATACCTTCACCTGCCTGCGGCTGGCCCGCGAGGCGGGCGAAGCGGGGGGAACAGCGCCTTGCGTGCTGAACGCCGCCGACGAGGTCGCCGTCGCCGCCTTCCTTGACGGGCGCATCCCGTTCACCGGCATCGCCGAGGTAATCGAACGGGTCCTGGAAGAGATGCCCGCGCAGCCGACCGGCCACTTCGAGGATCTCTTCGCAGCAGACGCCGAAGCCCGGCGGCGCTCCGAAGAGCAGGTCAGGGGGTTGACACCGGCATGAGCTGGATCCTCGTATTCGTCGGCTTCTCGCTACTGATCATCCTGCACGAGGGGGGGCACTTCCTCGCCGCCAAGGCGACCGGGATGCGAGTCGAGCGCTTCTTTCTCTTCTTCGGGCCGACGATCTGGTCGTTCAAGCGTGGCGAAACCGAGTACGGGATCAAATCGATCCCGCTGGGCGGTTACGTAAGAATCACCGGCATGAACCCGGAGGAAGAGGTCCCTCCGGAGCACGAGGACCGCTGCTACTACCGGCAGCCGGTCTGGAAGCGCATCGTCGTCGTTGCGGCGGGGCCTGCCGTAAACGTCATCTTGGCTCTAGTGATCTTCTTCGTGATCGCCCTGACCAGCGCTGTCGCTCCAACCGAATTCATCCACGAAGTAATCAAGGGCAGCCCGGCCGCAGGCGTGCTGAAGCCGGGCGACAAAATCGTCGCGGTCGACGGAAGACGCTACCCGAGGCTGGACAGCGCAGCGCGCGTCGACAAATTCCGCGAAGCGATCGGATCCCACAAGTGTGCCGGCGAACAGCACCAGGGCTGCCTGGCGGCGACCCCGGTGGAGTTGACCGTCGCGCGCAACGGACAATTGACGAACCTCTCGGTGCGGCCCAAGTACGACGACGCCGAGGGCCAGGTCATCGTCGGAATCGCCTTCGTGACAAAGCCCATCTCGGTCGGCGTAGGAGAAGCGGTCGACCGAGCCACGGGCTCCGCATGGGAAATAACCTCGCGGACTCTTCACGTTTTCAGCCACCTGTTCGAATCCAAGCAGCGCAAGCAAGTGTCGAGCATCGTCGGCGTCGGCGACGTCGCCCACGAAACCGTCGAACACAGCGCCTTTCAGTCATTCCTCCTACTGGCTCTGGTCAGCCTTTCCCTCGGCCTGATCAACCTGCTGCCGATCCTGCCGTTGGACGGCGGGCACATCTTCTGGGCCATAGTCGAGAAACTGCGCGGGAAGCCGGTCTCGCTGCGAGTGATCGAGCGGGCGACCGTGATCGGCTTCGCGCTTGTCGCGGTGCTGATCTTCATCGGCCTCTCCAACGACATCGGCCGCATCACCGGCGGAGGTTTCAACGTCCGGTAACCGGCCCGCAGCGCTCCCCGGATACCCTTCCTGCATGGCTTCGAAGCGCCAGATCTTCGTCGGGGGAGTGCCAATCGGCGGCGGCGCCCCGGTCGTCGTGCAGACGATGACCAAGACCGAGACAGCCAACCTGGCTGCGACGATGACACAGATCCGCAAGGTCGCCGACGCGGGGGCCGACATCGTGCGGGTCGCCGTACCCCGCGACGATGACGTCGAGGCACTGAAGACGATCGTCCGAGAGTCGCCGATCCCAGTGATCGCCGACATCCACTTCAACCACACCCTCGCCCTCAAGGCGATCGACGCCGGCGCCCACTGCATTCGGCTCAATCCCGGCAACATCGGCGGCCGCGAGAAAGTCGCCGAGGTCGTGGCGAAGGCGACAGCCGTCGGGGTGCCGATGCGGATCGGCGTCAACTCGGGCTCACTGCCCAAGCACCTGCACGAGCTGGAGCGCGAGGCGCCGGTCGAGGCGCTGGTCGCCGCCGCGGTCGAGTTCGTCGAGCTGATGGAGAGCCTCGACTTCGAGAACTTCAAGGTCTCGATCAAGTCGACCAACGTTCCGAACACGATCGCCGCCAACCGCCTGCTTGCCGAGCGGATCCCCTACCCACTGCACCTGGGGATCACCGAGGCCGGGACCAAATGGTCGGGCTCGCTGAAATCCGCCGTCGGGCTCGGCACCCTGCTCGCCGATGGGATCGGCGACACGATCCGGATCAGCCTGTCGACCTTTCACGCCGAGGAGGAGGTGAAGGTCGCCTGGGAGATCCTCAAGGCCCTGCACCTGCGCGAGCGCGGCCCGGTGCTGATCGCCTGCCCGACCTGCGGACGCCTCCAGTTCGACATGGACTCGGTGGTGGCGGAGATCGAGCGGCGGCTGGAGGGCTACGCCGAGCCTGTAGAGGTGGCGGTGCTCGGCTGTGCGGTGAACGGAATCGGCGAGGCTAGCCACGCCGACTTCGGGATCACCGGCGCCAAGGACGAGGGGCTGATCTTCGCCCACGGCAAACCGCTCCGAAAGGTGCCGCAGGCGACCTTGGTCGACGCGCTGTTCGAGGAGATCGACAAATCGCTCGATCGCGGCCGGGTCGAGGTCGACGAGGCAAAGGCAGGGGAGGGTGCCGCGTGGCTGGCGGAGATCGAGGAGGCGAACGCCGATGAGCTGACGCCGGAGAAGATCGCGCAGTTGGAGCATGAGGCCGCGGAAAAGGGAGAGTCCGATCGAGTGCTACTCGACGAGGATGCTTCTCCCACGGCTGGGCGGCGATTCACGCGAGCCTGAGACGGATAGGTTTCCCCGGTGACGCGCTTCACCGAAACCTTGCTGCCGACGCTCAAGGATCCGCCCTCTGATGCGCAGTCCCTGTCTCACAAGCTGATGGTGAGAGCGGGACTGATTCGCCAGCTGGGAGCCGGGCTGTGGACGTACCTGCCAGCCGGGTGGCGCGTCCATCGCAGGGTCGAGCAGATCATCCGGGAGGAGATGGAGGGAATTGGGTGTCAGGAGATGCTGATGCCCGTGCTGCAGCCGGCCGAGATCTGGGAGAAGACCGGGCGGTATGAGATCGAGGAGATGTTCAAGCTCTCCGATCGCAAGGGATCGCCGCTGGTGCTGGCCATGACCCATGAGGAGTGCATCACCCATCATGTCGCGCGTGAGGTGCGCTCTTACCGGGATCTACCGCTGATGCTGTTCCACATCCAGACGAAGGAGCGCGATGAGCCTCGGCCTCGGGCCGGGGTGCTGAGGACCCGCGAGTTCACGATGAAGGACGCCTACTCTTTCGACCGCGACATCGATGGCCTGGAGCGCTCCTATGAGCTACAGGGTGGCGCCTATGAGCGCATCCTTAACCGCTGCGGACTGCGCTGGTACCGAGTCGAGTCCGACGTCGGGATGATGGGCGGGTCCGGCGCCCACGAGTACATGGCTCCCTGCGCTGCCGGAGAGGATGCGGTGGCGCTGGCGCCTGGCTTCGCCGCCAACGTCGAGGTGACCGAGCTACGGGCCGGCGACCCGGGACCCAGCGGCGGCACGGTCGCGGTCGAGTCGGCGATCGAGGTCGGCAATATCTTCAAGCTCGGGACCCGCTACTCAGAGCCGCTCGGCGCTACCTACCTCGACGAGGCGGGGGTGGAGCAACCGATAGTTATGGGCAGCTACGGGATCGGCCCGGCGCGGATTCTCGCCGCGGCGATCGAGCAGGGCGCTGATGAAAATGGGATCGTCTGGCCGAAGGCGCTGGCACCTTGGGGGATACACCTCGTCTCCCTGGCCAAGTCCGGGGAGGAGGAGCGTGGCGTGGCGGACCGCTTCTACGAGGAGATGGTTGCCGGCGGTACCGAGGTGCTCTACGACGACCGGGACGCCGGGCCGGGGGAGAAGCTTAACGACGCCGATCTGCTCGGCTGTCCCCTCCGAGTCGTGGTCGGGCGTCGCGGCCTCGCCGAGGGCATGGTTGAAGCGGTCGAGCGCGGCGGCGGCGCCGTTCATAACCTGCCCGTGGAGGACGCCGCCGAGCGGGCGCTGGCGCTCCTCCAGGGCCTCGATGACTGACCGCGCCCCGTTCGGGCGCGGGCGCCTGCGACGCCTCTTCGGGCTCGACCGCAGCGGCGCCAAACCGCGACGGACCCGCACCGGGGAGCCGTTGAGACCCTGGACGCTCCCCAATATGGTCGGCTACGTGCGGCTCGCCGCATTGCCGCTCTTCCTCTACCTCGCCTTCGAATCTGGCAACGGGCGCAGCGCCCCCGCCGCGATCATCTTCTGGCTGATCGCGGCGGGCGACTACCTCGACGGCTTCCTCGCCCGCGTCACCGGCCAGTACAGCCGTATGGGGGCGCTGCTTGACCCGCTTGTCGACCGACTCACCGTCCTCTCCGGTGCCGTCGTCTGCTGGAGCTTTGAGCTGCTGCCACGTTGGGCGCTGGCGCTACTCGCGCTGCGCGAGGTGGCGATGCTCGTGCTCGCCAAGTACGGCCTGCGCCACGGAATCGACATCGAGGTCAACTGGCCGGGACGGGCCTCGGTCTTCCCGATCATGGGCGGGATCTTCTTCGCGATGGTCTTCACCGGTTGGGTGCCGGCGGCGCTGTTGATCGTCGGGCTGGCGCTAGCGATTCTCGCGACGGTCCTCTACGCCAGGTCCGGTTTAGAGGCAATCAGGCATGCGGGGGCGATGCAAGCCAAGCCGCATTCTTCATAAACCTTCAACCTTCAGTTGAACCTTTGGCCGCCCGCGACCTATAATCGGGACAGCTGCAAAACGGAGGCGATGCCTCTCAATCAAGGAGCGAGATGGAGGACACCTTTCCCGATCTGGGTTCACTCTCCGATAAGGAGCTGAAGGATCTGATCGACAAGCTCACCCAAGAGGAGAATGAGATCTCCTACAAGCGACGCGTCCTGCACGGAAAGATCGACATCCTCCGCGCCGAGCTCGTCAACCGGTTGCGCCAGAAGCGCGAGCGCGGTGACTCGCTGTTCTCCGGCGACGACGTGAGGCAGCTGACCGAGATTCTCGCCGGTAAGGCGCAGCCGGATCCGGATCCGGAGGACGAGCCGGCCGCCTGAGCGCCCGGAGGCGACCATGGCCGTTCACTGCCCCGAGTGCGGGTTCGCCAACCCCGAGGGGGCCAACTATTGCCAGAAGTGCGGCGCATACCTCGGCGCCGGCCCTTCGGAGGGCGGCGAGGATCCGACCACAATGACCTACACCGTCGATGAGACTGGCGACATGCAGCCAATCGACATCGACGAGGTGGTCGAACAGGCTGGCGCGGCCCTGGTGATCCGCTCCGGCGGCGGGCGGGCGGGGGAGAGCTTCACGGCCAGCGAGGATCGGATCAGCATCGGGCGCAGCCCCGACGCTGGCGTCTTCCTCGACGACGTCACCGTCTCCCGCAACCACGCGCTACTTGTCCGCCGCCGCGACGGTCTCTACATCGACGACCTCGGCTCGCTCAACGGGACCTACGTCAACCGGCGCCGTATCGAGTCGCACCGGCTCTCCGACGGCGACGAGATCCAGGTCGGCAAGTACAAGCTCAGCTATCTAGAGAAGTAGGGCAATGGCCGTTTCCGAGAAGCAGGTCCGCCCGCCCGATTCAGCCAGTCGGCCGCGCAAGGCGCTGACGATCGGCGCCGTCTGCAAGATCCTCCAGGGAGAGTTCGACGACGTCTCGATCTCGAAGATCCGCTACCTCGAGGACCAAAAGCTGCTCACCCCGCGCCGCACCTCAGGGGGCTATCGCCTCTACAGCCAGTCCGACGTGGAACGACTGCGGACGATCCTGCGCCTGCAGCGCGACGAGTTCCTGCCGCTGCGGGTGATCCGCCAGGAGCTGGCCGCGGGGGCCGAGGTCGAACTCGGAGGGGCAGCCGAGCGGCGACCGAACGCCGGGGCGGTGCGGCGAGCGATCCTCGTCAACACCTCCAGCGCCTACCTCAGCATCGAGGAGGTGATCGAGGAGACCGGTGCCCGTGAGGACCTGATCACCGAGCTGGAGAACTTCGGCATCGTCCAGCCCGAGAAGCGGGACGGCAAGACCGTCTACGACGAGACCGACCGCGAGATAGTCCGGGCCGCCAACGAGCTTTCTCGGGTCGGGGTCGGGGCCCGCAATCTCCGCGTCTTCCGCTCCTCCGCGGACCGCGAGGCCAATCTGCTGGAAGCCCTGCTCGGCCCAGCGCTGCGCTCTCGTAATCCGGAGCGGCGAAAGGAGGCGCTGGAGAGCCTGGAAAGCCTGGCAGCGACGGTCAGCCACCTCAAGCACCTGTTGCTGGTCCGCGATCTGCGCCGCCTGGCGGGCGAGTAGCTCTCGACTGATGTCGCGAGTGGTCCGTCGCCGCACGATCGCGGCTCCCGTCGACGAGGTCTGGTCGCTGATCTCCGACCCTTACAGCCTGCCCCGCTGGTGGCCCCGCACGACGCGGGTCGAGAACGTCGAGCGCAAGAGCGCCGGGCGGCGCAGCCAGTGGACAAAGGTGCTGGAAACGAAAGAGGGTAGGGGCGTGCGCGCCGACTTTCGCTGCCTCAGCTCGGCCGAGCCCGAGCGCTACATCTGGGAGCAGCAGCTCGAGGGGACGCCATTCGCCCGCCACCTGCGTAGCGCGGGCGTCGAGATCAGCCTGCGGCCCGCGGATGGCGGGACCACGGTCAGCCTCGCTTCCAAGCAGGCGCTGCGCGGGCTGTCGCGGCTCGGCTCGCCGCTGATGCGGCGTGGCCAGGGGTCGATCCTTGAAGAGGCGCTGGATGGGATCGAACGCGCATTGACCGGGAGGGATAAGTGAGTGGGACATCCCCGATGGAGCGATGACAGTGGAGCGCCCTCGGCGCGATGCGAAGTGGTGGGGATGGGGCGACCCGTCGCTCTCGCCGCGGCTGGACGATGAGGCACTGGCAGCTCTGGGCGAGCGGGTGGGCGAGTTGGAGCCGGCGCCACGGGCGGAATCGCTGGAGAGCTTCGAACTTCCGGCGGCGGCGGCGCTGCCACGCGCACTGGTTGAGGCGGTTGGCGAAGAGAACGTCTTCGCTGGCACCGAGGATCGCGTCCGCCACGCAACGGGCCGTGGCTACGCCGACCTCGCCAGGTTGCGCCGGGGGCGGCTCGAAGCTGCACCGGACGCCGTCGTCCTGCCCGGCGACGTCGAGGCGCTGCGACGCGTGCTGGACGCCTGTGCGGCGGAGGGCGTCGCCGTCGTGCCCTTCGGCGGCGGGACCAGCGTCGTCGGCGGAGTCGAGCCGCTGCGCGGCACGCACGGCCGCTTGATCAGCCTCGATCTGAGTCGGCTCCGAGAGGTCGAGGTCGACCGCCGCTCGCTGACCGCTCGGCTTGGCGCCGGACTGCGCGGCCCGGAGGCGGAGGCCGCGCTGGGCGCCCAGGGGATGACGCTCGGGCACTTCCCGCAGAGCTTCGAGTTCGCGACGATCGGCGGCTTCGCCGCCACCCGCTCGGCCGGACAGGCCTCGAGCGGCTACGGGCGCTTCGACGCGCTGGTCAGCGCCGTCCGCCTGATCGCCCCCGCCGGGGACCTCCGCACGCTCGCGACCCCGCACACGGCGGCAGGACCGGCGCTACGTGAGCTGATCCTGGGCTCAGAGGGCATCTTGGGCGTCATCCCCGAGGTGACCGTAAGGGTGCGCCCGGCGCCCCGGGCGCGGCGCTATGAGGGCTGGATGGCCGAGAGCTTTGAGGCCGGGGTGGAGATAGTGCGAACGATGGCGCAGGGACCGGGGCTGCCCGACGTGATCCGCATCTCTGACGAGGAGGAGACCGAGGGCTCATTGGCGCTCTCGGGGCCACGCGGCCTCGCCGGTGCCCTCTTTAACGGCTACCTCGGCCTGCGCCGCCGCCGCGGCGGTTGCCTGATCATCGTCGGGCTGGAGGGGGAGAGGGAGTCGGTCGCCCGGCGGCACTCGCTCGCGGCCCGCGCCCTGCGTGGCGGCGGGGCCGCCTACCTCGGTCGCGCGGCCGGGCGCTCCTGGGAGCACAGCCGCTACCTGGGCCCCTATCTGCGCGACACACTGATGGATCTGGGTGCGATGGTCGAGACGCTGGAGACCTCGCATACTTGGGCGCGGCTCGGTGAGCTGCACGCGGCGACCGGCGCCGCGATCCGCGACTCGCTCGCCGCCCAGGGCACGCCGGGCCTCGTCTTCTGCCACCTCTCCCACGCCTATCCCGACGGCGCGTCCCTCTACTTCACATTCATCTCCCGCGCCCTGCGCGGCGAGGAGCTTGATCAGTGGAGGGCGGTAAAGCGCGCCGCCTCGGAGGCGATCCTCGCCGCCGGCGCCACGATCACGCATCACCACGCGGTGGGCCGGGACCACGCCCCCTACATGGAGGCCGAGGTGGGGAGGACTGGGCTGGAGGTCCTTGGCGCGGTCAAGGAACGACTTGACCCGGCCGGGATCATGAACCCCGGGAAGCTCCTGCCGAACGCCTCCTGGCTTTAACCGTTGCCCTGCTTCTTGGCGGCGGCACCCACGATCGGACCCGTCACCTTGCCGCGCAGGACAGCGGTGCCGGTGTAGGCGGGGAGTCGTCTTTTCCTGCTTTGCCTTCGTCACCGCGCTTGTGAAGCTGGTCGTTGGCGACGCGCGTGACGTCGATTGGTCGAAGGCGCCGCTGGCCAGGTAGGCGAGGACCTCGTTCGGCACCTGGAACTCCGCCGCGATCCGGCCTGACTTTGCCCACGTTCGAGGCGGCGACCGGCACCATCAGCTGTCGGTGAGCGGGCGAGCCAGATCGCGTAGGACTCGTCCCTTCGGTGCAGCGGTTCGAGGCCCTGCGCTTCGACCTGGAGAGGCGGTTTTGCTCTTGATCCGTGCCGAACAGGGCCCGGCCGCTGGCGCTGCTCCCGTCGACCGGCGATAGCACGGCCTCGGTCAGGATTTGCTCGACGTTGTGCTGGTCGGCGTGGATCTGCCTGTCGCCACACGGACGCGGAGGGTGGTCGTCGGGCTCGATGAGGACGATCGGCCACGCCCGAGAGCGCCAGCACCAAGATCAGGATTACCGCAACGGCACCGGCAACGCCACCCGCGAGCAGGCGCTGGTCCGCGGGCATGCGGATGCGCGGCCGGCGGGAAGGGGTGGTTGGGGAAGGCTTGGGGGGCGGCGTGCTTGGGCGGGTGGCGCGACTGGGGCCGCCTCGGCTGGCTTTTCGACCTCAGGCTCCTTCGCCGCAGGAGCGGGCGGGGGCTCCGGCTCCTCCTCGGGCTCGGGCGGCAGCTCCGGGCCCGTTGATCACCTCCGGGGGCGCCTGCCCCGACTCCTGGACCTCCGCCAGCGCCTCTCCCACCTTGACGCGCACCTCCTCGACGCTGATGCCCATCAGCGCGGCGATGTCCTCATAGCCCTGCTCGCGCTGCGCAAGTAGCCGGAGCATCGCCTTCTGGTCGTCGGTGAGCGCCACGGGTCGAGAAGCCTACGTCAGACGGGAGGTCAGACCGTGCAGTGATCGGATTAAGGTGCGTGCCGATGGCCGAGGATCCGCGCGTGGTTAACTCCGGCTTCGACGCTCTGGTGGGCGTCGAGAGGCTCGACGGCGACCCTGACCACGCCAGCGTGCGGCTAGAGGTGCGCGACGAGCTGCGCCAGCCGGCCGGTCTACTGCACGGAGGGGTCGTGTCGACTCTGGTCGAGAGCGTCTGCTCCGGCGCGACCGCACAGGCCGTGCGCAGCAACGGAATGACCGCGATGGGCCAGTCGATAAGCGTCAGCTTCATTCTCCCGATCACCGAGGGAACCGCGGAAGTGACTGCCCGCGCCCGCCACCGTGGGCGCACCACCTGGGTCTGGGACGCCGAGGTCCGCAACTCTGACGGCAAGCTCTGCGCCCTCGCCCAGATGACGATCGCGATCAGGCCAAGGCCAGGGAACTAACCCCCAAAGCGGTTCGTGATCGGCAGACGGCGATCGCGTCCAAAGGCCTTCGGCGTGATGCGAATGCCCGGCGCGGCCTGGCGGCGCTTGTACTCTGAGCGGTCGACCATGCGGATCACCTCATCGACGACACCGGCCGGCATCCCGGCTGCGATCATTTCCTCCCGCCCTTCGTCTCGCTCGACGTAGGCGGCGAGGATGCGGTCGAGCAGCTCATAGGGAGGCAGCGAGTCGGTGTCGAGCTGGTCGCGGCGCAGCTCGGCAGACGGCGCCCGGTCCAGCACCGAGGCCGGGACTAGCTCACCGGCTGAGCGCTCGTTGCGGCGGCGGGACAGCTCGTAGACAAGCGTCTTCGGCACATCCTTGATCACCGCGAAGCCGCCCGCCATGTCACCGTAGAGGGTCGCGTAGCCAACCGACATCTCGCTCTTGTTGCCGGTCGTCAGCACCAGCCAGCCGTGCTTGTTGGAGAGGGCCATCATCAGGTTGCCGCGGATCCGCGCCTGGATGTTCTCGGCGGCGAGGTCGGGCTCTGAGGGGCGGGTTGGGTTGCGGGGGAGAGGCTCGACCTCGACGCCATCGGTCGCGGCGCGAAAGGCGTCGGCGAGGGCGGCCTCATAGGCGCCCATCACCGCCGAGATCGGGATCTCGATCGACCCGCAGCCGAGGTTGGCGGCGAGGGCCCGGGCGTCGGCCTGCGTCTCTACGCTGGAATGGGGAGAGGGCATCACAACGCAGCTGACGTGCTCGGGCCCGATGGCATCGGCTGCCAGCATCGCCACCAGGGCGGAGTCGATTCCCCCCGAGAGCGCAATGCCGACGTGGCGGAAGCCGTTCTTGTGGACGTAGTCGCGCAGGCCGAGGACGAGCGCCTCGTAGACCTCGTCGAGGTCGGGCAGCGGCTCGGGGAGCCGACTCGGAGCGGGGGAGGGGACCTCGCAGACCAGCAACTCCTCCACGAACTGGGAGGCTCGGGCGATCACCGTGCCGCCCGGGTCGATCACGAAGCTCTGGCCGTCGAAGACCAGCTCGTCTTGGCCGCCGACCAGATTGCAGAAGGCAAAGTGGGCGCCGTAGGCGCGGGCGAGGGCGACGAACATCTCCTCGCGCTGGCGTCCCTTGCCGCGATGGTACGGCGAGCCCGACGGGTTGGCGATCAACTCCGCGCCCACTGCCACCTCGGCCGAGGCGGGCGGACCCTCGATCCAGCAGTCCTCGCAGATCGTCAGCCCCACTTTTGCTCCGGCGACCTCAACGGTCACCGGCTCCGTTCCCGGCACGAAGTAGCGCTGCTCGTCGAAGACCGCGTAGTTGGGGAGTCGGTTCTTGCGGTATACGGCTCGCACCACGCCGTCGGCGAGGACGGCGAGCGAGTTGTAGGCGTGGCGGAAGTCGCCGCTTCCGGCAACCGGCTCGGCGAAGCCGACCAGAACGGTCATGCCGCTGACCTGGGTGGCCAGATCCTCAACCGCCTGCCGGTTCGCCTCGACGAAGTGGCGCTTCAGGTAGAGGTCCTCAGCGGGATAGCCGGACACGCATAGCTCTGGGAAGATCGCCAGCTCGGCGCCCGCGGCACGGGCGCGGCCAATCCATGCGGCGATCTTGGCCGCATTGCCAGCGATGTCGCCCACGGTCGGGTTGATCTGGGCGAGGGCTACGCGCAAGGCCGTCTGCTAGGCCTGGGCCTCGGGGGCGAGAGAGGCCTCCGGGCCTCGCTGCTTCCTCGGCTGAGTCCGCCGCTTCGGCTTCGATGCCGCGGTCGCCACCGTCTCCCGAATCGCCGCCTCGAGGTCAAGTGCGAAGCTGTCGAGGTCGGCCATCGCGTCGTAATCGCCGATGAGGCCGAAGTTGACCTGGCCGTTATAGGACATGATCCCGACGCAGAAGGCTTGGCGGCGGGCCAACGGCACCATCGGGAAGATCGACTCCATCTGGCGACCGAGGACATAGAGCGGCAGCTGCGGCCCCGGCACGTTGGTGACGACGAGGTTGAAGAATCGCTGCGCCGGCTGCAGGCGAGCGGCCTGGGCCGCAAGCGTCGGCGGCGCGAAGTCGGTGATCCTGGTGAGGATCTCGGCCCCCACCGCCTGCCCGGAGGCCTTCAGGTCACCCATCGTTTCGGTCACCAGCCCTAGCCGCTTGACCGGATCCTCGCACCAGACTGGAAGCGGCGCCATCATCGCCGCGATCCGGTTGCCCAGCGCTCCGTGCTCCTCCTCGGCCCGCACGCTGACCGGGACCATTGCCCGCATCTCAAGACCCTCGGTGTCGTGGCCGCGGGCGCGCAGGTAGTTGCCGAGCGCCCCGGCGACAATCGAGAGGATGACGTCGTTGACGGTGCCGCGGTGGGCGTCCTTGACCCGCTTCAGCCCCTCGAGGTCGGTCTGGACGATCGCAAAGCGCCGATGGGGGCCGATCTCGACGTTGAACGGGGTGGAGGGCGCCGCGATTCCGGCGCCGATCATCTTGCCGGTCGCACCGATCCCCCTGACGACCTGGCGCGGGCCGCGCAACGCGGCGCGGACGCCGCGGACGATCTCCGTCGGACTGGTGAGGCGCTCGCGCAACGCATCGCCGAGCAGCTCAAGGTCAGTCGGCTCGGGCCTGGCGAGCCACTTGGGCGCCGAGGACGGCGGTAGCGCCGGCTCTCGATCGAGATCGAAGAGCACGGTGGTGATGTCCACCCCGGAGATGCCGTCGACCAGCGCGTGGTGGCTCTTGCCGATCACCGCGAAGCGCCCTTCCCGCAGCCCCTCGACCAGCCACAGCTCCCAGAGCGGCTTGGTGCGGTCAAGCTGCTGGGAGAAGATTCGCGCGGCAAGGTTGCGCAGCTGCTCCTCGGAGCCGGGCGCCGGCAGAGCGGTCTGGCGCACGTGGTAATCGAGGTTGAGATAAGGGTCGTCGACCCAAACCGGACGGCCCTGGCCGAAGGGGACAAAGCGCAGCTTCTGGCGGAAGCGCGGCACCAGGTGTAGGCGAGAGGCGATATGTGCGCTGAACTCCCCGTGGGTCGGCGCCGGGCCCTCGAAGATGATCGTCGAGGCGACGTGCATGTGCGCGCCAGCCCGCTCCATATGCAGAAAGGAGGAGTCAAGCCCGCTCAGTCGATCAACTGTCACCTGGCAATCTTCGCAGACGCTCGGGGGGCGTCAGTCAGAAAGGGTGAGCTGGAGCTGGTCAATTTCGGCGGCCCCCTCGGCGGCCCCGACCTCCGGCTCAAAGGAGGCGACGCGGACGCCTAGCAGCCGCACCGGGCGCGGCGGGCTGTAGGCGCGCAGCAGGTCGAGGGCCACCGAACCGACTACGGTGGGATCGTTGGTCGGCCGTGCGATCGTCTGAGCGCGGGTCGCGTTGGTCCAATCGTCGAGGCGGACCTTGATCCCGATCGTGCGTCCCTCCAGGTCGCGGGACCGTAGGCGGCGGCACAGCTCCTCGGCCAGTCCCGACATCGAGACCTCCAGCTCGACCAGGTCGCTGACGTCGACATCGAAAGTCGTCTCGGCCGATTGGGACTTTGCCTCGCGGACCACGGTGAGGGGCGTCTCGTCCTCGAAGCGAGCGCGGCTGAGCAGCCAGTGCCCCATCCGCGGGCCAAAGGCCTCGACCAACGGCTCGGGATCCTGGTTGCGCAGCCCCGCCAGGCTGCGAATGCCCATCTGCTGCAGCTTCGCCTCGGTCTTCGGACCGATTCCAGGGACCAGGCCCGGTGGGTCATCAGAGAACCGCTCCAGAGCCTCGGCCCGCGAGAGTACGACGAGCCCCGCGGGCTTGCCCAGCTCGCTAGTGATCTTCGCCAACAGCCGGCTCTCGGAGATGCCAATCGAGCAGCTCAGACCCGTCTCCTGGCGGATCTCGCTCGCGATCCGCCGCATCGTCGCCTTCGGCGAGAACAGCCCGGTCAGCTCGATGTAGGCCTCATCGAGGCCGACCACTTCAACCGTCTCCGCGTTGCGGCGCAGAATTCCCATCACCCGCCCGGACGCCTCCCGGTAGGCCGTGAAGTCGGGTCTCAAATAGACCGCGTCCGGCAGCCGTCGCCGAGCCACGGCGGCGGGCATCGCCGAATGGATTCCCGCCAGCCTCCGAGCCTCATAGCTCGCTGTTGTGACCACCGCTCGAGGCCCCGATCCGCAGACCACAACAGGCTTTCCCCGCAACTCCGGCCGGCGCCGAAGCTCAACCGATGCATAAAACGCATCCATATCTACTAATGCGATGCAGTGGGGCCAGTCTCGCACTCCCTAACCCTACGATTCGGCCCGGCGGTGAGCCACTTCAGACAATCGAACGTCTGGCTCACGCGGCCACTCGAAACCGCGGCGCTCGAGGGGTGCTCGGGGGCAGTAGCTAGATCGTGCTCTCGACGATGACCGGCGTGCCGTGCTGGGGGACCAGCGTGACGCCGCGCATCACCACCGCTTCGGGCTTGGCTCGTACCGGTCGCCAATCGACCCGAGTGACGACCGCCCGGAGCACCTCGGCCATCTCGGCTTGCGCCAGCGCCGCGCCGATGCAGCGGCGAATCCCACCGCCGAACGGAAGCCAGGAGTAGGACTCGGTAGCGCCGCCTAGGAAGCGCTCCGGTCGAAACTCATTCGGGGCCGGGTAGAGATCCTCACGGTGGTGGACGAGCGCGATGGCGGGGTAGACGCGGATGCCGGCTGGCAACTCCCAGCCCCCAATCGTGCGGGGTTGAGTGAGGGTGCGCTCGCTGGCGTCGATCACAGGGCGCAGGCGCAGCGTCTCGGTCACCACTGCGTCGAGGTAGGCGTCGTTTCCCGCGGCCAGCTCCTCGCGCAGCCGGGCAAGGGCTGGGGGGTTGCGGGGCAGGAGATCGAACGCGAATGCAAGGCCGGTCGCGGTGGTCTCGTGGCCAGCGAGCAGCATCGTCATCAACTCGTCCCGCAACTCGACGTCACTCATCGGCTCGCCGTCCTCATCGCGAGCGCGCAATAGGAGCGAGAGGACGTCGGTGCGCTCCTCTAGGTCGGCCTCGGAGCGGCGGCGGGCGATCTCCTCGTAGAGCAACGTGTCGGCCGCCTTTAAGCGACGCTGAAACTGACCCCAAGGGCTGAAGCGGCCGAGATCGCGGCGCAGAGCGTTCGGCAGCACAAACATAATCTGCATGCTGAGCAAAGAGACCAGGGCGCTGCGCAGCCGCTCGATCCGCTCGCGCTCGGTGACGCCGAAGACGGCACGGACAATCACCTCGAAGGTGAGTGCCCGCATCCGCTCGCGCATAACGAAGCGCTCGCCTACCTTCCAGCGGCCGACCTCGGCCTCGGAGACCTCGCGGATCACCGCGCGGAAGCGCTGGACCGCAGATCCCTGAAAGGGCGGCAGGAGCAGCTTGCGCTGGCGCAGGTGCTCGCGACCGTCGAGGATCAGGACAGACTTATCGCCCACAACGGGGGAGAGTGGGGCGTTTGCCTCTCCGGCATGGAGGTCGGACTGATCGCCAGTCATCAGGTCGCGGATCGCCTCCGGGTCGGCGACGTAGACGCCCGTGCCAAAGACGAGGAGCGAAACCGTGAACAGGTCGCCGTAGCGATCGCGCCAGCCAAGCAGCGACTCCATTGGCCGCTGCGTGAGTCGCAAGGTGTTGAGGGTCGCCGGAGATCGCGGGCCGGGCGGCAGCTGCGGTGATGCGGGGGCCCTCACGGGCGATTGACGATCGAGGGCAGGGGCTGGCACGCCCGCCGTGCGAGTCGCCAATACGACAAAGCCGCGGCGGCAAAGGGCGCGACACACAGAGAATCGAGGTAAAGGCCGCCTCCACTGAGTTCGTACGCCGCCGCCCTGGCAGGCGCCGAAGTGCCGCCCAGGCCGATCATCGCTGCGAGGAATACGAAAAGGAAGCCGCTCGCGCCGAGAGCCGACCAAGCCAAGCTCGAGGAGCTGGCCACGGCGAGTGTCGGCATTCGCCCGGTTTCCAGGCGGGAGACGCGCGCATCCAAGAGCTCAGAGCCTCCCAGGGAGGCGCTAACCGGCGACTCCTGCCAGCGTGGCCCTTCCAACCCCTTCAGCAGAGCACCGAGGAGCGGGCGACGGCCACACACGTGCTCGGCATGCCGGTCGGCGGCCAGCTCGCGAGCCACCTCGTAGCGGGCGCGCAGCGCTTTCAGCGACGGCAGGAGGAAGAAAGCTTCGCTCAGCACCTTTCCCGTGAGGGCACGGAATGGATCCAGGCTACGAACGTGGTAATGCTCATGCTCCAGTGCCGCGCGAAGCTCCTCTGCGGTGAGGATATTGAGGAAACCCTGGCTGATTGCGACTCGGGGCACGAGGACGCCGTAGACGAAGGAGAACGGCCCCCCGGAGTCGACCAGCGCCACCCGACCGACGAGACCCGTCAACCTCGCTGCCGCTCGCAGCTCAAGCGTCGGCGGTAGCGCCGCAGCCTGAACGCCACGCGAGAGACGACGGGAGGCGGCGATCTGTCGGCGAAGCGCTCCCGCCGCCCGACCGATTGAGATCGCGAGTAAAGCGGCGAGGATGAGCGCGGGCAGAACGCCAGCCGCGGAGAGGCGGCCGAAAGCGCCGCCGTCGGCACCAAAGAGCGGGACCGCCACGTAGGCGATGAATCCCCACACTGCGTACGCGCCCAAGACCGCGCAAATGCCGACAAGGGCGAAGAAGTTGCGAGCGGCGCTATCCATCGGACTCACTGAGGAGAAGCCGTAGGCGGCCTAGGAGCGCCGGGTCGGTCCGCGCCTCGTCTACGAAGTGCGCCACCGCCACGTCGCCGTAGGCGCGGAGCACGTCCTTCACCGCGATGCCGGCGGCATCCGGGGCATTGGCCTCATAGAGATAGCCACGTGGGAACGGAACTCTCACTTGGCCCCACTCCGGAACCTTGAAATGGCCCCACCCCGTCCGACCCGCCGCGGACTGTTCGAGTCTCATGAAGCTCGAACGGAAGGCGGCAGACAGGGATGGGATCACGAGTGGAGACGTTCGAGCAGATAAGAAGAGATCGCGACCGTGAGGGCCTTTCGATCAGGGCCTTGGCAGAGCGCCACGGTGTCCATCGTCGCGCTGTCCGTCAGGCGCTTGCCTCGCCGCTGCCTTCACCGCGCAAGCGCCCTGAGGGTCGCCCGGCGCCGAAACTCGGCTTATACCGGGAGCTGATCGACGGCTGGCTGATCGCGGACCGAGACGCCCCGCGAAAGCAGCGCCACACCGCCCACCGCATCTGGGAGCGCCTCGGCGAGGAGCACGGCGCAGAGGTCTCTGAGCGTGCGGTGCGCAAGTGGGTTGCCCACCGCCGCAGAGAGCTGGGCGAGCCGCCGGCGGCGATGGTGCCCCTAGTGCACGACCCCGGCGTCGAGGCGGAGGTCGACTGGGGCGAGGCGGTCGTGATCCTGCGGGGAGTCCCCACCAAGGTGTTCGTCTTCCACATGCGCGCCTGTCACTCCGGCGCCGCCTTCGCGATGGCCTTCTCGCGCCAGACCCAGCAGGCATTCCTCGAGGCCCACGCCGGTGCTTTTGACTGGTTCGGCGGGGTCTTCCAGACGATCCGCTACGACAACCTGAAGGCTGCGGTCACGAAGATCCTCAAGGGCCGCAGACGCCTCGAGTCAGACCGCTTCATCGCGCTGCGCTCCCACTACCTGTTCGAGTCCTCCTTCTGCGAGCCCGGCGAGCAGGGCGCCCACGAAAAGGGCGGCGTCGAGGGTGAGGTGGGCCGCTATCGCCGCCGGCACTTCGTCCCCTTGCCCGAGGTCCAGAGCATCGCTGAGCTGAACGTGCTGATCGCCGCCGGCTGTAATTCAGATTTGAAGCGCACGATCAGCGGCCGCGCGGTGACCGTCGGTGAGGCCCTCTCGGCGGAGCTGGCAGATCTGCGAGCGGCGCCGGCAGAGCCGTTTGACGCGCGTGAGCAATCGACGCCGAGGGTCGACTCCAAGGCGCTCGTCACGGTCCGCCAAAACCGCTACTCGGTTCCGGTCTCACTGGTCGGGCGAAAGGTGCTCGTGAAGATCGGTGCTAGAGAGATCGAGGTCTTCCACGAGCACCAGCTGATCGCCGTTCACGAGCGCCTGGGGGGCCGCTACGGCGTCTCGGGGAAGCTCGACCACTACCTCGAGCTGTTGCGGCGAAAGCCGGGGGCGCTGCGCTCCTCGCTGCCCCTTGCCCAGGCGCGTGAGCGGGGCTCATGGCCAGCCTGCTTTGACGAGCTGTGGACGGCGATCGAGGCACGCTATGGCGCCTCAGAGGCCGCCCGGCAGATGGTCGACGTGCTGCTGCTCGCCCGCGAGCTCAGACCCGCACGCGTCGAGCTCGCCGTCCGTGGCGCACTGGCCGCCGGTGCAAGCGACGGGCGTGCGGTCGCCTTGCTTGCCAGGCGCTCTGAGCGCGCCGAGCCGCCCGGCATCGAGCTCTCGGAGAGGCTCTCGATCATCGGTGGACCCGAGCCGAGCCTCGGTGACTATGACCAGCTGCTCGAAGCCGCGGTGAGCCGATGAGCGCGCCGGCGAAGACCCAGGCGATCGAGGCGCTGATCGAGGCGCAGGCGATCGAGCTGAAGCTCCCGACCGTCAGACGGCGCTTCAAGGCGCTCGCCGAGGAGGCCCTGCGCGAGCAGCAGACACCGGTCACGTACCTCGCGGCGCTCCTTGAAGCGGAGATGGCAGAGCGCTCTGAGCGCCGTGAACGTCGACGCCTGCTGGAAGCCCGTTTCCCGGTGATGAAGCGCCTGGAGGACTTCCGCTTCGCTGATAACCCGAAGGTCTCGCAGGCCGCGATCGCCGCGCTGGCCGAGTGCTCCTGGATCGATGACCGCGAGTCGGTGATCCTGATCGGTGAATCGGGTACGGGGAAGACGATGCTGGCCACGGCGCTGGCGGTCTGCGCCTGCCAGCAGGGCAGACGGGTGCGTTTCACCACCCTCGCCGGGCTCGCCAACGAGCTCCAAGAAGCCGAGAGCCGAAGAGAGCTCGCCCGCGTCGTGGCCCGCTACGCGCGCACCGAGCTTGTGGTGCTCGACGAGCTCGGCTACCTGGCGCTCCCCAAGGGTGCCGCCGAGCTCGTCTTCCAGGTCATCTCCGAGCGAAACGAGCGAGCCAGCCTGATCGTCACCACCAACCTCCCCTTCGGCGAGTGGACCAAAGTGTTCCCCGACCCGCGTCTGGCCAAGGCCGTCGTCGACCGCATCACCCACCGGGCTCACATCATCGAGACCGGCACCGAGTCATGGCGCTTTCGCCACGGCATCCAACGCAAGGCGAAGGGGGCCGCCCGATGACGCGCCGGCGAGCTCTGGGCTGCGCTCGCCCTACGGGCTTCGCTTCGCCCAGAGCTCGCCGAGACTCCACAGCAGGGGTCGATCAGGGATCATCTACGCACACCAACAACCAGCGCGGGGTAGGGCCAGTTCAGAGTTCCGCGGTGGGGCCAGTGCAAGTGGCCGTTTCCACCACGTCCCGCCTTGCGACGAGAGAGCACTTTCTTGCCGGCCAAGCGGCTCATCACCGTCATCACGGTGGTGTAGGCGAGGGGCTCGGCCCGACCCTCGTTCAGCGCCTCGACGACGTCGCGAACGGCGACGGGCTCGTCGGCTCTCCAGATCGCCGCCATGGCCTCGCTCTCCAGCGGGCCGAAGTCGTTACGGCTAGTCGCGTCGCTGCCCATCGAGATCGTCAATCTACTACAGCCGCGTAGTATACGCATGCCCGATGAGCGCCGCCCCTCGAAACCCCACGGAGCGCAAGTCGCTCACCGCGATCACCAAGCAGTACGACCGCGTTGCCCGCCTCTACAGCACCCTCGAGCCCCTCTACCTGATCTTCCCGCCCGCCCGACGCAAGGCGGTCGCGGCACTCGACCTGAAGCCTGGCGATGTCGTTCTGGAGATCGGCGCGGGGACCGGGCGCAACTTCCCCTACCTGGTCGAGGCAGTCGGCTCGAGCGGCACCGTGATTGGCGTCGATGCCTCGGCGGGGATGCTGGCCGAGGCGCGCAAGTTGATCGAGCGCCACGGCTGGTCGAATGTGGAGCTACTCCAACAGGACGCCGCTCAGCTTCAGGTCGACCGCGACCTCAACGGGGTGCTCTTCAGCCTCAGCTATTCGGTCATGCCCGAGCCACGGCCTGCGCTGGCTCGGGCCTGGGAGCAGCTCCGCCCCTCCTCGCGCGTCGTCGTGATGGACCTCGGGCTTCCCGACAATCTGCTCGGCCGCGTGCTCGGGCCATTCGCCCGCCTCCTCGACAAGCTCGCACCGGGCGATCCCTACTCCGACCCTTGGAGCGATCTTTCCAGCTACGGGTCGATTGCAACCGAGCGCTTCTTGCTGGGCCTCTACTACGTCAGTGCCGTTACCAAACCGTAGGAGGCCGCCGGCATGGCGAGGGAAATGACGAGACCAGCGTTGAGATAGAGCGGGGTGGGGGAGTACCTCATCAATCACTGGCGCATCCTGGGGCTCGCCCGGAGGCGCAGAGCGGCTCGTCGTTGCGCAGGCGACCGATCCCTGGGAGGAAGCGGCCGACTCGGGCGCCATATGCGGTGTATTGGGCGCCGTGGACCCTCGAGAGGTAGGGCTCCTCGACGAGCCGCGTTTGCAGCTCCATGGCCACCATCAGGAGAATCGCCCCGGCAACGGTCACGGCGTTTGGCGCCAGCAGGGCAAGGCCCACAAAGGCGGGGACCATCGCCGTGAAGATCGGGTTGCGCATGACAGAGAAGGGGCCGTGGGTGACCAGCTCGGTGCGCTCCGAGGGATCGACGCCGATCCGCCAGGCATCGCCCATCGCAAACTGAGCCACCAGGGTGATCGCGATTCCCAGCGAGGCGAGCACGGCACCGAGGATGTTGGCGAGCTCACCGTCGAGCTCTTCGACCGGGCTCAGCACCCCCGCCAGCTGCAGCACCGGACCGGCGATGCAAAACACGACCGTCATCGCGCCCAGTAACACGCATACCCACTCCGCAGACTCCGAGACGCCGCGCAAACCAGCGAAACCCGTTGAGCCGGTGCGGCGTAACTGAACGCCCATCCGTAATCCGACGGCGAGCAGGCCGTAGAGCGCAATGAGGGCAAGTCCAAGGGCAGGCATCATCGACTATTGTGAGGGATTACTCGTGTTTTGCAACTCGCATTTACACCCCTTGGACCTGGGCAAGTGGCGCAGCACCTGAAGCCCTTGAAGGAGCCCAAGCAGGCTCGATCGCGAGAGACCTTCGAGGCCATCCTCGGGGCAGCGGCTCAGGTTTTCGAGCGCAAGGGCTATGCGGGCGCAACCACCAACCGGATCGCGGAGCGAGCCGGCGTCTCGATCGGCTCTCTCTATCAGTACTTTCCCAACAAGGACGCGATCCTCGTTGCCTTGAGCGAGCGCCACGTGCAGCAAGGCAGCGAGCACCTCGCACCTATCGCCGCCGCCTTCGCGACTGCTCCGCCACCGGTGCGCGAGGGCCTTGAGCTGTTGGTTGGCGCGATGGTCGAGCTGCACGGCGACTCGCCCCGCCTGCACCGCGTTCTCTTTGAGGAGTGTCCTCGTCCAGCCGCGCTACAGGAGCGACTTGATCTCATCCAGCGAATCGCAGTCGAGGTCGTGGAGGCGTGGCTCTCCAGTCGCCCTGAGGTCGATGTTGCAGACACACGACTCGCGGCGGAGCTGGTCGTGCAAACAGTCGAGGGGGTGACTCACTGCCTCGTTATCCACCCCCGAGCCGGCCGCGAGCCCGCAGTTTATGCGCGGGAGACGGTCGCCCTCCTGACGCGATACCTGTGTCCGTAGATCCCAAATCCGCCGCGCTCGATCAGATCGCGATGCGCATGGCGGCTCAGCCAATCCGCTCGATGAACCCGTCGATCAGCTCCGCCAGGACCAGCGGCTGGTCTTCGGGAACGTAGGTGTAGGAGTCGGCGATCGAGACGAGTTCGGCGTCAGGCAGAATCTGGGCGAGCCGCTCGGCGTGGCGATAGGGAAAGACCCGGTCTTCACTGGCCCAGGCGATCAAGGTCGGGCGCTCAAAGGCGGCCAGCGCAGCGTCGGCTTGGAGCGTGTAGCGGCGGCGGATGCCGCGCAGCACCTTGGCGCTGTCGTGGCGCACGCCGGCGCTCCGACGTCCAGGCGCCAGGTAGCTGTCATAGGCCTCTTTGTCCAGTGGCCGGCAGGTGAGCCAGCCGAAGGCGATCGGCAAGCGGCGGAGCGCCGCGAAGCGCATCGAGTGGCCGAGCAGCCAGAGCGACCCCGGCAGGTAGGGAAGCAGCTGCAGGTAGCGATAGATCGGGGGCAGGAAATTCTCAAAGCACTCACACGGGGTCAGCACCAGGGCCTTGACCCGCTCGGGGTGGCGCGTGGCGAGGAGCTTGGCGATCACCCCGCCGGTGTCGTTGCCGACGATCACCGCCGCCTCGATCTCCAGCGCGTCGAGCAGCTCGACCACCAGATCGGCGATCGCCGGGGGTGAGAGATCAGCGTCGCGGCGCAGCGCGACGCTGTGGGCGCCGAGCGGCAGGTCGGGGACGATCGCGCGGAGCGGCTGGTCAAGGGCGGGCACCACCCGTCGCCAGAAGCCGCTGGAGAGCACCAAGCCGGCGAGGAAGAGGACGGGGATGCCCGCGCCCTGGTCGCGGTAGCCCAGCGCTCCCGCCGAGAGCTGGGCCGTGTGCAGCGGCCCGAGTGCGGCCTCGAAGGGGTCAGAAGCGATGGCGTTCATTGCCGCTTGCTTTCATGAAGCGGGCGCAGGGCTCGGCCGGTAGGCGCCTTCCCTGAACAGCGCTGGCGGCCCTGATCGGGAGATCGCTCCGCGTCAGCCCCATCTCCGTGCCACTGTCGTCTGGACTCGCTCATCCTCTGCGCCCATCGCTTGCCAATACAACTGTATTGGCCACACACAGTACAGCTGCATGGCTTCTCGTGTCGCCGACTCGACCAGTTTCCCGACGCCGGCTCGGCTGCGGAGATTCAAAAGGAGCTGGGCGATCGGGTGACCGCAATCGTGCGCGACCACCCGATCATGCTTCGCTACGTGGCCCGCTCGATCGCCGAGGGCGAGGAGGCGGGCCTTCGGCTCTTCGATGCCTTCGTCGGGATCGCCGACGCGCAGTGGCGCCGTCTCGCCGAGGAGGAGCTGCTGCGCGAGGACGCCGACTTGCTCTGGGCTGGACTTCACGTGGTCGTGTGCTCAACCTCGCGACCGTGATGCCCTGAGCAATCCTTACAACGGCCTGGCCGGGGGCTACTCGCCGAGCACTGCGGCCGCGACAGATTCGGGGGCTTCAAGCAAAGGCCAGTGCCCGACGCTCTTAAGCGCGAGGAACGGCGCGCCAGGCAGGCGCTGGCGGAGCCGCTGTGCCATCTGGGCGCCTGAGACGGGATCGAGCATTCCCCACACGAAACCGACCGGCACATCGGCTCTCTCCAGCGCGGCGACCCAGCGCTCGCCGTGAACCGCACGGTCGGCGACGTAGCGAATCAGGCGGTAGAGGATCGCCTGGCCGCCGTCGCGAGCGGTAGCGCGCCAGATGTCCGCGCTGTCGCGTACGGCATCGAAACCAGCGGCAAAAGTCGGCGTCAGCGACATCACGAAGCGCTCCTCGGTGATAGCGGCGCTGAGCTGCTGACCCTGGTCGGGGTCGAGCAGCGCCCGCTGGCCCGGCTCAAGATGGGCCAGTTCGGGATACAGCGCGCCGTTGAGCAGGTGGACTGCGGCGAGGTCGACCCGCAGCCGGTCTTCCGCGCGGCGGGCAAGCAGCTCCTGAGCGACGGAGACAGCGTAGTCATGCGCGACGATGATCGTTGAGGTGATCCCCTCCAGCGCCCAGAGAGCCTCGACGAGGTCAGCCTGCTCGTGCAGCGAGTAGGAATGCGCGGTGGGCTTCTCCGAAGCACCGAACCCAAGGAAGTCAGGCAGCAACAGCGCGTGACGCTCGGCGAGCGTCGGCACGACCCGCGCCCAATCGTAGGAGGAGCTCGGAAAGCCGTGCAGCATCGTGATCGCCGGCCCTGAGCCCACTCGCCGCACGAAGATGCTGCGATCGGTGCCGCCGAGGCGCACCACAACCGATTCGCCTGCGGACCACCACTCCTCGATGCCGTTCACGGCGGCAAGTATTCCGAATGATGGGGTTGGAACGCCTCATGTTGGCCTTGCTTCAAGGGTTCATAGGGCACGGCTGCCGGAGGTCCGTCCTAGACTTTCAACGTGGCATCGGCCAAGGCAATGAATCTTGAGGTGATCTCCAAGGCGATCGACCGGCACAATGCGAACTGCCCCTTTCCGGCTGCCGAGGTGCGGATGAACCCGTTCGAGGTCGAGCGGTTGGGATGGGAGGAGATTCGGGGGCTACCGGTAGTTCCGGATGGGGAGATCGGGACCGGGCGATTCCGGATCGTCTGCTCGCGGGACACTGACGCCGGCGGGCTCGAGGAGGTCGAGGCCGTCGGCCGGGAGTTGGAAACCACCGCGCCGATCGAAGCTTCAGACCTGATTCCAGAAGTTCAGTCCTAGCCCAGACAGCCAGTTCTGAGCTTCGATGTTGAGCTGGAAGAGCTGCCCGGTCCAGATCAGGATGCCCATCGCTATGAGGATCAGGCCGCCGGTGGCGACTATCGCCTGGTAGTGGCGCTTGATCACCGTGAAGGCGGTGGTCATGCGCGAGAAGGCGATCGCGGTCAAGAGGAAGGGGATGGCCAAGCCGGCGGAGTAAACGGCGAGCAAAAAGGCGCCGCGGCCGGCAGAACCGGACAGCGAGGCCGCCGTGAGGATGGCGCCGAGGGTGGGGCCGATGCAGGGAGTCCAGGCGATCGCGAAGGCGGCGCCGGCGACGATCGGCCCGCCTCTGCCGGCCCGGGCCAGCAGTGCGTCGACGTGCCACTCGCGATTTAGCCTGGCGACGAACAGCGAGGCGACGAAGAGGACGCCCATGGCGACGATCAGCGCCCCGGATATCTTGATCAGGAGCTGCTTGTGGCTCTGGAGGGTCGCGCCAAGGCCAGTCGCGGTTAGGCCGAGCAGGATGAAGATCACCGAGAAGCTGGCGACGAAGAGGAGGCTTGGGCCAAGGACGCGGCGCCAGCCGGCACTGTCGAGCTCCGCGGCGGAGACGCCGCTCACTGCCGAGAGGTATCCCGGCACCAGCGGCAGCACACAAGGGGAGAGGAAGGAGACGACGCCAGCGGCGAGCGCGGCAAAGATGCCAACGCCTGCCGCCGGGTCGGTGCTGATCACTGCCATCAAAGCCACCTCAGGGTACCCCGATCGGGCCGCGATCCCGACGCCACCGAACGCCCGCCTTGCAATGGGCGGCAGGGCGGAAGAGACTGCCGCGGATGGAACTGAACGCGCTGATCCTCAACTGCACCCTGAAGAAGTCGCCGGAGCCCTCCAATACCCAGGGCCTGATCGACATCGTCACCGCTCACTTCGACGGCCTCGGCGTCAAGCACGAAACGCTGCGTCCGGTCGACTATGAAATTCCCTTTGGGGTCGTCTCCGACCTGGGGGACGGAGACGAGTGGCCACTGATCCTTGAGAAGGTGCTCACCGCCGACATCCTGATCATGGGGATGTCGATCTGGTTCGGCGTCCGCAACAGCGTCTGCCAGATGGTGATCGAGCGCCTCGACGGCACCTACAACACAACCAACGAGGTTGGCCAGTATCCGCTCTACAACACGGTCGGCGGCGTCGTAGTCACCGGCAACGAGGACGGCGCCCACGCCTGCGCCGAGACGACCCTCTTCAATCTCACCCACCTGGGCTGCGCGATCCCGCCCAACGCCGACACCTACTGGGTCGGCGACGCTGGGCCGGGGCCCTCGTTCATCGAGGCCGGCGGCAAGGACCACCCCTACACCCAGAAGACCGCCTCGTGGATGGCCCACAACGTCGTCCATCTCGCCCGTATCCTCAAGGAGCACCCGATCCCGCCGCAGGGCAACACCGTACCCGGCTGGCAGCCGGAGGACTGCGGCGGCCACGACGACCGGATGCCCGGCGGCCACGTCGGCTGAGGGGACATCCCAGCCGCTCTTCAACGCCGCCGGCCTGACGCGGCGACTTCGGGCCTCGCCGATGCTCGCGATCGGCATCGGGATAGCCGGGCGGCCTTCCTGCTCTGGCCCAACCCGGAGAAGGGGAAAGCCGTCCCGGTGGCCCCGCCGGAGGCCGCGGCCCGGTAGATTCCTGGCTAGCCAGCCAAACTGCCCGCCCACCCGGCGGAGACCACAGGAGCCAGATTTGAGCAACCGCACGTTCGTGATCGGGGTCGGGATGACCAAGTTCGAGAAGCCCGGCACCAAGGAGGGCGACTACCCGGACTGGGCCAAGGAGGCTGGCGCAAAGGCGCTCGCCGATGCCGACATCCCCTATGAGGATGTCGAGCAAGCCTACGCCGGCTACTGCTACGGCGACTCGACCTACGGCCAGCGGGCGCTCTACCAGCTGGGCCTCACCGGGATCCCCGTCGTCAACGTCAACAACAACTGCTCGACCGGCTCCTCGGCGCTGTTCCTGGCCCGGCAGGCCGTCAAGGGCGGAACGGTCGACTGCGCACTGGCGGTTGGCTTTGAGAAGATGGAGCCGGGCTCGCTCGGCGTCAAGTACACCGACCGCACCAACGCCCTCGATCGGCACGCGGCCCGCATGTTCGAAATCCGCGAGCCGGAGGCCTCACCGCCTGCGCCGCAGATGTTCGGCAACGCCGGCCGCGACCACATGGACCGCTATGGCTCGAACCCCGACCACTTTGCCTGGATCGGCTGGAAGAACCATAAGCACTCGGTCAACAACCCCTTCGCCCAGTTCCAAGACGAGTACTCACTCCAGGACATCAAGGAGGCGAAGATGATCCACGATCCGCTGACTAAGCTCCAGTGCTCGCCCACCTCCGACGGCTCTGCCTGCGCGATCGTCGCCTCGGAGCGCTACGTCGACGAACACGGGCTCTGGGACCAGGCGATCGAGATCGTCGGCCAGTCGATGGTCACGGATCTCGCTTCGACCTTCGCGGCGGACACCGACTGTATGAAGATCGTCGGATCTGAGATGTCGAAGCTGGCGGCTCAGGGCGCCTATGAGGAGGCGCAGGTCAGCCCCGAGGAGATTGACGTCTGCGAGTTGCATGACTGCTTCAGCGCCAACGAGTTGATCACCTACGAAGCGCTCGGCTTCGCCGCGGAGGGCGAGGGCCACAGGCTTGTCGATGAGGAAGCGACCACCTACGGCGGCAAGGTCGTAGTCAATCCCTCCGGGGGGTTGATCTCGAAGGGGCACCCACTAGGCGCGACCGGACTGGCGCAGTGCTCGGAGCTGACCTGGCAGCTGCGCGGCCAAGCGGAGAAGCGACAGGTCGAGGGGGCAAAGGTGGCGTTGCAACACAACATCGGCCTCGGCGGCGCCGCCGTGGTCACCGTCTACAAGCCGGCGGCCTAAGTCGCCGCAGCCGAGGAGGAGGGCACGATGGCGAAGCAGCGACGCTCACTGAACGCGAAGGTCGTGGCGATCACCGGTGGCGCCCGGGGAATCGGCAAGGCGACTGCCGCGGCGCTGGTCCGCAAGGGCTGCCGGGTGGCGATCGGAGATCTCGATCTGGGGCTGGCCGAGCAGACTGCGGCGGCGCTGGGCGGCGGCACGATCGCCTTGGCGCTTGACGTCACCGACCGCGCCTCCTTTGCGAGCTTCCTCGACGAGGCCGAGCGTCAACTCGGCCAAATCGACGTCGTCGTTAACAACGCCGGGATCATGCCGGTGACGCCGTTCGCCGAGGAGGGCGAGGATTCGGTGCGACGCCAGGTGGACATCAACCTGCACGGCGTCATCACCGGCACCCAGCTGGCGATCGAGCGGATGAGCCCGCGCCACGGCGGTCACATCGTCAACATCGCCTCCCAGGCCGGTAAACTCGGGACTCCCGGGATCGCCACCTACTCGGCGACCAAGCATGCCGTGGTCGGCCTCAGCGAGGCGGTGCGCGCCGAGCTTCACGGCAGTGGGGTCGAGGTCGCCTGCGTGATGCCGACCGTCGTCAACACCGAGCTGACCAGCGGGGTCAGCCAACGCTGGGTTAGGCCGGTCGAGGCCGAGGACGTCGCCGCTGCGATCGTCGACGCACTCGAAGTGCCGCGCTTTGAGGTCTTCGTGCCGCGAGTCAACGGGGTCATGTACAAGGCCATGACGCTGATCCCACGCGGCGCGCGGGAGTCGCTGGGCCGGCTGATGAAGATCGACAAGCTAATGACCGAGGTCGACCACGGCGCCCGCCGCGCCTACGAGGAGCGCGCCGCCCTCAGCGAGCCCGGCCTCGGCTCAGAGGCCGTGGCGGCCGCGCAACGCGACGCCGCCTGAGACGGCGCTCCGGCCTCAGGCGGGCTGGACCGCGATCGCCGCGCGACTGGGTCGCACCCCGCCGAGCGGGGCGTCATCGCCACCTTCGACGATCACCCGGCATGGTCGGTGGGCGAGGATGTAGCGGGTCGTCGGCCCGAGCAGCCGCTCGTTGCTGGGCGCGTGCTCGGTGCTGATGTAGATCAGGTCTGAGCCACGTTCCCTCGCCTCCTCGACGATCGCCCGCCCCGGGTTGCGGGTGCGGATCAGCTTGACCCGGACCTTCAACCCCCGCGCCCGCGCCTGCAGGCGGGCGATGTCGAGTGCGCAGCGGGCCTCGTACTCCTGCTCCTCAAAGCCCTCCGGCAACTCGTGCTCGGTCGGGACCTCGAGCACGTAGAGCGCCTCGACGAAGGCGTCGGGGTCGACCACCGCAGCGGCCCGGCGCATCGCGTCGGCGTCGATATCGGTGCCGAAGATCGGCACCAGTGCGGAGCGATAGGAGACGTCAAGGAAGCCCAGCGGGCGCTCCTCCCGACGCATCCTCTGCAAGGAGCGAGGATCTATCCCGAGGTGGCGCCGGTACAGCAGGTAGCCGACCAGGCCGAGCACGATCCAGGCGGTGCCGATGATCCGCGCCTCGGTGTGCAGGACGACGACGGAGACGAACGCGGCGCCGGTCCCGATCGCGCCCAGCACCGCCGTCAGTGGGACTTCCGCGCCCCGCCAGCGGATGTTCCAGGGCGCTCGGTAGGGGCGATAGAGATCCGGCTGCTTCACCCTCAACGCGATGATTGAGAGGTGTGCGATGGTGAAGGAGAGCATCGCACCGAAGCTGTAGAGGTTGCCGAGGAAGGTGGTGCTGCCGGGCAGGATCAGGATCACGGCGATCGCCCCGAAGAAGAGGATCGTGAACCACGGCGTGTGGAAGCGGGGGTGCAGCCGGGCGAATAGACCGGGCAGCTGGCGGTGCTCTGCCAACGACCAGGAGAGGCGCGAGATCCCGATCATCCCGGCGTTGGTCGCGATCAGCAGAATTGTCGCTGCAAGTGCTCCCACGTAGTACTGCGCTCCGGTCGCCAGGGCGCCGTGCAGGTTGAGGGCGGAGACGATCCCCAGCACCGGGTCGTTGCTGTAGGTCGTCCCCAGCGCCGTCGTGTAGTGACCTGCCGCGTTCTCGGTGACGGGCAGTGCCGAGAGGGCGACGATCGAGATCCCCGCGTAGATGGCCAGCACCGCGATCAGGACGGTGTTGACCGCTTTCGGCACCTGCTCGCCCGGGTCGGTTGCCTCCTCTGCCATGTTGGACACCGTCTCGATCCCGGTGTAGGCAAGCATCGAGATCGAGACCGCGAAGATCAACTGGGAGAGGCTCGGGGCGACGCCCAGATGGACCTGGTCGATCAGCACGCTCGGATGCAGGACGAGCACCGTGCCGAGACCGATCAGGACCATCTGGGTGATTAAGTCGAGAACGGCGAGCGCGATGTTCAGCTTCGCCGACTCGCCGAGGCCGCGGATATTTACCAGGGCGAGGAAGACGACCACGGCGATGCCGCCGATGATGTCGCCAGGCGCGTGGGTTAAGGCCGGGAAGAAGGCGCCGAGGTAGTGGGGGACGAAGAAGGCGCTGATTGCGATCGTCAGGATGTAGTCGAGTGAGAGGCCCCAGCCGGCGATGAACGAGACGACCTCGTTGAAGGCGTGGCGGGCGAAGGACGATGAGCCGCCCGCCTCGGGGAACATCGCCGCCCCCTCAGCGTAGGTCTTTGCCGTGAGGGCGAAGAGCCCGCCGGCAAACATGAAGACCACCGGCGTGAGGCCGAGGGCGTGAGCAGCGACCAGGCCGAGGGCGTAGTAGATAGAGGAACCGACGTTTCCGTAGGCCGTCGCGAAAAGGCCCGGCACACCGACGGTTTTGCGCAGCCCCCTTGTCTTCAACTGCGCCATGCGGCAACTAGGCGGCGAATCTATAGCCGATGCCGGGGTCGGTGCGGATCAGGCGCTCGCCGTCGGCTGGTTCGATCTTGCGGCGCAGGTTGGCGACATGGGTGCGCAGGGTCGCGGTGTCCTCGCCGTAGGCGGACCCCCAGACCTCGGTGAGGAGCGCCCGGTGGGTCATCAGTCTGCCGCGGTTGCGGATCAGGGTGCGCAGCAGGCCGAACTCGGTAGGGGTGAGGTGGACCTCCTCGCCGTCACGCCAGACCGAGCGCGCGGCGAGGTCGACCAGCAGGCCGCCGACCTCGACCGTCGGCTCCTCCTCACCGCCGGCTGCGCGGCGCATCGCGGCGCGCAGCCGCGCCACCAACTCCCGCGAGCCGAACGGCTTGGTCACGTAATCGTCGGCGCCCGCCTCCAAGGCGCGGACCTTCTGCTCCTCCTCACCGACTGCCGAGAGTACGAGGATCGGCATCTCACTCCAAGAGCGGAGCTGTGCGCAGACCTCGATCCCGTCACCATCGGGAAGGACGAGGTCGACGATCGCCGCATCGGGGCTGCGCAGGGCGGCGGCATCGAGCGCCTCGCGCGCGGTTTCCGTGCCGATCGCCTCAAAGCCCGCCTCGCGCAGGACCACCTTCAGGGCGCGGAGGATCTGGGGCTCGTCGTCGCAGACGAGGACTGAGCCACCGCGCGCGGCGCTCAACCGATCTCCTGGGGCACCGGCACGGGGCGCTCGGGATCGGGCTCAAACGGCAGCTCGATCACAAAGGTGGTGCCTTGGTCGGGCACGGACTCCGCCCAGACCCGGCCACCGTTGACCTCGACCAAGCCACGGACGATCGCCAATCCCAGCCCGGAGCCCTCGTGGGGACGGTCATCCGGCCGCTGGTAGAAGGGTTCAAAGACATGATCGAGGTCGCCGGGCGGGATCCCCGGACCGCGGTCAACCACCCGGATCACCACCCGATCGCCGAGCGCCCGAGCCCGGATCAGAGACTGCTCGCCGCCGGAGAATCGGATCGCGTTCTCCAGCAGGTTGACAAGCGCCCGCTCAAGCTGGGCCGCGTCGGCACGGACGAAGGGAAGCTCGCGGTCTAGCGAGACGCGGACCAGTTCGCCGCGTTCGCCCAGATCCTCGACCGCAGCGGCGACCACCTCCTCGATCGAGCACCAGTCGAGACGCGGATGCGACTGCCCCGCCTCCAGCCGCGAGAGGTCAAGCAGCTTGTCGACCAGACCGGAGAGCCTGGTGGCCTCGTCGATCACCGCTTTGGCGAGGATCCGGCGCTCGTTCGGCTCGATCCCAGGGGAGGTCAGCGCCTCACCGGCAGCGATGATCGCGGTAAGCGGTGAGCGCAGGTCGTGGGAGACCGCACGCAGCAGCGCGGTCTTCACCTCGTCGCTGCGCCGCAGAGCCTCGGTCTCGATCGTCGCCGCCTGCAGCCGCTCGCGGTCGAGCAGCAGCGCGAAGGCCGCCTGCACGGCCAGGTTCGCCTCGCGCCGCCGCCGCTCAGCCTCCGCTGCCCGCGCCCGCGACTGCTCGGCGAGGGAGCTGGCGATCGCCGCGACCGTGAAGAAGACGGCAAGGGCGACCCAGTTCTCACCGCTGGCAATGTCGAATGTGCCGGTCGGGGGGATGTGGAAGAAGTTGAAGGCAGCAGTGCTGGCGACGGAGGTAAAAAGTCCGAGCCAGAGGCCGTAGTAGGTGGAGACGACCAGCACCCCGAGCATGTAGACGACGCCGTCGGAGACCGCGGGGGTGATCTGGCGCAGGGGATAGATCAGTGCGGTGCAGAGGGCGACGCAGGCGATCGAGACCAAGAGGCCGACGACGGGCGCGTCGCGACGAGCGGACGTCTCGGTGGGACCTGGAGCCTCAACCACGACTTGAGCGTACTCCGGCGCGGCCCACGCCCGGTTCGGCGATGGGAGGCGCTACGTTCTGCTGCGCATGGGGAGGATCTACGACGCCACCTGGGGACGCGCCTTCGCCGCGATCTATGAGCGCGGCCTCGAGGCGACCGAAGCGGCGGGACTGCGACGGATGCGCCGCGACCTGCTGAGCGAGGCGCAGGGGCGGACGATCGAGTTGGGCGCCGGCACCGGCGCCAACCTCGACCTCTACCCGGAGACGATCGCAGAACTGACCCTGGTCGAGCCCGATCCGCACATGGTTCGCAGGCTCCGGCCGAAGCTGAGCGAGGCCCGACGGGGGACCGAGCTGGTGCAGGCGCCAGCCGAACGGCTGCCGTTTCAGGACTCCAGCTTCGACACCGCCGTCTTTACCTTGGTGCTCTGCACGGTTCCCGACCCTGCCGCGGCGCTAGCCGAGACCGCCAGGGTGCTCCGCTCAGGTGGACAGATGCTGTTCATCGAGCACGTCCGCTCAGCGGACCCCGCCCTGGCGCGCTGGCAGGATCGCTTCGAGAAGCCGTGGCGATTCCTGGGAGACGGCTGTCATTGCAACCGCGACACCGTCGCCGCACTCGAGGCCTCGCCCCTGAGTCTGGAGCGAGTCGAGCATGGTGGCCTGCCAAAGGCGCTGCCGATCGTCAAGCCGCTGATGCGAGGACGCGCTGTCCTGGCGAGCTGAGTCCCGGCAGCGAAGGGCAAAACCGGCAATTGGGATCGCGGCGAGGCGGGTTGCCTTGGGCCGCCAAACTTCGATTCCGTAGCCGGGCGCGAGCGCTGCGGCTTCACATCGCCCTCCGATATCGGGGCCTTCCGATCGGGGATCGCCATTCCTGGCGAGAGCGTGGGGCGAGGCTGGCTTGCTCAAATCCGGATCCAACGCACGATAATGGTGGTTATGTGAACTCAAAGAAGAATTCCGCCAAAACCCCGTTCTCAGGCGGGCAGCGGCGCCCCCTGAATTGCCAGGATCACACCGATTACGCCGGCAGCCAGCAGAGTGGCGACGACGCCGCGGCGCAGCGCGAGCAGGGCGATCGCCGCGGCTGCCAGGACGATCAGCTGCCAGGCGTCCGAGAGCGCCAGCGACAGCGGTATCGCCGAGCCGAGGATCGCGCCGATCGCCGCCGGACCCGACCCGTCGAGGAAGGCGCGCGCCCTCTCGTCGGCTCGCAGGCGGTCAAAGCGCTCGGCACCTAGCAGGACGAATGAGAACGACGGCGCGAAGGCGACCAGCGAGGCGAGCAGCGCTCCCCAGATCCCCGCTGCGGCATAGCCGACCACGGCGACCGTGTGCGTCACCGGCCCCGGCGTCACCTGTCCGAGCGCGACCGCATTGAGGAACTGGCCAGAGGTCATCCAGTGGTAATGACTGACTGCGTCGGCCTGCATCAGCGGCACGATCACAAAGCCGCCGCCGTAGGAAAGCGCGCCGACCTTGAAGGCAACCCAGGCCAGCGCGCCGGCGCCCCCGCTGGCGATGGCGGCTGTGACCGGGGCCACCAAGAAGCCGTGAGTTGACATAGACCCGCTCGGGCGACGCCGTGACAGCTCGAACGCCCCGCAGCCAAGCAGCACCAGCACGAGCCATGGGCCGAGCAGCGCCGCTGCGAGTAGCCCAAGGACTCCGTAGGTGACCCAGCGCAGCGGACGGGCATCGCGGGCGCGTGCCCAGCTTGACGGAACCAGACCAAGACCGGCCCTGACCGCGACCGCCGCCACCGCAGCCCCCGCCCCCGCCCCCGCCCCGCGCACCCACAGTGGTGGCGTCCCCGCGAGGAAGAGGGCCGCCAGCGGGATGATCACAGCGAGACCCGGGAGGATGAAGGCGGCACCGCCGAGCAGGGCGCCGCGAACTCCTCGCAGGCGCCAGGCACAGAAGATCGCCATCTGGGTCGAGCCGGGCCCGGGGAGCAGATTGGTCGCGGCGATCGCATCCTCGAACTGCTCAGCGCTCAGCCAGCCCCGCCGCGTCACGCAAAGGTCGCGGAAGAGGGCAACGTGCGCGGGGGGACCGCCGAAGCCAATCGCCCCGATCCGTCCCCACTCCCTTAGCACCTCAGTCAGCTCCGGAGCACCCCGAGCAGCCGAGGGAATCGACGATCCGCCGCGCACCAGCCGCAGGCTACTGAGCCGCTCCGTCACGCCAGGGCTGCGGCGAGACTTTGGCCGCTTGGGCCTCACCATTGTGCATCAGCTCGCGACCATGCCAAGTTATTGGCAACTGGTCGGGCGCTAAGACAAGTGCCAACTCCCGGGCCGGCACTGCGACCCCCCGACGCTCCTGCAGGATTGATCCTGCAGGAGCGTCGCGGTCCGTCTCCTGACGAGGCGGTGGTCGGTGAGGCTCAGCTGGCCTTCTTGATGGCTTCTTCGATCGCTTCGGTCGAGCCCGGCGTTCCGATCGTATCGAGGCCGTTGCTGTTCGGTCCCTTGACCGCGAAGGACGGCGTGCCGGTGAAGCCGAGGTTTTCCGCCTCGGTAGTCGTGCTTGTGACTTTGTCCATTAGGGCCTTGCTTTTTCGATCGGTGTTCCACTTGGCGAGGTTCTTGACCCCAGCACCCTTGGCGATCGTCGTCAGGAACGATTCGGTCGCATAGCCGGAGTCCTCCTCGCCCTGGTTACGGTAGAAGATGTCGATGTAGTTCCAACCGCGTCCTTGCTTGCCCGCGGCGAGCGCCGCCGCTCCCGCCGGCTTTGACTGCGGACCGATGATCGTGAAGTTGCGGAATTCGATCTTGGCCTTACCGCCACGAATCGGGCCTTCGATCACCTTCGGCAGGATCTGTTCGGAATAGGCTTTGCAGACCGGGCACTGAAGGTCACCGTACTCATACACAGTTACCTTGGCCTTCGGCTGTCCGAGCATGGTGCCTTCCTGCGGGATGCCGCCCACCAACTTGTCCACCAAGCCGATGTCGACCAGGTTCGAGCTGCCGCCGCTGTTCTGGTTCTCACTGACCACGATCAGCACCGCGACGACGACGATCGCCATGAACACCGCGGCGCTGCCGAATTGGACAAGACGCTTGCGGCGTGCTTGGGCCTCGGACTCGGTCGCCTCGCGTTCGAGCCGGTGGGCGCGAAGTCGCTCTCTCTCCTGCTCCCGTTTGTTGGTCATGCATCCTCCGGTTGGGTTGAGGTTGGGGCGCGTCCGCCGCGGGCTTGGGAATCGTCCTCGATCCCACCGTAGGCGATGACGCGGGTTGCGTTCAAAGCGAAGAGCACCGTCATCAGCACGGCACTCCCCACGCACCACTGACAGATCGCGTGGATCCTGAAGAGCTCCAGGTATGTGAGGTAGACGCTGAAGCCGAAACCGACCAGCGAGAGGGCGAAGCCGGCGAAGCGCCCGGGGTCTCCCCGTATAAAGGCCGACCCTAAGATCAGCAGATACCCGACGATCCCGAACACGGCAACGTTGATCCCGTCCAGGTGTGAGTAGGAGCTACTGGCGACGGTCTGGCATCCATCTCCCCCGGCCAGGCAGACCGGCGCCCCGCCGCTCGAGTCGGCGATTGCGATATAGATGGCCACGCCGATCCCGATCGCGGCAATCGCGGCAATCGCGCGGCGCAGCGTGAACTCAGCAGGACGCTTCATCGGAATGGAAAGGTACGCGACGGGGCGATGACTCGTTGCGCTGCCTGGTCTTCTCGACTGGCCCAGGGCCAGCTCAGATGCCGCCGCGGCCGCCGCGCCGCCGGTGTGAGAGGAGCAGCGGGGTGCCTCCCCCAGCGCTGATCGCTCCGCCGGCGAGGGCGGACCGGACCCTCCCAGCAGCCGGGCTCCCGGCCGCCGCCTGCTTGGCGCGTCTTCATTGTCATCCGTGTGCTCATCGCCGCCTGCCCATGAACGCTAGTTGAACCTCTCCGCGACCTCCGGTTTTGCGCAGAAGGCGGCGATCTCCCGCGAGAGCCTGCCCCCCTGCCAGGCGAGTGGCGACTCCCCCTCCCCCTCCTCGATCAGTCTTGAGTGCGGCAGGCGCTCGGCGTAGGCCGCCGCCACCTCATGGGGGTGGCCGGGGTCGGCATCGTCACGGCTGGCCACGACCAAAGCCGACACACCGATCTCCTCCAGCGATGACATCGACTCAAAGGGTCGCGAGCGCGGAACTTGGTGCAGGGCCTCGACCAATGCCTCCGGGTGGCGGTGGAGCAGCATCCGGGCACGGGTAAAGCGCAGCACGGTGTCGTGCCATGCGGGGTCGATTCCCTGCCTGTGGGCGATGTAGTCGAGGAAGCCGTCGACCCCTCCCTCCTCCAGCGCCTTGGCGAGGCCATCCCAGTAGGCGAGCGCCTCGCTGGAGATCGTACCGCCGTACACCGGGCCGATTGCAACCAGCCCGGCGACTCGCTCAGGATGGCGCAGCGCATAGGCGACAGCGGTGTGACACCCCATCGAGTGCCCGGCAAGCACGAACGGCGCCTCCCCCACCGTCGAAGCCACGACTTCCTCCAGGTCGCCGACCATCTCCGGGTATCCATAACCCTGGCCATCTGGGGCAGGATCGGACTCACCGTGACCGCGCGCATCGTAGGAGACGACCTTGTGACCGGAGCGCTCCAGCACCCGCGAGCCGTGGACCACGTAGCGACGGGTCGCGGTGATCCCGTGGCAGAGCACCACCGCGGGCCCCTCCCCCGCGCTCTCGCCCTGGATCGCGGGGCACCCGTCGACCGTGAAGGGAACCGGCTCGCCCGCCGGTGGCATCAGCTCACAGAGGCAAGAGCGCCCTCGAGGTCGTCGACCGTCTCGAAGCTAAGGCCGACCAGCGTCACCTTGCGGTGGCGGATGACCCCCTGCTCGTCGACGACGAAGATCGCGCGCCGCACGATCGGGCCGGCGAGGACGCCGTAGGCACGGGCCACCTCCTTGTCCTCGTCGGCGAGCAGCGGCACGTTGAGGCGCTTCTCCTCGGTGAAGCGCTCGTGCGAGTCGACCGATTGCGGCGAGATGCCGAGCACCTCGGCACCGAGCTTGTCGAGTCGCTCGCCCTCGTCGCGGTAGGAGCAGAACTGCTTGGTGCAAACCGCGGTGAAGTCGCCCGGGTAAAAGGCGATGATCACCTTGCGGCCGCGGTAGTCTGAGAGCCGGTAGGTCTTGCCCCCGGTGCCGGACAGCTCGAACTCGGGCGCCGGGTCACCTACGTTGACTTTGGCCATACAGCCAGCCTAGCCCTTCGCGATCGTCATCTTTTCGATCAGGATCGTCTGCTTCGGTTTTTCCGCCGCGGTGCCGAGCTTCCCGATCCGGGCGACCACGGCGGCCCCCGCGCTGACCTTGCCGACCAGCGCGTATTCCGCCGGCAGCCCGGTATCCGCCCCGGTCACGACGAAGAACTGGCTCCCGGAGCTCCCCGACGGCTGGGAAGAGCTCTTCGCCATCGCCACCGTCCCCCGGGTGTAGGAGAGGTGGGCGGGCGGCTTCTCAACGACGGTGTAGCCGGGACCGCCGGAGCCGTTGCCGAGCGGGTCGCCACCCTGGATCACGAAGCCCGGCACGATGCGGTGGAAGGTGAGGTCGTTGTAGAAACCGCGGCGCGCCAGGTAGGCGAAGGAGTTGGTTGTCTTCGGCGCCTGCTTGGTGTCGAGCGCGATGTCGAAGCTGCCGCAGCTCGTCCTCACCACTGCGGTCAGCTTTTCGCCGGGCTTCACCGTCTGCTTGGGCGCCTTGAGGCTGAGGTGCTTCGGGCTCGGCGCTGCCACCTGCTTGCAGCCGCTGGCGCTGGCCGTCGTTGTGCTCGAGCCGGCGCTGCTGCCGCTGCGGCTGATCAGGATCGCCGCGACCACGCCCACCGCGACCACCGCGAAAACGGCGAGGATGATCAAACGGCGGTCGGGGGACTGCTCCTCCATCGGCGGGGAAGACTAGTAGATGATCTCCGCGAATCGGCCAGTTGCGATCATCGGGCCTTGTCCTCGCCGCCCCTGACGCCGCTGGCCGCCGCCACGCTGCACGTCTACCCCGCTCCTGAGCGCGTCCTGGTGATCGACTGCGGAGACGGGGAGGCGGTGCTGTTCATCGCCCGGGAGTTCCCCACGGCTCGAGTGCGCGGCGTCGACGCCTCGGAGGCGATGGTCCGAAAGGCCACCGCACGGGTCGGGCTCGACCCTGAGGGGCGAGTCGCCTTCAAGCTTGGCAGGGCCGCGGCCCTCCCCTATCCCGACAACTTCTTCGACCTGATCGCCCAGCTCGACGCACGGCCCTCGACTGGCGAGATCGCAAGGGTGCTTCGCCCGGGCGGATACCTCATCCTGGCCAGGTCGAGGCGAGCGCGGGGGCCATTCAGCGATACGCCGCGGCGGCTGGGGCGGCGGCTCGCCCGCCACGGGATCAAGCAGGTCGAGGCCGCCGAGGCGGGCGATGGCAACTTCTTCGTCGGCCGCTTCGGCGACGGCGGCTGAGCCCATCTCTCCATTTAGGCTGGCGGGCCGATGGGAATCGAGGGCATGCCGCTAGCGCTGCTGGTCAACCCTGCCTCAGCCGGGGGCAGGGCATTGGGGCTTCTGCCGCGGGTGGAGGCGGCGCTGGACGCGCGGCGGATCGAATTCAGGGTGCAGCGCACCCGCGACCTCGAGCACGGGGTCGAGCAGGCACTGCTCGCGGTGGAGGCCGGCGAGGTGCCGGTGGTGATGAGCGGCGACGGCCTGATCGGGGCAATCGGCGGGGCGATGGCGGGGGCGCAGACGCCGCTCGGGATCGTCCCCGCTGGTCGCGGCAACGACCTCGCCCGGGTGCTCGGCATCCCCGACGAGCCGCAAGGGGCGGTTGAGGTTCTCGCCGCCGGGTATTCCCGTGAGATCGACGTCGGCGAGGCCAACGGGCGCCGCTTCCTCGGCATCGCCAGCGCCGGGTTTGAGTCGGAGGCCAACCGGATCGCCAACGAGTCGAGGCTGCTGCACGGCAACCTGGTCTACGCCTGGGCTGCGCTGCGCGCCCTGGCGCGGTGGAAGCCGGTTCGCTTCACGGTCGGAGTCGAGGAGGAGCGGATCCGCTTCGCCGGGTACTCGGTCTCGGCGGCCAACAGCAGGGCCTACGGCGGTGGGATGTTCATCGCCCCCGACGCCGACCTCGCAGACGGTGAGTTCGACGTCGTCACGATCGGCGAAGTCGGGAAGCTGAAGTTCCTGGGTAACCTGCCCAAGGTGTTCAAGGGCACCCATCTCGCGGAGGACGAGGTACACGTCTTCCGCGCCGCGCGCCTGGAGCTGAGCGCCAGTCGGCCTCTGGCCGTCTACGCCGACGGCGAGCACCTGACCGATCTACCCGTCTCGCTGCGCCTGCTGCCGCGCGCGCTCAGCGTGCTGGTCCCGCCGGGTGAGTAACGGGGCGCTGTTCGGAGCCAAGCTGGCCGTGGCGCGCGCACTCGGCGCCGTCAGCCGCACCAGCGGGCGCGGCGGGGGCACGACCCTCCCCGGCCGCGCGCTGCTTCGTTTTGCCCCCGAGGCAATCGCCCGGCTCGGCGCCGGGCTGGACCGGGGCACGACGATCGTCAGTGCAACCAACGGCAAGACGACGACGGCCGGGATGATCGCCGCCCTGCTCGCCGCCGAAGGGCGCATGCCGGTCCATAATCGGGCCGGCTCGAACATGACCTGGGGGGTGGCCACCGCGCTGCTCGAGCAGGACGGCCACGAGGGCCTGTTCGAGGTCGACGAGGCCTGGTTGCCGCGGGTTGCGGCGCAGCTCAAACCCTCACTGATCGTCCTTGGCAACCTCTTCCGCGACCAGCTCGACCGCTACGGGGAGATGGAGGCGCTGGCCGACGAGTGGGCGGGGGTGGTCGCCGAGCGAACCGGCGCGACCCGCTTCGCGCTCAACGCCGATGACCCGCTGATCGCCGACCTCGGCCGCGACCCCGAGGGGCGCCGACGCGAGGGCGTCGCCTACTTTGGGATCGACGACCCAAGCCAAGCGCTCGACGAGCTCCAGCACGCCTTCGACGCTAAGCACTGCCGCCGCTGCGGATCCCCCTATGCCTACGAGCGGGCCTTCGTCGGCCACCTCGGCCACTACTCCTGTCCAAGCTGCGGCGCCAGCCGTCCCCGCCCCGACGTGGCGGCAACCGCGATCGAGCTGCGCGGCATGGACGGCTCAAGGATCACGGTCCGCACGCCGGTCGGCGAGCTCCACCTCGACCTCCCCCTACCCGGCCTCTACAACGTCTACAACGCGTTGGCGGCGGTCACGGCGGGAATCGAGCTAGAAATCGCCCCTGAGCAAATTGCCGCCGCCTTGGCTGGGGTGCGGGCAGCGTTTGGCCGGGTCGAGACGATTGAGGTCTCCGGCAGGCCGGTCTCGATCCTGCTGGTCAAGAACCCGGCCGGCACCAACGAGGTGCTGCGCACGCTGCGCCTCGAGGCCGGAGCGGAGGGCCTCGACCTCTGGATCGCCCTCAACGACCGGATCGCCGACGGACGCGACGTCTCCTGGATCTGGGACGCCGACTTCGAGCTCTTGGAGGGCGCCGTGCGGCGGGTCGTAAGCGCCGGCACACGGGCGCCTGAGCTGGCGCTGCGGCTGAAGTATGCCGGCTGGCCGGTGGACTCGATCGAGGTCGAGCCGGGGATCGAGGCGTCGCTCGACCGAGCCGTGGCGGGCGCTTCGGGGCGGCTCTTCGCCCTGCCAACCTACACGGCCCTCCTGGAGCTTCGAAAGCTGCTGGCGGGACGCGGGTTGGCCGAGGAGTTCTGGCGATGATGGGCGGCGGACGGAGGCGCGGCGGGTCGGGCGGCGCGGCGGGCGAGGTCGTCCTCGACCCAACCTCCCCCCCCGCCTCCCACTCAAGGAAGCCTGGCCCGGCCGTCTGGCACGACATCGAGTGCGGTGGCTATTCGGCTGACCTGGCGCTCTGGGAGCAGTTTGCCGCCCAGGCGCGGGGGCCGATCTTGGAGTTGGGCTGCGGGACGGGGCGGGTTGGGTTGCACCTGGGGAGGTGTGGTTATCGGGTTACCGGGTTAGATCGCGACGCCGCCCTGCTGGCTGCTTTTAGGGAGCGGGCGGCAGGGTTGTCTGTGGAAGCGCAGATCGGTGACGCGGCGGGCTTTGAGCTCGGCGGAAAATTCGATCTGGTGCTCGCTCCGATGCAGCTCGTGCAGCTGCTGGCGGGAGCGGAGGAGCGGAAGGCTTGCCTGCGCTGCGTCGCTGCCCACCTAAGCAAAGGAGGGAGAGCGGCGCTGGCGATCGTCGAGCGGCTGCCGCTGCCTAAGGCAGGAGGCGCTCCCCTGCCCGATGTCCGCGAGGTCGAGGAGTGGATCTACTCGAGCCTGCCGATCGACGCCAGGGTGAACGCCGACTCGATCGTCGTCCGGCGCCTGCGACAGACCGTCTCGCCGCAGGGGAAGCTGAGCGAGGAACTCGACAAGGCTCGGCTGCGGCGCCTCTCCGCCGAGACGCTGGAGCGCGAGGCGGCCGCGGCGCGCCTGACGCCGGTCGGCCGTCGCTGGATACCCGCGACCGACGCCCACGTCGGGTCCACGGTCGTCCTGCTGGAGAGGCAGACCTGATGGAGCTCCGCCTGCTTGCCCTCTACCCCGACCAGATGAACATCTACGCAGACCGCGGCAACATCGTCTTCCTGCAGCGGCGCTGCGAGTGGCGGGAGATCGGCTTCTCCTATGCGGCCGCGGGGCCCGGCGAGCGCATCGACCCCGCTGCCCACGACCTCTTCTACATCGGCGGCGGCCAAGACCGCGACCAGCAGATGGTCGCCGCCGACATGGTCGAGAGCAAGCGCCAGGCGCTGGCCGCGGCGGTCGACGACGGCGCCGCCCTGCTGGCGGTCTGCGGCGGCTACCAGCTACTCGGCCACAGCTACCAGCTGGAGGCTGAGAGCCTGCCCGGTCTCGGCCTCGCCGACCTGGAGACGGTGCGAGAGCCTGGGCCAAGGCTGATCGGCAACGTCGCGATCGAGACCGACCTCGGTGCCGGCCCGCGGCTGCTCGCCGGCTTCGAGAACCATGGCGGTCGCACCTACCTCGGTGCCGGCGCCGAACCGCTCGGCCGCGTCGTCGAGGGTCACGGCAACAACGGCCGCGATGGCTTCGAGGGGGTCCGCCGGGCCAACCTGATCGGCACCTACCTGCACGGACCGCTGCTGCCGAAGAACGCCTGGCTAGCCGACCACCTGCTCGGGCTGGCGCTCGCGCGCCGCTACGGCGCCCGCCCCGACCTGGCGCCGCTGGATGACGCCTTCGAGGCCGCCGCCCACGAGAGCGCCCGTGCAGCGGCCGGCCTCGGCCCCCGGCACAGCGACTGATTCGCTACCTCCACGCAGCGATTGGAAGGCCCACCGGTCGAAGGTAGGCGTCAGGGAGCGGCGGGGAGGACGGCCAGCGGGGCATCGCCGCGGTCGAGGTCGGCGGTGTTAAACGCTGGCCCCTCGACCCGCTGCACCCGCGCGATCGCCGCGGTGAACTCCTGCTCGGTCTCAAGGAAGCTGATGCGGGGCGTGCGGTAGTGCATCGGCACCACCCAGGTCGGGTCGAGCGAGAGCGTGAACTCGGCCGCGGCGACCCCACCGAGCGTCGGCCCGCCTCCGACCGGGATGAAGAGGAGGTCGATCTCGCCGATTGCCGCAGCCTGCTCGGGCCGCAGCTCCGCCTGGCCGAAGTCGCCGAAATGGGCGACGCGGAGACCGTCGAGTTCGAAGACGAAGATCGTGTTGGGACCGCGTTCGGTTCCCGCCGCTTCATCGTGCTCAGAGGCGATCGCGACCACCTCGCCGATCGGCGAGCTGAGCTTGCCCGCGGTCGAGCGCAGGACGCTGGGCTCGCCGGCGATCGCCTCGACCCCGTTGTGATCGAGATGCTCGTGGGTGACCAGCAGGAGGTCGACATCGCTGACCTCGATCGGCGGGTAGTCGAACTGCATCCCGCGGCCCTCGAGCATCGACATGTCCGCGAAGGGATCGATGAAGACCTTGGCCTCCGACCCAGTCAGGGCGAAGGCGGATTGACCGTGCCACTCAACGCGCATGCTGCTCCTCCAGTTTGGGGATATGGCCGCTGGGACCCGCCTCGGGGGCGGGCTCCTCGACATAGTGATAGCGACCGCCGCGGAGCGACGACGCCGCGGCGGCGATGAGACAGGCGACGATCGCGAAGATGAACGCCGTGTGCAGACCGTCCCGGAACGGGGCGGAGATCAGGTGGGGGAAGAAGGCGGACCCGGTCAGCAGCGTGTAGGCGTGGGCCGGCAGCGCCTGCAGGGCCGGCGCGCCGACCAGGTGCTGGATCGGGTTGTAGCCGAGGAAGGCGGCGAAGAGGATCGAGATCGGTGGCGTCTGGCCGACCCGGTGGGCGACGCCCGCCGGGATGCCGTGGGCGTGCAGGCCGCTGCTCATCGCCGCCGGCAGGCTTGAGGCGAGCCCAACGATCAGCAGCGTGAAGAAGATCCCGATCGAGAGGACTTGTGCCGAGTTCTGGAAGGTCTGGTTCATGCCGCCGCCGGCGCCGCGATCCGCGGCCGGCAGGCTGTTCATAACCGCGGCGCGGTTGGGCGCGGCGAACGCCCCCATCGAGACCCCGTTCAACACCAGGATCGCGGCGAACACCCCAAAGGAAAAGTCGGTCGGTAACAGCATCAGCAAGCCGAAACTGATCGCCGCCCCGATCATCCCGCCGGTCGCGAAGGGGCGCGCCCCGAAGCGGTCGGAGAGGTAGCCGGAGGTCGGTCCCGCCAGCAGCATGCCAACCGTCAGCGGCAGCATGTAGATACCGGCCCAGAGCGGCGTTTCGGTGAAGCTGTAACCGTGCTCGGGAAGCCAGATGCCCTGCAGCCAGATGATCAGCATGAACATCAGGCCACCGCGGGCGACGGCCGCCAGGAAGGTTGAGACGGTGCCGAACGTGAAAGCGCGGATGCGGAACAGCGCCAGCCGGAACATCGGCTCGGCGACGCGGCGCTCGATCGTCACGAAGGCGACCAGCGAGGTGACCGCGGCGGCCAGCAGGACGATCACCAGCGGGCTGCCCCAACCGGTCGGCGAGCCGTCGTAGGGACGGATCCCGTAGGTGACGGCGACCATCACCAAGACCAGGCCGAGGGCGAAGGTGATGTTCCCCCACCAATCGATCGAGGCACGCCTCGGCTTGCTGCGCTCCTCGAGTTTGAGATAGGCCCAGACCGTGCCGAAGAGGCCGACCGGGACCGAGATCAGGAAGACCAGGCGCCAGTCGATCGGCGCCAGCAGACCACCGAGGATCAGCCCGACGAACATGCCGCTGACCCCGACGATGTTATTGATGCCCAACGCCATGCCGCGCTGGTCGGCGGGGAAGGCGTCGGTGATGATCGCTGCTGCGTTGGCGAGCAGACAAGCGCCACCCACCCCCTGGACAATGCGAAAGACGATCAGGTAGGTAGCACCCGCACGGCCGGTCATCCAGTCGACCGCGAGCAACAGAGAGGCGACGGTGTAGATGACGAAGCCGAGGTTGTAGATCTTGACCCGGCCGAACATGTCGCCGAGGCGGCCGAGGCTGACGATCAGGACGCTGGAGACGACCAGGTAGCCGAGGATCATCCACAGCAGGTAGAAGCTGTTGGAGGGAACTAGCGGGTCGAGGTGGATGCCGCGGAAGATGGCCGGCATCGCGATCAGCGTGATCGAGGCGTCGAGGGTCGCCAGCAGCACCGCCAGGGTGGTGTTGGAAAGTGCGATCCACTTGTAGCGATCCCGCATTCGAGCACTATACACAGGCAAACTGTGTAGTCTGCCTGTAGGTTTTCGGGCTATAGTCGCAACGATGCCAACCGATACCGACACCGCGCACACCGCCAGCCAGCTGCGCGTGGTGCTGGGGCAGTTGGTGCGGCGCCTGCGCGCCGAGCACCGCTTCCCACTCTTGCACGGCGCCGTCCTCGGCCGCCTCGACCGCGCCGGGCCACAAAGCGTCAGCGATCTCGCCGTGGCCGAGAAGGTACGCCCCCAGTCGATGGCCCAGACCGTCGGCGAGCTCGAAGCGGACCGTCTCGTCTACCGCAGCCCCGACCCCGCCGACCGCCGCCGGGCGCTGGTCGAGATGACCGCGGAGGGCCGCGCCGCGTTGGAGGCCGATCGTCGCGATCGGGTCGGATGGCTCGTTTCGGTGATCGAGGAGCTCCCGCCCGAGGACCAGGACGTATTGCAGCGGGCTACCGCGATCCTGAGTCGCCTGGCCGAGAGCTGAGCTGCGCCTCAGCGACCGCTGGAGCCAAAGCCGCCGTCGCCGCGCGCGGACTCTCCGAGCGCCTCCGCCTCGACCGGTTCGGCAAGTGCAATCGGCACGATCACGAGCTGCGCGATCCGATCACCCGTCTCGACCTTGAAGGCCTCTGCAGGATCGGTGTTCAGCAATAGCACCCGGACTTCGCCCCGATACCCGGCGTCGATCAACCCGGGGCTGTTCGGCAGGGAGATCCCGTGGTCACGGGCGAGACCGGACCGTGGCAGCACCAACCCGGCATGCCCTTCCGGGACCTCCACCGCGATCCCGGTTCCAATGCTCCACCGCTCCCCAGGCCCGATGTGCGCGGTCTCGCAGGAGTACAGGTCAAGCCCCGCGTCCCCGGCGTGCGCCCTGGTCGGCAGCACGGCCTCCTCCTCGAGCAACGACGCCTTCAGCTTCACAGCGCCAGCCTATTCGGACACTCGCGCAGGTGGTATCGGGTCAGGGGGGTCAGGGTCGATCCCGCTCGGGGCGCCGCCCTCGTTCAAAGACACGGCAGGCGCGCCATTTCCACCAGTCCTGAGATCGTCAAACCGGTACAGCTCGGCGATCGGCATCCTCGCCTGCACAAGCACGCCGTCCTCTCGCTCAGTTCGCTCCAGCTCACCGGCCACCTCGTGAAGCTCATGCAGTCGCGAGCCCTCCGCGTAGGGCACCAGCAGCTCGACCTCGGCGAGCGCCTCCTCGAAGGCGACCTCGATCGCCTCGCACAGCGCAACCAGGCCCTCCCCCGTCAGGGCCGAGACCAGCACCGCGTCGGGGTGCTGGATGCCGACCTCATGCCGGGCGCCCTCATCGAGCAGGTCCGCCTTGTTGAGGACAAGCAGCCGCGGCTTCTCACCGGCGCCGATCTCCTCCAAGACGTCGTCGACCGCTTTCATCTCGACCAGCCGCCGTCGCTGCGGCGCCGTCGCGTCGACCACGTGCACGATCAGGTCGGCCAGTGCGGTCTCCTCCAGGGTCGCCTTGAACGCCTCGACGAGTTGGTGGGGGAGTTTCTCGATGAAGCCGACCGTGTCGCTCAGCAGGTAGTGGCGCCCCGACAGCGCGAAGCTGCGAGTGGTCGGGTCGAGGGTCTGGAAGAGCCTGTCCCCGACGCCGGCCTCGGCCCCGGTGATCGCGTTCAGCAGGGTCGACTTGCCGGCGTTGGTGTAGCCGGCGAGGGCGATTTGCGGGATCGAGGACCGTTCGCGGCCGGCGCGCATCACGCCGCGATTGCGCTCCAGCCGCGCCAGGCGACGGCGCAGCGCGGCGATCCGGTCGCGGGCGAGACGGCGGTCGGTCTCGATCTGGGACTCGCCCGGCCCCCTGGTGCCGATCCCGCCCCCGAGCCGCTCCAGATGGGTCCACAAGCCCCGCATCCGCGCCAGGTTGTACTCGAGCTGGGCCAGCTCGACTTGGAGCTTTCCCTCGGCTGAGTGAGCGTGGTCGGCGAAGATGTCGAGGATGACGGCGGTGCGGTCGACCACCGGTACCCCCAGCGCGGCCTCCAGGTTGCGCTCCTGGCGCGGCGCCAGCTCGTCGTCGCAGGCGACCAGGTTGGCGTCACAAGCGACGATCTGCTCCTGCAGCTCCGCGAGCTTGCCGCGACCGAAGTAGCGGTCGGGGTCGGGCGCAGCCCGCTGCTGCACCGCCTCGCTCGCCGTAGCCACCCCGGCGGTGCGCAGCAGCTCCTTCAGCTCGGCGAGGGGATCGCCGGGCTCGCGGCCGTCGACGATGCCGATCGCCACCGCCCGCTGGCGCGCCCTCGGATTCGAAACGCCCGCGTCCCCGGCGCCGTGGCGCGTCTGCGTGTTGCGGCCGTTTCTGGAGCGCTGCACCGGCCCGATTGTAGGCGGCGACCCCCGCCGGGATAGGCTAGGAGTCGTGAGGGTCTTCGTGACCGGCGGCACGGGCTTCATCGGCGGCGAGATCGTCCGCCAGCTGCGCGAGCGCGGCGACGAGGTCGCCTGCCTGGTACGCACGCCGCAGAAGGGGCAGGCGACCGCCGCGCTCGGCTGTGAGCTGGTCGCCGGGGACCTCGGCGACTCAGGGGCGATCCGCGAGGGGATGCAGGACTGCGACGCAGCGATCCACGCCGCCGCGATGTATGAGGTCGGCATCCCTGCCTCCCAGCGGCCGGCGATGCGCGAGGCAAACGTCGGCGGAACCGAGCGGGTGCTGCGCGCGGCGCTTGAGGCAAAGGTCGCCAAAGTCGTCTACGTCTCCACCGTCGGCGCCTTCGGCAACACCCACGGCAAGGTCGTCGAGGAGTCCTACGAGCACCCCGGCAAGGAGTTCACCTCTTGCTATGAGGAGACCAAGTGGGAGGCCCATCAGATCGCCAGACGGATGATTCGCGACGAGGGCCTGCCCTGCGTGATCGTCCAGCCGGGGGGCGTCTATGGCCCCGGCGACACCTCCTCGATCGGCGAGCTGCTTAATCAGTTCCTCTCCGGCAAGATGCCCCTGATCCCCTTCCCGGAGCTGGGGATCTGCCTCTCCCACGTCGAAGACATCGCCGCCGGGATCGTGCTGGCGCTCGACCGGGGCAAGCCCGGCGAGACCTACGTGCTCAGCGGCCCTGTGACGACGGTGCGCGAGGCGATCGACGTAGTCGCCAAGGTGACCGACCGCAAGGCACCCAAGCACGCGATCCCGACCCCGTTGATGAAGGCGATGGTCCCGATCGGGCCGCTGGTCGGCAAGATGATGGGCCAGCCGCCCAACCTGCGTGAGCTGATCTCCTCCGCCGACGGGGTCACCTTCTGGGCCAGCCACGAGAAGGCAACTCGTGAGCTCGGCTATGAGCCCCGCGGCCTCGAGCAGGGTCTGCGCGAAACCCTCGCGGCGGAGGGCAGGCTGCCCGCCGCCGCGGCCGTCTGAGCCCGGCCCAGCTCCGATGCGGGTGATCGACGTCCACCACCTCGGGCGCCCGCGCGTGATCGGGTGCTGGGAGGTCGACGGCCTCCTGGTCGACCCGGGGCCCGAGTCCTCGATGGGGACCCTGCTGGAAGGGCTGGGCGAGGAGCGGCCGCGGGCGCTCCTGCTCACCCACATCCACCTCGACCACGCCGCGGCGACCGGCGCCCTGGTGCGTCACTGGCCCGACCTCGAGGTCTATGTCCACGAGCGCGGCGCCCCGCATCTGATCGACCCCTCGAAGCTGCTCGCCAGCGCCGAGCGGCTCTACGGCGACCGGATGCAGCGGCTGTGGGGGGAGATAGTGCCGGTGTCGGGGGAGAACGTCAGGCCGCTGGCCGGAGGGGAGCAGCTGCTGGGAATGCGCGTCGCCTACACCCCGGGCCACGCCTCCCACCACGTCAGCTACCTGCACGAGGAGACGGGAACCGCCTTCACTGGCGATGTCGCCGCGGTTCGCATCCCGCCTTCGGACCTCGTGGTCCCGCCGACCCCGCCGCCCGACATCGACATCGAGCTCTGGGAGCAATCAATCGGGATCGTCGAAGGATGGCGGCCGGAGCGGCTGGCGCTCACCCACTTCGGCGCGGTCGAGGACCCGGCCGAGCATTTGGCGACGGTCCGCGAGCGCCTGCGCGAGGAGGCCTCGCTCGCCCACGAGCTCTCCGCGGAGGAGTACGAGCGCCGCCACCGCGAGCGGGTCGAGCTGAACCTCGGGCCCGAGACCGCCGCAGAGCTGCTCCAGGCCGTTCCACCCCAGTACCAGTGGCGCGGCCTGCACCGCTACTGGACAAAGCGCGAGGAACGAGCCCAAGCCGACTAGGCGAGGTGCTCGCGCATCCGCTTGACCGCCTCGGAGATGCGATCGTCGGGGGTCGTCAGCGAGATGCGGAAGAAGCCCTCGCCGCTCGGCCCGTACATCGAGCCGGGGGAGACGATCACCGCCGCCTCCTCCAGCACCAGCTCGGAGAAGGAGGTCGAGGTGTGGCCTTTGGGAACCGGCGCCCAGACGTAGATCGTCCCCAGCGGTGCCGGCACGTCGACGCCGATCTCGCGCAATGCCTCAATCACCAGGTCGCGCCGGCGTGCGTATACCTCGTTCATCTGCTGCAGCGGCTCGCGCGGGCCGCGCAGGGCCGCCGCGCCGGCAAGCTGCACCGCATCGAAGAGGCCGGAGTCGACGTTGGTCTTCAGCCGCCAGTAGGCCTGGATTGCCTCGGCATTGCCGAGGATCGCGGCGCAACGCCAGCCGGTCATGTTGTAGCCCTTGGAGAGCGAGAAGACCTCGACCCCGACCTCCTTGGCGCCGGGCGTTGCGAGGAAGCTGGGCGCTACGTAACCGTCGTAAGTCGTCTCTGAGTAGGCGTTGTCGTGGACGACGAGGATCTCGTGCTCGCGGGCGAAGGAAACGACCAGCTCGAAGAAGCCGTCGGGGACGACCGCCCCGCTGGGGTTGTTTGGGTAGTTGAGGAACATCAGCCGCGCCTGCGCGGCGACCTCGGCCCCCACCGCGCCGAGGTCGGGGGCGAAGCCCAGCTCGGGAACCAGCGGCAAAAGCTCCGGCTTCGCCCCAGCCAGGATCGGGCCGCCGGTGTAGACGGGGTAGCCGGGGTCGGAGGCCAGCGCCACGCTGCCCGGGTCGAGGAAGGCGAAGCAGAGGTTGTAGATGCACTCCTTGGCGCCGATCGCCGGGATCACCTCGGCTTCGGGGTCGATCTCGACCCCGAAGCGTTGCGCGTAGAACTCTGCAAGCGCATCGCGGAACTCGGTTCGGCCCCGGTTGCTCGGGTACTTCTGATTAGCCGGGTCAGCGACTGCCTCCTGCATCGCCTTGACGATGTGGGGATAGGTGGCCTCGTCGGGGTCGCCGATCCCGAGGCTGATCACGTCGATGCCGGCGGCGCGCTTGCGGGCGACCCGCCGCTCCAGCTCGGCGAACATGTAGGGAGGCATCGCCTCCAGGCGCTTGGATGGATCGGCAATTCCCATCGGCGCCGGAATCTAAAGGCTGGCGAGGGCTTGCAGTAGCTCGGGCGAGGCCTCGCCGGCGAAGACCGGCTCCGCCCACCCGGTGAGGCGCACATCGAGGTCATCGGAGACCTCGACCTCTAGCTCCCCGCCGTCCAACTCGACGACGATCGGGCTGGCCGCCCCGCGCAGGAAGGCGCTCACCGCGGCGCCGCTGGCGCCGGTTCCAGAGGCAAGCGTCTCCCCCACCCCACGCTCGAAGATCCGCGCCCGCACCCTGCTGCCATCGATCGCGATGAAGGAGACGTTGGTTCGGTTAGGGAACAGCTCGTGGGCTTCGATTGCCGGCCCGATCGCGGCGAGATCGAGATCCTCCAGCTCTTCGCCGACCTCGATCGCGCACTGCGGGTTACCGAGCGAGACGTACTGAAAGGACCACTCGCGACCGCCGGCGGAGAGCTTCCCGGCGCCATCCTCCCCACCCGACGGGAAGTCCTTAGAAACGGTCGAGGCCCTGCCCATCTCGACCGCGCAGGTCAACTCGGAGACGATCGTCGCGATGATCGGCCCCGCCTTGGTGCGAATCGAGAAAGTGTCCTCATCGGTCCAACCGCTGCGGCGCAGGTAGAGGCTCGCCTCGCGCGCCCCATTGCCAGATAGCTCGGCCTCGGAGCCATCTGGATTGAAGATCCGCAGGTCAGCTACGAAGGCCGGGTCCTGGACGCGGGAGAGCAACAGGATCCCGTCTGAGCCGACCCCGAAGTGAGGGTCGCAGATCCACCTGATGCGCGGCTCGCTCAGCTCCCAGGGAAGCTGCACTGCCTCGACGATCAGGTAGTCATTGCCAAGCGCCTGCCACTTCTCAAACTTCACCGTGAGGGCAGCCTATTGGCCGAGCGCGGCGACGATCTCGGCGGCCACCTCGGCGTCGCTGCGCCCAGTGCGGTCGATCGTCTGAACCCTCGCCATCTTCCGCATCCAGGTCAGCTGGCGTCGGGCGTAGTTGCGCGAGCGCTTCTTCATCCGCTCGACGTCACCACCCAGCAGCTCCTCGAAGCCGAGCGCCTTGCGCGCGGTCCGCGACGGCCCCGCCGCTTCGGCCCGGCGCACCTCCGCCGCCGCGCCGCCGGCGACGATTGCTTCGGCTCGTGCGTCGATTCGCTCGTAGAGCCGCCTGCGGTCCATGTCCAGCCCGAAGATTGCCGTCGGGTGCCGCGTGTCGGGTGCCCAGAGCTCCGAGTCCTCTGTCCCGGGCGGCACCTTGACCAGCGACAACTGCGCCAGAGCCGCGCGCAGATACAGCCCGGTCCCTCCGACCACGATTGGCCATCGCCCAGCTTCAAGGGCAGCGTCGATCTCGGCATGGGCGAGCCGCATGTAATCCCCCACCGAGAAGGGCTGGGTGACGGGCACGAACCCGACCAGCCGATGCTCGAGCTTCTTTCGCTCCTCGGCCGTCGCGGCTCCGGTCAGCGTTCCCAGTCCCTCGTACACCTGCAGCGCATCGCAGGAGATCGCCACCGCGTCGCCCCCCAGCAAACCAGCTACGGCGATCGCGACCCCGGTCTTGCCAACCCCGGTCGGCCCGAAAATGGCGACAACACTCACGCCCATGATGAGTGCAGCGTCGGGGAAGCCCCGAACGTCTGGTGCTGGGTTCGCATAGGCCAAACGGTGAGAGCCGCGCTGCTATCGGAGGGAAAGCTGCGAGAGGGGCTTCGCCGACACTCCACCTAGAGTGGTCGAAGTGGCAGTTGTTATCTCCACCCCAACCAGGTCGCCAGTGTTCGCGACCCCATCGAAGTTAACCGTCTTGTTGTGCCGAGTCCGCCCGCGCAGTCGGGTCGGATCCGTGCGGCTCGGCCCCTCGACCAGCACCTCCATCTCACGCCCGACGAAGCGCTGCGCACGTTCGGTGGCCCGCCTCTGCACCAGCGCCACGAGTCGCCCGATCCGCTCCCGCTTCACCCCATGCGGCACCTGGGCCTCCATCGTCGCGGCCTCAGTTTCGCGCCGCGGTGAGAAGACGAACGTGAAGGCCCCGTCGTAGCCGACCTCTTCGACGACCTCCAGAGTCTGCGCGAAGTCGGCCTCTGTCTCGCCCGGGAAGCCGACAATGATGTCGGTGGTGATCGCACAGTCAGGGACATGCTCGCGGATCAGGGCGACGCGGTCCATGTAGCGCTGCCGATCATAGGTACGCCGCATCCGCTTGAGGATGGCGCTGGAGCCAGACTGGAGCGGTAGGTGGATGTGCTCGCACAGTGAGGGCAACTCGGCGTGGGCGCGGATCACGTCCTCCTTCATGTCCTTCGGGTGCGGGCTGGTGTAGCGGATGCGATCGATGCCCTTCACCGAGTCGATCCGCGCCAGCAGCTCGGCGAAGCCGATCCGGCGGTCCTTCGGCAGCTCGCGCCCGTAGCTGTTGACATTCTGGCCGAGCAGGGTGACCTCTCGCACCCCCTCAGCGGCCAGCGCTTCGACCTCGGCGATCAGCTCATCGGGGTCGCGGCTCTCCTCGCGGCCGCGGGTAGAGGGGACGATGCAGTACGCAGCAGACGCAATTGCAGCCCTGAGAGATCTGAAGCCAGCCCTGGAACTCGCGCTCGCGACGGGTCGGCAGGTGCCCGGAGAAATCCTCGAACTCGAAATATCCTTGTGCGCTCAGCGAGTCGGAGTTGAGGAACTCGGCCAGCTTGTGGATCTGACCCGGACCGAAGGCGACGTCGACGAAGGGAAAGCGCTGAAAGACCTCGTCCTTGACCGATTGCGCCCAACAGCCGCCGACCCCGACGACCCGCTCCGGGTCCTCGGACTTCAGCCGCTTTGCCTCGCCGAGATGGGCGACGAGGCGACTGTCGGCCGACTCGCGGATCGAACAGGTGTTGAAAAGGATCAGATCGGCTCCGTCGCGATCGGCGGCTTCCTCGTAGCCCAGCGACTCAAGCATGCCACGCATCCGCTCGGAGTCATGCACGTTCATCTGGCACCCGAAGGTGGTGAGGTGGTAGCGCCTGCCTCGACTCATCGGAGCCGAGGTTAGCGCCCGCCGGCGCTACTTGACCGTGGAAGTGGTGCCGCGCGGAGCGTCGCTCTCCTCTTGCTCGATTTCCTTGCCGGCTTTCAGCAGCTCTGGTGCCTTCGCCTTCTCCTCGTCCTGGCCGTGCAGCACGGCGAAGGTCGTCGCGCCGCCGACCAGGATCGCGAACCAGAGGATGATCAGCGGGAAGGCTCGGCCTGGGAACTGCTCGGAACGCAGCCCGAACAGACTGACCACAACAGCCGAGACCGCGAGGCCGATTCCGAACATGAAGAAGAGAGTTTCATGGCTCATCTGGCGGCGCGAATCCTATCCGCTCGCAGCGGCCCTAAGCAGCTTGCTGCTCTGCCACCGGCGGCACCTGCAGCCTCGGCGCCGTCGCCGTCGATTCCCAGCTTGGCGCGCACCCCGGCATCGATCTCGGCGGCGAGCTCCGGGTTGTCGGCGAGGAACTGCTTGGCGTTGTTGCGCCCCTGGCCGAGCCGGATCTCCCCGTAAGAGAAGAAGGAGCCCGACTTCTGGACCAGCTCGTGCTCGATGCCGAAGTCGATCAGGCCGCCCTCGCGCGAGATGCCGACCCCGTACTCGATGTCGAACTCGGCCTGGCGAAACGGCGCCGCCACCTTGTTCTTGACGACTTTGACCCGGACCCGGTTGCCGACCGCTTCGGTCCCCTCCTTGAGGGTCTCGATGCGGCGGATGTCGAGGCGCTGTGAGGCATAGAACTTCAGCGCCCGCCCACCCGGCTGCGTCTCCGGCGAGCCGTACTGGACGCCGATCTTTTCGCGGATCTGGTTGGTGAAAATGCAAACGGTGTTGGTGCGGTTGAGGTTGCCGGCCAGTTTGCGCAGCGCCTGTGACATCAGACGCGCTTGGAGGCCGACCGTCTGGTCGCCGATCTGGCCGTCCAGCTCAGCTTTCGGCGTGAGCGCCGCGACCGAGTCGATCGCGACCACGTCGATGGCGCCGGAGGCGATCAGGCGATCGGCGATCTGCAGTGCCTGCTCGCCGAAGTCGGGCTGGGAGACGAGCAACTCGTCGGTGTCGACGCCGATCGCCCGCGCGTAGACCGGGTCCAGCGCGTGCTCGGTGTCGATGAACGCGCAGACACCGCCGCGGAGCTGAGCCTCGGCGATGATGTGGTTGACCAGCGTCGTCTTCCCAGAGGACTCCGGACCGAAGATCTCGACGATCCGCCCGCAGGGGACGCCGCCGATGCCGAGCGCTAGGTCCAGGGCCAAAGCGCCGGTCGAGATCGTTTCGACTTGCACCTTGCTGTTGGCGCCGAGGCGCATCAGCGTGCCCTCCCCGAAGTCCCGCTCGATCTGGGTCACCGCGGCCTCGAGGGCCGCGTCCTTCGCCTTGGCGTCCTTCGCCGAGGCGTCCTTCAAGCTCGCCTTCTTATCTGTAGCCATGGTCGTCGCAAGATAGTGGCCTGCTCGGACGGCCTCGAGGCGGCTCGCGCGCGCTACAAACCGCGCCGAGACGATGCAGCGCGCCCCCCGCAACATGGCGCCCTACAGAGGCGACTCGTCGGCCGCGGAGCAGGATCCGCAGCAAGTGCATGCCGACCAGAGCCGAGCGCTCACGGATGTCGCCGCGCCCACCGGGGATCACCGGGTCGCGGGCAAGCGCGGCCCCGTCGGCGAGGCGCACGTTAAGACAGACGTAGCCAACCGGCTTCCCTCACTCCCCCCCTCCGGCCCGGCGATCCCGGTGATCGAGACCGCCACGTCGGCCTCGAAGCGCTTCAGCGCGCCGATCGCCATCGCCTCGGCGACCTGCGGCGAGACCGCGCCATGGGTGTCGATCAGGCTCGGATCGACACCCAGCAACTCTGTCTTTGCCTGGTTGGAGTAGGCGACCACGCTGCCCGCCATGTAGGCGGATGCGCCGGGTCGGTCGGTGATCCGCGCCGCCAGCAGCCCACCGCTGCAGGACTCCGCCAGGCCAAGGCGCCGCCCGGCGAGCAGACCCGCCACCTGCGCATCGATCGTCTCGCCGTCGAGGCTGAACAGGTGGCGCGGATGGCGCGCTGCCCAGTGCCCCCTTCAGCGCCTCGGCCTCCGCCTCTGCGCCGTCTCGGTAGCGAACGTCGATCTCGATCTCCCCCCGACGCAGGCAAGTGGTGATCTCCAGGCTGGCGAGGCCCACACCGTCAGCCTCGATCTCCCGCAGGCTCTTCGCGATCTCCGACTCCGGGATACCGAACATCCGCAGCGTGTAGCCATGCAGTGGCGTCGCCCGGGCGAGCACGCCCCTGACCGGGAGGGTGGCGATCGCTGTCGGCCACATCGGTTGCAGCTCGCGCGGCGGCCCCGGCAGGACGACGATAACGCGCTTACCCGCCGGCACGACCAGGCCGGGAGCGGTGCCCACTGGGTCGAGCGCGATCGCACCCTTGGGAACCATTGCCTGCTTGCGGTTGGCGGCCCGGACCGCCTCTTCGTCAAAGCTGAAGCGCCGCGCGAAGCCGCGCAGGATCGCCGCAATCTTGCCCTCCATCGCCTCGTCGAGCACCAGATCGCGGCCCGCAAAGCGGGCGACGACCTCCGCGGTGAGGTCGTCGGCAGTCGGCCCGAGGCCGCCGGAGGTGACGATCAGGTCCATGCCCTCGGCGGCCAGGAAGCTCAGTGCCGCCCCGAGGTCGTCGGGGCGGTCGCCGACCACGAGGATATGGGCGACATCGACGCCGAGCCCAGCCAGTCGTTCGGAGACCCAGGGCCCGTTGCGATCTCCGATCCGACCAGTCAGGACCTCCGTCCCGGTCACCACTATCCCCGCCCGAACCTCGGTCACGTGCAGGTCGGCCGTTCGCCGTCAGAAAGCTTTTCGAGCTTGCCGCTGGAGCCGATCGAGTACCCGATCGGGCTGGCCGTTTCCGGAATGCTCGCCTGCTGTCCGTCTGTCTTCATCAAGACTTCGCCGTTGCCGAAAGAAACCGTGAAGCTACCGGAGTGGAATGGGCCCTCCTGTGTCCCGGCACTGAGAACCCGCCCGTCGATCAGCGGTTTGCCGGAGGCATCGAGCAGGCAGACCCAGACTTCTGCCTTGGCCGCGAGACGGACCGAGACGATCGACGGGCGAATCCGTTCGGCCTTTTCGCGAGCCTGAGTCCGATGTCGCGCGTTCGGGACGCGTGCCGCTCCGGTCTTCAGCGGGCCTTCTCCGCCGCTCGACAAACCGACCACGACCAGCACCGCGATCAAGCCGATCGTGACGATCGCGGTCCAGGCCCCGGTTGAGAGCCTGGGCCCGAGCCGAGGCGACCGGGGGGAGGCGCCGGCGGGCTCAGCCAGGATCGCCCGCTCGCCACCCACAGCTGTCTCGGCGCCGTGCCGGTAATCGTCGGCCAGCCGCTCGCCGTCCAGGCCGAGGAAGGAGGCATAGGTGCGAACGAAGCTGCGAGTGTAGGAGCCCCCCGGCAGCACATCCCACTCTTCGTTCTCGATCGCCCGCAGATAGCGAGTCCGGATCTTGGTCGCAGCCTCAACCTCGGAAAGGTCGATTTTGCGGCGATTCCGCGCCTCGCGAAGGGTGGCTCCAATACCAGTGTCCACCCTCCTATTGTGGCCGTTCGGCTCGGCTCGGAGTAAGAAGCCTGACTAGGCCTCGCGGTCGGCCTCCACGCCGACCGGCGGGGCAGGCGCCTCTGGCCCGAGCACGCGGTTCAGATCGGCGGCGGTGATCAGCACCTGGCGGGGCTTGGAGCCCTCATACCCAGAGATCACCCCGCGCCGCTCGAGCATGTCGATCAGCCGCCCGGCACGCGTGTAGCCGACCCGTAGGCGGCGCTGGATCATCGAGACCGAGGCGGTGTCGGTTTGCACGACGAGCCGGATCGCCTCGTCGAGCAGGTCGTCGCTGTCGGGGTCGAAGCCCCCGTCGGCCCCCTCTTCAGCGACCTCCTCGCGGGTCTCCAGCAACTCCGCCTCGAACTCCGGCTCACCTTGCCTGGCCCAGTGCCTGGTGATCCGCGCGATCTCCTCCTCGGTGATGAACGCCCCCTGGACGCGCTGAAGCTTCGAGGTCCCCGCCCCGCGAAAGAGCATGTCGCCCTGGCCCAGTAGTGCCTCGGCGCCGCCCTGGTCGAGGATCACCCGCGAGTCGGTCTGCGAGGAGACGGCGAAGGCGATTCGGGCCGGGATGTTCACCTTGATCGTGCCGGTGATGATGTCGGTCGAGGGACGCTGGGTGGCCAGCACCAGGTGGATCCCGGTGGCACGGGACTTCTGCGCGAGACGGATGATCGAGTCCTCGACCTCGGACGGGGCCACCATCATCAGGTCTGCGAGCTCGTCGATCACGCAGAGGATGTGTGGGAGCGACGCCTCTCCAGCCCTGGCGCGGGCCCGATTCAACTCGCCGAGGTTGCGGCAGCGCGCCTCGCCCATGATCCCGTAACGGCTCTCCATCTCCCCGATCAGGTTGGCAAGCACGTTGGCGGCAAGGCGCGGTGAGGTCACCACCGGGGTCAGCAGGTGCGGGATGTTCTCGTAATGGTTGAGCTCGACCTGCTTGGGGTCGACCAGCACCAGACGCACATCGTTGGGCGAGGCCTGCATCAGGATCGAGGAGAGGATCGCGTTGACGCACCCCGACTTGCCCGAGCCGGTGGTGCCGGCGACCAGCACGTGCGGCATCTTTGCCAGGTCGGTCCAGACGGCGTTTCCGTCGATCCCTTTGCCGAGCCAGGCGACCAGCGGCGAGGTCTTCTCAGGGCGACTTGCATAGATATCGCCAAGGCGGACGATCCGCCGCCGTGTGTTCGGTACCTCGACCCCGACCGCCTGCTTGCCGGGGATCGGGGCGAGGATTCGAATGTCGGTCGAAGCGAGCCCGTAGGCAAGGTCGTTGGCCAGCTCGGTGACTTTCTTCACCTTGATGCCGGGCGCCAGGCGTAGCTCATAGCGAGAGACGTGGGGGCCGCTGACGACACCGACGATCCGCGCCTCGACCCCGAAGTGACCGAGCGTCTCGACCAATTTGCGGCCAATCGTCTCGTGATCGCGCGGGTCCGGGCCCTTGTCCGCCTTGCTTCTCTCGAGCACCTTCGCAGGTGGCGGTCGATAATCGATCTCCTCGGACATGGTTACCCCGCGGGCCTGGCCCATGGGCGTAAGCCTCACAGGCTCGACCCGTGCACCGACCACCTCAGCCCCCCCATCTGGGGACTCGATGGCTCCTAGCTCTTGCTGAAAGTCATCAGCCTCCGCCTCGTCAACCTCATCCTCTACAAGGGCAACCGTGGGCTCGAGCTCATCCACCTCCGGATAGGCGCTCATCACATCGGTCGGCCCCGCTTCGGTATCCATCAGCCGCGTCTCGCGCTGCGCTTGCCAGGAGGCGCGAGTCCGAGCGACCGTGCGCGCAGCATCGCTGCCGCCACGAAAGAGGCCGTGAACGCCGCGTCCAAGCCCCCGCAACACAGCCGAGATCGAGGCTCCGGTCACCAGCACCCCCCCGACCAACAGCACCAAGACGGTGAAGATCCGCGCCCCAACCTTCCCGAACAAGTAGGTCAGCCCGGTCTCAAGCCCATACCCGACCTTTCCCCCATCCCAGCCAAAGAAGAGCACGAAGATCAGATAGACGCCCGAGGCGATGAGAAAGAGCCCGATCAGATCGAGGTGCCGCTGCTCCAGGGCCCTCGGCAGGTGCGGCTTGGGCATATGAGCCTTGGCTCTCCCCTTCGGCCGCCGCGCAGCGGCGCGCCGTTTCTTACGCACGAACATAGGCACACGGTTCGACGCCCATCCACCCACCCCTGCGCATGTCGCACTGCGCGGGCAGGCGGGGTGGAGCTACTCGTACTTTTCCGCGCAGATCGCGCGACGATAGCCGTCCGCTCCACGAAAAGGTTAGGCGCGGCCCTGCCGGTGGCTTTAAATTCCGGGTAAAACCACCCTGGGCCGCATAAAGAGCGGGCTAACATCAACGCATGCTGACCAACAGCGATCCCGCTGGCGGCCGCGTTCTCGTGGTCGAGGATGACACCGACATCGCCGATGTCCTGCGCCGCTCGCTGCGCAATGAGGGCTATGAGGTGCGGACCTCGGCGGACGGAGTAGATGCGCTCGACGTCGCCGCCGGCTTCGTCCCAGACCTTGTCGTCCTCGATCTCGGCCTGCCTCGGCTCGACGGTGTCGAGGTCTGCAAGCAGCTTCGCGCCGATGGCGACGTACCGATTCTGATGCTGACCGCCCGCGCTGAGACCGAGGACCGCGTCGCCGGCCTCGACAGCGGTGCCGATGATTACCTGGTCAAGCCCTTCGAGCGCCAGGAGCTTTTGGCCCGGATCCGGGCTCTACTGCGGCGCCGCCCGCCGCGCGGAGCGGCGTCTCTCGATGTCGCCGACCTGCTGCTCAACCCCGACACCCGCGAGGTGCGGCGAAAAGACCGCGAGATCGAGCTGACCAACCGCGAGTTCGAGCTGCTCGAGTACCTGATGCGCAACCAGCGTCTGGTCGTCTCTCGCGAGCGGCTGCTGGACGAGGTCTGGGGATATGACCCGATGGCGGCGACCAACACGATCGATGTCTTCATCTCCAACCTGCGGCGCAAGTTGGAGGCGGGCGGGGAGCCGCGGCTGCTCCACACCAAACGCGGCGCCGGCTACGTGCTCAAGGAGTAGGCGTGGCGGCGAGCGCCAACCAAGGCGCGCGGCGACGCGTCCGCTGGCGCCCCGGAAGCTGGCCTCTGCGCTGGCGCCTTGCGGTCGCCTCAGCCGGGCTGACCCTGGCGATCCTGATCGTCTTCGCCGTGGTGATTGGCGACCTCGCTACGGAACGCGTCCGTAGCGACTTCAACCGGGACCTACGGAGCGGCGCCTCCACCCTGGCCTTTCACACGCATTTCATTGAGACCCCCGAAGGCAACACGCTGGTGCTCAGCCCGGAACTCCGCGACTACTCCCTCGCAAACGACGCCACCGCGCGGGTGCTCAACCTCGACGGCGAACGCTTGGAATCGTACCCGCCCCATCACTTTGTGAACCTCGGTCCGATCAGCTCGGGGATAACCGCAAGCGGCTCGCTCCGCGTCGCGACGGCGGCGGTGCTCAACTCCGGCGGGACCGTGGTCGGGTACGTCCAATACGCACGCAGCGAGGAGGACGTCGATGCCACGGTCAGCCGGCTCTGGCTGCTGATCGCCGCAGGCGTGCTGGGCGGCACGCTGTTGGCCAGCCTCTCCGGGCTCGCGATCGCCAGCCGGGCGCTGCGCCCGCTCACCTCGCTGACGGCCGCTGCCCGTGAGGTCACCGATACCCGCGACCCCTCCCGCAAGATGCCCCAGCCGCGAGCCGACGATGAGATCGGCGAGCTGGCTCGCACCCTGGAGCAGATGCTGCGCTCGCTCGACGCGGCTCGAGCCGAGCGCGAGGGGGCGATGCAAAAGCAACGCGAGTTTGTCGCCGACGCTTCCCATGAGCTGCGCACACCCCTGACCAGCGTCCTCGCCAACCTCGAGCTCCTCCAGGCCTCGCTGGGAGCCCCGGGGCAGGCAGAAGACCGCGAAATGATCGACTCGGCCCTGCGCTCCTCGCGCCGCATGAGCCGCCTGGTCGGCGACCTGCTGCTGCTCGCCCGCGCCGACGCCGGCCGGATCGGAGAGCACCGGCACTGTGACTTCGCCGAGATCGCCGGCAATGCCGCGGTCGAGGTCGCGCCGATGCTTGGCGAGCGCGAGTTGAGCATTGACAACGGCCACCCGATCTTCATCGACGGCAACCCCGACGAACTGCATCGGATGGTCGTCAACCTGCTCGACAACGCCGCCCATCACACCCAGCCGGGATCGCACATCGAGCTGCGCCTCAGCTCCAGCGGCAACGCTGCCGTGATCGAGGTCGCCGACGACGGGCCCGGAATCCCATCCGAGCTTCGCGAGCAGATCTTCGACCGCTTCGTGCGCGGCCAAGGCCCCGCCGACATCGCGGCCGGCCCCGGCACCGGCCTCGGCTTGGCGATCGTCCGCGCCGTCGCCAGCTCCCACGGCGGCCGCGTGGAGGCGGCGGAGTCGGCTGCGGGCGGCGCGTTGTTCCGCGTCCGCCTCCCGCTCGCCAAGTCTGAGCCGGTGATTAGCAGACCTTTAGAGGCGCTTTAAAGCTCCGGCCTAGTTTCCCAAACGGACGAGACACACGGGCCCGTCGGGGATCTCCCCAACACCACCCCGGCGGGCTCGACTTGCCGCCGGGCCCTCCCCCTCCCTTTGGGCCCGGCGGCCTTTTCTTCAGACCTCGACGACCACCGGGAGGACCATCGGGCGGCGTCGCAGCTTCTCGTAGACGAACTTGGCGACGGCGTCGTGCAGGTCTTCTTGGATCAGCGGCAACTCTCGCGTACCGGCCGCGGCGGCCCCCTCCAGCGAGTCTTCGATCACGTCCCGCAGCTCTTCGACCAGGGCGTCGGCCTCATCGAGGAAGGCGACGCCCCGGAAGATGACCTCTGGGTCGGCGACGACGCTGCCGTCATCGGAGGAGATCGTGGCGACGACTATGAAGATGCCGTCCGCCGAGATCTCACGCCGATCCCGCAGGGCGACATCGTCGGGGTCGCCGATGTCAACCCCGTCGACGAAGATCGTGCCGGCATGGACATCCTCTCCGAACTGCGCCCCGCTTTCGGTGATCTCCAGGGGCAACCCGTTGCGGCCCTGAAAGACGTTCTCCGGGTCGATCCCCACCGAGTGCGCCAGCTCGGCGTGCAGCCGCAGTCGCTTGTGGTCGCCGTGCACGGGCAGCACGTAGCGTGGTTTGGTCAGGTTGATCATCAGCTTCAGCTCCTCCTGCCCACCGTGGCCGGAGGCGTGGATCGGCGCGTCTTTGGCGGTCACCACGGTGGCGCCGATCTCATAGATCCGGTCGATCGTCTCGTTCACCGCCCGCTCGTTGCCGGGCACCGGGGTCGCCGAGAAGACGACGGTGTCGCCGGAGTGCAGCTCGACGTCGCGGTGGTCATTGTTGGCCATCCGCCGCAGCGCCGAGAGCGGCTCTCCCTGGCTCCCGGTCGAGATCACGACTACCTTCTCGTCGGGGAAGTTCTCGATCTCCCGCGGCTGGATAAAGAGGCCAGGAGGAGCATCGGCCATCCCAAGGCTAGAGGCAATGTTGAAGTTCTTGCGCATCGAGCGACCGACCAGCGCCACCCGCCGGTCCAGTTTCACCGCGGCGTCGATCACCTGCTGGACGCGGTGGATATTGGAGGCGAACGATGTGACGATGATGCGGCCCTCACAAGAGGAGAAGGTCTCCAGCAGCGCCGGACCGACGCTCGACTCCGAGGGAGCGATCCCGGCCCGGTCGGCATTGGTCGAGTCGCCGCAGAGCAGCAGCAAACCGTCGCGACCGACCTCGGCCAGGCGCGAGATGTCAGCCGGGTGACCGTCGACCGGCGTCTGGTCAAACTTGTAATCACCGGTGACCAGCACTGAGCCCAGCTCGGTACCAAGCAGGACGGCACGCATATCGGGGATCGAGTGCGAGAGGTGGATCAGCTCAAGGCCAAAGGGGCCGAGCTGGACCTTCTCTCCCGCTGGCAGCTCCTCCAACGGCGCATCGGAGAGCCGGTGCTCGTCGAGCTTTGAGCGCACCATCCCAATCGTCAGCCGGCCGCCGTAGATCACCGGCGGCTGACCGATCTCTCGGAGCACGTAGGGCAACGCCCCAACGTGGTCCTCATGACCATGGGTGAGGACGATCGCCTCGATGTCCTCAGCGCGGTCGCGCAGGTAGGAGAAGTCTGGCAAGACCAGGTCTATCCCCGGCATCTCGGCGGTCGGGAACATCAACCCGGTGTCGACCACGACGATCCGACCGCCGTACTCGACCACGGTCATGTTCTTACCGATCTCCCCCAAGCCCCCGAGGGGGAGCACCCGAAGCTTCTTTCCTGCCACTAGAGATCCACCGATCGTCGTTGCGCGCTAGAGAATTGCCGGGACGCCGGCGCTCTCCAGCGCCGCTGCCACTGTCGCCCGCTGCTCCGCGTCGGCGGGAACCAGCGGCAGACGCAGGCGCCCGGAGGGGATCAGGTTGGTCATCTCCAGCGCCGCCTTGATCGGGATCGGGTTGGTCGTCACCGCCAGCGCCTCATACAGCGGACGTAAGCCAGCGTCGATCTCCCTGGCCCGCTCCAGGTCTCCGCCCTGCGCGGCGTCCCACATCTCTCGCATCCGTTCGCCGACGATGTGCGACGCGACCAGTATCCCGCCGGCACCCCCGAATTCCAACATCGCCAAGAAGGACTCATCGTTTCCGGTAAGCACGGTCAGTCCCTCGATCGGGCCGAGCTGCTCGTCGTTGGACTGCTTGACCGCAACCACGCTGTCGATCGAGGCGAGCTCGCCGAGGAACTCCGGCTCCATGTTGATCACGACCCGTGATGGGATGTTGTAGAGGACCAGCGGCAGCTCCGGCGCGGCTTCGGCGATCGCCTCGAAGTGCGCCCGCAATCCCGCCTTGTTCGGCTTGTTGTAGTAGGGGGCGACGACCAGGGCGGCGTCGGCTCCCGCCGCCGCCGCCGCCTTCGTCAATTCGCGCGAGTGGCGAGTGTCGTTGGTGCCGGTGCCGCAGATCACCGTCGCCTCGCCGCCGATCTCCTCGATGACCGCGCGCAGCAGCGAGATCTGCTCGGCGTCGGTCAGGGTCGACGCCTCACCGGTAGAGCCGGCAACCACCACCCCGTGCGAGCCGCCGTCGATCAGGCCGGCGGCGAGGCGCCGCGCAGCAGCCTCGTCGACACCGCCACCCTCATCGAAGGGGGTCGCCATCGCCGTGATCACACCTTGGATTGCCTTCACCGAAACCAGGGTATCCGCTCGATGCTCTTAGAGCAGTGCCTCCAACCCAACCGTGAAGCGGTCGGGAAGGGTGGAGACCCGGCGGACGGCAAGCAACACGCCGGGCATGAAGGAATGGCGGTCGATCGAGTCATGGCGCAACGAGAGGGTTTGTCCCTCACCACCGAAGATGACCTCCTGATGGGCGACCAGACCAGGCAGGCGGACCGAGTGGATCGGCTCGTGGACGTCTCCTCCGGCGCCTCGGATCAGCTCTGCGGTGCGCTTCGCGGTGCCCGACGGGGCGTCGAGCTTGCGCTCGTTGTGCAGCTCCACGATCTCGCACTCGGGCATATGGGGCGCGATCCGCTGCGCCGCCTCCATCATCAGCACCGCGCCGATCGCAAAGTTCGGGGCGACAAAGCAGTTGGCGCCGGGGTCCGCCGACTCGCTGGCCGCCCGGGCGGCATCGAGGTCAAAGCCGGTCGTCCCGACCACGACGTGGACGCCGGCGAGGAGGCAGGCCGCCAGGTTGGCAAGGGCGACGCTGGGAGTCGTGAAGTCGACGACGACGTCAGCTTCGCCGAGCACCTCGCCAAGCTCGACCTCCAATGCGGGGTCGGCCTTGGCAGCGAGGGCTGTGTCCTCGGCCCCCTCGACCGCCTCACAGACGGCCTGGCCCATCCGCCCGGCGGCTCCGCAGACGACGACTCGGATCATGCGGCGAGCAGCGTCTCGCTCACGGGGGCCAGCGCGCTGCGGAAGCGGTCCTCGGCACGCCCGACACAGGCGGCGGAGAGGCGCTCGGCTCCGTAGAGCTCGGCGGCCAGAGCGGTCAGGTCCTCGACTCTCACCACGTCTACCTTGGCCAGCATCTCGTCGAGACTGTCGATCGGGAGATCGAAAAGCGTGGCGCGGGAGATCCGTGTCATCCGCGCCGCGGTCGACTCCGAGGAGAGGACCAGCCGGCCCTTGACGTTCTCCTTCGCACGGGCGAGCTCCTCGGCGGAGACCGGCTCGGAGCGCAGCCGCTGCAGCTCGGCGCCGATGATCGCGCAGGCTTCCTCGACATTGTCCTCGCGGGTGCCGACGTAGGTTGCCACCAGCCCCGAGTCGGTGTATTGCTCGTTGTAGGAGCCGACCGAGTAGGCGAGCCCGCGCTTCTCGCGCACCTCGCGGAAGAGTCGCGATGAGGTCGATCCGCCGAAGATCGAGTCGAGCACGGCGAGGGCGTAGCGCCGCTCGTCGTCACGCCTCAGGCCCGGCGCCCCGAAGCAGATGTGGTACTGCTCGGTGTCCTTCTCGTGAAAGCGCAGGCGTGCGGCGCCGTCCAGCTCCACCGCGGGAGCGGCGCCGTTGCTGCCCCCCGGAGGGGAGACGAGGCGCTGGGCCAGCGCGGCGATTCGCTCATGGTCGAGATGGCCCGCGGCACCGACCACGATGTCCTCCCCGGTGTAGCGAGCCCGGTGATAGGCCTCGATCTCGGGAACCGGGACCGAGGCGATCACCTCCGCCTCTCCCAGCACCCGGCGACCGAGCGGGTGCTCTCCAAAGACGGCGTCGGCGAGGAAGTCGTGGACGCGGTCCTGCGGTTCGTCCTCATACATCGCGATCTCCTCCAGCACCACCTCGCGCTCAGAGTCGATCTCAGGGTAGGTCGGCGCCAACAGCATCTCGGCGAGCAGGTCGAAGACCTCCTCGGTGTGTTCATCGAGAAAGCGGGCGTGGAGATGGGTCGTCTCCTTGCCGGTCGCCGCGTTGACCGAGGCGCCGAGCCCGTCGAAGCGCTCGGAGATCTCGATCGCCGAGAAGCGCTCTGTCCCCTTGAACAGCAGGTGCTCGAGGAAATGCGAGACCCCCGCCTGAGAGGAGGTCTCGTCGCGAGAACCGGTCCGCACCCAGAGCCCGAGCGCCACGGAGCGAACCGAGGGAACCTCCTCGGTCACGACCCGAACGCCCGAGCCCATCGCGGTTAGATTCGGAGCGCTCAATGCCTAGTCGCGCCGCTCGCGCTCGCGGCGGCGGCCGTCGCGAGCTCCGCGGCCCCTCTCGCGATCGCCGCCGTTGCGCCGCGAGCCGCCGTCGCCGGAGCCGATCGCGGCCAGCTCCTCGGCCGACTTGCCCTCGACCGAGGGATCACTGGAGAGGCGCAGCCCGATCCGGCCGCGCTCCTTGTCGACTTCGACCACGGTTACGTCGATCTCCTCACCGGCCTTCAGCACGTCGTCGACGGAGTCGACCCGCTCGCCCGGCTTCACGTTGGAGATGTGGAGCAGGCCGTCGGTGCCCTTGACCAACTCGACGAAAGCGCCGAAAGTGGTCGTCTTGACGACCTTGGCGGAGTCGTAGCGGTCACCGACCTCGGCCTCCCTGGTCATTGAATCGATCCGGGCGACGCAGGCCTCGACCAGTTCGCTGGTCGGCGCGTAGATCCGCACCGTGCCATCGTCCTCGACGTCGATCTCGGCTTCGAACTCCTCGCAGAGCCCGCGGATCGTTTCGCCGCCTTTGCCGATCACGGCGCCGATCTTCTCCGGGTCGATCTTGATCGACTCGATAGCCGGCGCGTGCGGGGAGAGCTTCTCGCGGGGGCCGTCGATCGCCTCGGCCATTTTGCCGAGGATGAAGAGCCGCCCCTTCTTGGCCTGCTCCAGCGCGTCGGTGAGGATCTCGAAGGTGACGCCGGTGATCTTGATGTCCATCTGCAGGGCGGTGATCCCGTCAGCGGTGCCGGCGACCTTGAAGTCCATGTCGCCGAGGTGGTCCTCGACGCCGGCGATGTCGGTGAGGACGATGTAGTCATCGCCCTCCTTGATCAGGCCCATCGCCACACCGGCGACCGGGGCGCTGACCGGCACCCCCGCGGCCTGCAGGGCCATCGATGAGGCACAGACCGAGCCCATCGAGGAGGAGCCGTTTGACTCCAACGTCTCTGAGACGGCGCGGATCACGTAGGGGAACGCCTCTTCGTCGGGAATCGTCGCCGCCAGGGCCCGCTCGGCGAGCGCGCCGTGGCCGATGTCGCGGCGCTTCGGCCCGCGCATGAAGCCGGCCTCCCCGACCGAGAAGGGCGGGAAGTTGTAGTGGTGCCAGAACCGCTTCGTAGTCTGCAGGCCGAGCGTGTCGAGGCGCATGTCCATGCGCGTCGTGCCCAGCGCCACGTTGGAGAGGATCTGCGTCTCGCCGCGGGTGAACAGCGCCGAGCCATGCACGCGCGGGGCGATGTCCACCTCGCACTCGATTGGTCGGATCTCGTCCTGGGCGCGGCCGTCGGGGCGCTTCTTCTCGACGGCGATCGCCTTGCGGATAGTGTCCTTCTCGATGTGGTCGAAAGCGGCGACGACCTCGGCCTTGCGCCCGGGGTCGGCGTCGTCGGTCTCGGGCGCGTACTTGGCGACGACTTCGTCCTTGACCTTGTCGATCGCCTCGTAGCGCTCGAGCTTGCCCTCGGTGGCGATCGCGGCGACCAGGGCCTGGCCGTGCGAAGCGCGGATATCGCTGATCAGGCTCTCGTCGATGCTCGGGGCCTCAATCTCCAGCTTCTCCTTGCCGGCCTTCTGCTGGAGCTCGTCCATCGCGGCGCAGAGCTTCTTGATCTCGCCGTGGGCGATGTCGAGCGCGTCGAGGATCTCCTGCTCGGTGACGCCGCCGGCGCCGGCCTCGACCATCAGGATCGCCTCGTCGGTGCCGGCGACGATCAGGTCCAGGTCGAGTTCGTCGAGGCTCTCCTCGGGGGGGTTGACGACGAAGTCGCCGTCGAGCTTGCCGATCCGCACCGCGCCGACGTGGGCGGCGACCGGAACTGGGGAGATGGCCAGCGCCGCGGAGGCGCCGTTCATCGCCAGGATGTCGTAGGGGTGGACGTGGTCCACCGACATCGGGATCGCGACGAGCTGGGTCTCGTAGTGCCAGCCCTTGGGAAAGAGGGGACGAATCGGCCGATCGATCATCCGCGCGGTCAGCGTCGCCTTCTCGCCGGAACGGCCCTCACGGCGAAAGAAGGAGCCGGGGATCTTGCCCGCCGCGTACATCCGCTCCTCGACGTCGACGGTGAGGGGAAGGAAGTCCACGTCGCGCAGATTGCCCATCGTCGCCGTGCAGAGGACCATCGTGTCCCCGGCGCGGACGACAACCGATCCGCTCGCCTGCTTGGCGAGCTTGCCCGTCTCGAAGGAAATCTGGCTCTCGCCGACATCCACCGAGACGCGGCTAATGTCAAACATGCTCATCTATGTCGTACCTCCGGCCGCCCGGTTGGCGACCCCTTGCGTTTCAGAACTCTCGTTCTCTGTCCCGAGGGAGACTACAGACCGAGGGACGAAACGTCGCCCTAACGGCGAAGGCCGAGCTCGGCGACCAGGGATCGGTAGCGCTCAAGGTCGTTGCGCTCGAGGTAGCGCAGCATGCGGCGCCGCTTGCCGACCAGCATCAGCAGCCCACGTCGGGAGTGATGGTCTTTACCGTGCTCGCGCAGGTGTCCGGTCAGCTCGTTGATTCGCTCGGTCAGCAGCGCGATCTGGACCTCTGCCGAGCCGGTGTCCGCGGCGGAGCGCCCGTACTTGCCGATCAGCTCGGACTTCTGTTCCTTAGTCAGGCTCATTGCGGGCCGGTGAAGCTAGCACAGACTCGCTTCGCATCCTCGACGTCGGTGCGCATTTGGGCGATCAGCTCCTCGACCCCGGCGAAGCGCTTCTCGCCGCGCAAGCGCTCTACAAAGGCAACCCGCAGGGTCCTGCCGTAGAGGTTCTCGTCACGGTCGATCAGGTAGGTCTCGATCAGCACTCCACGCCCCGTCTCAAAGGTCGGCCGCACGCCGACGTTGACCGCGGCGGGCACGCCGTCGGCGAAGGCCGCGTAAACGCCGTGCCCCGGAATCGCGAGACGGTCGTCGGGGACGATGTTGGCGGTCGGGAACCCCAGCTCCCGGCCGCGCTGATCGCCGCTCACCACGGTCCCCTCGACCATGAAGGGGGCACCGAGGCAGCGCCGGGCGCCAATCATGTCGCCAGCCGCCACCAGGGCCCGGATCCGGGTGGAGGACACCGTCTCGCCGTCGACCTCGACAAGCGGCACCACCCGGGTCTCGAACTCGGGGCGGGAGGCGAGCATCTCTGGATCGCCCTCCGCCCTGGCGCCGAAGCGGAAGTTCTCCCCGACCGAGACCCGCTCGGCCCCGAGCCGCTCGATCAGGATCCGCTCGACGAAGCCTTCGGCCGGCACGGTTGCGAACTCGTGATCAAAGGGGATGACAACCAGCTCGCGCACCCCTAGTCCCTCGATCACGTCGCGCTTCACCGCGAATGGCGTGATCAGCTTCGGCAGCGCCGCCGGGTGGAGGACTTCCAGGGGATGGGGATCGAAGGTGAGGACCGTGTCGGCGGCGTCGATCACCTCTCGGTGGCCCAGGTGGACGCCGTCGAAGGTGCCGATCGCGACGTGGCGGGGGCGCAGCTTCGCGTCGGGCAATCTGGTGACCTCGACGCTCATCGAAACAGGGCCTCGGGGACCAGCTCGGCGACGCGGTCCAATCCCAGCTCCTCACCGGCGTCCTCGACCTCGAAGGGGCCGATCGCGGTGCGACGAAGCGAGAAGCAGAAGGCGTCCTCCAGCGTCTCGAGCAGGGTTCGAACGTAGGTCCCGGCTGAGCACTCGATCTCATAGGTCGCGCTACTAGTGTCATGGCCGAGCAGCTCGGCTCGATAGACCTCGACATCGCGCAGCGGCGTCTCGACCGTCTCGCCGCGGTGCGCCTTTCGGTAGAGCCGCTCCCCCCCGACCCGCACCGCCGAGGTCATCGGGACCCGCTGGCGCACCGTGCCCGTAGGCAGCCGCAGCGATTCCGGCAAGCGCCCGGTCTCGGTCAACTCCCCGTCGGGATCGCCGCTGCTGGAGCGCCAGCCGAGGCGGGCCGTCGCCAGGTATGTCTTCGGCAGCCCGATCAGGTGGCGCTGTAGCTTCGTCGCCCGGCCGAGCAGCAGCACCAGCAGGCCGGTGGCGAACGGATCGAGCGTCCCCGCGTGGCCCACCCTGCACCCCCGCTCCCGTCGCACCCGCGCCACCACGTCGTGTGAGGTCATCCCAGCCTTCTTGTCGCAAAGCAGGACCGCGCCCGAGGGCTCACCGGCAGCCATGCTCAGGAGCCGAGCTGGGTGGTCACCTCGTCGCAGAGGAAGGAGGCCAGCGCGGCGAGCTCGAGGTCGGTCGAGAACCCGGCCGCCCGCTTGTGGCCACCGCCGCCGTGCGTGCGGGCGATCGCCGAGACATCGATGTCGCCCTCGCTGGAGCGCAGGCTGACCTTGCGAGCCGCCCGGCCTCGATCGCCGAGGTCGCGGATCACCGCCGCCACCTTGGCGCCCTCGATCGAGCGCAGGTGATCGACGACCCCCTCGGTCATCTCCTCGCCGGCCCCGGTGGCTTCATAGTCGGCGGCCGTTATGTAGGTGAGGACAAGGCGGCCGTCGCAGTGGCGCTGAATGCCCTCCAGCGCGCGAGCCACCAGCCGCAGCTTCTCCAGCGGCACGTGCTCGTAGAGGCGCCGGTAGGTGTCGTCGACCTCGACCCCGGCTTCGATCAGGTCGGCGGCGATCCGGTGGGTGCGAGCGTCGGTGTTCTCGTACATGAACTTGCCGGTATCGGTGACCAGCCCGACGTAGAGGGCCGAGGCCATCTCCCTGGTGATCCGGGCCCCGAGCAGGACGGCCAGCCCGTAGACGATCTCCGCCGTGCATGAGGCCTCGGTGTCGACCAGGTTGAAATCGCCGAAGCGGGTGTTGTCGTGGTGGTGGTCGATGTTGATCACCTCGTTGCCTCCCGCGACGAGGAAGTCGAGCGGCATCCGGTCGATGTTGCCGCAGTCCAGGAAGACAACCGCGCGGTCGGCGATGTCGGCGGGCGGCTCGTGGAATACCTCCTCCAGCGGCAAGAAGCGGTACTCGATCGGCAGCGGGAACTCCTTCGCCGCCATGAACATCACCGAATCCTTGCCGAGCTGGGCGAGCAGGTGGTGCATGCCCAGCAGCGAGCCGAGGGCGTCGCCATCGGGGCCCTCGTGGGCGGTGAGCAGGAAGCGCTCGTGGGAGCGCAGCTCGGCGGCGACCAGCTCGATGTCGGTGGCCGCGAGGCCTACCGGCTCCCCCTTCACCCCCCCTCCTCCAGCAGCCGCGAGATGCGCACGCCCTGCTCGATCGTCTCGTCATAGTGAAAGGCGACAGTCGGGGTGCGCTTCATCCTCGTTTCGGCGGCGATCTTGGCCTGAATCACGCCGCGCGATGAGCGCAGCCCGCTCAGCGTAGCCTCGCGCTCCTCCTCGCTGCCGAGCACGCTGACGTACACCTTGGCGGTGCGCAAATCGGGGCTGGTCTGAACCGATGTCACGGTTACGAAGCCGATACGGGGATCGCTCAACTCACTGCCAATCGCCGCGCCGACCACCTCGCGAAGCACCTCGTTGATGCGCCGCATGCGAGCGGTGGCCATCCTACTCCAGGGTCTGCTCGACCTGCTTGGTCTGGAAGAACTCGAGCACGTCACCCTCCTTGACGTCGGCGTAGCCGTCGAGGACGACGCCGCAATCCTGGCCCTCCTCGACCTCGGACACGTTGTCTTTAAAGCGCCGCAGGGAGCCGAGCTTGCCGGTCCACACCACAGTGCCCTCGCGGACCAGGCGGACGTTGGCGTCGCGGGTGACTTTGCCCTCGGTGACCACACAGCCTGCGATCCGGCCGACCTTGGAGGCCTTGAAGGTCTGCTTGACCTCGGCCTCGCCGACTGTCTCCTCGACCTCGACCGCCTCCAGCATCCCCTCCATCGCGTTGCGGAGGTCCTCGGTGACTTTGTAGATGACCGAGTAGGTGCGCACGTCGACGCCCTCACGCTCGGCAGCGCGGCGGGCGTCAGCAAGGGGGCGAACGTTGAAGCCGATGATGATCGCATCTGAGGCCGCGGCGAGCATCACGTCGGACTCGTTGATCCCGCCGGTCTGTGAGTGGATGATGTTGATCGCCACCTGCTCCTGGGGCACCTTGGCGATCTCATCTTGGAGCGCCTCCAGGGAGCCGGCCACATCAGCCTTGAGGACGATATTGAGCTCCTTGATCTCCCCCTCTTGGGCGCGGGCGAAGACCTCCTCGAGGCTGACCTTACGGGCCTGTCGGCGGGCCAGAGCCTCGGTCTTCAGCCGGTTTGCACGCTCTTGGGCAAGCTGGCGGGCGCGGCGGTCGTTCTCGACCGCCTGGACGAACTCGCCAGCCTCGCAGACCCCGTCAAATCCGAGCACCTCGACCGGCATACCTGGGCCAGCACTGTCAACCCGCTCGCCGGTGAAGTCCTGCATTGCCCGCACCCGTCCCCAACGTGAGCCGGCGACCAACGAGTCGCCCACCCTAAGCGTTCCGCGTTGGACCAAGACGGTGACCACGGGGCCGCGGCCGGGGTCGAGCTGGGACTCGATCACCGTGCCCGAGGCCGGGGCCTCGGGGTTGGCCCCCAGCTCCTCCAGCTCAGAGACGAGCAAGATCATGTCGAGCAGGCTGTCGAGCCCCTCGTGGGTCTTGGCGGAGACGTCGCAGTAGACGGTGTCCCCGCCCCACTCCTCCGGAGTGAGGCCGTCGGCGGCAAGCTCGTTGCGGACCCGGTCGGGCTGGGCGCCCTCTTTGTCGATCTTGTTGACGGCGATCAGCATCGGCACGTCGGCGGCGCGGGCGTGGTCGATCGCCTCTTTCGTCTGCGGCATGACGCCGTCGTCGGCGGCGACCACGACGACGGCGACATCGGTGACCTTGGCGCCTCGAGCGCGCATCGCGGTGAAGGCGGCGTGGCCGGGGGTATCTAGGAAGGTGATCGACTTCTCGCCGTGGTGGACCTGGTAGGCGCCGATGTGCTGGGTTATGCCGCCGGCCTCCCCCGCCGCCACCTCGGTCTCGCGGATCGCATCGAGCAGCGAGGTCTTGCCGTGATCGACGTGACCCATGATCGTCACCACTGGCGGCCGGTCGACGAGATCCTCCTCGGCATCGGTGAAGCTGGGCTCCTCGGGCTCCTCGTCGGCCGCAGTGACGATCTCGATCTTGCGGTCGTACTCGTCGGCGATCGCCCTGGTCGAGTCGTCGGTGAGGGTCTGGGTGAGGGTCGCCATCTCCCCCATCGTCATCAGCTTCTTGATCACTTCGGCAGGGGCTAGGCCGAGCGACTCGGCGACCTCGCGCACGGTCGCGCCGGAGTTGACTTTGGTCGCCTCGGGCTCGGCCGGCGACTCGGCTTGGGGCGGCGGCTCCTCCAAAAGCGGGCGCCGCCGGCGCCCGCCGCGGCGCCTTGGTGGCCGCTGCGGCGGCGGCCCGCCCATCTGATCGCGGCGAGCGGCCTGGGAATCGATCACCACGCGGCGTTTTTTAGTGCCAGCCCCCGCCCCGGCCGGGGGGTTGGATGCCTGCCCGCTTGGGCGCACCGGCTTCTTGGAGCCCTGGGAGGGCTGGGCGGCCGGTTTGGGCTTCGCCTCGCTCTTGACCGCGACCCCACCGTCCCCTTTAGCGACCGCGATCGCTTTCAATGCATCGCTCTCCTCGACGCTTGAAGCCGCGGCTTTGACTTTCACCCCAGCGACTTTCAGAGCCGCCAGCAGCTCCTTACTGCTGATCCCTTGCGCTTTCGCGATCTCGTGGACGCGCTTCTTAGCCACCCGCGCTACTCAGCCTCCTCGGCGACCGGCTCGGACTCCGGTTCGGCCCCATCGTCCCGCGGTGCGACTCCCTCGGCAGGCCCGACGATCGGGGCCTCGGCAGGCTCAGCCGGCTCCCCCGCGGGTGGCGCAGCTGGGGGAGCCGAGGAGGGCTCCTCCAGCTGCGCCCCATCCTCATCCGCAACCGGGCCGGCGCTCTCGGCCTCTGCGCCCCCAGCCGGGGGCTCCTCTGCCTGATCGACGAACTCCGCCGCGGCCCGCGCGACGATCTCGGAGACCTGGCCCTCGTCTGCGTCGGGGTCAGCGAGGAGCGCCAACTCGGCCTCGGCAACGGTCGCCAGGATCGCGACCTGGCTAGTTTCGAAGCGGGCGAGCGCCTGGTGCTGGGGCAGCCCGCAATAGGTGGAGCCGGGGACCGCGGCGTTCGGGCAGCGGCGGCCATTGGAGAGCACCGCCATGCAGCGTCCGTCGGACTGCTCCTCCCCCTCGTACTCGACCTCCTGATCTTCCTGGGAGAACTCGGTCTCGGACTTGATGTCGACCCGCCAGCCCGTCAGCCGGGCGGCGAGGCGGGCGTTCTGGCCGTCGCGGCCAATCGCCAGCGAAAGCTGATCGTCGGGGACGATCACCGTTGCCTGGCGCTCCCCGTCGTCGACGATGACCTCGCGCACCCGGGCCGGCGAGAGCGCCTTGGCGACGAAACGAGCGGGCTCGTCGTTGTGGGGGATGATGTCGATCTTCTCGCCGCGCAGCTCGGAGACGACCATCCGCACGCGGGAGCCGCGCGGGCCAACGCAGGCGCCGACCGGGTCGACGCCATCGGCGTGGGAGATGACCGCGATCTTCGAGCGGTAGCCCGGCTCGCGGGCGACACCGACGATCTCGACCAGCTTGTCGGCGATCTCTGGAACCTCCAGCTCGAACAGCTTCTTGATCAGCTCCGGGTTGCGCCGCGAGACGACGATCGCCGGGCCTTTGGTCGAGTCGGAGACATCGGTGATCACCGCCTTGACCCGCATCCCGTGGTCGTAGCGCTCGTTGTAGACCTGCTCGGACTTGGGCAGCAGCGCCTCGACCCGCTCGCGCAACTGGACCAGCGTGTAGCGCTTGTCGGACTGCTGGATGATCCCGGTGATCAGCTCGCCGACCCGGTCCTGATACTCGTCGTACATCATCTGTCGCTCGGCTTCGCGGATCCGCTGGAGGATCACCTGCTTGGCGGTCTGCGCGGCGATCCGGCCGAAGTCGTCGGGGGTGACGTCGCGCGTCGTGATCTGGTCCTCATAGGGCGCGATCATCTCCGGGTCCAGCTCCGGGTCCTCGGGCTCGCGCAGCTCCCCCGTCTCGGGATCGATCACCGACTCTTCCTCATCTTGAAGCTCGGCAGCCTCGGCCAGCAGCTTCTCCTCCAGCTCGGGAGGGAGAATCAGCTCAAAGACGCGGAAGTCACCGGTCTCGTGGTCGAGGTCGACGCGGGCGTATTTGGCCGCGCCGGGTGTTTTCTTGTAGGCCGAGAGGAGGGCGTCCTCAAGGGCGTCCATCAACTTCTCGGCGGAGATTCCCTTCTCCTGCTCGAGCGCCTTTACTGCTTCGACGATCTCCTTGCTCACTGGAGCTGCTCCTTGGTCTCGGGAAAGCGACTGGCGCCGCGGTACTTGGGACCCGGCGAGGAAACCTCAAGCGAGTAGCCGGCCATGAGGTGGCTGAGGCGCTTGGTCACGCGTTCGCAAAGCGCCAGGTCGACGCCGCCGGGGTGGTCGATGAAGATCCGCAGCGCATCGGTCCCGGGGCGCTCCAGGGCGACTAGATCGATCTCGGAATCGAGCTCGAAGAGCTGCTGTTGGATGTCATCTTTGATCTCTTGCATGGCTGGTTCGGGCCGAAAAAAAAGTGGGCCAGGCCCACTTCTCGACACCGGGTAGGACGTAAAAGCTTGGAGGCAGTATAGACGGGGACGACTTCGGGACAAGGCACTTGGCCGGCGGGTCCAGTCGGCTGAGGGGAGTGCGTCCCAAAGCGGCACTACACCTCAGCCCCGGGAGCTTGCGCGACCGGGCCCCAGGCCCTTGTCCCGCAGGCCCCGCGTGGCGGACACACTCCTCCACTCAGCCGGATCAGCGGCTGGGCAGGCCCGACGTTGCTCTGAGCTGGTCGACCCTCTCGAGGATCGTCTCGGCGATCGAGTCCTTCGAAGCCACAGGAACCGCGGTCTCAGAGCCCTTGTCGATCAAGGTGACCGCGTTTTGGTCGCTCTCGAAGCCGATCGAGGGATCCGAGACGTCGTTGAGGACCATCAGGTCGGCCCCCTTGCGGGCGAGCTTCGAGCGGGCTCGGCCGACGCCCTCCCCGCCGTGCTCGGCGGCGAAGCCGACAATGGTCTGGTCCTCGGCGCGGGTGGCGGCCAGGGAGGCGAGGATGTCCTCGGTTTGCTGTAGGTGGAGGTCGAGGCCGCCGCGGCGCACCAGCTTGCTCTCCGAGACCTCGGAGGCCCGGAAGTCAGCGGGGGCTGCGGCCATCAGAAGGACCTGAGACGTCTTGAAGTGCCGATGGGCAGCCGTCGCCAGCTGGTCGGCGGTCTCCACGTCAATGCGGCGGACGCCGGGGGGGGCCGAGAGGGCGACGTTGGCCGCTATCAGGGTCACCTCTGCGCCACGACGGGCCGCGGCGGCGGCGAGAGCCAGGCCCATGCGACCGCTGGAGCGGTTGCCGATGAAGCGGACCGGGTCGATCGGCTCGCGGGTGCCACCGGCGGTTACCAGGACGTGGAGGCCGTCCCAGGGACGACTCCCGGCCGGCACGGCAGCCTCGACGCGGGCCAGCAGGTAGGCGGGGTCGGGCAGGCGGCCCTTACCGAACTCGCCGCGCGAGGCGAGCGGGCCCTCCTCCGGCTCGATCACCGCGACGCCGCGCTCGCCCAGCGTCGCCAGGTTCGCCTGGGTCGCCGCATCGGCGTACATCCGGCCGTTCATCGCCGGGGCGAGGAGGCGCGGCGCGGCGCAGGCGAGGAAGGAAGTGGTGAGCATCGAGTCCGCGATCCCGGCGGCGAGCTTGGCGAGGGTGTTGGCGGAGGCTGGCGCGACCAGGTAGGCGTCGCAGTTCGCGGCCAGCTCGAGGTGGCCGATCGGGTCGTACTCGGGACGGGGGTCGCCGGGGAAGGAGCCGCGCAGCGGATCGCGCTCGAACTCCGAGGTCAGCACGGGCGCTCCGGTTATCCCCTCAAAGGAGGCGGCGCCGACGAAGCGGGTGGCGGCCTCGGTCATCACGACCCGCACCCCATGGCCGGCGACGGTGGCCAGGCGGGCGAGCTCAAGCGACTTGTAGGCGGCGATCCCGCCGCTCACGCCAAGCAGGACTCTGGCCATCGTTCCTCCTAGTCGCGCCGGAGAGGCCGCTGCTCAGGCGCGGTACTCGTATTTGAGCTTGCCTTCGGCAAGCTCCTCGAGCGCCATCGAGAGGTAGTTCCTGTCGCGCGGTGTCTCGACCATCGGCGGTGGGTATTCGCCGAAGCTGCCCTCGCCGAGGTTGTGGAAGTAGCTGTTGATCTGGCGCGCCCGCTTCGCGGCGACGACGACCGCCGCGTAGTGGGAGTCCGTGTGCTCCAAGAGCTTGTCGACGCGTGGTTTGATCATCCGGCATCGGAGTGTAGTGGCAGGCCGAGCTCGGCGCGCACGATCTGCTCCAACTCCGCCGCGGCGCGGTCGAGGTCGTCGTTGATAACCCGGTGGCGAAACTCGTCCTGGGCGGCCAGCTCCTGCTTGGCGACGTCGAGTCGGGCGTCGATCGCCTCGGCCGAGTCGGTGCCGCGGGCGAGCAGGCGCTCGCGCAAGACGACCGGGTCAGGTGGGGCGATAAAGACCGGTACCGACTCGCGCATCGCGGCGCGCACCTGGCGGGCGCCCTGGACCTCGATCTCGAGCACCACCGAGCGTCCGGTCGAGAGCCGCTGCCCGACCTCGGAGCGCAGCGTTCCGTAGCGGTGGCCGCTGTAGGTGGCGAACTCGAGGAATTCTTCACCGCGGATGCGGCGGTCGAACTCAACGGGAGAGAGGAAGTGGTAGTCGCGACCGTCGACCTCGCCCTCGCGCGGCGCTCGGGTCGTCGCCGAAACCGAGAGCTCCAGATCCGGCACGCGGCCGAGCAGCCTGGAGATCAAGGTCCCCTTCCCGACGCCCGACGGGCCGGTGATGACAAAGACTTTCGACATGAGACGGCCGTAAAAAACAAGCAGGTCGATCGGACGCAGGAGCGCGGCGCGCCCTGTGCACGCGGCGAGCTGCGACGCCGCGCCGCTCGATCTGTCGCGACCGTCAGCGGCGAAGCTGGGAGACCAGCTCGGCGCGCTGGCGCTGGGAGAGCCCCCCGATCGTCTTCGAGGGGGAGATCCGGCACTGGTTGAGGATGCGGTTGGTCTTCACCCGGCCGTACTTCGGAACCGCCAGCAGCATGTCGAAGACCTTCGCGGTCAACACGTACTCGGGCGGGTCGAGCAGCAGGCCGTGGATGCCGGCGCGGCCCGCTTTGAGGTCCTTCTTCAGCTTGGCGCGGGCGGTCCGGATGTCATTAGCCCGCTTCAGCGCCTCCATCCTCTGGTCCAGCGACCGCTCGGGGGCCGCGGCTGAGGTCTTGACTGGGGTGGGCATGTGGGCGGCGAGTATAGCCGCGGCCAGATAGCGCGCAAGGCCTTCCTCCCCATTTCCGGACAAATTCAGCTCGACCTCTACTCGAGGTCGAGAATTGAGCGCTCACTCCAGCTGCTCGGTGAGTTCGGAGGAGAGCTCTTCGGCGACTCGGCGGCCGGCGAGGGGGTCCCTGAAGCTCTCGGTCCCGACCGCGACCACAGTCGCCCCGGCGGTGAGGAATTCGCGCGCGTCGGCGCCGCTGGAGATACCGCCCATGCCGACGATCGGCAGATCCACGGCTGCCGCGACAGCGCGGACTTGGGCGATCGCGATCGGCCGCACCGCCGGGCCGGAGAGGCCCCCGTGGCCAGCCGCAATCCCAGGTCGCAGGGTAATCGGATCGATCGCGCTCGCCTTCAAAGTGTTGATCAGCGAGACCGCATCGGCCCCTCCCTGCTGGGCGGCAGCGGCGATCGCCGCCGGGTCGGCGACATTTGGCGTCAGCTTGACAATCAGGGGCTTCGCCGTGAGCGGGCGCAGCGACTCCAGAAGCGCCGCCGTCTCGGCCGGCTGCTCGCCGATGATCAGACCGGAGTGGACGTTGGGGCAGGAGACGTTGAGCTCGGTCGCAGCGACCTCCTGGCGCTCAGTGACCGCCGCCACGAGGCGCGAGAAATCCTCCCGGCTCCTGCCCATCACCGAGACGATCAGCGGCACGGGAAGCTCGGCGAGCAGCGGTAGGTCCTCCGCCAGAAAACCGTCGAGCCCCTTATTGGGCAGCCCGATCGAGTTGATCATCCCGGCCGGCGTCTCCCAGATCCGCTGCGGCTCGTTCCCCTCCCGTGCCTCGGGCGTGATCGTCTTCGAGACAAACGCCGAGAACGGGAACTCCTCGAGCAGCGCGTCCCCGTAGACCCGCCGGGCGGCGATCGCGTCGAACGTCCCCGATGCGTTGATCACCGGGTGGCGGAGCTCGATGCCGCAGAGGTCAGGCACCTCTGATCACCGGACCGTCTACGCAGAGGCGCAGGTAGCCACCACCCGGCCTGGGGACGGCGCAGCCGAAGCAGCCGCCGTAGCCGCAGGCCATCGGGGACTCCATTGCCAGCTCGCAGGCAACGCCGCGCTGCGCGCACATCGCTTGCACCACTTCCAACATCGCCGGCGGGCCGCAGGAGTAGACGGCGGCGCTGTCTGAATCGTCGCCCTCGAGCATCGCGGCAAGCAGGTCGGTGACGTAGCCGCGGTGTCCGGCATGGCCGTCCTCACTGGCGAGGCGCACCTCGCAGCAGGAGAAGAGATCCTCGATCCCGCCCGAGTGGGCCACGTCGCGAAAGCCGAGAAGAACGCGAAGCGGGACGTTTTCGGCGGCGAAGCGGCGGCGGAGCAACGCCAGCGGGGCGATGCCGACGCCGCCGCCGATCAGGATCGCGCCCGCGGCGCCCGGCGCCATCTCCCGCAGCCCCGAGAAGGCGTTGCCGAGGGGCCCGTTGACCCAAACCCCCTCCCCCGTCTCCAGCTCGCAGAGGCGCTCGGTCCCAGGGCCGATCCCCTCGATTAGGAAGTCGAGTCGCAGTCCGGCCCCCGACGGCACCACGTCTGCGACCGAGAGCGCTCGGGGCAAGAACGGACGCTGGGAGCGCTGCTCCCAGTGGCGCTCGGCGGCGAGCATGTAGAACTGCCCCGAGCGGGGCTCAGGCCCTTCCTCGTCGCGCAGCGAAAAGACCCGATAGCCGCCCGACGCGCGGCACTCGGTCACCTCACAGAGCCGCCGACCAAACGGCGCGGTCATCGAGACTGCGTGACCCTTGTGGATGAGTGGATCTCTTGGAGGGAGCGGACCTCGGCGCCCTCCCGCAGGGCGGCGATCGAACGCACGGCGGCCGAGGCGCCGGTCATCGTCGTCACGCAGGGAATGCTGTGGCGGACCGCCGCGCTGCGGATCTCATAGCCGTCGGCGCGCGCCCCCGAGCCGGTCGGGGTATTGATGACCAGGTCGCAGCGGTGCTCGCGGATCAGGTCGACGACGTGCGGCGAGCCTTCGCCGAGCTTGTTGATCGGGGTAACCGGCACACCCATCGCCGATATCGCCTGGGCGGTGCCGCCGGTCGCGATCACCGTGAAGCCGAGGTCGTGAAAGCGGGCGGCGATCTGGGTCGCAGCCGGCTTGTCGGTGTCGGTGACCGTGATGAAGACCGAGCCCTCAGCGGGGAGCGAGACCCCAGCCGCTGCCTGGGCCTTGCCGAAGGCGGTCGGGAAGTCAGCCGCGATCCCCATCACCTCGCCGGTGCTCTTCATCTCCGGCCCCAGTACCGAGTCGGAACCGGCGAAGCGGGCGAAGGGCAGCACCGCCTCCTTGACGCTGACGTGCCCACTCGGGGCCTCGGGCAGGTCTTGCTCAGCGAGCCCCTCCCCCAGCATCAGGCGGCAGGCCAGCTTGGCGAGCGGAGTGCCGATCGCCTTGGAGACGAAGGGAACTGTGCGCGAGGCGCGCGGGTTTGCCTCGATCACGTGCAGCTTGCCCCCAGCGACCCCGTACTGGATGTTGATCAGCCCGATGACCCCGAGATCGAGCGCGATCTGTGTCGTCGTCGCGCGGATCTCTTCCAGCATCTCCTCGCCGAGGCTCATCGGTGGGATCACGCAGGCGGAGTCGCCCGAGTGCACGCCGGCCTCCTCTACGTGCTGCATGATGCCGGCGACCCAGACCTGCTCGCCGTCGCCCAGTGCGTCGACGTCGATCTCAATCGCGTTCTCGAGGAAGCGGTCGAGCAGCAGCGGGTGCTCCTGGTCGGCCTTGACGTGCGCCTTCAGGTAGGCAGCGAGATCCGCGGTCGAGTAGCAGATCTCCATCGCCCTACCACCAAGCACGTAGGAGGGGCGCACCAGTAGTGGGAAGCCGACCTCCTCGGCGATCACCGTCGCCTCTTCGGCGGAGAGCGCCGTGCCATAGGGCGGGTGCTTGACGCCGAGCCGGCGCAGCAGGGCACCGAAGCGGCCACGGTCCTCGGCCAGGTCGATCGCCTCAACCGGCGTGCCGAGCAGCGACACGCCGGCTTCTTCCAGCTCCCGGGCCAGCTTCAGCGGAGTCTGGCCGCCAAACTGGACGATCACCCCCTCGGGGTTCTCCTGCTCGCAGACGGCAAGCACGTCCGCGGTGGTCAACGGCTCGAAGTAGAGGCGGTCGGAGGTGTCGTAGTCGGTGGAGACCGTCTCCGGGTTGCAGTTGATCATCACCGCGTCGCGGCCCAGCTCGCGGACAGTCATCGCGGCGTGGACGCAGCAGTAGTCGAACTCGATCCCCTGGCCGATCCGGTTGGGGCCGGCGCCGAGGATGACCACCGAGTCGCGCTCGCCGCGGCGGACCTCGGAGATCGTCCCGCCGCCGGATCGGCTGCGCTCGTGCGCGGAGTAGTAATAGGGCGTCGCCGCCTCGAACTCTGCAGCGCAGGTGTCGACAGCCCTGTAGGTGCGCAGCAGGCCGTCGGTGCCGTCACCCTCGATCGCCAGCGCCTCCAGCTCGCGCAGGAACCAGCGGTTGACGCTGCAGCGCTCGTGGACGTCCTCGACGCCGATCCCGCGACGAAAGGCCTCCAGCACCAGGTCAAAGCGCTCCGGACAGGGCGTCTTGAGGCGGTCGAGCAGGGCCTCGTCGCTCGCCGGCAGCTCGGGCGCCGTATCCAGCTCGCGCGAGCGAAGCGCCTTAGAGAAGGACTCGCGAAAGGTGCGACCGATCGCCATCGCCTCGCCGACGCTCTGCATGTGGGTGGAGAGGCGTTGCTCGGCGCCCGGGAACTTCTCGAAGGCAAAGCGCGGCACCTTGGTCACCACGTAGTCGATCGTCGGCTCAAAGGAGGCGGGGGTGGCGCGGGTGATGTCATTGGGGATCTCCTCCAAGGCGTAGCCGACCGCGAGCTTCGCCGCCATCTTGGCGATCGGAAAGCCTGTCGCCTTGGAGGCCAGCGCCGAGGAGCGCGAGACGCGCGGGTTCATCTCGATCACGACGATCTCGCCGTTCTCGGGGTTGACGCCGAACTGGACGTTGGAGCCGCCGGTCTCCACCCCGACCGCGCGGATCACCGCGATCGCCTGGTCGCGCAGCTCCTGGTAGAGCGGGTCGGTGAGCGTTTGGGCCGGCGCCACCGTGACCGAGTCGCCGGTGTGGACCCCCATCGGGTCGACGTTCTCGATCGAGCAGACGATGACGACGTTGTCGTTGCGGTCGCGCATCACCTCCAGCTCGAACTCGCCCCAGCCCAACACCGACTCCTCGATCAGCACCTGGTTGATCGGGCTTGCGGCGAGGCCCTCGGAGACGACCTGGCGCAGCTCGGTCTCGGTCTCCCCCACACCGCCGCCCTGGCCCCCCATCGTGAAGGCCGGGCGGACGATCGCCGGCAGCGAGATGCGATCGGCGGCGAGCGCCGCCTCGACCTCGCCGAGGCTCTCGACCGTGATCGACCAGGGGATGCGCAAGCCGGCCTCGGTCATCGTGCGGCGGAACTCCTCACGGTCCTCGGCGCGGCGGATCGCGGCGGCGTCGGCACCGATCAGCTCGACCCCGAAGCGCTCCAGCGTGCCGTCCTCGTGGAGCGCCATCGCCAGGTTGAGCGCCGTCTGGCCACCGAGCGTCGGCAGCAGCGCGTCGGGCCGCTCCTTCTCGATGATCCGGGTCAGCGGGCCGGGGAGCAGCGGCTCGATGTAGGTCGAGGTGGCGAACTCCGGGTCGGTCATGATCGTCGCCGGATTGGAGTTGACGAGGACGACCGCGTAGCCCTCCTCCAGCAGCACCTTGCAGGCCTGCACGCCGGAGTAGTCGAACTCGGCCGCCTGACCGATCACGATCGGGCCGGAGCCGACCAAGAGGATCTTCTCGATGTCCGTGCGCTTAGGCATGGGCGAGGTCCAGGAAGCGGTCGAATAGGTGGCGGGCGTCGTGCGGGCCGGGGCCCGCCTCGGGGTGGTACTGAACCGTCGCCCCGGCGACGTCCCTCAGCGCCAGCCCCTCGACCGTGCGATCGTAGAGGTTGAGGTGTGAGAGCTCGGCGACCCCGAAATCTGTCTCCCAGCGGATCGGCTCGACGCCCTCGATCCGCGGCTCCCCGCCGGGGCCCTCGACCGCGAAGCCATGGTTTTGGGAGGTGATGTCGATCCTGCCGCTCTCCAGGTCCTTGACCGGGTGGTTGACACCGCGGTGGCCAAAGGGAAGCTTGTAGGTCGTCAGGCCGACGGCGCGGCAGAGCAGCTGGTGGCCGAGGCAGATGCCGAAGATCGGGCGCACCCCGACCAGCTTGCGGACCGTCTCGACGAGGTAGCCGAGGGCAGCGGGATCGCCGGGGCCGTTGGCGAGAAAGACCAGGTCCGGGTCCTCGGCCATCACCTCCTCGGCGGGGGTCGCGCAGGGCAGCAGGGTGATCCGGCAGCCGCGCTCGCGCAGCTGGCGGACGATGCTCATCTTCACCCCGGTGTCGATGCCGACTACGTGGGGGCCGGCGCCGGCGAAGCGGACCGGCTCCGATGGAGTGACGGTGCGCGCGAGATCGGCGCCGTCCATCGAGGGCTCGGCGGCGACCCTCTCCCGTGCCTCAGCCTCGCTGACCTCGCCCGGGAAGATGCCACCCCGCATTGCGCCGCGGTCGCGGATATGGCGGACCAGCGCCCGCGTATCGACGCCGCCGATCCCGGGCACGCCGCAATCCGACAGCCAGTCCAGCCAGCCGCCCTCGGCGGTGGCGGCGTCCTCGCAGTTCTTGGCGTCGCGCATGATCACGCCGCGGGCGTGGATCCGATCGGACTCCATCGCCTCGGCGGAGACGCCGTAATTGCCGACCAGCGGGTAGGTGAAGGTGATGATCTGGCCCGCGTAGGAGGGATCGGTCACCGCCTCCTGGTATCCGGTCATCGCAGTGTTGAAGACGACCTCTCCGGTCACCGTCCCCCAGTGCCCGCACGGCTCGCCATCGAAGCGGGTGCCGTCTTCGAGCAGAACGTAGGCGGAGGCGGCGCTCACAGCGCGGCTCCGAAAGATGAGCTCGCCGCAATCAGAGAGCCAGCGGAGGCGAGCGATGCCTCGGCTCTCACGCTGCGATCCCCAGCGAGAAGCTCCGCAGTCGATAGGCGATCTGGCCGCCGGCCACGGTCATCAACACCCGTCCTGCAAGCCGGCGCCCCGCGCACCAGGAGTTGAGCGAGCGGCTCTCATAGCCGTCCTCCCCCACCGTCCACTCGGCGGCGAGGTCGCAGAGGGCGACGTTCGCCTCGCTGTCGGGTGCCAGTGTGGGCCGCTTGAGGCCGAAGGGAGCAGCGCCACCCGCCAGCCGCTCGACCAGAAGGCCGAGATTGAGCCTGCCGGGAATCACGAGGTCGGTGTGGATCGCAGCAAAGGCGGTCTCCAGCCCGGTTACCCCCATCGCCGCCTGCTCGAAGGGAACCTCCTTCTCCTCCATCGTGTGCGGCGCGTGGTCGGTCGCGATGCAATCGATCGTGCCATCGCGCAGGCCAGCGATCAGCGCCTCGCGGTCGAGCTCACCGCGCAGCGGCGGGTTCATCTTGTAGCGCAGCGCATCGAGGTCGCGAACGACCTCATCGGTGAGGCAGAGGTGGTGCGGAGTCGCCTCGGCGCTGACCTGCGCCCCGGCTGCCTTCGCGATCCGCATCGCCTCCACCGACTCGGCCGCCGAGAGGTGCTGGACGTGGATCCGCCCTCCCTCATAGGAGGCGAGGGCGGCATCGCGGGCGATCGCGGTCGACTCCGAGATCGAGGGAATCCCGGCCAGGCCGAGCGCCGCGGAGACCGCGCCCTCGTGCATGACCCCTTCGCCGGAGAGGTCGGGGTCCTCCTCGTGAAGGGCGATAGTGCCGCCGCAGAGCCGCTGGTACTGCAGCGCCCTGCGCACGACACGGGCGTTGGCGATCGGCAGTCCGTCATCGCTGAAGCCGACCGCGCCGGCTTCGCGCAACTCGGCCATCTCGGTCAGCTCCTCCCCTCTCATGCCGCGGGTGACGGTGGCTGGCAAAGCCGACCGGGATCGAGGCCTCGGCGCGGGCCCGCTCGCGCAGCGCGCCGAGATCGGCGGCGGTGGAGACGGGCGGCTCGGCATTGGCCATCGCGAGGATCCCGCAATAGCCACCTGCCGCGGCGGCGCGGGTGCCGGTCTCGATGTCCTCCTTGTGCTCTTCGCCGGGGGTGCGGAGGTGGACGTGGGGGTCGAAGAACCCCGGGAAGGCGTGCAGGCCCTCGGCCTCGACAAGCTCGGCGCCATCGGGCGACGCGGAGCCAGGAGGGGCCAGCTCGGCGATCCGGCCGGCGCGGATCACCACGTCGTAGACGCCCTCGATCCCGGCCGCCGGATCGAGCACCGTTGCCCCCCGCAAGATCGCGTTCGCACCCTCGCCGGAGCGCATGTCGAGCGCCTCGGCCAGGCTCACGCCGGCTGCCCTATCGGGGTCGGGCGCTCGGCGCCATCGCCTTCGACCGGCTCCGGCTGCTCGCTCCCGGCCAGCAGCTCGTAGAGGATCGCCATCCGCACCACCAGCCCGGCGGCGACCTGCTCGGCGATCAGCGACTGCGGCGAGTCGATCGCCTCGCCAGACAGCTCGATTCCGCGGTTGACCGGGCCAGGGTGCATCAACAGCTGGCGCGGTCCGAGTCTGCGCGAGTTGATCTGGAAGTGGGTCGCGTACTCGCGGACCGATGGGACGAAGCTCTCACTCATCCGCTCGTGCTGCATCCGCAGCGCGTAGACCACGTCGGCCTCGCCGAGCCGGTCGAGTGAGTAGGAGACCCCGCAGCCCAGCTCCTCGATCCCACGCGGGATCAGGGTCGGCGGGCCGCAGACCGTGACCTCGGCCCCCATCCGGCGGAAGGCGATCAGGTTGGAGCGGGCGACGCGGCTGTGGAGGACGTCGCCGACGATCCAGATCCGCTTCCCCTCCAGTGAGCCGAGGTGGCCGCGCAGCGTGAACACGTCGAGCAGCGCCTGACTGGGATGCTCGTGCTTGCCATCGCCAGCGTTGACGACGGCGGCTGGGGTCCAACCGGCGACGAGCTGGGCGGCGCCCGCGTAAGGGTGGCGGATCACGATCGCCGCCGGGTCGTAGGCCGAGAGCGTGGCTACGGTGTCCTTCAGGGACTCGCCCTTATCGACCGCGGAGCCGGCTGCCTTGACCGAGACCAGATCCGCCGAGAGGCGCTTTGCCGCCAGCTCGAAGGAGCTACTGGTGCGGGTACTCGACTCATAGAAGAGGCTGACCACAGTGCGCCCGCGCAGGGTCGGCACCTTCTTGATGTCGCGGCGACCAACCTCGGCGAAGCTCTCGGCACGGTCGAGGATCGCCTCGATCTCCTCCCGCGAGAGCTGCTCGATCGCCAGCAGGTGCCTCATGCCGTCACCTCCGCCGCCCGCGGCTCGGAGATCGTCACCTCATCGACTCCGTCGCTCTCCTCGAGGCGGACGTTGACCCGCTCGGGGCGCGCGGTCGGCAGGTTCTTGCCGACGTAGTCGGGTCGGATCGGCAGCTCGCGGTGGCCGCGGTCGCAGAGCACGGCGAGCTGTATCCGCTCGGGGCGACCGTAGTCAAAGAGGGCGTCAATCGCGGCGCGCACGGTGCGACCGGTGAAGAGCACGTCGTCGACTAGGACGACGGTCCGGCCGGTGAGGTCGAAGTCGATGTGGGAGGCGTGGACGACCGGCTGAGAGGAGGTTGCCTTGGCGCCGACGTCGTCGCGGTAGAAGGAGATGTCGATGTCGCCGATCGGCAGCTCGGCGCTGACCAGCTCGCCGATCAAGGCGCGGAGCCGGCGGGCGAGCAGCGCGCCGCGGGTGTGTATCCCGACGATCGCCAAGCCCTCCGGGGCCGGGTTCTTCTCGGCGATCTCGTGGGCGATCCGCCGCAGCGTCCGCCTCAGATCATCGTGCGCCAGCACGACCTTCTCGTTCACTGCTTGCTGCTCCTTACTGGCCTCTCGGGACCGGGTTAAAGGACGAGGTGAGAGTACCAGCGGTTCGGGATGGCGACGGGCCGAGTCGGTCCTGGCGGAGAGATATCGCCGACTTCGGTGGGCGAACTCGGTGTTCCTTCGGGCAAGGATCACTCCGTGACGCCGGGAGTAGGAGCCGGCGAGACGCCTCCCGCCCCGCCGCGGCTCCTGGCTCCGCTTGCGATGGGCCTGGGCTCGCCGCGCTCAGGGAAGGGGATCTCGACGAGGTCGAAGTCGCGGGGGGCAATGACCGGATCAAAGACTCCCTGCGCCTCTTTCAGGACGGCATCAATGTGATAGCGGGAGGAGAGATGGACCAGCGCCAACAGCTTGACCGCCGCCTCGCGAGCTACGGCGGCGGCCTGGCCGACTGTGGAGTGACCAGTTTCCGCAGCGCGCTGCGCGTCCTCTTCGGTAAAGCTGGCGTCGTGGATGAGCAGCTCAGCATTGCGGGCGGCCTCTGCGGTGGCTTTGCACGGGGCCGTGTCGCCGGTGATCACGACGGTGCGACCGGGGCGCGAGCCTCCCATCACGTTCTCGGGGCGAACCGGCCCGGATAATCCCTCAACCTCCTCGCCCCGCTGCAGGGCGGCGAAGGCGGGGCCTTCGGGCACGCCGAGCTTCTGCGCTTTCTCGGGATCGAAGCGGCCTGGGCGGTCCTCCTCGACTAGCGCGTAGCCGTGGGCGCGCACGTTGTGCTCGACCTTGAAAGGTCGGACCGCGTAGCCGTGGCGAGACACCGCGTCGCCGGGCTCCAGCTCGACCAGGGTCAGCTCGAACCCAAGTCGGCCAACAAGCCGGCCCAGGCTCGCGAAGAGGTCGCGTAGGCCAGGCGGGCCGTAGACGGTGAGCGGCTCCTGGCGGCCGGTAAGGTCGTAGGTCTTGAGCAGACCGGGCAGGCCGAGGATGTGATCGGCGTGGAAGTGGGTGAGATAGATCGCGTCGACCTGAGTCAGTCCAAGCGAGCGCTGCAGTTGTCGCTGCGTCCCTTCTCCGCAGTCGAACATCAGCCGCTCGCCTCCGCGGGCCAACAGGACGCTCGCGGTCGAGCGCCGCGCAGAGGGCACCGAGCCGCCGGTGCCGAGGAAGATCGCCGAGAGGTCCATCGCCAGCGAGCCTACGCGACGGGGCGTCGCGCACGCGAAGCTAGACTGCCAGCCCTTGCGCCCGTAGCTCAGCTGGATAGAGCGCCGCCCTCCGGAGGCGGAGGTCACAGGTTCGAATCCTGTCGGGCGCGTCATCGAGGGGCCCGAGAGAATCTCCCGCCGGGGATCGGCCAGCCGTGATCGCCCCCGCGCCCCGGCCACTTGCCCGCGCATCGCCCGCGAGCCCTCGCGATGCTGTGGCGGCTGCCGCCGTGCTCCCAGGCCCAAGCCCAAGCCACCCGAGCCACCGCCGGGAGCGGCCGTGAAGATCGTCCCCGGGCGCGCGTCCCCGGGGAGGATCGCTAGGGAGCGAGGAGGAGCTCCGGCCCCTCGCTGCCCTTGCCTACCTTGTTCAGCCTCGGGTTGGCGGGTGTGCCGGACATCCGCGCGGCCGACAGCGGTGCGCACATCGCCACCGCCTCCTCCAACTCCAGGTCGGGGCGCAGCCAGGCGGCCTCGGCCTCCGGCCTGGGCAGGATCACCGGCATCCGATCGTGCACCTTGGCGACCAGCTCATTCGGCGTCGTGGTGATGATCGTGCAGCTGTAGAGCCAGCCGCCCTCGGCACCGTTGTCGTCTTCCTGCGCCCACTCCTTGCGGGTGCAGATCCCGGCAAAGGCGAACGGCTCCCCCCCGTCGACCGTGAACCGCCAGGGCTGGCGCGGCTGCTTTGGGTCCTCAGCTCGCATCCACTCATAAAAGCCATCGGCGACGATCAGGCAGCGGTGGCGGAACTTGCCGATCAGAGGAGCGTAGGCGCGACTCGTGGTCAGGTTCTCGGCCTTGGCGTTGATCATCCTGTAGCTCACCTTCAAATCCTTGGCCCAGCGCGGCACCAGCCCCCAGCGCATCAGCCTCGCCTCGCGCTCGCCCCCCGCCGCCTCCTCGGGGTCAGGTGAGGAGCGGACTGTCAGTACCTCCTGGGTCGGGGCGACGTTGAACCGGCCGAGCGCCGAGGCGGCGCGCTCGGCGCGCTCGCGGCTCGGCGGCGGCGCAGCGCCATCCCCCCCACGCTCCAGGGCGCGCTCCAACTCGACCTGGAAGCGATCGGCGATCTTCTTCGTGTCCTTCGCGGTGACCGTGAAGCGACCGCACATCAGGGACGAGCCTCCGGATTGGCGCGGTACCACTCGAGCGTGCGTCGCAGGCCGTCGCGCAGCTCGACCCCCGGGCGCCAGCCGGTCAGCGCCCGCAGCTTCGAGGAGTCGACGTACTGGCGGTCGATCTCCCCCGCCGGGATGCCAGTGCCGTGGTACTCGGGCTCAAGGCCACCGCCCGCTACCGCGGCGATCTCCCCCAGCACCTCGGCGACCGAGTGGGGGCGCTCGCCGCCAGCGTTGAAGGCCTCGCCCGCCGCCGGTCCCCCGGCGCCGACCTCGTGCTCGATCGCCAGGTAGGCGGCCACCGCGTCGTCGACATGGAGGAAGTCCCGTTGCGGGCTGCCGTCGGAGCGGATCACTGGGCGGCGGCCCTGCAGCGCGGCGACGATCGCCTCGGGGATCAGCCGCGAGAAGTTGAGGTCGCCACCGCCGTAGACGTTGGCAAAGCGGGTCACGGCCACCGGCAGGCCGTAGGCGGGCCGATAGCTGAGCGCGATCACATCCGTGGCCGCCTTACTCGCCTCATACGGGGAGGCCGGACGCAGCTGCATGTCCTCACGGTAGGGCAGCAGCTCCTGGGGGCCGTAGGCCTTGTCGGAGGAGGCGACGACGAGCGCCGGGACGTCGGCGCGACGGCAGGCCTCCAGCAGTGTCCAGGTGCCACGCACGTTGGCGTCGAAGGTCGCGCTGGGATCGGACATCGCCGGACCGACCAGCGTCTGCGCGGCGAGATGAAAGACGACGTCAAACGAGCCCGAGTCCACCGTCGCCCCGACCAGGCCAGCATCGCGCAAGTCCCCCTCGACCCGCTCGACCTGCGCCTCGATCCCCTGCAGCGCCAGCCCGGAGGTGCGCGACGGCCCAAGGCCAAAAGCGGTGACCGCGTCACCCCGCTCCAGCAGCGCCCGCGCCAGATGCGAGGCGACGAAGCCGTGGGCGCCGGTCACGAGGATGCGCTTCACTGCCGCCCCGCCCCCGCCGCAACCACCGCCTTCCACGGCGCCTCGCCGCTCTGCCAGAGGTCATTGAGGACGACTGCGTCCTTGTAGGTGTCCATGCAGTCCCAAAAACCCTCATGACGATGGGCGTGCAGCTGTCCGTCGGCGGCGAGTCGCTCCAGCGGCTCGCGCTCCAGGACGCTCTCCTCGTCGAGGTAGTCGAGCGCGCCTGGCTCAAAGCAGAAGAAGCCGCCGTTGACCCAGCCCTCTGAGCGTGGCTTCTCGACGAAACCCTCGACGCGGCCGTCGCGACCTAACCTGGCGACTCCCCATTGCAGACGCGGCCGCACCACCGTCATGGTCGCCAGCGCGCCGTGGGAACGATGCAGGCCGAGCAGAGCGCCGAGGTCGATGTCGGCGACCCCATCGGCGTAAGTGGTGCAGAACGTCTCGCCGTCGAGACGTTCGGCGAGCAGTGCGATACGCCCCCCAGTTGGCGTATCGAGCCCCGTCGCCACGCACTCGACCGCGACCTCGTTCGGCCAATGCGCTGCCGCGACGAAGTCCTCGATCATCTCCCCCAGATAACCGGTGGCAAGCAGGAAACGCTCAAAGCCCTGTGCCGCGTAGATCGCGATCACATGCCAGAGGATCGGCCGACCGCCGATCTCGACCAGCGCCTTGGGCACAGTCTCGGTCCGCTCACGCAGCCGCGTGCCCCGCCCGCCGCAGAGAATGATCGCTGGCGGTTTCAGCAGCCGCCGGCGACAGCCGGGAGGATCGTGACCTCGTCGCCCTCGTTGATCGGCGTCTCCAAGCCCTGCTGGAAGCGGATGTCTTCGCCGGATACGTAGACGTTGACAAAGCGCCGAAGGTCGCCGTCCTGGGTGATTCGCTCGCGCAGTTCGCCGTGGGCGTCGAAGACCGCGTCGAGCGCCTCACCGACGGTGGCGCCGGGGACCTCGACCTCTGCCTCCCCCCCGGTCGCTGCGCGCAACTGGGTCGGAATCTTCACCGTGACTGCCATCAGACTGCTACCTCCTGGCGGAACTCGGACTCAAAGCTGGCGAGATCGGGGTCTATCTCGTGCATCTGGAAGCTATCGCGAGTTGCGTCGAGTGTCTTTAGGCCCTCGCCGGTGATGTAGACGACGACCCGCTCGCCAGCTTCGATGTCGCCACGCTCGGCGAGCTTGCGCAACACGCCGACGGTGACCCCGCCCGCCGTCTCGGTGAAGATTCCGGTCGTCTCGGCGAGCAGGCGGATGCCGCGGCGGATCTCCTCGTCGGTGACCGCGTCGATCGCGCCGCCGGTCTTACGGGCCTGCTCCACCGCATAGGGCCCGTCGGCAGGATCGCCGATCGCCAGGCTCTTGGCGATCGTCTCGGGTCGCTGCGGTTTGCACACCTCCCAGCCTTCGGCGAAGGCAGTGGCGACGGGGCTGCAACCCTGCGCCTGGGCGCCGTTGAAGACCGGCTGCCCGCCGCGGACAAGCCCCAAGTCGATCCACTCCTGGAAACCGCGGCCAACCTTTGTGAACAGCGAGCCCGATGCAATCGGGCAGACGACCCGGTCTGGAAGCTTCCAGCCAAGCTGCTCCACCGTCTCATAGGCGAGTGTCTTTGAGCCCTCTGCGTAGTAGGGCCGCAGGTTGACGTTGACGAAGGCCCAGGGGCGGCTTTCAGCAAGCTCGGTGCAGAGCCGGTTGACGTCGTCATAGTTTCCGCGCACGCCGACCAGGTTGGTCCCGTAGACGCCGGTCGCGAGCAGCTTCTGCTCCTCGAGGTTGGCGGGGACGAAGACGTAGGAGGTGAGGCCCGCCGCAGCCGCGTGGGCAGCTACCGCATTGGCCAGGTTGCCGGTCGAGGCACAGGCGACGGTCTCAAATCCCAGCTCCCGCGCCTTCGCCACGGCGACCGCGACGACCCGGTCCTTGAAGGAGTGAGTCGGGTTGGCGGCGTCGTTCTTGATCCACAGCTCGGCGTCGAGCCCGAGGCTTTCGGCCAGCCGGTCGGCGCGCAGCAGCGGAGTCAGGCCAGGCTCCAGCGGATCGCCTGGACGCCCGTGGAAGGGAAGGAAGTCGGCGTAGCGCCAGATCCCCTGGGAGCCCGCCTGAATTCGGCGCTTGGCCGCGGTCGGGTCAAGCGAGGAGTGATCGTAGGCCACCTCGAGCGGCCCGAAGCAGTTCTCGCAGACATAGCTCGCGTCCAGCTCATAGGCCGCACCGCACTCCTTGCACCTCAAGCCTTCAAGTGACATCCGATCTCTCTTTCCGTCGCCAACGAAAAAACCTCCGCCTCGTGTGGGGCAGAGGTCCGATCGGACTTTTCCCCACATCTTCCAGGTCGCCGACCTGCTGGACTTGGCACCTCCCCTCGAACCGATGGTCCGAGGTGGTTGCCGGGGCTTCACTGGGCCAGTCCCTCCACCCCTCTAGATGTGGCGCTTATGTTGTGAGTAAGCCTACCAGGGGCGTTTCGACCCATAGGATTCCTCGCCCGTGGCTAACTTTCGGATCTGGGCGCCGTGGCGCCTCGCCTACGTGAAGGACGCGTCCAAGGACATCGAGGAGGCGTGCATCTTCTGCGTCAAGCCGGCGGCAGACGATGACGAAGCGAACTTGATCGTCCACCGCGGCGAGCGCTGCTTTGTGATCCTCAACCTCTTTCCGTACACGAACGGGCACCTGATGGTCGCGCCCTATGACCACATCGGGCGCCTGCAAGAGTTGCCGTCAGAGACCGTGGCGGAGATGATGGCGCTTGCCCAGAAGTCGATGGGCCGGCTGGAGGAGGCCTATGACCCCCACGGCTACAACGTCGGCTTCAACCAGGGCCGCGTCGCCGGCGCCGGCGTCGAGCACCATATCCACCTCCATGTCGTCCCTCGCTGGGGCGGCGATACAAATTTCATGCCAGTGATCGCCGATACCAAAGTCATGCCCCAGACCCTGCAGCAGAGCTACGAGACACTGAGGGGAAGGCTTGGCTGAGCCGCCCCCCCTCGCGCCGGCGGAGATCTTCAAGGCCTACGACATCCGCGGTCTCTACGGCTCCGAGATGGACGAGACGACCGCGCTTGCGATCGGGCGCGCCTTCGCGCGGGTGCTGGCACGGCTGCGCCACAAGCAGCCGCACGAGCTTCAGATCGGGCTGGGCCGCGACATGCGGCTGACCGCGCCCGCGATGGCTGCGGAGCTCCGCGACGGGCTGATCTTTGAGGGCGCAACGGTGCTCGACGCCGGCATGGTCGCCACGGAGATGCTCTACCACCTGGTCGGCTCGCGCGGGCTGGACGGCGGGGCGATGGTCACCGCTTCGCATAACCCGAAGGCCTACACCGGGGTCAAGTTGGTCCGCGAGGGGGCGCTGGCCCTCTCCGGCGACGCCGGGATCGGCGAAGTGCGGCGCGAGATCGAGTCCGGCCTCGGGCACGCTCCGGGCGGCGGCTCACTCGAGGAGGTCGACATCTGGGAGGAGTACCGCGCCTACGCCCTCTCCTTCATCGACCCCGAGAAGGTGCTGCCGATGAAGCTGGTCGTAGACGGAGGCAACGGGATGTCGGGGCCGATGGTCGGGCCGATCCTGCGCGAGCTGGGACTCGAGCTCGACGAGATGTACTTCAAGCCCGACGGCGAGTTCCCCGACCACGAGCCCAACCCACTGCTGGAGTCCAACCGGCGGATGATCGTCGAGCGGGTCCGCTCCGCCGACGCCGACCTTGGCATCGCCTGGGACGGCGATGCCGACCGTTGCTTCTTCATCGACGGCACGGGCGAGTTCTGCGACGGTGACTTCGTCTGCGCGTTGCTCGCCCGGGCGGCGCTGGCCAAGAATCCCGGGGCGACGATCCTCTTCGATCCGCGCTCCAGCCGGGCCGTACCGGACCTGATCGCCGCGGAGGGTGGGCGCTCGGCGCTATCGCGGGTCGGCCATGCCTTCTTCAAGGCGCGGATGCGCGAGGAGGACGCCGCATTTGGAGGCGAGGTCTCCGGCCACTACTACTTCCACGACTTCTGGTGCGCTGACTCCGGCACGATCCCGGCCCTGCTGATGCTGGAGCTGCTCTCGACCGACGGGCGCAGCCTCGCCCAGCTGATGGAGGAGTTCCGCTCGCGCTACTTCATCTCCGGCGAGATCAACTCCGTCGTCGATGATCCCAAGGCGAAGCTGGCGGAGCTCGCCGCGCGCTACGCCGACGGCGAGATTGACCGCCTCGACGGGATCTCGGTCGACTACCCGGAGTGGCATTTCAACGTCCGCTCTTCCAATACCGAGCCGCTGCTGCGGCTCAACCTCGAGTCGCTCGTCTCCCGCCAGGACATGGAGGCAAGGAGGGACGAGCTCCTGGGCCTCATCCGCTCATGACCATGACTTCGGAGCAGGCCCTGGAGCAGGCGGCGCTTGCCGGCATCAGCTGCCTCCGCATCCCTACCCCGTTCGCGGTCGGGAGGGTCAACTGCTACCTGCTCGAGGACGATCCGCTGACCCTGATCGACACCGGCCCCAACTCGGGCAAGGCGCTCGACGAGCTCCAGTCCCAGCTCGCCGAGCGCGGCCACTCGATCGACGACCTCGAGCTGGTGATCGTCACCCACCAGCACATCGACCACCTCGGGCTGGTCGAGATCATCGCCCAGCACTCCGGCGCCGAGGTCGCGGCGATCGGCGTCGCCGCCCAGCGGCTGGCGAATTTCGGAGAGGACGCCGAGCGCGAGGACCAGTTCGCGGTCGAGCTGATGCTGCGCAACGGAATCCCAGAGGAGGTAGCCACCGCGCTGCAGAGCGTCTCGCTCAGCTTCCGCGGCTGGGGGTCGCGAGCGGAGGTGACCCGGCCGCTGCGCGACGGCGAGGAGATGAGCTTTCGCGATCGCACCCTGCAGGCTCTTCACCGCCCCGGCCACAGCCCGTCCGACACCGTCTTTTGGGACGAGGAGCGGCGCATCCTGATCGCCGCCGACCACCTGATCGCCCACATCTCCTCCAACCCGCTGATCACCCGTCCCCTCGACGGGTCGGAGCGACGCACCCAGGCGCTCGTCACCTACATCGAGTCGATGCGCAAGACCCGGGAGATGCCAGCCGAAATCGTCCTCTCCGGCCACGGCGAACCGATCATCGACCACGTCGCCTTGATCGATGACCGGCTCGCCAAGCACGAGCGCCGCAAGGAGAAGATCTTCGGGCTGATTGCCGAGCGTCCGCGCAGCGGCTATGAGCTGGCGCAGGCGATTTGGGGGAACGTCGCCGTCACCCAGGCATTCCTCACCCTTTCGGAGGTGATCGGACACGCCGACCTGTTGGTCAACGAGGGCAGGGTGCGCGAAGCCGAGGACGGGGCGGTGATCCGGTATGAAACGACCGGGTAGGGCCCGCGCCGCCTAGCGGCGGATGCTGATCATCGTCCGCGCATGGTTTGGCCATGCAGATTTGGCTTGCTCAAGCGGTTTTTGGTTCGGCTAAATCCGGTTATTTCCGGTCGACTGGCGCATGAGAGGCGCATGAGAGGCGCACGAACCCACCGGATCAGCTGAACCACTGCCTCGACATCGGCCTGCGCTCATTCGCGATCCGCTGTCAGCGGCGGCACCCTCAGCCGATGCGCCAGCACCAGACAGGCCCGGTCCGCAAGTGACAGCCCCTGCGCCTTCGTCGCTGGCCGCAGTCTCGCGACCTCCATGCAGTTGGTGGCGGTCAGACCTTCGACCCAGATCACCACTTCCTCCCCGTCACGCTAAGACGCCCGGCGACCTCTTGCGGATCGTCCGCGTTGGCGGCGACGCTGGAGAGCACCTCAGCCCAATTGACGACGCTGATCGTCGGCTCCGGCGGCTATTGCTCTTACGACGGACGAGGCGCCCTCCTCGTCGTGGAGAAGCGCCATCACCGCCGAGGCATCGAGCACCAAAGTCGGCGTTCGGGATGCCTCAGCGTCCGGCACGGCGACTGCGAGCTTCGTCCTCGCGCGCTTCGGCTCGCGCTTCTGCGCGCCGCTCGGCGATCAGCTCATCGCTGAACGATCTGCTCGGATCGTGGCCGAGCATCCCTCGCGCACGCTCTGCAGCGGCCCGACGCCGCTCTATCTCGGAGGTGGCCGGCTTGGTCGCATGAGCCATGAGCAACATGGTATTGGCGGCTACAGCCCTCGCCGCATGGTTGACCTCAGACCACTTGGCATCGGAAGGCTGACGGGGCAAGCGATCTGAGGTGACCCTGCTGGTGCTCAGCGCCGTTGGTGGACGCGGCGAACGGCCGGGTGTTCCTCCAGGTCGACTTCGTGCGCTCGCGCCCTGACCGCCTTTCAGGCTGACGCTGGCGGTGGTGAGGAGTCCAAACAGGAAGCGGCGGAGCCACGAGAAGGCCCCACTTGGAGAGGTGCAACCGAAACCATCTGCTCGTTCCGGTGCGCATCCGGTAGTGACGAATGGCGAATACGGTTCCTTGGAGGAGGGTGCCGTAGTCGTGGGTGAACTCCAACCGAAGCGTTCCTTGGCAGATCTGGTGGAGCGCTCCGCCCGAGCAGTCGAGCTCGATTTTGGTCCAATCGTTTTTGACCAACCCAAACACGTCTGCGATCCCTACCCCCAAGCGTCCCGGAGTGATTCGTCCGATCTTGTCCTGTCCGGGTCGGTGAACCAGAGATCGCCATCGGGGCCAGCGGTGATGCCCCACGGCCAGGCCTTGGCGCCAGGAATCGGGAATTCTGCAATCAGCCCGCTGGAGGTGATTCGGCCAATCCTGCCGCGGACCGACTCTGTGAACCAGAGGTCGCCGTCGGGACCGCTGGTGAGATCGGTTGGTTCTCCTTCAATAGAAGGGCGGAACTCGGCGACCCGCCCGCTCGGGGTGATTTGTCCGATCGAAGGGCCAGGTTCCCCGAAAGAGCCCAAGGCGCCCTCACCGCCCGTCCCGAACCAGAGGTTTCCGTCGGGACCAGTCGTAATCGATCCCTCTCCGGTCGAGTAGACATCGAAAATGGCAGGGAATTGGGAACTCGGTGATCCGTCCGCTTGGGGTGATGCAGCCGATCTTGTTGGGGATGGCGCGGTGGTGAACCAGAGGTTGCCGTCGGGGCCAGCGGTGAGACCTTCGGAGAATCCTGACGTGCAGGAAGCGGGAACTCGGTGATCTGCCCGCTCGGGGTGATGCGGCCGATCTTGTTCCGTGTCGGTGAACCAGAGGTTGCCGTCGGGGCCGGCGACAATGATCCCCAGTTCGCGTGTCGGCGCCGGGACTGGGAACTCGGTGACCTGCCCGCTCGGGGTGATGCGGCCGATCTTGTTCCGCGCCGCGGTGAACCAGAGGTTGCCGTCGGGTCCGGCGGTGAGAGCTCCGAGTATTGACTCGCAGGAAGCCAGAACTCGGTGATCTGCCCGCTCGGGATGATGCGGCCGATCCAGTCTGCCCCGCGATCCGCGGCCGCTTGAGAGGCCCCCTGAACCCCACGTCGGTGAACCAGAGGTTGCCGTCAGCGCCCGTGGTGATTTCGAGTGGCGCTGAACGTTTGGACAGCGGGAACTCGGTGATTTGCCCCGGTGCGGCCTGAGCGACGGTCGCGAGCACCAGGGCCGTGAGGAGGGCCGCCAGACCGAGGCAGAGAGCCAAGGGGCGGTGCGGAGGTTAAACGGGTCGGTGCGGGCCTCTTAGCCCTGTAGATCAACCCGTGTCCGCGCAAGTTCGAATCATCGTGCCGGATTTCGTTTCGCCGTTGGTGAACAGGGCTATCATCCTGGCCCTCAGGTGTCCATTGGCGCAATTTGCCATCGCGAAGCTCTGTTTTTTGCCCTTGTACATGAAGAGGTGCCTGATCTCGAGGCTGAAGCCGAGCAGTGTGCCGGGCAGCCCCTCGATGATCGGCATCTTTCCCACCACTTGCAGGCCGTAGGGGCCCTGGTGGATCTTCCTAACTTCGAGCGTGCTCTTCACTACGGTCGGAGCCACCAGCCTGAGGAAGACCTCGGCATAGAGGATCCTGACGCCAGCCCTGAAGCCGCCATTGATGACGGCCAATTGGCCACCGACGGGCGTCGGCGAGGATCCCGGCGGTGCTGCGACCTCGAAGGTGGCGGTGCCTTTCGCGACGATCGAGCCCTTGCAGATCGATTCCGCCTGGCTGATCTTCTGGAACTGGATATTTGGATTGCAGACCGGGAGGCCTGTGGCATCGAGAGCTCCGTGTCGGTCGAACTCGATCGCCACTTCGCGAAGCGGTGGAGGTTGGGCTGCATTGCTGTCGGAGATCCTGCCTGACAGCAAGACGGCGACGGGCGCCATTTCGCGCTTTGGCAACTTCACCGGGATGACGCCACCGTTGGCTTCCAGGGAGGCCACGGACGGGCAGGTGGTGCTTTGCACGGAGCTCGCCAAATTCCCGGCGCAGACGGTCTCCGACGATGCCGGGCTCACAACCGCGGCGACGCCGATGGCCAGCGCTATGCCTACCACCGAGACTGCAAGCCAGCGGCTGTGCCTCACTGGAAGGGCGTCTCCTCCCCACCTCATTACAGGCAATTGTAATACTCGTCACAAGCACTAATCAAGCCTGTTGCACCAGCTCGCGCAGAATTTGGCTCAAGCCACCTCGCCGTCAATTGGCGGTTTTGCTCAGGCCGACCTACCTGCGATTCAAGCACCGCCGTCGGGGCCGTCAACCCCCTCGGTGGTCGGCGCGAAGCGCCCTTGACGGCCCCGGGAAGGCGGTGCTATCGGTGCGAGTAGGTTGTCAGGTCACCCTGCTCCCACTGCGGGCGATCTTCCGGCGGTCGATCGGCCTCGGCGAGCTGGCCTTGAGTCCGTGCAGCGGTCTCCAGCTTCCCGCGGTTCGCGGACGCCGCGAGCGCTACGCCTCCCCCGAGGAAGCCGAGGCGCTGATTGCCGCTGCTCCGCAACATGACCAGCCGATCTGGGCGACCGCGATGTATGCGGGGCTGCGGCGCGGCGAGCTGCGCGCGCTTCGAGCCGAAGACGTGGACCTCGCCAGTGGCGTCATCCACGTCGAGCGCGGCTGGGACCCCCGCGAGGGCGAGATCGCGCTCAAGTCGAGCGCCGGGCGGCGCAAGTGCGACGCGCCGTCCTGCGTGACTTCTCGATGAGCGGCTGCGACGCAGTGGCCACGGGGGTGCGAACCTCCTCTTTGGCCGCACAAGCGCTGACCCAATCAACGGCGACAAGCTGGCCGAGCGAGCCGATCAGGCGTGGCAGGACGCCGGCCATGAACGCATTACGCTGCACGAGTGCCGGCACACCTTCGCCTCACTGATGATCGCCGCCGGCGTCAACGCCAAGGCGCTCTCGACCTTCATGGGGCACGCCAACATCTCGATCACGCTGGACCGCTACGGGCACCTGATGCCGAGCTCAGAGGCCGAGGCCGCCGGCCTGTTCGACGCCTATCTGGCGGCGCGGCGCCGGCGCGACGAGGAGGCCGCTCGTGGGGCCGGCGGCGTGCAGGATCTGTGTCCGACTGGCGCACCGACTGGCGCACCAGTGGCGCATGACGGCCAGAATCCGCTCTAGAAAGCCAGGTAGGCCTGCCAAGCGGCGGATGCTGATCATCGTCAACCCCTACGCGACTACGGTCTCCGACCGGCTGCGCAACCTCGTCGTCTACGCGCTGCAGGGCCGCTACGACGTCGAGGCGGTCTCGACCGAGGCGCAGAACCACGCCACGGAGATTGGCCGCGAGGCTCGCGACGGGGGATATGACATCGTCGTCGCCTTCGGCGGCGACGGGACGCTGAACGAGGTGGTCAATGGGCTCGTCGGCACCGACGTCCCGGTCTCGGTGCTGCCCGGCGGGTCGACCAATGTCGTCTGCCGCACCCTCGGGATCCCCAACGACGTCGTCGACGCCACCGAGCACCTGCTCTCGCTTGCTGATGAGTGGTCGCCTCGCCGCATCGATCTCGGCGCGATCGATGACCGTCGCTTCGTCTTCTCCTGCGGGGTGGGGATCGACGCCACAGTGGTCGAACGGGTCGACGCCCACCCGGGACTGAAGGCGATGGCTGGCCCCTACTACTACAGCTGGGCCGCGATCTCGGCCTTTTACCGCCGCTACCTGCACAACCCCGTGCGCGTCCAGGTCGAAACCGACGCCGGCGAGCCGTTCGTAGGGGTTACCGCGCTGGCCCAGAACTCCGACCCCTTCACCTACTTCGCCAGCCGCCCGATCAGGGTCTGCGAGGGGGTCGCGATCGACGACGGCACGCTCTCGATAGCGGTGCTGAAGCGGGCCGCGCAACGCGACATGCCGACCCTGATCGCCCGCCTCTTCAGCCGCCGCCGCCCCGTCACGCGCCACCGCCAGGTCGCGCACTTCGACGAGGTCACCACGGCCACCGTCGCTTCGATCTCCGAGGACAAAGACGGCGAGGCCCGCCCCTTCCCGATTCAGGTGGACGGCGACTACATCGGCGAGCAGACGCGGGTCGAGCTCCGCGCCGAGCGTGCCGCGCTCACGATCCTCGCCTGAGCTGGGCGCTCAAGCGGTCGGGGTGATCCGGTACGCGTCGAATACCGACTCCACGTTCCGCAACCGGGTGAGGCAGTGCTTGAGCTGCTCGGTGTCGCCGACCTCGACCACAAACCTGTTCTTCACCATCGGGTGCTTGGTAGTGCAGCTCGCACCGAGGATGTTGATGCCAGCCTCGGCGAAGGTGCGCGAGAGGTCCTCGAGCAGGCGGGTGCGATCGTAGGCGTCGACCTGGAGCTCGACTCTGTAGGAGGACTCGTTTTCCCCGTCCCAACCGACCTCGACGAAGCGCTCCGGCGCCTTTTTCAACGCCTTCACGTTCTTGCAGTCGGCTCGATGGATAGTGATCCCGCGCCCGAGTGAGACGTAGCCGGCAATCTCATCCCCGGGGACCGGGCGGCAACACTTGGCGAGTCGCACCGCGACGTTGTCGGCCCCCTTGACGGCGATCCCGTAGTTGGAGGCGTCCTTGGTACGGCGGGCCTCGTCTTCGCGTCCGCCGATCAGCCCAACCGGCTCCTCCTCCACGGCCTCGCCGGCCTTCAGCCGCTGCATCAGCTTGTTGGCGACCAGCTTGGTGGAGACCTTGCCCTGACCGAGCGCGATGTAGAACTCGGCCGCCTTGCGGTAACCCATCTCGCGGATCACGTCGGCCAGCAGCGGCGACATCGCCAGCTTCTGCATCGGTAGGCCGCGCTTGCGCAGTGCCTCCTCGAGGCCCTCGCGGCCGTGGCGCTCGGCGTCCTCGCGCCGTTCCTCTTTGAACCAGGCGCGAATCTTGTTGCGGGCACGGCTGGTCCGCACCAGCTTCAGCCAGTCGCGCGAGGGGCCGCGGTTCTGCTTCGCGGTCAGCACCTCGACGATGTCTCCGGAGCGCAGCTGGTAGTGCAACGGCACGATGCTGCCGTTGACCTTGGCACCCACGCAGCGATGGCCGACGTCGGTATGGACCGCGTAGGCGAAGTCAAGCGGCGTCGACCCGGCCGAAAGGTTCTTCACCTCGCCCTTCGGCGTGAAGACGAAGACCTCGTCCTCGAAGAGGTCGACCTTGAGCGACTCCAGGAACTCGGTCGGATCTTGCTCGCCCTCCGCTTCGACCAGCTGGCGCAGCCAAGTCATCTTCTCGCGCCGCGGATCGCCGCCGCCGCCCTCCTTGTAGGCGACGTGAGCAGCGATCCCGTACTCGGCCAGCTTGTGCATTTCCTCGGTGCGAATCTGGATCTCGAGCGGTTTGCCCTCTGGTCCGATCACCGTCGTGTGCAGGGCCTGGTACATGTTCGCCTTAGGCATCGCGACGAAGTCCTTGAAGCGGCCCGGCAGCGGCTTCCAGAGCGAGTGGATCACCCCGATCGCCCCGTAGCAGTCCTTCACGGAGCCGACGATCACCCGCATCGCGGTGAGGTCGAAGATCTCGTTGAACTCGCGGCCCTTCTTGGTCATCTTCGTGTAGATCGAGTAGAAGTGCTTGGCGCGCCCAGAGATCTCGGCTTCGATCCCGACCTCCTTCAGCTCCTCCGCGAGGAAGCGCCCGGCCTCCTCCACGTAGGCCTCGCGCTCCTTGCGCTGCTGGGAGACGAGCAGTTTGATCTCCGCGTACTTGCGCGGGTGCAGGGTGGCGAAGGAGAGATCCTCCAGCTCCCACTTGATCGCGTGGATGCCCAACCGGTGGGCGAGCGGTGCGTAGATCTCCAGCGTCTCGCGCGACTTCGCCAATTGCTTTTGCTTGGGAAGTGCGCCGAGCGTGCGCATGTTGTGGAGGCGGTCGGCCAACTTAATCAGGATCACCCTGACGTCGGTGGCCATCGCCACCATCATCTTGCGGTAGTTCTCAGCCTGGCGCTCATCGCGGCTCTCGAAGGTGATCCCGGTCAGCTTGGTGACGCCGTCGACCAGAAGGGCGACCTGCTCGCCGAACTCCTCGCGGATTTCCGCCAGGCTGGCGCTGGTGTCCTCAACCGTGTCGTGCAGGAGCGCCGCGCAGAGCGTCTCGGTGTCAAGCCGCATGCCGGCGCAGACCTGGGCGACGCCGACCGGATGGGTGATGAATTCATCCCCGGAGCGCCGCATCTGGTCGGCGTGGCGCTCGCAGGCGAACTCAAAGGCGCGCCTAACCGCCTCGCGATTGATGGTGGCGACGGCAAGCACGGTGTCGCCGCCGGCGGCGCCGTTCTCGCTCGGGGAGGAGTCGAACTCCTCGACCACCGCGAAGAGATCAGCGAGGAGCTCGCTGTGCTCTACGTCTGTTTGAGTCCTTCGAGGTATCGCTTGCCCTCCTCATAGCGGGCTCGGTAGGCGCGGAAGGCGGCCGAGCGCTCCAGTTCGGTCTCCTCCGAGGATACGACCCCGACGACGCCGTCGCCGCCCGACGGGGTGCCCCGCACGAGGTCGAGATCAGCCAGGACCCGGAAGCAACGGGCGGCGATCTCGGGGGCACGAGGGTGAGCGCCGCTGCCCCGCAAGGCCCTCCGCAGCCCCTCTCCACCCAGCTCACCGGCGGCGCGCAAATCCCTGAACATCGCGGCCAGCTCGGCGCGCTGGGCGTAGCACGACTCGAGCGTGAGCAGCGCGAAGCGGCGCTCAGCCTCCCCCCATGCCTGGTGCAGGTAGCCGCCCTCCCCGGTGGGGCGCGAGGCGAGGCGCTCCAGGTCGGCAGAGAGCGGCGGGTCTACGAGGACGACGTGGGGGAAGCCGCGGGCCAGATTGGGCTCCCGCTCGAGCTCCGCGTAGTCGGCCAGCGCCAGGCCGTCGCGCTTCAAGGCAGCGCGACGCTGGGCGTCGGCCACCAGGGCGAGGACGGCAGCGCCACTGGAGAGCAGCTCCAAGACCGTCGCCGCGGGAGAGTTGGCGCCGCGGATCGCGCGCCGCTGCGGATCGCCGGTGGGGAGAGAGACCACGGGGGGGCGTGTGTAGAGATCCGCGGCGAGCTCGACCTCGAATCGCCCCCACCACTTCCCAGCCTCGATCTCGCCGTCGATCTCGCTCGCGGCGGGCGCCTGCGGATAGAGCTCGCGCAGTATGACCCGGGGCTCGACCGAGCCGTTCCAGTAGTTGACCTCGAGCCGCACCGCGGCATCAACCGGCTCGTCGTCGCCAACCCCCAACCCCGAGCGCCCGAAGGCAACCCCGAGCGCCTGGTGAGAGCCGCTGTGCAGGCTGAAGCGGGAATGCCTGTCGCCCTCCCCCATTCTCCGCACGTCGCGGACCCTGGCGGAGGGGACGAGCAGCCTCACCCCCGGGTTGCCCATCCCGAACGGGGCGAGCTTGCCGAGCTCCTCGGCGAGGTCGAGGCCGAGGCTGGCGCCGCCGACCATCGCGTCGATCCGCTCGGTACGGCGCAGGTCATCCGGCCCCAGGACCTCGGTCACATGGGCGGCGAACGCCGCGCGGAAGGCGTCGAGGTCGTCGGCGTGCAGCTCCAGCCCGGCGGCAGCCCGGTGCCCGCCGAAGCGAACCAGGTGCTCCGAGCAGGCCTGCAGCCCGGCGAGCAAGTCGAAGCTCGGGATGCTTCGCCCCGAGCCGCGCCCCTCCCCCTCGCCGTCGAGCGAGATCACGACCACCGGTCGATGATGGCGCTCAACCAGGCGCGAGGCGACGATCCCGATAACCCCGGGGTGCCAGCCCTCGCCGGCGAGGACCAGGCCGCGGGCCTCGCGCAGCTGATCGGGCAGCTCGCGGCGCGCCGCCTCGGCGGCGGCGTCGACCTCGCGCTCGGTACCTCGCCGCTCGTCGTTGGCTCGGTTCAGCTCGGCGGCGATCTCGGCGGCGCGGGCGTCGTCGTGGGTGAGGAATAGCTCCACCCCGGCGTCGGCGCGGTAGAGGCGCCCGGCGGCGTTGATCCGCGGACCGAGGCGAAAGGCGAGGTCGCCCTCATCGAGGCGAGTCGGCTCGCAGCGGGCGACGGCGAGCAGCGCCCGTAGGCCGGGGCGGCGCGCCCGCCGCGCCTGCTCGAGGCCACGGCGCACCAGCGAGCGGTTCTCGCCGATCAGCGGGACCACATCGGCGACCGTCGCCAGGGCGACCAAGTCGAGGTCATCTCGAGAGCGGGCGGGGTCCCCAGCCGCCTCGCGCAGGGCGCAGGCCAGCTTCCAGGCAACCGCCGTCCCGCACAGATCGGCGAACGGGTAGCCGTCGATCGCTGGGTGCAGGATCAGGCAGTCGGGCAGCGCGTCGCTGGGCTGGTGATGGTCGGTGACGATCGCCTCGATCCCCATCTCCCGCGCCAGGCGAACCTCATCGCAGGCGGTGATCCCACAGTCGGCGGTGATCAGCAGCGAGGTGCCGCGGTCTGCCAGGCGCTCGACGTTCCCGGCGCTCAGCCCGTAGCCGTCGGCGAGGCGGTCGGGGATAAGCCAGTCGCACTCGGCTCCCAGCTCGCGCAAGGCGCTGATCAGGATCGTGGTAGCGCAGACGCCGTCGACATCGAAATCGCCGTGGACGGTGATCCGCCTGCCCTCATGCACCGCGGCGAGCACCCGCCCGACGACCTCTCCCATCGATCCGAACGCCGCCGGGTCGTGAGACTCATCAGCCTCCAAGAAGGCCTGCGCGGCCTCCGGCGTACGGTACCCGCGCCGGACCAGGGTAATCGCCACCGGCTCGCTAAGGCCCAGCTCGTCGGCGAGGACCAGGGCCTCGGGATAGGAAAAGGGCTCGGCCCGGTAGGAGTTGAGGGATTTCGACACGAACCCAGGCTAGGAAGCGGCTGGGACGGATTCCGCACATGCCCGCGGCGCAAAATGCAGGCGAAGCGGCGGCTACTCGGTCTGCTGCTTGGAGCGCAGCTCGACGGCGTAGACGACCGCAAGGCCGATCACAACACCGGGCACGGCGGTCAGCGCGGTCAGCAGGTCGGTGTTGCCGAGGCTCCGTCCAGTCGCGATCTCGACGATTAAACCGAAGAGGATCGCGCCGCTCACCGAGCCGAGGAAGGTGCCGACGATGCCCTGCCAGAAGCGGTCGGGCAGGAAGACCGTGAAGTGCCAGAGGGCGATCCCCATCGTGAACCATACGAGCAGGGCCATGACTAGCGATTCCTCCCGTGCTTGCGGCGCTGCTGGCGACGGGCGCGGCGGCGCTCGTCTCGCTCGTTGCGCTCGGCCGCCACCGGATCGACGGCGGCGGGCGGCGGCTCTCCGTTCGCAGATGGGCCGGCCCGATCGCCGTCTCCCGGACGCTCGACCGTGGCCACCGCACTGGCCTTTGGCTCCTCCTTCGCCTCCAGCCGGACGGCAATCGCTTCGTCACTCTCCTCCTCGCCGAGCTTGGCCAGCTCGATCTCATCGGCGAAGGCCGGCACCCGACCCTCGACCTCGGCGATCCGGGCTCGGCGGCGGGCGAAGCCGGGCTCGCGTTCCTTCCAGGCGGTCAGCACCGGTGAGGCGATGAAGATCGACGAGTAGGTGCCGGAGGCGATCCCGACCAGCATCGCGAAGGCGAAGTCCTGCAGCGTGGCGCCGCCGAAGGCCAGCAGCGAGCCGATCGCCAGCAGAGTTGAGAAGCTGGTCGCCAGCGAGCGGGTCAGCACCTCGCTCATCGAGCGGTTGACGATCTGCGAGAACGCCGCTCGGGGCATTCGGGGCATGTTCTCGCGTATTCGGTCAAAGACGATGATCGTGTCGTAGAGCGAATAGCCAAGGATCGTGAGGAAGGCGGCGACGGTCCCGCTGCTCACTTCTTTCCCGGTCAGCGCGTAGATGCCCGCCGTAATCAGGATGTCGTGGAAGAGCGCGATCAACACCGGGACCGCGAACTTCGGCTCAAATCGAAGCGCCACATAGCCGCAGATCACCAGCAGCGAGAAGATCAACGCCTTGAAGGCGGCGCTCGCCACCTGTTCGCCGAAGGTCGGCCCGACGCTGGTGCTTTCGAACCCGTTCTTGACGATGCCGAACTTGGAGGCGAGCACCGCTTTTGCGTCCTTCACCTGGCTCGGGCCCAGCTCCCTTGTCTCGACCTGGAAGACGTTGTTGCCGAGGACCGGGTTGGATACCTGCTGGATCTGCGCGTTGTTGACCCCGATCGTGCCGAGGGCTTCGCGCACCCCTTCCTCGTCGGTCGGCTTGACCAGCGCAACCGTCGCCCTCGTGCCAGACTTGAAGTCGATGCCGAAGTTGAGTTGCTTGGTCGCCAGGGCGATGGCGCCAATCAGCAGGATCGTTCCCGAGATCGTGAAGAACCAGCGACTGGCGCCCATGAAGTCGAAGTGCCAGCGCATCCCCTTGCCGGAGGCGCCGAGGGCGCTCGGTGAGCGCAAAAGCCGTGAGCGGCTCATTGTGCCGAGCAGCGCCCGGGTAAAGACAACCGCGGTGAGCAATGAGACGATCGTGCCGACGCCCAGGGTGAAGGCGAACCCCTTCACTTCCGCGGTCGCCAGCACGAAGAGGATGAAGGCGGTCAGCAGGGTGACGACGTTGGCGTCGATGATCGTCGCGATGCCGCGGCGGTAGCCGGCCGCGATCGAGCTCGACATCGAGCGCCCAGCCCGCACCTCCTCCTTTATTCGCTCAAAGATGACGATGTTGGAGTCGGCCGCGACCCCGATCGTCAGGATCAGCCCCGCGATCCCCGGCAGCGTCATGGTGATCGGGATCAGTTTGATCAAGGCGAAGAAGATCACCCCGTAGGCGCCGAGGGCGACCGTCGCGATCACGCCGAGGAAGCGGTAGTAGAAGAGCAGGAAGAGGACGACGAGCGAGAGGCCGATGATCCCGGCCTTGATTCCTTCGTGGAGCGCCTGGCCGCCGAGCGTCGCCGATACCTGGGTCTGGCTGATCAGCTTCAGGTCAATCGGGAGCGCGCCGATCTGCAGGATCGTCGCCAGTTCCTGCGCGTCTTGGATGCTGTTGAAGCCGCCCGAGATTTCTGCCCCGGTGCGGCCTTCGATCCCGTCGGGGTTCTGGGCGAAGTTGATGATCGGCCGGGTCTTGACTTCGTTGTCGAGGACGACCGCGAAGTGGCCGGAAAGAGCAGACGCCTGTTCGGCGCTGACCGGACCGATCGCCTGCGCCTGGCCGCGCTGGGCGATCTGGCGGGTCACTTCCTGGAAGGCTTCGCGGCCCTTTTCGGTGAAGCCGAAGGTGACGTTTGGTTGGTTGTTCTGGTCGGTGTTCTGCTTCGGTTCGGTGATGTCGGTGCCCGAGAGCGCCGGGCGGTCGCGCAGCGCGTACCAGCCGGGCTTCGCCGTCTGGTCGGTCTTCCCGGAGCGTTCGGTCGGCAGTTCGGAGACCAGCACGGTCCCGGCGGGCACTTCGACCACGATCGCGTTGCGGGGACGCTTCTGACCGGTGGGGCTGACGTAGAGGCCCTGCTTGGTGTCTTCGGGTCCGGCGATCAGCTCGTGCGGCGCCTGGCGCTCGAACAGGTAGTAGCGCGGCCTGGCGGTCGAGCAGGTGGTGCAGTTGGCAACCGGAGGCTGCTTGGCGGCCAGCAGGGCGGCGTCGTAGGCGGTCGGGAAGGCACCATCGTCGATCAGCTGCCGATTCTCAGAGCCGTTGAAGATGTTGCGCCCGGCCGCTTTCCATTCGGCCCTTGCCTTCTTCAGCGGGAGGGCGGGAGGCTGCTGGCCGGGATGCCCGCCGATCGCCTTCTCGGGGCCGATCAGGTTGGGCTCCCAGTCATAGAAGTAAAGCTGTGCGGTCGTCCCTACCGTGTCAATCGCCCGCTGGGCGTTGGTGATGTCGGGGAGGCTGACCGAGATCTCGGTGGTGCCGAGGCGCGACACTTCCGGCTGCGAGACACCGAGTGTGTCGATCCGCTGGCGGATGATTTCGATCGAGCGGTCGATGTCTTCGCCGCTGACTGACTTCACCTGGCCGGTCGGTTCTCCCTGGTAGACCAGCTGGACGCCGCCTTTCAGGTCGAGCCCGAGCCGCGTCGGCTGATTGATGATGACCAGGGCTGAGACGGCGAGCAGGCCGAGCACGAGCAGCAGCACGAACAGGTGACGGCGTCTTCCCCGCATCTCCCCGCCCCTGCTCCTAGTCCTCGGGGGTGAGGACGATCAGCAGTCCGCCGTCGTCGTCGTATGCCGGGAAGAGGTCGGCGACGGCTTGTGCCGGAAGGTCGCCCTCGGCCCGCACGGAGACCCGCTTGCCGAGCGAGCGAACGCCCCACTCCAGCGAGGTCTCGATCGGGTCGGTGATCGCGTCGCCATTGGTGTCGGCCGCCTTGCTGCCATCCCCCTCATCGATCCAGCTCAGGCCGAGCACCTCGCGTACCGGCCGGCCGATCACGTCCTCGTCGGTGAGGCCGGTCAGCTCGAAGCTGCCCTTGCCGGCGTCGATCACCCGCTCCTGTTGGTCGCAGACGAAGAAGGCCGCGTTGGGTGCCGGGTAGTAGTCGTCAAGTAGCTCGAAGACGAAGCCAAAACCGCACTTTGGGCACCCCTTGGGACGGGCGCTGAAGCCGGACGTCCGCTCACCGCTCAGGTCCCTGTGGCCGCAGTTGGGGCAGATGAAGAACGGCATCTCATAACAGGCTACAAGCGCGCGGCCGCTAGACGCTATGGCCTCGGATAATCACGGGGTCATCTCACCGTCCGATAGAGGCCGGACCCTCTCGCACGTTCGGGGGTTTACCTGGCCGGAGACGGACTCCGGCTGACCCCAGGCGAAGGAGGATCCGGCCATGAACGGAACGATGACATGGGTTGGGATGGATGTCCACGCACGCTCCACGCACGCCGCGGCGATCGACTCGATGACGGGCGAGCTGCGAAGGGCGCGCTTTGGCCCCGGCACCGAGGAGGTGGTGGGATGGCTCGCTGAGCTCAGCGCTCCGGTACGAGCGGCCTATGAGGCCGGCCCGACCGGGTTCGGGTTGATGCGGGCGGCAACGGCTGCCGGGATCGAGGTCGCGGTGGTGGCGCCGAGCAAGACCCCGCGGGCCTCTGGCGATCGGGTGAAGACCGACCGCAAGGACGCCGAGCTCTTGGCCCGGCTGCTGCTCGCCGGGCAGCTGCACCCGGTGGCGGTCCCACCGGAGTGGCTGGAAGCGATCCGCCACCTGGCCCGCACCCGGGAAGCGGTGCGGGGAGACCTGATGCGCGCCCGCCACCGGGTCTCAAAGCTGCTGCTCCTCCACGGGCGGGTCTACCCGGGCAAGAGCACCTGGGGCCGCGATCACCGCAGCTGGCTGGCTCGGCAGTCCTTTGAGCAGGAGCCAACCGAGCTGGCCTTCATCGACTCACTCGCCGCCGTCGACGGGCTCTGCGCCCGCCGCGAGGCGCTCGATGAGCGGCTCTCGCGGCTGGCCCAAGACGAGCGTCTCTGGCCGACGGTGGCCCGGCTTCGGGCCTTCCGCGGCATCGACACCCTGACCGCGCTGATGCTCCACCTCGAGCTGGGCGGGGACTGGCAGCGCTTTCCCTCGCCGCGAAAGCTCTCCAGCTGGCTGGGGCTGACCCCCTCGCTGGCGCAGTCCGGGGAGTCGGCCACCCAGGGGTCGATCACCAAGACCGGTTCGGGGATCGCCCGCCGCCTCTTGGTCGAGTCGTCCTGGCACTACTCCCGAGCGCCGCGGATCGGCGTCACCCTCGCCAACCGCCAGGCGGGCCAGCCCGACCACGTCCTGCAGATCGCCTCGCGCGCCCAGCTCCGCCTGCACCGGCTGGGTAAGCGCCTGCGCGAGCGCGGCAAGCCCACAAACGTCGCAACCGTCGCGGTCGCCAGGGAGCTGGCGGGCTTCCTCTGGGCCGCGGCCACCGCGCCATGAGCTGACCGCCCACCACAGCGGTCGCGCTCGGTCACCTGGGTCCGGGCCAAAGGCCGCCGGCACGCGCGGCTCTTCTATGGGCGGCCTCTCATCCGGCTATGCCCGTTTCTAGATTGCGCTCGCCGGCGACGAAGCCAGCGCCCTGGGATAGCCAACGCCCGCATTGTCAGACTGACCGCCAGCGACGTCGATGTCGCGCCCGGGCCCGGGCACCGAGCCATCTAACCTAAAACGGTCGCTATTTGCGGTCGCGATCAGCGCTGGGTACTTGACAGATCGACGCCCATATCAGAAGAGGCTCGCCGCGCTCTCGGGGGCCGGGAGGCCGAGGTGCTCGTAGGCACGTTGGGTGAGGACGCGGCCACGAGGGGTGCGCTTCAGCATGCCCTGCTGGAGCAGGTAGGGCTCGAGCACGTCCTCGATCGTGTCCTGCTCCTCGCCGATCGCGACGGCAAGCGTCGAGAGCCCAACCGGGCCACCGGCGAACTTCCTCGCAACCGTGTCGAGCAGGGTGCGGTCACTGCGGTCAAGGCCGCCCGCGTCGACCTCCATCATCTGCAGAGCGGCGACGGCGACCTCGGCGCCGATCGCCCCCGAGCCCTTCACCTGCGCGAAGTCTCTGACCCGCTTCAAGAGGCGGTTGGCGACTCGGGGAGTGCCCCGCGAGCGGGCGGCGATCGTCGTCGCCCCCTCGGCGTCGATCTCGACCCCGAGAATCCCGGCCGAGCGCTCGACGATCCTCGCCAGATGCCCGGGGTCATAATGCTCCAGGCGATGGCAGACGCCGAAGCGGTCGCGCAGCGGCGTGGTCAGCAGGCCCGAGCGGGTGGTCGCACCGACCAGGGTGAAGGGCGGCAGCGGCAGCGTCACGGTGCGCGCTCCGGCGCCCTGCCCCAACACGACGGGAAGCTCCCCGTCCTCCATCGCCGGGTAGAGGGTCTCCTCGATGGCGCGGCCGAGCCGATGGATCTCGTCGATGAAGAAGACGCTGCCGGGCTCCAGTGAGGTGAGGAAGGCGGCGACATCGGCCTTGCGCTCCAGCGCCGGGCCGGCCGTCTGGACCATCGGCACACCCAGCTCGGCGGCAATGATGTGGGCGAGCGAGGTCTTGCCAAGTCCCGGCGGCCCGGCCAAAAGGACGTGATCGAGCGGCTCGCCGCGCCCTCTAGCCGCCTCGATGAAGATCGCGAGCTGCTCGGTAACCTGCGCCTGGTTGACGAAGTCAGCGAGGGTGGGCGGGCGCAGCGAGAGGTCCAGATCCTCATCGGGCAAGTCGGCGCGGGCGTCGTGGATGCGGACCTCCGGCTCATCTTCAAGGCCAGGGGTACGGATGCGGTGTGCGCCGATATCAGCTGACTCGGTCATGCCTGGCTCTGCGTGGTGGTCCCTGCCTTGCGCAGCGCGGCCGCCACCAGGGCCTCGGGGCCCTCGCCCTCGACGCCGTCGAGCAACTGCTCGGCCTCAAGCGGAGCGTAGCCGAGGTTGACAAGGCCATCGCGGGCGAGAGCGCGGGCGTCGGCGCCACCTGCCGCGGTGATCGCAACCTCCTCCTCCAACGCGCCGGCGACCTTCTCGCGCAGCTCGACGATGATTCTCTCCGAGGTCCGTTTGCCGATCCCGGGGACAGCTTGAAAGCGTTTCGCATCACCCGTCGCGATCGCCCGCAGCAGGTCTCGGGCGGCGCCGCCCGAGAGGGCGGCGATCGCCACTTTGGGCCCGATGCCGCTGACCGAGATCAGCTCGCGGAAGAGATCGCGCTCCTCCTCTGAGGCAAAGCCGTAGAGGGAAAGCGAGTCTTCGCGGGAGATCAGCTCGGCGTGCAAAAAGACCTCGCGCCCAGTCGCGGGGACGGCCTTCAAGGTCTCTGCGGAGACCGCGAGACGGTAGCCGACGCCGCCGGCGTCAATCACCACGTGATCGGGCCGGCGCACCATCACCTCCCCCCGGACCGCGGCGATCATCCGGCTATCGCCTCGATCGCCTCACGCTTGCCGGCGCCACCGCCGTGGCAGATCGCCACCGCGAGCGCATCGGCCGCGTGGTCGGGGTCGGGCGGCTCGGGGAGGGCGAGCAACGTGCCGACCATTTTTTGGACCTGGTGCTTATCGGCGGCGCCGGATCCGCAGACGGCCATCTTGATCGCCTGCGGCGTGTAGGTGAAGCAGCGCACGCCGCGCTGCGCGGCGGCGAGCATCGCGACTCCGCTCGCCTGGCCGACCGCCATCGCCGAGCGCACGTTCTTGCCGAAGTAGACCTCCTCGATCGCCATCGCCTGCGGCGCGTGCCAGGTGAGCAGCTCGGAGAGCGCCCGATGGATGCGCTCCAATCGGGACTCGATCGGCAACTCCGGCGCGGTTTCGACCACGCCGCCGTCGAGGGCGACCATGTGGTTGCCCTCGACCCGCACGATTCCGAAGCCGAGGTTGGCGGCACCGGGGTCGATGCCAATCACTACCTGCATGGGAGTTGATTCTGGGAAGAGGCTCGGATGCCTTCAGACGGCGACCCGCTCGAGGATCTCCTCGGGGATGTCGAAGTTGGCATGGACCTCACTGACATCGTCGTGCTCAGAGAGGTCCTCAAGGAGGTGCAGCAGCTTGGCGGCATCCCCTTCGCCCACCTCCACCGTGCTCTTCGGCTCCATCGCCAGCTCGGCGGACTGGATCTCCACACCCGCGGACTGAAGCGCCTCGCACACCGCGGTCAGATCGCTGGGATCCGAGAGGACCCGCAGCGTGTCACCGTCCTCCTGCACGTCCTCGGCGCCCGCGTCGATTGCCATGATCAGGTCATCCTCGCCGTAGCGGGCGCCGTCGACGACGACCGCACCGCGTTTCTCGAAGATCCAGGCAACCGAGCCCGGCTCGCCGAGACTGCCGCCATGCCGGGTGAAGGCATGGCGCACGTCGGCGCTGGTGCGGTTGCGATTGTCGGTCAGCGTCTCGACCAGCACCGCGGCGCCGCCGGGCCCGTAGCCCTCGAAGACGATCCGTTCGATCGCCTCGCCGTCGCTGCCGGCGCCGCTGCCGCGGTCGACGGCGCGCTGGATGTTGTCCTTCGGCATCGAGGCGTCGCGGGCCTTCTGGATCGCGGTGGCAAGGGAAGGGTTCGAATCGGGGTCACCTCCGGCCTCGCGGGCCGAAACGGTGATCGCACGCGCCAGCTTCGTGAACTGCTGGCCGCGTTTCGCGTCGGCCGCGGCCTTCTTGTGTTTGATCGATGACCACTTCGAGTGCCCGGACATGCGCCTGTCATTCTATGGAGCCAGAGATGGCGACCGAATCGCACAGCCACAACCCCGGCCGGGGCCTGGCGGCGGGCATCGTCGTCATCGCCATGCTATTGGCCGCACTCTCGCTGTGGACGGCGATCCCGCTGAGCTGGATCTACATCGGCTCGAAGGTCTCCCATACCCAGTTCCCAAGCGGGGGCCCCTACATGGTCGTCGCGGTCGGGATCGTGGTCTCGGTGCTCGCCGTCGCCTGGCTGATCGGGCGACTCAACAGCCTCTACGTGAGGATCACCGGCTCCAATCGCCTCGCCTCGATGCGCCCTACCTGGCTGAAGAGCGTCCGCGACACCTCCTCCACCGCCGCACCCACCACGGTGGTCGAGGCAGTGTTGATGAGCTCGGTCCTGCTGGCCGCTCTGGCGCTCACCGTCTGGTTTTTCATCCTGGCCGGCTCGCCGCTCCCGAACCAGTAGTCAGACGACGAACTTCCCGCCTTCCTGCATCACGTTGCCGTCGACTTCGAGCTTGCCGCCTAGCCGAAGGTCGCAGACGAGATCGGTGTGGACCGCCGACTCGTTCTCGCCACCGGACTCCGGGTAGCTGCGGCCGACCGCCATGTGGACGGTCCCGCCGATCTTCTCGTCGAGCAGGACCTCGCGGGTACCTCTGTCGATCCCGTAGTTGGTGCCGATCCCCAGCTCGCCCAGGCGACGCGCCCCGGGGTCAGTGTCGAGCAGCTTGACCAGGAACTCCTCGCCTCGCTCGGCGCTGGCGTCGATGACCAGGCCAGACTCGAAGCGAAGCCGCACTCCGGAGACCTCACGCCCACCGATCACCGCGGGCAGGTGGAAGGTGACCTCGCCCTCGACCGAATCCTCGACCGGTCCGGTGAAGAACTCGCCGTCGGGCATATTGTGGCGACCGTCACAGGGGATGAACTTCCGTCCCGCGATTCCGAGCCTGATGTCGGTCCCTGGCGCGGTAACCCGGACCTCCTCGTGGCCCTCGATCCACCCGGCAAGTCGGGTCGTCTCAGCTGAGGCCCGCAGCCAGGCGGTCAGCGGATCGCTGTCGGCGCCGACCAGGCAGGCGCCATAGTAGAAGTCCTCATAGTCGGCCAAGCTCATCTCCGCCTCGGAGGCGTAGGCGCTGGTCGGGTAGAGCGTGTAACACCATCGGAAGTCCCCGGCGGCGCTGCGCTCCATCGCCCGCGCCATGAGGTCACCGGTGGCGCTCTGGCGACGCGTCTGTCGCTGCGGCGGGACCGCTGAGAGCTCGCGGGTGTTGGTGCTGGCGCCGATCGCGATCCGCACGTCGGCATGCTCGACCATCCACTCCGCCACCGGTGAGATCCAGTCCAGCTGGGCGTCGCTGGCGTACTTGAAGTAGGCGGCCGACTGGCCCTCCACGGAGACGTTGAGGATCGGATTGGCGCCCGCCTTCAGCACCTCCTCATAGACCGCCAACACCAACGGAGCGGCGGCGTTCTCGCTGTCGATCGAGACGACCTCCCCCTCCCTTACCTGGGTCGAGTATCCGACCAGGATCTTCGCTAAGCCCTCTGCCCTTGGGTCCCTCAACTCATTGCCTCCTCTCTGGCGCGTTCGCGAGCGCTCGTTGCCATTGCCATGAAGAGCGCGTGAATGCGCGAATCGTCGGTCAGCTCGGGGTGAAATGCGCAGGCCAGGACGTTGCCCTCACGGATCGCCACCGGATGACCTCGATGCGAGGCGAGCACCTCGACTCCCGGTCCATGCCGCCGCACCCAGGGGGCACGGATGAAGATGGCGCGCAACGGCTCCTCACCGATCCCCTCGATCTTGAGTTCGGCCTCGAAGCTCTGCAGCTGGCGACCGAAGGCATTGCGCTCTGCGCTGGCGTCGATCAGGCCAAGGTGCGTGTCATCGCAGACGATCAACCCGGCGCAGGTGCCGAGGGTCGGCCGTCCGGCCTCATGGTGAGCCCGGATCGCAGACGCCAACCCGCCTGACTCGATCCCCATCTCGATCGTCGTGCTCTCGCCCCCGGGGATCACCAGCCCCTCTAACCCAACCAGATCCTCAGGACTTCGGACCTCACGTGGATCGGCGCCGAGTCCTCGCAGCATCCGGACGTGCGCTTCGAATCCGCCCTGAATGGCGAGGACACCGATGCGCAGCTCAGGCACCACGATCCTGCAGCAGCGCATCGGCTGCGGCCAGCTCGGCGATCTCCAGCCCCGCCATCGCCTCTCCGAGCCCGATCGAAGCAGCCGCGACCCGCTCGGGATCGTTGAAGTGCGTGGTCGCCTCGACGATCGCCCGGGCCCGGCGCTCCGGGTCGGCGCTCTTGAAGATCCCCGAGCCGACGAAGTTTCCCTCGGCACCGAGCTGCATCATCAGCGCCGCGTCGGCGGGGGTGGCGATGCCGCCGGCGCAAAACAGTGGCACCGGCAGGCGCCCTGCCGCGGCCACCTCGCGGACGACTTCGAGCGGTGCCTGGTGCTCCTTGGCCGCCCCCGCAAGCTCCTCGGGACCGAGCTGGGAGAGGCGCTTCACGGCGGCAGTTATCTCGCGCATGTGGCGAACTGCCTCAACGATGTTGCCGGTGCCGGCCTCGCCCTTGGAGCGGATCATCGCCGCCCCCTCACCGATCCGTCGCAGCGCCTCGCCGAGGTTGGTGGCACCGCAGACGAAGGGAACCTCGAAGGCGAGCTTGTCGATGTGGTTGCGCTCATCCGCCGGGGTCAGCACCTCCGACTCATCGACGTAGTCGACTTCAAGGGACTGCAACACCTGGGCCTCCGCAAAGTGCCCGATCCGAGCCTTCGCCATCACCGGAATCGTCACCGCCCCCTGGATCCCCTTGATCATCGCCGGGTCCGACATCCGCGCCACCCCCCCGTCCCGGCGGATGTCCGCCGGGACGCGCTCCAGGGCCATCACGGCGCAGGCCCCGGCCTCCTCGGCGAGCTTTGCCTGCTCCGCAGTGACCACGTCCATGATCACTCCGCCTTTCAGCATCTCAGCCAAGCCGGTCTTCACCCTGAAGGTGGCGCGCTCGGTCATCGTCCCAATATACGGGGACGGGTCTTACTTCAGCTTGTAGGCGCGGATCCGGTCTTTGTGCGCAGCCTCATCCCGCGCGTAGAGACCGTGAGCCAGCGCCTGCACGAGCGCCATCAGCGCCGTGTTTGACCGCGCGAAGGAGGGACTGTTCGAGGAGAAGTAGAGAGTCAGCTCGGCGTGCTCACCGACCTCAGACATCGAAGCGTCGGATATCGCCAGCGTGCGTGCACGGCGGTGCAGCGCCAGTTTCATCGCGCGCAGCAGCAGCGGGTGAGCCCGTCCAGCCGAGAGGATGATGACCAGTGTCTCCTCATCGATCCGCCCGAGGCGCTGGAGGGACTCACCGCCGGTGCTGGCGACGATCTCAGCGCGGATGTCGAGGAGGCTGAGCGTGTGGCGCAGGTAGCTGGCGAAAAAGGCCATCTGATCGACGCCGACGATGACGACGCGCTGGGCGTTGGCAAGCGCCGCGACCGAGGCGTCGACCTGCTCGCGGGTGAGGTTGCGCGCCGTTTCCTCCAAATTTGCGTAGTCGGCGCCCAGCGACCCCTCCAGCTCGGAGTGATCGAAGGAGAAGAGTGCTCCTGCGGAGCCGCCGCCGTTGCTGCCGGCGATTGAGTTGCGGTACTCCTCGATCGCTGCCTGCTGTAGCTCGGGATAGCCCTCGAAGCCGAGGGCCTGGGAGAAGCGCACCACGGTCGATGAGGAGGTACTCGCTCTGCGAGCCAGCTCCTCGGCAGTCAAGAATGCCGCCTCGTCGAGGTGATCGACGATGTAGCGGGCAACGTCCTTCTGAGAGCGCGAGAACTCGTCGAAGCGCTCCTGGATGTACTCGGAAAGGCTTTTAAGCTGAGGGGGCTTCGTCGCGGTCTTGGTCACGGCGGTCCATTTCGCCGGGCCTCGTGCTTTCCCTTCCAATCTGGTTGGATGAGCACAGCGATGGAGTCGACAAGCCGGCATGACGGGCTCCCCAGCATCAGGTGGAGCCTGCGCGGGCGCACCGATGAAGGCGACGAGGCGTGGCTGATCCGCGGCATCTCCCAGAAGCTCTACCGCTGCCCCGGGTGCCACGGTGAGATCGAGATCGGGACCGAGCACACTGTGGTTCAGTTCGTGCGCCGGCTCGGCGGGACCGACCACCACCACTGGCACCGCCGTTGCGCGGAAGAGCTGCTGACCCCCGCGCTGAGCGACGTGCGGCGGGTGCCCGCCTCGGAGTCATCGCGCCCCAAGCTGGAGGCACGAGGCCGGGTCAAGTCCGGGCGCCGGCGCCGCTAGCGTGGCCGAGCGGATCAGGCCGATATCGATCTACGTCAGGATCGCCCGCACCTATGCGAGGCAGGCGCCCTCCCTCCTGCTGCTGGCGGCGGTCGTCTTCGTGCCGCTCGGGCTGATCGACGCGATCACCGTCAACGCCGAAGTCGGGTCGCTCAGCGTCTCCAACGGACTGCTCGGCGCCGCGGTCGTGGCGTTGACGGTCACCGGGTTGATCGGGGAGGTCTTCTACAGCGGTGCCGTGGCGATCTCGCTGACCGACGCCGCGCACGGCCGGGCGCCCTCCCTGCGCGAGATCGCCAGCCGGCTCAACTATCGCACGCTGATTGCCGTCGACCTCCTCTACGGGCTTATCGTCGCGACCGGCTTGATCCTCCTCTTCGTCCCGGGGGTGGCAGCCTTCGTCTGGTTCGGGCTGGCCGCGCCGGTGGTCGAGATCGAGGCACGTGGCGTCCGGGGGGCCTTCCAGCGCAGTTGGGACCTGGTCCGGGGGCGGTTTTGGACGGTGCTCATGGTGCTTGGGCCGATCGAGGTGGCGGGAGATGGGATCGCGGGCCTCGCGGCCGGTCTGGCCCACCGCCTGCTGGGCCACTCGCTGCTGGGAACCTGGATCGCCGAGTCGCTCTCCAACGTCGTGCTGGCCCCGATCTTCGCCGTGGCGACGGTGCTGCTCACGCTTGACCTGATTGCCGAGAAGGACGGCGTGAGACCACAGCTACACTCGGCACCAAGCCGCGCATGATCTCCGCCTCGGTCTTCTCGAGCTTCTGGAACCGTCTGGCCGAACACGACGAGCAAGGCCTGTTCCTGGTCTTGAGCGGGTTCATCCTCTCATTTGCCTTCATCAGGATGAGCACGCGGCTGATGCGCAGCGACAGAGTGTCGTGGTGGCCGGGCAGCGTGGTCAGCGACGGAGGCGTCCACCTGCACCACCTCGTCTTCGGAATCGTCACGATGATGATCACCGGAACGCTGGGCTTCGCGGCGCTCGGGCATAGCCCCTATGCCGAGATCTGCGCCTTCTTCTTCGGCGTCGGCGGCGGCCTCACCATCGACGAGTTCGCCCTCTGGGTGTACCTCGACGACGTCTACTGGGCCGAGCAGGGCCGCAGCTCGATTGACGCGACGGTGATCGCGGCAGCAGGGATGATGCTGCTGCTGCTGGGCTTCAGCCCGCTCAGCTTCGAGACCGGCTCGGTCGAGGCGGTGATCGGGAGCATCGCCGCCGCGCTGATCGTCTTCGCGCTGGTGGCGATCTGCTTCGCCAAGCAGCGGATCTTGCATGGGGTAATCGGCTTCTTCGCTTTCCCGATCGCGATCTACGGGACCATTCGGGTCGGCAAGCCGAACTCCCCCTGGGCGAGACGCTTCTACGGCGAGCGGCGGCCAGCGAAGCAGGCCAAATCCGAACAGCGCTTCTACCCAGACCGACGAACCGAGCGCTTCAAGAACGCCTTCCGCGACATCGTCGGCGGCAAGCCGAGCGAGGGCGTCACCGCGGTGAGGGAAGCGGCGCTCGACGCAACTCTCGATGCCGCTGCGGAGGTCCGCCACCGCGCGGAGCAGGTCGCCCGCTCCGCGGACCGCGCTGGCGGTGGAAGCTGAGGCCGGCGCCCCGGCGGGGCGGACTGATGGCGATCGAGGACCGGTTCGGCGCTTGGGCTGGTACCAGTTCAAAATCGGCGGGCAACCCCACCGAGGCCGCAACGAGGACTGCGCCGACGATCGTCGGATCGAGAGGCTCACCGCCGCAGGTCCGACGCCAGATCCCGCCGGCCGACGCCCGGCGATGAGAACCTGAAACGACAAGTCGACGAGAGGCTCAGCAGCCGCGCAGGATGACCAGGAACGGACAGGGGGAAGTCCCGGCCAACTCGGTCGAGACCGCGCCCAGGGCGAAGTTGGCCGCAGATCCGGGCGCTTTCGTCTCGTTCACGGAGGCGACACCATGACCCGCAAAACAGACAGGCACCGGACGGATCACTACCGCTGCCTCGGAAAATCACGGCCGGGCGACGCGATCCCAAGCGTCAAGCCAGAGCGTCCGTAGACTCAGGATGAAGGTCATGCAACGACGTCTCGCCATCCCGATCGCTCTTCTCCTCGCCGCGCTTCTCAGTGCCAGCGTCGCCCGTGGTGAGCTGACTCAAAGCGAAGGCCTGCGGGTGGCTTTCGACGGTGGCTTTTCCCCGAGCGCCCTGCCCCGCAACCGACCTGTTCCGGTGACCGTGCGGATCGACGGCTCAATCGGCACCGTCAACGGCAGCGAGCCGCCGCAGCTGCGGCAGGTCTCCTTCGCGATCAACCGCAACGGAAAGCTCTACTCAGGCGGCCTGCCGAGCTGCCCGATCGAACTGCTCCAGTCGACCACCAGCCAGGCCGCCCTGGCGCGCTGTCGGCCCGCCCTGATCGGCCGGGGGAGCTTCGGCGCGGACGTCGACTTCCCCAACCTCCCCCTGGTCCCCGTCCTCGGCAGGCTGCTCGCCTTCAATGGCAGAAGCGACGGCCAGCCTGAGATCCTCCTTCACCTCTATGTCTCCAGTCCGGCGCAGGTAACGCTCGTGCTGCCGTTCAAGGTCATCAGGCAGAACTCTGGCGCCTTCGGCACCGTCCTCTCGGCGCAGATCCCGAAGATCGCCGGGGAACTCGGCTACGTGACCGACATCAGCCTAGAAATAGGACGCCGATACCGATACCGGGGCCTGCCGCGGAGCCTCCTAAGTGCGAGTTGCGCCGCCCCGGCTGGGTTCCCGGGCGCAATCTTCAGCTTTGCCAAGGGCAGCTTCTCCTTCGCCAACGGGCAGCGGCTCACCACCACCCTCACCCGTAACTGCCAGGTCCGCCAGTAAGAGCCGCAACCCTGCGGGTGCGATGACCGGCGCTAGTCGTGGCTGCGTCCGAGGTGTGCGAAGCGTGGGTCGGGGTCGCCGACTTCCTTGCCGTTGATCCACGCCCGGCCACCGCGACCGCTTGGCCTCTCCCAGTCTCGATCCCGCTGGCTGCCGGTGACTACCCGGGAGATGCGACCGACACGAGCCTCGGCGACAAGCGCCCCCAGGACTCGCTCATATGACTTGGCACTGCTCATGCGGGCGACGCTACCCGGCCATTCTTTGGCCAGCCTATGCGCTTCCTAAATGGTAGCCATAGACTAAGGTCGCTCCACGGGGAGAGGGTCGTCCAGGGCAGGAAGGTAAAGCCGAGGATGGCACCCAGGATCAACAATCAACCTCAGCAAGTACGCGCCCGGAGGGCCGAGCCATATGGCCATGCCCCCGGGGGCGGTCCAGTCTGCTCGCCTCGGCGATCGGAGCGAGGGTTCCTCGAGTTGCGGCTGAGTATGGCCGGCTTCGCCCTGGCGCTCGTCGCGATCATCCTCACCAGCTGCGACAGCTCTTCAGCAAGCTCGCCGCGAAGACACGCCAGTATGCCGCGCAAGGTGAGCAGGCTAGTCGGCTGCACCTCGACCAGTGCCGGTCCCGTCGACCACGGATCGCCGTCCCGTCCGGTGGTCGCGCTGACCTTCGACGACGGCCCTAGCCTCACCTACACACCACGCATTCTCTCGATCCTCAATCGCCTCCACGCGAGGGCCACCTTCTTCGAGGAGGGTCGACACGTTCCCCATCGTGAGGCACTGATGCGACACATCCTCGCCAGTGGCGATGAGATCGGCAACCACTCCTTTACCCATCCCCGCGACCCCGGATACGGCCAACTTCGCGGAACCAATCGCCGCATCGAGGCGGCAACCGGCTTTACCCCCTGTCTCTTCCGCCCCCCATACGGTCTTATCGACACGAAGGTCGTCTCCGCGGCACGACGTAACCATCTTGAGATGATCCTCTGGTCTGTCGACTCCCGAGACGACAAGCACCCCGGCGTCGCAGTCATCCGCGCCAACGCCGTGGGCTTGGCCAGTCCGGGCTCGATCATCCTCATGCACGACGGCGGCCACCACCCCCAGACCGTCGCCGCGCTGCCGTCAATCATCCGCGGCCTGCGCGCCCGCGGCTTTCGCTTCTCCACCGTTACCGCCTTACTGGGCGGCAGGTTCATCTACCGAGACCGCTGAAAGAAGCTGAACGGCGAGCGCCCTCGCGGTCGGTCGAGGAGCACAGCCGATAGAGTTGACAGCACTGAAGCTCGGAAGGGGTCGGCCTTGCAATGGTTGTGCTGATCATCGTCATCGTCGTGCTCGCGCTGCTCGTCCTTGGCTTGTGGGCGGGCTACAACGGCTTGGTCAAGAGGCGCAACCGAACCCAGGAGGCGTGGTCGCAGATCGACGTGGAGCTCAAGCGCCGCCACGACCTCATCCCCAACCTGGTGTCGGCGGTGCAGGGCTATGCCGCCCACGAGAGGGGGACCTTCGAGGCAGTGACTCAGGCGCGGGCCAACGCGGTCGCTGCCGGTGCGACGCGGGACCCTGGTCAAGTCGCCCCTGCTGAGAACGCCCTGTCGGGAACGCTACGTTCGCTGTTTGCGGTCGCCGAGAACTATCCGCAGCTGCGGGCGGTCGAGAATTTCCTGCAGCTCCAGGAAACGCTGACCGCAACCGAGGACAAGATCGAGTATGCGCGCCGCTACTACAACACCAGCGCTCGCGACTACAACATCGCGCTGCAGACATTTCCGCGCAACATGATCGCGGGGTCGTTCGGCTTTAGGGCGGTGGCGTTCTTCGCCGCTGATGAGGAGGATCGTGCCGCGCCTCAGGTGAGCGTCCCTGGCTCTGGCCCGGGCGCCGACGGCCCAGTATCCTTGCCGACCGCGGGCGCCGAGGAGCTTCCGCCTGCTTCTGGCACGTCAGGGCCTGCCGCCGCCCGGCTGAGGCTCCGCCGGGCGGACTGGCTGGCTGGGTCAGACAGTCTGGCCCGAGGCGATCTTTTCGAGTGCAGCTATCCGCTCCTCGATGGGAGGGTGAGTGTCGTAGAGGTGGTGGTACCAGGCATCGTGGTGCTGCAACGGGTCGTCTATGCACATCGCCGCGGTGGCGTGGTTCATCTTCTTGAACGGCTTGTCGTTTTGCTGGAGCTTCTTGAGGGCGCCCAGCAGCCCGGCCGGGTTGCGGGTCAGCTCCACACCGCTCACGTCGGCCAACGACTCGCGGCGGCGCGAGAGCGCCAGGCGAATGAGTGGACCGAAGATGAAGCCGACTATCGCCAGCAGAGCGCCGGCAGCGATGATCACGAGCACGGCCTGGTTGCCGCTGCCGCCTCGCCCGCCTCCGGCGAAGAATGCGCTCCGCCATAGGATGCTGGCCAGCAGGGCGGCCATTCCGATCATGGTTCCGACCACGAGCAGGAGACGGATGTCGTGGTTCTTGATGTGGCTCATCTCGTGGCTGGCCACGCCCTCGAGCTCCTCGCGGTTCATGATGGCGAGCAGTCCCGTAGTGAATGTGATGGCTGCTTTTTCCGGGCTGACCCCCGTGGCAAAGGCGTTGGGCGAGGGGTCGTCGATCACATACACGGCGGGCATGGGGATCCCCTCGCCGATGGCCAAAGCCTCCACCAGGTCATGCAGCTGCCGGTACTGGGCGGGGTCGGCCGGCACGGCCCCCGAGACCCGCAGGACCAGCGCGGCTCCCGCGTTCAGGGAGTAGATAATCCCGCCGACGGCCAGCGCAGCACAGATCGCGATGCCGACGATTACCGGGGTCCAGCCGTAGTTGGTCGTCGGAGCGCGCGCATATTCCGCGTTGGCCGCGGGGTGATAGACCGCTTTGAAGAGGAGGCCGCAAGCGGCTCCGATGGCAAGCCAGATCACGAAGAACAGGGCGATGAAGATGACGGTCCGTCGCTTGTTGCTGGCGATTTCGCTGTACACATGCCGAATCCTACGGCACCGTTAATCAACCTCTCGATCGGTTCGAACTCTGCCGCTCGGCGCGCGGGTGGGTGCCGAAAACTCCATCACGCAGCTGCCGCAGACTCGTAGATGAGGCCGCCGAGCACATCGGAGCACCTAACCGCCGGCGGATCTTTGCCTACCGCGTGAAGGTTTCGTCCGGGTACTGGTGCATCCATGTCAAGCACGCGATGCAGCCAATGGCCGTTGTGATGGTCGGTATAGGCACGCAATTACCACATCGCGGCGGAGCACAAGGGCCCTTTTGGGGAGCGGTGGCAAAGGGCTGGGGCAGGAGCCGTAGCGACTAGCGCAGCCCTTCGGGCTAGGCTTCGGTCGTGCCGCAATTCGAGATCACCTGCCGAGCTGCCCTCGATGAGGGGGTCGTCGGGAAGCTCAACGCCCAAGGCGTCTACTGGTTCGCCGGCGCGGTCACCCATCCGGGGTCGAACCTCCGCCGCCACCATTTGAAAGTTCAGTCCGGCAACCTCGACGGGGCGCTTGAAACCGCCCGCGAGGCGATAGTGGCCGCCGGGGGCGACGGATCAGATCTGACGCTTTTCGGCTAAGCCTTCGGGAGCTAGCGCCTTACATCGATTCGCTGGCGCGTTCTGTGCGCTTACGGGGCCGAGAGAGCCACCCGGTTGCCCCTGCGAGCCATCGGCCCCCGAGCCGCTCAGAATGCGTCTGAGTCGTGATAACGCCGCCCGGCAGGTTCCCGAGCATGTGACGGCATCGGCGCGTCGTCCAGCGAGGCTCGCTTGGCAGATTGGGCAGCCGGCGGCGGTTCATGCTGGCAGCTCGCCTACGGGGCCTATGAAGAAGCCGAAACAGGTTCACGTGCTGAGGGCCATCGACTGGCTCGACGGCAGGGAAGGCGACGTTCGCTTTACGGAGCTAGTAGACGCGTCCGTAAGTTCAAGGCGTAACGGTATCTAGACGTACGGCCCGACTGCGTATTCGATCTTCTGTTTGACGCCGAATAGCCCGGCAAGCTTACGCAGAGCAGCGGCCTCCAACGTCCAGGCACTGGAGCCGGCCGTCGCCGTCGCCTTCTCTTCGTCGGCGGCAGCAGCGCAATGGACGCCTTCCATCGCGACCCAGATGCCTTTCATGTAGAAGAACTCATCGGAGTGTCCGATGTGTGCTTCTTCCAAGAGCTTGGCGACATGGGCGACTGCGGCGCGCTTTCCTTTGCCGACCTTCCCCTTCAGGCCCTTGGCAAACGTGATCCAGCTGGGAACCGTGTGGGTATTGAACTCGACGTACACTTCATCGACCGTGCGCAGGGAGGGGAGCGACGGCTCTGCGCAGCCCGACTTCGCCCAGTTCGCGCGCTTCGCCGGATGAACGTTCGACACCTTCGCGAAGACTCCCGATGGTGCTGATCGCGGCTCTGCTCGCTCCCAGCGTTCTTACTCGGCGGCATTATCTGGCCCAGTGCCGTCAAAGCCGAAACGGTTGAAGCGGGGAATCTCAAGCCTTGGGTCTCGGCCTCTCTATCGCCAATTCGGCTGCCGCGAAGCCAGCCGGCTCCGATCAAACTAGGCATCGACTACATGCCCGAACCCAAAGACGCCGAACTTCGATCGATCTCATTCGAATTCTCCCACCACATCGCCATTCACACCCAGGGACTTCCGAGCTGTCCAATCTCCGATCTGTACTCGACCTCTGAATCCGCTGCACGGGTTTGCGCGGGCTCGCTGGTCGTCCACGGAAGCGTCACATCCGAAGTAGCCGCACCCGGACAGGCAGCCGCCCCCCTGAAGCGAGAGCTCCTTGCCGTCTACGACAAGTCAGGTAGCCGCCGCTACATCCGCCCAAGTGACAAGCGGCCGCTCCAACCCGCTCACGTGCGTCATTCCGTTCATGATCGAAGAAACGAGCGGAGTCTACGGTCTGGATTTGACCGTCGCCGATATGAGCCATGTCTATGGGGTTGTGCCGTCCGGATCCCAGCCGTATTACCTCGAAGGCGTCTACACTCGACTTTCGCCATTTTCAGGGCCTCATGCGGGGCCCGCGGGAGGCACGTGAGCTGAGCTCGATCGGCGCCTGAGCAGGGAAAAGGAGCACCGGCGGCTCCCTCGAATCGATGGGTGTTGACGCCTACCGACGGAGGTCACCGCCGATGCCCCTCTACGTTCCCAGTTCGCTCGACGAGCTGCTTTCCCTGTTCCGCCCCTGTTTCACCGCCCGCACGCACGAGACCTTTCGCGCGCTGCTCACGGGGTTCCTCGCCCAGGTCGGGCCGCACGGTCACCGGCTACCTGGTCGCTTCGCAGATGAGCTTCAGCTGGCACCACTCGCGCGCCCATCGCTTCTTCTCGCGGGCGCGCTGGTCGCGCGACGAGCTCGGCCTGAAGCTCTTGGAGATCGTCGTCGAGCGGCTCCTGCCCGCCGCTGCGACGATCGAGCTCGCCGTCGACGACACCCTGCTCAAGCGGTGGGGCCGCAAGGTCTTCGGCCGCCACCCAACAGCGGCGACCCGTTCAGGCGTTCACGAGGGCATTCGACGGAGCACTCCCCTTGGAGATCCTGCTGAGGTCTGCGAGCATAAAGCCGTGGGCCAACAGCAACGTAGGTGGGTGCGAAGTCGCTCGAGGCTGGTATCTGGCGCCGTGATTGCCGGGGCGGCGCTTGCCGGCTGGTTGGCGTTCATCCCGGGGCTGGCGTACGCGGATGTCACGAGCAGCGACTACACGATCGGCAGTGGTACGCAGGTGAGCGACGTCGCTGCCTCACCCAGCACGGTGGCTCAGGGCACGTCCGTGCAGTTTGCGGTCACGTTCACGACTAGCACCCCCTTGATCGGGAGCGACGCTGACTCGGTCACGATCACACCCTCAGCTAGCCTGAGCTCTACCCCATCGAACATCGGGATCACCGGAAGCTCGTGTATCCAGGCGGGCACCGACGGGGGCGCATACAGCGCCTCATCTATAACCATCAACCTCACACCCAGCTGCGACATAGCCGCCGGCACCGAGGTGACTGTCCTCTTTACGGCCGGTGCCCCAACATTCACCCGGAGCTTCACTGTCAACGCCTCGACATCGCGCTCGGGGCCGGCAAGCTCAAACGCGGTGACCGTGACCCCCAGCGGCCCGCAGCTGTCGGCGAAGTCGCAAGAGTCGGATGCCGAGACGACATACACAATCGGCGACGTGCCCGTCGCCAACCTCAGCGCCGCCGGCGCCAGCCTGACCTTGACGGCGGCGGCTACAGAAGGTTCGGAGACGATCAGCTTCTTGAACTCGGGGAGCGGTGGGGCCGGCTACACAGTGACCTACACCCCGCCGGGCGGCGCCCCGACCAGCGACACCGTGACCAACGCATCGGCAGCCGGAGCGACGGCGACGCTGACGCTGGCCAGCGCGCTGATCAGCGGAGACACCGTTGAGGTAACCGCGACGGGGCAGAATCCCGCCCCCAGCGCGATTTCCCAAGCCAACGACATAACCGTCGCACCGGGCAATGGCACCCCATACAGGACGAACTCGATCAATTTTGGGGGCTCCGTCACGGCCGTCAGCGTGACCCCCTCGCTCCCGGTCGCCGCGGCGACGAGCACCTACGCCGTCAACTTCACTGCGTCTGACGCCACCAGTGCGGGTGGGGACATCTACCTCACCGAGCCCGAAGGACCGACCAACTTCTCGAGCGTGGCAGGTATTGCGGTGACCGACAATACCCAGCACTGGGAGTTCATCGCCACCGGAGCCGCCTTAGCCAACGGCTCAGCAACTATCCCCCTCCAAGACGCCATCGAGGCCGGCGACTCTCTCACCGTCACCCTCACCGACGTCACGAACCCTGGCGCCATCGGGGCGATCAACGACTTCACCGTAGCGACCACCGGTGATCCGGTGGCCGCCTCCGCGCCCCCCTACTCGATCGGCGCCAACGGGACCCCGGGAGTTCTCGTCACCGTCGACCCGAACTCGCTGGGCGCGTCGGCTACGTACACGCTCTCCAACATCCTCGCCGCAGCGGACCTGACAGGCGGCTCCGCCACGATCAAGCTCGAGGCTCCGGCTGGGACGGTATTCCCCAGCAGCCCAAGCGACTACGGCATCACGGACGACACGACCCCCTCCGGCAGCGGAACTGTTACCGCGGCGCTGAGCGGTGGCGGGACCGATGAAGTGACGTTCACACTTCCAAACAACATCAAGCAGGGCGACGAACTTACGCTGAACGTTGCCGACGTCCTCAACCCCACTATTCCCAGCAGCACCGATTCGATCCGCCTGGTGGGCGCCGTTACCAACCTGCCGCCAACCGCGGTGAGGACTACGCCGACGACCCCAAGCTATTCCCTTGCGGTCTCGCTGGCGGGCACTGGAGGCGGCTCAGTCGCCGGGACTGGGATCACCTGTCCCTCGACTTGCGCGGGGAGCTACCAAGCCGGGACGATGGTCACGCTGGCCGCGACCCCCGCGGCGGGGTCAACGTTCCTTGGCTGGAGCGGCGCCTGCACAGGAACCGGTCCGTGTCGGCTGACGATGAACTCGAATCAGGCGGTCAGCGCGACCTTCGCTTCGAAGCCGTCGTGCACTCTCACCCTTATGGGCTCGATCGGTTTCGGCGCGGCGAGTAAGCCGAAGAAGCAGTCAAAGGGGGGACTCGAGCTAACCGCACGTTGCGATCAGCCAGCCCAGTTACTACTTGCGGGGAAGATCAGCGCGATCCTGAAGACGAACAGCAGCTCACCGAAGCCTGGAAAAAGCAAGCGACCGAAGACGAAGACTTTCCAGATCAAGGCGGTGAGAGCGTCGATCACCGCAAGCAAGTCGCTGACACTTTCAATCAAGCTCCCGAAAGCGGCGCTCACCGCCCTCAAGAACCAGGCGCGTGAGTCGGCCACCTTCACGCTGACGGCGACCAACGCCGAACGGAACCAGCACCAGGACCGCAAAGATAAAGCGGCTCAAGCTCGATTAACGGGGAGGGCAACTGAGCCTAGAAGGCTTCGCGCCGGTGCACTTGCTCAGCGCGGAAAGGCGGGGGATCCGAATCCGCGAGGTGCTCGCTCCGGACGAATCGCGAGAGCGCGGCTGACTGCTGGACGCGCTCTCGCGATTCGTCCACTCCGAAAACCACGGCGGGCCCGAACCTGGTGCCCGCGTTCCTGGCGGAGCAGCAGCGCCGGTGTTAGTAGGCGGACGCCGTCATGGCTAGCATCAGCGGGGTCGGGTTTGCGCTTCCTCGCGAAACCGATGACGTACGAGGTTTCGAGAACGCGGTCGAGTCTGCGGCCAGGGGACCGGCGGCGCCGATGACGGCTCGATGGAGGTTCGCCCAATTTCCGGTTTCGGATGAAAGCTGTCCCCAAAGCGTGCGCCCGTTCGTCGTTAAGGCGACAATCCACTCTCTCCCGTAGGAGGTCTGAGATGAAGTACGCGATGTTGATCCAAGTAAAGCCCGGCTACGTCGAGGCGCTGGCCGAGGACGAGCAAAAGGCCGTGTTCGCCGAGTACACGGCGCTGGCGGAGGACCCGCGGGCCCAGGGCGGCGCGCAGCTCCAGCCGATCGAGACCGCGACGACGGTGCGCGTGCAGGACGGCCAGACGCTGACCACCGACGGCCCGTACGCCGACACCAAGGAGGTGTTCGCCGGCTACTACGTGTTCGAGGCGGACACCCTCGACGAGGCGATCGAGCTGGCGGCGCGGATCCCGGCGGCCCGTCTCGGCGGCGCGATCGAGGTCCGGCCGTTGGTGGAGCGCTAGCCCTGCTGGAAGAGGTTTTCCACGACGAGTGGGGGCGTGTGCTTGCCTCGCTGGTCGGCTTCCTCGGCGATTTCGATCTCGCTGAGGAGGCCGCCCAGGAGGCGTTCGCAGTCGCGGCGGAGCGCTGGCCCGACGAAGGAGTTCCCGCCAACCCTGGTGCGTGGCTGACTATCACGGCCCGCAACCGGGCGATCGACCGGATCCGACGTGAGCAGACGCTGGCCGAAAAGGCCCGGCAGCTGGAGGTGCCCGAAGTGACGATGGACAAACTTGATGACACGGTGATCGAGGACGAGCGGCTCGAGCTGATCTTCACCTGCTGTCATCCCGCGCTGGTGCTCGAGGCGCAGGTGGCGCTCACGCTGCGCGCGCTCGGGGGCCTGTCGACGGATGAGATCGCGCGGTCGTTCCTGGTCTCCGAGGAGACGATGAAGAGACGGCTCTCGCGCGCCAAGGCGAAGATCAAGGGGACCCAGATCCCGTTCTCGGTACCCGCCGATCACCTGCTCCCCGACCGCCTGAACGCGGTGCTGGCAGTCATCTACCTGATCTACAACGAGGGCTACTCAGGCCGCATCGACCTGGCCGCCGAGGCGATCAGGCTGGGCCGGGTGCTCGCCGCGCTGATGCCCGACGAGCCGGAGGTGCATGGACTTCTGGCGCTTATGCAGATCCACCACGCGCGGCGCAAGGCGCGGTTCTCCGCTGAGGAGCTGGTCTTGCTCGAGGACCAGGATCGGTCGCTGTGGGACGCGTTGGAGATCGCCGCCGGGCGCACCGCGCTCGAGCGCGCCCTCGCCCTGCGCGGCCGCGGGCCGTACGTGCTCCAGGCCGCGATCGCCTCGCTTCAGAGCGACGACGAGATCGACTGGCCGGAGATTGCTGCGCTGTACGAGCAGCTTGCGCGCATGACCGGCTCGCCGGTGGTCGAACTCAACCGCGCGGTCGCGGTCGCCGAGGCCGGGCGCACCAAGCAGGCGCTTGAGATCGTCGACGGCGTCGAGCTCCACGACTACCAGTACCTGCACTCGACCCGCGGCGAGCTGCTGCGCCGACTCGGCCGGTACGCCGAAGCCCGCGCGGCGTATGAGCGTGCACTGGAGCTCGCCCGCTCAGAGCCCGAGCGTCGCTTCCTCGAGCGACGGATCGCCGCGCTGTAGCCGCGGTTTCATCGGCGCCGGCCCTCCTAGGCCGTCAAGTGGCGGGCTGCACCCTCGCCGCGCTCCAGTTCATCGTAAGTGCGTAGCGAACACACGACCCGGGAGGACAGAGATAACTCAGCCACGCACCCACGTCACACGTGAGCTCGCAGTCGCACTCGTGGCGCATCTGACCTACCCTAAGAACTGTTCGGCGCGGATGCTGGGGCATCGCCATCCTGACCGGTGATGCTCGGGATTGAGGTAGAGCGCTTCCATGCTGCCCCCTGATACCGCATCAACCCGGCCAGCGTGGCCAACGGCTGCTGTGCCTCCTGCGGCGAGCGCAGCCGCCAGAGAGTGAGACACCGGTGCTTCTTAGCCCCGTAGGGGCGTTGTGGAATCGGCGGTCAGGTGGGTGGCATCGAGTGCGGCGGCAAAAAGCGCGGGAAACGCAAGAAGAGCGAGGAAAATGAAGCTGCTCGGGAGGAGACGACGCAAGCAGGCTCGACTTCCTAGTGGTCGATATGCGACGGGGACGACTGACGGCGTCGCATCGACGGTAGGCGATCTCCAGCCGTGACTTGCTTCAGTGTGCGCTCTCGCATTAGGAGAAATAAGGGGAGGCCGAAGCAAAGGCCGACAAGCAGCGTGGCGGGAATGCAGAGCCACCACCGTCTGATCCGTGCCCTCGGCCCCTCCACTGCCGCCCAGGCGAAAAACGCAAGCGCGGCGACAGCCAGGTCAAGCAGCAACTGTGTCGATGGCACGTTGCTCGTCCAGAGCGAGAAGTAGCCACTTGGATCGAAGCCGTTTTCGGCGATGAAAAGGCCAAAGAGGGCGAACGGCAAGACGAACCCGAGCATGGCAAAAGCCAGTAGCAGCGGCTCCGTCGCGGAGGCAGTGCCAAGTGCGCGGTTTCGCGAAGGCGCCGGCGGTCGGTGGAGCTGCCTGGATCGCCGAACCTGATTGCGAAGCTCCAATGCCACCTCACGGGCAAGGGCGGGAGCCTTTCGGGGGCGGTCGCGGACGATCCTGCCTATCGCCCTGTCGACCCGCGGCGTTGTAAAGAGCTGAGAGGGGAGAAGGTCTCGGTTGAGTACCCGAAGGAGCTGCTCCGGCCCGCCGCTCTCGGTGGCTATTTCACCCAGAAGCTCTCCGCTCAGGAGAGGCGAGGCGCCGGCGCCGATATCCGTGGCGAACCCATACATCTCGTGGGCGTCATCGTCGCGCCAGCGCCACCAGCGCCGCAGCTCCCCGTCGAGAGCGCCACCTCCGCCTAGACCCGCCGTGATCGAGTCGGCGAGACACTCGGCCTGGCGGAGCGCGTCGGAGATTCCTTGAGCGGGGGTGGGGTCCTTGAAGTGGCCGGCGTCGCCGAGCAGAACCCAGCCGGGCCCGGCCGCCTCACGGAAGTAGCCGTGCCAGTCGGCCAGCACCCGTATCGGGCCAACCCGCTTTGCGCCAGCCAGGAGCTCAGCCAGCTCAGGCCATCTTTCGATTCCTGTCTTGAAGCCACCTTCGCGGTCAGCCAGGTAGGCGGCCTTGACATCCATCGGGGGACAAACACCGGCCATGAACAGCTTCGAATCGGTTGGGCAGCAGAGGTAGGCGAGCTCGCCCAGGTGTCCCAAACGCAAGCGGCCCTCGTCTTCGGCAACCCCTTCGAAGTAGGCCCATGAGAAAAGACGGCCGGGCGGCTCGACCCGGTACTCCGAGGCGCCCACCAGTCTCGCCACGGTCGAGCTTCGCCCGTCGGCTCCGACGACGAGCGAAGCGCGAAGGGCGCCGCACGGGGTCTCGACGCCCACCACCTTGCCCTCGTCCCAGAGCAGGCCGGTGACGGCGGTTGCGGTGTGCATCTCGGCTCCAGCGGCCGCCGCGGCCTCAACCAGCAGGTGGTCCAGCTTGAGGCGCCGCAGGCAGAGGCCCGGCGCCCCAAAGGTCTCGGGATCGATTTCCGCGTCGATCCGCACGTCTTCGTCGAGGAGGGTGAACCGCGTCACCGGAACGGCCCCCGCTTCAAGCGCTTGCTCCAGCACTCCGAGCCGCTCCAGTACTTGTACCCCGCATGGCTGGATCACATGGGTCGAGAGCGAGTCGCTGGGAAAGCTGGATCGATCGAGGAGGCAGACTCGGAGCCCCCGCCGAGCGAGCATCGCCGCCAGCGGCGAGCCGGCGCAGCGCGCGCCGACGATCACCACGTCGAACTGTTCCGCATCCCCGTTCATGACGCGGCCAAGACTGACAGCCGCAGGGAGGTCTGTCGATTACCTCCGAGGTAGGTTCTGAAGCGCCTCAGCGGTTGCCGCATCGGCTGGAAAAGTCAGCTCGATCGACAGCTCGGAGGTCGTCACCTCTACCGCGGTGCCAAAGGTGGCAACGGTGGCGAATAACGACAGCTCACCACCACCGGGAGCCCGCATCCGGATCAGCGGCGTGAGGATCTCGCCCGGGACTGGCATTGATGTCGGATCGTGCTCGGCCTCGTGACCCGGATAGGCCGTCACCTCCTCCAGCAGGCCGGCCAGGTCAGCGTCACCGGAGATGGCGACCTGGCGCTTCAAGCGCCCGATGAAATGCGCCCGCACGTCGCCAGGATTAAGGATCTGTCGCATGAAGCCCCGAGGGTGAAGCCCGACTCGCATTACATTGACGGGCGGCTCCAGCAGCGTCGGGTCCACGTCCGCAGAAAGTGCCGCCATCGCAGCGTTGGCGGCGACCAGGTTCCAGTGCCGGTCCACGACGACGGCCGGGAGGGGCTCCTGGCCGGTCAGGATCACGTCGAGTGCCTCTCGCACCACCGCCAGCTCGGGATCGGCTAGCGGGCGCTCAGGGTAGGCAGGAGCGTAGCCAGCGGCAAGCAGCAACTGGTTGCGCTCCCGGAAGGGAACTTCAAGCCGCTCGGCAAGCAGCAGCACCATCTCGGCGCTGGGCGAGGATCGGCCCGTCTCGACGAAGCTCAGATGCCGGGCCGAAACGCGGGCGTCGAGGGCGAGGTCGAGCTGGGTTCGCCGTCGACGCTCGCGCCATTGGCGTAGCAACGCCCCGACGCGGGGCTGTGAGTCGATCGTGCCATTCAGGCGGTCGACCTTAGCTGCTGGCCGTGAACTGTCAATTACTCTGCAGGTAATCCCCAGGACGACCTCGGCGTTCCCACGCCGATCGTGGATCCCGTAGAGGGTGAGACGCCCGGTGGAGGCCGAGTGCACCCAGCGCAGGGCGCCCTCGGCGCGGGCGCCGGCCTCATCGAAGTGGGCGACCGCGGCGCCGATCAGCCGCTCGCGGAGACGTCTGCGAACTCCTCCAGGTCCTCACCGCCGCGCTTGACGACCGCCTGCATCGTCGCGGCCCAGAGCGGTGCCCCGAGCCAGTCAGCCAAGAGCCGCGCGCCGCGCTGGTAGGGCAGGTGCCCGAAGCAGACCAGGTAGACCGCGAGCGCCCGCAGCGCCGGCCCGTACTGGGTCGGGGCGCTCAGCGCCTGGGGGAAGGAGGCGGCGCTCAGCGCCCCGCAGCGACAGCGCCGGCGCTGGGCGCGGTGCTCGGTGACAGCCAGCGCCACCGACGGCAGGTCGAACACCTGCCGTGCCTCTTCGCCCTCCGACGGTCGCTCCTCCCAAGTCCCCGCCGCAGGCGCAGCAGCGCTCCGGCACGTGCACGATCACCTGGTCGGGGCGCTCGACCTTTTGCAGATGGTGCCCCGGATGACCGGGCTGCCCACCGGGCTTTCGGCCCGAGGGGCGGCGCAGGCTCTTGGGAGCGGGCTTCTCATAGCCGTCTGAGGTGGGCGGCTTGGAGGAGTTGCGGGAGTTCTGGCCGAGGCGTCCCCGCAGCTCGGCGACCTCGGCTCGCAGCTCCTCGATCAGCGCTGCCTGGGAGACGACAAGGGCCTCGAGCTCCTCATAGGACGGGCGCCGGGCGGGCACATGGGGGAGTTCGCGGCTCGGGTTATGTCACCTGCCGGACCTGAACAGTCACTATTTAGAGGGCTTTTTGATGGGGCGGGCTGGACTCGAACCAGCGACCGACGGATTATGAGTCGCGCTCAAACCCCTCTAGCAAGCCAAATCCTGCCTGACAGGGCGACCTCAATTCATGGGGTTTGACGGAGTTCGGTGGAGTCGGGGACAAATTTCGGGACAAAGTTTTTGGACTCACTTGGATGCCCTCTTTTGCCGACGGCGGGAGCGTTCGCGTAGGGCGCGCCAGCGCCTTCGGCGATCTCCAAGCTGCTCGACCATCTGCGGAAAGCGTTTCTCGCGGAAACGCTCCGGCAAGCGGTCATCAACAAGCACAGCATCGAAGGGATCGACCTCAAGGTCTAGGACGACTTGGCGGAATACGCGATCCCTCAGACACTTTCGGTAGATGCGCTCGTTGAGGCGCAAGACGGCTCGTACTCGCTCCGGCTGGGGCGCGCCCTGGTCATCGAGCAGAAAGCGCGAGAACTCTCTGGCACAGACCACGGAACGGCGGAGCTGGTCCATCGCAATGCGACCGGTCTGCCTGAGCCCCACAACGTTGTAGACGCGGCTCTCCATGCAGCGCTCCGGATGCATGACCCACACAAGTACCTCGGATTGATCGGCATTCGAAACGTTCAGCTTCACGGCGCTGTCGCGGACATCGCGCCCGTCCAAGCCGTAAGGCGCAGAGATGAAGTCGGCCTCGCGAACCTCTCCATCAGAGTCTTTGAAGACGACGACGCCGGTGTTGGGCGTGTGATCGTCACGAGTGGGGATACGGACGTCGCCGTGCAGCAACTCCCCGGCTTTGCGCGCCGATCGGGCGGCGCCCTCGAAGTCGATGTCCTTGCTCGTGAAGAGCTCCAATTCTGCCGGGGGCGTAGTCAGCTCGAAGAACACGGCCCAGAAGGCAACAGCCTGTCCCCGACCAGGATGATCCGGCGGTCCTCCGACAACGGGGCCAGCTCGCGTAGGATGCGCCGTACCTCCTCAGGGGCCAGAGGCGGCTTCTCAGCCATTCGGGCTCAGCCCAAGGAACGCGAGGCTGAGAGGTCTACCCGAGCGCCTCGCGCCAGCGGTGCGAGAACCTCGTTCTCGAGCTTTAGCTGAGCGACCGACTTGGCGCCGCTGGAGATCGCGCGTTCGTCAGAGCGCCGAGAACACCGTTTCTCGGCTGCTCGTGCCTGAGGGTCCAGGATTTCTGCGCTCTTGGCCTGCATCGCAACCAGAAGCGTAGCCGAGACGTGCCTCGATACCGTCAACATGGCTGCACCTGAAACCGCGTAGTCGTGTAACGCCGGTCGCCCTTGCAGAATGAAGCTACGTGACCGTTGGCCGAGATCTTGCCGAAGAGATCCTTGCGGAGGAAGCCCGCCTTGGCGAACTCGATCGGCATCGTGAAGCCACGCGCCGTCGCCTTGAGGAGCTACGCACCGCACGGGAGAACGTGAACGTAGATGAGGCGGATACGGAGTTTGCGTCCTCAAGCAGGAGCTGGTCGCCCGAGCGCAAGCTCCGGCTCTTCGAGGAGCTGTTTCAGGGACGACCGGATGTTTTCCCCAAGCGTTGGGAGAACAGCACCAAGGGTCGCACCGGCTGGGCGCCGCGCTGCGCGAACGAGTGGCAGCCGGGAGTGTGTGAGAAGCCCCGGGTGAAGTGCGGGGAGTGCCTGAACCAGGCGTTCTTAGCCCCCAAGGACCGCGAGCTGCGGGCTCACCTCGAGGGTCGCCAGGTCATGGGTGTCTATCCACTCCTCGCCGGTGACACCTGCCGCCTGTTGGCGATCGACCTTGATGGCCATGCTTGGCGTGAAGACATCGCAGCGATCCGCGAAACCTGCGAGAAGCTTGAAGTCGCGCCCGCAATCGAGCGCTCCCGCTCAGGGCAGGGTGCGCATGTCTGGTTCTTCTTCAGCGAGACGGTGCCGGCGACGATAGCCAGACGCTTCGGGCTTATGGTGTTGACAGACGCGATGGGTCGCTGTCCGACGCTCGGCATGGCCTCCTACGATCGCCTCTTTCCGAGCCAAGACACTTTGCCGAAGGGTGGCTTCGGGAACCTGATCGCGCTCCCCCTCCAGCACGAGGCGTGCCGCCAGGGCAACACGCTGTTCCTCGACGAGCAGCTCGAGCCCTACGAGGACCAGTGGAGCTATCTCGACTCCTTGCCGCTGATCGAGCCCCAACGCCTCGACGACCTCGTTGCCGATGCTGAGCGCGACTTGCGCATCCTCGCGGTCGGCGAGGAGTCTGCGGATGACGCGGCCCCGTGGCGCCCGGCCCGGCCGCTTGCCAGCCGCCTCGCGACCGCGACGCTGCCCGAGACGGTCCATGCGACGCTCGCACAACGTCTCTACGTGAGGCGCGCGGACCTGCCGCCGGCGCTCCACGATGCGCTGCGGCGCCTGGCGTGCTTCTCGAACCCGAAGTTCTTCGAACTGCAGCACCTGCGGCTCTCCACCGCACGCACACCCACGGGTGATCTCCTGCTTTGAGGATACCGGGGACTTCCTGGCGCTGCCTCGCGGTTGCCGTGAGCAGATGGAGAAGTTGCTCGGGGACCTCGGCATCGGGCTGGAGCTCACAGATGAGCGAGTCGATGGCACAGACCTCAACGCACGCTTCACCGGCGAACTCGATCCGGCGCAGGCGCGGGCTGCCCAGGACATGCTGGGGCACGAGCTTGGCGTGCTGAGTGCTCCGCCGGGAAGCGGCAAGACGGTGATCGCTACCCAGATGATCGCGGCCAGGGCGCGCTCGACGCTGGTCCTCGTTCACCGCAAGCCGCTGTTCGAACAGTGGCGAGAGCGCCTGACACAGTTCCTCGATCTCGACCCGGCAGCTCTTGGCGCGATCGACGGGGGGCGGAAAGAGCCAGCCGGCCTGCTCGATGTCGCGATGGTCCAGAGCCTGGCTCGCCGCGATGCCCTGGAGGAGTTGCTGGCCGGTTACGGACACGTGGCCGTCGACGAGTGCCACCACGTCCCCGCCGTGACAACCGAGCGCGTCCTTCAAGCCGCCCCGGCGCGCTACGTGACGGGGCTGACCGCGACCCTTCGCCGACGCGACGGACATCACCCGATCGTTGCGATGCAGTGCGGGCCCGTCCGCCACATGATCGATCAGGGCTCGACTCACGCCAAACGTGTCCTGCAGCTGCGTGTCGTTCGCCGCGATACCTGTTTCGACCCTGCGGTGCTGCCCACCGACGCCTCGATCCAGGAGATATTCGGCGCGCTCGCCGCCGATGAGGAGCGCACCGAGCTGATCGCCGAAGAGGCGCTGGAGCTGATCGGGCAGGGCCGCTCGCCGATTGTCCTCACCGAACGGCGCGATCACCTTGAAAGGCTCCAGGCGCATCTCGCCCATCGCGTCCCGACACTGGTCGCGCTGCACGGTGAGATGTCCGCGACCGCGAGCCGGGTCGCAACCGAACAACTCGCCAGTGCCTCCGCCGGCGAGTCCTGCCTGGTGTTGGCCACCGGTCGCTACGTCGGCGAGGGGTTCGACGAGCCTCGCCTCGACACCCTCCTTCTGGCGATGCCGATCGCCTGGAAAGGCACCGTCGTCCAGTACGCCGGTCGCCTTCACCGAGCCTTCCCTGGTAAGCGCGATGCACTCATCTACGACTACGTGGATGCCGAGCTACCCGTGCTGCGCCGCATGTTCGCCAAGCGCCTAAAGGCATACCGGACGCTGGGCTACGAGCTTGAGGGCGACCTGAGCAGCTCGACGGTAAGACAGCACCAACAGGAGCTCAGCTGAGAGAACTCTTCTATGGGGCGGGCAGGACTCGAACCTGCGCTCCACGGATTATGAGTCGGGGCAGATGGCTCTAGTAAGCCAAATTTGGCACGTTAGAGCGAAGGTGGCCTGAGGAGATTCAGGGAGTTCGGTGGAGTTGGGGACAAATTTCGGGACAAAGTTTCAGCGCAGTTGATTTGCCGCCCACTCCCCCACTTCTCCCTCCAACGCAATCGTCGCGCCGCGATCCAACGGCTCAGCATCGAGAAGCTCGTCGTAGCGCATCGGGACCGCGTAGATCGTCAGCTCATCGACTCGATCGGCTCCTTGCGGCAACTCAACACCGGCCTTACGGAGGAGCTCCAACAGGCGACCGAGATCGTGGGAGGCGAGCTGGCCTTGGGCGCAGGAGCTCGCGGCCGCCTTCGTGAAGCTCAGGGACCTGCCCGCTCCCGCGAGCTGACGCGCCTTCCCGCCCCACCCGATCTCTACCGCCCTCCGGCGCCTGGCGCCCCGCGAAGCCTGCCCGCGCTCGGCACCTCCACGCTGCAGCTTGGGCGGATTACCGCTGGGCGAGATCCTCCGCCAACCACACCGTGACTATTACACCACCTGTCGGCTTGCGGACTTACTCCTTGCGCCTTGCTGCAAGATTCGGGCTAGTAGTACTTTGTTAGCTCTCATTCGTCCCGACGGGCCAAGAGCGAGTCGAGTCGATCGCGGTCGACGAGCTGATGGCAGGTCTGGCAGCGGCCGGTCCAACACCTGAATATGGGTTGCAGCGCCCTTGCCGCAGCGGGGAGTGTCAGGCCCCGCGCCGGGCTTTTGGGTGAAGGCGCTCCAGGGTGAGGAAGCCGTGGGCGGCGGTGACCAGTGCAGTGTGGTGGTGCCAACCAAGGTAGGAGCGGCCCTCGTAGTGGTCGAGGCCGAGCTCGCCCTTTAACTGGCGGTAGTCGAGCTCGACCTTCCAGCGCAACCGTGCGAGGCGCGCCAGGCGCTCGGGCTCGGTGTCGGGGGGAAGGTTGGAAAGCCAGTAGTCCGTCGGTGCCTCCTCACCCTCGGGCCACTCGGCGATCAGCCACTCCTCGCGGGGCGGAGCCTCGGCGCCCCCTCGCCATTTGCCGGGGCCAGGCCGCCAGTGGTGGGCGGCGCGGACGCGCACGAAGAGGAAGCGGGAGACCACCGGCTCGCCGTCTGGCCCGTCGCGGAAGGTGACCGTCTCCAGGCGCTTCTCTCCCAAGCGGGCGATGAGCTGACCGATCGAGCACGGCTCGCGGTCGGGTCTCGGCTTTGTCTGCGGCCTGCCGTTCTTGCCGGCGGGCCCCGGCACGGTGAACTTCGTCTTCGGCGCGAACACGGTCGTCTCCGGGGAGACCGACAGCACGTAGCGAAGGCCCGCGCCGTGGAGCTGATCGCGCAGGTCGGTGTTATTGCCGTAGGCGGCGTCGCCGAGCACCGGCGCGGGGGGGATCTCCCATTCGGCGGCGCGCTTGAGGAGCTCGACCCCCAGCTCGGGCTTGGTTTTGAAGGCGACCTCCTCAGGGATCTTCGCCTTTGCCCGGCGCTCGGCGTCTTCGCACCACTCCTCGGGCAGGTAAAGCGCCCAGCCCAGGGGAGCCGTCCCCTTGGTCCCCACCGCGTGCACCGAGACGCCGATCTGGCAGTTGCCGATCTTGCCGAGCGTGCCCGAGTACTGGCGCTTGACTCCGGGGGAGTCCACCCCGTCCTTGGGAAAGCCGGTGTCGTCGAGCACCCAGGCCTCGACCTCGATCTCCGGCGCCACCCGCTCGGCGACGGCGCGCACCACCGCGGCGGGGTCCCAGGGGCTGTCGGTGAGGAACTGCTGCATCGACTGGTAGTCGGCCTCGCCGCCGAGCCGTGCCGCCATCGGCTCCAGCGACTTGCGCGGCCCCTGCTCGATCAGCCCCCGCATATACAGGCCGCCGTTTGCGATCTGGGAGGGGCGGTTGGTCGCCTCGGCGAGCACCTCTTCACCGAACGCCTGCAGGCGTTTGCGCACCGCCGAGGGCGCCTCCCCCGTGGCCCTTCGCTTCGAGTCCGATACCGCCACTGCCGACATCATGCCCTCCTCGCGTCGAACGATCTCGCGAGCAGGGTTCGTCGCCGCTTGGGCGAATCCTACCGGGGAGCTAACAAAGTACTACTAGGAGCGTGGGTCAGTAACCACGACTGACTCGTCCGGTTCGTTTAAGACCATTTGTGCGTCCACGACGCGGAGGTTGTCATGTCGACCACGGTGGCGCAGGAGCGGTTGGTGGAGGTCACAAGCGAAGGGCCCAAGCGGGCAGAGCCCTTGCCCATGGGCGAGGAGAAGACCTTCCGGCCCTATGACCCCGATCAGGTGCTTTTGATGGCCCCGGTGCTCAAGGAGTGGGTGCCCGAGGGCGACCTCGCCCACTTCGTCTCTGACCTGGTCGACTCAGCACTGGACCTCGCGGCGATCTATGTCGCCTATGAGGAGGAGCGCGGCTATCCGCCCTATGACCCGCGCTTGATGACCAAGCTCCTGATCTATGGCTACGCCAACGGGGTGATCTCCTCGCGCAAGCTGGAGGCGGCAACCCACCGCGACGTGGCGGTGCGGATGCTGTGCGCCGACCAGCACCCCGACTACCGCTCGATCGCCCGCTTTCGCAAGCGCCACCTGGAGGCGCTCTCAGGGCTTTTCGTGCAGGCGCTGCGGCTCTGTCGCGAGGCCCGCTTGGTCGGCCTGGGGACGCTCGCCCTGGACGGCACCAAGCTGCGCGCCAACGCCTCCCGACACAAGGCGATGAGCTATCAGCGGATGACCAAGAAGGAGGCTGAGCTGGAGGCCGAGATCGCCGCCCTGCGCGGCAACGTCGGCGCTCTTTTGGCCGACGCTGAGCGCACCGACGCCGAGGAGGATGAGCGCTTCGGGCCCGATCGCCGCGGCGATCAGCTGCCCGCCGAGCTGTGCCGCCGCGAGGGGCGCCTGGCCGCGATCCGCGAGGCCAAGGCGGCGCTTGAGGCAGAGGCCGCCGAGCGCGAGGAGCGCCGCCAGGCCGAGCTGCGAGCAGAGGGCCGGGTGCCGCGAAAGCCCGACCCCGACTCAGAGCCGCCAGCCCCAAAGCCCACCGCCCAGCGCAACTTCACCGACCCAGAGTCGAAGATCATGAAGACCTCAGACGGCGCCTTTCACCAGTGCTTCAACGGCCAGGCGGTGGTCGACTCCCACGCCCAGGTGATCGTCGCCGCCGAGGTCTCAGATGAGGCGCCCGACGCCCGCCAGCTGGGGCCCGCGCTCTGCCAGCTCGGCGAGAACCTCGCGGCGATCGACGCCGAGCTGCCCGACGAGGCGGCCCTGACGGCCGACGCCGGCTACTTCTCCGAAGAAAACATCGCGATCACCGCCCAGCACGGGCTGGACCCCCATATCGCCACCGGCCGCTTCAAGCACTCAGAGCCCCAGGCTCCCGCCCCGCGCGGCCCGCTGCCCAAGGGCGCCACCTCCAAGCAGCGCATGGCGCGCAAGCTGAGAGCGAAGGAGGGTCATGCCGTCTATGCCCGCCGCAAGGCGATCGTCGAGCCGGTCTTCGGCCAGATGGACACCGTCCAGGGGGCGCGCCGGCTGCTATTGCGCGGCAAGGGTGCGGCCCGCGCCCAGTGGCGCTTTCATTGCGCGGTCCACAACCTGCTGAAGCTCCACCGGGCCGGCGGTCTTGCCCTCCTCGGGGCAACCTGACACCTGGTGAGCCTCACCGGCCAGCACCAGACCCGCTTTTTTCACCACCCGCGGCGCTTTCATCGCCATCGTGAACGTTATGACTGCGGCGGTGCCCTCAACCGCTCCGCACAGATACCCGTTACCGACCCAGGCTCCTAGGCATTCCCCGGAACGATCAGTACCGCCGCGCCAGAGGGTGGATCAACAGGCTGGGCGAGCAACTGCCAGGAAGTCGCCGGCAGCAGGCAGAGCAGCCCGGGCTGAAGCTCCTCCAGCAGACCCGGCTTGCGGATGCTAACTCGGGTACCCCCGATCCTGCGAGCGAGCTCCGTCGCCAGCTCATCGGTGGCCCGTGCGTCTCCGTTATCTCGATCCTGTACGAGCTCTACCTCGCGGATCGAGGTCGCGTCGCCGACAAGTATCGCCACCGGCGCCGCAAGGGCCTCGGCCACCGCCTCTCCAGCGCTTCCAAAAGCAGAGGCACTAGCCACCGAGGACTGCCCCACTATCACTAGCGACGCTCGCACCTCGGTCGCAGCATTGACCACGCCCTCGATGAGCGAGTCGTGGACGAGCAGCTTCGGCTCGCAGTCGAGGCCCGCTGCGAAGCCGGCGGCCTCTAGCTCGGCAAGCGCCCCATCGCTGGAATGCGTGTCTCCCCGTGTACGGGCAAGGAGCCCGCGAACCACGCCGCTGTCGTGGTCGGCGATCCGCCCCGCGATCGCGAACCCGAGCGGAGCCTGGGCGGGGTCGACGAGGGTGACAAGCACCCGGGCTCCGAGCCGCTCGCCGGTTGTCTGCGGAGGTGGAACCGTCGGCACTGAGCGCTCAACGAGCAGCGTCCCCACCACGATCGATACGAGGATGAGAACCAGCGCTGCGTTGACGACGGACTGGTCGAAAAGGCCGATGTTGAAGCCGACTATGGTCGCTGCCAAGGTCGCTGCGGCTTGGGGGACCGTCAGCCCCAGCATCAGGACCGCCTGGGGGCCGGAATACCCGAGCGCCACGCGGGCGAATGCTGACGCTATTGCCTTGCCCCCGAAGCTGGCCAGGATGAACAGGCCGGCGAGCTTTAGCGTCTCGCCTTCGACCATCACGGCTGGATCGAGGAGCATGCCGACAGTGATGAGGAAGACAGGCACGAATACCGCGGAGCCGAAGAAGTCGATGCGGTCCATCAGCGGGCCTTCGTTCGGCACTAGGCGGTTTAGGGCGAGCCCGGCAAAGAAGGCTCCAACGATCGGCTCGATCCCGAAGATCTCGGCGACCGTCGCTGCCGCCAGAAAGGAAGCTACCGCCAGCAGGTAACGAATCACCCGGTCGCTGCCCAGGTAGCGGAATGCAAGTCGCACCAGCCGGGGGAGAAAGCCAAGGGTGAAGACGACCAGGACGGTCAGCCCCACGACGATCTGTAGCGCGATCGAGGACCCGGAGCCCCCCGCAAGCTGCGAGCCGGCAACCCCGGCGAGGACGATCAGCGCGGCGGTGTCGGTAAGGACAGTCGCTCCGACCGCCGTCGCCACGCCGCGATCGGCCGAGAGCCCCGCCCCGCGCGCGGCGGGATAGAGGAGCAACGTATGAGAAGAGAGGAGTGCACCGAGGAGCAGCGCCGCGGGGACGACCCAGCCTAGAGCAAGTCCGATCGCGGTGCCGAACAACATCGGCAAGAGAAAGGTGATACCCGCGAAGGTGATGACAGCGCTGCGATGAACTCGGACCAAGGCGAGATCAAGCTCAACCCCGGCTACGAACATCAGATAGAGCAGCCCCAGTTGCCCGAGATCGGGCACCGTAGTGTTACCGGCGCCGATCAGGTTAAGACCATACGGACCGATGGCGAAGCCACCGATCAGCAAGCCGATGATCCCCGGGATCCGCGCCCGCCGCATCAGCGGTGGGCCAACGATGACAACGATGAAGAGCACGAGGAACTCCCAGGCCGCCCCGGTGGGGGATTTGAGCGTTATGGCGGCGAGAGCGTTCACGACTACTGCCATCAGCGCGTGGTATGCAGGAGCGGGATCGCCGATTCCGCGTTGGTGGCGTTACTGCCGACCCACCGGGTGAGTAGTCGTTCGATGGTCCCGTCGGCAGTGAAGGCGTGGGTCGCCGAGTTGACTGCTTGGCGGTTGGAGGAGCTCTTTGGCATGGCAACCGCCAGTGCCTCGCGTTCGGGCAGTTGGGCCACTGCTTCGAGGTGTCCTCCCGAGAGTCGTGCAATCGCGACTGCAAGCGGGAGATCGAACATCACCGCATCGACCTTGCCAGCGCGCAGCGCGGCTAGCATTTCCTGCTGACCCTTGAAGAGGACGGTTGGCAGTTCGGGCGTGACTGAATTGGTGATGTCCCCTTCGAACGTGGTCGAGCGCACCGCTCCCCAGCGCAGTTCCCGGGCGCCGGCGAGGTCGGGCACTTTGGTGCCGCTGCGAACGACCACGGTCGGAGCCGCTGTCAGGTACGGAGTGGAGAATTCGAGTCTCCGTTCACGCTGTTCGGTCGGCGTAATCAGGTCGAGTCCGATGTCAGCTCCATCGAGATGTCCGGCCACGATCCGGTTGAAATTGACAATCCGAATCTGCACGGAGCCCAGACCGAAGCGGGCAGCGAATTCTCTTGCCAGCTCGTACTCGAAGCCGCCGGTCGGGTCGTTCGGAGTCCCTTCCCAAAAACCTGCGCTCGGCACGGCGGCCGTTGCAACGGTGAGGACTCCCGGCCGGACGGGGGTGAAGGTCCCCGCCGACGCCGCGATCGAGCCGCAGCCAGCCGCCGTCGTGAGGAGGAATACCCCGAGCGCCGCCGCTGTGGTGCGACGAGCGGCTTGAGCATTGCGCGACCGAAAAACCGACATCGCCGTCATGATCGAGCCCGACCCCCCGCTTGCCGACGTGGTGTGGCGGCTTCGCGTCTGGGGGCGGAATCCATTGAAGACGTCATCAACGCTCGTGCTCGAGATTCCGCCCGAGACGATCACCTTTGCGCCCATCCCCTAAGCACGGGCATAACCAGTTCCTCCCCTGGATCACCCCGCGTACCGTAGTCGTTGCGGTAATCGCCAACCTTCGTCACCTGGCCGGTGAGTCGCTCGAATATCTGCCGACTCTTCCTTTCGGTTCCCTTTCCGCCCGAAACGAGGAGGTCAAGCTGAAGCGCCAGCGGCCCTTCCGGCTCGCAGTGATCGACAGCGACGCCGACATCCTCCTCGCTTTGTCGAGGCGGGCTGAGCTCGAGGGCTGGCAGCTACGCCCGATGCAGAGCGCGATCTCAGCGGAGGAGCTGGTCGGGTTGAAGTTAGATGCGCTCCTGCTCGATCCCGAGGCCCTTGGCGATCAAGGCCAGCCCTGCCTGGAGTCCGTCTGCGGACGACTCCCTGATCTGGCCGTGATCGTCTGCATCGGTAGACCGAGCCTGTTGCTGGACCGCGCACTGAGGTTGACCATGCTCGTGGACGAGGTCGTCAACATCCGTCGCCACTTCCAGATTGCGGTCCGCAACGGCAAGGAGCGCACGAGGCGGAGGAGCGATCCCTCCGCCAGGCGCGATAACTCGCGGTCAGTGCCGAGCTTTAGGCGTATCTATCTTGCAAACACCCGGTTGGCGATTGCCGGGTCACCGCGGGTGTCGAAGCCGACGAGCTTGCCATCGGCGTTGTAACTGAGGACATCGGCACTCTCGACCGTCTCGCCGTCGAGGGTGACCGAGGTGAGGACGATGACCGTGTCGCCGTCGGCGATGAAGTCGGTTGGCTCGGTGCGGAACTCTTTACCAACGAGTTGCCCCCAAAGCTCGCCGATCTCCTGCTTGCCGTGGCGGGTCCCGCTCAGCGCGTGATCGCCGCGCGTCTTCCACACGATCGAGTCGTCCATGTTTTGCATCGCCGCAACGGCATCACCGCTGCTAAACGCCCTGTAGGCATCTTCGGCTACCTGCTTGTTCTCCTGAGCACCCATGGCTGGACCCCCTTCTTTGGTTCTTGGGCTAGAGGGTCGATCTTATCGACGACCGCCTGCTTCCAGGCAGTACCCGAATGGCAAGGCCCTGCTACCAGCGCCCTGCTATGAAGTCAGCGATCCGGGCTGAAGCGTTTCGGTTATAGACCCAAGATTCGACCTCGAAATGCGCGATCCGCAGCGTTGGCGCCCAGCCGTGGACAAGGGGCAGGATGTCAGCCAACGCATCCCGAAATGCACGCTGACGGTGTCTCCCTCCTTCCCCCGGAAACAAAGGTGGGCACGGCTTGCCGAAACCGACGCCCTTGAGTCCGCGCTCGTTCAGACACGCGCCCATCCAAATCTCCTTCGGGAACGCGAGCCGGGCGTTGGCCGGGTATGCCTTGAGGGTCGCTAGACGGAACTCGTTGAAATGCTGGACCTCATCGACCTCAAGGGATGCGCGGCGGCTGCCCCCTATTGACGAGGATCGCGTCAAGATGTCGTCGCTCGCGGGGCGGCATGGTCTCAGGGAGCTTGAGGCCGGTGAGCTCAGCGTAGATTCGTTGAACAAGTGACCACCGGCGCTTGCACTCCACGCGTCCGGGTCGCAGTAGCCACGAGGGAGTCTCCCCCACGCTCCCGCGATACACCTCGCGGACCAATTCGACGACTCGTCTCTCGAGCTCACGCGCCATCGATGCAGCGTATTGCCCAACGGCAGATAGTCCACGCAAGATCCCTGGCGCAGTTTCACCCTCCTTGGTTTCGCGACATATTCGCGACATGCTTTACTTTGTAAAGCCCGTTAGATACACGAAAACCCCGTGGTTAGCGGGGCTTTCGTAGTGGGGCGGGTAGGACTCGAACCTACGACTAACGGATTATGAGTCCGCTGCTCTGACCAACTGAGCTACCGCCCCGCTGGGGCGCGAGCCTAGCGCTACGCGCTGAAAAGCTGAGCGAGAGAGCGGCCGACATCAGGTGGCTCTTCGTTGCCCTCCGCAGCTGCCGCGGCTCCCTCGGCGAGCGCCTTGGCAGCGTCGGCTATCTGGTGGGCGCGCCCCCCGCGGATGACGCCGGTCTTCTTTGCTTCGTCAAGGTCGGACTCCATCAGGCCGGCTAGCTCGGCAAGACGGCGCAGGCCGATCACGGCCGCCGTACCCTTGAGGGCATGGGCTTCGGCCCGCATCGTCTCGAAGTCGCTCGTCTCGGTCGCCAAGCCGGCAGCGATCACGTCACAGCGACGCCGGGCCTCCTCGGCGAAAGAGTCCAGAAACTCAGAGTCCGAACCGGTTGTCTCGCTCATTCCCCGACTACCCCCTTGACCTCTTGGGTCAGCTTTGCGACGCCGAAGCCGCCCTCGATCTCGGAACGGATCGTGCCGTGACGGTCGATCACGAAGAGCCACGGCACGCTGGGCAGATGGAACGTCCTCACCTGGGGCCGCACGCCCTTACTCGGGTTGTTGCTGTTGTAGATCTCCATGTGGATGAATGCAGCCTTGTTGCCGTAGAGCTGTTTGACCTGCTCGGCCACGTCGACGACCGGGCTGCAGGTCCGACTCTGGCAGAACTTGGGGGTCGCAAACAAGAGGACGATCGGCTCTTTTCCGAGAACTTCCGCGTAGTCGACCCGGTTCTGGGTGTCCGGCGGGACGCGGGTGGTGATCTTGGAGAGGTCGCCGCCAACGCTCGCCGCCGTCGGCGTGTGGATCAGCGGCGCCCTTTGGCCGACCCTCGGGATCGCGGTGAATTCCCCAACCGTAACGATTGGCAGCACCGCCGCAGTCGTCTTGCCTTCCTGCTTGATAAGCGCCAAGACTCGCCATTCGCCGTCGCTCGGGAAGCCGACTTCGGCAGCGTAGACGGAAGTGGCAACGTTGGGATCCTGGGCCGTCGTCTGGGAGCGAAAGGCGGGCTTGGTCGAGAGGCTTTCGATTGCAGCCGGAAAGGGCCCGGTGGCCGGCTGGCCGAGCGGACTGGCATGCGGCGCGGGTGCGCCGTGTCGTAATTTGGGCGGCGCCTTGGCGATGTAAAGGGCAACCTTGGCGTTGGCGACCGACGTGCGGTCGGGCAGGGAGACTTCGAAGGAGTAGCGGTTTTCTCCCGGATAGAAGACTTCGCCGGTCGGCGCCACGATTAGGCTGGAGAGGCCTTCGCCGGACTTGAGAACTTCTTTGAGCGTCATACCTTCGGCGCTTGGGAATTCGCTCTTTGGCGGGGCTGGGCGACTTTCAACGGCAGCCGAGGCTGTGGACAAAGTGGTCGAAGACCCTGAGCTGCCGCCGCATCCGGCGATCAGCGCTGCCCCCGGAAGCAGGCAGGAAACGACGACGAAGAAACGACTGGGGCGCATCGGCGGCATGTTATTGAGGGGGATAGAGCAAACATCGCGCCCCTGCGGTGGGCATATATGGTGCGCACGACCCTAGGAGAGCAGAAGGAGAACGATGATGGCGGAGCGAGCGGCGCTGATCACCGGGGCCTCGAGCGGGATCGGCCTGGCGATCGCCCGTGTTCTTGGAGAGGACGGTTACGCGCTGACCGTCGCCGCCCGCCGAGCAGAGAAGCTGGAGGCGGCCACTGAGGGTCTGCGCGCCGACGGCGTCGAGGTTCAGAGCGTCGCCGCCAATATGACTGACGAGGCAGAGGTGGTCGGGGTCTTCGCCAAACATCGCGACGCCTATGGTCGCCTCGACGTGCTGGTCAATAATGCGGGGGTCGGGATCGGGGCGCCTATGGAGGAGATCCAGACCAAGCATCTAGACATGCAGCTCGCGGTGAATCTGCGTGCCCTGATCCTCGGCACCCGCGAGGGGCTGCCGATGCTGCGCGCTGCGGGCGCCGATCACGGCAAGGCGCTGATCGTCAACACCGCTTCGATTGCCGGCAAGGGCGGACAGGCGTGGCTCTCTATCTACGCGGCGACCAAGGCGGCGGTGATCAACTTCACCCAGTCGACGCATCGCGAGGCGGGCGGCGCCGGAGTCCAATGCACGGCGCTGGCGCCGGGCTTCGTCGACACGCCGATGACCGAGTTCGCCAAGGGGCAGGTGCCGGCCGCAGAGATGATCCGGCCTTCCGATCTTGGCGAGGCGGTGCGCTTTCTGCTGCGCACCTCGCCAAATTGCCACGTGCCGGAGATCGTCTTCACGCGGCCCGGTGAGGAGCTCGACACTCCCTGACGCACGCGGCGCGGCGCCTGCGTCAGGCGACGTCGAGCCGCTGCGCATCCTGGTCGCCGCCTTCGGCGATCCAGGCCATGCCTTCCCGGCGATCTCGCTGGGCAGGGCGCTCGCCGCCCGTGGGCACGAGGTGCTGGTAGAGACCTGGGAGGAGCGGCGCAGCGCGGTCGAAGGCGCTGGGCTCGGCTTCAGGGCGGCGGAGGAATACCGGATGTTCCCACCGCCAGACCCCGACTCGGCCGACGGTGACCATGCGGCTGAGGCAGCGCGGGCGCTGCTGCCGCTGTTGCAGGAGATGCGCCCCCACGTCGCCGTCAGCGACATCCTCACTCTGGCGCCGGCCCTGGCGGCCGAGAAGGCGGGGGTTCCGCTGGCGACGCTGATCCCCCACATCTACCCGATAGTCGAGCCAGGAATGCCGTTTTTCGCAGTGGGCCTACGCCGGCCCCGAACGCCGCTCGGACGAGCGATCTGGCGGGGCGGCCAGAAGGCGTTGAACCTGGGGCTCGAGCACGGGCGCCGCGACCTCAACGTGCAGCGCTCGCGCCTAGGCCTACCGCCGCTCGAGCGCTTCCATGGCGGGATAAGCCCCGACCTTGCCCTAGTCGCAACCTTCCCCCAGCTCGAGTACCCACGAAGCTGGCCGGCGGGCGTGGAGGTCACCGGTCCGATGACGTTTGAGCAGCCGCACCACAAGATCGAGCTGCCGCCAGGGGACGCGCCTCTGGTCTTGGTCGCCCCGAGCACCGCCCATGACCCAGATAACCACCTGGTGCGAACCGCGCTGAAGGCGTTCTCCGAAGAGCCGGTTCGGGTCGTAGCGACGACGAACCGCGTCGTGCCCCAGGCCCCGATCAAGGTCCCCCCAAACGCGATCCTGGTCGAATGGCTCAGCTACAGCCAGCTCATGCCACTGGCCTCCCTGGTCGTATCCCACGGCGGCCACGGCACCGTTGCGCGTGCCCTCGGCGTCGGCACCCCGGTGCTCATCTGCCCGATCACAGGCGACATGAGCGAGACCGCGATGCGGGTCGCCTGGGCTGGCGCCGGCCTCTCCCTTCCCTGGCGCCTCTGTCGACCGGCACCGCTGCGCTGGACCGCCCGCCGACTGCTCGGCGAGCAGTCCTTCGCCAAGCGGGCCGGTGAGTTAGCAGCCTGGTTCCGGCAGCACGACGGAGCCGAGCGCGGCGCAGAGCTAGTCGAACAACTCGTGCATCGGAGAGCCCAAACGAGAGGGGCCGCGATTACTCACGGCCCCTCGTGACTCGGGGGGGCGGACTCGAACCGCCAACCACCGACTTAACAGGACGGTGCTCTACCTATTGAGCTACCCCCGATCATGCACATTTGGCAGATCTGAGACTTGCCTACCCAGAAGCATCAGCGGAGAGACGGTCCAGACCAACTGGCAGGGTAGCGAACTCGCCCTCAACCTCGGCGTGGCAGTTAGCACAGAGCAGGACGCATTTGCGAATCTCGGCTCGACTCCTTGCGAGGGATCTGGAATGCCCTCGGTGTGCGATGTGGAACTCCTTCGTGCTCGGCTCGATGTGATGGAAATGCAACGCCCCAACCCAGCTGTCGTAGCCACACAGAACGCAGACGCCCCCCGCCTCATCGACTAGCTTTTGCTTGACCGTCCTTCGGCGCCTTGCAACCGCCGCCGAACGACACCGCTTGCAGCGGTAGTAGCCGCGACCCTCGAGAATGAAGTCCGTCTTTCCGTGCCGCCTACACTCGAAGACTCCAGTCTTCGAGCCATCGCCACGTCGCGGGCGCGGTCCTCGGGAATTGACCGTTTTGATCTCATAATGGGCCAGCCAGTACCTGACCGTCGAGATGCTTCGATCGAGCTCTTCGGCGATTTCCGCCAAAGTCGCACCATCGTCCACAAGGAAGTTGAGCGCATCGCGCTCAATGGGCCCACGACGTACGTATTTCTTCGATCCGTTCGCGGTCAGATGGTGCCTCTTCAACCAGTAGCCCACCGTACTTGGGTGCTTTCCCACCCTCTCCCCGATCGTCTCCAACGACATTCCCTGCGCGAGGCAGTCCTCCAAAAGCCGCTTGTCCATGCAGACAATATGCCGCGCCAAGCAGACGGAAAACGAACACCTGTTCGTTGACGAATCAGCTCCAGACCCGCTCGGTGCGCGCAATGCGCTCGACTAGGGCGGCGCGCTCGCGGCTCAGCGCGGCACGGCGCTCGCGGTCGCCATCCTCGCCGGCGGCGGCTATCTCGCCCTCGAGGCGACGCTGCTCAAGGAGGAGGAAGTTGAGCTCCATCGCCTCAGCGGAGGCGGGCTCCTCGTGGGCCAGGATGGTCAGCTCGGCGATCAGGCCGGCCAGCTCATCGTTATCGCGCGGCAGGTTGGATGCCGGGTCCTCCGGGTGCTCGCGCAACCAGGCAGCGGCACGGGATCCCCGTGGCGAGAGATGATCGTCGGTGAGCCGGGCGAGGTAGTCCGCGCCCTCCCCGGGCAGGGCGATGCACATCGCCAAAAGCGCCCGCTCGCGGCGTTCGCGCGAGGTCAGCTCGGCCGCATGGCGGACACTCCGGGCCGGCGATGCACCCGTCTCTAGGCGATGAAGCGGCCCCGCGGAGCCACCCGTCGCCGGCCGCGCCGCCACGACCCGGCCCATCACCATCGAGGGCTCCAGGTCGAGCTGCTCCGCCACTCGGCGCACCAGATCGTCACGGCTCGCCGTCTCCCCCATCCCCGCAAGGATCGGCGCCGCCTCCGAGAGCGCCCGGTCGCGCTCAGCCGGGGAGGAGACGTCGGTGCGATTCAAAACCAGACCGACCTGGAAGGCGGGAAGGTCGACCGCGCCCTCGACCAGGGCCCCGAAGCGCTCAGCACCGCCCTCGGCCGCGATCATCTCCGCCGGGTCCTCCCCCTCCGGCATCGCCGCCACAAGCAGCCGCATCTTCCGCCCCGCCGCGACCCGCTGCGCGCGCAGCATCGCCTCCTGGCCGGCCGAGTCGGCATCGAGCGCCAGCACGACCTCCTCGACCATCCCCGAGAGTGCCGCCACCTGCTCGTCGGTGATCGCGGTGCCCATCACCCCAACCGCCTCCTCGATACCGGCCTGGTGCAGCGCCAGCACGTCGGTGTAGCCCTCGACCACAACCGCGTGCCCCGCCTTGGCGATCGCCGTCTTGGCCAGGTCAATGCCGTAGAGCATCCGGCTCTTGTGGAAGAAGTCGGTCTCCGCCGTGTTGACGTACTTGGCACCCTGGTCGGAGCGCATCGCCCGCCCGCCGAAGCCAAGCACCCGGCCGCGACGGTCGCGGATCGGGAACATGATCCGCGAGCGGAAACGGTCGTACTCGCCTCCTCCCCGCCCCCGCTGGGCCAGGCCGACCCCGCGCAGCTCCTCGACCTTGAACCCCGCCCGCTGACCGCGCAGCAGCACCTGATCCCAGGCGCTCGGCGCATAGCCGACCCCGAAGCGGCGCAGCACCTCCTCGCCCAGCCCCCGCTCGGCCAAGTACTTGCGCGCCCTGCCGCCCTCCCTCGACTCCCAGAGGTAGCCAGAGTAGAAGGTGGCGGTGCGGGTGAGGAGCTCCTCGAGCCGGCGGCGCTGCTGACGCTTCGCCTCGGCCCGCGGGTCCTCCCGCTCCCGCTCCAGCTCGACCCCGTAGCGGTCGGCGAGCAGCTCAACCGCCTCGGCAAAGCCGAGCCCCTCCTTCTCCTCGACGAACTTGATCACGTCACCGCCAACCCCGCAGCCGAAGCAGTGATAGAGCTTCTCTTGGGCATCGACCGAGAATGACGGCGTGCGCTCCTCGTGGAACGGGCAGAGGCCTACCCAGCGGGCACCCTGGCGGCGCAGGTCGGTGTGGACGGAGATCACCTCGACGATGTCCGCCGTCTGCTTGACCCGCTCGAGGCTCTCGGCCGAGATCAGCGCCATCAGAACCTCGCCTCCTCGGGGATGGTCAGCTCGGTGAACTTGGCGATGCAGTAGCGATCGGTCATCCCGGCGATGTAGTCGGCGACGCGCTGGCACTCGCTGGCGCCCGGCTCCCACTCCGGCACCTCACCGGGATGCTCCAGGTAGTGGTCGAAGAGGCCACGCAGGGTACGGTGGACCCGCTCGTGCTCGCCGCGCGCCGCCGGCCCCAGGTAGACGCGGTCGAACATGAACTTGCGCAGCCGCAGCATCGCGCCGCCGATTGCCTCGCTCTGCACTATGTCTCCGGCCTCGGAGGAGCGCTCGACGATGTCACGGACGAGCGTGTCGATCCGCTTCGACCCGGTCGAGCCGAGCAGCTCGATCTCAGCGCTCGGCAGATCGGCGGGCTCGAGAATCCCCGCCCGCAGCGCATCGTCGATGTCGTGGTTGATGTAGGCGACGCGGTCGACCAGCTTGACGATCCGCCCCTCCAGAGTTGCCGGCTTGCGCGACCCGGTGTGGTTGAGAATGCCGTCGCGCACCTGTTCTGTGAGGTTGAGCCCCTGGCCGTTGCGCTCCAGCGCGTCGACAACCCGCAGCGAGTGGACGTTGTGCTTGAACTCAGCGCCGCAGCGCTCGCGCAGCGCCGTGTCCAGCGCCTCCTCGCCGGTGTGGCCAAAGGGCGGGTGGCCCAGGTCGTGACCGAGCCCGATCGCCTCGGTCAGGTCCTCGTTGAGACCGAGCGCCCGGGCCACCGTGCGAGCGATTCCGCACGCCTCCAGCGTGTGGGTCAGGCGGGTGCGGTAGTGATCGCCCTCGGGGGCGACGAAGACCTGTGTCTTGTGCTTGAGGCGGCGGAACGCCTTCGAGTGGACGATCCGGTCTCGGTCGCGCTGGAACGGCGTGCGCACCGGGCTGTCGGGCTCCTCCGCGCGCCGTCGCGCGGGGTAGGACGGGGTCGCCAGGTCAGAGAGGAACTCGGCCTCCCAGGCACGGACTCGCTCTTCCAGCGGGGCTATGACCTTCAAGGCGACCGATCCTACGGGGCTCTTCACGCGGCGGCGCGCAGCCGCACGTGGGCGTGGTGCTCGAGCGTCTCGCCCACCGCCCGCTCGACCTGGCGCAGGTCTCGCTCCGCCGCCGCCGGCGCCTCTGCCAGGGGCCTGGCGAGCGCCTCGACCATGAAGCGGTGCGCCTCTCCCGAGAGTTCGAAGGAGCCTGCCTCGCAGCCCGCGCAGACGACCCCCCCGGCGGCGCCGGAGAAGCCGCTGAGGTGCTCGGCCTCGCCGCAGCGCACGCAAGAGGCGAGCGCGGGGGCAAAGCCAGCCACCAGGGCGAGCTTGAGGCGAAAGGCCAACGCAGCCTCAAGGCCTGCGGCGCGCGGTTTGGAGGGGTCGTCGAGCAGCGCTAGGTATCGACATAGCAGGTTGTAGGCGGGGGGATTGGGCTCGGCCGAGTCGAGCAGCCGCAGCACCGCGTCACAGGCGCGGGCGCCGGCACCCAGGGCCGGCCCGCAGGAGCGCAGGCGCGGGTAGCCGTCGACGGTGGCGACGTTGGTGACGGTGAGCAGCTCGCCGCGGCCCTCGTGCAGGATCAGATCGAGACGGAAGAACGGCTCGAGGCGGCCGCCGAAGCGGGACCTCGGCCGTCGCGCCCCCTTGGCGATCGCCCCGATCCGTCCCCGGGCCGTCGAGTAGAGGTGGAGGATGCGGTCCGCCTCCCCGTAGCGGATGCTGCGCAGGACCACCGCCTCCGTCCTTAGGGTCCTACCGGGCATCGCGACCTAAGGTGACCGACGGGCCGGACGGCGGCGGGGCCGCCGTCGCAGCCGCACCTGGCAGCTCGGGCAGTAGTAGGTGGAGCGTCCGGCGACAACGATCCTGACGATCGACCCGCCACAGCAAGGGCAGGGCTCGCCCTCGCGGGTGTGGACGAGGAACTCGTCCTGCATCGAGCCCTTCTCTCCGCGGGCGTCACGGTAGTCGTCGATCGAGGCGCCGCCCCACTCCATCCCCGCCTCCAGCGCGGCGACGACCGCGTCGCGCAACGCACTGAGGTGCTCGGGCCGCATCGAGCCGGCGGGAGAGAGGGGGTGAAGACGCGCCCGGAAGAGCGCCTCGTCGGCGTAGATGTTGCCGACGCCGGCGATGTGGGACTGATCGAGCAGGAACGACTTGAGCGGCGCGGTGCGTCCCACCGCCATCGCGCCCAGCGACTCAGGCGTGAAGGCGGCCGAGAGCGGCTCGACCCCGAGCCGCTCGAAGCGCTTCTCAAGGTCGGCGTCATCGATCAGGAACGCCTCGCCGAAGCGGCGTGGGTCAGTGAACCAAAGCTCGCGAGAGCCCTCGAGCCCGAAGCGGGCGCGCAGGTGGCGCTCCGAGGCGGAGCGCTCGCCCTCATACAGTCTGCGCCCTTCGGATGGATCGAGCTTCCCCCCCGCCTCGACCAAGACCAGGTTGCCGGTCATCCGCAGGTGCATGACCAGGGTCTGGGCCCCGTCGAGCGCAAGTAGCAGGTACTTGCCTCGGCGCCCCAGGCCCCGGATCGTCCTGCCGCTGACCGCGGCGCCCAGCACGGCCGGCGTCACCGGCCGCGACCAGCGCGGGTCGAGCACCTCAAGGCGCCCGATCCTCCGCCCCGACAGCTCGGGCTCGAGCTGTCGACAGACGGTCTCGACCTCGGGCAGCTCGGGCATCGCCCGGTTCTATCAGGCGTTCGCGCGTGGGTGACTGCGGAAGTAGACGTCCTTGAGCTGCTCGCCGGAGAGGTGCGTGTACATCTGGGTGGTCGAGATGTCGGCGTGGCCGAGCATCTCCTGCACGGCGCGCAGGTCACAACCACCGGCGAGCAGGTGGGTGGCGAAGCTATGGCGCAGCGTGTGGGGGCTCATCCGGCCGGAGAGCCCGGCGGCGCGGGCGTGGCGCTGGACGATCTTGTAGAGGCCCTGACGGGTGAGCGGGCCGCCGCGGAAGTTGACGAACAGCTTTGGCTCGTGGCGCTCGCCGACCAACTTCGGCCGGGCGCTGCGCATGTAGACGCTGATCGCGGCGATCGCCTGACGACCGAGCGGCACCAGTCGCTCCTTGGAGCCCTTGCCGTAAGCGCGGAGGAAGCCTCCGCGAAGGTCTAGGTCGCCGACCTCAAGGCCGATCGTCTCCGAGGCTCGCAGCCCGCAGGCGTACATCGTCTCCAGCAGCGCCCGGTCGCGCAAGGTCGTCGGCTGCTCGCCGCGCGGGGCGGCGAGCAGGAGCCCGACCTCGGAGTGGTTGAGGACCTGGGGCAGCTTCTTTGCCCGACGCGGCGCGCTGAGCGCCGCGGTCGGATCGTCGGCGATCAACTCATCGCGGCGCAGGTGCTTATAGAAGGAGCGAAGGCAGGCGGCCTTGCGGTGGATGGTCGAGGCCGAGCAGGCGGGGCGGCCGTTGCCGGTCGCCAGGTCGGCGAGGAACTCGCCGATGTCCGCCGGGCGCGCCTTCAGCGCATCGAGGCCCCGGGCGGAGAGGTACTCGCCGTACTGGAAGAGGTCGGTGCGATAGGCGTGCAGCGTGTTGCGGGAGAGGCCGCGCTCCAGCTCCAGGTAGGCAAGGAAGTCGAGGACGAGGCCCTCGAAGCGGGCCTCGGCGCCGGGGTTGGCGTTGGGCGCGGAGGGCGGCGAGGGCTTGATCGCAACAGCCATACAGGCAGGTTCTCGCCGCTCACCGACAACCCTTTGATACGCAATGGACTGTGCGCTTGACCGCGCGACCCGTCGGCGGGGCCTATGTCGTTGACCTCCCACCCTCAACGCCAGCCTCCGAAGTTGCACCCAGGACCCAACCCGAGGCAAGAGCGGCAGCGAAGAAGAGCGGGTCATCAGCCGAGCTTCTTCCCATCGTCTGGGAGGGTAGATCGGTGTCCGCGTAGCCCTCGAGGTCAACCGCCCCGACCTGCAGTAGGTGCCGCCCTCCACAGGCAGACTCCAACTTGGCGGCGATCTCCTCCTCTCCCTCCGGAGCGACGACCCCGACGGGGGCGAGCAGCAGCTCCAGCACGGTCAGCGTGTGGTGGCTCACACCGCGATGGCGCGGGCGCGGATCGACTGCCGAGAGGCGTGGGGAGAGCGTCGTCTGCATCCCGAGGGCAAGCGCCGCGTGGGCGGTCTCCAACGCCGCCGTTCCGCCGTGCCCGAGTCGCGTCGCCGAGCCGATGATCCCCGGACCAGGCCCGGCGAGCACTGCGTCCCAGCCAAGACCGGCGGCAGCGTCGAGGGCGCCAGGGACGCTGATCGCCTCCGCCTCGCCCCCGTATGCGGGCCCCGCGGTGACATGGCCACACAGCAGACCGCGCTCGCGCAGCTGCCCGACGTCGTGTGAGAGAGAGCCCGGCAGCGCCCCTCCTCCGGTCTGCACGTAGCCGACCTGCAGCCCCGCCGCCGCCTGCGCCGCCGCCCAAGCCGCGGGAGCAAGGTGGCCATGAAGGGGAAGCACGAGGACCGGGACCGGGCGCCCGCGCCTCACGCCCTCCACAGGATCGACCGGGTGCTGGAGCGAGGTGTAGTTGAGCTTCATCACGTGCTCCTCACCCGCCCCGCCACCGGCAAGGCCCCGGGTCAGGTTGACGTGGACCAGGTCGAAGCCGCCGGAGCCGAGGTCGAGATCGAGGGCGGCGACATTGACGATGACCTCATCGCCCTCACGCATCTCCCCCAGGAGGGTCGTGTCCGCCCAGGCGGCGCGGCGCTCGTCGTCCACCTCGACCGTCAGCGGGTCCGCAGCGACGACGACCCCTCGCCGCAGCTCGAGACGACGTCTCACGCCGCCCCCGCGGGCGCCGCGGTGACGATCCCCTCGCAGACCTCGAGCATCGCGTCGAGATTGCGCGCCGAGACGCTCTCCTCGGCGGTGTGGTTGGCCGCGGTGCCGTTGGCGAGCAGGACGCAGTCAAAGCCGCCGAGGCGCAGCGCGTTGGCATCGCTGCCGCCGCCGGTCGAGGTCCGCTGCGGCTCGACGCCGGCGGCGCGCAGCCCGGCCTCTGCGAGTGCAAGCGCCCGCGAGGAGGGAGGCACCCTGTAGCCGCGGAACAGCTCCTCGATCCGCACGTCGACGTCGCACCCGTGCGCGCTGGCCCCCCAGGCGCAGGCGTCGGCGATCCCCCCCGCCACCTCGGCGACCCGCGCCGCGTCAAGGCTGCGCGCCTCGGCGTGGATCCAGCAGTGGCCGGGAACGACGTTGCCGGAGGTGCCCCCGGAGATCAGGCCGACGTTGGCGGTGGTCTTCGGATCGAGGCGGCCCAACTCCATCCGGGAGATCGCGGCGGCGGCGGCGGCGATCGCGCTGTTGCCGTCCTCGGGCCGGATGCCGGCGTGCGCCTCGACGCCGGTGAAATCGGCAAGGATCTTTTGCTGGGTCGGCGAGGTGACGATCACCTCGCCGACCGGGCTCGCGTGGTCGAGCACGAAGCCGCACGCGGAGTGCAGCACCGAGGAGTCAAACGCCTTTGCCCCCCGCAGTCCCTGCTCCTCGGCCACGGTGAACAGCAGCTCGATCCCAACCGCGGGCGGCTGGTCGGCATGACGAGCCACCAGCTCCATGAAGACCGCCACCGCGGCCTTGTTGTCGGCGCCGAGGATCGTCTCGCCCCGGCTGCGGAAGACGCCGTCTTGGAGCACCACCTCGATCTGACCCTCGTGCGGAACCGTGTCCAGATGTGCGCAGAACATCACCCATTCACTGCCACGCCCCGGCAGCCTGGCGAGGAGGTTCCCGGCGCCGGCCTCGGCAGGACCTGCGGAGTCATCCTCGCTCACCTCCAGCCCCAACACCCCCAGCTCGGCCGCCACCGTGTCGGCGACCTCGCGCTCTTCCCCGGTCGGACTGCGGATCTCGCAGAGCCTGACGAAGGTCTCGTGCAGCCGTGAACTCGCCTCCTCCACCCCCGACAGGCTAGAGAGGCCCGCGCGAGCCGGTCAGCCCGGGTGCCGGACGCCGATGTCGGCGTCCTCGGCCGGTTCCAGCTCGTGGCCGTCCGCCGGGCGCTCTCCCGCGTGGTGCGCCGCCGCGCCGATGAACTCGCGGAAGAGCGGCTCGGGGCGGTTGGGACGGGAATTGAACTCCGGGTGGAACTGAGAGGCGACGAAGAAGGGGTGATCGGGCAGCTCGACCATCTCGACCAGACGCTCGTCGGGGGAGGTGCCGCCGCAGACAAGGCCCTCGTCCTCGAGCCGGCGCCGCAGCTGGTTGTTGACCTCATATCGGTGACGGTGTCGCTTGTAGATCACCGCCTCGCCGAAGATCTCCCGCGCCCGCGTGCCCGCGTGCAGCTTCACCGGGTCGGCTCCGAGCCGCATCGTGCCACCCATCTCGGAGACCTCCTTCTGCTCGGGCAGCAGGTCGACCACCGGGAACGGGGTCTCGGGATCGAACTCCGCCGAGTTGGCGCCCGCCATGCCGGCCACGGCACGGGCGAACTCGACCACGGCGATCTGCATCCCGAGGCAGATTCCCAGGTAGGGAATCGAGCGTTCGCGAGCGATCGCCGCCGCCTGCACCTTGCCCTCGATCCCGCGCTCGCCGAAGCCGCCGGGGATGAGGATCCCGTCGGCGCCCTCCAGCCGCTCCGGATCGAGGTTCTCGGAGTCGACCAACTCGACGTCGACCTCGACCCCGTGGTGAAAGCCACCGTGCTCAAGCGCCTCGATCACCGACTTGTAGGCGTCGGCGAGCTGCACGTACTTGCCGACCAGGGCGATTCGCACCTTGCTCTCGGCGGCGTCGGCACGACGCACCATCGCCTCCCACTCGACCAGGTCCGGCGCCGGTGCCTCCATCCCAAAGTGGTCGAGGACGATGTCGTCAACGCCCTCCGCCCGGAAGACGAGCGGCACCTTGTAGATGTTGTCTACGTCGTGGGCGGAGATGACGGCGTCAACCGGAAGGCTGGCGAAGAGGGCGATCTTGCTGCGGATCTCACGATCGAGGCGCCCCTCGGAGCGACAAACCAGCGCGTGCGGCTGGATCCCGATTCGCCGCAGCTCGTTGACCGAGTGCTGGGTCGGCTTCGTCTTCAATTCGCCTGCGTGGCCGACGTAGGGCACCAGGGTGAGGTGAACGAACATGCTGCGCTTCGGCCCCAGGTCGGTGTAGAGCTGACGGATCGACTCAAGGAACGGCAGCGACTCGATGTCACCAACGGTGCCACCGATCTCGGTGATGACGAAGTCGACCGATTGCGACTCAGCGACGATCAGGATGCGCTGCTTGATCTCGTCGGTGATGTGGGGAATCACCTGGACGGTGGCGCCGAGGTAGTCGCCGCGGCGCTCCCGCTTGATCACCGAGTTGTATACAGAGCCAGCAGTCACGTTGGAGGCGCGCGAGGTGTTCTCGTCGGTGAAGCGCTCGTAATGGCCGAGGTCGAGATCGGTCTCGGCTCCGTCCTCGGTGACGAAGACCTCGCCGTGCTGGAACGGGCTCATAGTCCCCGGGTCGACGTTGATGTAGGGATCGAACTTCTGCAGTTGAACCCGGAAGCCGCGGGAGACGAGCAGGCGTCCGATCGAGGAGGCGGCGATGCCCTTGCCGAGGGCCGAGACCACCCCGCCGGTGACGAAGATGAAGCGGGTATCTCCTTGTCTTGCTCTACTCATCCTCTACCGAGCGAGTCTAGCCAGCGCAGTGGCGGAACCGATTCGATCGTCGCCGAAAGAGAGCGCATCTCGCCGTAAAACGTCAGCAGGACGACCACCCCCAGCGCGATTAGCCGCCCAGTCCCGTCCAGTGTGGTCAGCAGCCAGACACCGGCGATCGCCCCGACCAGATTGGAGCCGGTGTCTCCCAGCATTGCCCGCTCGCGCAGCGTCAGCCAGGCGCCGACCAAGACCGGCCCGGCAAAGATCCCCAATAGTTCGACCGGCGCCAGCGTCCACGCGCCAAGGCAGATACCGGCGCCCAGCAGGACCAGCCCCTTCTCGGCGCGTCCGGGTCTCAGGTCGAGCAGGTTGAAGAGGTTGGTGGTGAGGATCAGCAGCGCCACGTCGGCCAGGTAGTGCCATGACTCAAGCCCCTGCCCCGAGACCACGTAGGCGGCCAGCGCCAGCGCCCCGATTGCCTTGATCGCGCCGGTCGAGAGTCGCCCCTCGCTGAGCGCCCGCGCGTGCCCCCGCCAGCCCCGCGGTGCGCCGCCGGCCTCCCCCCCACCCAGCGAGTCATCGAGGAAACCAAGGAAAGCGATCCCAATCACATAGGGAATCCAGCGGCGCAGCTCGGGGTCGAGCAGTTCGAGATCGGCGCGATCGTTGAGGAAGGCGAGCGGGGCCAGCGCGACCAGCGCCGCCGTCGCCAGCACCGCGCCGAGCGGAAAGGCGAGCCAGGCGCCCCGATAGTTCTCCCGTACCAGCCCGGCCTCCGCCAGCCCCCGTGCCCCCGCTGGGACGAGCGCCAGAGCCAACACGATCGAGAGCGGGAAGCCGAGCCAGTACACGATCGGCTCAGCGCTCGGGCGCCAGCAGGTCCGGCAGCAGGCCATCGGCGCTCCCTTTGACGCCGAAGCTGCCCTCCGCCCCGAGCATCGCGAAGACCATCGACACCCGCCCCGCGACCATGTCGATGTCATCGACGCTGGAGAGCGAGTTGCCCTGGAAGAAGGGGACCGATGAGGGTTCCGCCGTGGAGGTTTCGACTCCGACCGCCGGCCTTCGGGTCGCCGTGATCCCGCGCATCAGCGCCGACTCCAGCCGTGCCGCCGCGGCGTGTTGCACCGGTCCCATGCCTTCGGGCTGATCGCGGACCACGATCACCCCATCGAGTCTCCCGAAGTTGCCGCTGGCGCGCGAGAAGAAGGAGCTGCGGACCAGTTCCACCAGAGTGCCGCCGCGCACCAGTTGGCGCCCGATGCCGGTTCCAAGCGCGGTCACCGCTTCCGGGTTGTGCCGGAGGTCGGCGAACCTGGTCTTCGCGAGGTCGCCGGCCAGCGAGCGTAGGTCGACCGGCTCACGCACCACGCCGATTCCAACCAGCCGCGCCCCGGTCGGCCCGAGGGCCGCTTCGATCGCCGAAGAGACGTTGCTCGGCAGCCCCCCCAAGGCGACGATCCCGATCCGCTGGCCAGCCAGTCGATTGTGGACGAGCACCGGATAGACGCGTTCGGCGAAATCGTTGGCTCGCCCCAGTTCGCCACTCAGCTGGTCGGCCCGGGAGCGAGCGTCCTGGAGGTTGCCGATCAGGCTGTGCTCGAGATCCTTGCGGGTGTCGTTGAGTGCGGCGCCGCCGAACTCCGCGCCGATCAGGATCCCGATCGCCACGGCGAGGAATACCGCGATCAGCGATGTCGCGTGGTAGCGAGCGCTGTAACCCATCAGCGCCCGAAGGCTAGATGGTCGCCCCCAACGCTGCTACAGGCCGAGCCAGATCCTGATCTTCAGCCAGATCAGCTGAACGACGTTGTCGAGTGCTGGCGAAGTGATCACGACGATCGTCAGCAGGATCGCGAAGGCGATTAAAAAGAGGACCAGCGGGCCGAAGGTAGAGCTAGGCGTGTAGAGCCTGCTGACCCCCTTTGCGTCGACCAGCTTCTCGCCGATCCGCAACCGGGTGAGGAAGGTCGAGGACATGCCGCCGCGCTTGCGATCGAGGAACTCGATCAGGTTGAAGTGAGCGCCAACGCTGACGATCAGCGCCGCTCCCTTCTCGTAGGCCATCAGCATCGCGACGTCCTCGCTGGTCCCGGCGGCCGGGACCAGCGTGTGCTCGAGGCCCATCTCCAGCAGGCGCTCACGCCCTGGCGCCCGTCCATCTGGGTAGGCGTGGACGATCAGCTCAGCCCCGCAGCGCAGTGCCTCATCGCTCGCGGAGTCCATGTCGCCGAGGATCAGGTCGGGCTTCATCCCCGCCTCCAGTGCTCCGTCGGCACCGCCGTCGACCGCCACGATCATCGGGCGGACGTCGCGGACATAGGCGCGCAGCGCTTTGAGGTCGCGGCGGTGGCGATCGCCACGTACGACGATCAGCACGTGGCGGTCGCGGAACGACGCCCGGGTCGCGGGAAACTCGATGCTGCCGGTCAGCAGGTCGGTCTCCTGGCGGACGTGGGCGACCGTGTTCTCGACGAAATCGGTGAGCGCCTCGTTGACTCGCTGGCGCTGGTCGTCGAGCCGACGCTCCAGCTCCACTCCCCCGAGCATCTGGCCACTCGCGATCTCTCGGCCGCCGACCCGGACGACGCCGTCCTCGATCGTCACTGGATCGCCGTCGCGCAGCCGCTTAAAGAGGTCGTCGCCAGGGACGTCAACCAGGCAGATCCCGGCGCGGACCAGCATCAGAGGGCCGGTGTTGGGATAGCGCCCGTCGGTGGACTCCGACGCGTTCAGCACCGCCCGCACGCCCGCTTCAATCAGCTCCTCGGCGGCGATCCGATCGATATTGAGGTGGTCGATGACAGCGATGTCGCCAGGGCCGAGGCGCTTGACCAGGTGCTTGGTGCGCCGACCGAGCCGGGCGGTGCCGTGGATCGCCGCCGCGGTCGAGGCCCCGTTGCGACGCGAGAGCAACGCGGGAAAGCGACGGCGACTGGCGGTAGCCACCGTGTGAGACTACCCCGCGCGGCGAGCTCGCAAGCCGACTCCTACGCAGCCGCCAGCAGCTCCCGGGCGTGGCGGGTTGCCGCCTCGTCGGAGCGCTCGCCGCCGAGCATCCGGCGGATCTCCTCGACCACCCCCTCACCGTCGAGGCGCTGCACGGTAGCCGTGGCCCGCTCCCCGGCGACATCCTTCTCCAGCCGGAAGTGGGTGGCGGCCAGCGAGGCGACCTGCGGCAGGTGGGTGATACAGATCACCTGGCGGCCCTCGCCCAGCCTCCGCAGCCTTTCTCCCACGACCCGCGCCGTGTTACCGCCAACCCCAGCGTCGATCTCATCGAAGACGAAGGTTGCGGCGCCCCCGCCTGCGGACAGGCCGCTGAGCGCAAGCATCACCCGGGAGAGCTCGCCCCCGGAGGCGGCATCTCGCAGCGGCGCTGGGTTGATCCCGGGGTTCGGCGCCACCTGCAGCTCGACCGTCTCGCGCCCTCCGGCGCCAAAGCCCTCCGGGTGCGGCTCCAGCACGACCTCGAGGGTTGCCCCAGGCATCGCCAGCCCCTCAAGCTCCCTCGCCACCTCCTTCTGCAGCGGGCCCGCCGCCTTGGCGCGCCCTTCGCTGAGCCGCGCTCCCAGCTCCTCACGCCTGCGCTCCGCCTCGCCCAGGGCGGCCTGCGCCTCGGCGGCCCGCTCCTCGCTGCTCTCCAGGCGGCGAATCTCCTGCCGGCAGCGTCCGGCGTGGGCAAGCACCGACTCGACGCTGCCCCCATGCTTGCGCTTCAGCCGGTCGAGTGAGTCGAGCCGCTCTTCGACGGCCGTGAGTCGCCCCGGGTCTGCCTCCAGGCCCTCGGCGTAGTCGCGCAGCTCCGAGGCGACATCGCCCAGCTCGACCGCGACAGCGCTGAGTCGCTCCGAGAGCAAGTCCAGGGCGACATCGACGCCGCCGGTGCCCTGCAGCAGCGCCTCCGCTAGGGCCAGCGCGCTCGCCGCCCCGCCGCCATCCTCATCGATCCCGGCGATGCCGGCATAGGCGCCTACCGCCGCCTCACGCAGCCCCTCGGCATGGCGCAGTCGCTCGCGCTCGGCGTCCAGCCCTGCCTCCTCGGCGGAGTCCGGAGCCACCTCCTCGATCTCGGAGAGCTCATAGCGGAACAGGTCCAGGTCGCGCTCGCGCGACCCCTCCCGCTCCCGCAGCTCCTCGAGCTCGGTGGCCAGCACCCCGCACTCTCGATGGGCTTCGCGGTAGAGCCGCCGCACCTCCAGGTGCCCAATTCCCGCAAACCCATCCAGCACCTCCATCTGCGCCGAGGAGATGGTCAGCTTGCGATGCTCGTGCTGGCCGTAGAAGGCGAGCAGCCGTCCTCCCAGTGATTTCAGGTCCCCCGCCGAGGCGGCCCGGCCCGCCACGAAGGCGCTGGTCCGCCCACTCGCCGATACCCGCCGACCCAGCACAACCTGATCGGATTCCTCGGGCAGTCGTGCCGCGATCTCCGCCATCTCAGGTTCCCCCAACAGCCCCTCTGGAAGATCGAAGACCCCCTCTACCCAGGCCTCCTTCGCGCCGGGCCGAACGATCTGCGGTCGAGCCTTACCGCCCATCAAGAGGTCGAGGGCATGCGCCAGCACCGTCTTTCCCGCTCCCGTCTCGCCCGTGATCGCGTTCAACCCCTCGCCGAGCCTCAACTCGGCCTCCTCGATCAGCAGCAGGTTCTCGATCCTCAACTCACGCAGCACGCACCCTGTCTAGCACCGAGAGGCGACGGACTCTTCCCCCCGCCTACGCTGCCACAGCCTCCCTCGCAGCCTCAGCTTTGGCGGCCGGCTGGAAGAAGTCGCGTGAGCGAACCAGGGCGAAGCCGAGGGCGGCGCCGAGGAAGGAGAGAATTGCGGCGATCAGCAGGATCTCGTTTAGCCCGCTGACGAAGGCGACCGTCGCCGCATGGGCGACTTCGGCCCGCACGCCCGGCGGCGAGATGGCGGCAGCCGCCCGGGAGCCGCCAACCGAGACGATTTCCGCCAGTCCCTTCGGAGCGTGGGGAAGGATTTCGGCCAGCTTCGAGTGGACCTGGGATTGGAACACCGCACCGAGCCCGGCCACGCCGGTCGAGATGCCCACCTGGCGAAAGGTCGTGTTGATCCCCGAGCCCATCCCCGCTTTAGCAGGCGGCACCACTGCGATCGCCGCCGACCCGATGCCGGGGTTGGCGATCCCGACCCCGGTCCCGGCGAGGATGAAGCCCGCGAGCAGGGCGGTCCAGCCCGAGCTCGGGGTGAGCCCGTGCATCAGCAACAGCCCCACCCCGACGGTGGCGAGGCCGACCCCGAGCAGGAAGCGCACCGGGATGCGATCGGAGAGCTTGCCGGCGATCGGGGCGACGACGAACGACAGCACGGTCAAAGGTAGGAACCGGATGCCGGCCTGAAGCGGGGGGTAGCCGAGCACCTCCTGGATGTAGAGCGTCAGGTAGAGGAACATCGCGAACATCCCGCCGGAGAGCGCGAAGGCGACGGCAGAGACGCCGTTGAAGGCAGGCTTTCGGAACAGGGTCAGGTCGAGCATCGGGTTGGCGCTGCGCAGCTCGATCGTCAGGAAGACGAGCAGCAGCACCCCGGCGCCGATCAGCGAGACGAGGATCGTGGCGCTGCTCCAACCGTCGGGGTTGCCCCGGATCAGCCCGAAGATCAACAGGAAGAGCGCCACCGAGAAGGTGGCAACGCCGGGCAGGTCAATCCGCGCAGGGTCCTGCGCCCCTACGTTGACGAGCTTGCGCTCGGTCAGGACGATCGCCCCCAGCCCGATCGGGACGTTGACGAAGAAAATCCACTCCCAGCCGAGATGCTCGGTGATCAACCCGCCGACCAGTGGCCCGACCGCGACGGCGCCGCCGACCGTCGCACCCCAGACACCGAACGCCGTGGCGCGGTCGGCGCCATGAAACTCCTGCCCGATCAGCGCCAGCGAGGTGGCGAACATCGCCGCCCCGCCGACCCCCTGCAGGCCGCGGGCCAGGTTGAGCAGGGTCGCGTCGTCAGAGACGCCACAAAGGAACGAGGCGCAGGTGAAGATCGCGAACCCGATCGAGAAGACGCGCCGCCGGCCGAGGCGGTCGCCGAGCGAGCCGGCGGTGAGCAGGAACGCGGCGAGAGTCAGCGAGTAGGCATCGACCACCCACTGCAGGCTCGAGAGGCTGGCGCCGAGTTCGCGCTGGATCGAAGGCAGCGCGACGTTGACGACCGTGATGTCCAGCAGCAGCATGAACGTCGCGATCGAGATCAGGATGAGGGTCCACCACTTGCGCTCCATGCAACCTCCGATAGGACTCGACTGGCCGCAGGGTATAGACCCGGCAAGCTCGGCCCTTCGGGGCTCCTACACGGCCAGGTGTCCGAACTTCTCGCGGATTCGCTGGTAGAAGCTGGTCCCTGGCAGTTGCGCGAGTCGCCCGACCCCATCCGCGAAGCGGACCTCGAGCGCAGCGTCCGGCGACAGCTCTCCGACCTGCTCGCCGTCTACGGCAACGTCAACCGCCTCGCGCCCGCTGGCGTTGCCAACGTGCAACACGTCGTCGGGGGCGACGACGAGGGGGCGCGCCGTCAGCGAGTGCGGCGCTATGTAGCTGACCACATACCCCTCCACTCCCCAAGCCAGGATCGGACCCTGGTTGGCGAGGTTGTAGCCAGTCGAGCCGACGGGGGTCGCGGCGACAAGCCCGTCGCAGCGGACGTGCCCAACCTCCTCGCCGGCGATCCTGTAGCTGAGCTTCGCGACCCGATCCCGCGGGCGACGGGCGAAGGTGACGTCATTGAGGGCAATGCGCGCCTCGTCATCGATGACGATCTCGAGCCCAGGCAGGTCGAGAGTCTCAATCTCCCCCGCGAGAGCGCGGCGAATGCCCACCTCGGCCCCGTCGCGCTCGACCGCGGCGAGGAAGCCAACCGTGCCGAAGTTGACGCCGAAGACCGGGACGCCGCTACGGGCGAATCGCCGCAGCGCCTGAAGGATCGAACCGTCCCCCCCGAGCACCAGGCAGAGGTCCGGACGCCGGGAAAGCTCGTCAACCCTCTCGATGCCCTCGGCCGCGGCGCCGTGCTTGGCCAGCTCCTCGGCGGTGGCGATAAGCCGCCAACCGGCCTGACTGGCAACCGCCACCGCCACCGCAACCGCCTCGGTGGCGGCCGGCGGGTGCGAGTGTGTGATCAGCGCCGCGGTCTTCATCGCTGTGGCTCTACCGACAGAATCGACGCCTCAAGGTCGATGACTTCCTCGCCCCCGCCGCACCAGACGAAGGTCTCACGGTTTCCCTTCGGCCCCGGGAGGCCCGAGGAGGCGAACCCCCTCACCGAGAGGCCGAGATCGCGGGCGGCGCTCGCCACCGCAAGGATCGCCTCGCGGCGGTCGGCGGGGTCCCGAACGACACCCCTGCCGACCCGCCCGCGACCCAGCTCGAACTGCGGCTTGACCATCGCAAGCACCTCGCCTCCGGATGGGAGGCAGCGGGCGAGCGCCGGGAGAACCTTGGCCAGTGAGATGAAGGAGACGTCGACGGTGATCAGCCCTGGGGTAAACGGCAGGTGGGTGGGCTCCAACTCACGTGCGTTGAGACGCTCGATCGCGGTCACCCGCGGGTCCCCACGCAGCTTCAAGTCGAGCTGGCCGTATGCGACGTCAAGCGCGGCGACCCGCGCGGCGCCACGCTGCAGGAGGCAGTCGGCGAAGCCCCCGGTCGAAGCACCGACGTCAAGGCAGTCGCGCCCCGAGACATCGATGCCGAGGGCCTCGAGGGCGTTCTCAAGCTTGACCCCGCCACGCGAGACGTAGCGGGGACCCTCGTCGACCAGCAGCTCGGCGCCGGGCTCGACCAGTTGGCTCGGCCGCAACGCGACGGGCCCGTCCTTACCCATGCGGACCTCTCCTGCCCGCACCGCGCCGGCCGCCGCGGAGCGCGATGAAAAGAGCCCCCGCTCCGCCAAAACCGCGTCTATCCGGGCCTTCCTCACCGCCAGAACGGTACAGCCGCGCCCCGAAACTGGCCGTTTACCGGAGTCTTAAGGCCGCCTGCAACAGTCTTTTAACCGCTGCTTGAGCTTCGCTTGGTCTGCTGTGGCGAAGCGTCTGTGACCCCACTCACACACAAATCGCACATACGTTCGTATGCTGCTAAAGGATTCGCATGAGGCTGACGATGCAGAGCAGAACTAAAAACTTCCTGGTTGGGCTCGTCGCCGCTCAATGGCCCCCGTCGCTTCCCACGGCGGGCGCCCGCGGCACATGAGAGCCCACCTACCTCCCACGGATCCACATATATAGAGATACATATCTCTCCTCCCTGTAGTAACCCCAGAAGCGCCCCGCCCTAGGCGGGGCGTTTTCTGTTGGGCAGAGTGGTTTCTGGAAAGCCCAATACGGGGCTGGTCAGGGTGCAAAGAGACATCGGCCGCAGCGTAAGGCTACGGGGCGACCATCAGCACGCGGTCACGGTCTTCAACTCGTCAAGCGACTCGCGGATCAGCTGCGACAGGTCCTGCCGCTCGGTTTGGTCGATCCAGCGTTCGAAGGCGATTCTGAAGACGGCGATACTCGCCTCGGCAGCCAGACTTGCGGCCGGCTCGGCGACGCCGCGTTGGCGCAGTGCGTCGGCGAGCGCCGAGGCGAGTGATGCGAGCTTGATCAGCTCGCGCTCTTGGAGCTCTGCGCTTGCAGCGATGATCGTCTGACGCTGCCGCGGGAGCTCCCCTCCCTCCTGGATGGCAGCGCCGGCGGCTTCGATACCTGCTGCCGCCGCCTCAATCGGCGCAAGGCCATCGGGCGCCTTGGCAACCGTGCTGATGAGGAGGTCCTCCAGCGCGCCGGCGCCCGCGAACAGAACCTCGCGCTTGTCGGCGAAGTGCCGGAAGAAGGTTCGCTCGGTGAGTCCCGCTCGCTCTGCGATCTCCACAACCGTGGTCTGTTCGAACCCACGCTCGCCGTAGAGCTCCATCGCCGCTTTCAGGAGGCGGCCCCGTGCGTCTGGCTCCCATCGGCCCATATCCGCGATTCTATCTGACGACAGTGGCTGACATCGCGTGCTATTCTGATGACAGCAACTGACATCATGCCGTCTGGGAGAAGATCTGCACTCCGGACGGCCGACCACACGGAGGTTTTCTCATGCGCGTATTCGTTACCGGTGCGTCGGGCTGGATCGGCTCGGCCGTTGTTCCCGAGCTGATCGGCGCGGGCCATCAGGCCGTCGGACTGGCTCGCTCGGATGCCTCGGCCGAGGCCCTCGCCGCCGCCGGGGCAGAGGTGTACCGCGGCACGCTCGATGATCTCGACATCCTGCGGAGCGGGGCTGCAGCGTCGGACGGCGTGATTCACCTCGCGTTTAAGCACGACATCGCTTTCTCGGGCGACTTCCAGGGCGCTGCCGACGCGGATCGCCGCGCCGTTAAGGCAATCGGCGAGGCGCTCACGGGGTCCGACCGACCGTTCGTCATCGCCTCGGGCACGCTTGGGCTCGCACCAGGGCGTGTGGCGACCGAGCGGGACGGTCACGATCCCGACGCGGCTGTGGCCCGTCTGGGGGGCGGTCCGCAGACCCGCCGGGGCACCGCCGAGTTGGTGCTCTCCCTCGCTTCTCGCGGCGTTCGCTCCTCGGTCATGCGACTTCCTCCGACGAACCACGGAGACGGAGATACCGGTTTCATCGCGACTCTGGTCACCATCGCCCGCGAGAAGGGCGTCTCCGGCTACATCGGCGACGGCACCAACCGTTGGCCTGCCGTGCATCGGCTCGATTCGGCGGGCCTCTTCCGCCTCGCGCTGGAAGAGGCGCCCGCTGGATCGACGCTGCACGCGGTCGCCGACGAGGGCGTCCCGGTCCGCGACATCGCCGAGGTCATCGGACGCCATCTCGACCTCCCCGTGGTCTCCATCTCACCCGAGCAAGCAGGCGAGCACTTCACCTGGCTTGCCGGCTTTCTCGCGGCCGACAGCCCAGCCTCCAGCGCGCTGACCCGCGAGCTGCTCAGCTGGCGGCCAATCCAGCCAGGCCTCATCGCCGACCTCGACGAAGATCATTACTTCCAGGAGGCGCATCAAGCTGCCGCTTGATCTGAGTCCAGCCCCAATCAGAGCGAGCTGTGGTCGGCCCGGCCCCGATCACCGTGGCGCGCAGCGGCGGGTCAAGTATCGATCAATCTCGTGCCACAGTCAGGCAACGGTGATGGCCAACGGCATTGGCAACTTAGACCAGGCCACGCCGGTCGCCGGGCGGCCTGTCCGCGTGATCGCGGTGGCAAACCCGAGCCGCGCGTCCAAGCGGCCCCCCGACCGTGCTTCTGGCCCGTCCCTTTGGGGGTGAGGCTGGGACAGCCACAGCTTCGGTGTGCTACTACTACGTTATGCGATCTATCGGAGAGCGATCTACTGATCCTGGTCTGCTCGTATTGACGAGCCTGGCCGAGGGTCCCAAACACGGCTATGCGATCACGGCCGACGTCGAGCAACTCTCGGGGGTCAGGCTCGGTCCTGGCACGCTGTACGGAGCGTTGTCGCGGCTTGAGGGCAGGGGCCTGATCGAGGCGCTACCAGCGGAAGACCGCCGGCGCCCATACCGCCTTACAGGCGCCGGCAGCGCCGCGCTCACAGAGGAGCTGCAGACGCTTGAGCGCGTGACCCGCAGCGGCCTTGATCGGCTGCGAGTGGCGGAGGCGACGCGATGAGCCGACGGCTGGCCGAGCTGGCGCTGCGGCTCTACCCGCTGGCGTTCCGTCGCCGCTACGGGGAGGAGCTGCGCGCGTTGCTAGACGAGTCACCGCCACACGGGTTGGCGGTGCTCGATCTGCTGCGCGGCGCGCTGGCAGCCCATCTGCGCCCGACGGCCGCTGCGGCTGGCCTCGTTGATTCGGCGGACCGCCTGCGAGCGAGCATGAGCGGCCAGTTGGCGTGTTGGGTTCTGTTCGCGGCAGCCGGGTTCGGGTTTTACAAAACGACCGAGGACGCACCCTTCATGGCCGCCGGCCACGCGCATCCTCTACTCGGCGTCGTACATGTTGCCGTCCAGGTCATGGCGATTGTGGCCTCGGGTGCCGTGCTGGCCGGGGCGCTGCCGTTGATCCTCGCGGCGCTCAATCAGGCCCGCCGACAGCCCACCTTGCGTCGGCTCGTGAGCCTGCCGCCATTGGCCGTCCTGGTCTTTGCGGGCCTGACCGGGGTCTTGGTGCTGGTCGCTGCTCACTCCGAGCCGTCCCGCCCCAGCTCGGTAGGCGGTGTCGCGTTTATCGCATGGGGCCTCGCCGGGTTGGCATGCGGCGCCGTCTGCGTTGTGGCCGCGCGCGCGGCTCTGTTCGCCGTGCCGATGCCCGACAGGTGGCTCCTCACTGGGTTCGCGTGCGGCACGCTCGTGACCGCAGCGATGACCGCGATCGCACTCGCCACCGCGGTCTACGCGATCACGCTGTTCGCTGACGCTTCGCAACTCGCCGCGTCTGCAAACGGGCCGCTTCAGCTTCTGAGTACAGGCGCCTCACTCGCCGCGCAGCTGGCCGTAATGCTCCTAGCCGCGATGCTCGCCTCGACGACCACGCGGCGGGGATGGCGTGCGGTCGCGCGCGGCTAGACTGACCTTGGTGTCGGACTTCGCGGTCAAAAACCTGATGGACGTCAAGGACTCCTTCGAAGGACAGGAGATCGAGGCCCGCTTCGCTCGCAAGCACCTCGACTCCGAGCATCTCGGCATCAGTTACTTCCGCTATGCGCCCGGCTTCCGCGCTGAGGGCGGCCACCGGCACGAGACGCAGGAGGAGGCCTACGTGGTCGTCGGCGGGTCCGGGAGAATCAGGCTCGACGACAAGGTGGTCGAGCTCCGCCGCTGGGACGTGGTCCGCGTCGCCCCGCCTGTGGTTCGCGGATTTGAAGCTGGTCCCGACGGCCTGGAGCTGGTCGCTGTCGGCGGCGACAAGCCGGAGGGCGGCGACGGCATCCGCGTCGCCGACCGCTGGCCACAGCAGACCGATTGAGCTGGCTCAGATAGGGAGCCGAGGGGTGAGCGGATCGGCCATCGGCCGCTGTGCATTCATTTGTTACGATATATCGCGTTAGTTCACGATAGAGAGGAAACAAATGCACAACCGGCATTATTCGAGACATTGCGGACCGCCTTTTAGCGAGGAGTTCGCCCGCCATCCGGGGCGCCGCGCCAGAGGCCGCGGCCGGGGCGGGCCGCGCGCACGGCGGGGCGACGTGCGCGCGGCTGTGTTGGCGCTGCTCGCCGAGCGACCAATGCACGGCTACGAGATGATCAAAGAGCTGGAGGCGCGCACTGACGGCGCCTGGACTCCGAGCGCCGGCTCGATCTACCCAACTCTCCAGATGCTCGAGGACGCCGACCTCATCCGCGGCGAGGAGATCGGCGGCAAGCGTCGCTTTACGCTCACCGACTCCGGGAAGACCGAGCAGGGATCCAGGGCCGGAGAGGAGGCACCCTGGGATGCGGTGCGAGCGGGGGCCGACCCAGAGGCGATTCGGCTGCGTGATTCGATCGTCAAGCTCAACCACACCTTCGGCCAAGTCTTCCATGCTGGCGATGACGACCAGCGGCGGCGTGTTCGCGAGCTGCTGGACGAGACCCGGCGCAGTGTCTACGCGATCCTCGCTGAGGAGGGGTAAGGCTCCGCCGGACCTGACCGCGGAGCCTTACCCCGAATGTGGGTCCGCTACCTCTCCCTCGGACCCACATATATAGAGATACCGGCCTCTTCTCCCTATGGCGACTCCAGAAGCGCTTGGTGCCACCGAAGAGCCAGATCGAACACTATTCGATTGAGCGCTTTGATTCAAACTCAGCCGAGGACCGGCTCCGGGGAGTGCAGCGCGACCAGCACCCGCTCCGCCACCGACTCGCCCGTCAGCCCCGCTTCCGCTCGCAGCAAGGCCGGCTTGCCATGGGTGAGGTAGCGATCGGGCAGGCCGACCCGCAGGATCCGCGCGCGCTCGCCAGGGCGGTCGGCGAAGGCGTCCTCAAGGTGCTCGAGGACGGCCGAGCCGAAACCGCCGAGTAGCACGTTCTCCTCGATCGTCACCACCAGGTCGTGGTTGAGCGCCAGTCGCTCCGCCAGCTCGGTGTCAAGCGGCTTGGCAAAACAGGCGTCGGCGACGGTCGGCTGCAGGCCGTGCGCAGCGAGGATCTCTGCCGCCTCCCGCGCAACAACGACTCCGTAGCCGTAGCCGAGCAGCGCCACTTGCTCCCCGCTCACCAGCAGCTCCCCGCTTCCGATCGCGATCTCCTTCGGTTCCGCCGGCATCTCCACCCCCTCGGCGGCCCCGCGTGGGTAGCGGAGCACAGCCGGGCCGGGATGGGCCAGCGCGGTGCGCAGCATGTGGACGAGCATCGCCTCGTCGCGGGGCGCCATGACGACGACGTTTGGGATCGGCCGAAAGTAGGAGACGTCGAAGGCGCCGTGGTGGGTCGGCCCGTCGTCCCCCACCAGCCCAGCGCGATCCATCGCAAAGGTGACGTCGAGCTCCTGCAGGCAGACATCGTGGATGATCTGGTCGTAAGCACGCTGGAGGAAGGTCGAGTAGATCGCGCAAACCGGCTTTGCCCCCTGAAGGGCCAGCCCGCAAGCCAGCAGTACCGCGTTCTGCTCGGCGATGCCGACGTCGTAGTACTGGCCGGGGAGCTCGTCGGCGAGCTTCTGTAGGCCGGTCCCCCCTGCCATCGCCGCGGTGATCCCTATCACCCGCTGATCGCGCTTGGCCTCGGCGACGATCGCCTCGGCGAAGACCTGTGTGTACTGGGGTGGAGCGCTCGCGGGCGGTGGTTTCTCCAGCCGCTCCGGCGCGATCGAGTCGGGCGAGTCGGACTCCTTGACCGGGACCGGCTTAGCTGGCGACCCGTTCACGATCGAGTTGGGCTTGGCCGCGTGCCAGCGCTCCATGCCTTCCAGCCCGCCCTCCTCTGCAGGGGCAAAGCCCTTGCCCTTGACCGTGTGGATGTGCACTACGACCGGGCGGTCGGCCTCGAACGCCTCACGCAGCGCCGCCCGCAGAGCGTGCACGTCGTGGCCGTCGATCACGCCCATATAGGCGAGGTCCAACTCCTCGAAGAAGAGGCCAGGTGCCCAGTAGGCCTTGATCGCCGACTTGATCTCCGGCCCGAGGCGCTCAATCCGCCTGCCGAGGCCCAGCGGCAGCTTGGTCAGCCGGTCCTCGACCCCCTCGCGGGCGTGGTAGAGGCGCGGATTGAGGCGGACACGGTTGAAGTAACGCGAGAGCGCTCCCACGTTGGGCGAGATCGACATCCCGTTGTCGTTGAGGACGATCACGATCGGCGTCTGCAGGCCGCCGGCCGCGTGTAGCGCCTCGTAGGCAACCCCGCCGGTCAGGGCCCCGTCGCCGATCACGGCGGCTACCCGTCCGTCGTTCCCAATCCCCTTGCGCATCGCCTCCTTCAGCCCCACTGCGTAGCCGATCGAGGTCGAAGCGTGGCCGGCACCCATGATGTCGTGCTCGGACTCGAGGATCGAACAGAATGGGGCCAGGCCTCCGTGCTGGCGAATTGTCGGCAGCCGCTCGCGGCGACCGGTGAGGATCTTGTGCGGGTAGGCCTGATGACCTACGTCCCAGAGAATCTTGTCGCGGGGGGAGTCAAGCAGGCTGTGAAGGGCGACCGCCAGCTCGCAGGTGCCGAGGTTGGCGCCAAAGTGGCCGCCGATTTCGCCGATCGTGTCGATGATGTAGGTGCGCATCTCCTGCGCGAGTCGCTGGAGCTGATCGTCGTCGAGGCCGTGGAGGTCGGCAGGGCCATCAATCCCCTCGAGCAGCGGCTTGAGCGCCTCCTCCTTCTCGTGCTCTGGCGTCTGCGGTGTGTCGGTCATGCGTGCCTGGTGAAGATGTAGTCGGCGACCAGCTTCAGGTCGTCGGTCTTGGCGCTGGCCTCGGCAAGCGCCTCGCTCGCCTTTGCATGAGACTCGGCGGCGAGCTCGCGCGCCCGGTCGAGGCCGAAGAGGCTGACGTAGGTGAGTTTGCCATGTCGCTCATCGCTTCCATGAGGCTTGCCTAGCTGCTCGTCGCTCTCGGTCACGTCAAGGATGTCGTCGACGATCTGAAAGAGGACGCCCAGCTCGCTCGCAAACCGACGGTAGGGAATTGTCTCAGGTTCGCCGAGGCCCTCCAAGACCAGCACGACGCCGACGCTTGCAGCGATCAGCCGCCCGGTCTTCAGGGCGTGCCGGGAGCGCAGGCCTTTGGCGTCGGTCTCCTCCCCGGCGACATCGACGTACTGGCCTCCCACCATCCCGTCGACACCCGTCGCGGTCGCCAACTCGCGCAGGGCACCTAGGACCCGAACCGGCTCGCCTGGCTGCCCGCAGAAGAGCCTGACTGCTTCGGCGAAGAGGCCATCACCGGCCAGGATCGCCACGTCCTCCCCAAACTTGACATGGGAAGTCGGTAGACCGCGACGCAACTCGTCGTCGTCCATCGCCGGCAGATCGTCGTGGATCAGCGAGTAGGTGTGGATCAGCTCAATCGCGCAGGCGACCGGGAGGAGGCGCCCGGGGTCGGCGCCGAGGGCGCGGGCGGTCGCAAGCGTGAGGACCGGGCGGACACGCTTGCCGCCGGCCAACAGCGAGTAGCGCATCGCCTGCTCCAGCCCGGCCGTCGGCGAGGCCGTCGAGAAGCGCAGCCGCTCGAGGGCAGCGTCGACAAGGGAGCGAAGATCCTCGGGGTACATCACTGACGGAAGGCGCCGCTCACTCTGCATCGGCCTCACGTATGCGGCGATTCGCCTCCTCGGCCGCCTCGGTGGAGAGCTCGGCCGCCTCGCGAGCCAGCTGCGCGGCGAGCTCGCCGTTGGCCTGCTCGCCATCCAGCTCGGCGGCGATCGCCTTGAGGCGCTCGGAGATCTCGCGCAGCCGGCTCACCTGACACCCTCACGCACAGCCGCGCCGAGGATGCCGTTGACGAAACCGGGAGCGTCGGCCCCGCAGTACTCCTTGGCGATCTCGACTGCCTCGTCGATCGCCACCTCGGTCGGCGCGTCGCCGTGCTCGATCTCGTAAAGCGCGATCCGCATCAGGTTGAGGTCCAGCGGTGCGATCCGGTCCGGGTTCCAGCCCTTCGCGTGGCGGGCGATCACCGCGTCCAGCTCCTCGCGGTGGGACTCGACTCCTTCGGCTAGCTCGCGGGTAAAGGGACGGGAGTCGGCAATGAGCTCATCGAGCGGGCGGCCGGTGACGTCACGCTGGTAGCAGGCGAAGACTGCATCGCGGCGTTGGTCTGACCTGCGCATTGACGCTCTATTCTCGCGCTTTCGGTGGCCGCGAGCCGCTCAAGCGCGGGATAGGTACTCACCGCTGCGGGTGTCGACGCGGATCGCCTCGCCCTCCTCGATGAAAAGCGGCACCTGGACCGTCACGCCGGACTCCAGCGTCGCCGGCTTGGTGCCGCCGCCCGATGCCGTGTCCCCCTTCACGCCGGGCTCGGTCCTGGTCACCTTCATGTCGATTGCGCTGGCCACCTGAACATCGCTGGGCCGCTCGTCGACAAAGAGCACGTCAACCTCAGCGCTGGGCAGCACCCACTGCATCGCCTCACCCGCGACCTCGCGCGGGATCTCTACCTGCTCGTAGTCGCGACTGTCCATGAATACCGCAGCGTCGCCGGAATCGTAGAGGTACTGCATCTTGCGTGACTCAGTCCTTACCGGCCGGAACTTCTCCCCGCCCTGAACGTCTTGTCCAGGACTGAGCCGTCGTCGATCTTGCGCAGTTTCGTCCGCACGAACGCCCCGCCCTTGCCGGGCTTGACGTGCTGGAACTCGATAATCCGGAAGATCGTCCCGTCGATCTCGATGTGACTGCCGTTCTTGAACTGATTGGTTGATATCACGGTCGCGCAGCGTAGCGAGTCGGCAAGGAGCGCCTCACAATTCCGGGGACGTCGCCCTCAATCGGGCATGAATCAACAAGATAGTCAAGTTCGTCTCCGGTGCCGATAACCGTGCAGTCGAGCTGTACCGGCGGCGGGCGAAGCGGCGACAGCGCCGAGGGTGGCGACACTCGGAGCCTCGATGGGCGCCGTCAACCAGCTCGCAGCCGCCGCTCAAGACCCATGCGTGGCCGCCCTCGTCAATGCGCCCGGTGTCGAGGCTGGCTGGCACCCAACTCGTCGTGCGACTCGATCGCCTTTCTTCGCCGGCAGGTCCTGTCCGACCAGGCGCTGCTCGATCCGAGGACATGACAAGCCGCCCGGGCGCCCCGAACCTCGAGCTCCATCGCCGGGCTCTCACCCTGGTGGCGGAGACGGCGGGCGGCCCTTCACTTCGGCCGCCGTGCTAGTGGTGAGGGTGGAGGCAGTGGGGCCAGAGAGGACGCGGCGGACGAGGCCGGGCACGAGGATGCGAGCGGCGGCGGCGAGGGCGTAGGGGCGTGGGACGTAGCGCTCAGCCTTGCCGCCAGGTCCGGCCTCGAGAATCGCCTCAGCGACCTTCTCCGGCTTGGAGACGATCCATCTGGTCAGCGCCTTCTCGCGAAGCTCGGTAGCCGGGAAACCTTCGGTAGCCACGAAGCCTGGCAGGACGAGGCCGACGTGGACACCGTGGGGACGCTCCTCGAAGTAGAGCGAGTCTGTCCAACCGATCAGGGCGAACTTGCTGGCCGAGTAGGCGCCGGTGCGGGCGCGGGAGACGCGGCCGGCGGTGCTCGCGACGTTGACGATCGCGCTCGGCGCGGAGAAGCGCAGCAGCGGTAAAAGCGCCTCGGTGAGGCGGGCGACGGCGTCAAAGTTGAGCTCCATGTGCCGACGTAGGTTCGCGTAGCCGGCCTCGGCGAAGCTGCCCCGCCAGGAGGCACCGGCATTGTTGACCAGCAGCCCGAGGCCGTCGTAGCGCTCCTCGACGTGAGCGAGAACACGGGCGGGCGCATCTGCATCGGTCAAATCGGCGGCCACGTAGGTGGCGGGGCATGGCAGCGACTCGGCCAGCGCCTGCAGCCGCTCCTCTCGCCGCGCGACGAGGACCAGCTCGGCGCCGGGCTCGCGGGCCAGGCGCTTCGCGGTCGCCTCCCCGATCCCACTGGAGGCTCCGGTGATCAGCGCGGTCGCACGTCTGGCCATATCCCTCACCGTATTCGACTGTCCCGCACCCGGCTCCGGGCACCCGGGCAGCGCCGGCTTGCAAGGCTTGGCGGGATGGCAGCTCTGACCGGCGCCAGGGCCCCTCGCCTGACCGCGGTGATGCGCGAAGGCGAGCGGGTGACTCCGCTGGAGCTGTTCTTCGACCTCGTCTTCGTGCTGGCGATTACCCAGTGCACGGCGCGAATGTCCCACGACCCGACCTGGCCCGGACTCGCCCAGGGCCTGCTGGTGCTGAGAATGTTTTGGTGGGGGAAGCGCGCGACCGGGTTCGCCACCAGGGTGAGGCGCCCCCCTTGGCTTCTGCTTGAGCTTTGCTGCGCACGCCTGTTCGACTCGACATACTGCGGACCGTGACCGAGACCCCCGCTCTGCTCGACAGGCTGCTGCGTACCGCCGCGCCCTCTGGATACGAGGAGCCGGCGGTGGCGGTCTGGCGCGAGGCCGCTTCCTTCGCCGAGCTGTCCACCGACGGGCTCGGCTCCTCGATTGCCCGTCTCGGAGAGGCGGTGCCACTGCTGGCGGTAGTCGGCCACATCGACGAGATCGGGCTGCTGGTCACCCACATCGACGAGAAGGGCTTCCTCTACTTCGCCCCGATCGGCGGCTGGGACCCGCAGATCCTGGTCGGCCAGCGGGTCGATGTGCACGGTAGCGACGGGGCGGTGCCGGGTGTGGTCGGGCGCAAGCCAATCCACCTGCTCGACCCCGACCAGCGCAAGAAGGTGGTCGAGCTGAAGGGGCTGCACATCGATGTCGGCGCCGTCGACCGCGACGCGGCAGCGGCACTGGTGCGGGTGGGCGACCCGGTCGTGATCGCCGCGGAGCCGGTGCGCGTTGCGGGTGATCGGCTGGTCTCCCGCTCGATGGACAACCGGCTCGGCGCCTACGTCGCGCTGGAGTCGCTGCGACGCTGTCAGGAGCGCGGCGGCCTCGCCGGGAGCTTTGCGGCTATCGCCGCGGTCCAGGAGGAGATCGGCCTGTTTGGTGCCCGCACCGCGGCCTTCGTGGTGCGGCCGGACCTGGCGATCGCGGTCGACGTCACCCACGCCACCGACGCCCCGGGTGTCGATGAGAAGGAGCTCGGCAGCCACCCGCTCGGCTCGGGGCCCGCGATCGGCCGCGGCTCGACCCTCTCGCCCAAGGTCTTCGAACTGCTGGTCGAGGCCGCCGCGGAGGCGGGCGTCGAGTACACGGTCAGCGCCAGCGGGCGCGGCACCAGCACCGACGCCGACGTGCTCCAGATCTCCCGCTCCGGCATCCCGACCGGCCTCGTGTCGATTCCGCTGCGCTATATGCACTCACCGGTCGAGATGGTCGACCTCGCCGATGTCGAGGCAACGGTCGAGCTAATCGCCGCCTTCGCCCTGCGGCTGGGCGAGGGCGTCGACCTCAGCCGCTGAGCGCGACGCCGCCGCTGCCGTCGAGGACAACGGTGTCGCGACCCTCAGCCTTGGCAGCGTAAAGAGCCGCGTCGGAGCGGGCAACGAGGTCGTCGGTATCGACCGTCTCGGGACGGGAGACGGCGACTCCGATGCTGATCGCCACCCCCCACCCCGATCGGCCGGCGCGCGCTAACCTGGCGCCGCAGCCGCTCGGCGATCTCCAGCGCGTCCTCGCGGTCGGCGCCCGGCAGCACGACGAGGACCTCCTCGCCGCCGACTCTGTAGATCGAGTCGCCGGCGCGCAGCGCCGCTTGCATCACGTAGGCAACGTCTTGGAGGACGGCGTCCCCCGCGGCGTGACCGAGCTGATCGTTGACCCGCTTGAAATGGTCGAGGTCGCAGAGCAGCAGGGCATGTGAGAGGCCCTTCTCCGCGTCGCATGGCTGGCCGTCGAGCTCGGCGAGGCTGCTCCAGCGCGCTGCGGTTGAAAAGGCCGGTGAGTGGGTCGAGCGTGGAGCGGCGGCGGTGAGCGCGGTCGGACTCGACCAGCGCCCCGGAGAGGATGACGGTGCTGAGAATCAGCGCCGCAGTGGCGATCAGCGTCTCGCTGTGCTGCGCGGCGACGGCCGGGTCGACGACGACGACGACGCTGAGCAGGAAGAGCACGAAGATGTAGGTCGTCCCGACGACCATTCCTCAGGGGTCGAAGCGGACACCAAGCGTTACGGCCGGCAGCGCAAACCACATCAGCGCCGGGCTAGTGGCGCCTCCGGTGGCGATCACGGCGACGGCGAGCAGCAGCGGCAGGGCACCCCAAGCCCCCGCGACCCACAGCCATGGGCGCCCGCTGGTACGCATGAAGCGATCGGCGACGACGAAGCCGCAGAAGCCGGCAGCGAGCGGCGCGATCCACCCCCACCCCACCTTCGGCCCAGCCGAGACCAGTGCCAGGGCAAGGATCACGAAGCAGGCGGTGCGATAGCGACGCACCCGGCGCTCCATGTCCAGAAGGCGCTCGCGGCGCGCCTCCTCGCGGATCCCTGCGAGGGACTCGACTGGCTGGCCTCGGCCACCGTCGGCCGCGCCGGGAGCCGCGAGGGATTTGATCGAGAAGCTCACGTGTGGGCAATCGGCTCACCGCCTGGGGGGCTTAAAACTGCAGTGTCTGCGTCAACCGTCTACTCGACTAGCTGAAGCTCTGTGGACAGGCCGCTGAGGTTGCGACTCCCCCCCTCGGTGACGATGACGAGGTCCTCAATCCTCACCCCGAGCCGGCCGGGCAGATAGACCCCGGGCTCGATCGTTACCACCTCGCCGGCCTCGAGCAGGTCCTCGGAGCGCTGTGAGACGCGGGGCGCCTCGTGCACCTCCAGCCCGACGCCGTGACCTAACCCGTGGCCGAAGCGCTCACCGTGGCCGGCGGCCTCGATGACCTTACGCGCGACAGTGTCAACCGCCTCGCCTTCGACGCCGGCGGCCACCGCGCCGAGTGCCGCGGCCTGGGCCTCGTGCACGACCTCATAGACCGCGCGCGCCTCCTCGCCGGGCTCTCCGGTAGCGAAGGTTCGGGTACCGTCGGAGCAGTAGCCGTCGAGCTCCGCTCCCATGTCGAAGACGACAAGCTCGCCGCGGCCGATCTCGCGCTCACCCGGCTCGGCGTGCGGGAGAGCGCCGTTGGGGCCGGCGGCGACGATCGCCGGGAAGGAGGGCTCGGCGCCCAGCTCGCGGATCCGCGCTTCGGCGGCGCGGGCGACCTCGCGCTCGGCGCGACCGGCGAGGCCGCACTCCAGGCTCCAGAGCCAGACGTCGTCGGCCAGCTCGGCCGCGGCAGCAATCGAGGCCAACTCGTCGGCGTCCTTGACCTGTCGCAGCCGCTCCACCGTGCCGCCGGCGGCGACCGGCTCGACCCCTGCGGCGAGCTTCTCGCGGAGGCGCTCCAGCGTGCGGACCGAGATGTGGTCGTCCTCGAAGCCGACCCTGCCACGCAGGTGCCCGGCGATCCCCGCCAGCCAATCGCTCTCGACCGTGACGACCTCCCAACCCTCGACCTCGGCGGTGGCACGCTCGCTGTAGCGGAAGTCGGTTAGAAAGAGGCAGTCTCCCTCACCGCAAATACAGGCCCCGTTAGTGCCGCCGAAACCGGTCAGGTAGCGGACGTTGACGAGATCGGTGACCAGCATCCGGTCCAGTTCGCGCTCGGCCAGCGATGCAGCGAGGCGCTCACCGCGGCCCCGCATCAATCCGCGCCCGCGCCGAGCTCACGCGAGAGCAGGGTGAGCGCCTCGCGGTAGCCGTCCGCGCCCTTGCCCGAGACCTTTGCCAGGACCAGACCGTCAAAGACCGACACCTTGCGCCAGTCCTCGCGGGAATCGACGTCGGAGAGGTGAACCTCGACCGTCGGCAGAGCGGCGACGTCTAGCGCGTCGGCGATCGCGCGGCTGTAGTGGGTCCAGGCGCCGGCGTTGACCAGTGCCGCATCGGCGGTGTCGGGCAGGCGGTGCAGGTATTCGACGAACTCGCCCTCGGCATTGGTCTGAAAGAAGATCGTGTCCAGACCCACCTCGCGGCCCCAGCTCTGGATCTTCGTCTCCAGTTTGCTGAGCGAGAGGCCGCCATAGATCGCCGGGTCACGGCGGTCGAGGATGTCGAAGTTGACGCCGTGAAGCACCGCGACGCGGTTGTGGGCGGTGGTCACCGGCGCAGCTCCTCCACGGCCTCGCGGACCCTACTCGGATCGACGAGCTCTCCGATGCGGGGGTCGCCGGGCTCGGGCAGCAGGACGAAGCCGACGCCCGCGGCGGTGCGCTTCTTGTCGCGCTGGAGAGCGTCAAGGACGCTGTCGACGTCGACCTCGGGGGCGAGGGAGACGGGGAGGCCGTTGCGACTGAGGGTTGCCTTGACCTCGTCGCGGAGCGCCGGCGCCTCGGAAAGTCGGAGGGTCGCCAGGAGGCCGATGCCGACCGCCTCGCCGTGGCGATAGCGCGCGTAGCCGCTCGACGCCTCGATCGCGTGGCCGACCGTGTGGCCGAGGTTGAGGACGGCGCGCCGGCCGGCATCGCGCTCGTCCTCTGCGACCACCTCGCACTTGTAGCGAGCACAGGCAAAGACGACCTCGTCGAGGTCGGTTGGATCGATCGTCTCGATGCTCCGCACCCGCTCCCAGAGAGCCCCGCCGGCCAGCAACCCGGTCTTCAGCACCTCGACGAACCCCGCCGCCAACTCCTCGCGTGGCAGCGTCGCCAGCGCCCGGGTGTCGGCGAGCACCGCGGCGGGCAGGTGGTAGGCGCCAGCGTAGTTCTTGCCCTCGGGCAAGTTCGACGCCCGTCTTGCCGCCGTAGGCGGAGTCGACCTGCGCGACCAGGGTGGTCGGGACCTGGACAACCGCCACGCCACGCTGGTAGGCGTGGGCACAGAAGCCGGCAAGGTCACCGACCACGCCGCCGCCGAGGGCGACGACGTGGTCCTCGCGGGTCATTTCGCGCCGGGCCAGATCGCGCAGCACCCGCTCGGCCTCGGCCATCGTCTTTGACCCCTCACCCGGCACGATCTCGATTCGGGCGGCGAGCGGCTCGACCCGATCAGCGTAGAGGTCTGCCACGGCGACGTCGGTGACGCAGAAGCGACGGCTCTCAAGCGGCCACCATCCCGCCTCCAGCAGGCCAGGTCCGGCGAGGACCGGGTACTCGCCGGAGGCGCTGGACGCCCAGAGCAACCGGGTCCCTGGTCGCAGCTCGGCGAACGCCCGGATCGAGGGCAGCGCACGGGCGACGATCTCGGGGTCGCCCATCGGCAGCACAGCGTCGGCGAGCTCTTCGTAGAGCGGCAGCCGCACGGCCAGCAGTCGGGCGACGTCCTCGGCGCTTTGCGCGAGGGGCCGGCCCGTGTGGTCGATCCTCCGCCATGCCTGCGCGGAATCGACCTGCAGCCAGACGACGACGTGGCGGGAGAGCGCCTCGCGCACCTGCTCGGAGAGGACGCTGCCGCCGCCGAGCGCGATCGCGCCGCCGTCGGCGCCCTCCAGCAGCGAGCCGACGACCTCGGCCTCGCGGGCGCGGAACGCCTCCTCGCCGTCGCGCTCGAAGGCCGCCGCGATCGGCATCCCCAGCTCGCGCTCCATCAGCTCGTCGACCTCGGTCGTCGCCAGCCCGGCCTCGTGGGCGACCTCCAGCGCCCGCGACTTGCCGGCGCCCATGAAGCCGATGAAGACGATGGCTGGCCGACTAGCCACGCCAGTCGATGCGTTTCTCATAGGCGTCGACCGCCGCCAGTACGTCGTCGATGTGGTCGCCGCCAAACTTCTCGCGATAGCAGCGGGCCAGGGTGAGGCAGACCATCGCCTCGGCGACTACCGCCGCGGCAGGGACGACGGTCGAGTCGGTGCGCTCGCGCAGAGCCTGGGCCGGCTCCTTGGTTTCTGTGTCGACTGAGCGCAGCGGCTTGGTCAGGGTGGAAATCGGCTTGATCACCGCCCGCACCGAGAGCGGCTGGCCGTTGGTCATCCCGCCCTCGAGCCCGCCGGCGTGGTTGGTCTCGCGGTGGTAGCCGCGCTGGGGCGAGAAGAAGATCTCGTCGTGGGCCTCCGAGCCGGGTCGTTCGCCGACCTCCCATGCTTCGCCGATCGCCACCCCCTTCACAGACTGGATCGAGGCGACCGCGCCGGCGAGTCGACCGTCGAGACGCTCCTCCCAGGAGACGTGGGAGCCGAGCCCGGGGACGAGGCCGAAGGCGCGCACCTCGAAGCTGCCGCCGAGGCTCTCGTTCGCCTTGCGCAGGCGGTTGATCTCCTCGACCATCGCCGCGCTCGCCTCGGGGTCAAGGCAGCGCACCGGATCCTCGTCGACCCCCGCAAAGTCCTCCGGGCCGAGGTCGGGGGGGGGCTCGGCAGCCTTCACCGACGCGATCTGGGTGACGTGACTGTGAACGCTGACGCCAAACGCAGCGAGCAGGCCTCGGGCGAGCGAGCCGGCGGCAACGCGGGCGGCGGTCTCGCGCGCGCTCGCCCGCTCTAGTACGTTGCGGATGTCGCTGTGGCCGTACTTCTGGGCGCCGACCAGGTCGGCGTGGCCGGGCCGCGGCAGGTGAACCTCCTCGACCTCGGCCTCGACCGGCCAGGGATTCATCCTTTCCTCCCAGTTGGCGTAGTCGCGATTGGCGACCAGGACGGCGATCGGGCTGCCGAGGGTGCGGCCGTGGCGGACGCCGGAGCGAATCTCGACCGCGTCGGACTCAATCTTCATCCGCCCGCCGCGCCCGTGGCCGAGCTGGCGACGTGCCATGTCGCGGTCGAGCGCCTCACGGTCAAGGGAAAGCCCCGCGGGCATGCCCTCGACGATCGCAACCAGACCCGGGCCGTGGGACTCGCCCGCCGTTATGAACCTGAAGCCGCTCATCTGCGTGCCTAGGCTATCGGCGCGGCGGGCGCGACCTCAGCCGCGGGCGGCGGCGCGCATTACGTCGAGCGGCGCCTCGCGGCCCGTCCAGATCCGCAAGGAGAGCGCGCCCTGACGGGCGAGGACCTCGAACCCGTCCACAACCGTCGCCCCGGCGGCCCCGGCGGCGCCCAGCAGGCGGGTTGGCTCGGCTCCGTAGACCATGTCGACCACGGTCTGGGCGGCCGTGAAGCCCCCTGCGGCGAGCGGCAGCTCCTCGAAGGGGTCCTCCCCACCCAGGCCGACCGCGGTGGTATTGACGATCAGCTCGTACTCACCTTGGGCGGGGTCGGCCACCGGCTGCCCGCCCAGCTCATCGCAGAGGTGGCGGGAGCGCAGCGCGGTGCGGTTCCAAACCTCGACCTCGGCGCCCTCCCGGACCAGGGCCCAGACCACCGCCCGTCCGGCGCCGCCAGCGCCGAGCACCAGCGCCCGCTGCCCGGCCGGCGAGGCCGGCAGCGCGTTCAGCAATCCCTCCGCGTCGGTGTTCTCGGCGCGAATCTCACCGTCGATGAAGACCAGCGTGTTGGCAGCGCCGACCTCGCGAGCCACTCCGGAGAGCTCGTCGGCAAGCGCCAGCGCAGCGCCCTTGTGGGGGACGGTGACGTTGGCCCCCACGAAGCCCTCGCCCGGCATTGCCCGCACCCGCTCCTCGAAGCGATCGGGAGCGACCTCGATCGCCTCATAGCTCCACTGCGCCCCCATCCCTAGCGCAGCCAGCGCCGCGCTGTGCATCGCGGGGGAGCGCGAGTGGCCGACCGGGTATCCGAGGACGGCGAGGCGCGGCACGATTATTCCCTGCAGGTGGTCGGGGAGTTGCCGCCAGCCGTGGCGTGGCCTGCGTTGTAGCGTTCCACGTCGCGCTCAAACTGCGCGTAGGAGGCGGAGAAGGCGAGCTTGCCGCAGTTTCCTGGCTTGTTCACGTAGTAGAGGTAGTTGACTTTGGCCGGGTGGGCGGCGGCTTCGATCGAGGCGAGACCGGGGCTGTCGATCGGCCCCGGCGGCAGGCCGGTGTGGAGCAGGGTGTTGTAGGGCGAGGGGGTCGCCAATTCAGATTTGGTCAGCGGCCGCGTGTAGTTGCCGGTCGCGAAGTTGACCGTCGAGTCGATGCCCAGCGACATCCCTTCGCGGAGGCGGTTGTAGATCACCGCGGCGACCAGCTTGCGGTCCCCCGGCAGTTGGGCCTCTCGCTCGATCATCGAGGCGATCGTCACCACGTCAAAGACGGTGAGGTTCTTGGAGCGCGCATAGCGCATGTCGACGCCCTTGATCCGACGCTTGAAGTCCTCGAGCTGGAGCTGAACAAGTTCGGAGACGGGAGCATGCCGCCTCAGGTCGAAGGTGTCCGGGAAGAGGAAACCCTCAAGGCTTCGGGCGTGGGCGCCGCCGTAGGCGGCCGGGTCAAGATAGGGGGAGCGCACGCTCGCCGCCACGTAGCTGCCGCGCAGCCCGTCTTGCTTGACCAGCTGCGCGGCCTGAGGCCGGCTGTAGCCCTCTGGAATCGTCACAGTGCCCACCGCCGGGAGGACCGGGGCGGGGCTGGAGCGGTTGAAGTGCCGATAGAGCGCCAGCCCGGCCGCGACGATCGCGAGGGCGCCCGCCCCGATTGCGAGGGCCGCGAGGACCGGGCGTCCGCCGCGTCGCCCGCCCCCGGAGGGGCGACGGCGCCTCTGGCGCTCCTGGCGGCGGAGCTCTCGCCCGGCACCTTCCTTGTCGTTGGGCTCGGCGGGGGCGCTATCGAAGAGCCAGTCCTCAGTCATTCGCGCTGCCCCTGGCTGCTGTCCGACCCGCGAGGTAGGCCTGGAGAAGGTGGGCGGCGGCGAGGGAGTCTGCGGGCGCTTTCGCTCCCTGGCGGCGACTCGCCTCGGCCATCCGGGTCGTCAGCCGCTCGTCGTAGGTCTCGACCGGAACCTCAAGGACTGCTTCGAGCTCGCCGCAGAAGGCGCGGCTGAGCGCCGCCTGGCTGCCCTCCTCGCCGCTGAGGTGGAGTGGGAGCCCGACGACGACCAGCTCGACCCCGCGCTCAGTGACGAGCTCCGCCACCGAGTGCGGCTCCGGCGGCTCGATCACCGGGAGCGGGGTCGCCAGGGTGCCGCTGGGGTCGGAGATCGCGCAGCCGATCCGGGCCGTGCCATGGTCGAGGGCGAGAACCCGCACTCCTAGCCCATCCCCACTTGGATCGCCCGCCGCGCCGTCGCCAGTGCCTCCTCGAGCCGGGCGGCGTCCCTGCCTCCAGCCTGGGCCATGTCGTCGCGCCCGCCGCCGCCGCCACCGATCACCGCCGCCGCCTCGCGAACCACCGCCGCCGCCGAGAGCCCGGCCCCCACCGCCTCCTTCGAGAGGAGGACGACGAGCCCAACCTTCTCGCCCTCGGCGCCGCCGAGGGCGATCGCGGAGCCGGCCCCGAGCTTCGACTGGACCCGGTTGGCGAGGTCGAGAAGCTGTCTTTGGTCGGCCAGGGGCGCGCGGGCGGTGACCAGCTTGAGGTCGCCGGCCTCGATCGCCTCTCCCGCAAGGCGGTCCGCCTCCTCGGCGAGTTGCTGCTTCTCGGCCTGCTGGTTCCCCCTGCCCGCCTCGCTCAGGCGCTCCGCGGCGCGGCGGGCGGCGGCGAGCGGGTCCTGCGGGGAGCCGAGCAGCTTGCCCGTCTCGCGCAGCTGCGCCTCGCACTCGCGGAACCAGTCGATCGCCGCGGGCCCGCTGAGTGCCTCGATCCGCCGCACGTTGGCGGCGCTGGAGCCCTCGGAGACGATCTTGAAGATGCCGACCTCTGCCGTGTTGGCGACATGGGTGCCCCCGCACAGCTCGCGCGAGACGCCGTCGACTTCGACCATCCGCACCCACTCGCCGTATTTCTCGCCGAACAGCGCCATCGCGCCCAACCGCTCGGCCTCTGACCGCTCCATGTTGAGCCAGCGCACCGGGCGGCTCGCCTTCACCCACTCGTTGACGCGGTCCTCGACCTCGCGCACCGCCTCAGGGCCGAGCGCCTGGCCGTGAGTAAAGTCGAAGCGCAGCTTGTCGGGGCGCACCGCGGAGCCGGCCTGACGGACGTGGGAGCCGAGCTGCTCGCGCAGTGCCGCGTGCAGGAGGTGGGTTGCGGTGTGATTGCGCATCGTCGCGTGGCGGGTCTCGCGGTCGACCTCGGCCTCGACCGCGACACCGGCTTTCATCGGGCCGCTCAAGGGCTCGACCTCAAGCGCCTGGTCTGCGCCCACCCGGTAGACGTCGAGCACCCTTGCCTCTCCCCCGCTCCAGCGCAGCACGCCCGAGTCGGCGACCTGGCCGCCGCCCTCGGCGTAAAAGGGGCTCTCCTCCAGCTTGACCAGAGCCCGGCCATCGTCTGCCTCGACCGCGGCGAGCCCGGTGCTGGCGCGCAACCTCTCATATCCGACGAAGCGAGTCGGCGGCGCTGCGGCAGCGAAGCTGATCACCCGCTCGTGGCGGTGCTCGGAGCCGTGCGCGGTGGCGGCACCAACCCGGGCCCGCTGTCGCTGCTCCTCCATCAGCTCCTCGAAGCCGGCGTCATCGACCGAGAGCCCGCGCTCGCCGAGCAGCTCCTTGGTCAGGTCGTAGGGGAAGCCGTAGGTGTCGTGCAGCTTGAAGGCATCGGCGGCGTCGATCCAGGAAGTGCCGGACCCCTCAGCCTCGGCGACCAGTTGCTCGAGCAGCTCGGTCCCCCGCTCCAGGGTGCGGCCGAAGCTCTCCTCCTCCTCGCCGACCCAGCGGGCGATCGCCTCGCGCTCGACGACCAGCTCGGGGTATGCCTCTCCCATAATCTCGATCGTGCGCTCGACGAAACGGCCCAACCAGGGCGAGGAGAGTCCCAGCGTGCGCCCCTGCTGGATCGCCCGCCGCATGATCCGCCGCAGGATGTAGCCGCGGTCCTCGTTGGAGGGAACGACACCGTCGGCGATCAGGAAGGCGGCGCCGCGCGAGTGATCGGCGACGATCCGCATCGCGCGGGTAACCGCACCGCCCTCGTCATAGGAGCGCCCCGACAGCTCCTCGGCGAGTCCGACCAGCGGCCGCAGCAGGTCGGTCTCGAAGACCGAAGCTACGTCCTGGAGGATCGCCGCCATCCGGTCCAGCCCCATGCCGGTGTCGATATTGCGCATCGGCAGCTCGGACAGGGCGCCGTCCGCGGCAAGGTCATAGGTCATGAAGACGTGGTTCCAGAACTCGAGGAAGCGGTCGGTGTCCTCGCCAGGGCGCTCGCCCGGGGCGCCGAACGCCTCACCGCGGTCGAGGTAGAGCTCCGAGCAGGGGCCGCAGGGGCCGACCGGCCCCGCCTGCCAGAAGTTGTCGGCGCGGCCCAGCCGCACGATCCGCTCGTCGGGCAGGCCCACCGCCCGCCAGATCTCGATCGCCTCGGTATCGGGGCCAAGCCCCAGCTCCTCATCACCGCCGAAGACCGTCACCCAGATCCGCCCGGGGTCCATGCCGAAGCCCTGCGTCGAGAGCTCCCAACCCCAGGGGATCGACTCGGCCTTGAAGTAATCGCCGAAGCTCCAGTTGCCGAGCATCTCGAAGAAAGTGAGGTGGCGGGCGGTGTTCCCGACCTCCTCGATGTCGGTGGTGCGAAAGCATTTCTGCACGTCGGCGAGGCGGCGGGCGGGAGGCTCCTCGCGGCCGAGGAAGTAGGGCTTAAATGGCTGCATCCCGGCTGTGGTCAACAGCACCGAGGGGTCATGTGCGGCGGGCACCAGAGAGGCCGAGGGCACGATCTTGTGGCCGCGCTCCTTAAAGAAGGAGAGATAGGTGTCGCGGATCTCCTGGGCCTTCATGAAGGGGAGAGCCTAAGTCACGACCGCCCGCGGTCGAAGCGGCGTCAGGTCGGCGCGGTGACGGTGCCGTAACCGACGATTGCCTCGCCGGCGAGCAATACCGCCGTCTGGCCCGGAGAGGCGCCGGCGAAGGCCTCGGAGAGCTCGAGGTCGAGCCTCGCGTGAGGGCCGCTCGGCACGGCCGGTACCGCGGCCGGAAGAGGGCGAGTGTGGTAGCGGAGCTTGACCGCGTCGACGCTGGCGCCGTCGCGGTGCAAGACGGCGTCGCGGATTCGGACCCTCCGTGTCGCCAACTCCTCGCGGGTGCCAACCGTGACCGTGTTGGACGCGGCATCGGTGGCGAGAACGTAGAGCGGCTCGGGAGCGGAGACCCTGATCCCGCGGCGCTGTCCGACCGTGAAGTTGTGGTGGCCGTAGTGGCGGCCTATCTCGCGCCCGGAGCGATCGAGCAGAGCGCCCTCGCGCTCACCCAGACCGCCGTGGCGGCGCAGAAAGCGCCGCTTGCCCTGCCCGGCGAGGAAGCAGAGGTCCTGGCTCTCCGGCTTGTGGGCCACCGCCAAGCCGTGGCGGGCGGCGATCTCCCGCACTTCGGGCTTGGTCAGCTCGGTGAGCGGAAAGTGCAGGCGTCCAAGCAGATCTGGCGGCAGCGCGGCCAGCATGTAGCTCTGGTCCTTGGCCTCGTCGACCGCCGCCGCGAGCAGCGGCCCATCCCCGTCGTCGACGATCCGCGCGTAGTGGCCGGTGATGAGGTGGGTGGCACCGAGCCGCTCCGCCAAGTCGATCATCGCCGCGATCCGTACCTCACCGTTGCAGATGATGCAGGGGTTCGGCGTGCTCCCGGCCGCATAGCCGGAGACGAACTCGCCGACGACACGGCGACGGAACTCCTCCTCGAGGTCGAGGGTGAGGTGGGGGATGTCGAGCGAGTGGGCGAGCCCGCGGGCGCCGAGCACCGCCTCCGGGGAGCAGCAGGCCTTGGCGCCGTCGGTCTCAGGGTCAGCCCAGAGCTTCACCGTCACGCCGACCACCTCCGCCCCGTGCTCTCGCTCCAAAAGCGCAGCGACAGCACTGTCGACGCCGCCCGACATCGCGACGAGCACCCGCCGCTCGCCAGGCGCCGCCAGGCGCTCGGGCGATGCGGCGGCGCTCGCCAGCGCCCGGTGCAGAGCGTCGGCCGCGAGCTGGGCCGCGTGGAGCTTCGACGGGGTAAGCCCGCCGATCGCCGCGTCGACCTCATCGCTGCCGACCCGCGCGGCATCGAGGATGCTCTTGCCGCACACTAGGTCGACGGCCGCTGCCGTCGCGGCCCGCATCGCGCCGCATCCCTCCGCGTCGAAGGTCGCATCCGCGATCGCGCCGCCGTCCAGTGCCAGCGAGATCCGCGCCAGGTCGCCACAGGCAGCTCCCCCGGCTGCCCCGGTGAAGGCGCCCTCGAACGCCGGCCCCAGCCGGCTCCGGTCGCTCAGGTACTGCTCGAAGAGTTCTCGGCTCATTCGCCAAGAAGAGTAGAGCGCAAAGCGAGGCCCCAGCCCACCGTTGCCGCCTCTGGCTTTGATCCCTTCAAGTGAAGGTGGGAGCCTGCCCCCAACCCCGAGGGGAGGGAGGACTTCGGCTCCCGCGCCGTTTGTGTTGGGTCAAACGGTGAGACGGCTCGCGAACGGGCTCGAGCCTCGGCTCAACCGTAGCAGTGCCCGGGCAGCGCGGCGATCGCCTTTCAGTCCAGGTTGGAGAGCAGCAGCTCGGCCTCGCTCCAGCGATCCGGCGGCACCCGCAGGGCGATGTCGCCGCGACCGAAGCGATCGAGCGGCCAGTCGGCGGTGAGGACCGCCTCGATGCCGGCCTCGACCAGCGCCTGGTGCCAGGCGCGCGCCGTCCGCACCTCGCCGAAGTCACGCACGACCTCCCAGCTGTCAAAGGTCGGGTCATCGACATGGACCGGAGTCTGGCCGGGACCGGGGGCGGGACGCCAGGATCGTGGAAGCCAGTCCCGCAAGGCCACCGCTATCGCTGCTCCGTGGGGCGTCTGGCGCGGAGTTGGAGGCCGACCTCGCGCAGCTGAGCCTCATCGACCGGAGCCGGGGCGCCGGTCAGCGCGTCAGCGCCAGAGGCGGTCTTGGGAAAGGCGATCACGTCGCGAATCGACTCGGCGCCGGCGAGGCGCTGGACGATGCGGTCGATCCCATAGGCGATCCCGCCGTGGGGCGGGGCGCCGTAGCGCAGCGCCTCGAGCAGGAAGCCGAAGCGCGCCTCCGCCTCGGCAGCGTCGATCCCAAGCGCAGCGAAGACCTGTGCCTGAAGCGCGGCATCGCTGATCCGAATCGAGCCGCCGCCCATCTCCTGCCCGTTCCAGATCACGTCGTAGGCGAGGGCGCGCGCCCCGCTCGGGTCGGCCGGGTCGAAGTCACCGGCGGGCGAGGTAAAAGGATGATGCAGAGGGCGCCACCCACCCTCCTCATTTTCCTCCATCAGAGGCCAGTCGACGATCCATAGCAACTCGTTTGACCCCTCCGGGACGAGGTCGAACTCGGCCGCCAGGTCGAGGCGAAGCTGGGAGAGGACCGCATTCGCGACCTTGGGCCGATCGGCGATGAGGAGCAGCAGATCGCCCTCCTCGGCGCCCAGCCGCTCGTTCAATGCCACCAGCTCCGGAGCAGAGAGGAACTTGGCGGTCGGCGAGCGCCATCCGCCTCCCTCGCGGAAAGCCCAGACGAGGCCCTTCGCCCCCAGCTCCTGGGCGCGGGAGATGAGGCCGTCCAGGGCGGAGCGGGTCATCTCGCGCCTGCCGACGTTGAGGCCGCGGACGGCGCCACCGGAGTCGATCGCCCCGCGGAAGACTTTGAACTCGGTTGCGGCTAGGGCGTCCTCTAAGTCGACCAGCTCGAGGCCGAAGCGGGTGTCGGGGCGATCGGTGCCGAAGCGCGAGATCGCCTCGTCGTAGGTAAGCCGCTTCATCGGCAGCTCAAGCGACGGCCCCCCCACCCGCTCGAACAGGTGCGCGAGCAGCCGCTCGCTCACCTCGATCACGTCGCCGACCTCGACGAACGACATCTCGATGTCGAGCTGGGTGAAGTCGGGCTGACGATCGGCGCGCAGATCCTCGTCGCGAAAGCAGCGGGCGATCTGGTAATAGCGCTCGAAGCCGGCAACCATCAGGAGCTGCTTGAAGAGCTGTGGCGACTGCGGCAGCGCGTAGAAGGAACCTGGCTGAAGGCGGCTGGGGACGAGGAAGTCGCGGGCGCCCTCCGGGGTCGACCGCGTCAGCACCGGCGTCTCGACATCGACGAAGCCCTCGCCGTCGAGGAACTCGCGCATCGCCGCTGTTACCCGGTGGCGCAAGATCAGCGCGTCGCGCATCTGCTCGCGGCGCAGGTCGAGGTAGCGGTAGCGGAGCCGCGCGTCCTCCCCGGTCTCCCCCGCAAAGCCCTCGATCTGGAAGGGCGGCGTCGCGGCGTCGGCGAGCAGCTCGGCGACTCTCACCTTCAACTCGAACTCGCCAGTCGCGAGCTCCCGGTTGATCGTGTCCTCGGAGCGCCGCACCACCGTCCCGACTGCGCTAAGCACGTCCTCGGCGCGCAAGCTGTGAGCCAGTTCGAAGGCATCGCCGGAGGAGTCGGGGTTAAAGACGAGCTGGACCAGGCCGGTGCGATCGCGCAGATCGATGAAGATCAGCCCGCCGTGGTCGCGGCGGCGGTGGACCCAGCCCGCGATCCGCACCTCCGAGTCAACCCGGTCCCCGAGTACCTGCCCGCACCAAGTGTCGCGGTAGCGGTTGGCGCGCAGCGCCGGCGCCTCGCTCACGCTTCGCCTCCGGCGATCTCGTCAATCAGCTTCGCGCTGTCAACCGAGCGCTGCTCGCCTGTCTCCATGTCGCGCAGTTGCGCCGATCCGTCGGCCTCGAGGATCAAGGCGCGCCGGGCGTCGATCCGATCGGCGTGTTTGAGCTGGCCCCTGAGGCTGCGGCCGGCGAGGTCCAGCTCGGCCGACAGCCCGGCCCGCCGCAGCTCGTTTGCCAGCGTCATCGCCTGCGGCCTGTCCCGATCCTCGGCGACCGCGATGAAGACGTCGCGCCCGGTCGGCTCGCCGTCCTCATCGAGCGCCAGCAGGATGCGCTCGATCCCGGCCGCCCAGCCGACCGCCGGGGTCGGAGGCCCGCCCAGCTGCTCGATCAGTGCGTCATAGCGGCCACCGCCGCCAATCTCCGACTGAGCACCGAGGCCCGTGCAGACGAAGGAGAAGATCGTTTGCGTGTAGTAGTCAAGGCCGCGCACCAGGGTGGGATCGACCTCATAGGCGATCCCCGCCGCGTCGAGCAGCGCCAGCACCTCGGCAAAGTGCTCGGCGTCTTCTCCCTCCAGGCCCGCGACGATCGTCGGCGCGCTCGCCATCGCCGCCCGCGTCCCCTCGTCATTGGAGTCAAAGGCACGCAGCGGGTTGGCGTCGATCCGCTCGCGTACGTCCCTGGACAGCTCGCCCTCGTGGGCGCGCAGGTGCGCTTTCAGCTCCTCCAGGTAGGCGCGCCGCGACTCCAGTGAGCCAAGGCTGCCCAGCCGCAACTGCACCTCCGGCACCCCCAGCTCGGCGAGCAGGTCGGCGAGCAGCATGATCGCCTCGGCGTCGGCCAGTGGAGAGTCGGTGCCGATCGCCTCGATGCCGAGCTGGTGGAACTGGCGGTAGCGCCCGGCCTGAGGGCGCTCGTGGCGGAAGAATGGACCAAGGTAGGAGAGCTTGACCGGCTGCGCCAGCTTGTGCATGCCGTGCTCGAGGTAAGCTCGACAGATCGGCGCCGTGCCCTCCGGGCGCAGGGTGATGCTGCGGCCGCCTTTGTCCTCGAAGGTGAACATCTCCTTGCGGACGATGTCGGTGGAGCGCCCGACCCCCCGCTCGAACAGCTCAGTGTCCTCGAAGGTGGGCGTGGCGATCGGCTCATAGCCGGCGCGAGCGAAGATCGCCGCGGCGGTGCGCTCGATTCGCGCCCGAACATGCGCCTGCTCGGGCAGCACGTCGAAGGTCCCGCGGGGCGCCTGGTACTTGCTGGCCATGCTGGCCGCGACCTTACCTGCGGCGAGCGGCTATCGCGCCAGCTCGGCCAGGAAGGGGTTGGTCGCACGCTCGGCGCCCAGCGTCGTCGTCCCCATGTGGCCGGGGTAGACCGCTGTCCGGTCGGGGTGGGACTCGGTCAGGGTGCGGATCGACCCGAGCAGGGTCCCCCAGTCGCCACCGGGCAGGTCGACCCTCCCGACCGATCCCTGGAAGAGCACGTCGCCGGAGAAGATTGCGTCCTCGCCGCCCACCGAATAGGTGACGTGGCCGGGGCTGTGGCCGGGGGTGAAGATCACGTTCACCTCCATCCCCGCCAGCTCGAGTGCCTCGCCGCCGCTCACCTGCTCGTCGGCCTCGTAGCTCTCATAGGGGCCGAAGCCCTCATAGGGGACGAAGGCCATGATGTCGGCGAGGATCGGCGTCTCTATCGCCGGGCAGTAGACGGGGGCGCCGGTCGCCGCGGCGACCGGCGCGACGGCGCCGATGTGATCAAAGTGACAGTGGGTGAGGAGGATCGCCTCAACCGAGACGCCCAGCTCTTCGACCAGCGCCAGGATCCGCTCCGGCTCTTCGCCGGGATCGACGATCAGCGCCCGATCGGAGCCCTTGGAGCGCACGGCGAAGCAGTTCTCGGCGATCGGGCCAACCGTGAGCATGCTGACATCGAGACTCACGAATCCTCCCGGGCGCGGATCCGCGCCCGCTCCCGCCGCCGCCACAGAGTCATGTCTATGTAATAGCCGGCCGGGATGTAGAAGACGAGCATGAAGGCGCCGAGGGCTAGTGAAGCGCCGAGGGGGCGGCTGAAGATCACGAAGAGGAGGGCGGTGAAGATAGCCCCGGCGAAGACGCCGCGGATGGCCGCCCCGCGCCAGGTCGGTGGCAGGTCCGCCTTCGGGCCGGGCTTGCGGGAGGCGCGGGCGCGGGCTTTTGCCTCCTCGCGGCTGCGTGGGCGGGCGGTGCGGCGGTTGGTGTCGATCCGGCCGCCCTGGGTGCCACGGTGCTTGCGGCGGCGCTTCTTCCTGGTCTGGGCCATGAGCCAGTTGAATCTAATCGGTTGAGGTCGCGAGCCGTCGCTCGATCACCTGGCGGCCAGGGTCGAAGCCACGGATTGGCACATCCTCGGGATAGCCGGACAGCGCCGCCTCGGGAGCCAGACCGACCAGCTCGGCCTCAACCGGGCGGGCACCGAGCGGCCCGGCCAAGTCACGCACCCGCTCGACGACCCTCGCCAGCGGCACCGCGAGCGGGTCGTGGACGTTGGTCGAGACTTGGGCCGAGCCGCTGGAAAGCGAGAAACCCATCGCCCTGACACCGACCAGGCCGCCACCCGACTCACGCAGCCCCGCGGCAACGGCGCGGGCAACCTCGACATCGCGGCTATCCAGCACGACGTTGAAGGCCGCGAGCGGCGGGCGGGCGGTGATAAGCGTGGCGCCGGCGGTGCGATGGGGTAGGTGTGGGCCGCGGTCTGGCCGCAGCTCACCGGCCTCCATCCGCCGCCACAGCTCGGGCAGGCCGCCGTTGCGGAAGTAGGCGCGCTCGGCGCGCTCAGGACTGCTCGCCAGCTCGCCGTAGAAGAAGACCGGGACGCCGAGCCCACCGATCTGGTCGGCAACCTCGACCGCCTCGGTACGGGCGGAGCCGCGCTCGGCGGGGTCGATCCAGACGACAGGGCAGACGTCGAGCGCCCCGATCGCCGGGTGGACGCCCTCGTGCGCGCTCATGTCGATCTTCTCGATCGCCTCCTCAGCGCCCCAGACGAGCGCATCGAGCAGCGGCCCTGGGCTCCCAGAGAGCGTGAAGACGGTGCGGTTGTGATCGGCATCGGAGTGGCGGTCGAGCAGGGTCGCGCCGCGAGAGAAAGCGGCCTCCAGGTCGGCGATCGGCCCGGCATCGCTCCCCTCGGAGACGTTGGGGACGCCGAGCAGCACCATCTCAGAGGAGCAGCTCTCCGCCGCGGAGGATCGCCTCGCCGTCGATTTCCACGGTCGGCTCGAGCACTACGCAGTCAAGATGGATCGGGACCTGGACCGTGCCGCCAATCGCCGCCGAGGCGCCAAAGGCGACGTGGGCAGTTCCGAGGATCTTCTCGTCCTCGAGGATGTTGCCGGTGAGGATCGCCTTCTCGTTGGTGCCGATCCCCAACTCGGCGACGTTGGTCCCGTCCGGCCCATGGGCACCTAGCAGCTCCAGCAGAGTAGCGCCGGCCGTGCCGGTGGATTCGGTCAGATGGCCGCTACGTACGGTTAGCGTGACCGGCGCCTCGACCCGCCCAACTCCGGAGATTGACCCGTCGACGACCAGCGTCCCCTCCCCGGTCCCCTCCACGGGCGCGACGAATCCCTCGCCGCAGGGCAGGTTTCCAAAGGCGCCGGGGACGGTTAGCTCACCAGCGTCGGGGATCGCCCGGCGACCCTCGAGCCCGAGCCGCAAATCACTGCCGCGGGGGCAGGTGACCCGGGCCTCACTGCCTCGGCTAAGGGCGTCGGCAACCGCAGCGCCCCGGCGGCGTAGCTCGACCATGTCGGCGCTCATCACCCGGGCGAGCATCTCCTCGGTTACCCCGGGCAACGTGGCGATGCGAACGCCCGCCTCGCTGGCCGACTTGCGGGCGGCGGTGTGGGAGAGCGACTGGACGGTCGGAGCGAGGACGGCGTCAGCGGCGACCATAGCCGCCGCGACCGGCCCAGGAGGCTCGGCGGCGTGCGAATCGCGCTCGGCGATCACGGCCAGGACCGCGTCCGCACCCGCCCTTTGTGCCTCGTTCCGCATTAGGGCGCCAAGAGACTCGGTCGCCGGGTTGCAGACAACCAGCACCTCCTCCCCTGGTGATACTCCCAGGCAGTCCCGGACCACCGCTCCCACCGCCTTGTCGAGCTCCATGCTCACTTTGAGATCAACCCTAACCAGCGACGCCTGCGGCCGGTGCGACCGGTCCGCTGCGGGCCTGCGGACCCAGGCCACAGCCGACCCGGCACGCCTTTTCATTGCGTCCGTCGTACCCCATAACGCTCGCAGCGTCAGTCGTCGTCGTGCCGGTGCCGCACCGACCACGTCTCGAAGACGACCAGCCCGACGAGGATGGACCCGAAGGCGATGCATGGCGGCAACCAACCCCGCGGCCGAGCGATTGCGAGAGTCGCGACCACAAACGCGTCAGCGGCAAGCAGGGACGCCACAAAGACTGGCCGCATTGCCGACCATCCCGTCTTCGGCGCTCGCCCGGAACCACGCTGCATTGCCCAAGAATCGCAGCACCAGCCACCCACTCGCCGTCGCTACCATCACCGTCCCCCGCCGGAGTAGCTCAGCTGGTTAGAGCAGCGGAATCATAATCCGCGTGTCGGAGGTTCGAGTCCTGCCTCCGGCATCGACAGAAAGCCCCGCTTAAGCGGGGCTTTTGGCTTTATAGAGCCCGAGGAATGTAAGGCCATTTCGCCCAACTGAGAACACAGTGAGAACATCTCGCGCGAACTGCGGCCTCCCCCGAGCATTCGAGGTCCCAGTGGCTTTAAAACCTGCCGAGTGGTGCGTCAAAATCGGGAGGGTGATCGCGTCTCCTTCCGCTCCAAGGCTCGGGAATGCCATAGCTGCCGCTCGTGGCGCTGGGGGCCCGAAGCCTCGAGGCCAGCGCGGTGGCTCCCCGTTCGGTGCTGGCGTGAGACAGCCCAAAGCGAAGGTGGCGAAGGTGGCCCCACGCGCGCCGCACCCAGCGGCTCGTCCTGCGCCGCACCCGATGGCGCTCCTCAACGGCCTGCAAACCAACCAGGCCCTCTCAGGCAGGCAGATCGACAAAGCTGCCGGCGCTCTGACGCAGCTCGAAACGCGTCCCGAGATCCAGGGCTACCGTCAGGTCGCCTCCCAGCTCGGTCAGGAACGCGGCGCGGAGGACACCGGCCTCGAGAAGCTCGGCAAAATGACGACTGCGGGAGTCTCCGGCGTCTACAAGAACATCGCCGAATCCGAGGCGCAGAACATGGCCCACGAGCAGGCGCTCGGCAACATGCTCAATCAGCAGTCGAGCCAGATCGCTCAGAACGGCTCTCAGAGCCTCGCCTCGATGCAGAGCGGCGCGTTGGGGGGCCTCACCCAGCAACTTGCGGCCCGTGGGGCTCCGATCGGCAACGGAGGCGCCCAGCAGGCGCTGACCCAGGCCGTCGCCTCCCAGGACGCCCAGCAGAACGCCGACTCTCAGGCTGCCCAGCAGTTCGCCGCGCAGCAGGCGTCCAGCTACGGTGCGATGGGCGCCGGGATGGCGAACTCTGCCGCGATGCAGGGAGGGACCGCGGTCGGCAACATCGCCAACGACATCGTCGGGCGCACCGCCGAATCCGATCAGTCCTACAACGCCAACATCCAGACGGTGCTCGACAAACTGGCGGAAGCCAAGAGCGAAAAGGGCGCCAAAGACGTCAAGAACGTCCTTGCGCTGCGCGGCGGCGAGCAGAAGTTCCTGCTTGGTAAGGGGGCACTCGGGGCCAAACAGGGAGAGACGGCTCAGAAAGAACATGCCGACGAACGCAAAAGTGCACGCGAAGCCGAAAAGAACCGGACCGACTATGCCACCGTGGCAAACGCGGATACCGTCAAAGCACAGGCCTATTTCTACCATTACCACCATCCGAAAACCTCTTCCTCCGAAAAGAGTCTTCAGCAGCAGATTCCGAGCATCAGGGCCGAGATCCCGAAGATGGTTTCTGAAGCCAAGGGGAGCGGTCAAGCCAACAACTTCAACGCTTACCAGGCACAAGCCGAAACGGCACTCGGTAAGACCTACCCCCCCTCCCTGATCCGCCAGGTGCTTCAGCACTGGTGGCAGAACCGCCCGGCGCAGGGTCGGAAGCACTAAGGGCTCGCTCCGATGTTCCGAATCCCCGGAATCAGCGGCGGGAGAGGGAAGTTAGCCCCAAGAAGACGGCGAGTGGCACGTCTTCTACAGGCTGCCGACGGCTGCGTGGCATACACATGGGCCGGTGATCGCGGTCCACCTTCCGCCTGACGACGTTGAGAGAGTCGCCCATTCCTTCGCCCGGATCGAGGATTTTGAGAACACCTTGAGCGCCCTCCCGGTGCGTCGCTTTGGGATCATGAGGGAAGGCGCACCGCGTCCGATTCACTTCGACCACGTGATGCGCACGAAGGTCAAGGAGATCGCGCAACTCACCAGCCGCGCTCTCTATGTGTTGGAGGGTTTGGCCCCTCACTCCCAACAGGCGCGGCCCCTCGAAGGCCAAAGAGAGCTACGTCCCACCACTCAGGCTGATGTCAACTCAGCCTCGTAGGCGACCGACCCGAGCACAGCCCTCACGGTCGTCGGCCACCAGCGGGTTCCCCCGCGCACGGTCGGCACGTTGTCGCGATTCAGGCCGTCGGCGATCGCTCGCAGCGTGGCCTTCCCTTGGCGCTCGGCAATGATCCGCTCGACGATCGCGTCCGGTGTCTGGCGCGGGCGACCGAGCCGCACGCCTTCGGCCCGCTTTACCGCCAGAGCTTCCTTGGTCCGCTGGCCGATCAACCGGCGCTCGAACTGCGAGAACACACTGAGGACGCTTGCCATCGCCTCGCCGGCTGGAGTTGTCGTGTCCACCGGGCAATCGAGAGCGACGAGCGCCCATCCCTGCTTCTGCGCGTCGGCCATCAACGCCGTGAAGTCGAGCATCGACCTGCTCAGGCGATCGAGCTTGGCGACGACCAGGCCGTTAGCCTCGCCGCGCATCAGCCGCTCGAGCGCGGCTTGGATGCCAGGGCGCTTGAGGTTGCGCGCCGAGCAACCGGCGTCCTCGACCATCTCGACGAGATCCCAACCCCGTCGATCGCACTCGGCGTTTATTGAGTGACGCTGCGCTTCCAACCCAGCGCCGGAGTCTGCTTGCTCGTCGGTCGAAACCCGGCAGTAGCCGTGACTGTTCAGGTCCCCGGCAGGTGACATAACTCTGGGCGCGAACCTCCCCATGTGCCTGCGCAGCGCCCGTCATATGAGGAACTCGAGGCCCTTGTTGCCTCCCAGGCGACGCTGATCGGCGAGCTGCGCGGGGAAATAACCAAGTTGCGAGCCGAGATCGGCGAGCTGCGAGGGCGGCTTGGCCAGAACTCACGCAACTCCTCCAAGCCGCCGTCCTCAGACGGCTATGAAAAGCCCGCTCCCAAGAGCCTGCGGCGCCCCTCGGGCCGAAAGCCCGGCGGGCAGCCCGGTCACCCAGGCCGCTACTTGAAGCAGGTCGAGCACCCCGACGAAGTGATCGTGCACGTGCCGGAGCGTTGCTTTGCCTGCGGCGGAGACCTTGATGGCGCCGAGGTCCTGAGCGAGGAGGCACGGCAGGTGTTCGACCTGCCTGCGGTGGCTCTTCACGTCACCGAGCACCGCGCCCAGCGCCGGCGCTGTAGCTGCGGGGCCACGAGCGCCGCTCCCTTTCCCCAAGGTCTGAGCGCTCCGGCCCAGTACGGGCCGGAGCTGCGGGCGCTGGCGATCTATTTGATCTGCTTTCAGCATCTGCCCTACCAGCGCGCAGCGCGACTCCTGGCCGACTGGCTCGGGACGCCGGTCTCGACCGGAACCCTGCAGGCGATTGTCGAGCGCGGCGGTGAGGACCTTGAGGAGTTCGAGGTCCTCATCCGTGACCGACTGATCGGCTCCGCGGTCACCCACTTCGACGAGACCGGCGCCCGCGCCGAGGGCGCCCTGCGTTGGGTGCACTCGGCTTCCACCGGGCGCCTCACCCTCTACCGGCTGCACGAGCGGCGCGGGGAAGAGGGGATCGACCATCTGGGCGTGCTCAGGCCCTTTAAGGGTGTCGCTGTCCACGACGGCTGGGCGACCTACCGAAACTATGAGGATGCCACCCACGCCCTGTGCAACGTCCACCACCTGCGCGAGCTGGTGGGGGCGATTGAGCGCAACCCCGAGACCCAGACCTGGGCCAAGGAGATGGACTCCTTGCTGCGCGCGGTCAAGGGCGCGGTCGACCTAGCCCGAGCCGCCGGCGCCACCGCGCTTGACGCCCGGGTTCTCGAGGCCTTCGAGAAGCGCTACGAGCAGGTCATCGCCCGCGGGCACGAACAGAACCCGCCGCCCACCAAGCGCACCGGCAGGCGAGGGCCCATCGGCCGCTCCAAGACCGCCAACCTGCACCGCCGGCTCGACCAGCACCGCGAGGAGGTGCTGCGCTTCGCCCACGACTTCGGTGTCCCGTTCGACAACAACCAGGCCGAGCGTGATCTGCGCATGATCAAGCTCCAGCAGAAGATCTCAGGCTGCTGGCGGACGATCTCAGGTGCCGAGGGGTTCCTCGCCCTGCGCTCCTATCTCAGTACCGCTGCCAAGCAAGGCCAGGACGTCCTCGATGTTCTCACCCGCTTGGCCGAGCGGGACCCTTGGCTTCCCGACGCCGCTGCGTCCTGAGGGCATCGGGGACCTGAACAGTCACCAGTAGCCTAGAACTTGCATGGGAGCTAACCCTCCTGTGTCATGCCCCCGGCTGTTCCACCAGCGCGGGGGCGCTTTGTGATCGAATCGGTCTGAAGGTGACGCTGTCACGAATCGTCGTCCAAGAGCGCGTAGGCCGTCTTTCGCGAGACCCCGCCGAGTTTCGCGGCTTCGCTCATCGACAGTCCATCGTTATCCCGAGCTGCGCGCAGCCAATGTCGTAGGTCCGCCGTCGCGCGAGTGTGCCGCTGAGCCGCGTCTGCGCGCTCCTGAGCCGCCTTGGCGAGTCCCGCGCGTATCTCGTCAGCGCTGGGCATCGTGACCTCCCTCGCAAGTTCTCAGATTCCGGCTACCGGGCTCGGCTCGCTCACTTGGGACGCAATCAGCGTTGCGGTTCGGGTGCATGTCTGTCGCCACCATCTGCACTCCTTTCGTCGTCCTCACGGGCCTTGCGGCTCGACCAGGCGCAACCCGAAGGCTGCGCCAAGTCGAACCGCTCAGGCATTCGATGCCTTCGAGCGCCGCCAGTGACCGACCACCTGGCGAGCAGTCACGAAGCGAGCTGGGATCGGTCGCCCCGTAAGCGAATCGACCTTGATCCCTCTCCTGCTTCCGTCGCTCTGCGTTTCGCTCTTCGCGAGCGCGTAGAAGCGATCTCCGCGAACGTCGCAGAGCACGATGTCCTCCTCATGCACGCTGGCGAGGTTCACTCAGACCACCCGCGGCTTCCACAGGGCGGGACGGTCGTCGATGCCGTCGGGGATCATGCCGCGCCAGTCCAACTGGGCGAGCGACGGAGCCGCCTTCCCAGCGATCCGCTCCATTGCGACCTCGAACACCAGCGTATCTCGCGCTGGCGCCACAGCCGGATAGCTCGCGTTCAACCGAGCTGCGACAGTCGCAGCGTCGCCGACATAGAACCGCCACGCGATCGGCTCTCCGTTTCGCGTGTCGAGAACATTGAAGCCACCGTCGACGTCCTCGTCGATCAGTGCCAGCTGACCACGTGCGTCGCGCATTTAGACCACCTCCTGCGCAATACCCGCGTAGACGTCCAACGCGGCCCTGTACGCCTCCTCAGAGTCGAAGACACGCACCGCGAGGTCTCCCTCGCAGTAGTCGATCATCGCCCGCTCAGCGTCGGCAGAGAGCGAGAACGAGTACGGGAACTCGCCACCGTCTGGCAGGAGCTTGATCGGCCCTCCCGCCTCGAACGCGCCCAGCGCTGCAACGAATTCATAGCCGTCGCCACTGGGAATAAATCCAGCATGGAGCATGTGATCGTCGCAACGCTCAGTCGCCCACGACGACGCCTTGTGTCCCTCAGGAACGCACAGCCGGTCAATGACGCGCTGCGCGGTAATCTCGCTCTTGGTCATAGGGGTATCTCCTGTGATCCATGCCCCCCAGCTGTTTGCGCAGTGTGGGGGGCGATTGCGTTGTCTGTCACCTAGGGTAACACAGGAGCCAGAATCCGACAGCGATGCTCGGGAGTTTGGGAATTCGGGAATGTGGCGGCTCCGGAAACGAAAAGAGGGAGCTGCGCTTGGCATTAGCTCGACGCCAACTCCCACCTAAACGCCTCAATCCCGCGTGCGCGTGATCCTCGGCTGGACTTGACTGTCTCGCCTATTGCGAGGCGTACCCACCCGGAGATCGGCGCATACACGTCAATCCCGGCTTCTCGCTGCAAGTCATCGTCAGCCGGTTCTTGCGAGCCAGCAGCCACGACCACACCTGCCACGCCAGGGAGGCCGACGAGACGACCGCGGCATAACCAGCGACGATCCATCCTGCCGTGCTCATGCCCAGCTTTCTAGCACTGAACTGGTCCCCAGGGAGCTCAACGCGACGCCCGGCTAGGCAGAGCGGAGCTCGGGAGCCGACAACCTAGGCTGAAGCAATGCACAACAACGTCGAGATCGTTGCCGTCGTCGTGAGCGCCGCGGGGGCCCTTCTCTTATGCAAGGGCATCGCGTTTCAGCCCGCGAAGCTGTATGCACGGGAGCAGCCGGCCGCTCTTTATCCTCGAGACACCAACATCACTCGGGACGTTGCAAGAGCCCGGGATGTCGCAGATTCTCAGGCAGGGGCATTGCTGTTGATTGTCGGCTTTATCGGGCAAGCCGTCGCGGCATGGCAAACATGTTGGAGTGGTGCGGCAACAGCTGCGGCATACGGCGCCTCAGCTCTGGTCTTGGTAGCGGCTGTCGGAGGTCGGCGCTTTCTCCAGAGGCGCTTTGAAGAGAAGCTTTACCTGGCACACGTCGATCAAGAGTTCCGCGTCTGGCCCAACGACGCGAGCAAACAATCCGCCCAGCAGAGCTATGTCGACTACCTCGAATGGGAAGGTCGCGCGAAGGACGTAGATCGGTGGGCAGAGGAGGCACAGCGTCGTTTCGGCGTTGATCCTCGAGCGTGGTGACGGGCGAATTAGTTCGCGTCAGCTGCATTGGACGGAAATCGGCGAAGTTACCGCCCGATTCAAACCTTTGAGTCGCCGCGCGCCCGAAAACTTGACCGCTTCGACCAGGACAATGAATCGGTTGTGACAGAGAGCGCGATCGTCGCCACTCCCTCCACGCAGGCGGTAACTGAGCGCGGCGCCACGCTGCGCCACACCGAAGCCGAAGTCGACCTGGCGTTGCGCCTCCTGGCGCTCAGCGGCGGCGAGCTGACTCAGACCTCCAAGCAGCTCAAAGCCGAGGGAATCTCGATCACTCGGCAGTCCTTGCGCAAGTGGCGGGACGTGTGCTTCCCGCGCCGCTATCACATGGTGCGCCAGGAACTCGGGCGAGACGTCGGCGAGGAGATGGCCGGACGCGCGATGGAACGCGCTCTACAGGCTGACGAGGCGCAAAGCCGCTACATCGAGGAAGCGATCAAAAAGCTCGACCAGGTCGAACCTGAGCATTTGGCGAAGAAAAACGCGCTCGCTCTAGCGCAGGCAATGGGCATCAGCGTCGAGAAAGCACAGCTGCTCAGGGACAGACCAACTGAGATTAAAGAGGTGCGCTCGGTAGACGAGAACATCGCGATTTTGGAGCGGCTCGGAGTTCTCAAGAGGACCGACGAGGCGATCAACGCCCAGGTCGTCGAGGAGCACGCTGCGTGACCCATCGACGCGATCCCCACTCGAGCTGGCCGCAGGCCGCTGAGCTGCGCGGCGTTCATGAATCGACCGTTTCGTGTTCAGCAGGCGTCGTTGCTCGGCGCGTCGTCGCGTAGGTGGCGCGTAGACGCGAAACGCTGCGTCAGCGCTTGTACTGGTCGCCAACGCGCGTCCGCAGCGCTTGATCGCGACTGCCATTGCTTGACCGTCAACCATCCGACCAATCGCAAACAACAAACGTAACTATTCAGGTTCGTGAACCTCCGGGCCGCAGGGGCGGGCGAGGCACGGTTGACATAACAAGGATTCGGCAGGTCTGCAGGGAAGTTGTCGTGCGTGGAGCGGGCAGAAGTCCAGTCTCTTCTCGCCGGGGGCGCGGATGCGGTGGCCGCGGTGATCGCCCGGCTCGAGGCCCGGATCGACGAGCAGGATGCCCAGATCGCAGAGCTCATGGCGCGCCTCGGGCAGAGCTCGCGCAACTCCTCCAAGCCGCCGTCCTCCGACGGCTATGGCAAGCCGTCGCCGAAGAAGCGCAGCCTGCGCCGCCCCTCGGGTCGCAAGCAGGGAGGCCAGGAGGGTCACGATGGGGCGCGGCTTGAGCCGGTCGCTGTTCCCGACGAGCGGGTCGAGCATCAGCCCGAGTGCTGCGATGGCTGCGGCGGCTCGCTCGCCGCCGCCGAGCGGCTTGAAGGCGGCGAGTCCCGCCAGGTCTTCGACCTGCCCGAGGGCAAGCTCTTGCGAGTGATCGAGCACGTGGCGCAAAGGAGGCGCTGCGGCTGCGGGCGGACCACGGCCGCCGCCTTCCCCGACGGGGTCGGCGCCCCGACCTCCTACGGGCCCGGGGTGCGGGCGCTCGGCGTCTACCTCTGCGTCTACCAGCACCTGCCGTATGACCGTGCGGCCCAGGCGCTCGCCGACCTCACCGCCGCCAGGGTCTCGACCGGAACGCTTCAGAGCTGGGTGGAGGCCGCGGCCGCAGGACTCTCGGGCTTCGACGAGCGGCTGCGCGAGCTGCTCGTCTCGGCCCCGGTGGTCCACTTCGACGAGACCGGCGCCCGGATCGCCGAGCGGCTCGGCTGGGTGCACAGCCAATCGACCGAGAAGCTGACCCGCTACGTGGCCCACCGCCGCCGCGGCGGCGAGGCGATCGAGGACGCCGGCGTGCTGCCCGACTTCAGGGGCGTCGCCGTGCACGACGGCTGGTCGCCCTATCGCAACTACGAGGACGCGCTGCACGCCCTCTGCAACGGCCATCACCTGCGTGAGCTGATCGCCGCCGCCGAGGCCGGGCACCGCTGGCCCTGCGCGATGGCCGAGCTGCTCTTGGACGCCAAGGGGCAGGTCGATGATGCCCGGGGGGCCGGCGCGCGGAGCCTTCACCCGCAGGCGCTCGCGAGGCTCGAGGTTCAATACGAGGCGATCATCGCCTCCGGGCGCGCCGAGCACCCTCCCGCCACGGGCAAGAAGACCAAGGCCCACAACTTGCTCTTGCGCCTCGAGCGCGACCGCGACGCGGCGCTGCGCTTCGCCCGCGACTTCCGCGTCCCGTTCACCAACAACCGGGCCGAGCAGGACATCCGGATGGTCAAGCTGCAGCAGAAGATCTCCGGCTGCTTTCGAACCCCAGAGGGCGCCGAGCGCTTCCTCGCGGTGCGCAGCTACATCTCCACCGCCCGCAAACGGGATCGAGGCGCTCGCCGCGCTCGGGGAGCTGAGCGCCGGGCGGCCGTGGTTGCCCGAACCCGCGCCCGGCTAAGAGGGCGCGTCCGAGTAGCACGCGATCGTTCTCGGACGATGACCCTGGAGCGCATCAGACCCCCCGCCTGACAGCCACGACAAGGAGACACGAAGATGAGCCCCGCCCGCCAGGCCGACCCAGAGCTTGACGCCCTGATCGAGGAGATCACCGTCGACTGCCATGACGAGGAGGAGCAGCTGATGGGATTCGAAGACGCCTTCTACGACGCAAACTTCCCGTGCCCAGGCACGATCGTCGGCGAGACCGTCGAGGTGGTCTCCGTCACCACCACCGGCAACCGCCGCGAGCTGATCGCCACCTGCCAACGCAACGGCAAGCGCTACGAGGTCGCCCTACTCGACATCCACGTCGACGCGGACCCAACCACCTCCCGCCTCCTCGCCGCCTACAAACGCTGGATCGGCACCTGAATAGTTACCAACAAACATCGCGACATCGTTTGCCATTGCGATTGCCATTGCGATTTGTAACGAATCGAAAACCCAGGAGGGGCTCGCAAGAATCTGCGGAAAATCATCGCGGAATCAAAAGATTTTTCCGGTCAGCGAGCCCAGCATCGCTCTCACGCACAGCGACCCTTCGGAGTCCCGTCTTCCGGAATCCCAGCCTCGCGCGCGCTGAGCCTTTTGCGCCGCCCAGAGTCCCTTGATCGACGCTGAGCGGAGTCCCGTGATCGAGGGTTAGGTCGAGCTGGCTCTGCTCCTCGCAGACGTCAGGATTGCTCAGGAGCGGTCACAGGAGCGCGTACACGGCCACGGCCAGTCGCGCAGCTTGCCTTCTTCCCCCAGACTTCGCACGTCTCTCTCCGATCGTCTCAGCGCCGCTGGACAGATAGGGTCGGCTAGTGACGATCTCGCGTTCGCAACTTCATCGTTGCTCTCGTCGCCGTCTGCGTCCTCGGCGCTGGGATCGGCGCCGGAGCCACGCTGTTAGCGAAGACAGGCCGCCAGGTGCGACTGGCGCGACGGGTCGGGCCCGAGTGCGTGGCCCGCACGGCCTCATCGGACTAGCTGTCCGTAGCGCAACACCACCACGACCACACTGGGAGGAATCGTGAAGACCAAGTTGGTGATCGCGGCCGCACTGACGCTGCTCGTATTCGCGGGAGTCGCCAAGGCGACGGGGCTGCTCGGCTACAAGGACCAGCATCTCAACGTCCTACAGGAACGAGCGCAGCTGCTGCTCGCTCGAGACCTACGCCATCCACGCCCCCGAGAGGCTCGTGCCAGTCGGGCGAAGCGCGGGGCACGCGGTCCCAGGGGACCACAGGGCGCTCCAGGGCCCCAGGGCGCTCCTGGAGCCTTCGCGTCGCTTACCAGTGCCGAGGGTTCCGAAACCACGCTCTGCCCGGCCAGTGAGGGCGTATGCGCTGTCAATACCTCTACTGCGACATGTCCGACTGGCACGACAGTGATCGGAGGCGGCTGGGCCGGGGATGTCATCGACGGCTCCGTCTCCTTCAGCAACAAAAGCGGAAACGGCTGGGCGGTCATCATGATCAATTGGGGTACGGTGGCCGCTAGTGGTCTCTCCGCTTAATTCGCTTATTGTTGCAGGGCTCTTTGATTGTTCGCCGAACCCGTCGCTGGTCCTGTCCAGCGATGATGAAGGTTCGTATGGCTGCGCCGGCGAAATGCATCGAGGTTCCAGAGGAGGAGCGGGTTGAGCTCGAGCGGATCGTGCGCTCAGAAAGCGGGGAGGTGCGGATGGTGGAGCGCGCCCAGATCGTGCTTTATGCCGCCGAGGGTCACTCGGCGGCGGTGATTGGCCGGATGGTGGGGTGCTCGACGGTCACCGCGCAGAAGTGGCGCTCGCGTTATGAGCGCGGTGGGATCGTGGAGCTGCGCGATCTACCGCGGCCCGGTAAGCCGCTTCTTTATTCCTCTGAGGTGCGCGCGAAGCTGATCGCCAAGGCGTGCACCCGCCCACCGGAGACGCCGCAGGGTCAGCGCCGCGAGCGTTGGACCTATGACGAGCTCGCGGCGGCGGTCGGGATGTCCTCCACCCACGCGCACACGATCCTCGCCCGTGCCGATGTCAAGCCGCACCGGACCGACTACTGGATCATGAGCGACTTCACCGACCCCCGCTTCGAGCAGCGCTTGCAAGAGGTCTGCGGCCTCTACGTCGATCCGCCGGAGAACGTACTGGTCGTCTCGATCGAGCGAGAAGACCGGGATCCAGGCCAAGGCGCCGACCAAGCCCGACACCACGCCGGCGCCGGGCAAGCCCGCCCGCCGCGAGCACGAATACGAACGCAACGGCACGCAGTGCCTGTTCGCCTGTCTGAAGGTCGCAGAAGGCGACGTGCTCGCGATGCCTACCAAGACCCGCAACCGCTGGGACCTGATCCGCTTTCTCGACCGCCTCGACGGCGAGATCCCCGAGGTCGAGGGCGAGAAGATCGTCGCGGTCACCGACAACCTCTCCACCCGGCGCACCCAGGAGGTCAGCGACTGGCTTGAGGCGCACCCGCGCTGGAGCTTCCAGTTCACCCCCACCCACGCCTCCTGGTTAAACCAAGTGGAGATCTTCTTCTCGATCCTCCACAAGCGCCTGCTCAAGCACGGCGCCTTCACCAGCGAGACCGACCTCGCCGAGCAGATGCTCACCTTCATCGAGACCTATAACCAGACCGCCAAACCCTTCAAGTGGACCTACACGGGAAAGGTGCTGGAGGCATGAACCAGCGAATTAAGCGGAGGGACCACTAGCTTCCACGCAACGGCTACGTGCGCGAGCTAAGCCCAACATTTGCGCGGCAAGAATGCGGTCCAACCTCCCCGCTTAGCCTCACTGCTATCCGTAACACTTACTGACTGCACGTAACGTCAGTGCGCGAGAGGTTAGGTCGGTGCTGAAACCCTTTGGCTATGCGGTGCGTGCCTAGCGCTTGACGACGACCGCGTCGCGTAAGATTGGGGGGTGGTCGTAGAGGCCGCGGAGTTTCAAGGCTGCGGGCGCCGTCCAATTTGGGCGGCGTTCGTGTATCTGAAACACTTTTCCCGCCTCGCCGACTGGCATGCTGGAAGAGCCTTGTATTCCACGACCTCTCTACGCCCCGATGAACGACGTTACCCCAGGTGAGTCGAACGCCGCACCCCTAGGGGTCTTGGCGTCCCTCGAGGGCCTACCGCCTTGGGACACACGCAAGCCGATCTCAGGCGCTGCGGTCCTCTTGAAGGCACCGTCAGCCCCGCGTTCGCGATCTAGAACACAGCTAACGCAGAAGGGCCTCGAAGCCCTGGTGCGCTCCGAGGTGGAGAAGCAAGTTGCGGATGTCGAGCGGCGCATGAAAGCGCGCGCTACAAAGGAAGCCCTCCGACAGATGATGGTCGAGCCCCGCCGAGCGAGAGCAGACGCGGATCGGGATAGGGTCGCTCGCTCGAGGTTCAGACCCTCACGTCGGCCTTCTAGGGCAAGCAGCCGGCGGGGACGTTCAGAGAGCCACCGTAGCGCCGGCTCATCGCGTCAGTGCCGTTCCTCGTCATCGAGCGACGACCCCGGCGAAGACGACCCGGCGAGAGGCCGGGGGTTAGTTCCAAACCTAGCGCTCGGCGACTCTGCTGGCTCTGAAGGCGAGCATGGTTGTCGGCTGGAGGGCGTGCAGCAGCACGCGGACGAATGCGGGCCCCTCGTCAGCTTCGCCGACCTGCACGACTGGACTCCTGGGCTCACAGGGCCAGAGCGGTTGGCTGTCTTCGAGACCCTGCGACCTCAGACCCGAGAGGCGATGTCCGCGAGTCTCAAGGCGTCGCTGGAGAGAGATCGACGATGAACGTCGAAGGGTTCCTCGGCCACTTTGACGCGGTCAAGACAGCGGGAGACGGCAAATGGACGGCGCGCTGCCCAGCTCACGACGACCGCACGCCGTCCCTCTCTATCGGACTCGGTGAGGACGACCGAATCTTGCTCATCTGTCGCGCGGGCTGCGACCACGAGGCGATCGTCGGGGCGCTTGGGCTCACGGTGGCCGATCTGTTCGCGGATAACGGCGACTGGCGCGAGAACGGTTCCCACCAAAAGCCCAAGAAGGCCACCAAACCTCCCGAGGGGTTGCCGAGCGAGACCGAACTCGCCGAGTGGCAAAAAGCACTTCTCGGCAATCCGGCGGCGCTGGATAAGGCACGGCAGTTGAAGGGTTGGAGTCCCGGAGCACTCAGAAAACTGGAAGTCGGAGCACACGCCGGCCGACTGCGCTTCCCGATTCGCGATACGGACGGGAGGCTCATAAACCTGATCGGCTATGCCCCCAGACCGGAGGAGGGTGAACCGAAGTCCAAGGCGCTCCGTGGTCGCCCGCGTGGTCTGTTCCCGGCTCCTGAGTCGGTCGAGAGCAGCGAGGTTTGGTGTCTAGAGGGTGAAGGCGACACGGTGAGTGCGGCTACCCTTGGCATTGAGGCCGTTGGTATCCCGGGTGTGAACGGTTGGCGAGCGGAGTACGCCAGGCGATTCGCAGGTCTTCGCGTCGTCGTGTGTACCGACTGCGACGATCCCGGTCGGAAACTGGCCGAGCGCGTCGCCGCGGATCTCACAGGAGCTGGCGTGGAGTGTCGCCGCGTTGACCTTGATCCGGAGCGTAGCGACGGGTATGACCTGGGTGACCACCTGCTTGCAGCACCGTCTCCCGACGAGGCGAAAGAATCGCTCCTGGCACTCGCCGAAAGTGCGTCGGTGTGCGAGCCACCCATCGCAAAGCGCCCAGAGGGCGCTTACGCGCAGCCTCTCGCAGAGATCCGCCCCGAGCGAATTAAGTGGCTCTGGCCCGATCGCGTCCCCTTCGGGATGCTTTCGATGCTGGCCGGCGACCCGGGCCTTGGCAAGTCGCTTTTGACCATCGACTTGGCCGCGAAGGTAAGCCGCGCAGCTGGCGAGGTATTGCTGCTCTCGGCAGAGGATCATGCGGGGGCAACGATTCGTCCTCGTGCGATGGCGGCAAACGCCGACCTGGCTCGAATCCACATCGTGGCGATGAGCCGAGAAGGCTTAGACGAAGGGCTCAGACTCCCCGATGATTGCGACGCGCTCGACACCTTGGTGGAGAAACACAAGGCCCGTCTAGTCGTCATCGACCCCCTGATGGCCCACATGGCCGACGGAGTCGATTCGCACTCGGATAAGTCGAGCCGGACGGCCCTGGCACCGCTTCACCACATGGCCGAGCGCCGCGGCTGTGCGGTCCTGTTCGTCCTTCACCTGAACAAGGCCAAGGGCGCCGATCCGATGTATCGAACCGGGGGGAGCATCGCTGTACCTGCGGCTGTGCGTTCAGCGCTCCTGCTGGCGCGCGATCCCGATGACCCTGACGGCGACCGAGGCTCTCAGCGGGTGCTCGCTCATTTCAAGTGCAACCTCGGCGAGTTTGCCGAGTCCCTCACGTATTCGATCGGGTCGGTGCAGCTCCCCGGGGATGAGGGGCTGAGCGCCCCCCGGCTGATGAAAATCGGCACGTCTGAGACCTCCGGCGCTGACCTTCTAAACGCTGGCTCGGGGGAAGAAAGATCGGAGCGAAGCGAGGCAATCGAGATCCTCGAAAAGGAGCTGGCAGACGGCCCGGTCAGGGTCAAGGAGGTCAAGGCCGCGGTTCTGGCGGCAGGCGTCAGCCCTCGGACGCTCGACAGGGCCAAGAGCTCTCTCCGGGTCACATCGGACCGGAAAGGATTCGGCGCTGAGGGCGAGTGGTATTGGGAGCTTCCCGATAGGACGCCAGCTCATAGGACGCCACCCCCTACACCCCCGGTGGCGTCCTATGAGGGAAATGGCTCTACAGAGCCAAGCCATAGGACGCCAGACTCCATAGGACGCCACGGTTTGGAGGAGGGCACTGCGGCATGATGGACGCGCCCCCGACTCCGACTCTCAACGCTGCTGTGCGTCGCGTGGCCGAGGCCTACCAGAGACTGCCTGAGCGAGCCCGGCCAGATATCGAGGGTCCGGACTGGCGCCGACGCGAGGATGCGATCGACGACGCCTATCGAGACGGCGACTCGGAGAAGTTCAAGGGAGCCGTGAGGGCGTGGGAAGACTACGCGCTGACCGCATTAAGGAGGCCATCGTGAGCGCCGCGGTCGTCTTGTCAGAGCGTCGATGTGCGATCTGTGGGGAGCCCCTCGTGGATCGCCGTCCCCACGCGAAAACGTGTAGAGGCGCCTGCCGTACCGCTCTCCACCGACTCCGCAAAGCGGGGCTCACCGAGAAGCTGACCAAGCTGTGCGAGTGCTGCGCTGAGGAGTTCGTCCCGCGTCGCTCCGACGCGAAGTACTGCGATGGGTGCCGCAGGACTCAACGCTGGCGCAGAGACCGATCCAAGTCACAGGAGACGACCACCGCCCCAGGCGCCTGTTGTGTGCGGCCGTGCCCAGAGGAGACGCCTGGCGGTGGCCCTTGGCATTGCGCAAACTGCGGAGTCACGCTACCGACTCCGGACTGGGTGCCCCAGTGAGCGCGCACGACATCCAGCTCCAGACGACGATCCCGCTCGAGGCGCTTGAGCAATTGCGCGAGTTAGTCCGTGATGAGTTCACCACGGTGACGCAGGCAGCATCGGAGTCGCACCCCTATCTCACGGCCGACCAAGCGGCCGATTATCTCGCCACGTCGCGGGATCGGATCTACGAACTGAAGTCGAAGCACCGGATTCCTAGCTACGCGGATGGACGGCGCCCGCTGTTCAAACGCTGCGATCTCGACGCTTACGTGTCCAGCAACGGGACATCCGGTGTCTCTTGACTTTCGGCCCGATTGGAATAAAGTCGCGTCTCAACGCAAAGAGGGGGCGCGCCGCGCAAACGGCCGCCCCCGTGGCGCCGAAGGGGTTAGCTTCGACGCGACCGCAGGCTATAACGCCCGCTCTCGCCTCTCCAACTCCTCCGGTGTCGCAAGAAACCAACCGAGGAGGACAAGATGCCTGAGATCGCCCTGAAGGTGCCGACGGAGCACTTCGAGCTATTCACGATGGCGGTGGTTCGCCAGCTAGCTTTCGACGTGCAGTGTTCGGAGAACCTATATGCAGAGGTGCGCGAGCTCGAACGCGGAGAGTGGGGAGACCGATTTTCCAGTCAATTCCGGGAGGGGGAAAACCCCGAGGATCGGGTTCCATCTAACCGGATCGACCTTGAGTCGTACCTGCGTAACGTGGAGGAATCGGCGCTGCTGTACGTGAGGCTTCGCGCAGCCACCGAAGACAACGGGGTATTCGTGATTAAGGGCACTTCAAGCGCCATATCGGGAGCCGTCGAGGAGATGGTGCAGACCGTCGCTGCCCGACAAATCGTCGAGACGGTTGATATCTCACCGGTGGACCCAGACGCTTCGTCGCGGGCGCGCCTCTTGATAGCGGCGCTCACCTGGGCTCTCGACGAACTTCCGGCCCTCCATGCCGCAGCAATGGCGGACTGCGGCGAGAGAGTCCAGCGCGAGAGGCAGGCAAGCTGAGCTGATGGCGACAGTCAGAGTAGAACTGCCCGGGAATCTGGGGGAGCACAGGATGGCGCTTCGATCGCCCTTGAGGGCCGCGCTGAAGCGATTGAGTTACTCCGCATGGCTGCCGCACACGTTGCCCGCGAAGTTGCGGGCATTTCCTGCATCGAGGATTCTCCGACCAACCCCGTGGCGGACGCCACGGAACTCAGTTCATTTGCAGCGCGGCTATCGCTCATCGCTGATACATATGCGGAACGCGTGGACCGCTTGCCGATACGTGCCTAGGTCTATTGGCTGGGCTGACAACCGTGAACGCGTGGAGCACCAGAAGGAGACGGCGTAATCAGTGCGGGCGCGAATTGCCAACTGACAAAGTGACTCTGCGGGCGTCTTCCCGGAGTTGTAAACCCCACACAAGGAGTAAAAGATGCCTGAGTCTCAGGTGACCGTGACGATTCCCGGCGCGCACGTCCAGTTCTTCACACACGCCGTTGTAGATGCCATTGAGGACGACGCACGAGCTGTTCGCGCGACTCGTAATGCGATCTTCCGTGCTGAGGCATCCGGGGACATCGCAGAGTGGGAAGCCGCACAGGACGCTGCATCCCCACCCTACGTAAATCTCGCCGATACGGCGAGCCTCTTTTTTAGGACGTTTGAGGCTCGCAGCAACCACGAAGGGGACGGGGAAAGCATCGACACACCGATGACTGAGAGCCGGGAGGTTCTCTGTCGTGTGCTGGAAGCGTTGCTCAGGAATGTCCTACCTGTAGCAACCATCTGCATTTACGGGGAGACGCCGATTGACGAAAAGACGGTCAAGCGCGTCCGAGACCTGGCATCCGCACAGAAGTGGGCACTTGAGTGTGTCGCGTCACTTCGAGGACAAGCTGCTATTTCAGATCAACGAGACGACGACGCGAGCAGCCGCCAGGAAGAGAGGGAGCCGTGACGTCGTCGACGTCGATGGTCAAGACCCGGCACTCCGGGATCTACAAGCGTGGGGATCGATACGTCATCCGCTATCGGGCCAACGGCACGCAGCACGCCGAGAGCGCCCGCACGCTCGACGAAGCCCTACAGATCAAACGAGCGCGAGAGGCCGCGCGCGACCGGGGAGAATTAGACCAGGTCAAACAGGCTCGCGTGCCATTCCGTGAGTACGCGCTGGAGTGGGTTGATCGCTACCAAGGCGCCGGCCGTCGCGGCTTCACCGACGACACTCGGGCGGAATACCGGCGCGACCTCGAGCGCTACGCCCTGCCACGCCTCGGCGATAAGCGGCTGGCGTCGATCGCGCCCCGCGACGTCTCGGAGTGGATCGCGTGGCTGTGCGACGAGCGCGAGCAAGGGCGTCGAAGGGCCGCTGAGTGCCGTGCGAAGGCCAGTGGTGCCGGGAAGGAGCCCAAGTCCTCCTCTGAGCCCCTGCGGCTCTCTGACGCGACCGTGCGGCGCATCACTGTGCCGGTACGCGCCTGCCTCGCCACTGCACGCAGGGAGGGCCTGATTCGCTCGAACGCCTGCGACAGCGTGCCTCTGCCCCATCGCCCGCAGATCGAGGAGGCCGACGTTACGGAGAAGGCAAAGGCGATGACGCGCGAGCAGTTGGCGATGTTCCTGCGAGTCGTCCCAAACGAGTGGCGGCTGCTGTTCCAGGTGCTCGGGGCGACTGGCCTGCGTTGGTCTGAGCTGGCCGCGCTCCGTTGGTGCGACCTCAAGCTCGAGGGCTCCGAACCACAGGTGCGCGTTAGGCGGGCGCTCGCCAAGACCCAACCAAAGGGCGTCCCCCCACGCTTCAAGCCGCCGAAGTCACGTCACGGACAGCGTTCGATCCCACTCGACGCCGCGCTGTGTCGTGAGCTGCGACAGCGACGGGCATCGGATTGCGGCGCCGACGAGGATCTCGTCTTTCCAGCGCGCAACGGCTCACCGCTCCGCCAGGAGAATGTCAGACGGCGAGTGCTGCACGTCGCGGCCGGCGAGGCTGCCGTCCCGTGGATCGGCTTCCACACATTCAGGCACACCTGCGCCTCGATGCTCTTCGCGGGCGGTCGAAACGTCAAGCAGGTGCAGCGCTGGCTGGGCCACCACTCGCCCGGCTTCACGCTGGACACCTACGTCCATCTGCTCGACGACGGCGTCGGCGAGGGTCTCGATCTCGTCGCAGAGCTTGACGCCGACAGTGAGAACAAAGTGAGAACAAGCGGGCGTCGGTCCGGCTCAGATCGGCCTCAATTGCTTCCCTCGCAAACCGTTTCGTAGCGCGTAATTCAGGGACCAGCGCAGACCGGCTCAGATCGCCGGAAGCCATCATAATCCGCGTGTCGGGGGTTCGAGTCCCTCCTCCGGCATTAGTCTTTTCCCTGGAAATCGGCTAGTTTTGTAAGTGCTAAAGCGCACGATCAGCAGAATGTGTCCCGAATATGTCCCGAACTTTTGTGCGTGAGTGCATCACCCACCCCCTGTCTGATCCGGGTTCAACGGCCGAAGACGGTTGCATTCTCACCACGGGCCAGAACGGCCTCGACGGTCTCGATGTCGTGGTCGAAGGACGCGCCGTCGAGGTCGGCGATGGAGCAGAGCTCGAACGGATCGCCAACACCTACGAGTCAAAATACGGGGCGCGTTGACAGCACCCGAGGGCACGTGGTTTGGTCTCGGCGACGCGAACCACGCAGGTAAGATGCTCCTCTATCGGCTCACGCCCACGACCATTCTCGGCTTCGCCAAGGGCGAGCAGTTCAGCCAGACGCGATGGCGCTTCGGTTAATCGTGCGACGCGGGAGCGAGCGTACCGCGCTCGCCTGCGGGCCTTTCCTCTTCGTCCAATGGGGGAGCGCGCCGATGCTCGGGCGCCACTTCTGCTCATCCTCCAGAACAGGCGCGTGAGCGGTGGCTACGCATGCCCGGGTCGCTGATACTCTCGGTTCGCATGCGATGCTGTGGTTCTCGAGTGCCCATAAGACGCAGGCGCAGCACGAGGAGCGCTCTGCTCGTAATGCTTGCGGCGTTGGTCACGCTCCCCGCCTTCGCGGTGGCGTCTCACAAGAGCTCGCCGAGAATCCCGGACTGCGCCGCTTTGTCGCGCGGCCCAATCTCGAATCTGATGGGGACCGGCCCGCTGTCGCTCGAGAAGAAGATCGGCAACTTATGCGTTTTTTACGGCAGGATTCATGCGCACTACAAACCGGCGCTTACAATCCAAATCGTCCCCTGGAGTAAGAAACTGTTCTCCGTGGCCGAACGCGACGCCGTGCACTCGGCCGCGCGGGAAGACGAGCAATTCGGCGTGGTGAGCAGAGCGCTTAAGGTCGGGACGAGGGCGTTCTTTGTGACCGGCACGATGACGAGCGCATCGCTGCCGCCGTGTGGGTCTGAAGAAGCGCCGGCGCCATCGCCGCTGGAAATCCGCACCGGCCCAATCTGTGCCGGCGAGCCCTCGGCCACGCACATCACTGTGATCGGGTACGGACCCTCGCCCGGCGGCACAGAGTTGATGGTGTCAGTCGGCGGCGTCGCTCAGCAGGGCGACATCTCCTTGATTCACGTGATCACCCTGGTCAAGGACCTCATCTCTGGCAAGATCCATTGAGATGGGCTGGCCAGGGGGCTGCTGAAGGCGCCGGAGCATCCGACGCCTTTGACGCCGGTGCGGGGGCGGAAGAGCCTCACGGAATCTCACCATCCTTGAGAATTCACGGGCGCAGCTAGGGACCTCAGTCGACGGTCAAAGCCTATTCGCAGGGATCTTCGCCTACGCGCTCAACCGTGTTCTGGTCCTCGTTGCCTGCCTGGTCTCGCGCGCGCACTACGAAGTAAGAGGGTTCATTCAAGGGTGGCGTTTCGAAGCTGGTGACGCCGGGTGCAGTCGTCCAGGTTGGGTGGGAAAAGTCCTCGCCGCCACGGGTGTGAGAAAGGTAGATGTCGTAGACGATCTGTGAGCTTGGCGTGACGCTGTCCGTGGCAGCCTTCCAGGTGAGCTCGAAAGGCACCGGCCGCGGGATTGGCGAGCAGGCAAACGCCCCCTGCAGCCCGTCGAAGCTGGGTGGCGTCCCGCCGCCGGACGGAGGCTGAGCACCAGACAGGACCACGAAGGAGAACGAAACAGCGTAGGCGGGTTCCTCGACGATGTTGCCTTCCTTGATCGTGGCGGCAAAGGTTCTTATCTCGATCTGGCTGGACGAGCAGTCAGGGGCATTAGGAACCCACTCCGCGCTTACGTCGGAGGAACGCTCGTCTTCTGTGTAAAAGGCGCTGGCCACAACCGTCGCGTTGTCCGGTTCTACCCCGCCTTCCAGAATGAAGCACCACGTGCCGGCGGGCTTGCCTTGGACATCGGTCCCGTAGGCATTGCTATGCCCGGCAAGGGCGACGTTCTTGCTGTGGGCTGCCTGCAGCGCTGTGAAGCCGGCGGGGAGTTCTCCACATCCGTTGCAAGGGGGTTCCACGTAGGCGTATGCGCGAGCGTCTCCTGGAACGCCCTGGGGACCCTGGCCTCCAGTTGGTCCGACTGGTCCGCGAACCCCTTGCGCCCCGGCAAGACCGCGCGACCCTTGAGAACCGGGCAAGCCGCGTGGCCCCCGGTGTCCGAGCTTCAGCGCCAGGGCATGGTGCTTGGCTGCGAGTGAGTTTCCATCAGTAGCCGCATAGCCGGTGCCACCCAAGGCAACGAGCAGCGCAATAAATGCAAGAACCGTGGCGGGGGACGGCCAACGCCTAGGGACCGCTCCCCTCGGAAGCCGGGTGCCCATGCGCTCTTTATAGCACCGATTTGCTTCGCTGGGGTCCCTGTCGAACGTTCACCGACCAGATCCGCTTAGCAAGCATCGGATCGGCGCAGCTACGCCGATACCTATCTGGGACTGACATCAAAGCGTCGACTCTTGCAGTTGGCCCGATCCAATACTGGTCTACTTCCAATCACTGTCAGCGGCGGTTCACGGACCCCCGAGCTTGTCCGCCTCCACTCGATCGGATTCCTGCGCAATCTCCAGGAAACTCACGTCAAGTCCAGCGGCGAGCCGGAGCATCACTCGCAGCGAACTCTTCTCCACGACGGGTGCCTTCAAATCCCTCGCCATCACGGAAATCCGCCGAAGTCGCAGCACCCTTGCCCGGCGGTCCGTCTCGCGGGCTCCCTATGCCGGAGCGAGGAACTCGCGCGCCCGCTCCGCGACCAGGTCCGGGCGCTCGTCGGCAATGAAATGCCCACAGCCGGGAACCAACGTGACCTCCATGTCCTCGGCGTGGCGTTGGTAACCGGCCAGCATCTCAGGCCGCAGCGCCGTGTCGTCCGTCCCAAAGAGGAGTCGGGTAGGCACCTCAAGCCGCTGGTGCACGTAACGGCCGCGCAGGATCGGCAGCGCCTCGCTCAGGTTGAAGACCCTGTACATCTGCACCGCGGCCCGAGCTCGGGCGGGCTCTACGAGATTCTCGGCGAAGGCGCGTAGCGTCTCCTCGTCCCATACCTTGCGCCTCGTGGAGGCACCGACCAGCACCTTGGGCACGAACTTGCCACTGCGGTGCAGGCCGTAGCCGATCCCCGGCGAGAGGATGAGCCATTGGTACCAGAAGCGCCAGAGGTGGGGGACCATCGCCCTGGCGCTCAACCATGGGGGAACGATGTTGAGGGCGAGGAAACGCTCGAAGCGCTGTGGCGCCCGCAGGCAGAGCAGGAAACCGATCCAACCGCCCCAGTCGTGGCCGACCAACTTCACCTGCTCAAGACCGAGCTCGTCCAGCACGGCAAGCACATCGGTTGCCAGCTCCTCCTTCTCATAGCCGTCGCTCGGCGCGTCGGACCAGCCGAATCCGCGGAGGTCAAGCGCCAGCACGCGGTGGCGGTCGGCGAGGGCCGGCATCAGGTGGCGCCACTCGTACCAGTGCTGCGGCCAGCCGTGCAGGCAGAGCACGACATCCTCGCCTGAGCCAGCTTCGGCGAGGTGGAACTCGACTCCTCGCGCCCGCACCTGGGTATGGGTAACTCCCTCGACGTTAGGCGGGTCGGCCATGGCGACAATCTAAGCGAAACGGCGATAACAGGAAGCTTGCAGGTAGGGCGAAGGCGGCCAGGGCTCTACGGAGAGAAACCCAGGCCGCCCCGCCTTGCCCTTCGACCCACCGCCCCTCTGGGATAGATATGGGTTTGGATCCCCGACGCCCGTGTCGAGTGGGGGCCGGCGCTGTCGGCGCTGGTGAAGGTTTACAGTTGGCTGTCTCGGCCTCAACCCTTCGACTGGCAGCTGTTCAGAATTGAGCCACTGAGGTTGGTGCCGCTGCCAAAGACAGCTTCGAATTGGTTAAGGAAATGGCCGTCTGGGCACTCTGCATTGAGATAGGAGTGCTGTTGGCCATTGTCGGTCCATTTGCGGTTAATCGTCAGGTCAAAGCTTGTCAACGAGCCGCTGCCACCGGCGATCTCAGGGACCGCGACCGAGATCCTGTAGCCGAATTGGCCGGTGTCCTTTGAGAGCTTGGCAACCACGACGAGGGCGGTGGGCGCCGGCACGTTGACGTAGACGTAGTAGAGCATCTCCGGATACCCGCCGACTGTCGGGCCGTTGAAGCCCAGTACCGGACCCTTGGCGCTGAAGGGGAGCGATTCGGGGAATTCGACCTGGGCGGTGGCGGAGCCCCTTCCGATTAGGGCCGGACCGCAGGCCTTCATAGCTTGGGAGGGCGTCGTGGCTTCGATCTTGTCGGAGGTACAGCTCGACAGCCCGGTGGATTCGATCTTGAAGTGCTTATCGACCTGCAGGTGGACGGTCTGGGCCGGCGGGACGTGAGTATCGTTGGCTGTTGAGACCGAGGCGGTTCCGTGAAAGCTGATCGGCGCGGTCATGTTCTTCGGCAGCGCTTTCGGGCGAAAAGCGGCTTCGCCTTGGAGCACCAGGTTGCCAACGCGAACGGTGAACGCGTGGTTTGCGGCGAGGATCGCGGTCGCCGAGGCACAGCTCAGCGCGGCGATCGCTGCGAGCGTCATGATCATCGTCCTTCGCCTGGGAACTCGCTTCATCTTTTGACCTCCGTTCGTCGGTGGTTAGGTAAGGGCATTCGGGTGCAGCGTGCAGCTTTTGTCGGTACAGCTGTGCTGGAGTCGGCGCGCGGAGACGGTCTCGATCAGCCCGGCGATCCAACACATCGGGCAGCCGCGGAGTGCGAGGAGGCCGGGCGGCGCGAGCAGGAGCGCCGCCGGGCCGACGCTCGGCGTCAGCGCGACCGCTGAGCCGATTAGCCCGAAGCCGATCGCCCCACGGGTGAGGTGACGAGCGACTGAGGTGCTGGCGAGAGCGCTTCGGTCAGGGTCAGGCATCCTCGGAACCTCCATAGTTAGTAGTGCTCTCTGGTGTTTTGAGCCATGAGCGGACCGCCTCGCGTCCTCGATGCAGGTGTGACTTCATTGCCGCACGGCTGAGGCCCAGTGCTTGAGCCGTAGCTGCACCTGATAGGCCCTGGATGTCGCGTAGAACGAGGACGGCACGCTGCTCGGTGGGGAGCCCGGCGATGCAGTCGACGATCCGCTCCATCTCCAGGCGGGCGAGTGCCTCTTCTTCGGCTGAGGGTCCGGCCATGGCGGAAGGGATCGGCCTGCGAAGCGCGAGTCGCGATCTGCGGATGCACTCGTTGCGCACGATTTGGAACATCCACGAGGCGAGTGCTGCAGTGGCGCGTAGCGTTCCGATCTTCCGGTACAGAACGATCAGGGCCTCTTGCGTTGCGTCCTCTGCGTCCTCAGGCGTTGAGCAGAGAGTGTGGGCGAAGCGCCGCACGTGCGCATGTGAGCCGGAGACGAGCGTCGCGATCGCGCGGGGATCGCCCTGTTGGGCCGCACTGATTACCTGCTCACTAGGCCAGGACCAAGCGACCCGGCTCACCGCGGGGGTCTCCCGCCCAGCGGCCAGGAGCCAACGGCGTCGCTGGGTTGATTGACGGACACCACGACGGCACGCAACCCTGTGCGAGTGCGTACCTCAACCACGAGAGCGAGCTCCCATGACGATGAAAAGGCAGCCGCAGATAACAATGGCTGCTGCGATGGGGTAGATGACGGTCGTCATGCTGGGCCTCCCACTTCTGGTCGATCGAGTGTCAACGCGTAGATAAGAGGCCTGCTGTCGCGAAAGGATTCACATCGGTAATTCAAGGGCCGGGGACATGCCATTTGACAAGATCCGGAAAGGTAGGGCGGCGACCGCGGCTGATCGAGGCGGGGAGCATTGAGACCTCAAGCCCGCATTCATCGAATCGTCTGCAATGCGGGATGGGTGGCGAGCAGGGTCTGGGTGAAGACGTAGTTGAAGGCGAAGAACGCCAAGAAGGAGATCACCACCGCCTCGTTGACGGCACGCCCGACGCCCGCCGCGCCGCCCGAGGCGGTCATCCCCTTGTAGCAACAGACCACGGCGATGATCGCGCCGAACAGCATGGTCTTGATCACCGAGCCAGCGAGGTCGATGACCGAGGCGTTGGAGAAGAGGGTGGCCATGAAGCCGCCCAGCGACTGGTGGTAGAGGAACTCGGTGAGGATGCCGCCGCTCAGCCCGAAGACCAGCGCGAAGATGTCGAGCAGCCCGGTGATCAGCATCAGGGCCAGGAAGCGCGGCACGACCAGGTTCTTGATCGGGTCGACGCCGAGCACCTGCAGCGCGTCGAGCTCCTCGCGGATCTTGCGGGCGCCGAGGTCGGCGGTGATCGCGGTGCCGGCGACGCCGGCGACGACGACGCCGGTCACGAACGGCCCGATTTCGCGGATCGCGGCCAAGACGAAGAAGCCGCCGAGCCGGTCCAGGGCGCCGATCAGCGAGAGGAAGTTGGCCGCCTGCAGGCCCGGAGCTCCAAGGTTGATCGCGACGGTAGAGACCAGCAGCGGGAACCAGCAGAGCTGCAGGGCGAAGAGGAACTGGCTGATGAACTCCTCCCCGTAGGGGTAGGGCGGGCGCACCGCGGAGACGATCGTCCGCGCCGTGAGGATCATCATCTCCCCCACCTCGGTAAAGACTGCGTTGACGGGGAGGAACCCGCGGGCTAGGGCCTTGCTCGCCACGAGCTCATCGCCCTGCCGAGAGGACCAACGCCCGACGGAGCTTGCCCACTCCGGTCGCCCTCGATGATCTTGTTACGGCTGGCGCGCGCCTCGCCTTCCCGCTTCGCCCGCAGCTCGGCTGCTTTTTGCGCCTCGGAGAGCTTCGCAATCATCGTGTCCCGCGTCTGCTCCAGCTCCTCCACGCCAGCGACGTGAGCCTCGGCGGAGCGGCGCGCGGTGGGCAACTCGCTCGGTAGGTCGCGGGTGTAGGCCGCCAACTCGGCCTCAAGCCTGCCGATCTGCCTCCGCAGCTCGTTGCGGACCTCAATCGTCTCGTCGGGGTCGGCTATGCCAGGCGGCTCGGCCAGCGTCTCGGCAGGAACAGCATCTTCGCCTGCTCCAGGAATACTTGCGCAGGCCAATGCCACGATCGCGAGGTCGCGCGGCCTGAGGCCCGCCTCGCGGGCCCGCCGCAGCGCGTCGGTCGCGATCTCCTCCAGCTGGGGAGCGGGCTCTACCCCGTCGGCGACGAAGGTGCCCCGGCCTTGGCTGCTGATGACCAGGCCCTCCTCCTCCAGACCCTCGTAGACCGCCCGCACGGTGTTGACGTTCACACCCGCCCACTCGGCCAGGCGGCGGAAGCTCGGCAGGCGCTCGCCGCTCGTCCACTCGCCGGTGGAGATCAGCGCCCGCAGGCGCCAGGTCAGCTGCACGCCGACCGGCAGCTCGTCGCTTGGGTCGGTCGAGAACGGAGTGGGCTTTGCTCGGCGCGCGACACTTTGCTGTGCCATTAATTCGCACACTATCAAAAAGTGCGCCAGTCTATCATCACAGCCTCGGCACATCGCCAATCAGGCACCGTGATTGGCGCGAGCAGACGATCATTTGGCCTGTCGGCGCAAGAATTGCGCCGACAGGGAGGCACTGAGCGGCTTGATCGCCGCTACCCTCGATGGCTCATGGGCATTTACGCAGCCGGGGGTGGCATCTACACAATCGTGGGCATCGCCGGGTATATCGCCGGCGCACTCCTCGTCGTTGGGATATTCGTCGCCCAGCGGGTGCGCCGATCCGCAAAGATCGCTCGACTCGACGATGGCGACGCTCCAGGCGAGCGTGAAGAGAGCTGATCGCCGAGCTAATCGGAGGATGGTTGAGCGAACGGCGCGGCCGCCGGGCTGAGGCCAGGTGAGGCTCCGTCACAAGCCGAGTCCTCCCACTCCGCGCTCGTTCCAGCCGAGGTGGTGTGCCAGCTCGTGGCGTAGGGTGCGCTCGACTTGGCGGGCGAGCAGCCGGGGGTCGTGGCCGAAGTCGCGTTCCAGGGTGTCGCGGTAGATGACGATCCGGTCCTCGTAGCGATCCCGTGCCACACCATCGCCGAAGTACTGGCCGTAGGCATGCGCCTCGGTCCCGTGATCGGATACGACCACCGCGACGCTCTCCAGCACCTTTTGGAATTCTTCGGGAAGCGCGTCGATCGCGTCGGCGACCAGAGACTCGAACTCGCCGAGGTTGGGCTCATCCGGCATATGCCCCACGGTAGACACTCCGTTACGAGAGATGAGATGACTAGCCTTTCGCCATGCCGTCACCTGAGGCACCGCTGAGTTGAGATGCCTGCGCGGGGCGGTCCGCTTCGAAGTAACCGCGCCATTCCAGACCGCCGGCTACCATCGTCCACACGACTCGGTGAGGGAGGGCGCCTGGACCATCCCGAGTTTCACGGAGACCGGATTATGTGGTTTCTAGGGACTGCAACCTGACGGTACTCGGTAGCGGTTCGGGAGCTCTGCAGGCGCCTGGCGGAGGGAGCCCGTAGGGCGAAGCGGAGCAGGCGGGGCGCGCGCTCAGTCGCGGGGCGGCGGGGAGCCCAGGTCCTTGTCGCGCAACCGGAAAGAATCGCCTTTCAGGGAGAGGATCTCGGCGTGATGGACGAGCCGGTCGATCATCGTTCCCGACAGAGTTTCAGCCCAATGCGCAGCTTCCCATTAGTTGCCGTGCCCGCGCCGCGGGCCCACGCGGGCTGATGAAAATCGGCAGACGGCACTCAGACCCTGGGCCGGTTTGGCACTTCCGCGGAGGGGCCGAGGTCCGCGCCGGACTTGGTTAGTTTGGGAGTCCAGCAGGATTCTTGCTTGTAGAGCTGGCCAGCGCAAGGGTTATTTCTCCTAGCATCGGAAGCCGTAAACCTGGAATCACCGCTGTGACGCTGCCTCCTACCTTCGACGGCCCGCCGCCTCCAGAGCAGGGTTAGTCCATCCGGCGTCTGTGGGATTAATGGTCCTCCCGGGCGCTACGACCTCGTCAACGCGGTCCAGGAGCGCGGTGTCGAGCTGCGCTTCGGCGGCGCCGAGCTGGGACTCGAGCTGCTCCATCGTCCGCGGACCGATTATCGCCGCCGTCACCGCCGGATGGCGGATGACGAACGCCAGCGCCAGGTGGATCAATGAGACGCCCGCTTCCTCCGCCAGTCCCGCGAGCTCGTCAGCTGCCTCGAGCTTGGCCTGGTTGGCCGGAATCGAGAGGTCGTATCGCTGCGGAATCATCGCTGCCCGCCGCGAAGTCAGATCCTCGGCGCCCTTGCGCCACCTTCCCGTCAACCAGCCGCCCCCCAGCGGACTCCACGCAATCACTCCCATCCCGAAGTCCCGACAGGCCGGCAGCACGTCAGCCTCGATGCCGCGAGCGAGGATCGAGTACGGCGGCTGCTCGCAGACGAAGCGCTGCAGGCGCTGCTCACGAGCGACCCACTGGGCCTTGACGATCTCGCGGGCCGGATAGGTCGAGGAGCCGATGTAGCGCACCTTGCCCTGAGCAACCAGATCGGAGAGCGCGCCGAGCGTCTCCTCGTGGTCGGTCCAGGGGTCCCAGCGATGGACCTGGTAGAGGTCGATCCAATCGGTCTGCAGGCGCTTTAGCGAGGCCTCGACCTCCTGGATGATCCAACGCCGTGAGTTGCCCGCCTGGTTGGGGTCCTCGCCCATCCCCCCATGAAACTTCGTTGCGAGCACCACGTTCTCGCGTCGCCCGCCGCTGAGCGCCTTGCCGACGATTTCCTCGGACTCCCCGTGCGAATAGACATCGGCGGTGTCGATGAAGTTGATCCCGGCATTCAGCGCTCGATGGATGATGCGGATCGCCGCATCGTGGTCGGGCTCCCCCCAAGCGCCGAACATCATCGCGCCGAGACAAAGCGAACTCACATGAACCCCGGTACCTCCGAGCGTTCGCTGGTTCATGCTCCGCCACGTTACTACCCGTCGCATGCGGGTCCCGCGCGGGGCTGGGCCGATGAGGGGCCGCGAGGGACAACTAACGTTTACCGACCGGACAAGTCCGGTCGCACCGCCAGCTGCTCGCGCTTTCGGGCGCCACTGCCACGTTGGGCGAAAAACGGCAGCGGCTGCACATGTTCCGGTGCGGCGCCGTTTACCGAAGCCCGCTGAATCGAGTCGTCCGTTGCCTGCTTCGCGGGGAATGCGGGGGCGAGTCTGGAGGCGGGAGACTGTCGCAGGTCGTCCAATCCAGGCATCTCGACCGGGCGGGTCGAAGTCTCGCTTTCGAGGGAGACGGGGCTCTCGCGGAGAGCGCTACTTTCCCACCTTAGGAGCAGCGAAGTCGACGTCGCGGCCGGGTGCCGAGCACGTCGCGGACTCGCGGATCTTCCCGTGGATCCCGTTTGACTGATCACGGAATAGGGTCTCCGCCTAGACCTAGACCGCTCGCGAGCTTATGGGGAGGAAAGCGGGTCGCTGTCGGGGGCCGACTCGGCCAAAAGGTAGCGCTCAAGCGGCGCTCGGATCTCCAGCGGGATCGGCTTCTTGTCGTTCGTCCCCGCCTCGACGAACACGTGGCGCATCTCCCCCTCGACCAGCGACGTGCCGTCGCGGACGACGTCGATGCGCGTGCTCATAGCGGTCGTGCCCAGACGGGTGACCCACCAGCGCAGCTCAAGCTCGTCGTCGAACCGCGCGCCCCCTAGGAATCGCGCCCGCGCCTCGGCGACCACCATGTCGATCCCGCGTTTGTACATCTCCGCGTACGGGCCGACCAGCTCCCGCCACGCCTCGGTCAGGGCGATGTCGAAGTAAGCAAAGTAGTGGGCGTTGAACACCACCCCTTGCGGATCGCACTCCCCGTAACGGACACGCAGCTTGTAGGCGAGAGGCGCTGCCACGCTTGTCCTAACCGCATCTTGCGCTGCCATCGGCATCACCTCGCTTGGTTGGATTCGGAGCGTCGAGGCTATCGCCGGCCGCCAGTACTGGCAGAGCTTCGCCCACGTCCCGATCCGCTTCGGCTCGCGCTGGCGCTCTGAGACGTACCAGAGCACTGGCACCGGGCCCAGTCAACCGCCAGCCAATGGCCCATCCGAACAAATGTTCGTATATTGGACAGATCGACAGCGGCTGCCAAGTTCTTAACACGGCCGAGCTTGATCGGCGTCACCCTGCCGAGCATCGGAGGTCTGGCTGGTCTGCCACGGAGAGACCCCCGATTCGCCCAAGCCAGCCAAGGCTCGTAGGGCATCGCCCTGGCTCGCTAAGTACAGACGACACCCCGAGCCCAATCTCGGGGTCGTCGTCGTTGGTTAAGAATCCGAATCCGCCAAAACTGAAGCGGAAGAAGCGTTGGAAAAGGTCCAACGAAGCCTGCGAGAGGTCGACCTCTCCTGCCGCTGACACGACAGCGCTTCTCCAAGCGCCAATCGCAACGGCGTTGTGCGGCTAGGTTTCGACCGCGGGACTCTTGACGAACTTGCCGTTCTCACCCTCGTCTGCCTAGACCGCCTCCAATCTTTGGGGCAGCGAGCCGGTTCTCGCTGCCCAAACTCCTCCAAAGCCGCCCAGATCGGGCCGAACTTGCGCTCCCCGGCCGTCCGATCGAGGGACAGTAGATGGCTCTAATATGCGGAAATCATGCTGATCGGTGCTCACGTTTCAGCCGCAGGTGAGGTTCCGCAGCAAGATACAAGGATCGGGCCGAACAATTCTTGCAAAGGTAAGCGCTGTCAGCGTCGCAGCGGTACTGCCGCGACGCTGAACGCGAACGTGGCGGCTGAGGGCTTCAAGATCCTTGAAGGAGCGGAGACGATCCGGACTTGGCACCCACCTGGCGGGCAGCCCAAGTCGTTTTGCACGAATTGTGGCGGGCACCTGTTCAGCGGTGACCCCGAAGGGGGTGGCATGGTGGGTGTACGGCTGGGATCCATCGACGGCGACCCCGAGATCCGCCCCTCCTGGCACCAAATGGGGTCTCCTCGGCGCCAACCTGGGAGGCGATTCCCGACGACGGCCTTGAACGCTTCGTCGAGGGCAGGGTCCCGGGGACGACATAGAGCCAATAGATGAGCAGACCCGTCTACGACCGTCTGGGGCGCGGCTACGGCGCGGTACGCCGCCCTGACCCACGGATCGCGGCTCGCATCGACGTCGCCCTCGGCGATGCCGCCACGGTCCTCAATGTCGGCGCCGGCACCGGCTCCTATGAGCCCACCGACCGAGACGTAACCGCGGTCGAGCCTTCAGCCGCGATGATCGCCCAACGGCCATCCGGGTCCGCGCCCGCAGTGCAGGCAAGCGCTGAAGCTCTGCCGTTCGACGACGACAGCTTCGACGCGGCAATGGCGGTGCTGACCATCCACCACTGGGCCGACCTTGACGCCGGCTTGGCCGAGCTGCGTCGTGTCGCGCGGCAGCGCATCGTGGTGGTGACGTTTGACTCCGAGGTGCTGTGGGATCTGTGGATCGTCCGCGACTACTTCTCGGAGATGGTCCGGGCGAAGACCGACCCCACCTCAAGCCCTCGATTGGCGGCAGCGCTGCCTGCGGCCAGGGAGCTGCCTCTGCCGGTCCCGCGAGATTGCTGTGACCATTTCTTCGCTGCCCTGTGGGCTCGTCCAGAGCTGTTCTTCGATGCCGAGGTTGTGCAGCCGATGTGGGTGTGGCAGCGACTATCTGAGGAGGCCAGACAAGAGGGCCGCGGCCGACTCGCCGCCGACCTGGGGAGCGGAGCCTGGGACAAGCGCTTCGGGCACCTGCGCGAGATGCGAGAGCTGGATGTCGGGCTGCGGCTGGTGATCTCAAAGCTCGATCGATGAACCCGGAAGGGCTGACGGCCCGCCTGCGAGTTAGAAGCCCTGTCCAGTCCGATGAGCCGGCCTACCTGGCTCTCTTTCTCAAACCGGCCGTGAGTGTGCGTCTGCGTCCGCGCCCCCTGCCAGCCTTCACGACCTCTCAGCTGGGGGAAATACTGAGCGAAGACATTGACCACTGGGACGAACACGGATTCGGGCCCTGGGCGCTCCTCGATCGGAAGAGCGGATCGTTTGTGGGTCGCGGCGGCTTGCAGTGCACCGCCGTTGAAGGGGAGCCGATGGTGGAGTTGCCTTGGGCGATCGAGCCAGATCGCCAGGGCGAAGGCCTGGCGACCGAGGCCGCGCTGGCAGCGATCGAGTGGGCGAGATCGCTGCCGCTAGGCGAGGTCGTCGCCATGACAACGCCCGGTAACCTGGCCTCTAGTAGTGCTTTGTTAGCTCTCCGGTAGGATTCGCCCAAGCGGCGACGAACCCTGCTCGCGAGATCGTTCGACGCGAGGAGGGCATGATGTCGGCAGTGGCGGTATCGGACTCGAAGCGAAGGGCGACGGGGGAGGCGCCCTCGGCGGTGCGCGAACGCCTGCAGGCGTTCGGTGAAGAGGTGCTCGCCGAGGCGACCAACCGCCCCTCGCAGATCGCAAACGGCGGCCTGTATCTGCGCGGGCTGCTGGAGGAAGGCAGGCGCAAGTCGCTGGAGCCCCTGGTCGCCCGGCTACACAGTGAGGCCGACTACCAGTCGATGCAGCAGTTCCTCACCGACAGCCCCTGGGAGGCGGCCGCGGTGCTGCGCGCCGTCGCCGAGCGGGTGGTGGCCGCGATCGAGGTGGAGGCCTGGGTTCTCGACGACACCGGCTTTCCCAAGGACGGCAAGGACTCTCCCGGAGTCAAGCGCCAGTACTCGGGCACGCTCGGCAAGATCGGCAACTGCCAGATCGGCGTCTCGGTGCACGCGGTGGGCGCCAAGGGGACGGTTCCTTTGGGCTGGGCGCTTTATTTGCCCGAGGAGTGGTGCTCAGACGCCGAGCGCCGGGCAAAGGCGAAGATCCCCGCCGAGGTCGCCTTCAAGACCAAGCCCGAGCTGGGGGTGGAGCTCCTTCAGTGCGCCTCGGGCTGGGATGTGCCGGTGGCCCCCGTGCTCGGCGACGCCGCCTACGGCAACAACACCGAGCTGCGCGATGGGCTCCACGGCGAAGGCCTTGAGTACGTATTTTCGGTCTCACCGGAGACGACCGTGTTCGCGCCGGCGACGAAGTTCACCGTGCCCGAGCAACCGCCCGGCAAGCGCGGCCGGCCCACCGCTCTCCCGCGCCCCGACCGCGAGGCGCTCTCGATCGGCGATCTGATCGCCCGCGGGGGAGAGAAGCGCCTGAAGACGGTCACCTTCCGCGACGGTCCCGAGGGCGAGCCAATCACCTCCCGATTCGTCTTCGTGAGGGTCCGCGCCGCCCACAACTGGCGCCGAGGCGCCGGCAAATGGCGAGGGGGTGCCAAGGCTCCGCCCCGCGAGGAGTGGCTGATCGCCGAGTGGCCCGAGGGCGAGGAGGCACCGACCGACTACTGGCTCTCCAACCTACCCGCCGACACCGAGCCCGAGCGCCTCGCCCGCCTCGCGCGGTTGCGCTGGAAGGTCGAGCTCGACTATCGCCAGCTGAAGGGCGAGCTCGGCCTCGACCACTACGAGGGCCGCTCCTACCTGGGCTGGCACCACCACACCGCGCTGGTCAGCGCCGCCCACGGCTTCCTCACCCTGGAGCGCCTTCACCCAAAAGCCCGGCGGCCGGCCTGACACTCCCGGCTGCGGTAAGGGCGCTGCAGCCCGCCTTCAAGTGTTGGACCGGCCGCTGCCAGACCTGCCTTCAGCTCGTCGACCTCGAACGACTCGACTCTCTCTTGGCCCGTCGGGACGAATGAGAGCTAACAAAGCACTACTAGGCGCGTTGCCGAGAAGGCAGGCTTGCGGCTCAGCGGCGAGATCGAGCACGTCGGCATCGGGCATGTTCTATATCGCTTGTCACTCGCGGAGCCAAAGGCTGTGTAGCCAGCTGCGTTGGAGCCGCCAGACGCCAATCCGCCGCTAGTATCGAGTACACAACGCTGTCGAGGAAATGGTCGCCAACTCGATCTGCGGCGCGCAGGGTGCCCTCTTCTCGAAACCCCAGCCGCTCGGGAATTGCCCGACTTCGGTGATTCTCCACCGCGGCGCGAATCTCGACGCGGTTGAGATCCCAGACCGACAGTGCGTGGTCAGTGAGAGCCCATACCGCCTCGGTCATCGTTCCCCGACCTTGGTGTTCCTCGGCGAGCCAGTACCCGATGCTCGTCAGGCGACTGTACCAATCAACGGAGTGGTAGCCGGCCATACCGATGATGCATCCCTCACAGACGATGGCCAACTGGAATCCGTTGTTCTTTGTCAACTGGCCTCTGGTCTTCCGTATGAACCCGAGCGTGTCCTCGAAGGTCTGGCTGGCTGCCCACGAAAGCCAGCGGCTGAGGTGGTCGCGGTTGGCATAGATGAGTGCATGGAGCTCCTCCGCGTCTGCTTCCTCCAGCAGACGCAGGCGAGAGTCTGAAAGTTGTGGCTGCGGCATGGGTTTGAGCCTTTCGAACCTGAGGCCCTGCGCTTAACTCGCGAGCCACTCCGCGACTTGAGTAGGTTCGGGCAGGGATGAGAAGTCGCCATGATCGCGAAATCGCTCCGCTGCCCCAGCCATCGCTCCAACCGCAGCCCAGAGCAGCCTCCCTCCGACGCTGACCCGCTGCGCGCCCGCCTCGACGATCTCCTTTAGCGAGAGGCTCGGGATGGCGAGCACGTTGAGCGGTCGTCCGATCGTCTCCGCCACAGCTCGGATCTCCTCCGCGCTGCGTAGACCGGGCGCGAAGAGAACATCGGCACCGGCTCGCTCATAGGCCTGCAGGCGGGCGATCGTATCGTCGAGGTCGGGATTTCCCCGGACGTGGTTCTCGGCCCTGGCCGTCAGCGTGAAGGGGAATTCAAGGCAGCGCGCGGCCTCACACGCGGCGGCGATTCGCTCGCTGGCGTGCTCGACCTCATAGATGCCGTCCTCGGGGTCATAGTCCTCGATCGAGCCGCCGACGGCGCCCGCCTCGACGATCCGACCGATCGCTCCCGATGCATCCTCGGGGTCAGGTCCGAAGCCGTTCTCAAGGTCGACCGAGAGCGGCAGGCTGCTTGCCTCATCGAGGAGCCGAACGTGATCTACCAGCTCCTCGAGCGTGACGCCACCGTCCGGGCGTCCGAGGGTGAAGGCGAAGCCGGAGCTGGTGCTCGCCAGGGCCTTGAATCCGAGCCCCGCCAGGACCTTGGCCGAGCCGGCGTCCCAGGGATTCGGGATCACAAACGGCTCGCCCTCGTGGAGAGCACGAAAGACGGCGGCCTTCTGATGCTGAATCGGGTTGGGCATGGAGGCGGTGGCGGTGTGGGGAGAGATTCGAGCGTTGTCGAGCTTGATAGCAGCTACGACGAGAGTCAGATCATCAGGCGCTCCCTTCAATCCCGTCGACCGAGTCCGCTCGGGCTGCGGTGGTAGCCGGGTCACGCCACATCTCGCGGAGCGGCGGCCCGCCCGCAGGCATCTCGAAGGTCTCGGTCAGGACAAAACCATTGCGCTCATACAGCGCCCGACTGCGCTCGGTGCTCGACTCCAGGCGGGCGGGTACCGTCACGGTCACACAACTCCAGAACCGGAGCGAGCGGAGCTGTGCCGAGGCCCGGTCGTCGGCGAACGCCAGCGCAAGCGCCCCGGCCGGCGCTTCGTGGTCAACCTCGAGCGCCGGCCTGACCAGGGGATTCTGCTCCACCATCGATACCACCCTGTCGACGCTGCGCACTCCTCAGGAGAGAGTCGACGTACCCAGGGCGCTCGATGCCAGGCGCGAGCCGCTCGTCGGACTCGGGCTCAGCGGCGACAAGATGCAGGCCCACCACCCCCGCCCAGATGGGCAACTCGTGATCGGCTTCATCATCGACCGGCGGGCCGCCTCTGACCTTCGCTGAGGCCTCATCCAGGGGAATCCTGAGAACCGAGGTAGCACGCAGCTCCTTGTCCGTCGGCAACCGAATGTCCGCCCAGCGTCCAGGCACGAGCTTCTCGACAAGGGCCTCGAGCGCACCGCGCTTCTCGCTGGCGTCCTTGATCTGCTCGCCACAGCCGAAGAGCATCACCGAGCGGTAGTTCGCCGAGTGATGCATGGCCGCGCGGGCGAGAACCAGGCCATCGAGCAGGGTCGCGGTCAGGCAAACCTCCGATCGGCCCGCCCTGCCGAGCGTGCGACTCGCCGCCGAGCCGTGAACGTAAACATGCTCGCCTACCCGCACGTGCAGCGTCGGCGTGACCACCGGGCGCCCACTCTCGTCGATCGCTCCGAGATGGCAGACGATCGCCTCGTCGAGGATCGCCTCGATGACCCCGCGGTCATGGGAGCCGCGCCCGGGCTTTCTGCGCAGTGTCGTTCTTGGCGTCGGGATCATTGTTACAGTACAGATCGGATGTCTGAACTGAAACAGTATCGAATCTCTGGAAAGGGTGCCCGGGAGATCGCCGCGAGCGTCGAGCAGGCGATCGAGGCGGGCGCGCTCAGCCCCGGCGATCCGCTACCCGCGGTTCGCCGCCTGGCTTCACAGCTCGAGGTAAGCCCGACGACTGTCGCGGCGGCGCTCGCAGACCTTCGCTCCCGGGGGCTCGTGGTGACCCGGGCGCGGAGTTGCTCCTATGTAAGTTGGCGCCCGCCGGTGGCGGGAGCCTGGCTTGGATCGGCGATTCCAGCTGGAGTTCGCGACCTCGCGAGTGGCAACCCCGACCCCACCCTGCTCCCCGACTTGGGGCCATTCCTACGCCGGATCGAGCCGCCTCGCCAGCTCTACGGAGGCGCGCCGGTAATCCCTGAGCTACTGCGTCTGGCCGAAGCGGAGTTCGGGGAGGCCGGAATCGACTCCGGGGACATCGCCGTGGTCAGTGGCGCCCTCGACGGGATCGAGCGGGCGCTGCAGGCGCAGCTGCGTCCCGGTGACGTCGTCGCCGTGGAAGACCCTGGCTATGCGGGCCTCTTCGACCTCCTGCGAGCCCTGGGGCTAGCGCTGCGACCGGTCCCGGTAGACGAGAAGGGGATGACCCCGGCGGCCCTTGCCGAGGCCCTTGGCGAAGGCGCCACCGCAGTTGTGGTCAACCCGCGCGGCCAGAACCCGACCGGGGCATCGCTCGACGAGGCACGGGCGAAGGAACTGCGCGGTGTCCTCGACACCGCGCCCGAGGTGCTGGTCGTCGAGGACGATCACCTAGGTCCGATCGCCGGGTCGCCACGACTGTCGCTGGCGATCGGCCGGAGCAGGTGGGCGGCGGCCCGCTCGGTGGCAAAGTCTCTCGGCCCCGATATCCGCCTCGCCCTCCTTGCCGGCGACGCTCAGACGATCAGTCGGGTTCGCGGCCGCCAGGCGGTCGGACCCCAATGGGTCAGCCATCTGCTTCAACACCTGGTCGCGATGCTGTGGTCAAACGCGGGGGTGACCGCAACCCTGGAGCGAGCCGCGGAGGTTTACGGTGCGCGCCGGGAGCGCTTCGCCGATGCGCTAAGCGAGCGCGGGATCGAGGCCCGGAGATCGACCGGCATCACGGTGTGGATTCCGGTTCCCGAGGAAGCGCCTGTCGTCCAGTCCCTGCTCGAGAGGGGCTGGGCGGTCTCCCCTGGGGCGCCCTACCGGCTGCAGAGCGGGCGCGCAATCCGGGTCACAACCAGCACCTTGAATGAGCGCGAGGCAGAGGTGCTCGCCGAGGCTATCGAGGCTGCGCTGCAGCCCACGCATCGGACTCGGACGGCTTGATCGACACCGCTATGCAGAGCCAAGCGCGCGCGGCTTCGCCGCCGTGGAGCGGCGAACCAGGTAGACACCATCCGGAGTCGCTAGCTTCGACACGAAGCCGTGGTTGAGCAGGGCCCTGATCGCGACACGGCGGTCGGCGATCACCGCTCCGATGTGCAACCGCAAGACGAGGCGGGTGGGATTGGCCCTCCTCCCGTCGAGCACGGCGTAGGTCCCGCGAAGCTCCGCCGCTGAGAAGTGTTCCAGCCACCCGTCGAGCTCGACCGGCGTCCGTGGAGATCGCCATAGCATGTAGGAGCCAACGCTCGCGTAGCTGGCGATGTGCCCTGTCCGGGGGGGGTGCTCGGTGGCGTAGTTGACCAGCGTCGAGCCCAACGGCTGTTCGTTGCGCGCTGGGCCGACCGTTGCGACCCAGATCAGCGCGGCGGAGGCGGCTGCCCCGATGGCAAGTCCGACCAACCGGCGAGGGACGACCGCCTCGCGGTCTGGAGCCGAGACGGCGATTTGCAAGGCGAGCGCCGGGCCGATGAAGACCAGGTTGCGCAGCGCAAGAACCGCGAAGATTAGAAATCCCGCGGTGACCAGCAGTGGACCGATCGGCCTGGGAGCGGGCACCCTGGACCAAAGCCAGGCGGCGAATCCAGCGGCAATCGCCAAGTACGCCATCGCCAGCGGCGATCGCAACGCGGGTTCCCATTCGCTGCTCACAAGCGCAATCGCGGGGTTGCGGAAACTGAGGATGTAGGCCCAGATTTCAGCGCCAAGCGGCGTCGCAATAGTGACCGTGACCGCCGCCAGTGCGCCGGTCAGACCCAGAATGAAGAGTCGGTGGGCCCCGACGGCCTCCGACAACCCGCGCACTCGATCTAGCGCCAGCCCCGCGGCGACGACACCGATCAGTAGCAGGCCGGCGATGAACCCTCCGTGGAGGTTCGCCCAGAGCGCAAACACGACCAGGATCGCCGGTAGACCGAATCTAAAGCGCCGGCTGGCCCCGGGGGTGGATACCGGCGCGAGCCAAGTCAGCGCCACGATCCCGACGATCACGGAGAAAGCGAGCAGAGTAAAGCCCGCGGCCCGGGGATGGACGATCACCCATAGTCCGGGGCAGTAGAGCACCGCTAGGGCGACCATCATCGCTGTGCCCTTGCGCCGGCAGATCCAGAGAAGCAGGGCGAGCGGCACAGCCGGCGCCGCCCCGCGTAGGCGATCGTCAGTCCGGTTACCCCGATCAACTGGACCACCTGGTAGACGATCAGCTCGGCGAGCCATTGCTGATTGAGCCAGGAGCTCCCCTGGGCGATAGTCGGGAACGGATCGACGTTGGTGAACCCGTGCTGGGCAATCAGCCGTCCGCCGAGCATCTGCAGGTACAGGTCGCCGTCCCGGGTCCCGTCGAAGCACAGCATGAGCGCGGCGACGAGCAGGACCAGGGCGCCGATGAGGGCGTGGGTGCGAGTCAACAGACCCGGCAGCATGCCAACCCAGGCCTATGAACGACTTAAAGCGCTAAGGCCCAATGCCGGCGTCGCAATCGCCTGGCGCTAAAAGCCGCAAAGCTCCCGGTCACAGGCCGGCGATCGCTCAGCGACTGACCCGGCGGCGTCAGCTCAGCTCGGCGCGGCGACACCGTCGTGGCGGAACTCCATCACGACTTCCTCCATTGCGACGGCGTCGCAGGGGACGATCTCCGGCCAGGGCCTGATCGGCTGCTCGGCCAGGGTCTTTAAGCCGTTGCCGCTGATCACGACGACGACGGTGTCCTCGGGGTCAAGGACGCCCCGCTCGGCGAGCTTCATCGTCGCGGCGAGGGTGGTGCCGCCGGCGGGCTCGGTGAGCACCCCCTCGGTGGCGGCGAGCAGCTCCATCGCGGTGATGATCTCCCCGTCGGCCACCGCCGCCGCGGTGCCGCCGCGGCTGCGCACGGCCTCGAGGACGAGCCGCCCGTCGCCGGGGGCCCCGATCGCCAGCGAGTGGGCGAGCGTCTCGGGGCGCTGGGGGACGATCTCCTCGCTGTGGGCGAGGATCGCCGTCGCGATCGGCGAGCAACCAGTCGGTTGGCCGACGTGGAGCTTGGTCGGGGTGGTCTGCGCCAGGCCGACGACCTCCAGCTCGTTTAACCCCTTGTGGACGCGCGAGGAGAGGGTGCCGCCCGCCGCCGGCATGACGATGTGCTCGGGCGAGCGCCAGCCGAGCTGCTCGACCACCTCGAAGGCGAGCGTCTTTGCCCCCTCCGCGTAGAAGGGACGCAGGGTGATGTTGGCGAACTGGATGCCGCTCGCTTCGGCGAGGGCCCGGCAGGCGCGGTTGGCCTCGTCATAGGTGCCGTTCAGCTGGCAGACCTGGGCGCCGAGCGCGCGGCAGCTGCGCGCCTTGGCCCGCTCCAGGTTGGCGGGGTAAAAGACGTAGGGCTTCAGCCCCGCCTTGGCGGCGAGTGCGGCGGTGGCGGTGCCAGCGTTCAGGTCGATACGCAGCCGATCTCGGTGGCGCCCGGCTCCAGGGCGCGGGCGACGGCGATCGCGACGACCCGGTCCTTGTAGGAGAGCGAGGGTCGGTTGGTCGAGTCGTCCTTTAGGTAGAGGTTGCGGAGGCCCAGCTCGGCGCCGAGGCGCTCGGCGCGGATCAGCGGGGTCTGGCCGGAGAACTGACCGACCCTGGCCTGGGCGCCGCGGTCGATGATCGGCAAGAGCTCCTCGAAGCGCCAGATGTTGGGCGGGCGACGCTCGGGGGGGGGCTCCGCCAGTCGCGCCCTGGCCAGCTCATAGTCGTAGTCGATGTCGAGTCCCGCGTCGCAGCCCGGGCAGCGGAAGGTCGTCTCGGCGAGCGGGCAGCGGTAGCCGCAGTCGCGGCAGACGAGTGCCCGTCGCGCAAGAGCGGGTGCGCGAAAACTCGGCCCCCCTCGGATCTGTCGGAAACCCCTCGGCCATAGCGAGATTCTGCCTATCAGCTTAAAGGGCCGACGGGCGTTGGTGAAGCCCCCTGTGAAATTGACGTTTTGTCAGCCGGCGAGAGGCTTGGGGTCCACCGCGGTGCGAAAGCGGAAGCCACCTCCGGCCACGGCCCCGGCAGACCCGGGCCCGTCCTCTTGCCCCGAGGCGATCAGCAGCCCCTCGGCGGCGTGTGTGTGGCGACGGAAGGGGCGAGAGCCTGGGCACGCACACAGCGCCAGCATGCACCTGGGCATCGGCGTCCGCAGACGACAGAAACAGCCGGCCCGCCGCTGCACGATTCTGGAGCTTCTCGAAGTCCTCGATCCGCTCGAAGAGGCGGGTCACGTTGCGCACCGCCGTGTGCATTTGCAGGTTCTCAAGGTCAGCAGTATCCGCTCCCACCCGTTCTCGCACCATTTGTGCAGGCGCTGAGCAGGACTGCGGTGTCGACGCCGTCTCCGCGTCGGTCGGCGCGCTCGCTGCGGCGGCAAAGCGCTCTTGCGAGTAGTCCAGACACCGAGTCAGGAAACGGCGGGCGAAGCGGATCGCACCATCGTTCCAGTTGAGCGTCTTAGCCGGCCCGGCGGCGTAGAGGACAGCGAGGCGCACAGTGTCGGCGCCGTAGCGCTCGACCAGCTCGTCGGGGTCGACCACGTTGCCGAGGTGCTTGCTCGGCGTTGCCGTCCTCGGCCGATCACCATCTCGTGGGAAGAGGCAGCCGGCGAAGGGCTCGCCGTCCATTAGAAAGGAGAGAGAGGGCCGATGGTGCGCAGCGCCTTGGTGATGACTCGCTGGTGAAGACGAAACCACCGCTGGCGGCACGCTCGACCGGCGGGTAGCCGGCCCACCGGCGTAGTCGGGGTGGTCGAGCATCCTCTCCTCACGGTCTCGGGAGGCACCGCGGCGGGTATCCCAGCCACACGCGTCGAAGTGGAAGAGACGAAGGTGTCGGTCTCGCGCTTAGCCGGCTCCCGCACGCGCGGGCAGGTGGCGTCATGAAGTCGGGACGCTCGGCTAGTGGGTCTGCCTTCTCCGGTCGGCTCGATGTCACGCGGGCAAGCACACCGGCAGCTCCTCAAAGGAGACGGGCAGGCAGCTGCGCATCGCCGGAGACAGTGGACGACACGGAATCGGCGTCCCCCAGGTAGCGCTGGCGGGAGATTGAGAAGTCTGAGGCGCGGGTAACGGACAGCATCCCGCGGCTCGGTTGCCAGCGCGGCCCCCCCGGCCGGCGCCTCGACCGGGGTGCGCGGCATCCGCCGCCCGATCGCCTCATCGGACTCATCAACTGCGGGATCCGAGCACCGCGGTCGGGCCAAAGCGGGCGTGCGACGATCGGTGAGACGAAGACCGGAAGCTCGCCGCCAGCAGGACCGGCAACCGATGCCCCGGTGTCGATCGCCGGCACTGCCGACGCGTCGCGGGCGCTGCGCTCCCAACCGCCGGAGCGCATCGCGTCCAGCTCGGCTCCGACGCCCGGCCCCGAGGCCCACGCCTCGATCTCTGGGTGGCGCGGCGAGAGCAGCACGAAACGCGCCTCGCCGATCGAGTCCCGGTAGGGGGTGAAGGCCGGTAAGAGCGTAGCCGGCGGATCCGTCGAGGTCGAGCTCCGCGCCGTCGCTGCGCCCCAGGATGTAGCGCTGAGTGGCAAGGGAGAGTTCGTCCCAGCGCTTGAGCCGGTCGAGGTTGCGGTCGTTCTCCTCGAGGTATGGCGCGATGCGCAGGAACCAGGTCGGGCGGCGGATGAGGCGAACCTCGTTGTGACAGCGCCAGCAGCGACCGTCTTCGACCTGGAGCGAAGCCAGCGTAGTCTGGCAGTGATCGCACCAGTCGACGGTGGCGTCGTCGCGGTAGATCAGACCGGCGTCGAGCAGGGTGAGGAAGAGCCATTGCGACCAGCGGTACTGCCCCTCGTCGGAGCTATAGAACACCCGGGCGTAATCAAAGGAGAAGCCGAGGCGCCTCATCTGGGCGAGCATCCTCTCGCCGCTGCGGCCGACCCACTCGGCGGGTGGCTCCTGGCGCTCTGATCGCCGCAAGCTCAGCGGGCGATCCGAAAGCGTCGAAGCCGAAGCCGAAGAGCACGGCATCGCCGCGGGCACGGCGAAAGCGCGCGTAGGCGTCGCCGATCGCGTAGTCGCGCACGTGGCCCATGTGGAGGTTGCCGGAGGTGAACGGGCTAGAGGGCTTTATGTAGACCCCGGGGCGCCCATCGGGAGGCACCGGCGTCTCGAATGCCGCCCCGTCGCGACCACGCCTCCTGCCGTGCCGCCTCCACCGCCGCGGGGTCATAGGTCGCTCGCTCGGTCGTCATCTAACTTCCATGCGCCCGGTGGGAATCGAACCCACGACCTTCGGTTGGAAGGTCAAAGCCTTTTGGCGCGGAAACGGCACTATAAAGCCGATTCGAGGTTGAGTTGGGGGCACTACGTAGCCGTAATGTAGCCATATCGAAGACAGGCACCGGCAACGGGCTCGCTCAATTTGCGTCCCGCGCGGCGCGTGTCGCGGGCAGTGGAGTCGCGTTGAGGCGGATCGCGACCGCGATCGGGTCACGTTCGAGACCCACGAGCACGAGCTGCGCGAGGTCGAGGTCGATACCACGAAGTTCTCCAACCTCAACCTGGGCTACGCCATCCACATCTACAAGGCGCAGGGCATCAGCGCCGAGGCCTCGGGAATAATCACCGGCGGCTGGCAGACCGACATGGAGAGCGTCTACGTCGCGCTCAGCCGCGCCCGCGAGCAGACTCAAATCTACGTCTCGCGAGAGGATCTGGCCGAGGCCGGGATGGACGTCGGTGCGGTCGAATGCCTCGGTGATCGCATCCGCCGCACGGCGCCCAGGAAGCAAGCATCGTCAGGGAGACTGACGAGCTGGCGGTGGAGCGTTCACCACAGATCGACCGCGAGATAGACCGAGATCGCGATCTCGACTGCGGTTTCGGGATCCAGTAGGCCCGACGCATACCGGCCTCTCCTCGCATCTAGGGTTGCCAAATGAGTCAAGGGCCGATCCGTTGCCACGGCAGATGACGAAAGCGCGGCGATCGGGCTGGGCGCCCCTGCGCTACGCGACCTTTCGCGAGATGTGGGGCGCTCAGTTCGCCAGCGACATCGGCAGCTGGATGCAGACGGTCGGTGCCCAGTGGCTGATGCTCTCGCTCACCACCTCGACCACCTTCCTCGCGCTGATCCAGACCGCGGCCAGCTTGCCGGTTCTGCTCTTCGCTCTTCCCGCTGGAGCCGCGGGCGACCTCGTTGACCGCCGTCGTCTGCTGCTCCTCACCACGTTCTTCATGACAGCGACGACGGCCGCGCTCGCCGCGCTCGCCGCCGCCGGAATCGTCACCCCGTGGGCGCTACTCGCCGCGCTTTTCCTGGTCGGCGTCGGGCAGGCTTGGACATCCCCGACCTGGCAGACACTCCAACCCGAACTTGTGCCTGAGGAGGAGCGGACGCAGGGGATCGCGCTTGGCGCCGTCAACCAGAACCTGGCCCGCGCGGTCGGCCCGGCTCTGGGTGGGCTGCTCGTCGCGCTCACCGAACCGAGCCTGAGTCTTCCTCGTCAACGCGGCCACCTTCCTGGCGGTCATCGTTGTCGTCTGGCGCTGGCGCGATGCGCGCACGACGACGGCGGCAAGCGGCCTGCCGCGCGAGCATGTCGGCGAGGCGATGCGCGCCAGCGCCCGCTACGTCGCCAACAGCCCGGCGCTGCGCACCATCCTCTTGCGCGCCGCCGCCTTCGTCCTCTTCGCCAGCGCGATCTGGGCGTTGCTGCCAGCGGTCGCCCGCTCCGATCTCGGATTGGGATCGGGCGCCTACGGGCTGCTGCTCGGCTGCGTCGGCATAGGAGCCGTAACCGGTGCGACGATCCTGCCCCGTCTGCGCGAAAGGCTTTCGGCCGATCAAACCCTAACCGCAGGATCCCTCGCCGTCGCCCTTACGGCACTGGCGATGGCGACCGTCCACTCGACCGTGGTCGTCGCCGCGCTCCTCGTCCTCGGGGGCCTCGGATGGATCCTCGCCCTGGCGACACTGAACACCGGTTTCCAGTCCATGCTCCCGGGTTGGGCTAAGGCGCGAGGCATGGCCGTCTACCTCGTCGTCTTTCAGGGCGGCAACGCGATCGGCAGCGCGATCTTCGGGGTCTCCGCATCCAATGCCGGGCTCGACACAACGATGGGGATCGCGGCAGTCGGACTGGCACTCGGCCCCCTTCTCTCTTTCATGCGGCCGTTTCCGCGGATCGCGGCCGCCGAACTCGCGCCCGCCTGCGACTGGCCGATCCCGGTCATCACCCGGGCCGAGGATGATTCCGCCGGCCCGGTCATGGTGAGCGTCGAGTACCGGGCGCGGGCGGGAGAGTCCGAGCAATTGCTGGCGGCGCTGGGCCGGGTCCGGCGAGCACGCCGCCGCACCGGCGCAGTCTCCTGGCGGGCGTGGCGCGATGCCTCCGATCAAGATCGGATTCTTGAGCAGTTCGTCGTCGGCTCCTGGGAGGAACACGAGCGCCAACACACCCGTTTCACCAGTCGCGATCGCGCTCGACTTGAAGCAGTTCACGAGTTCGCCAGCCAGGCCCCAGTCGTTTCGCATTGGAGCAGCGCAGAGGTCGGGCGAGGACAGGAACGAAGCGCCGGGCCAGACCCCGGTGATCTCAGCGCAATGGCATGAGACTCTGTCCGAGGAGCGCCCCATTCGCTGCAGGAAGTTCAATCGCATGGCTGAGTCCGATCCCCACGCCGCCCCGGACCGTGAGCCTGTTCGCTGTCTCGTCTTTCTCCGCGACGCTCAGAGCCAAATCGCTAGGTCGGCTGGCGCTGTGCGCCGAGGGCGGAGATGCGGTGCCGTCCGGGACGAAATCTGGGACTTTGCCACCGGCCGCCGGACCTGTATTCAGGGTCTGCGGATGCAGCCATTATGTCGCAATCAGCGGCTGAGGAGGGTCGGCAGCGCCTGGAAGCGAGCGGAATGGAGATTTGCGAGGACTGCCGAGATTCCGCTTGGCAGGCAAAAAACAGCACGACGCCGAAGGAAACGGAATGCGCCCGGTGGGAATCGAACCCACTGGCCTTCGGTTGGAAAGCTCGGGGCTTGGCTCGACTCCATCCTTGCCTCACTCCTGAGGTCGCTCCTGCGTCACTCCCATTGCCCGATTGCATCTGGCCTGGCGCCCCGATTGCATCTGGGAGAACCCCGCAAGACCCCGCAGCACCGCCCATCGCATTCGACGGCTCGGCTCTGTGCGGGGCTTTGCGGGGCCATGCGGATATATATATCCACTCGGGGTGCCCAGATTTGAACTGGGGACCGCGGTCCATGCCAGGGGAGCGCCGACCATGAGGATCAGGCCGGCGCAATCATCCAGTAGATGGCGGTCTCTAGTTCGAGGCCAACCCGCCCCATTTCTGAGCCGCTGATCGGAGTCGACGCCCGCTTTGCCGCGAGAGGAAGCGTGCTGATTGCTTAGTTGTGATGGGCGTGCGTACCGACGCTCTGATTCGGCCTGGCTACAGCTGGACCGATCTCTGCGGCCAGCGTTCGTGCTCGACCCATTGTCGGCCGCTCGAGAGCCACAGGGTTTCGCCGCCTGAGGCCAGCAGGCGGGCGATGACCGATCCGAGCATCCCGGTGCCGATGAGCGCGGTCGTCATGACTCCTCGGCGGACGTACTCGATAGCCACTGAGGCGGGGTCCAGTCCCCCTCAGGGTCTGTGGTTTGCCCCACCTCGATCAGATGACCGTCGGGGTCGCGGATGTAGCAGCGGATCTCGTACTGGTGCTGCTTCGGCGGCGTCAGGAATTGAGCGCCACGGGCGCTCCATTCGGCGTACACGGCCTCGATGTCTTTGACCCGGATATTGAGGAAGCTGCTGACCCGGTCGAGGTCGCGTGGCGTCTCCAGAGTGACCGCCGGCTTGTCGTCGGTCGGGCCTCCGCCCCGATTGATGACGATCCAGCTGTTGGCGAGCGCGATGTTGGTCGGTTCTCCGGAGCGTTCCAACGTGCCGCCGAGCACGTCGGTGTAAAAGCGGCGGGAACGCTCTACATCATCGGAGACGATGAAGTGGGTCAAGACCGGCTCCTGGTCGGGGGTGCTCATGCTGACCTCCTTTGTGAATGATTTCCGTGCCTTACACCTCAGAGGCTTGGGCTGTCCACCTGACGCGTCTCAAGGCCAGGGAGGCCTGGGCACTGGTCCAGACCTGGCCCACCCAGCGACTCACCCAGCTCGCCGTCCTCGAGCCGCGTGAAGCCAAAGAGCCTGTCGCCCACCCAGAACTCGGCGGTGCCGAACTCGGCCTCCTCGGGGCTCACGACGCTGACGTCGAGTTCGTGCGAAGCGTGCATCTTTCTTTCCAGTCGGTCGGGTGGTGCTCATGAGCCAACTGCAGCGGTCACCGTGGGACTCTTTCAGACCTCGGTGCGTTGACCGCGCTCGAGTACGAGCAGGCGATCGGCGATCCCGTTGCCTGAGAACGCTGCTTTGAGCTCGCCGGCTCCCTGGCCGCGAAGCGATCAGGTCCCACCGGTCAATGACCGTGCCTCTGTAGGGCCGACTACGAGATCGTGAAGATCGCCGCCCACCTCGAGTCGACCCGACTGTTCGATCCCGCCGGCCTTCACCGGCTCGAAGCCCGCTGTTCGGATCAACCGCTCGACTTCCTCGCTAGCACGGTCGTCGTCGGCCACGTAGAAGAGGACCGCCAGCTCCGGTGATCGCTGGCTGGAGGACTCGAAGATATCGGCCGATAGGGTTCCAAACGCCATCGCCAAGCGCGCCCCCGCCGGCAACCACCCGGCTACAACCTCGCCAGAGGCTTGCCCTTTCGGCAGGAGACGTAAGACGTTACCTTCTGGGTCGATGCCGAGCGGGTTGCTTGGAACGACCACGAGCTTGTCGGTTAGCCGGTCGGCGATCTCGTCTATGACGCCCTTCAGCGCGGTAAACCGTAGCGCGAGGATGACGGCATCGGCGCCCTGCAACGCGTCGCGGTTGTCGCCGGCGACGACCGCAGCTGGACCGATCTCTGCAGCCAGCATTCGTCTCGACCCATTGTCGGCGCTCGAGAGCCACAGGGTTTCGCCGCCTGAGGCCAGCAGGCGGGCGATGACCGATCCGAGCGTCCCGGTGCCGATGAGCGCGGTCGTCATGACTCCTCGGCGGACGTACTCGATAGCCACTGAGGCGGGGTCCAGTCCCCCTCAGGGTCTGTGGTTTGCCCCACCTCGATCAGATGACCGTCGGGGTCGCGGATGTAGCAGCGGATCTCGTACTGGTGCTGCTTCGGCGGCGTCAGGAATTGAGCGCCACGGGCGCTCCATTCGGCGTACACGGCCTCGATGTCTTTGACCCGGATATTGAGGAAGCTGCTGACCCGGTCGAGGTCGCCTGGCGTCTCCAGAGTGACCGCGGGCTTGTCGTCGGTCGGGCCTCCCCCGACATTGATGATGATCCAGCTGTTGGATAGTGCGACGTAGGTTGGCTCTCCCGACCGGGCCACCGTGCCGCCGAGCACGTCGGTGTAAAAGCGGCGGGAACGCTCTACATCATCTGAGACGATGAAATGAGCCAAGACCACCTGCTCGTCGATGCTGCTCATGCCGACCTCCGTCGTTGGAATTGACTCAATAATCACGCCACGGTCAGTGTCCTGCACTTTGGCCGCCGTCGATGTGCAAGATCTCTCCAGTCACGAAGGGCGCCGACTCGAGATATAGGACTCCACCGACCACATCATCGATCTCGCCCACCCGACCGAGGGGGTGCAACGCACCCATCCCTGCGTAGGAGCTGTCGTCGTGCGTTTTGATCACACCCAGAGAAACGGCATTTACTCGCAGGCCGCGTGAGGCATACTCGATCGCGAGCGATCTGGTGACCGCCGCCAACCCCCCCTTGGTGAGGGTTTGCAGTGCGGCCGGCGTTTTGCTTTCCGCGTACTCGACCAGCGTCGTCGAGACATTGACGATGTGCCCGGCGCCACGATCGAGCATCTGTCTGATCGTGCGCGTCGTGATGTGGAAGAAGCCCGCGAGGTTGATGGCGATCAGGGCGTTGAAGTCCTCGAGGGTGTAGTCCGTGAAATGCTTGCCGATGTAGATCCCGGCGTTGTTGATCAACGTGTCGATCCGGCCATAGCGCTCGATCGCCTCGCTGACGACACGCTGCGCCGTGTCGGGGTCGGCGATGTCCCCTGCGACGGTCACGATGCCGGCATCCGCGGAAGGCTCGACCGAAAGGGCAGTCGCGATCACGATGTACCCGAGCTCGCGGTATGCGCTCGTGAGGCCCGCGCCGATCCCCTGTGAGGCGCCGGTGATGATCGCGACCTTCCCGTTGTTGGGCTCGGGCGAAGAGTTCATTCGACGAGGTAGGTCTCGTAGATCACGCCGTCGGCCTGGCGAGCACCGACGCTGATGAAGACGCCTTTGTTCAGCCAGTCGAGCTCGGGGGCGGCGGTCTCGATCTGGGTTGAGGTCCGGAAGGTGTACTCGCTCGCATCGACGTCCTCCCCGCGTCCGAGACGGGCGAGCACCTCGGCGTCGCCGTGGCGGATGCTTCGAGATTGCACGTAGAGCAGATCGCCGTCGTCGGTCTGCAGCGTGTAGCGGATGTCGCCGAATGCGGTCCCGTCCGGTAGGACGATCTGCCAGTCGGCGCTGGCGCCGGGGAGCAGCTTGCCGTTGAGCTCGGGACCGGTGAACGTCCCGCCGGTCTGGGGCACGATCCGCCGGTGGCCCTGCGCGACCTGACCGAGATCCAGTGGCTCAGCGAGGGTCGCTTCAAGGCGGTAGACCTTCCTGAGGCGGGGAGCCGAAAGCTGACCGCTCATGGTCATGACGCTCATGTTGGCACCTGCGGGTCGGTTTCGGTATCTGGTATCGATCCAGGGTTGTGCGGGTGCCTGGCGACGCGGCCGCGGTTCGCTATTCAGCGTTGCCTGACTCGTCAAGCGGCCGCGCGGGAGGGCCTTGACTTCTGCTCGGATGAGAGGAAGGTATGGGCGGCCCGACGGGAGCGTGGAGGCGATATGAACAGTGTCCAGGCCGGTGAGTTCAAGCTCGAGGTCGTGGTAGTGCCGGTCTCGGATGTCGACCGGGCGAAGCGGTTCTATGGAGACCTCGGCTGGAGGCTCGACGCCGATGTTGCGCGCGGCGTGAGCCTCCGTTTGGTTCAGTTCACGCCTCCGGGCTCCGCGTGCTCGATCCAATTTGGCACGAACATCGCATCGGGCGCGCCCGGCTCGGCCCAGAGCCTGTACCTGGCCGTCCCCGACATCGAAGCTGCGCGTGAGGAGCTGCTCGCCCACGGCGTGGAGGTGAGCGAGGTGTTCCACGAGGGGACGCCCGGCGCTCGCTTCCACGAGGCCGGACGTGAGTCCGGGCCGGCGTCCGACCACGGCACTTACGGCTCCTTCGCGACGTTCAGCGATCCGGATGGCAACGGCTGGCTGCTCCAGGAGATCACCACGCGTCTGCCGGGTCGCTGAGGAGCTGCCGATATGAGCAGCGACTACGACGTGATCGTGCTCGGTGGCGGCTCACCGGGCGAGCACTGTGCGGGCGCTCTGGCGGAGGGCGGCCTGCGCGTAGCGGTGGTGGAGCGCGAGCTCGTAGGAGGGGAGTGCTCCTACTGGGCGTGCATTCCGTCAAAGACGCTGCTGCGCCCGGGCGAGGCCGTTCATGGGGCGCGTGAGGCTGCCGCCACCGCCGAGGTCGACGTCGTGGCGGCGCTTGCCTGGCGTGACCTCATGGTCTCCGACTACTCCGACGCCGGGCAGGAGCGCTGGCTGGCTGATCGCGGCATCGAGTTGCTACGCGGCAGCGGCCGTCTCGCCGGCCCGGGCGTCGTCGAGGTCGACGGCGTGCGGCACACAGCGGAGCACGTGGTTCTCGCGAACGGCGCCGATCCGGTCGTACCGCCCGTACCGGGCTTGCGCGAGCTCGACGGCGTTTGGACCAATCGCGAGGTGACATCCATGAAGGCCGTTCCCCGCCGTCTGCTGATCCTCGGTGGCGGCCCGGTCGGCGTGGAGATGGCGCAGGCCGTGCGTCGGCTCGGTGGCGAGGTGGCAGTCATCGACATGGCCGAGCACGTGCTCGGGCGGGAGTCCGCGCCGCTCGGCGAGGCGCTCGGCGAGGTTCTGCGCAGTGAGGGCATCGAACTCGTCCTGCCCGCGAACGCGAGCGCGGCACGACGCGAGGGCGAGGACTACGTCCTCGAGATCGACGACGGACGCGAACTGCGCGGCGAGAAGCTGCTCGTCGCCACAGGCCGGCGTCCGCGGGTGCTCGGGCTCGGCCTGGAGACCGTCGGAGTCGACGCGGATGCGCACGGAGTTCCAGTCGACGCACACCTGCGCGCGGCGGCGAATCTGTGGGCGATCGGCGACGTGAACGGCGTTTGGCCGCTCACCCACGTCGGCAAGTACGAGGGCGAGGTGGTCGCCGCGAACATCCTCGGCGAGCCGCGAAAGGCCAACTACGAGGCCGTTCCCCGGGTCGTCTACACCGACCCGCAAGCCGCCGCGGTGGGTGCTTCCGCCGGCCGCTTCAGCGCCATGGTCCCGCTGTCGGAGGTGGCGAAGACCGCGACCTACACGCGCGCCTACGCCGACAGCAACGGCTTCCTGACACTGCTCAGCGACGGCGAGCGGCTGACGGGCGCCTACGCGCTCGGCCCCGAGGCGGGCGAGTGGTTGCAGCAGGCGACGCTCGCGATCCGCGCCCACATCCCGCTTGACCTGCTCTCCGACACGATCCAGCCGTTCCCTACGTTCTCGGAGATCTTCGTCACCGCGCTGAACACGCTTCGCGGCGAGATCGCGGCAACGTCCAAGACGGTCGGCGCGGGACCACCAATGGCGAGCTGACGGAGAGACGACGATGACCGCAACGGGGTGCGCGTGTCGATGCGCGTCGACGCGGATGCCGCGTTGGACTGAGCGCCGCTGCGCGAGGCGAAGCCTTGACCTGGGTGAGCGCTACAAACAGGAGACGAGTTCGGCCACGATTTCCGCGGCGGGCTGTGATTGCCTGGCGAACGCAGCGCTCTGTCCGGCCCACAGCGATAGCGCCTCAGGCGCGGGCCACCGGATCGCCACGTTTGGGCTTTCCCAGCTGAGCAGGCGCTGCTTCGCCTGTTGGCCGAGCACTGAGGGACGAATCGGCGGAGTCCACGTAGGAGTGACTTCCGCGAAGGCTGAAGCGGCCTGCGAGCAGGCGAGGAAAACCAGGACAACAGCCGCAGCAATGAATTTTCTTGCGCGCATGTGCCTCCCTGAAGCGCTCGCCTGAATTGGGCTCAGGGAGATAGATTGGTCGATATATCCGGTGCGTGGGAGACGCGCCATGACATAAACGCCTCCGCCCGGCTACGACCAACGATTGAGTGGCAGCTGGGGCTGGGCAGCGTATTCCCGAGAGTCGAAGTTGTCGATTCGTTCGTTGCTCTCTTCGGCGCTGTTCTCCTCGTCCTGCGTGCGAGCAAGGGTTTGGCGAAGGTTCGGCGCCAGACGCTGATCGCGACGCCTACGGCGAAGACACTCGCGCATCGGCGTTGCCGATGCGCCAGCGCATACCGGGGCCGAACTCCAAGACGAGACCGTCCGGGGCGATCAGCTCCCAATTGGGCGGGTCGTCGTCAGCTTCCTGTTGGGTCGGCGAAACGACAAGCCGGGAACCGTCTGAGAGCCGGCAGCTCAGCTCGCCGCTGTCCTCGTCGATCTCGGCGCCCTGAATCGAGCGGCCGACCAGCGCGCTCGGGTCGCCAGGGGTCCACTCGGCATCCTGGGTGATGAGACGCCAAAGCTCCCCGGCTGGGTCGCGGATCTCGACGTGAAGTACCTGCGGATAGGCGATGCGAGCATCGATGATCGAGCCACGCATCGCGCACAAGACATTGAGGGGCGAAGCATCTAGGGCTACGGTCGTAGTCATCGCTGCTTCCATTGTCGCAGCCAACTCAGCAGATCGCCTTAGCTCATGTGCTCGGCCTTGCCGGTGGCTTCCTTCTCCGCGTGCAGGGCCTCACTGGCCGCGCTACGCTCGCGGATGGTCAGCCCGACCTCCCTGCAAGCCTGCCGGAACTGCTTGATGTCGCGCTTGCGGGTCAAGGCGCCGAGAGCCTAACGACAGCTCGCGCCCTTCTTTGACGGGCAGGCTGCCGCCCTGCGACTCGCCGGCATGGGAATGGCGGCGCCTGCGGTTCGTGCTTGCATTCCGAAAAGAGCGGCCAGGTCGGCAGGATTGGCTGTGCAAACGCCTGCCGACCGAGGGCGATGGTGGGCCGGGCCGCCGTCAACACACTCGCTTCGCTCGGGGGTCCAACGCAGGCGCTCAAAGTCCGCTCGAACCGAGGCACTGTGTCGTCCCTTTCCCTTCGAGCTGAGCTGAGTCGATGGTGAGATGATGGACGCAGGTTGGACCAGCATGGTCTCGGCAGTAGTAAGGCGAGACGCCGTCGCTGATGTACGTTCAAATTCC
>CAVUPF010000005.1:0-196020 GCA_963743285.1 uncultured Solirubrobacterales bacterium
GGAGATGATGACCGAGGACGCCAAGTTCGCACTTGGCTTCTAGGCACTGGACGCAGGGTCACAGACGTTCATACGGGGTCAGCGTTGGCCCAATCCCGTGCCCACGGCTGTCCCCACTGAGACGACGGTATTTCTTTACGAATGCGAATGAATGTTTGGTCGGCTTTGGCGGCCACTGCCCCAGGTGGCATATCTCAACAGCACCTGCGAAGCGATCTTTCACCTCCACGGAATCGGCGACAACACCCGCGGCCTGCTGAGTTCACCCATAAGGCCAGGATCCGCAGGCCCGCGGTAACCGTGCTCAATTCGGACGAGGGTCGTGCAGGATGAGTCCTTCTGCTTCAGCTTGGTCGGAAGGGATGAGCGCATTCGTGCCTTGCATTTGAGCAATCACCGACCTCATATCCGAAAAGTCGATCAGGGCGGCCCAGCGCTGTAGGCGTTCGCCAACACTTAGGAGTGGGGCCGGGTTCTCCTGGCGGCTCAGGGACCGTAACGCCCCCAGATAGTCGGGGCGGAAGGCCAGCGGGATCAGGAGGCGACACTCACCAGCAGCGCTGAGCTCAGCATTAGCTAGTGCCCTGGCGGCACGCCCATTTCCATCAGCAAACGGATGGACCTCGGCGAGCGAGAATAGTGAGAAGATTGCTCGGGCAAATCCCGGCGCGAGAGTCGCATAGAAGCTCCAGGCCTCGCGTAGGGTTCCCTCGACCATCTCAGGGGAAACGAAAAGGGTGCCACCAGCGCGATTGGCAGCCGTCTTGAAATGACCTGGGTTGACCTCAGGGCGACCCCTAAGGATGCGCCGATTGAGTTCGACCGCAACGTCGATAAAGTCATCCGCGCTAACGGGCACGCGGGCGCGCATATTCGGATCGGTGAGGCCTTCGAATGTTCCGAGGATGTCGTGTGCGTCGGCTGCACGCTCTGCCGGCATCGCGCCCTCGAAAATGATCTCCCGGGCCTCCTCGAGATCGAACTCGGTTCCCTCGATGAAATTTGAGAAATAGGCCTCGAAGAAGGCGAAGACGCGGTTTGGATCTGGCTTCTCGTTGACTCGTGGGGCAAGGTGACCAGAGAGAGCACCATGAAGGCGCTCGAAGAGGACAAGTCGATTGGAGTCATAGGGGGTACGGGCGTTCCGGGCTCGCGCCGCGTCGGTTGCTAAGGCAGTCTCGCCGGTGCCGAGCAAAGAGGCGATCAGATCGTCGAGTCGCTGTTGCTCGCGCTGGAGGTCGAGTTCGGGTGCAATCTGCCGGGCCTTGTCACGGATTCGCAGCAACTCCTCCTCGCCAGCGCTGCGCGCGACCCGCTCAAGCCATTCCTCGAACTCTTCCTGGTTCAAAGTGCGAGCCACCCCGCTCCGCGCCCGTGATGGTCGCATGTTGTCTAGCGCAGTGCGGGCCTGGCTACTGCGGTACAAGGAGCCGAAAGGCATGTCTCCGGAAAGCGGGCCAGGGCCTGGCCGGGGACGGAGGATGAGGCCGGGGAGTTCTTTTATCCCGGGCCGGCGATTGGGGCCAGCGTCGAGGAAGAGGGAGCCCTCTTCAGCAGGGCGACCGTCAATTGCCGATCGATCGACGATCACCGCATTTGGAAAATACAGGGGGGCAACGTCAAACCAGTGACGGCGGATCAACTGCTCGGCAGGCTCGTCTAGGTTTGCGGTGTAGAGGCCGCGGGCGAGACGGCGCAACTCACTTCGTGCCGTAGCCCGGCTGACTGCGGCGTGCTCGCGGGAGCGAAAAATCTCTGGTAGATCAGGCGAAGGAAAGTTGTGTTTACGCTGGCTCACAAGTCTGATTTTGTCAGAAAACCCGAGTTAAGGGCCGAAATTTGAGAGAAAATCCGTTTTAAGTCCCAGTGCGGCTTAGAAAATGCAGATTTAAGCCATCATGTATCGAAGGCTGCCCAGGACTCAGTCAAAATACCTGAGCCTCCCGGTGCGAGTAGAACCCCGATCTCGGTTCGGGCTCTGGCGAATCTGTTGGCACGATGAGCCTGCGACATCCGCCTCTCCGGGTCCTCGCCGGCCTTCTAATCAATGAAGGGGTCTACCCCACCAGAAGTTCTGCCATGTCTGGTCCGATCGATGGTAAGACTGTGGCGGCAGGTGTCGGAAGGGCCTGCTCGCTCCCGACCTGGTCGCGTCGGTAGAAGTGGTGTAACGAGCGAAAGTCCACAGTGATGATCACCGAAGACGCCAAGTTCGCACTTGGCTTCTAGGGGATTGCAGGGTCATACAGGGTCAATATCGACCCCATCCCGTACCCGAGCGGTACCCACGGACAGCAAAAAAGACCTACGCGAGATTGATTGCAAAACGTCGCCGCCGGCCCTTGAAATCCCATAGCGCCTATCCTGCCGACAATTCCAGTCAACGAAGGAAGGAACTTGAATGGATGTACTTCAAGAAGCGCGCGAGAAGATCGAGCAACGCATTGCAGAGCTTCGCGAGGAGCGGAACAGGCTTCAGGTCGCTCTGAGCGGTCTCAGCGGTGGATCTGCGCCTAAACGACGCGGACGCCCGCCAGGACGCCCCGCGGCGGCTTCAACGACCGCAGAGACGCCTAGCACGCCGAGCACCGGCAACGGTCGCAAACGTCGTAAAGGCCGCAAACGCCGCGGAGGAACCCGAGCCGATCATGCCGTAGCCCTGATCGCAGAGAAGCCGGGAATCAGCGCCTCGGAAATCGCCAAGAAACTGAAAATCAAGCCCAACTACCTGTATCGGGTGCTTGGCGATCTAGAGAAACAGGGACGCGTCAAGAAGGATGGTCGGACATACCATCCGCCAGTAGCCGCTTAGGCTTATTTTCATAATGATGCAGCGAAGGCCCGCGATATGCGGGTCTTTCTGTGTTTGAGGTTGAACTTTCCAGCCCAACCGACACTCTGGCGAACCAATTGGAATGGTGAGCCTTGCGACTTCCGCTCCTCCGGGTCCTCGCCTGGTTGAGCGCTCTTAATCAATGCAGGTCCACCCCAGCCGTAGTTCTGCCATGTCTGATCCGATCGCTGGCAAGGACTGGCGAGATGTGTCGGAAGGGCGGCCTGCTCCCATCGACATCCCTGCGGGCCGTTTCGAGTTTGCCCGGCCAGCAGCAATCAAGTTAGTAGCATCTTTGCCCCCATGTCTATCCCCGCTGGCGGCCTAAATTCGTGTTATGCAGGCACTCTGAGGCGAAAGTTCGCAGAGACGATGACCGAGGACGCCAAGTTCGCCTTGGGCTTCTAACCCCGGATGGCGACTACTGGGCCAGCCGAGCCGCCGCAGTCGGTCCGTCCTGGGGCCGGGGCGGCCGAACCCGCGGCACCGATGGCGCATGACGGCCGCGAGGTCATCCGCACTGTGGAGCTGACCAAGGTCTATGCCGGCACCGACTTCGCCGCGGTCGACAAGCTCAACCTGACCGTCCGCGGCGGTGAGATATTCGGCCTGCTTGGGCCCAACGGCGCTGGCAAGACGACGACCGCGGGAATGCTGACCACGCGGGTGGTCCCCACCTCGGGGTCCGCGCACGTGGGCGCGATCGACGTGGTGGCTCACCCGGCTCTGACCAAGCAGCTGATCGGAACCGTCTCACAGACGAACACCCTGGATCGCCAGCTCACGGTGTGGGAGAACCTCTACTTCCACGGTCGCCTGTTCGGCATTCCCGCATCGCAGTCGCGCCGCACCGCCGACGAGCTGCTCGAGCAGTTCCAGCTATCCAAGTGGGCGAAGGCCTCGGTGTTCGCCCTCTCGGGTGGGATGGCCCAGCGGCTGATGGTGGCGCGGGCGATCTTTCACCGCCCGGCCGTGCTGTTCATGGATGAGCCGACCGCCGGCCTTGACCCACAGAGCCGCCTCGCGCTGTGGGAGATCCTCGGGGAGCTCAACCGCGCCGGGCAGACGATCCTGCTCACCACCCACTACATGGAGGAGGCCGACCTGCTCTGTGACCGAGTGGCGATCATGGATCACGGCAAGATCCTTGCGCTCGATACGCCAGCTGCTCTCAAGCAGTCGGTTGGCGCTGAGGAGATCGTCACCGTGAGGGCCGCCGGGGACAGGGCCGCGCTCGTCGAGCGGCTGAAGAGTGAGATCGACGGTGTCACCCGCACCCGCGTGGTCGACGGGGGCGTCGAGCTTCACGTGCAGGGTGCCAAGCGGCTCGTGCCGCGGGTGGTGAACGCCGCCGAGAGCGGCGGCTTTGAGGTCGCCGACCTCTCGGTCTCCAAGCCCAGCCTCGAGACCGTGTTCATCAACCTCACCGGGAAGGCGCTTCGCGACTGATGGCGGGTGCCGTTCAGCCAGCCCTGGCAGGCGTCGATGTCGAGCTGCGACCGTCGCGCTCCGCAGCCCAGGCGAGCCGTCTGGCGCTGCGCGCGCTGATCCTCCGCGACCTGGTGGTGCTGAGGAAGAACTTCGCCGAGTTCTTGGTCCGTACTCTGATTCAGCCGTTCCTGCTCGTCTTCGTATTCCTTTACGTATTCCCCTCGATCGGCCAGGGCATCGGCGGGCATGGGGGCTCGGCCGCCGAGTCGGCCTTCGCGACGGTGCTGGTCCCCGGCGTCGTTGCGATCTCGATCATGTTCCAGGGGATCCAAGCCGTCGCTCTGCAGCTGTCTACCGAGTTCGGCTACACCCGTGAGATCGAGGATCGCGTCCAGGCCCCCTGTCCGATTTGGCTCGTCGCCGTCGCGAAGGTGATGTCCGGGTCCGTCCAAGGGGTTCTCGCGGCGGTCGTCGTCTTCCCGATGGCTGCGGTGATCCATGCTCCCGGCGTGGAAGCCCATCTCTCAATCCACTGGTGGGTCATCGTCACCCTGATACCGCTTGCATGCGTCGCCATGACCGCGCTCGGATTGGTGCTTGGGACGACGTTTGAGCCGCGCAACATCGGGCTCATGTTCGGGTTCGTCGTACTGCCGTTGACCTTCCTCGGCGGCACCTACTACCAGTGGACGAAACTGTCGCCGGTACAGGTGGACGGCATCCACTGGTTGCAGATCCTGGTCCTGGTCAACCCGCTGATCTATGTCGCCGAGGGCATGCGAGCCGGCTTGACAGAGGCCTCGCACATGCCCCTGTATGTCGTCTATCCGGTTCTGGTCGGCTTCTGCGCCGCCTTTTTATCGCTCGGCCTGCGCAACTTCCGCCGCCGGGTGCTCTCCTGAGGAAGGCGCGGCCGACCGAGGGCGCCTCGCCGTTTGACCGACACAGCGTCCTGCGCCGCATGGGCGTGCCGCTGTTGGCGGGGGTTCTCATCTTCGGCCTGCTGCTCGCGATCCCGCCGCTGCGCGAGGTGTTGAGGGCGATCGGCCGCATGAGCCCGGGCTGGATCGCGGTAGCGATCGCCTTCGAGCTTGCCTCCTGCGCGAGCTTTGTCGTCGTCTTTCGGCTCTTCTTCTCCCCGCTTGCTCCCCGCCTGGCCCGCCGGCTCGCCTGGACTGAGATGGCATCCGGCGTGTTGCTGCCGGCCGGAGGGGTGGGCGGCCTGGCGATTGGCGGCTGGCTCGTGCACCTCGCCGGTATGTCGACGCGCTCGATCATCAAGCGCTCCAGTGCGCTGTTCTTCATCACCAGCGCCGCCAGCGTCGCCGCGATGATCGCGGCGGGGGCCCTGCTGCTCACGGGGCTCTCGGCGGGGCCGGAGGACTTCATTCGGGCGGCGCTGCCGATCTTCGCGGGCGCTTTGGCGACGGTTGTCGTCCTGGCACTCCCTGCGCGCCAATCGCGCAGGACAGCCCGCCCCGGTGGGCCGGCCTGGATCAGCGATCTGATCGAGGGGATTCGCGAGGCCGAGTACGCGGTTCGCAGGCCCAGCTGGCGCCTTCTGGGCGCGATCGGCTACCTCCTCTTCGACATCGCCGTCCTCTGGGCGGCGTTTGCCGCACTCGGGGACCGCCCGCCCCTGGCGCCCCTGACCCTCGGCTACATCATCGGCTACCTCGCCAACCTCGTCCCGATCCCCGGTGGGGTCGGCGTGCTTGACGGCGGTCTGGTCGCCGCGCTGATCATTTACGGTGTCTTGCCGATCGATGCTGCCGCGGCGGTGCTCGTCTACCACGCGATCGCCTTCTGGGTCCCAGGCCTGGGCGGCCTGCTCGGCCTCGCCCTGTTGCCGCAGGAGCTCACGGGCGAGGTGGGGCCGGTCTAGCGACGCAGCTGGGGCTCGTCGGGGCCGACCTCCTCGGCGGTCGCGTCGAAGTCATAAGGCCGGCCGGTGCTCCATCCCTCTCTGCTGCGCATGGTTTGATCGGCCACGCCGAGCAGCACGAAGCGGCGCCCAAGGTAGGTGCGCATCAATCGCCTTGCGATCGCCCTGGTCGGCGGGACCAGGAGGATCAAGCCGAAGACGTCGGTGATGAAACCCGGGATCAGCAGCAACGTGGCGCCGGCCGCGATCATCAGGCCGTCGGCGACCTCGCGACCGGGGAAGCGGCGTGTGGCGAGCGCCGCGTTGAAGCGTCGCCAGGCGCCGCGCCCCTGGAGGCGCAACAGCAATGCACCGAGCAGCCCGCCGGCGAGCAGCAGCGCCAGGGTCGGCAACACCCCGATCAATTCACCGATTCGGACGATCACGTACAGCTCCGCGATCGGCATGAGGATCAAGAGGATGACCAGCAGGGCCACGGTCAGAAGCCTAGCCTGGTACTGGCTCGGCCCCGAGCCATCAGGCCGGTGCCGCTGCCGCGGCGGCGGCCTCAAGCTCGGCCAGCGACTCGATGATGCCGCGGGCGATCGAATCTGTGTCGTCCATCGAGTCGTAGTCGGCGAGCAGGCCAAAGCCGACGTGTCCGTTGTAGCTCATGATCGCGACCGCCAGCGCGTGGCTTGGAGGCAGGAAGGCGACGGGGAAGACCTCTTCCAACTCCCGCCCTAGGACGTAGAGGGGGATCTGGGGCCCGGGCACGTTGGTGACGATCAAGTTGAACAGCCGGGTCGAGAAGTTGATCCGTGAGGCCTGGGCGAGCAGGGTCGGCGGGGCGAAGTCGTTGAAGCGGGAGATCACTTCCGCTCCCAGTGCCTGCTTTGAGCGCTTCAGCCCCTCCATCTGCTCGCTGACCACTCGCAGCCGCCGCACCGGGTCCTCGACGTAGACAGGCAGCGGTCCGCGCATCGCGGCTATCCGGTTGCCCAGGTTGCCCCGCTCGTCCTCGCTGCGGATCGAGACCGGCACCAGCGCCCTCAGCTCCAGCCCCTCGGTGCGGACGCCGCGCTCGTGCAGCCAGCCGCGCAGCGCACCGGTCACTGTCGCCAGCACCACATCGTTGACGGTCCCGCCCAGCGCGTCCTTGATCCGCTTGAAAGTCGCCAGATCCGAGCGGGCCCATACGAAGCGCCGGTGGGGCCCGATCGGCCGGTTGAGCGGCACGTCGGGCGCTGGATTGGCGAACGCCCCGACGACCTCGCTCACCCCCTCCAGCGCCTCTGTCAATCGCTTTGCAGCCGACTCGGGGTGGCGCACCGCCTCAACCGTCCGCTCCGCCAGCTGCACCGGCGCCAGGGCGACATCGATCGCGCTTCGCGCCACCAGCTCGGCCGTCGTCGGTGAGGGGTGCGGCACCCAGTCGTCATCGACCGGCGGCGGCTCTGGCAGCGGCTCGAGATCGAACAGCACCGTCCCGAGATCGACTCCGGAGACCCCGTCGACCATCGCGTGGTGGGTCTTGGTCAGGATCGCGAAGCGGTTCCGCTCCAGTCCCTGTGTCAGCCACAGCTCCCAGAGCGGCTTGGAGCGGTCGAGCTGCTGGGAGAAGACACGGCCGGCAAGTCGCCGCAACTCCTCCTCGCCGCCCGGCTCTGGCAGTGCCGTGTGGCGGATGTGGTAGGTGAGGTTGAAGTTGACATCGTCGGCCCAGAGCGGCCGGCCCGCCTCCAGCGGCGGCACCACGAGCCGTTGGCGGAACCGCGGCACCTGACTCAATCGCCTCCGCACGTGCTCGGCCAGGTCAACGTAGCGGGGCGGCGGACCCTCGAAGATCAGAATCGCCCCCACGTGCATGTGGCTGGTGGAGGTCTCGTTGGCCAGGAACGAGGCGTCGATCGCGGTCAGCCTGTCTAGGTGGTGTCCGTCGGTGCTCATGTCGCAAGGCTAGCTACGCCCCGCGCGGCCAGCCACCCTGCGCAGCCGTCCGCAACCTCGCCACCGCTACCCTGCAGCTCATGGCCTTGACTGCGACTGCCGGCCCCAAACGAGTTCTGCTCGCCGCTCCACGCGGCTATTGCGCCGGCGTCGACCGCGCTGTGCAGACGGTTGAGCGCGCCCTCGACCTCTACGGGGCCCCGGTCTACGTCCGCAAGGAGATCGTCCACAACAAGCACGTGGTCGAGCAGCTTGCCAGGCGCGGCGCAGTCTTCGTCGAGCAGGAGACCGAGGTCCCCGAGGGCGAGATGGTCGTCTTCTCCGCCCACGGCGTCGCCCCCGCGGTTCACGACAACGCCACCGCCCGTCACCTGCGCACGATTGACGCTACCTGCCCGCTGGTCACCAAGGTCCACGTCGAGGCGCGTCGCTTTGCCGCCCAGGGCTACACGATCGTGATGATCGGCCACGAGGGGCACGAGGAGGTGGAGGGGACCATGGGGGAGGCGCCGCGACAGCATCGTCTTGGTGCAGACGGTCGAGGAGGTCGGCGTCCTCGAGGTGGCCGACCCCGAGCGGGTCGCCTTCATCACCCAGACGACGCTCTCGGTCGACGAGACCGCCGAGATCATCGCCGCGCTGCGCGCTAGGTTCCCCGCCATTGTCAGCTCCAAGTCCGACGACATCTGCTACGCGACGACCAATCGCCAGATCGCCGTCAAGCAGCTCGCCCACGAGTGCGACCTGGTGCTGGTGATCGGCTCCACCAATTCCTCCAACTCCAACCGCCTGGTAGAGGTGGCGCGCGAGCACGGCGCCGCCTCCCACCTGATCGACAACCACGATCAGGTCGAGGAGATGTGGTTGGAGGGCGTCGAGACGGTCGGCATCACCTCCGGCGCCAGCGCGCCCGAGGAGCTGGTCGAGCGCCTCGTCTCCTTCTTCCGCGACCGCGGCGCCGCCGAAGTCTCTGAGCTGCGCACCGTCCACGAGGACGTTCGCTTCATGCTCCCCAGGGAGCTTCGCGAGGAGCTGACCGCGCGGAGCTGATCCTCCCGATCGGCCGGCGGGTAGGGCTCGCTGAGGGGCCTGGGTGACGATCCACCGGATCTGGGCCTACAAAAGGGCAGCAGCGCAGCATTGTGCTCGGGCGCGAAGCGGCACTTCCTGCTCGTGGCGACTTCGCTTCAGCGACGGGATGCTTGCTCCGCCGGGCCTTTCAAGGGCGATGCGCCGGCGGGTCGGCGAAGGGCCTGGAGTCGATCATCCGGGCACTCCCGCGGCGAAGCTGATCGACCAGATGCGCAGGCCCGGGGTGGGGCGGAGGGTGATCGCGTGGCTCTCGTGGCTCTGGTGCACGGCGAGCGCGTACAGTGCCGGGCTGCTGATCGTGACCGCCGGCTTGCTCGACCCGTCGAGCTCTAGCTCGATCGTGCCTTCGCCCTCGACGGTCGCGAAGGCGCCACCCGCCTCGTAGGAGGCCTCCAGCTGCTCGCCGTCTTCGCCGGCGGTCCACGGTCGCTCCCAGGAGCCGCCCGGAAAGCTCTCGGGGCTGGGGACCATGACACGGGTGCTCGCGCCGTCGGTTGCGCGCAGCGGGTCCATCGGCACCGGCAGCTCGCGCAGGGCGTGGACATGACGCAGCTCGGCCTGGATCGCCTCCTCGGTTCTACGGTATTCGCCCTCGCCGAAGTGAAACCACGCGAGGGCGCCGCCGAGGCTCCAGAGGAAGAGGCTCGGCCAGCCTTTGCAGCCGTAGGCATGCCACAGCTCCCGCTCGGCGTCGATCGCGACCGGGAAGTCGACCTCGAGCTGCCGCAATCCTTTTGCCACGACATCCGGGTCGGCGGCAAACGGGAACCGGTGGGCCTGGACGCCGATCGTGCTAAGGCCTGCGTCGCGGTAGCGCCGGTCCCACTCGGTCAGGTAGGGCAGGATTCGCACGCTGTTCAGCTGGGCGAAGTCGAGGAAGTAAACGAGCGCCGGGCCGCTCGAGGTCAGCGCCGCCATCGACTCCGGCCGCCTTCCGATCCACTCAATCCGTGCGGGCAGGTCCGGCGAGGCGATGTTGTCCCGTTCGGGGCGCACCGGCGGACGTTATCCTGGGCCGTTGTGTCACGGCTGCCGCGCAGGGGGGGACGTGCCTGGATCTAAGCGAGCTGGGCGCCGGCTCGACTTAGCGGTCGGGATCACGCTCGGCGCGCTCCTCGGAGTCGCGGTCATCATCGCCTTCGTCTTCTACGGCAGCGAGGGAACCATCGACGCGCCGCGGATCTCCGGCGTCGACACCGGCAAGTTCGCGCCGGCGCCCAAGTCGAAGCCCGCGCCAAAGCCACCCACCTTGCCCGCCATTCCGGTCGTCAGGGTGATCGGCGGCGCTCCGCCGCCGGCCGGCCCGGCCCGGCTGAGCTTTCGCCGCGGCGAGCGCATCCGCTTTCGGATCGATACAGATGCGCCGGTTGTGATTGAAGTCCCCGACTACGGGATCGCCGAGACGGTCGAATCTGGCACGGTCGTTTCCTTCAAAGCCGATCACGTCGGCCAGTTCGCGGTCGTCGTCGCTGCCTCGCACATCGGCATCGCCGACCTACGAATCTTGCCGTGACCTACGCGTTCGGTCAGAGGATCTCTGCGAGGCGCTTCTGCAGAGCGGCTGAGACCTCGTCTCGAACCGGACCTGGGGCCAGTCGCTCTACCAGCGACTCCAGGAACCCCTCGATGATCAGCGATTTCGCCGCGGCCGGATCGAGCCCGCGGGATGTCAAATAAAAGAGCTGGTCACGATCGATCTGGGCGATCGCCGCGGCGTGGGTGCAGCGCACATCGTTGGCGAGGATCTCGAGTCCTGGGATCGCGTCGGCGTGCGCCTCGGTGGAGAGCAGCAGGTTGCGGCTCTCCTGGAAGGCGTCGGTCTGCTGGGCGCCGGGGTCGACTTTGATCATCCCCCGCCAAACCGCGGTCGAGCGGGCGGCCAGCACGCCCCGGAACGCCAGGTCGGAGCTGGTGTTCGGCGCCGAGTGCTCCTGGGTCGTGTCGTAGTCGAGGTGCTGCCCCGGGCCGCCGGCGTAGCCGCCGGTCACCCGCGCCTCGGCGCCCGGCCCGGCCAGGTTTGTCTCCATCCGCACCTTGCCTCCCCTTGAGCCGAAGCCGAGGGCGGTCCAGTCGAGCCGCCCGTCGTGCTCCACCTCCGCTCGCTGTGAGGAGAAGATCCACGCCGACTCGGAGATGTCCTGGGTGCTGACGTAGCGCAACGTAGCTCCCTGTCCGACCACCAGCTCAACCACCGCGTTGAGCAGCGCGTCGACATCGTCGCCGGGGGAGGCGGAGTGCTCCCAAACCTCCGCCTCGGCGCCCTCGTCGAGCACGACCAGGGTGCGCCGGTTGACGGCGACCCCGTCCTGCCCGACGGGCACCTCGATCCGGATCGGCTCCTCGATTCTCACCCCGGCCGCGACGTGGACCAGCACGCCGTCGCGCCAGGACTCCTCGTTGCGGGCGACGAAAGGGTCCTCGATCGGCACCAGCGAGCCGAGCCGCTGGTGGATCAGCTCGCCGTGGGAGTTGATCGCCTCGGCGAGCGGCAGCACCGTCGCGCCCTCGGGCGCCGCGATCGTGGCGGTCGCCGTACCCGCCACGTAGGAATCGATCTCAAGCCTCGAAAGGTCGGTGAATTCCCACCCCTTCGCCTTGTGATCGGGAAGGGGGAGCTCCCGCGCAAGAGAGGCGCCCCTCTGGCGCCTCTCGGAAAGCCAAGCCGGTTCGGTCGCGACCTCAGCCAATCGAGCCCTCCATCTGCAGCTCGATCAAGCGGTTGAGCTCGACCGCGTACTCCATCGGTAGCTCCTTGGTGACCGGCTCGATGAAGCCGTTGACGATCATCTTCGAGGCCTCCTCCTCGCTGAGCCCCCGGCTCTGCAGGTAGAAGAGTTGCTCGTCGCCGATCTTCGAGACGGTCGCCTCGTGGCCGACGTCGGCGTCGTTCTCGTCGATGCGGATCGTCGGGTAGGTGTCCGAGCGCGAGTCCTCGTCGAGCAGCAGCGCGTCGCAGACGACCTTGGAGCGCGATTCGGTTGCCCCGTCAGCGACTTCCAGCAAGCCGCGGTACGTCGCCCGCCCGCCGTCCTTGGAGATCGACTTGGAAAAGATCGAGGAGCTGGTGCGCGGCGCCGCGTGGATGATCTTGCCACCGGCGTCCTGATGCTGGCCGTCGCCGGCGAAGGCGATCGAGAGGATCTCGCCGTGGGCTTCGGGCCCGAGCAGGTAGATAGACGGGTACTTCATCGTCAGCTTCGAGCCGAGGTTGCAGTCAACCCACTCCATCGTCGCCTTCTCGTGGGCGACGGCGCGCTTGGTGACCAGGTTGAAGACGTTCTGCGACCAATTCTGCACCGTCGTGTAGCGGACCCGTGAGCTCGGCTTGGCGACGATCTCGACCACCGCGGAGTGCAGCGAGTCGCTGGAGTAGACCGGCGCGGTGCAGCCCTCGATGTAATGGACGTCGGAGCCCTCCTCGGCGATGATCAGCGTTCGCTCGAACTGGCCCATGTTCTCGGTGTTGATCCGGAAGTAGGCCTGCAGTGGCATCTCGACCTTGACCCCGGCCGGCACGTAGACGAAGGAGCCGCCCGACCAGACCGCCGAGTTGAGCGCCGCCAGTTTGTTGTCGTTGGGAGGGATGATCGTCGCCCAGTGCTCGCGGACCAAGTCCTCGTGCTCGCGTAGCGCCGTGTCCATGTCGGTGAAGATCACGCCCTGGGCTTCGAGCTTCTCGTTGACCTGGTGGTAGACGACCTCGGACTCGTACTGGGCGCCGACCCCGGAGAGGAATTTGCGCTCCGCCTCGGGGATGCCGAGCCGGTCGAAGGTGTTTTTGATGTCCTCGGGGACCTCGCTCCAGTCGCGGCTGTTCTTCTCCGAGGCGCGCACGAAGTAGTGGATGTCGTCGAAGTCGATCTGGCCCAGGTTGCCGCCCCAGGTCGGGGTCGGGCGGGAGTAGAAGTGCTCCAGCGCCTTCAGCCGGAAGTCCCGCATCCACTGCGGCTCGTCCTTGTAGGAGGAGATCGATTCGACGATCTCGCGGCTGAGGCCCTTCGGCGCCTTGTAGGCGTAGCCGGACTCGGAGTCGTGGAAGCCGAACTTCTCCTTGTAATCGGAGTTGATTCCAGCCAGATCGCGCTGCTCTGCAACGGCCTCGGGTGTGGCCATGGTCTAGTCGACCTCCAAAACGATTGTGTCGTCCACGACGGCTATCGGGAACGTCTGCACCGGAGCATAGGCGGGAAGAGTCTTCGGCCTGCCGGTGGTCAGGTCAAAGAGGGAGCCGTGACGGGGGCACTCGACCGTGCAGGCCGCGGCGTCGAACTCGCCCTCGGCGAGCGGTCCGTCATCGTGCGAGCAGCGGTCCTCGACCGCATACAGAGCCCCGCCGCAGTTGAAGACGCCGATCTTGCGCCCCTCGTGCTCGACCAGGCGCATCGCGCCCGCCGGCAGCTCGATGGCGGGGCAGACGGGGAGGGATGTCTTGGTCGGCTCGATCATGGGATGCGCGCCTGCGACTTAATCCTACTTGTACGGTCGGATTTTAGCGGGCGAACCGGATCGGGCCGCGGCCGTAACAAACCATTGACCCCCGGGCTCGCGAAAATGAAAGTATCGTCGCCAAACCTTCGAGGAGAGGAAGCAGCGATGAGCGAGAGAACGAGCTACGCGCCGGGAACCCCATGCTGGGTTGACGTTGGCTCCCCCGACCTGGATGCCGCAGTCGATTTCTACAGCGCCCTGTTCGGGTGGGATGTGGCGGAGAGCCAGAGCCCTGAGCAGACCGGTGGCTATCGGATGGCGATCCTGAGCGGCAAGCCGGTCGCCGGGATGATGCCGCTGATGCAGGAGGGCCAGCCGCCCGCCTGGACGACCTACGTCTCGGTCGAGGACGCCGACGCGACCGCCGCCGCGGTCAAGGAGGCCGGCGGCAGAGTGATCGCCGAGCCGATGGACGTGCTGGACGTCGGCCGCATGGCGGTCTTCGCCGATCCGACCGGGGCCGTGCTCTCGATCTGGCAGCCGCGCGCCCATCCTGGGTCCGGCCTCGCCAACGAGCCGGGCGCATTCGCCTGGAACGAGCTCAACACCCGCGATCCCGATGCCGCGAAGGCCTTCTACGCGGCCGTCTTCGGCTGGGGGCCCGATGACCACGAGATGGGCGAGCTGGGCACCTACACCGAGTGGAAGGTCGGCGATGCCTCGGTCGGCGGCATGATGGACATGCGCGGCCGCGTCCCCGATGAGGTCCCGGCGAACTGGCTCGTCTACTTCGCCGTCGAGGACACCGACGCGGCGGCCGAGAAGGTCAAGGAGCTGGGTGGAGGCGTCGGCTTCGGGCCGATCGACATCCCGGCCGGCCGCATTGCCGTCGTGCACGATCCGCACGGAGCGATGTTTGCCGTGATCAAGCTGAGCGAGGAGACCGCGGGCGCCTAGGGGAATCGAGCGGGCCGGCGACGATCTGGGCCACTCGGCTCAAATCGTCGCCGACTCAGCAGGGTCGCCGGTTTCGCCCTCGTCCTCCCAGTCGGCGGGCTGGCCGAGTCCGGCGCTCTTAACGATCTTCAGCCCCAGCATTGCGCACTTCATCCGCGTCGCCGAGATCTCGATTCCGAGCAGGTCGAGGACGAACTCCTTGGGCAGGCGCAGCAGCTCCTCGCGGTTTTTGCCCGCCAGCTCGTCGGTGAGCAGCGAGGTCGCCGCGGTGGAGATCGCGCAGCCTTTCCCCTCGAAGGCGACCTCCGCGACCCGCCCCTCTTCGTCGAGGCGGATCGTCACGTGCTGCTCGTCGCCGCAGAACGGGTTGGTGTCCTCGAACTCCAAATCGGGATTCTCGACCCGCCCAAAGTTATGAGGCCGCTTGTAGTGCTCGAGGATCTGGTCGCGGTAGAGCTCGTCCATCAGAGGCCGAAGACCTTTCTTGCGTCGTGCAGCCCCTCGACCAGGCGGTCGATCTCCGCTTGGGTGGTGTAGACGCCGAAGCTGGCGCGAGCGGTGGCGGCCACGCCGAGGCGGTCCATGAGAATCTGGGCGCAGTGGTGACCGGCGCGGACCGCGACTCCGTGGCGGTCGAGGATCTCGGAGACGTCGTGGGCGTGGATTCCCTCCAGCTCGAAGGAGACGGGGCCGACCCGGTCGGGGCCGCGCGGGGGACCGAAGATCCTCAGGCCGGGAACCTCGGGCAGCCGCTCCAGTGCATAGTCGGCGACCGCCCGCTCGTGGTCCAAGACCGCGTCCATCCCCAGCCCGTCGAGCCAGCGCAGCGCCGCGGCCATCCCGATCGCCTGGGCGATCGCCGGCGTCCCGGCCTCGAAGCGGGCGGGCGGGTCGGCGTAGGTCGTTCCGTCCCGGGTGACCTTATGGATCATCGAGCCGCCGCCCAGGAACGGCGGCATCGCCCGCAGCAGCTCCAATCGGCCCCACAGCGCCCCGATCCCGGTCGGCCCGTAGAGCTTGTGCCCGGTCATCGCGTAGAAGTCGACCCCGAGGTCGGCCAGGTCGAGCGGCAGCTTCGGCGCCGCCTGCGCGCCGTCGGCCAGCACCAGGGCACCCGCCTCGTGCGCCAGCCGGGCGATCTCTGCGATCGGGTTCTCGGTCCCGAGCACATTGGAGACATGGGTGACGGCGAGGAGCTTTGGGCCACGCTTCAGCGACCCGGCGAGCGCCTCGAGGTCGAGTCGGCCTTCATCGTCGGTCGGCACCCACTCGATTTCCGCCCCGGCCCGCTCGGCGAGCTGCTGCCAGGGGACGATGTTGGAGTGGTGCTCCATCTCGGTGAGCACGATGCGATCGCCCGCCTTGAGGTTGGCGTCGCCCCAGGCGCGCGCCACCAGGTTGATCGCCTCGGTCGCATTGCGAACGAAGATGACCTCGCGCCGGTCGGCGGCACCGATATGGTCGGCGACCGTCGCCCGCGCTCCCTCGAAGGCTTCGGTCGCCTCCGCGGAGAGCGTGTGGGAGCCGCGGTGCACGTTGGAGTGATGGCGGCGCTCGTAGCGGTCGACCGCCTGGATCGAGGCCAGTACCCGCTGGGAGCTGGCGCCGCTGTCGAGGTAGGCGACCTGGACGGCCGTGCACCTCACGCTGAAGCGCTGGGAAGGCGGAGCGGACCTTCTCGATCGGGAACGCCGCCCTCAGGTCCTGCCCCGTGGTGCTCGCCGGCTCCATCGTCGGAGGCTAGGCAGAGGCGCCCGCCTCCACCTCCTCGCGGATCCAGCCGTAGCCTTTCTCCTCGAGCAGGCCGACCAGCTCCGGGCCGCCCTCCTTGACGATCCGCCCCTCGAACATCACGTGGACGAAGTCGGGCTTGACCAGGTGCAGGATGCGCTGGTAGTGGGTGATGATCAGGACGCCCATCTCGGGCCCGGAGAAGCGGTTGACGCCCTCGGCTACGGTCCGCAGCGCGTCGATGTCAAGGCCCGAGTCGGTCTCGTCGAGGATCGCGATCTCGGGCCTCAGCAGCGCCAGCTGGAGCAGCTCCATCCGCTTCTTCTCGCCGCCGGAGAAGCCGTCGTTGAGGTAGCGGCTGGAGAAGTCCCTGGGGATGTTCGCCAGCTCCATCGCCTCCTGGGCGAGCTTGGCGAAGTCCTTGATCTTGATCGGCTCCTCACCGCGCGCCTCGCGGTGGGCATTGATCACCATCCGCAGGTACTTGCTGACCGAGACGCCGGGGATCGCTACCGGGTACTGGAAGGCCATGAAGAGGCCGGCCCGGGAGCGCTGATCGGGGTCGGCCTCGGTGATGTCCTCGCCCTTGAAGACGATCGTCCCCTCGCTCACCTCCAGCGCCGGGTGGCCCATGATCGCGTTGGCGAGGGTCGACTTGCCCGACCCGTTCGGGCCCATCAGCGCGTGCACCTTGCCCTTCTCGACATCGAGGTCGAGGCCGCGCAGGATCTCCTTCTCCGCGACGCTCACGTGCAGGTTGCGAATCTCGAGCTCAGCCAATTTCACTCCGTTTCTGGGTTTCAGGGTCAGGCGGCGCTGCCGAGCGCCGCGGTCTCGCGGCCCGCCTCGGGGTCGGCGAACTCCACCAGCTCGGCCAGCGTCGTGCCGGCCAGCGCCTTCGTCACGCCGCCCTGCACCCGCGTCCACAGCAGCTTCGTCGCGCAGGCGCGGTCGCCGTCGCTCTCGTGTGAGCACAGCACCTTGCCCTCGGGCGTCTCGTGGAAGCACTCCATCGGGGCGATCTGTCCCTCCAGGGCCTCGACCACGGCGTCCATCGTGATCTCCTCCGCCGGCTTGGCCAGGCGGTAGCCGCCGTGGGCGCCGCGAGTCGAGGTGACGAGGTCTGCTTTGCGCAGCTTCGCGACCAGGTGCTCGAGGTAGGAGAGCGGCAGTCGCTCCGCTTCGGCGACCGTGCTGAGGGAAATCGGGACCGAGCCGGGCTGTCGTCCCAGCTCGACCATCAGTCGCACTCCATACTCGGCTTTGGTCGAGAACAGCATCGCTCTTAAATCCTACTGAAGCGGTCGGTTATGGGTCTGCCTCAGTCGGCGCCGGGGCTGCGTCATAATCCGTAGTGCACCCGAACAGGACCACGACGGCGATGACCACCACCAAGCAATCGAACTTCGGAGCCACCCTCCGCACGACGGTCCTGCTGGCGACCCTCTCGGGCCTGCTCGTCGTGATCGGCTTCGCGATCGGCGGCGCCTCGACCGCGCTGCTCTTCCTCGGGATGGCGGCCCTGATGAACATGGGCTCCTACTACTTCAGCGACAAGCTCGCGCTGACGATGAGCCGTGCCAAGCCGATCTCCGAAGCCGAAGCGCCGAAGCTCTACCAGATCGTTCGCGAACTGACGACGCGCGCCGATTTGCCGATGCCGCGCCTCTACGTCATCCCCGTCGACCAACCCAACGCCTTTGCCACCGGCCGCAACCCACAGCACGCGGCCGTCGCCGTGACCCGCGGCATCCTCAGCCTGCTCTCCGACGAAGAGCTGCGCGGCGTGCTCTCCCACGAGCTCACCCATGTCAAGCACCGCGACATCCTGATCCAGTCGGTGGCGGCGACGATCGGCGCGGCGATCACCTACCTCGCCTACATGCTGATCTGGTTCGGAGGCGAGGACAACAACTCGCCGCTTGGCCTGGCCTCATCGCTGGCTCTGGTCCTGCTGGCGCCGATCGCGGCGACGATCATCCAGCTCTCGATCTCGCGCCAGCGTGAGTTCGCCGCCGACGCCGGCGGGGCCGAAATCTGCGGCAACCCTGAGGCGCTGGCCAGCGCCCTGCTGCGGCTCGATCAGGGAGCGACGCAGATGCCGATGCGGGTCAACCAGGCGGCGGAGCCGCTCTACATCGTCAAGCCCTTCTCCAGCAAGGGAATTGCCGGACTCTTCTCAACGCATCCGCCGATCGAGGAGCGCGTCAAGCGGCTTCGACAGATGCGCCCATCTCTGTAGAGATCGTCTTCTCCGCTTCGCCCCGGGAGCGCGACGCGATCGCCCGCCGGGGCCCCATCGTGGGCTCTGGGCAGGGACCGGAGGGAGGATGTTGGGAGTCTGCCTGGGCCTCGCTATACTTTTTGAAGTAAAAGCCGATCCGGATTTAGGAGATTCAATGGCGACCAGCGCCGAGGTGGGCACCCAGACGCAGATTGAGGAGATCGAGCCGTTCGAGGCCGCGGAGGAGGTCAAAGGCGGCGACGTCGTCTTGATCGACACTCGCGAGCCGCATGAGTACCAGGAGGCCCACATCGAGGGGGGCAAGCTCGTGCCGCCGGGTTTGCTCGTCGAGGAGATCGCCTCCGCCGCTGCGGATCGCTCGGCCCGCACCATCCTCTACTGCCGCAGCGGCAGCCGCTCCGCGATCGCAGCCGCCCAGCTGCAGGAGCTGGGCTACGAGGACGTCGCCTCAATGGCGGGCGGCATCCTTGCCTGGCAGGAGCAGGGCCTTCCAGTCCTTGCCGCCGAGGGAATGAGCGCCGAGCAGCGCGACCGCTATTCCCGCCACACGCTGCTCCCCGAGGTCGGCGTCGAGGGCCAGTTGAAGCTGCTGAACGCGAAGGTCCTGCTGGTCGGCGCCGGCGGCCTCGGCGCTCCCACCGCGCTTTACCTGGCGGCGGCCGGGATCGGCACGCTCGGGCTCGTCGACGATGACCTGGTCGACGCCTCCAACCTGCAGCGCCAGGTAATCCACAACACGCAGCGAATCGGGATGCCGAAGACCGAATCGGCGCGCCTCACGATCGAGGCGCTCAACCCCGACGTCGACGTGGTCGAGCACCGGATGCGCCTTGACGCCTCCAACATCCTCGACATCATCGAGGCCTACGACGTGATCGTCGACGGGGCCGACAACTTCCCCACCCGTTATCTGCTCAACGATGCCTCGGTGCGCCTGCGCAAGCCGGTCGTCTCCGCCTCGATCCTCAGCTTCGACGGGCAGATCTCCACCTTCGTCCCCTTCGAGGGGCCCTGCTACCGCTGCCTTTACCCGACCCCGCCGCCGGCCGAGCTGGCGCCGAGCTGCTCTGCCAACGGCGTGCTCGGGGTGATGGCCGGGACGATGGGCCTGCTGCAGGCAAACGAGGTGATCAAGCTGGTGCTCGGCGTCGGCGAGCCGCTCATCGGCCGCCTTCTCCTCTTCGAGGCGCTCAGCACCCGCTTCACCGAGCTCAAGGTGCGGCGCGATCCCGACTGTCCGATTTGTGGAGAGGGCGCTGCCGAGGTCGCCGAGTCCGAGCTGGGCAGGTTCCCCGACTACGAGCTCTTCTGCGCCGGTTAGCCGGTAGGTTTCCGGCTCGATGGCCACGGTCCGCATCCCACCGGTCCTCCGCGCTCAAACTGGCGGGCGGACGGAGGTCGAGGCGGGCGGCTCCAGCGTGGGGGAGGTCCTGCGTGCACTGACCGCCGCGCACCCCGATACCGAAGCCCAGCTCTTCGATCCCGACGGCGACCTCAACCGCTACGTCAACGTCTACCTAAACGATGAGGACGTGCGCGTGCTCGACGGCCTTGACACGGCGATCGCCGACGGCGACACGGTGGTCATCTTGCCGGCGATGGCCGGCGGCTGAGGCTCCCGCAGGCCGCTCAGGCGAACCGGGCTATACTTTTTGAAGTGACGCTCGAGGGCCTTCAGAAGCGACCCTGCGGGGGGCGTTTCGGCAACATCGCCGAGTCGGTCGGCAACACCCCGCTGGTCGAGCTGCCGCGCCTCTCGGTCAAGCCCGAGGTGAGGATCTACGCCAAGCTTGAGGGCCGCAACCCGACCGGCTCGGTCAAGGACCGCGTCGCAAAGTCGATGATCGAGTCGGCCGAGGCCGCGGGGCTGATCGCCTCGGGGCAGACGATCCTCGAGCCGACCTCCGGCAACACCGGGATATCGCTGGCGATGATCTGTCGCCGCAGGGGCTACCCGCTGAAGGTGGTGATGCCCGACAACGTCACCGAGGAGCGCACCCAGCTGCTGCGGATGTACGGGGCGGAGATCGTCTACTCGGAGGGCGCCAAGGGCTCCAACGGAGCGGTCGAGGTGGCGCTGGAGATGGCCAAGGACCCCGCCTACTACATGCCCTACCAGTACGGCAACGAGGCCAACCCGCGTGCCCACTACGAGGGCACGGCGGTGGAGATCCTCGAAGAGCTCGACGAGGTGGCGGCCTTCGTCGCCGGGCTCGGCACCGGCGGCACGCTGATGGGCAACGGCCGGCGCCTCAAGGAGGCCAACCCCGAGACGCTGATCGTCGCCGCCGAGCCGATGCAGGGCGAGCTGGTCCAGGGGCTGCGCTCGCTCGATGACGGCTTCATCCCGCCGATCATCGACCTCTCGCTCCTCGACCGCAAGATCATGGTCTCCAACCGAGATGCGATCGTCTGGACCAAGCGGTTGCTCGAGCAGGAGGGGGTCTTCGCCGGTGTCTCCTCCGGCGCGATCGCCGCGATCGCCGTCCGCATCGCCGGTGAGCTGGAGGGTGGCAACGTCGTCTTCCTGATTCCCGACGACGGCTGGAAGTACCTCTCCTCCGGCGTCTACACGAAACCCATCGAGGAGATCGAGAACCTGGACTCCACCGTCTGGTGGTAGCTGAGGAATTAGTGCGGATTTCGCAGCAGCTAGTCGACGAGATGGTCGCCCACGCGCGGGAGGATCTCCCCAACGAGTGCTGTGGGATGGTTGGCGGAAGGGACGACGAGGCAGACGTCGTGATCCGGGTCAGCAACGCGGCGGCGAGCCCGCTGCGCTACATGATGGACCCGCAGGAGCAGTACAACGCGCTGAAAGAGATCGAAGCCGAGGGTGGCGAGCTGCTGGCGATCTACCACTCTCATACCAAGAGCTCCGCCTATCCGTCGCAGACCGACGTCAACCAGGCGGTCGCCTGGCCCGAACAGATCTATCTGATCGTCTCGCTCGCCGACAAGGACGCGCCGGACGTGAAGGGGTACCTTCTAAGGGATCTGAGGATCGCCGATGCCGAGCTCGCTATCACATAGCCACAGTCGCGGTTCGCCTGCCCAGGGCGCCAATGACAACGGCGGCTCCGACGGACACGACGGCGGCGGCGGCGGCGGTGGTGGTGGTGGCAAGCTGGTCAAGATCGCCTTCGCCCCAAGCCAGGTGGAGGCCGAAATGATCCAGGGGCTGCTCTCTGAGCACGGTATTCCCAGCATGCTGAAACGCGGACCCGGTTTCGACGTGCCGGAGTTCATGGCGGTCGGGCCTCGCCAGGTGTTCGTCGTCGAAGCGGCGGCGACGAAGGCGCGCGAAGTGCTTGAGGGGACTCCGGGCGGCAGCTAGCCGACGCTGGGCCTGGCTATCGCGCGCAGGTAGTCGCGCCAGGCCGACTCGATCGCCCCGATGCGGGCCTCAAAGGCGGCTTCCAGGGTCGGTTTCGCGCCGCCGGGCAGGAGGCGGAGGGCGAGTTGTTGGCAGGCCTGCGGGCCGCGCTCGTTCTCCAGCAGGTCGAAGATCGTGCCGCCGAGGATCACCGCGTCGCGGCGCGAGGGCGGAAAGGAGGGCCGGGCGCTCTCCCGCAGGCGGCGAATCACCGCCGCCCGGTAGAGCCCGACCTGGCGGGCGAAATACTGGGCGCCGCCCTCCGCCAGCCAGGCCCAGCTCAGGTAGCGGGCGAAGCGGCGCGGCGTCCAGGAGGGGGGAAGGTCGCGGTTGTTGGCGGCGATCACGAGCTGCGCGTAGAGCCGCTCGGCGGTTCCGCGCAGGGCTTCGCGCGAGTCCTCACCCGCGGCGCGGCGCTCCATGTGGGGGTCGTTGAGAACATGCAGCTCGGTTGCCATCGCCCAGCCCGCCAGGTAGCGCCGCCCGGCTGGAGCCGCCGACCAGCGCGCCGCCGGCAGGAATGGGTGGGCCATCGCCAGCCAGACGGGGTTGGTGTGGACGACGACGGTTACGTCGCCTGGCACCTGCTCGAAGCTGTCCTCGAGCCGCAGCCGCAGATCCTCCATCCGGTCGAGCGTGCGCTCGGCGAAGGCGGTGTCCTCGCTGTCGTGGCGTGCGCTGAAGCTGAGGGACTTAGTCTCGACCCAGGACAACGGGCCGAGCGTACTAGCGTTGTCTAAGGAGGCCTTAGGCGAGGACCGGCTCGGCGTCGCCGGCGCAGACCGACTGGATCTCTTGCCGCGCCCGGTCGAACTCCTCGTCGGCCATCACCGGCGTCCCCTCGAAGGGAAGGTCGCGGTCGATCTCGACCCAGGAGCGGCAGCCGTGGTACTCGTCGCGGACCCGAACTGTGACCGGGCGGGGGATGCGGTGGACCCGCAGTAGGAGGACGTGAAGTGGGTGGCGCCGCTTCCAGTTGAGCCGCTTCTCGGCGTAGTCGGGGGTCCAGACATAGAAGGGAGAGAGGCTGTCGAGCGCGCGACGGTCGGTGATCGTGAAGTGGTCGGTCACCTCAGCCCAGGCCCGCAGGCGGACGCGGTCGGGCTGGGATATGCCGCCGTCCTGGATCAGCGCCCTCGGCGGCGGCTCCTCGTCGGGCCAGACGCCCTCTTCGAGCGCCCGGCGCAGCTCTGGATGATGGGACTCGCGCACCAGGTCGTTGCGCTGGTGATCGAAGGTTGGGTAGAGGAAGAAGCGCTCGTGCTCGAGCTCGAAGTGCTTGTTTTCCTCGCGGATGCCGCCCTTGCGGAGGGTGAGCAGCTGCTCACCCTCGGCGAGCGCACGCACCGTTACGGCCCATTCCTTGAAAGCGATCGGCATATGGAAGCTCTACCTGAGAAGGTTGGTGATTCGGTGACTGGGAGAGAGGACGCCTCGAACCCTGTCTGGGCAGTCGGTCCGCCCGGATTGGGGATTCTAGACGAGCCCGGCCGAATCGCCAAATTAAACCTTCATAAACGTCTCTGCCGTCCATATCCGCCGCCGCCGGGCGTCTCGATCCGCAGCACCTCGCCCGGCTGCAGTCTGCCCTCGGCCTTGCTCGGCAGCTGCTCGCCGCCCAGGAGGTCGCGCCCCGCCGCCCCGTCGGCGCCTCCCTCGCGGCCGCGAGGGGGGTGGCGACGACGCTCGCCGATCAGGGTGAAGCGCATCGGCGCCAGCGCTTCGATCTCGCGAACGATCCCGTCGCCGCCCCGGTGCAGCCCGGCGCCACCGCTTCCGCGCCGGACCGAGAGCTCGCGGACTCGCAGCGGCAGCTCGGTCTCGAGCGCCTCCACCGGGGTGTTGAGCGTGTTCGACATCGTGACGTGGATGGCGCTCGGCCCGTCGGCCTCCGGACAGGCCCCCTGGCCGCCGCCCAGCGTCTCGTAGTAGGTGAAGCCCTCCCCTGCGAGGGTGAGGTTGTTCATCGTCCCCTGGCCCTGGGCGGGGACCGGGCGGGCACCGCCGAGCGCCGCGATCGTCAGGTCGGCGATGCGGCTGGAGGTCTCGACATTGCCCGCCGCCACGGCTGCAGGGGAGAGGGCGTTGAGCAGGCAGCCCGGCGGGGCGATTACCTCAATCGGCCGGTAGGCCCCGGCCGAGGGAGGCGCGTCGGGGTCGATCAGCGCTCGCACCGCGAAGAGGGCCGCCGAGCGGGTCACCGACAGCGGGCAGTTGAGGTTGCCCTCGACCTGCGGGTCGGTGCCACCGAAGTCGAGCCTCAGGCTCTCGCCCGCGATCGTCGCCCGAACCCGTAGCGTCAGGTCTCCTGTCCGCCCGCCGAAGTCGTCCTCCAGCACGTCGGCAGCCTCATAGGCGCCATCGGGCAGGGCGGCGAGAGCGGCGCGGGTGCGGCGCTCCGCGTAGTCGAGGGTCGCGGCCATCCCGGCGCGCAGCTTCTTGAGGCCGTGGCGCTCCGCCAGCTCGGCGAGCCGGGTGGCGCCGATCCGGTTGGCGGCGCGCTGGGCTCGCAGGTCGGCGAGCCGCTCTCGCGGCGAGCGCATCCGCGCCGCCAGCTCGCGCAGGGTCTCCTCGTCGGCCCTGGTCGGAGCAATGACGACGCCCTCCTGCTCGAGGCGGGTGGAGTGGGCGGGCATCCCACCAGGTGTCGGCCCGCCGACGTCGGCGTGGTGGGCGCGGCTCGCGGCGAAGCCGAGCAGGGCAGCGCCCGCGAAGACGGGGCTGATCAGGGTGATGTCGGGCAGGTGGGTTCCGCCCGCGTAGGGGTCGTTGAGGATCCAGGCGTCTCCCGGCCGGTGGTCGCGGTCGAGGACCGCAGCCACCGCCTCCGGCATCGAGCCGAGGTGGACCGGGATGTGCTCCGCCTGCATGACCATTTCCCCGGTGGCGTCGAACAGCGCCGTCGAGCAGTCGCGCCGCTCCTTGATGTTGGCCGAGTGAGCGGCCCGGATCAGGGCCACCCCCATCTCCTCGCAGCTGGCGCGCAGCCCACCGGCCATCACCTGGAGCGCGATCGGGTCCATGCTCAGGAGTCGCTCCTGCGTGAGACGATCGTCCCGGCAGCGTCGATCTCGGCCCGCCAGCCGGGCGCCAGCACGAGGGTCGACTCGGGCAGCTCGAAGATCGTCGGTCCCTCGGCCCGGGCGCCGGCGGACGGCTCGCCGCGCAGGACTCGGGCGGGGAGCCACTCGCCGCCGAAGCGGGCGCTCCGAGCGCTCTCGGAGAGGCTCCCCTTCGCCGCAGAGGGCCGCGGCCGCGGCCCGGGGACGACCATCCCCAAGCCGATATGCACCAGCTCGACTTCGCCTTCTGGGTCACGGTAGCCGTAGCGCTCCTCGTGGGCGGCGGCGAAGCGCTCCAGCAGGTCGGCCGGGTCGGGGTCGACCGGTCCCGGGACGGTCAGCTCGAAGGCCTGCCCCCGGTAGCGCATCTCGTAGGCGACCTCAGGCGTCGCGCCGGGCAGGTTGCTGCCGACCCGTTCGATCAGCTCGGCGACCTCGTGGGCGATCCGCGCGCCGCTCAGCCGCTCGCCGCTCAGCATCACCGTGCGGGTGGTGTCGCGGCGGCGGTCTGAGGCGCAGAGGCCGAGCGCCGAGAGGACGCCGCCGGCGCGCGGGCAGAGGATCGTCTCGATCTCCAGCTCGGCGGCGATCGCGGTGGCGTGCATCGGGCCGGCGCCACCGAAGGGCAGCAGCGCGAAGCGGCGCGGGTCAACGCCGCGCTCGACGGTCATCACGCGCAGCGCCCGCACCATCTCCTGGTTGGCGATGCGGACGATCCCCTCGGCGGTCTCCAGCTCGCTGAGGCCGAGCGAGCGGGCGAGCCCGGCGATCGCCGCCTCTGCCGCGTCCTGTTCGAGGTCGACGCCTCCCGCGAGCCGCGAGTCGGCTGCCAAGTAGCCGAGCAGCAGGTTGGCGTCGGTGACCGTCGGCTCGACGCCGCCGCGCCCGTAGCAAGCGGGACCGGGATCGGCGCCCGATGAGCGCGGGCCAACTCGCAGCGCTCCGCCCGGATCGCGCCAGCCGACCGAGCCACCGCCCGCCCCGACCGTATGCACGTCGACCATCGGCAGTTGGATGACGCGGCCACCGATCCGCCGCGAGTCGGTGCGCCGCACCTCGCCGTCCTCGACTACGCAGACGTCGCAGGAGGTCCCTCCCATGTCGAGGCCGAGCGCGTTGCCGTCGCCGCTCACCCGGGCCAGAAGACCGGCGCCGACCGCACCGCCCGCCGGCCCGGAGAGCACGCTCCAGGCGCCGGAGCGTGCCGCCTCCTTCGCTGTGGCGACACCGCCCGAGGACTGCATCACCAGGGGCCGGGGAAGCCCCGCCGCGGCCGCGGCCTCGCCGAGTCGGCCCAGGTAGCGGCCGAGCAGGGGGGAGAGGTAGGCGTCGATCGTGGTCGTCGAGCAGCGCTCGTACTCGCGGAAGCGGGGCAGCACCTCGTGGGAGGTGGAGACGTGCACCGCGGGCAGCTCGCGGCGCAGGTGCTCGGCGAGGCGCCGCTCGTGGCTGGGATCGAGGTAGGAGAAGAGCAGGCAGACGGCCACCGACTCGGCGCCGCACTCGCGGATCAGGGCGGTGAGCCGCGCCGGCTCTTCAACGCCGAGCGGCTCGACCACGCCGTCGGGCCCGATCCGCTCGTCTGCCTCGAAGCGCAGCTCCGGCTCGACGAGCGGCGCCGGCTTCGGCGCGCAGAGCCGGTAGAGGTCGGGCCGTCCCTGGCGGCCGATCTCCAGCAAGTCGGCAAAGCCGCGGGTCGCGACCAGCGCCGTCCGTGCGCCGCGCTCCTCGAGCAGCGCGTTGGTGCCCACCGTCATCCCGTGCGCGAAGGTCTCCACCTCCGCGCTGCCCGCCCCGGCCCGCTCCAGCACCTCCTCGACAGCCGCCATCACCGCGGCCGACTCCTGGCCGGGGGTGGTCGGGGTCTTCGCTGCATGCAGCTCTGCGCCGTCGAAGAGGACCGCGTCGGTGAAGGTCCCGCCCACGTCAACTCCGAGCAGCATCGATTGAAGCTAATCGAAGCTGGAGCTGCGGATCAGCGCCACTGCTCGCGGCGAATCTCAGAGCCGGGGGAAACGACGAGGTGGACGCCGTCCAGGTCGTGGTCTAGGCCGGGGAAGTCGGTGCGTAGATGGCCGCCGCGGGACTCGCGCCGCTCCAGCGCGCAGCCGGCAATCGCCCGGGCCAGGGGGTAGGGGTCACCGCCCAGCTCGCTCAGTGCCTGTGGCTGGCGCAACGGCCCGGCCAGCCGCCAGACCGCGTCCCGGGACTCCTCGGTGGGAGGGTCAAAGCGCCAGGCGGGAAGCGGCGGCCGCGGCGCCGTGGCACTCTCCCCCAGCGCCGCCCGCGCCGCTCGTCCCCCGAAGACGAAGCACTCGCTAAGCGAGTTGGAGGCGAGCCGGTTGGCGCCGTGCAGGCCGGTGCAGGAGCACTCGCCGACTGCGTATAACCCCGGTAAGGAGGAGCGCCCGTCGAGGTCGACCGCGATCCCCCCCATCACGTAGTGCGCTGCCGGCGCCACCGGCACCGGCGTTGCGCCCGGCTCCAGCCCGGCCTCACTCAGCGACTTCAACACGTTGGGGAAGCGAGTCAGGTCGATCTCGCGCAGGTCGAGCTCGACCTGCGCCGTGCCGTCTGCCTCGATGCGATCGAGGATCGCCGCGGTGACCGCGTCTCGCGGGGCGAGCTCGTCGGTGAACCGCCCTCCGGAGGCGTCGAGCAGGGTCGCCCCCTCGCCCCGCACCGCCTCGGTTATCAGCAGCCCGTCATAAGGGGTGCCCGGCAAGGCCAGCGCGGTCGGGTGGAACTGACAGAACTCAAGGTCGGCAAGGTCGGCCCCCGCCGCCTGGGCGATGACCGGCCCGGCGCCGATCGCGCCGCGTGGGTTGGTCGTGCGCCGCCACAGCGCTGCGGCGCCGCCAGTCGCCAGCACGGTCGCCGAGGCGGTGATCGGCTCGGTGTCGCTCAGCACTCCGTGGCAGCGCTCGCCATCGCTCCAAAGAGAGGTCGCCGAAGTCCGCTCGCGCACCTCGATCCGCTGCTCGGCGGCGACCATCGCGGCGAGCTTCGAGGTGATCTCGTGCCCCGTTTGACTGCCGCCGGAGTGGACGATGCGCCGCCGCGTGTGGCCGCCCTCCAGCCCCAGCGCCAGCTTTCCCTCCTCGTCGATGTCGAATCTGACCCCGCGCTCGCGCAGCTCCCGGACCGCCGCCGCTGCCTCCTCGACCAGAGCCTGGACTGCCGAGGGCCGGCAAAGACCGCGCCCGGCCGCGATCGTGTCGGCGGCATGGCGAGCGGGTGAGTCGCCGGGCTCCAGCGCCGCCGCCAGCCCGCCCTGGGCCCAGAAGCTGGCGCTCTGTGAGAGCGGGGTGCGGGAGACAAGGCAGACAGCACCACCGAGCTCGGCGGCGCGCAGCGCCGTCCAGAGGCCTGCCGCGCCGCCCCCGACCACGGCGACGTCGAACTCGGCCGCTGCGGCTATCGCCCCGCCTCTCTGCGGACGGACTCGATCTGGCCTCGCAGCCAGGCCGCCGCCGCCCCGCGGGCGCGGGCCTCGCCGTCGGCGACCGCCGCCTCTGCCTCAGAGGCGCGGCGCTCGGCGGCCTCGACCCTTTCTTCGGCCGCCTCGGCCTGGGCCTCGATCTCGGCCAGGCGGCCTTCGGCGGCGGCGATCGCCTGCTCCTTTGCCTCGCGCTCAAGCCTTAGCTCCTGCGCGTGCCTTGCGCGAAGCTCCTCGCCGGCCTCCGCTGCGCTGAGCCGCGCCTTCTCGAGATCGGCCTCCAAGGCGCGGATCTCGGCGATCGCCCGTTGCTCGGCCGCCTCGGCCTCCGTCGTCGCTGCCCTTAGTCGGCGCTCGGCATCCTCGACCTGCAGGTCGAGGCTCTCGCCACTCGCTCCGCTCGTCTTCTTGCTCCTCATCGTCGCCCGGCTCAATCTATTACCGAGTTGGCGAGAACGCCACGATAGGCCTCGATTACCCGTTCGGCCATGCGCGCGGCGGAGAGCGATGCAGCGCGGCCGGCCCCGGCGACGCGCGGGTCGGCAGCCTCCAGGTGAGGGCGGGCAGCAGCGCTCCAGGCGGTGGCGTCGAACGGGGCGCAGAGGCAGCCCTCGATCCCATCGAGCGCGTAGGGGGCGACGCCGACCGGGGTCGAGAGCACCGGCACGTTGCAGGCCAGGGCCTCGACGCAGGCGAGGCCGAAGCCCTCGTACTCGGAGGTGATGAGGACGGCGTTGGCAGCGTTGATCCAGAGCGCCATCTCGTCAGGGTCGATCGCGCCACCGCTCAGCAGCTTCGCCCCGCAGGCCCTCGCCAGCTCGGCCGCCCGATCGTGGCGCTTCTCGGCTCGTGTCGGGTTGGCGGGGAAGAGCAGGTAGCGCCCGTCGGGGTCGAGGCCGAGCGTCTCACGTGCCTGCTTGCGCGGCGCCGGCGCAAAGCGGCCGAGGTCCGCTCCGCAGGGAAGCACCGCCGCGCCGGGGACGCGGGGCAGGCCCGGCCTACCACTCTCGTGCGCAAAGAGTGCCCGCGAGACGCCGGCGATCAGGTCCGCCCGCCAGGCCAGTCGCCGGGACAGCGGCCCGACGACCCCGTGGCGGACATCGGTGCCGTGGAAGGTGACTACCAGCGGCCGTGCCCCGGCCAGCAACGCGCACCAGCCGGGCAGCCCGTAGTGGGCGTGGACGAGGTCAAAGCGCTCGCGCCGCAACAGCGCCCGCAGCCGGCGGGTCGCCGGCAGGTACTCGCCTCTGCCCCGCGGGAAGGCGAAGACGTCGACCTCGATGTCGGCTTGACGCACCTCGTCGACCTGGTCGCGCACCCAGCGCCCTCGCTGCGGGGCCGAGGCGTCGGGCACGAAGTTGGTTACCACCAAGACACGCACTTAGCTGAGCGTATCCGCGACGGATGGCGCTTGGCGGGGCCGTCGATGGTCGGGCGATCGCCGCGATCAAGGACTCAAATGGTCAGCGGGCGCCGGTCGCCGGCGCCGCCGGCCCAGTCACCGACGGTTTCGGGGGGCGATCGACGGGTCGTTGCCAAATAGGGGAAACTCGCGGCGATGCCAGCCTCCCGCAGCTACGATCGCGCACCGGCCGACATCCGGCCGGTGACGATCGATCCAGGGTTCGTCGCGACCGCCGACGGGTCGGCGCTGATCTCGGTCGGCAAGACGAGGGTGATCTGCACGGCCTCGGTCAGCGACTCGGTGCCGCGCTGGATGCAGGGGCGCGGGCGAGGCTGGGTAACCGCCGAGTACGCGATGCTGCCGGCCTCGACCGGGGATCGCAAGGCGCGCGACATCTCCCGCGGCAAGCAGGACGGCCGCGGGGTGGAGATCCAGCGGCTGATCGGCCGCTCGTTGCGGGTCGTCGTCGACTTCGCGGCGATGGGGGAGCGCAGCGTCTACATCGACTGCGATGTGCTCCAGGCCGACGGGGGCACGCGCTGCGCGGCGATCACCGGCGGCTACGTGGCATTGCGCCAGGCCTTCCAGGGGCTGCTTGAGGCCGGTGCGATCGAGGCGATGCCGCTGGACGGGTCGGTCGCCGCGGTCAGCGTCGGCATGGTCGACGGCCGTGCCCTGTGCGACCTCGACTACTCCGAGGACTCCGCTGCGGAGGTTGACGCAAACGTGGTGATGACCGGCGACGGCGGCCTCGTCGAGGTGCAGGCGACAGCGGAGCGCACGCCGCTTTCCCGGGCCTCGCTCGACGAGCTGCTCGGTCTCGCCGAGCTCGGGATTGCTCGCCTGCGGGAGGTGCAGGAGCGGGTCGTTTGATCCTCGCCACCCGCAACGAGCACAAGCTTCGGGAGCTGGCCGAGATCCTGCCGGGAGTCGATCTGCAACCGCTCCCGGCCGGGGTGCAGGCGCCGGCCGAGGACGGTGGCAGCTTTGCCGCCAATGCGCTGATCAAGGCCCGTGCCGCCCATGCGCTGACCGGCGAGGCGGCGCTCGCGGATGACTCAGGGATCGAGGCCGCGGCACTGGGAGGCCGGCCCGGCGTCTACTCGGCGCGCTATGCCGGCGAGGGCGCCAGCGATGAGCAGAACCTCGGGAAGCTCCTCCGCGAGGTCGGAGCTGCCGGAGAGAATCGTCGCGCCGCTTACGTCTGTGTGATCGCCTTGGTCGATGAGCGGGGCGGCGAGCGGACCTTCGAGGGCCGCTGCGAGGGGCGGTTGACGATGTCCCCGCGCGGCGCCGGCGGCTTCGGCTATGACCCGGTCTTCGTCCCCGATGACACCGGCTCTGAGGACGAGCGGACGATGGCCGAGCTGAGCGCCGAGGAAAAGCACACGATCAGCCACCGGGGGCGGGCCGCGCGGCGGCTGGCCGCCCACCTCGGGGTGGCCGCGGAGGCGCCCCGGTGATCCGCACCAAGAGCCGTGCCGCGGCGCTCTCGATCGGCTCCAACGCGCTCCTGATCGCGATCAAGCTCGCCGCCGGGGCAATCACCGGCTCGATCGCGATCCTCACCGAGGCGGTCCACTCGCTGATCGACCTGGTCGCCTCGGTGGTCGCCTTCGTCTCGGTGCGCAAAGCCGACGAGCCCGCCGACGCCGATCACCCCTACGGTCACGAGAAGGTCGAGAGCCTCGCGGCGACGATTGAGGGGATGCTGGTCCTCCTCGGCGCCGCGATCATCGTCTACGAGGCGACCCACCGGCTGGTGGTCGGGGCGACGGTCAAGTCCCTTGGTGTCGGGTTCGCCGTGATGGGCTTCTCGGTGCTTGCCAACCTGGGGGTCTCCACGGTGCTCTCGCGCCAGGCCACGGCGCACGAATCGCCGGCGCTGGCGGGCGACGCGTCGCATCTGCGGGCCGACGCCCTCACCTCGGTGGGGGTGCTGGTGGGCCTCGGCCTCGTCGCGGTCACCGGCGACGCCGCCTTTGACTCGATTACCGCGCTTGTGGTCGCCGTCGCGATCGTCGTCGCCGGCATCAGGATCATCCGGCGCTCTTCGGGGGTGCTCGTCGACGAAGCGCTCCCCGCCCCCGAGATGGACCGAATCGAGGCGGCGATCACCTCTGCCCGCACCCCCGAGGTTGCCGGCTACCACAGGCTGCGCGCTCGCCGCGCCGGCAGGCGCCGCTACATCGACCTCCACGTCCAGTACCGCTCGGGCACCAGTCTGGAGCGGGCCCACGAGCTGGCCCACCGGATGCGCGACTCGATCGAGGCCGAGGTCCCGGCGGCCGAAGTGCTGATCCACGTCGAGCCCCAGGCATCCTTCCGCGAACCCGACGCAGAGCGCTCCGGTCCCTTTCGTGCCGGTTAGGGGCTGGGCAGCAGATTGACCGCGGCGGCGAGGCCGACGGCTCCGACGGTGATCGAGTAACCGGTGTAGCCGCCGATCGCGAACAGCACTACGGCGATCGCGCAGATCGCCACAACGATGATCCAGGAGGCTCGGGCCAGAGTCACAGCCCGGTATTTTGGCCGAGATGCCTGACGCCGCCGCCACAGAGGCAGTTTCCGACGCCGCCGCGGAGCAGGCGCTTGCTTACCTGGTCGAGATGTCGCCCGACCTGCGCGGCGCTGCGCTGCTGGGCTCCGGCGGCGCTGTGTTGGCGGCCAGCGGAGACTCAGATCGCTGGCGCCAGGGTGCCGCTGGGCTGCTTGAGGTCGCCGACCGAGCCGGCGCCGAGCCGGTCGAACAGGTCCACATCGCCACCGAGCAGGGCGAGGTATTCGCGGTTCGCGACGCGGGGCTGACCGCTGTCGCGGTGACCGAGCGCTTCGCGCTCGCCTCATTGATGCTTTTCGACATGCGCTCGGTCCTACGCGACCTCGCCGCCGGCGGGGCTGGGACGGCTGGCTGATGCCGCCGAAGCCACACCGAGTGCTGCTTGACCGAGTCTCCGGCTACGCCGACGAAGCCGCTGCCTTCATGCGCCGCCGGCGCATCTCACGCCGCCCCTTCGCGCGTCTTTACTACCGAGGCGGGCGCAGTGCCGAGCGCGCCGCCGACTCCGAGACCGGTGCCGAGCTGTTCATCGTGGCGGGGCGCCTGATCGAGCTGGCGGGGAAGCGGCCGAAGCCATGAGAGCGGGACGAGCATGCTGATCGAGCCCGCCGCCGCCGAGCGCGTTCTGGCCCGAGCCCTCGCGGCGGGCGGCGAGTTCGCCGAGGTCTTCGCCGAACGCCGCCGCGGCTTCTCGATGTCGATCGATGAGTCGCGGATCGAGTCGGTGCAGGCGGGCGCCGAGGAGGGTGCCGGCGTGCGGGTGCTGAGCGGGGGGACCACCTACTTCGCCCACGTCGACGGGCTCGACCCCGCCGAACTCGAGCGTGCCGCCGCGGAGGCCGCCGCGGCGCTGCGCGGGTCGCGGGCCGAGCCGCGCGCCCTGCGGGCCGCAGGTTGGGCGGCTCCACAGCGGATCGAGCAGCGCCCCGAGAACGTCCCGGCCGAGCGCAAGGCAGCGCTGCTGCGCGAGCTCGACGAGCGGGGCCGGGCCGCGGGCGGCGAGGTCGCCCAGTTCTCGGCCTCCTACGGAGAGGCCCGCCGCGAGGTAGCGGTCGCCAACTCCGAGGGCCTGCTGTGTGGCGACGACCGCACCCGCTTGCGGCTCGGCGCCCAGGCGGTGGCGCGCCGCGGCGACGTGGTACAGACCGGCTTTGAGACCCTCGGTGCGCACCGCGGCTTCGAGCTGCTCAACGGCGACCCCGCGCGGATCGCCGAGCAGGCCGCCCGCAAGGCGCTGGCCCTGCTCGACGCCGACCCTGCCCCGGCCGGCTCGATGCCGGTCGTGGTCGGTGGTGGCTTCGGCGGGGTCCTCTTTCACGAGATGACCGGCCACGGCCTGGAGGCGGACCACGTTCAGAAGGGGGCGAGCGTCTACGCGGGCAAGCTCGGAGAGCAGGTCGCCCAGCCGCTGCTCAGCGCCTATGACGACGGCCGTTTGCCGGGCGAGTGGGGCACCGACGGGATCGACGACGAGGGGACGCCGACCCAGAAGACGCTGGTGATCGAGGCGGGACGGCTGACCTCGTTTCTCTACGACCGCCTGCGTGCCGAACGCGACGGCGTAGCCTCGACCGGCAATGGCCGCCGTGAGAGCTTCCGCCACCTGCCGATCCCCCGCATGACCAATACCTACATCGCCCCCGGCGAAGCCGAGCCGGAGGCGATGATCGCCGAGGTCCGGAAGGGCTTCTATGCCGTTTCCTTCGCCGGCGGCCAGGTCGACCCGGCGACCGGGGACTTCGTCTTCGGGGTCTCGGAGGGTTACCTGATCGAAGCCGGAAAGGTCACGGGTCCGTGCCGGGGCGCGACCCTGATTGGCAACTGCCTGGAGGCGCTGGCGGGGATCGACGCGGTCGGCAGCGACTTCGAGATGAAGACCGGCTTCTGCGGCAAGGGCGGCCAGAAAGTACCGGTGGGCACCGGCCAGGGCCACGTTCGGATTGCGGCGATGACGGTCGGGGGGACCGAGGTTTGAGCGAGTTGGGCGCGGCGGCGGAGCGCGCCGTCGAGGCGGCGTTGGCAGCCGGGGCAGGCGATGCCGAGGCGTATGCCTCCGAGGAGACCGGCCGCGAGGTGCGGGTCCATGGGGGCGAGATTGAAAGCCTCACGGCTGCAACCCAGCGCGGCATCGGCGTCCGCGCTTGGCTCGGCGGCCGAGTCGGCTACGCCTACGGCACCGATCCCTCCGAGCCCGGGTTAGCCGCGATCGCCGCCCGGGCGGCTGAGGCGGCACGCATTGCCGATCAGGACGAGTTCGCAGGGCCGCCGCGAGCGCAGCCGGCGCAGCCGCTGCAACGCCTGTTCGATCCCACCGTCGCGGAGTGGCCGATCTCGCGGGTGGCAGAGCTGGCGCTCGCGGTGGAGCGGGCGGCGCTGAGCGCCGACCCACGGATCGTCGGGGTCGAGACGGCGGTCTACGCAGACTCGGCCGAGCGGGTCGCGATCGCCTCCTCGACCGGCGTCTGCGGCGAGTTTGAGTCTTCGAGCGCCTATGCCTACCTACAGGCGCTGGCCGCGGGCGACTCAGGCCGAGAGACCGGCCTCGGCTTCGGCCTGGCCCGAGGCCCCGTTGGCCTTGACCCGGCGGCGATCGGCAGCGAGGGGGCGGCGCGCGCCGTGGCGATGATCGGTGCCGGCAAGCCCGTCTCGCGCGTCTGCCCGGTCGTTCTCGACCCGACCGTCGCCGCCAGCTTCGCGGCCCTAATCGGTGGCGCGCTGGGGGCCGACGCCGTGCAGCGGGGCCGTTCGCCGTTCGCCGAGCGGCTCGGCGAGGAGATCGCCAGCGAGGCGCTGACTCTCTACGACGACGGGCTTGACCTCGCCGGCCCAGCCTCCTCGCCCTTCGACGGCGAGGGCGTCCCCCACCGCCGTGCCGCGCTGATCGAGGACGGCAGGCTGCATACCTACCTGCACAGCACCTACACGGCGCGCCGGGCCGGCGTCGCCGCGACCGGCAACGCCGAGCGCGGCGGCTACCGTTCACAGCCCTCGGTCTCGGCCTCCAATCTGATCGTCGGCGCCGGTCCGCTTTCCCTCGAAGAGCTGTTCGGCGAGGCCGCTGAGGGCGTCTACGTGACCGACATCGCCGGCCTTCATTCGGGCGTCAACCCCGTTTCGGGCGTCTTCTCGGTGGGCGCATCAGGGCGGGCGATCCACGCCGGCGAGCCGGCTGAGCCGGTGCGCGAGTTCACCATCGCAAGCGATCTCGTCTCGATGCTGCGGTCGGTTCGGGCCACCGGCGCCGACCCGCGCTGGGTCCCGTTCGGCGGCTCGGTCTGCACGCCGTCGCTGCTGATCGGCGAGATGACGGTCAGCGGCTCCTGACGCTTACGCCGAGCCCGCTGTTAGATTGCGGCCGTCTTCAATCCCGAGGAGGAATTTCGACGTGACAAAGGCTGAGTTTCTCGATCAACTGGCGGACGACGAGCGGGTCGGCAGTAAGAAGGCCGCCGCCGAGGCCGTGGACGCCGTGCTCGACGCGATCACCGAGACGCTGAGCGGCGGTGGCGAGGTCAGCTTCACCGGCTTCGGCAAGTTCCACGTCGCCGAGCGCGGCCCTCGTCAGGGCGTCAACCCGCGCACCGGCGAGCGGATCACGATCCCCGGTGGCAAGGTCCCCCGCTTCTCTGCCGGCTCGGCGCTGAAGGCCAAGGTCAAGGGCTGATACACCCCGGTTCCGGGCGCGTCGTAGGGCGAGGCAATCGCGCCCGGAACCGGGTGGTCCAGTTATCGCTGCTCCTAATGCGGGTTGAGCCTGCCTGCGCGCCATCGGTTTGGGACGTTTCGACCGCCTGAAAACGCGCTGAGCGGTTATACGATCAACGGCGCCTATCCGATCTGCCGCCCCGCTACATGGAGAAACGCAACACAGCCCTGGCCCGGGTCTTCGCGACGGTCGCCTTGGTGGGCGGCTTGGTGCTGGTCGTGGTGATCGCGACCTCGATCGGCGCTGGGTCGGGTGGTTCCAAGACGCCCACCTCAGCTCGGCAGGTGGCGCCCGCGGGTGGCAGCGCCCAGGTCAACACCCCCGCCACCTACATCGTCCAAAACGGCGACACCCTGACCTCTATCGCCCACAAGACCGGGGTCTCGGTCGCTCGCATCCAGGTCCTGAACCCGCATGTCGACCCGCAGATCCTGACCGCCGGCCAAAAGCTCAGGCTGCGCTGAGCGCGCGAGGCGCTCTGGCGCCTGGGCTCGCCGCCCTTTTGATCGCGGCGCTCGCCCTTCCCGGCCCGGCCCTGGCGCGCGCCAAGCCGCCACAGGTCAAGGCGCGGGCCTGGGCGCTGATCGACGCCCGCACCGGCGAAGCGATCGGCGCTCAGGCCGGCGCGCGCCATCTGTTGATCGCCAGTACGACCAAGCTGATGACCGCCTGGGTGGTTCTCCACGAGCTGCCGCTGGACAAGATCGTGCGGGCCGCCCCCTACCAGGCGACCCCCGGCGAATCGCTGCTCGGGCTGCGAGCCGAGCAGCGGATCAGCGTGCGCGACCTCCTCTACGGGATGGTCCTGGTGAGCGGCAACGACGCCGCCTATGACCTCGCCCTGGCGGCGGCCGGCTCGGAGGCGCACTTTGTGCGCCAGATGAACATGGCGGCGGCGGCGCTAGGCCTCACCGACACCCACTATGCCAACCCGATCGGGCTCGACCAGCGCGGCAACTACTCAAGCGCCCGCGACCTCGCCAAGCTGGCGCAGCACCTGCTGGGGATACCGGCCTTCGCGAGGATCGCCGACTCGCGCAGCGCGGTGCTGCGCAGCCTCAGCCCGCCGCGGCGGATCGCATCGATCAACGAACTGCTGCGGATGGCGCCCTGGGTGAACGGTGTGAAGACCGGCCACACCTCCGGCGCCGGGTACGTCCTGGTCGGCTCCGGCCGCCGCAAGGGGGTCGAGCTGATTTCAGATGCGATCGGAGCTCCTACCGATGAAGACCGCTTCTCCGACAACCTGAAGCTGCTCGACTACGGCTTCTCGCTCTACAGGCGGCGGGCGGCTGTCCACGCCGGCCAACTCCTCGCCGAGCCGACGATCCGCTACGCGGGCGGGCGGCTGCCATTGGTCTCTGCTCGGACCGTCAAGGTCGCGGTTCGAGCTGGCCAGCGGCTGACCGTGAAGACCCACTCACCGCGCGAGGTGCAGGGCCCGATCAACCGCGGCGCCGTGCTCGGCCACGCCGCCGTGCTCCTCAGCGGCTGGCATGCCGCGACCGTGCCGCTGCGCGCCGCCGACTCGATCCCCGCTGCGGGCAGCCTCGCCAGAGCGCCAAGCTTCGTCAAGGAAAGCGCGATCCCGGCCGCACCGATCGCTTTCGTGATACTGATTGGCGCGGCATTCCTCTGGCGTCGTCGGCGCCGCGGGAACGACGGAGAGGAGCTGATCCGGGTGAGTCGCGAGGAGATGCGAGCCGCTGGCGATCGGAGCAGGAGGGGGAGGTTGGCCGGGTGATACTCACGGTGACGTTGAACGCGGCGATCGACCGCACCGTCGCGGTGCCGAACTTCCGGCTCGGTCGCCGCCACCGGGCGGTCGAGAGCCGCACGGTGGCGGGTGGCAAGGGCATCAACGTCGCTCGCGCCCTGAGCCTGCTGGGCCGTCCGGTGATCGCCACCGGCTTCGCCGGGGGCCCGACCGGGGCGCGGGTCCTCGAGCAGCTGAGCGAAGAGTCGGTGCTCACCGACTTCACCCGGATCGCTGCAGAGACGCGGATCAACCTCGCCGTGATCGACCCCACCTCCGGCGAGCAAACCGAGATCAACGAGCGCGGCCCGGCCGTCAGCCCCGAGGAGGTGGGCACGTTCTTCGAGCGCATCGCCTACCTCGCCGGCGGGGCAAAGATCTGCGTCCTCGCCGGCAGCCTGCCGCCGGGCGCCGGCGATGACCTCTACGCGCGCCTGGTCAAGGACCTGCGTGCCCGCGGCGTCGTCGTCGTCCTCGACGCCGAGGGGGAGGCGATGCTGTCTGGGCTGCGGGCCGGCGCCTCGGTCGTCACTCCGAACGAGCGCGAGGCCGAGGAGCTGGTCGGCCAGGAGTTCGCCGACCGCGGCGACCTGGTCTTGGGCCTCTCAGAGCTGGTCCGCCTCGGCGCCGGCGAGGCGGCGATCACCCGGCCCGATGGCTGTGTTGCGGTGGTCGGCGAGGGTCCCGAGCGTCGCTTCTTGGAGGTCCGCACCGAGCCTCTGGACCCGGTCTCTACGGTCGGCTCCGGCGACGCTTTCCTTGCCGGCTACGTGGCCGGCCGCTACGAGGGCCGGTCGCCCGAGGAGTGCCTTGCCTACGCGGTCGCCTGCGGCGCGGAGTCAACCCAGCACTTCGGCGCGGGCGCCGTCGACCGCAATCAGGTCGAGCGGCTGCTCGGGGCGGTGGCGGTGCATGATCTGGGGGTCCCCGCGGAAGTGTAGGCTGGCTACTCAACGCCACCCTGGAGGATCTAATTGGAGATCGATATCGGTCGAGGCAAGAAGGGGCGGCGCGCCTACGGATTCGACGACATCGCGATCGTCCCGTCGCGCCGCACCCGCGATCCCGACGACATAGACATCAGCTGGACCCTCGGTCCATATCGCTTTGACCTGCCGCTGGTCGCCTCGGCGATGGATGGTGTGGTCAGTCCCGAGACCGCGGTGCTCGTCAACGAGCTGGGCGGGCTGGGGGTGCTGAACCTGGAGGGCATCTGGACCCGCTTCGAGGACGCCGAGGAGCAGCTCGAGAGGATCGCCGCGGCTCCCAAGCACCGGGCAACGCGGATCATGCAGGAGATCTACGCCGAGCCGGTCAAGCCCGAGCTGATCGGGCGGCGGGTCGCCGAGATCAAGCAGCGCGGCGCCGTCGCCTGCGGCTCGTTGACCCCGCAGAAGGTGCGCGAGCACTACGAGGTCGCGGTTGAGGCCGGGCTCGACATCCTCGTCATCCAGGGCACCGTGATCTCTGCCGAACACGTCTCGACCACGGTCGAGCCGCTCAACTTGAAGGAGTTCATCGCCGACGTGCCGGTGCCGACCGTGGTCGGCGGTTGCGCCTCCTACTCGACCGGACTGCACCTGATGCGGACCGGCGCGGTCGGCGTCCTGGTCGGGGTCGGCCCCGGCGCCGCCTGCACGACGCGCGGCGTTCTCGGGATCGGCGTTCCCCAGGCGACCGCGATCGCCGACGTCGCCGCGGCCCGCGCCCAGCACATGCTGGAGACCGGCGAGTACGTGAACGTAATCGCCGACGGTGGAATGCGGACCGGGGGCGACGTCTCCAAGGCGATCGCCTGCGGCGCCGACGCGGTGATGGTCGGCTCGCCGCTGGCCCGCGCCAAGGAGGCGCCGGGTCGCGGCTTTCACTGGGGGATGGCGACGTTTCACCCCTCCTTGCCGCGCGGCACCCGAGTCTCCACCAAGCAGGACGGGACGCTGGAGGAGATCCTGCTCGGGCCCGCCCAGGAGAACGACGGCACCTTCAACCTGATGGGTGCTCTGAAAACCTCGATGGCCACCTGCGGCTACGAGGACATCCGCTCCTTCCAGCGAGCCGAGGTGATGGTCGCCCCCGCCTTGATGAGCGAGGGTAAGAAGCTCCAGAACGAGCAGTCGGTGGGGATGGGCTCCAACGGTCGGGCAGCGGTCTCCGCTGGTGTTGGAGTCGCCGACGATTGAGGCCGGTGCCGAGGTGGCGCCGGCACAGGCCTCCGAGGAGGTTCTCGTCCTTGACTTCGGGGGCCAGTACTCGCAGCTGATCGCCCGACGAATTCGCGAGTGCGGGGTGTTTGCGGAGCTGCTGCCGTCGACCGCCTCGGTCGAGGCGGTCCGGGAGCGGCGACCGAAGGGGCTGGTGCTCTCGGGTGGGCCGGCTTCGGTGTATGAGCCAGGGGCGCCGCCGTTCCCCGTCGAGCTGTTGGACCTGGGGATCCCGATGCTCGGGATCTGTTACGGGATGCAGGCGATGGTCCAGGCTCTGGGGGGGAGGGTGGAGGCGGCCGAGGCGGGGGAGTTCGGCCGCACCGACCTGGTCCTACGCGACGGCGGCGGCAGGCTGCTCGGCGGCTTGCCCACCGAGCAGCAGTGCTGGATGAGCCACCGCGATGCAGTCTTCGAGCCACCCGAGGGCTTCGCGGCGCTCGCCTCCAGCCCCGGCTCACCGGTCGCCGCCTGCGAGCTTCCCGACCGCGGCCTCTACGGCATCCAGTTTCACCCCGAGGTCGTCCACACGCCCTACGGGACCGAGATCCTCACCCGCTTCCTTCGCGATGTCGCGGGTTGCGAGCAGCGGTGGTCGCCGCAGTCGGTGATCGCCGAGCAGGTGGCGGGGGTCAAGGCCCAGGTTGGCGAGGGCCGGGTGATCTGCGGACTTTCGGGTGGAGTCGATTCCTCGGTCGCGGCGCTGCTCGTCCACAGGGCGGTTGGGGAGAGGCTGACCTGCGTCTTCGTCGACCACGGCCTGATGCGGATGAACGAGGCCGAGCAGGTCGTGGCGACGTTCGGCCGGTTCGGCATCCCGCTCGTCCACGTCGACGCCGAAGAGCGCTTCCTCGCCCGGCTCGCCGGGGTCGAGGACCCCGAGCAAAAGCGCAAGATCATCGGCGAGGAGTTCATCCGCGTCTTCGAGGAGGAGGCGGCGAAGCTGCAGGGTGTCCGCTACCTGGTCCAGGGCACGCTCTACTCGGACGTGATCGAGTCGGGCGGCAGCGACGGGGCCGCGACGATCAAGTCCCACCACAACGTCGGCGGCCTGCCCGAGGACCTCGATTTCGAGCTGATCGAGCCGCTGCGGATGCTGTTCAAGGACGAGGTGCGGGTGGTGGGGGCCGAGCTCGGCCTGCCGGAGCGGATGGTCTGGCGCCAGCCCTTCCCGGGCCCCGGCCTGGCGATCCGCATCGTCGGCGGCGAGGTCACTAGGGAGCGACTCGACATCTTGCGGGCTGCGGACGCGATCCTGCAGGAGGAGATCCGCGCGGCCGAGCTCTACCGGCAGCTCTGGCAGTCCTTCTGCGTCTTGCCGGTCGTCCGCTCGGTCGGCGTCCAGGGCGACGGGCGCACCTACGCCTACCCGATCGTGATCCGCGCGGTCACCTCCGAGGACGCGATGACCGCCGACTGGGCGCGCTTGCCGTACGACCTCTTGGAGCGAGTCTCGGGCCGGATCATCAACGAGGTCCGCGAGGTGAACCGGGTCGCGCTCGACATCTCCTCCAAGCCTCCGGCGACCATCGAGTGGGAGTAGGCGGGCCTCGCGCCCAGGCACATCGACCGCTGATGCTAGTCGGCGGTGGCGATGCGCCGGTCGAAGTGCGGTCCGCCGCTGCGCCTGCCGCAGCGCTCTGACGCGCGTCTTGGCGATCCTCTCTCCTGCGCCACGGCAGCTAGAACTAGAAATGAGAATGAGTCTCAATCGTATGATAGGGTGCTGCACCGCTGCCCGGCCGACCGCCGCAGTGCCGTCAAACGATCAGATCGAGGCTGCCGATGAGCATCGCCCCGCGCTGCGCCCGCGCCCTCCTCGCCGTCCCGGCGGCGGCGGTTGCCCTCGTGTTCTTGCTGGTGGGATGTGGAGCAAGCTCCTCGTCCTCCACGGCGGGTGGGGCCACGATCTCCGCGGTCGGTGCCGAGAACGAGTACGCGAACGTGATCGAACAGATCGGCGGCAAGTACGTGAAGGTCGCCGCGATCGAGAGCAACCCCAACACCGACCCGCACACCTTCGAAGCGAGTCCCAGCGTCGCGCAGACGGTCAGCGCGGCGAGCCTACTTATCGAAAACGGGGTGGGTTACGACACATACATGCAAAAGATCGAGTCGGCCTCGCCCGACTCTTCGCGCAAGGTCATCAACGTGCAGCACCTTCTCGGTCTCCCGGACTCCACCCCGAACCCGCACCTCTGGTACAAGCCGACGACAATGCCGCGGGTGGCCAAGGCGCTGGCCAGCGACCTCTCTGCGCTGCAGCCGGCGCACGCGGCGTACTTCCAGGAAAACGCCAAGAAATTCGACGAATCGCTGAAGCCGTGGTACGACGCGATCGCGAAGTTCAAGGCTGCCTACCCGAACACGCCGGTCGCGACGACTGAGCCGGTTGGCGACTACATGCTCGAAGCCGCCGGGACGAAGAACCTGACGCCGTTCAGCCTGCAGGCCGACATCATGAACGGCACCGACCCAGCGCCCCAAAACGTGACCCTCCAGAATGGCCTGTTCTCCGGGCACATGGTCAAGGTCTTCGTCCACAATCAGCAGGTCACGGACTCGCTGACCGAATCGTTTGTGCAGGCTGCCAAGCGTGCCGGGATTCCGGTGGTCGGGGTGTACGAGACGATGCCGACGCCCGGCTATACCTATCAGTCCTGGATGCTCGCCGAGGTGAAGGCACTGGAAAAGGCCGTCGCGCAGGGTATCTCGACTGAAAAACTGTGAGCTCAGACGGCGCATCGGTGAGCAAGGACATCCTCACGGTGCAGGGGGTGGACGTGCGGCTGTCCGGGCGCAAGATCCTCGATCGGGTCAGCTTCAAGATCGCGCCGGGCGAGTTCACGGGCCTGATCGGATCAAACGGCGCGGGAAAGACGACTCTGTTTCGGGTGATTCTCGGCCTCCAGGCCGCAAGCGCAGGACGCGTGCTCTTCAACGGACGCGAGCGCGGCCGCCAGCATCGCCTCATTGGCTACGTGCCGCAGAAGTTCCTGCTCGACCCAGATGTTCCGCTGCGCGCCCGCGATCTCGTGGGGCTCGGGATCGACGCGCACCGTCTCGGGGTGCCGCGGCCCTCTCGGACCAGACGGGCGCTCGTCGAGGAGATGCTGCACGCCGTCGACGCCGCCCGCTTCGCCGACACGCGCGTCGGCAAGCTCTCCGGCGGCGAGCAGCAGCGCATCCTGATCGCGCACGCACTCATCGCTCGACCGCAGTTGCTGCTCCTCGATGAGCCGCTCGCGAACCTCGACCTCCGCAGCGCCCACGAAGTGGTGGCGCTGCTCGCACGCATCGCCAGCGAGCAGGAGATCGCCGTGTTGATCTCCGCACACGAGATCAACCCGCTGCTGCCCGTCATGGACCGCATCGTCTACCTCGCCGCCGGGCGCGCGGTCAGCGGCACCACCAAGGAGGTCGTCCGCGCGGATGTGCTCAGCGAGCTCTACGGACACCACGTCGACGTCCTGGACGTCCACGGTCGCGTGCTGATCGTGGCCGGCGCCGGCGAGGACACCGATCTCACTGGCCATGAGGGCGTCTTCCCGGCAGCCGGGATCCTCTCGTGAGGCACTTCCTGTCGCCGATCTTCGCCTCCGGATTCTTCGAAAGCGAAACCGTGCATATCGCCCTAGCGGTCGGAGCGCTCGTCGCCGTCGTCACCGGCGTGGTTGGCGTATTCACGGTCATCCGCGGCCAATCGTTCGCCGGCGAGGCGTTCGGCGACCTGGGAACCGCCGGCGGCTCGGGCGCGTATCTCGTCGGCGTAGGGACGCTGTGGGGATTCGTGCTCGGCAACGTGATCGCGGCAGGCGCGATGGAGTTGATCGGCGTTCAGCGCGCACGCGGACGTGACCTCGCCACCGGGATCGTGCTCGGTACCGGGATCGGGCTCGCCGCCCTATTCCTGCATCTGTACTCCACCGAACACAGCACCACCGGCGCTACGGTCACGATCCTCTTCGGCTCGGTGTTTGCGATCTCCAGCGCGACGATCCCGCTGATCCTGCTCCTGAGCGCCGTCGTGCTGGCGATCACGCTCACCCTCTGCCGCCCGCTGCTGCTCAGCTCCGTGAATGCCGAGATGGCATCGGCCCGCGGTATTCCGGTGCGGCTCGTCGGCGTGCTCTACCTGCTCGCCCTCGCGCTGGCAGCAGCGCTAGCGGCGATCACGATCGGCACGATCCTCTCAACAGCCCTGCTCGTCGGGCCGGCGGCGAGCGCCCTGCGACTGACCCGACGCCCGCTCACCGCATTGCTGACCGCGGCGGGCATCGGAATCAGTGCCATGTGGCTCGGCATCGTGCTTGCCTACGACAGCTTCGACTGGCCGCCCGTCGGACAGGGATGGCCCGTGAGCTTCTTCGTTGTGACCGTGGTGTTCATCACCTACCTGCTATCCGGGCTCCCCGAAGCTAGACGCCGCCGGCGAGCGGGCCGGACCCAGTCCGCGTCCCCAATGGCGCAGCCGGCGACGCCAAGTTAGCGGTCCAGGGCATGTTCTCCGGTTTCATGGTCAACGCCTGGACGGTAGCGAGCATCGTCGCGGTCGTCGCGGGAGTCGTAGGGTTCTTCACCGTCCTGCGCGGATCGGCATTCGTTGCTCACGCGATCCCCAACGGGTCCTTCGCCGGCGCCGCTGGCGCCAGCCTGATCGGCATCAGCACACTCTTCGGTCTTGGCGTCTTCTCACTCGGCGGCGCCCTGACGATCGGGCTGCTTGGCCGCCGCGGACGGCACGACGTCGCAACAGCCCTCGCGCTCGTGGCGATGCTCGCCCTCGGAGCACTGTTCCTCAGCTTCAGCGTCGAGTACGCCCCAGAGGTCTACTCGCTGCTGTTCGGCGAGGTGCTCGGCATCAGCCCCAACGACCTTGCGCCCACGGCGATCCTCGGCGCCCTCTGCATCCTGGCCATCGCGGTCCTCTACCGGCCACTGATGCTCTCCTCAGTCCTCCCTGAAGTGGGAGAGGCACGCGGAGTCAGCAGCTTCCGGATGGAGATGCTGTTCCTCGCCGTCCTCGCCCTCGCAACGACCATGACGGTGCCCGTTGTCGGGACGCTGCTGATCTTCAGCCTGATGATCGGCGCGCCCGCAGCCGCCCGCTCATTCACCGACCGGCCGCTGCTGGCCATGGCTCTATCGGTCGCGTTCGCGCTGCTGATCGTGTGGATCGCGATCGCCGCCTCCTACGAAACGAATTACCCCGTGGGGTTCTTCGTCGGCACCGCGAGCGCGGCCTCCTACGCGTTGGGGCGCAGCTGGGCGTCGTGGCGGGGCCGGCGCGGGGCGGCGGGGGAGGCGGCATGAAATCGGCCTTTAGGATCGAAGGCGTGAGCACGGACACCCGCACGAGCTGGGTCGAGCACGCGCTGTTGACCCTCGCCGGCGCCGGCTACCGCAAAGGCGGCGCGAGGCGTGCGGTGCTCGAGGCGCTGTCCCGTCATGACTGTGCCGTTACCGCGCTGGAGATCGACGACGAGCTGCGCCGCCGCAAGCCGCGGGTCGGGCGCGCCAGCGTTTACCGCACGCTTGAGCAGCTCGAGCAGCTCGGGCTGGTGCAGCGTGTCGAGGCGACGGGGGGAGCGGCGGGCTATGAGCGGGTCGACCCCGGTGGCCATCACCATCACCACGCAATCTGTCGGAGCTGTGGCCGGCTGGTCCCCTTCGAGGACGACTCGCTTGAGCGCGCGATCGGCAAGGTCTCCGACCGGGTCGGCTTCGAGGTCACCGACCACGACGTGGTGCTGCGGGGGCGCTGCGAGCGTTGCGCGCGATAGGTCGGCTGTGCGTGGCGCGCCCTTGCGGTGGGGACGGGGGCCAGAACATGCGGGATTCGGCTGCCGGCGCGCCGTCAAGGGGGCTTGGGGGTGGCGCTCGGCGCCGGCTTCGCCCAGTTCCCTATCATCCAGCGGCTCTTGAAGACCTATGTCGCCACCCCCGCCGATCGCCAGCGAGTCTGGTATGTGGTCGACGCCGATGGGCAGACCCTGGGACGGCTGGCGACGCGGATCGCCGACGCCCTGCGCGGCAAGCGGAAGCCCGAGTACACGCCCCACATCGACACCGGCGACTTCATCGTCGTGGTCAACGCGGAGAAGATCCGCGTCACCGGCGACAAGATGGCGCAGAAGGTTTACTGGCGACACAGCGGCTACCCAGGGGGGATCAAGTCCCGCACCCTCGCCGAGATGCTCGACCGCCGCCCCGAGGAAGTGATCCGCAAGGCCGTCAAGGGCATGCTGCCGCGCAACCGCCTTGCCCGTCAGCAGCTGACGAAGTTGAAGGTCTACGCGGGCCCCGATCACCCACATGCGGCGCAAATGCCGAAACCGATGGAGATCGAGAGATGACAGAAGAAGAGAAGACCGAGGACACCCCCGAGCCTGAAGACGCTGGGCATGGCAAGGAAGTCGCGGATCTGGCCCAGCAGGATGGAGATGATGGTGGTGGTGCCGAGCCAACCGTCGCCGCAGGCGATGCCGAAGAGGAGGAGGCGGCGGTCGATCAGACGCCGCCCCCGGCGCCCCCCGATCGCGATCTGATTCCCGCCGAGTCTGCCGAGGGTGCTGCCGAGCCGGCCGAGGCCCTGACAGGCTGCCGAGGCCCTACGAGGCTGCCGAGGCCCTGACGAGGCTGCCGAGGGCCCTGACGAGCCGGCTGAGGGTCCCGCCGAGTCGGCTGAGGGCGGCCCTGACGAGCCGGCCGAGGGCGCTGACGAGGCGGCTGAGGGCGGTACTGACGAGCCGGCTGAGGGCGCTGACGAGTCGGCCGACTCGCCACCTGAGCCGCCCAGCTCCGCCGAGTTGCCCCCAGAGCCTCCGAAGCGCGAGGAGAAGAAGGCCGACCTGATTCCCGGTGCCGATCTGGAGCCGATTGCGGTTGAGCCGGAGGCTCCACAGCTGAGCGCTGAGGAGCAAGCTCGGCTCGAGGCAGAAGAGGAGGAGCGGGCTCGCCGTGAAGCTGAGCTGGTCGGCGAGGCTGAGGAGCCCGACGCGGCCAGCCGCGCCCCCGCGCAGATGGAGAGCGGCGCCCGCTATCTGGCGACCGGCAAGCGCAAGAACGCGATCGCCAGGGTCACCCTGACCCCCGGCGACGGCAAATTCGAGGTCAACAAGCGTGCCATCGAGGAGTTCTTCCCGCGTCCGCTGCACCAGACGATGGCCCGCCAGTCCCTGGTGGCCGCCGGCTATGAGGGGATCGTCGACGTGCGCGTGCTGGTCCACGGCGGCGGCATCAGCGGCCAGGCCGGAGCAGTCCGTCACGGGATCGCCCGGGCGCTGACCGAGATCGATCCGGAGCTACGCGGCGACCTCAAGCGCCGTGGCTTCCTGACCCGCGATGCACGGGTCAAGGAGCGGCGCAAGGCCGGCCTGAAGAAGGCCCGCAAGCGGCCCCAGTTCAGCAAGCGCTGACGAGGCGCTGTGGGGAAGGAGCGCAAGCTCTTCGGAACCGATGGGGTCCGCGGAGAGGCTGGGACGTTCCTCAGTGCCGAGTTGGCGACCGCGCTCGGCCGGGCGGCGGGTGCCGCGCTTAGAACGGAGCGGCCCCAGGTCCTGATCGTCCGCGACACGCGCGAGTCGGGCCCGATGCTGGAGGCGGCGCTGGCCGCCGGGATCGCGGCCGCGGGAGGCGACGCACTGCTGGGCGGGGTGCTGCCGACCCCCGCCGCGGCGATCCTCGTCAAGCGGCTCGGCCTCGACCTGGCGGCGGTCGTCTCCGCCTCCCACAACCCCTATCGCGATAACGGCATCAAGTTCTTCTCGGCGCAGGGCACAAAGCTCGACGACGAGGCCGAGGCGCAGATCGAGTCGCTGCTGGACGGAGATTTCCTGGCCGCCGAGCCGGGCCGCGTTAGCGAGCTGAACGGCGGCCTCGAGGACTACCTGCGTGCCCTCGAGGCCGCCTTCCCACTCGACCTCACCGGCCGTAGGGTGATGCTCGACTGCGCCAACGGCGCCACCCACCGCGCCGCCCCGGCGATCTTCGAACGGCTGGGGGCCGAGGTCGAGGCGATCGCCGCCGAGCCCGACGGGCGCAACATAAACGATGGCTGTGGATCTACCCACATCGAGAACCTCGCCGAGCGCATCGCCGTCTCCGGCGCCCAGATCGGCTTCGCCTTTGACGGCGACGGCGACCGGGTGCTCGCTGTCGATGCCGCCGGGCGGACCCACGATGGCGACGAGCTGATCGCCCTCGCCGCACTCGGGATGGCCGGTCGGGGGGAGCTGGATCGAGGCGTCGCCGTGACCGTGATGAGCAACTTCGGCTTCCACCGGGCGATGGAGGAGGCCGGTATCGAGGTCGCCGTCACCAAGGTGGGCGACCGCTATGTGCTCGAGGAGATGCGCCGCAACGGCCGGGCGCTGGGTGGCGAGCAGTCCGGCCACATCGTCGCCTCAGGCTTCGCCCTGACCGGCGACGGGATCGCCGCAGCGCTGATGACGATGCGAGAGCTGGGCTCTCGCGAGCTAGCCGAGGCGATCCCGATGCGCAAGCTCCCCCAAACTCTGGTCAACGTCGAGGTGGCCGACCGCGAGGCGGTGGCCGGTGCCACCTCCCTCTGGGAGGCGGTCGAGCGGGAGAGCGAGGGCCTCGAGGGCCGCGGTCGCGTTCTTCTGCGCCCCTCCGGCACCGAGCCGCTGCTCCGAGTGATGGTCGAGGCGCCGAGCGCCGCGGAGGCCGACGCCGTCTGCGAGCGCCTCGTCGGTGTTGTGAGGCGGGAGCTGGGCTGAAGCGCCTGGCGTCTACCCTTTCCCTTGATGTGCGGCATTGTCGGATACGTGGGGGCTCGTCCCTGCCGCGACCTCCTGGTCGCCGGTCTGGAGAAGCTCGAGTACCGTGGCTATGACTCGGCTGGCGTCTCGGTGATCGATGACGGGCGGATCGACAGCGTTCGCGCGGTCGGCAACCTCTCGAACCTGCGGGCCGCAGTTGCCGAGCACGATGGCGACGGCGGGGTCGCGGTTGCCGCTCCGCCGGCGACGACCGGAGTCGCCCACACCCGCTGGGCCACCCACGGCCGGGTCACCGAGGAGAACGCCCACCCGCCACGGGGACTGCACCGACCGCATCGCACATCGTCCTCAACGGGATCGTCGAGAACCACGCGAGCTGCGGCGCGAGTTGGAGGCCGAGGGCCACGCTTTCAGCTCCGAGACCGACGCCGAGGTCGTCGCCCACCTGATCGAGCGCAACTACGAGGGCGATCTGACCGCGGCCGTGCGCGCATCTTTCGCCGAGCTGCGAGGCCACTACGCCTTCGTCGCCATGCACGCAGACGAGCCCCGGCGGCTGGTCGGGGCTCGCAAGGAGTGCCCGCTGGTCGCCGGGGTCGGCGAGGGCGAGACCTTCCTCGCCTCGGCGATCCCCGCCTTCCTCGCCGAGACCCGTTCGCGGTCCAGATCGAGAACGGCGAGGTCGTCGACGATCGACGCCGCGGGAGTGCGCGATCCTCGACGCCGCCGGCGGCGCCGGTGACGCGGGGCTCCGAAGAGATCGACCTGGGACGAGGAGGTCGCCGAGAAGGGCGGGCTACGAGACCTTCATGCTGAAGGAGATCCACGAACAGCCCGACGCGCGTCGCCGAGACGATCGCCGACCGCCTACCGAGGCCGACGGGGCGTCGACCTCTCCGAGGTCGACCTCGAGGACGAGCTTCCTGCGCGACCTGCGGCGGATCGTGATCGTCGCCTGTGGCACCTCCTACCACGCTGGCGCTGGTCGGCCGCTACGCGATCGAGGAGTGGGCCCGGGTGCCGGTCGAGATGGACATCGCCTCCGAGTACCGCTACCGCAACCCGGTGATCGGCCCCGGCGACCTGGTGATCGGGATCACCCAGTCCGGTGAGACCGCCGACACCCTGGCGGCGATGCGGCTCGCCCGCGACGCCGGGCGCCAAGGTGCTGGCGATCACCAACGTCATGGGCAGCCAGGCGACCCGCGACGTCGACGCCGTCCTCTACACGCGCGCCGGGCTCGAGATCGGCGTCGCGGCGACCAAGACCTTCGTCGCCCAGGTCGCGGCTGATGTACCTGATCGGGCTGCGGCTCGCGCAGCTTCGCGCGGGACCTGCCGCCGGCGCGGATCGACGAGCTGGTCGACGAGCTGAAGGCGCTGCCGTCGAAGATCGAGACGACGATCGCCGACGGTCGAGGACCCGGTGCGCGAGGTCGCCGCAGCGCCACTACAGCCAGCAGTTCTTCCTCTACCTCGGCCGCCACATCGGCCTCCCGGTCTGCCTCGAGGGGGCGCTGAAGCTGAAGGAGATCTCCTACATCCCGACCGATGCCTACGCGGCGGGGGAGATGAAGCACGGGCCGATCGCGCTGCTCGACGAGTCGACCCCGGTGGTCTGCGTCGCCACCGACAGCCCCGTCCTCGACAAGGTCCTCTCCAACGTCGAAGAGGTGCGGGCACGAGGCGCGGACACGATCGCGATCGCCACCGAGGGCTACGACCGGGTCGCCGAGGTCGCCGACGCAGACGATGAGATCGACGTCCCGCACCGACTGGATCCTGCAGCCGATCGCTCGCGGTCCTGCCGCTGCAGCTCCTCGCCTACGAGATCGCCCGCGCCCGCGGTCTCAACGTCGACCAGCCGCGAAACCTGGCGAAGACCGTCACCGTCGAGTAGCGCGAAGTGCAGGGCGATAGGGTGCCTCGATGAGGGTCAGTCTCGGCTTCCTCCTCGCGGCGCCCTATCTGGCGAAGATCGGCTACCTCGCGCCCGGCGCGGGCAGCTCGGGGGAGCTGGCGACGGCGAAGCTGATCGTCGGCTTAAGCAAGTAGCCGAGGCGCCGATGGCCGCCCGCGTCGGCATCGACCTGCTGGAGATCGACCGGCTGGAGCGTGCCCTGGAGCGCCACCCCCGCCTCGCCGACCGCGTCTTCACTCGGGCCGAGCAGGACTACGCCGCTGCCCGGGCCCGCCCCGCCAGGCACCTGGCCGCCCGGTTCGCCGCCAAGGAGGCCGTGGTCAAGGCATTGGGAATCTCGGGCGGCTTCGGCCTGCGTGAGATCGAGGTGGTGGCAGGCGAGCCGCCGACGGTTCGCCTCAACGGCCGCGCGGCAGAGACGGCGTCCGGCAGGAGCATCGAGATTTCGCTGACTCACTCCCGGGACTTTGCCGCCGCAGTGGCCTTCGCCTTCGGCGGTGATTCTCCGAGCTAGCGGAGAGTATTTCCCGGGTTGGCGGGCCCGAGCTCGAGCCTGCCGCGCTGGCACGGATGCGCGAGCCGATTGGCCGCCGCTTCGTGACCGGCGCCGTGCTCTACCCGGAGAGCGGGCCCTGTCGTTGGGCGAGGATCTCCGCACGGTGGCTGTCGGCGCCTTGGCTGCGCAGCGATCGCGCGGTCGGCCGGTGGCGCGCGGTTAGTCTGATCGGGTGGAGCCCTGGCTCACCGCTCTCTATGACGCCGACGGGATGCGTGCGGTCGATCGCTGGGCGATCGAGGAGCGGGGGGTGGCATCGCTGGAGTTGATGGAGGCCGCCGGGCGGGCTGTGGCGGAGGCGGTGGCGGGGCTGGCGCCCGAGGGGCCGGTACGAGTCCTCTGTGGCAAGGGGAACAACGCGGGCGATGGGCTGGTGGCGGCGCGACGCCTTGCCGAGATGGGCTATGAGGTGGAGGCGCTGCTGCTCTGGGGCGCCGAGGAGTTGAGCGCCGACGCGGCGGCCAACCTGGTGCGCTTCGGGGCAGAGCCGGTGGCCGAGGGGTTGGGCGAACGACTTGCCGGCTCCGGCGCCGTGGTCGACGCGATCTTCGGGACAGGGTTCTCCGGGGCGGCGCGGCAGCCCGCTGCGGCGGCGATCGAGGCGATCGACCGCTGCGAGGCGCCCGTCGTCGCCTGCGACATCGCGTCTGGGGTCGATGCCTCCAGCGGGGAGGTCGAGGGCGTCGCGGTCGAGGCCGACCTCACGGTCAGCTTCCACGCGGCGAAGCTGGGGCAGCTGATCGCCCCCGGCAAGTGGCGCACCGGAGAGCTGCGGGTCGTCCCGATCGGGATCCCGGCGGGGGCGCCCGGCGAGCCGGCGGGCGGCGTCATCGATCCCGCCGTGCTGGGTCTGGCGCCGAAGCGGGGAGCGCGGTCGACCAAGTTCACGTCGGGCCAGGTAGCGATCGCCGGCGGCTCGCGGGGGCTGACCGGGGCGGTGCGGATGGCTTCCCAGGCGGCGATTCGGGCCGGCGCCGGCTACGCGACGGTCGCCGTGCCGGCCGATCTGGAGGCGATCTTCGAGCAGGGCCAGCCCGAGGTGATGTCGGTCGGCTGCCCGGGCGGCGACGGCTGCCTGGCGCCGGCGTCGCTGAAGGCGGTGCTCGGCGTCTTCGAGCGCGCCGCCGCGGGGGTGCTCGGGCCCGGCATGGGGCGAGACCCGGGCTCGGTCGAGCTGGCGCGGGAGGCGGCCGGGGCGATCGGGACGCCACTGGTCATCGACGCCGACGGGCTGGGTGCCTTCGCCGGCCGGCTCGAGCCGCTCGCCGCGCGCCAAGCCGCCACGGTCCTCACCCCTCATGCGGGCGAGCTGGGGCGGCTGCTCGATCGCTCCTCCGAGGAGATTGCCGCCCGCCGCCTTGACTCGGCGCGCGAGGCCGCCCGCGCCGCCGGCGCGGTCGTCGTCCTCAAGGGCGACGACACGATCGTTACCGACGGGGAGCGGGTCGCCGTCAACGCGCTCTCCGCGCCGGCGCTGGCCACCGCCGGCACCGGCGACGTCCTCTCGGGGCTGACTGCCGCCCTGCTCGCCCGTGGCCTGGAGCCCTTTGCGGCGGCCAGCGCGGCCGTGGTGGCGCACGCCCGCGCCGGTCGCGACGCGGCCCGGCGGGTGGGCTCCGCCGAGTCGGTGATCGCCACCGACGTGATCGACTCGATCCCGGCTGGGATGCTTCCTGCGGTTCGGGTCCAATAACCTCGCCCGGATGTCGACCGCAGCCGAGATCATGGACGCCGACGTGCCTACCGTCTTCCCCGGGGAGGACGCGCGCGCCGCGATCGACCTCCTCGCCAAGACCGATCTGGGCGCGATCCCCGTCGTCGATGAGAACCGCAAGGTGGTCGGGATCGTCAGCGAGTCCGACCTGATCCTAAGCGACGAGGAGTCCGACCTGCACCTGCCGCATTACGTCAACATCATGGGGGGCATCGTCTTCGTCGGCTCGATGAAGGGTTTCGAGGAGCGTCTGAACAAGGCCTTCGCGACCAAGGTCTCCGAGCTGATGACCGCCGACCCGATCGTCATTGGGGCCGAGCAGAGCGCCGAGGCGGTGGCGAAGATGATCGCCGACAAGCACCACAACCATCTGCCCGTGGTCGACGCTGAGGGTCGTCTGGCCGGCATGGTTACCCGGGCGGACGCGCTCGCCGCGCTCGTCGGCGCCTAGTCATGGCGCGGGCGCTCGCCCGGATCGACCTTGGCGCGGTGCAGGCCAACTGCGCCCGGTTGAAGGCCACCCTGGCCGCCGGGGCCGAGTTGTGCGCCGTAGTCAAGGCGGACGGCTATGGCCACGGCGCCGATGGCTGCGCCTCCGCGGCGCTGGCCGGAGGAGCCAGCAGGCTGGCGGTTGCCACCGCCGCCGAGGCCGCGCAGATCGGCCGCCGTTTCCAGCACGTCCCGCTGCTGACGATGGGGGCGTTGAGCGCTGAGGAGGTGGACATGACGCTGTCCTCCGGGGCGGAGCTCGCAGTCTGGCGCGAGGGCTTCCGGGCGCTCCTTGCCGACCGTGCCCGGGCGCAGGGCCGCCCGGCCCGGGTTCACGTCAAGCACGACAGCGGCATGGGGCGCCTTGGCACGCCGGACCCCGCCGCGGTGATGGGGCTGGCGCGCGCCTGCGCCGAGGACCCCCACCTCGACCTGGTTGGCGTCTGGACTCATTTCGCCACCGCCGATGAGCCCGACTCCGGGTTCTTCGAGGAGCAGCTTGACCGCTTCGCCGCGGTTGCCGATGCGGTCAGGGCGGAGTTCCCGGGCATCACCGTCCACGCCGCCAACAGCGCCGCGGTCTTCCGTGATCCGCGCTCGCACTTCGATATGGCCCGCTGCGGCGTCGCCCTCTACGGTCTCGACCCCTTCCAGGGCGACCCAGCCGAGCGTGGCCTCCTCCCGGCGCTCTCGCTGCGCTCCTATGTCGCTGACGTGAAGCGCTTCGGGGCCGGTGACAGTGCCGGCTACGGGCGGACCTGGCGCGCTCCGGCCGAGACCTGGGTGGGAGTGCTGCCGATCGGCTATGGCGACGGGGTGCGGCGCGGCCTCTCCAACAACGCCGAGGTGCTGATTCGCGGCCGCCGCCATCCTCTGGTCGGCACCGTCTCGATGGACAACGTGACCGTCGACCTCGGCCCCGAGACAGAGGTAGAGCCCGGCGACGAGGCGGTGCTGATCGGCGCCCAGGGGGAGAGGCGATCCTCGCCGAGGAGGTCGCCGCCCGTCTCGGCACGATCAACTACGAGGTCACCTGCGGGATCTCGGCGCGGGTGCCGCGGATCGCAGCGTGAGCCTCGCCGATCGCCTCGCGAGGGCGCCGGCGGTCGACTTGGCCCGGCGCGCCCTGGAGGGCGGCGGCGAGGTGTGGATCGTCGGCGGCGCGATCCGCGATGCGGCGCTCGGCCGAGCGGTGAGTGACCTCGACCTCGCGGTCACCGGGGATCCCGCGGCGGCGGCGAAGGCGATCGCCAGGGAGAGCGGCGGGCACCCCTTCGAGCTCTCGGCCGAGTTCGGGACCTGGCGGGTGGTGGGCGCCGATCGCTCCTGGCAGATCGACGCCACGGCGCTTCGGGGCGAGACGATCGAGGCCGACCTGGCGGCCCGGGACTTCACCGTAGGGGCCGTCGCGATGCCCCTTGCCGGCGGCCGTCCCCTTGACCCCTACAGGGGCCTCGCCGACCTCGAGGGAGGGCTCCTACGGGTACTCGGCGAGCGCAGTTTCGACCAGGACCCGCTGCGCCTGCTCCGCGCCGCGCGCCTGGCGGCCGAGCTCGAGCTGGCGATCGACCCCGGGACCGTCGCCTTGGCCCGGTCCGAGGCCGCCCGCGCCGCTGAGCCCGCCGGAGAGCGCCAGCTTGCCGAGCTGCGCCAGCTGATCGGCGGGCCCGACCCGCTGCGCGGCCTCGCCCTGCTTGACGAGCTGGGCCTCACCGCGGTCATCCTGCCCGAGCTGGAGGCCCTGCGCGGGGTCGGGCAGGGACCCAACCACCATCTCGATGTCCACGGCCACACGCTGACGGTCTTAGAGCACACCCTCGAGGTCGAGTCCGACCTGGGGCGCTTCGCCGGCGAGTGCGCAGGCGAGGTCGCCGAGCTGCTCGCCGAGCCCCTGGCCGACGAGATGACCCGCGGCACCGCGCTGCGCTTCGGTGCCCTCCTTCACGACGTCGGCAAGCCGGCGACGCGCGGCGAGCAGGGCGGCTACGTCACCTTCATCGGCCACGACAGCGAGGGGGCCGAGATCGTCGGGGGCCTCGGCGCTCGCCTGCACGCGAGCCGCCGCCTGACCAACCACCTGCGAGCCCTGACCCTCCATCACCTGCGCCTCGGGTTCCTCGTCCACGAGGCGCCGCTGCCGCCGCGTCGCATCCACGAGTACCTGCGCGCCACCGAGCCGGTCGCCGCCGACGTCACCCTGCTCACCGTCGCCGATCGGCTCTCGGCCCGCGGCGGCGGGCCGTTCGCCACCGAGGAGGCGATCGGGGCGCACCTGGCCCTTGCCCGCCAGATGCTCGCCGCCGCGCTTGCCTGGCGCCGCGAGGGCCCGCCCGCCCCGCTGCTGCGCGGCGACGAGCTGGCCGCGGAGCTGGGGATCGAGGAGGGGCCGGAGCTGGGCAAGCTCTTGGGCGAGCTGGAGGCGGCCCAGTACGCGGGAGAGGTGAGAACCCGCGTGGAGGCGGTCGAGCGCGCCCACCGGCTGCGGGGATAACCCGCCTGAAACCTGGTCAGGTAGCCTCTCGGCCGCATGGCCAAAGAGGAAAAGATCGAAATGGAGGGGGAGATCACCGAGGCTCTCCCCAACACCATGTTTCGCGTCAAACTCGACAACGGCCACGATGTTCTCGGCCACATCTCCGGCAAGATGCGCCGTCACTACATCCGCATCCTCCCCGGCGACAGGGTGAAGATCGAGCTCTCGCCCTACGATCTCGACCGCGGCCGCATCACCTATCGCTACAAATAGCTCTGCCGCGCCCGCGGGTCGGGCTCTGCCAGCTCCGCGATCAACGCCGACCAGGCAAAGTCCTTGGCGCCAAGCCCCATCCCGGTGCGCGGGTCGTAGTACTCGCGCAGCCCGGCGCCCTGCACCGCGCCGATCAGGCCCTCCGCGAGCCGCGCCGCCTCCTCCTCATAGCCGAGGCGGCGCATCCCCAGCCAGACCATCCAGGCCGAGTTGACCCAGGTCGGGCCGCGCCAGTAGCGGCGGAGCGGACCGCGGCCCCCACCGGGCTCAAAGCTCGGCTCAGAGACGGCGACTGACGGCGGCGCCACCGGGGTGAGGAACTCACGACCGTTCAGCAGGTGCTCCTCGACCAGGCGGCGCCCGATCTCCTCCGGCAGGTCGGGCAGGGCAAGGGGGGAGAGGGCGGCCCAGGTGAGCACGTCGGGTCGCGCCCCGCCGGGCTGGACCTCATCGATGAACAGCCCGCGCCGCTCCTCCCAGAGCCGGTCGATCAGCGCCCCGGTCACCGATCCTGCTCCCAGCGCCTGCAAGGAGAGCGACCAGATCGTGTTGACCAGCGTCTCGCAGAGCACCGGGCCGCCGCGATCGCGGATGCGGCGTGCGTCGAAGCCGAGCCGGCGGTTGCGGTGCACCAGCCAAGGGAAGCCAAACCGGGCGTTGGCCTGCCAGCGCCAGACCGGATCGAACTTGGGGGAGGCGTCGAGGCCCGACTCGTCGGGCTGGACGATCCACAACAGCCCGTCCCGGTCGAGGTCGCGGTTGCGGGCGAGCCACTCGATCTGGGCCGCGATTCGCGGCTCGGCGGCGGGATCGCCGACCGCGATACGCCAGGCCCAGGCCAGCAGCGGCGGCTGGATCGTCTCCGTCTGTAGGGCGTTGCGCGAGGCGACGTTGTAGAAGGGCAGCCGGCCCAGCGAGACCGGCCGGTTCCAGAAGATCGTGTGCCCGACGAAGCCGTCGGGCCGCTGCGCGGCCAAAAGGCTCTCCAGCTCGACCCGCGGGCGCGCCGCGTCAAAGCGTCGCCAGGCGATCGCCGCAAAGCAGGAGTCCCAGTACCACTGCCACGGGTAGCGGGTGGGGCTGGGGCGGGTGTAGGCGAAGGGCACGCCCGCCCGCTCGCCCTCCAGCCAGTTGCCGCGCAGGACCTCCTCCGCGATCTCGGTCGCCTTGAGGCTCACACTGCGGTGCGGCGCATCTCGCGCAGGGCGAGCGCGCTGAAGATGGCCAGCATCCCCACCAGCGCCAGTAGCCCCGGCCAGGTTTCCGCCCAGCTGACCCCGCCGACAAAGCCCTGCCGCGCCGCTTCGATCACCTGGGTGACCGGGTTGACCCGGGCGACCGTCTGCAGCCAGCCCTGCAGCAGGGCCAGCGGCGCATAGGCGGTGGTGGTGAGGATCACCGCCATCATTCCCGCTTGCATCAGTGGCGCCGCCGACTGGCTCTTGAAATGAAGAGCCAGCATCGACCCCCAGCAGGCGGCGACAGCGGCCATCGCGGCGACCATGAAGTAGGTGACCAGGAGGCCGTCGATGCCCGGGAAGCTCGCTCCGAGCGCCAGCGCGACGATCAGCACGAAGGTTGCCGGGATCAGCGAGCGAGCGCTCGCCGCCAGCACGTTGCCGGCCAGCAGCACCCAGCGGGGAGCGGGGGAGACGAGCAGGCGGTCGAGCCAGCCCTGCTCAATGTCCCGAGCCAGGTTGACGCCCGCCGCCGCTCCCGTGAACCCTGCTCCCTGAAGCATGCTGACCGGCACGATGAAACTCTCATAGCTGCCGGTGGTGAAGCCTTTGAGATGGGTGAGGGCCCCGAAGACGCCGTTCAGCCCGAGGAAGAAGATGGTCGGCGCCAGCACGCCGGGGATCGCCGCCCCCGGCACTCGCAGCAACTCGTTCTTGGCGCGTGCGATCAGCGCCCCGATCGTCGCCAGGTTCGCCCTCCAGACCGGCAGCGGCGCCGCGGCCTCCATCAGCCGACCCTCAATCGGTGGCGCAGCGCCTGCGCGCTCAGCACCAGCCCCAGCACGACGATGCCGGCGATCGTCAGCACGGCGTATAGCGTTTCGGGGGCGCTGATCCCCGAGATCATCGGACTGCGGATTCCGTTGACGATCAGGCTGAGCGGGTTGTATTCGGCGATCGTCTGCGCCGGTTGGATCATCAGGTTCTCGGGGAAGAAGGCGGAGGAGAGGAAGAGGACGACCAAGACCAGCGGGAAGAGCCCCTGCACGACGCTGGCCCTACCGGTCCGCAGGGCGATCGCGGCGCCGATCCCACCGACCGCCAGCGCCGCCGTGGTGACCAGGACGATCGCGATCAGCGCCCCCGGGACGCCGCTTTGGATTTCGGCCCCGAAGGCCAGCCCGATCGCCAGGAACCAGAGCGCCGAGAAGAGCCCCAGCGCCGCGGTCCCGGCCAGCCGCCCGAGGACGATCGTGAAGCGTGAGATCGGCGCCGTGAAGAGCCGGTCGGTGAAGCCCATCTCGATGTCTACCGCGAGGGCGATGCCGCCGCTGTTGCCGGCCAGCATCAGAGACTGCATCATCGCCCCGGCCAGCATGAACTGGAGGAAGCTCTGCACCGGCGGGAAGCCGGGCAAGTTGACCGCCGCGCCGGCGCCCCCGGTCTGGATCGCAAGCAGCAGGGTGGGGAAGACGATGATCGGCGCGATCAGCTGCGGGCGGCGGAAGGTCTGGCGGATCGAGCGCATCCCCAGCGCTCTGATCACCCTCAGGTTCAGCGCCAGGGAGCTCAAGCCTCGACCGGTTCCTTCTCGGCGGCCTGTTCCTCGCTCTCCTCCTCGAGGTGGTAGCCGGTCTTCTCGACGAAGACGTCGTCGAGCGTGGGGCGGATCAGCTCCAGTGACTCGACCGCGATCCCGGCTTCGTCGAGCGCCCGTACCACCTGCGGGATGTCGGCGGCGCCGTTCTGTACCTCGACCAGGACCCGCTTGCCGTCCTTGGGAGGCAGCAACTTGCCGATCCGAGCGCAGATCTCCTCAGCCTCGGCGACCGAACCCTCGGCAAGCTGAAGCTGGACGTGGGGGTGGCCGACCTCGGCTTTCAGCGACTCCGGCGTTCCCTCAGCGACGATCTTGCCGTTGTCGATGATCCCGACGTTGTCAGCGAGCTGGTCGGCCTCCTCCAGGTACTGGGTGGTGAGGAAGACGGTGGTGCCTTCGTCGTTAAGCCCCCGCACCTCCTCCCAGATCGTCTTGCGGCTGACCGGGTCAAGGCCGGTGGTCGGCTCGTCGAGGAAGAGGACGCGCGGCTCGTGGACCAGCGCCGCGGCAAGGTCGAGGCGCCGCTGCATCCCGCCCGAATAGGTGCCGACCCGGCGGTCGGCGGCGGCGGCGAGGTCGACCCGCTCCAGCAGGTCATCGGCGCGCCGGCGGCCCTCCGCGGTGGGGATGCCCTGCAGCGTCGCCTGCAGGCGGACCAACTCGCGGCCGGTCATCAGCGGGTCGAGCGCCGCTTCCTGGAGGGCGACGCCGATCGACCCGCGCACCGCCCGCGCTTCCTTGACCACGTCGTGCCCGGCTACGGTGGCGCGCCCGCCGGTTGGCAGCAGCAGCGTCGTCAGCATCCGCACGGTCGTCGTCTTGCCGGCGCCGTTGGGGCCGAGGAAGCCGTAGATCTCGCCCGCCTCTACCTCGAGGTCGATTCCCTGCACTGCGAGCACCTCGTCGAAGCTGCGCTCCAGCCCTTCGACCACGATTGCCGGCATCAGGCCTCCGTCGGCTCGACCTGCCGCGCAAGTGGCGAGAGCGCCTGCACCCAGCGCCGTCCGTTCGCCCGCTCCAGCGCCTCGGCCGCGTCGAGCAGCAGCTCATCGCCCCCCCAGGCGGCCTGGAGCTGAAGGCCGATCGGCAGCCCCCCGGAGAGGCCAACCGGGATGCTGAGCGACGGGATCCCGGTCAGGTTGGCGAGCCCGGCGCCACGCACGTTGGCCTGGTCCGCGGTCAGCGTGCCGGAGGGCAGCTCGACCAGCGGCGCCTCTAGCGGCGGTGCGACCGCGGGGACGGTCGGCCAGGCGATCAGGTCAACCTCCTCGAAAGCGGCGGCTACCCGGTGTCGCATCAGGGTGCGGAGGCGGTAGGACTTCATGCTTGCCGCTGCCGGCAGCAGCATCCGGTACTTGACGAAGCCGCGGTTGATCGGGCTGAGGTCGGGATGGAGGTGGTTGAGCTGCTCCGGCGAGATGTTGCCGAGGACCTCGGTGTTGGCGATCAGCACCGTCGCCAGCGCCGCCGGCTCGATGTCGGCGAGCGCGACCTCGCGGACCTCCCCGCCGCTCTCGACGCGCAGCGCCTCGATCGCTTCCTCACAAGCCGTCTTCACCTCGGGTGCGACGTCCTCGGAGACGGTGTCGCGCACGACCCCGATCCGCAGGCCGGCGGCCTCCCCGGCGGCGAGCTCCTCGCCGCACAGTGCCGATCCCAGCAGCCGGCAGTCGGCCGCGTCGGCGCAGAGCGGCCCGGAGACGATCGTGGTCGAGATCGACGCCATGTGGTGCCCGGCCATCGCTGAGCGCCCGAAGGTCGGCTTTAGCCCGGTCAACCCGCAGTAGGCGGCGGGGAAGCGGATCGAGCCGATCCCGTCGGCGCCGACGGCGCCCGCGACAAGGCGCGCCGCGACCGCGGCGGCCGGGCCGCTGGAGGAGCCGCCCGGGCAGCGCTCGGTGTCCCAGGGGTTGCGGGCAGGGCCATAGACGGAGGCGTTGCCGGTGCTGCTCGAGCCCAGCTCGTGCATGTTGGCGACCCCGACGATCACCGCGCCGGCGTCACGCAGGGCCCGGTAGGGACCGGATTCGCGGGGTGCCGTCGGCGCGAACATCTCGGCAGCCCCGAAGCGCTGGGCGCGCCAGGGCAGCGGCCACTCGTCCTTGATCACCACCGGGACGCCCCGCAACGGCCCCTGAGGCGCTGCGGCGAGCATCTCCCGCGAGCGCTCCGGGAAGGTCTCGACCACGGCGTTGATCGCTGGGTTGCGCTGCTCGATCCGCTCCAGCGCCGCCTCGAGCAGCGCCGCGGGGTCGGCCTCGCCGGCGGCGATCGCCGCGGCCTGGCCGCGCAGCGGCAGGTCGAGGGCGCTCACATCGCCTCGGGGGGCTTTGAGAGGTCTGGGCAGCGCTCCGCCTCGACGCCGCCCGTGTCGAGCCTGAGAAGCTCGCGTATCCCCGGCCAGAAGAGCTGATGGGCGGCGCCCATCACCGCCAGCTCCACCTCGTCGGCTTCGATTCCGAGGGAGGCGAGACCGGCCGGGACGAAATCATCTGCGCGGTTGGAGGCCTCCATCTACCGGGAGCCAACCCTACAGAGGCGAGCTGGCCGGGATCGTGCAGGCCAGCCAGCTGCGCCGCATTTGATCGCCACGGACGCCAGAATCCCGGCCGCAACCGGAGTGCTCGCCCCGTGTTTGCCTAGGAGCCGATGGCCTTCGAGCAACCGACAAGTCGACCTGGCAGGACGCGCGCGCTGGCAAGCGCGGCCGCCGCCTGCCTGCTTGCGGCGCTGATCGGGGCGAGTTTGCCCGGCGCGGCTGACTCGGCCCCCCTGCGGGTCGTCGTCCTCGGCCAGACTCCCTCGACGCCTGCCCCGTCCTGTCCCGGCAAGATCGTCAATAACGTCGAGATCACGCCGTGCCGGGTCGAGGGCCACATCACCGGCTTTCAGGCGGCTGCCGACGGCATTGCGAAACCCTACGTGGCGCCGTTCGAAGGCGAGCTGATCGCCTGGTCGATCACCCTCTCCACGCCCTCCACAAAGAAATCCTCCACCACCACCAACGAGGTCGGCTTCTTCAACGAATTCCTCGGCCAGCCCTCAGAGGCGAGAATCAGCGTCCTGCGCCAGGTCCAGGCCACCCCGCCCCAGTACACGCTGGTGCGCCAGAGCCCCGTCCAGGTGCTCAACCCCTACTTCGGCGGCACCGCGATCTTCGCCCTCGAACACCCGCTCGCAGTCCTGCGGGGCCAGACGATCGCCCTCACCGTGCCGACCTGGGCGCCGATGTTCGCCTTCAACGTGGCGGCCGGCAACACCTGGCGCGGTAGCCGCCTGCCCCAGCACTGCTCTTCCAAAGAAGACATCAAAAACGGCCGTCCGCAGCAGGTCGTGGGCAAGACGAAGACCTACGGCTGCTACTACTCAAGCGCCCGCCTGCTCTACACGGCAACGCTGGTCAAGAAGCCATAGGGCGGCTCAGGAGGGCTCGCCGAGCGCCTCTTGGCGCAGCCCGCAATAGGGACAGTCGCTGACGTCGAGGCCGATCAGCTGGTCGCAGCGGCGACAGGCGCGGAGGTTCTCCGGCTCGCGGGGCAGGGAGGAGGCCGATGGGGCGAGCGGCAGCACCATCGCCACCGGCTTCATCTCCTCACCGGTCTCCCGATCGACGTAGGTGGCGCCAGGCTCTGCGTAGGCGAGCGCCTCGCGGCCCGAGGCCGCGGCGCGCATCCGGTAGAGCTGCTTTGAGTTCACGGCCGCAAAGACTAATAGCTTCCGCGGAACCGATGCGGGTCCTCATCTTCCACGGCTACATGCTGCGCGGGACCGGCAGCAACATCTACAACGCCAACCTCGCCAAGGCGCTGGCCCGTCTCGGCCACGAGGTCCACCTTCTCTGCCAGGACCGGCAGGTCGAGCTGGAGGGCGTCCAGATCCACAACCCCGAGATCGGCGGCCTGCTCCCGGTCTATGTGAAGGACCCCTACGCGGGCTTCGAGGTCAAGGCATTTCCCGAGCTGAGCGCCGCGGAGCTGGATCGCTACATCTCGGCAAACGTCGAGGCGGTGAGGGAGGTGGCCGCCGAGACCGGCGGCTTTGACGCCGCCCTCGCCAACCACCTGATCATGGGCCCGGTCATCCTCGCGCGCGCCGAGGTCGGCCCTTTCGCCGCCACGGTCCACGGTTCGGCCCTCGAGTACACGGTCAAGCCCAACCCCCGCTTCCTTCCCTACGCAAGGGAGGGCCTGGCGGGGGCGGCCTGCGTCTTGGTCGGCTCCAGCCACACCGCCGAGTCACTCTGGGCCACGCTGCCAGATCTGCCGGGACTGCAGGACAAGACCCGCCTCGGCCCCCCGGGGGTGGACACCGTCGAGTTTCGACCCGCGCCGAAGCGCGAGCCCCTGGTCGTCTTCGTCGGCAAGCTGATCGTCTCAAAGGGGGTGGATCTGCTCTTGGCGGCCTGGCCGCTGGTCCACGCGGCGCATCCGAACGTGAGGTTGCGGATCGCGGGATTCGGTGAGTATGAGGACGGGCTGCGGCGATTGCTCGGGGCCCTTGAGCGAGGCGACCTCGCCGATGCGCGCGAGGTCGCGCGCCTGGGCCGTGGGCTGGAGGGCGGAACCGCCGGGCCGCTCGCGATCCTCTCGGCGTTCCTGGCGGATCCACCCGCCGGCTATGTGAAGGCGGCAGTCGGGGCAGCCGGGTCGGTCGAGCTGGTCGGGCGGCTGGAGCACGACGAGGTGGCTGAGCTGCTTCCGCATGCGGAGGCGCTGGTCATGCCCAGCACCTTCCCCGAGGCGTTTGGGATGGTCGCCGTGGAGGCCGGCGCTTGCGGAGCGCTGCCTGTCTCTGCCGAACACTCCGGGATGTGGGAGGTCTCGCGGCAGCTGGCCGCGGAGCTGCCGGAGGCGATCGGCCGGCTGACCTCCTTCCCGGTCAAGGAGGGCGCTGCGGAGGAAATTGCCGAGCGGCTCAACGCCTGGCTGGCGCTGCCCGAGGAAAGCCGGGCGAGCGCACGCGAGGCGCTGGTCGGGACGGTCCGCCGGCTGTGGAGCTGGGAGAGCGTGGCGCGCGGGGTGATCGCCGCGTCGTCGGGCAGGTTGGGTGAGCTGCCGGCACTCCGATAGCTCGTGTCGAGCGTCATTTGGGCATCAAAGCGTCCCGCCGCCGCTTCAATAGAATGCCCGCCGCACTCATGTACGGCCGCCTGCCGATAGCCAAGATGCTCGCCGCGATCGTTGCGCTGGCCGCGGCGATGTCGGCGGTGATGCTCTCGATCAACTGGGACGGCGTCGAGGCTTCGACCGCGGCGCCGAAGATCGATGACCTCCTCAACATCCTGATCGTCCTCTCCTCGCTCGTCTTCTCCTTGGTCGTCGTGATGTTGTTCTATGCGCTGTACAAATTCCGCGTCAAACCGGGCGATGAATCCGATGGCGAGCCGATCCACGGCAACACGCGCCTAGAGATCGCCTGGACCGTGATCCCGCTCGTCATCGTCCTCTTCTGTGGGGGCTACAGCTGGAAAGTGCTGAACGAAATCGAACAGCGCGGCAAAAACCCGATGATCATCGATGTCTTCTCCCAGCAGTACGCCTGGAGCTTCGGCTACCCGGGCAAAGGCGACGTCTGGTCCCCGGGGGAACTGCAGGTGCCGGTCAACCGCCAGGTCGTCTTCGAGATGCACTCGATGGACGTGATCCACTCCTTCTGGGTACCGGAGTGGCGGATTAAGAAAGACAACGTCCCCGGCATCACGACGACGTCGGTGATCACGCCCGATCGGATCGGGACCTACCAGGCGCTCTGCACCGAACTATGCGGCTTCGGCCACTCGACGATGCGCGCCAAAGTCGTGGTCGAGTCGCCGGCGCGCTTCCGCAAATGGGTAACGAGCCTGAAAGAGACGGTTCCCCCGCAGTATCGGGAAACGATCAGGCAGGACACCGAAACCAACCCGCCGCCGTTGGCGGCAGGAGGGGCATAATGGGGGCGATCTGATGACGGCTGCGATCAAACGACCCGGCTGGATCAGGGGGGCGATCGGCGCGGTGCTGGCCGGGGCTTTCGGCTTCGGCTTGGTGATCTCGCTGCGGGCGATCTCCGGCCTGCCGATCTATCAGACCGCCCAGAACGGCTACCCCCAGGTGATCGTGCCGCTGATCACCACGCCGTTGGGCTTCCTGCTCGGCTTCGGCTGCTTTGACTACTGGCTGCGCTGGGCTGTCGGCATGCCGACGATCCCAGATGATCACTCCCAGCATGGCGCCAGGAGTTGGCGCGACTACTTCCGCTTCAACACCGATCACAAGGTGATCGGGATCCAGTACATCTGCAACAGCTTCTTCTTCTTCTTCGTTGGCGGTCTGATCGCGGAGGTGATGCGGGCCCAGCTTGCCCAGCCCGGCAACCAGATCGTCGACCCCGGCACCTACAACAGCCTCTTCTCCACGCACGCGGTGCTGATGATCTTCGTCTTCGTGATCCCGGTCTTCGCCGGAATCGCCAACTACGTCCTGCCGCTGATGATCGGCGCCCCGGACATGGCCTTCCCGCGCCTCAATGCGCTCAGCTTCTGGATGTTGCCGATCGCCGGGCTGCTCTTCGTCGGCAGCTTCCTGGCCCCGGGTGGCGCCTTCGACGCGGGTTGGACCGGGTATGCGCCGCTCTCGACCGGGGCGCCCCTCGGGCAGTCGTTCTTCAATCTCGGCGTGCAGTTCGCTGGCGCCTCCTCGATCGCCACGGCGCTCAACTTCCTGGTCACGATCATCACCATGCGCGCGCCGGGGATGAACTTCTGGCGGATGCCGCTGCTCGTCTGGGCGAACCTCTCAACCTCGCTGCTGGTGATCGCCGCGACGCCGTTCATCGCCGGTGTCCAGTTCATGGTCCTCTTCGACCGCCTTCTGCACACCAACTTCTTCCAGTTCACCGGTGGCGGTGACGTGGTCAGCTACCAGCACATCTTCTGGTTCTACTCCCACCCGGCCGTCTACATCATGATGCTGCCCGGCTTCGGGATCATCAGCGAGGTCATCTCGACCCATGCCCGCAAACCGATCTTCGGCTACCGGCTGATGGCGCTGGCGCTGATCGGCATCGTCGTCCTCAGCTACTCGGTCTGGGCGCACCATATGTTCGTTTCCGGGATGTTCAGCTGGCTGCGGGTGCCGATGATGTTCACCACGCTGTTGATCGCGGTGCCGACCGGGATCAAGATCTTCTCCTGGCTTGGAACCCTCTACTTCGGGAAGATCCATACCTATTCGACGGCGATGTTATTTGCGCTCGGCTTCATAGTCACCTTCACCGTGGGTGGGATTAGTGGCGTGATGCTGGGCATGGTGCCGTTCGACATCCACGCCACCCAGACCTACTTCATCGTTGCCCACATCCACTTCGTGCTGGTCGGGGGCTCGGTTTTCACGATCTTCGCCGGGATCTATCACTGGTTCCCAAAGATGACCGGGCGGATGTGCGACGAGAGGCTCGGCCGCGTCCACTTCTGGGGCACGCTGATCTGTACCTGGGGGACCTTCCTGCCGATGCACTGGATTGGGCTGGACGGGATGCCGCGCCGGGTCGCCAGCTACGCCGCCCAGTTCGCAGACTGGAACCTGCTGATCAGCTGCTTCGCCTTCGCGCTCGGCGCCTTCCAGCTCGTCTTCCTCTACAACATGATCGTCAGCTGGCGCTATGGCCCACGTGCTGCGGCCAATCCCTGGCGGGCGAACTCGATCGAGTGGCAGGTCTCCTCGCCGCCGCCGATCTTCAACTTCGACGAGATCCCGCGCGTCGTCGGCGGGCCCTACGAGTACGGCGTGCCAGGCGCCCGGCACGCGATCATGGGCGGCGAGGGGGCTGAGGTGCCGAAGGTCGAGCCGAGCGTGGTAGGGAGCCCGTGAGCGCACGGCAGGCAAGGCTTTTCGTGCGGCGGGCAGAGCACCGGGTCGCCCGATGAGCGAGCCGGTCGACGGCCGCCCGCTGCTGGTCTTCCTCAACGAGGTGGCGGGGGGGCGCAAGCTTTTACAGGGAGTGCGCGAGCGAGCCGGGAAGGCGCCCTACGTCGCCGTCGCCGCGCCCCAGAACCAGCCGGCTGTCGGCCAGCTGATCGACTCCGGCGAGCTGCGCGACGCCGCGCGGGCCAGGGTCGCGGTGACGATGGCGGTGCTAGCCAAGTTCGGGATCGGCTCGGTCGGCGAGGTGATGGACCCCGATCCTGCGCTGGCGCTGGATGACGCGGTACGCGCCCACGAGCCCGGCGAGGTGCTGCTCTCCTGCCTGCAAGGGACGCGCTTCGGGATCATCCGCAAGGATCTTGTCGAGTGGGCCAGGGCTCGCTTTGAGCCCGAGACGGCGGTGACCCACATCCCGGTGCGGATCGAGGACGACTCGATCCGCTGGGACGTGACCCACACCTTGGTCGTCGCAACTAAAACCGTGGCCAGCCCGGACCTCCTTAGCCGGCTCAAGGAGCGCGCCGCAGAGCGCCCGCACCGCTACACGATCATCTGCCCGCGCTCGGAGGGGGTCTCCGAGGCCGAGGTGGTCGGCGACCTCGCCTCGACGCTGGCCGCGCTCTACCGAGCCGACGTCGACGCCACCGGACAGCCGATGAGCCCGGACCCCTTCCACGCCGTCAAGAACGCGATCGAGCACTACCGGATCGACGAGATCCTGATCTCGACCTTCGCCGGCGAGCGCTCGCGCTGGCTCGACGACGGCCTGATCGGGCGGGTGCGCGAGCTGACCGAGAAGCCGGTCGAGCACCTGGAGTCGGGTCGACCGGCGGCCGCCGTCGCGGCGGCGGTGGCCGAGGGTGGAGGGGCCTGATGGAGAGCGCGACCGTCGCCATCGGTCACGACGGGCACGACGAAGATCACCACGGCCCTCCTGAAGCAAACCAGAGTTCCCGGATCGACCGCCAAACGCTGGGGATTCTGCTCTTCATCGTCTCTGAGGTGATGCTGTTCGGCGCCTTCTTTGCCTCTTACTTCTTCTTGCGCATCGTCGTCAGCCCGACCGCCTGGCCGCCGTATCCCTACGAACTTCCGGTGGCTATCGCCGGCGTCAACACGGCAATCCTTGTCTCCTCGAGCTTCACCGTCCACTACGCCCTGGAGTCGATCCGGCGGGGCAACCGGAACGGGATGAAGCTGGGCTTAGTCCTCACCTGGATGCTCGGCGCCACTTTCCTCTTCATCCAGATCAACGAGTACGTCCACATTGGCTTCAGCGCCCGCGACCTTTCCTTCGGCACGATCTTCTACTGCCTCACCGGCCTGCACGGCGCCCACGTCTTCATCGGCCTGATGCTGCTCAGCTTCGCCACGATCCGCGCCTTCCGTGGCCACTTCGGACCCGACACGGAGGATCACCGCGGCGTCGAGATCCCCGGCATCTACTGGCACTTCGTCGACATCATGTGGATCATCGTCTTCACTGCGGTCTACGTCCTTTAGAAACCGCTCTAGCAAGCCGTTTTAATCTTTAGACTCCGGCTGGTGCGCCAGTTGGTGCGCCAGTCAGACCACGGTGAGCCCACAATTCAGCCCTGCATTAATGGCCAATGTCGAGGTTGACAGCGATAGCCTTCCGCGCAGCTCAAAGCTGCGGGACACGACGCCGCTCAGGTGCGCGACTACGGACTGCAGGCGGCCACCGACGATGAGGTCTTCGCTCGCCCACAGCAAGAGCAACGGGTGCTCGTGTCCATCGACACCGACTTTGGGACGCTGCTCGCGACCACCCGCCGAGAGCGATCACCCTCGGTCGTCTTGTTCTGCACGGAACGCAAAGACGTCCCGTGCAGAAAGCGGAGACGCTGCTAAGGAATCTCGCGACGATCGAAGGGGATCTCGACGCCGGCAGCATCGTGGTCTTCGAGCCCGCCCGGATTTGGGTACGGGAGCACGGTTGTCTACATCCTTTAGCACGGCTGCTGCAAACCGACGCACCTCGGGGTCCTCGGTCGGCGGAGTCGAGTCACGGGCAAGCTGGCGGACTTCTCTGGCCAGCTTCTCCGGGTTCCGTGGCCCGCATTATTTTCGCGGCCGTCCGTGGGGCAAGGAGCTGAGATGAGGATTTCTGAGGAGGCGGTTTTCCGCTGGGTGGTGATCGTGGGGATCGCCGCCGCGTCTGTGATTGCGCTAACGCTACTGACGCGGCCCTTGGCCGGGGGGATCTGGGGGCTGCTGCTGATCTGCGCCGGAGTCGCGCACGGCTATCGCTGGCTCAAGCGCCGTGGCGCGTTTGCGGATCTGAAGGACGGCCAGGGTGAGGGCGATCGGGACGGTCGCCGGTAGCTCGTCAACGCTGAAGAAGAGCAAGTCGAACGCTAGGGCAAGGACGGCGGCCAGGGCGGCGCCCCGCAGTTGGAGCCGACGGTCGCGGGCCAGCAGCGCTCCCAGTGTTGCGGCGATGAAGAGGTCTCCGAACCCCATCACGGCGGACCCGAAGGAAACGTACTGCAGGCGTGGGAGGCTGCCGGGGGAGACGGCATTGAGGACCGCATTCGGGCCCTGAAGGAGGTCTGAGGCGACCAGCCAGGTATCGATCGCGGCCATCGCATAGATCCCCAGCCTCAGCCACCCGGCGGGGACAATGCAGGCGAGCAGCCAGCCGAGGCTGACGCAGGCCAGGGCGGAGAGAGCCAGCGCTGCCGCCTGGCCTGAGAGCGCTCCCTGGAAGGCCCATGCCGCCGCAAAAAGGGGGATGACCAGCAGGCCGAGCGCCGAGCGCCCGCCGCGGGCGATCGCGCCAAGGGCCAGCGCCGCCAGCGGCGGGACCCCGCAGAGGGCCAGATAGGTGAGTACGTGCGCTGAGGTGGAGTTGAGCGCGATCGCGGCGATCGCGGCGATGATCGAGACCGGCAGGACGAGCGCCCACCAGCGGCTGCGGAGGCCGGCGAGGGCCGGCAGGACGGCGGGCCTGGGGATGGCGACCAGCGAGGCCTGGGTGAGGCTGAGGATGCCGATCGAGAGGGAGAAGGGGAGCATCGGGCTGGTCTGGGGCGGTCTGAGTCTAGGCTGCGCCAGGGTGGCGCCGGCCCTAAAGGGGCTTGACGCCTGTGCCCAGCTCAAGCCGGCCGGCATCTCCCACCGAGGGAGCGGTTGCCTGGCGCGGCTCGAGCCGGCCGGCGACGGCGACCGTCCAGAGCATCGCCAGCCAGGTGACGGTGGCGAGGGCGACGTGGATCCAGACGATCTCGGTTGGCAGCTTCAGCTCCCACTGGACGCCGCCCACGATGCCCTGGACCCCCAGCAGGCAGATCAGCGTGGTGAGGGGCCGCAGCGCACGCCTGTCGCCTCCTTTGCGGCGCAGCAGCAGGAAGACGCCGATCGCCGCGAGCCCGAAAACCGCGGCGATCGCCGCGTGTCGCTGCACGACCCATTCCAGCGTCCCCGTCCCCTCAAAGGTGAAGCGGTGGACCAGCTGCCCGCCACTGGCCCCCGCGTGCGGTCCAGAGCCGGTCGCCATCGTCCCGGCAAAGATCGTCAGCTGGCCGAGCGGAATCAGCCCGCGGACCGCCCAGACACCGAGCCGATCGCTGGAGCGCCGTCGCTCCCAGGGCTCATACCGTGAGCACCAGGCCAGCGCGAATGCCGCGTCCAACAGCATCATCGAGAGGATGAAGTGGAGCATCACCAGCCCCGGGGCGAGGTGGTGCTCGACGACCTCGGCGCCGAGGATCGCCTGGGCGATCACTCCCAATGGCAGCAGCGCACCGATCAGCGCCAGATGCCGGCGGTAGGGCCGGCGGAAGAAGGCCAACACGCTGGCCGCGACTACCGCGATGCCCAAGAGCCCGGTCAGGACCCGGTTGCTGTACTCGATCACCGCGTGGGATTCGAGTGGGGGAACCACCTGCCCGTAGCACCTGGGCCAGTCCGGGCAGCCGAGGCCGGAGTCGGTGAGGCGCACCGCAGCGCCGGTCAGGATGATCAGCGAGAGCGCGCCGAGCGCGACCAGGGTCACCTGCGCATAGCGCTGCGGCGAGATCTCATAGCGTTCTCTGAGTCGCTTCCACATCTTCGAAGAAGATGCCAACGGCCGGGCGGCCGTTGGCATCAACCGCCCTTGCTCTTCGAGGTGGCGCTCGACCCGCCCTTGGAGGTCGAGGCGATCAGGTATTCGACCAGCTCGTCGAGTTCGTGCGGTTCGATGACCGAGGCGAAGTTCTGCGGCATCACGCCGGTCGGGTAGCCCTTGGCCACTGGCGCGAGCGGGTGTTCGATGTAGCCTTTGATGAACGACGCACTCTTCCCGGGCAGGACTTTGTTGAAGTCTGGTCCGGTGGTGCCCCCCGATTTGGCCGCGGCCAGGGTGTGGCAGCCACCGCAGCCGTTACTGGCGAAGACCTGGGCTCCGGGGCCGCCGGGCACCTTGGGCGGTGCCGCTCCCGGGACGCCGGCGTAGCGGCCCACGTAGGCGGCGACGTCGTCGAGGTCTTGGCCGGTGACGACGTTGCGCGGCATCGAGACATAGATGTTTTTGTTGCCGGGGCGCGGGAACCCGACCTGCGCTTTGACGACGCCTTCGATAGTGGCGCCGCCCTCGCCCGCCGCCCGCGCCGCGGCGAAGGCGGCATCGAGGTTGGGTCCGACCTGGCCCTTCGTCCCCGCTTGCGCGAGGGTGTGGCAGACGCCGCATTTCTGCGTGAAGAGGACCCTGCCGCGCGCCACGTCGGCGGTGCTTGTCCCCCCACAGCCGGAGGCGCCCAGCGCGACCGCGGCCAGGGCGGCCAGGGAGAGAAGCAGTCGAGTGGGTTTGGGCGGCATGGGCATCGGGCTGACGGCGGGCGGGATTCTATATGTCGAGGCCCCGGTGGAAGCGGCTTGCCAGGCACGATCGGTGGGGTAGTCTTGAGTCGATCCGCACGATCTTCAGAAGGCTGGAAAGGAGGGTCCGATGCAGGTACGGGAAGGAATGTCAGAGGTGGTGCTGACCGTTGGTCCGTCGCATACCCTGCGCGAGGCGGCGGAGAGAATGGTGCAGAAGGGCATCGGCGCGGCGCTGGTCGCCGACCCCGAGTCGCCGACTCCGGGAATCGTCACCGAGCGCGACATCCTCGTCTCGGTTGGCGGCGGGCAGGATCTCGACGTCGAGTTGGTCGCTGATCACATGAGCGCCAGGGTGATCGCCGCGGCACCGGACTGGAGCCTCGAGCACGCCGCCGCGGAGATGTCGCATCGGGGCATTCGCCACCTGGTCGTCTTCGAGGACGCGGAGGTGGTCGGAGTGCTCTCGATGCGCGACATCGTCCGGGTTTGGACCTCCGAGGGCGCCACCTCGGGGATGACCGCCAGCTGAGCTCTAGTCCTGGGGAAGGCTGACGGTTTCCACGGGAAGCACGGCACCACGCACCTTCTGCCGGCGGGGCAGGCGGTAGTGGTCGCGTACCGCGCCGCGGATCAGGCTGCGGAAAGCAGCGAGGAAGAAGACCACGCCGATGATCGCGTATAGCAGGGAGGGGAAGATGAACCCGTTGGCGTAGATCCCGCAGGCCATCCCGCCGATGCCCGCGGCGAAGAAGGCGGGCGCCCAGGAGGAGCGCGGCATGAAGACCAGCTCGCCGGGCTCGGGGATGTTGCGGTGATCGCTCATTTCTCTATGGGGCGATGTAGAGCAGGGCGACGACGAAGGTAAGGGCGAAGACCGCCGCGGCGAAGCCGCCGACAATCAGCCCGGCTTTCATGCTGCGCCTTGCTGTCTCGCGGTCCACGGCCGGATTTCTATCAGGCGAGCCTGGCGTCCACAGCCATCGCTCCGAAGAGCAGCGCCAGGTAGGAGAGTGAGTAGAGGTAGGTGCGCAGTGCCCAGCGGCGGTCGGCGCTGTGCAGCAGGCGAGCGGCGCAGTAGATGAAGATTGCCCCCAGGGTCATCGAGGCGATCAGGTAACCGACGCCGAAGGCCCCGGCGCAAAAGGGCAGCTGGGTGACCGCGTAGAGCAGCACGGTGTAGAGGAGGATCTGGCGGCGCGTCTCCGCCTCGCCGCGCACCACCGGCAGCATCGGCACGCCGGCTTTCGCATAGTCGTCCTTCATCAGCAGCGAGAGGGCCCAGAAGTGGGGTGGCGTCCAGAAGAAGACGATCGCGAATAGGTAGAGCGCGGTGCCACTCAGCTCGCCGGTCACCGCCGCCCAGGCGACCAGCGGTGGGACCGCCCCAGCGGCGCCGCCGATCACGATGTTCTGCGGTGTGGCGCGCTTCAGCCAGAGGGTGTAGACGCAGACGTAGCCGAGCAGGCCCGAGAGCGAGAGCGCCGCCGCCAGCGGGTTGACTGCCAGCCCCAGCAGGGCGACCGAGGCGCAGCCGAGCAGCACCCCGAAGATGGTCGCGGCGGTTGGGGAGACGCGCCCGCTGGCGACCGGTCGGTCGGCGGTGCGGGCCATCTTGCGGTCGATGTCGCGGTCGATCGCGTGGTTGATCGCCCCGGCCCCCCCGGCCGAGAGGGCGCCACCTAGGCAGGTCAGCAAGACGAGCCCGATCGTGGGGTCACCGGCCACGTACATCGTCGTCACGGTGATGAAGAGCAGCAGCGACTGCACTTTCGGCTTGGTCAGCGTCAGGTAGTCGCGGAGGAGGATCAGCGCGGCCGAACGCTGGGCACTCGCCGCCGCGGGCGTGGGGGCAGTCTGTGCTCCAACACCGGCGTCCATGCCGGTCAGGCTACCGGCTGGGACTCGCGCGCGGGCAGCTCGGCCCGGGCGGACCGGTATGAGATCGCCTCGCGAATATCTCGCATCGGTCGGGCGCTGCGCACGTCGGGAAGCACGTCGAAATTGTGGGGATCGGGCGGGGAGAGCGTCAGCCACTCCAGCGCGTCGCCGCCCCACGGGTCATGCCCGGCCTCGGCGCCTCCGGTGCGGCTGAGGATCGCGTTGACGAGTGTGATCACGATCCCGATCGCGAGGATGAAAGCGCCGATCGAGGCGATCAGGTTGTACGTGTTGACGCCGGTGTGGTTGAAGAACTTGTAGGCGTCGGCGACCTCGCCCTGGGCGTCGCCCGCCAGCAGGAGCGGCACGAAGGCGACGAGGATGCCGATCGCCATCGTCCAGAAGGAGATCCGGGCGAGGCTCTCACCCATCGTCCGCCCGGTCATCTTCGGGAACCAGTAGTGCAGCGCCGCGAAGCCACCGAAGACGCTGCCGCCGACCAGCGCGAAGTTGGTCGCGGCGGTTGCGGCGGTGGTGCCCTTGAGCTCCCACGCGGCGGCGACCATCGACTGATCGATCTCGGCGGCGAGGCCGATCGAGATCGCCGAGATCGCCCCGATCGCGAAGAGCAGCGGCGCCCGCATCCGCAGCGTCCCGCCGACCAGCGTCGCGATCAGGTTGAAGGCGAGGAGGCCGAAGGGGACGATCAGCGCCAGCGACATGATCATCGCGAAGTACATCCAGCCGATCCCGATCGGGGCGGTCAGCATGTTGTGCATCCAGGCCAGGGTGCCGATCGGGGCGATCGCGACCAGCGAGCCGATCACGGCGCCGCGGTTGAACAGCGGCTTGCGGGCGAAGGTCGGGACGATCTCGGCGATCGCCCCGAAGGCGGTGATCAGGATCAGCATGTAGGCGCCGGTGAAGAAGATCCAGCTGAGGTGTTGCCAGAGCAGCGGCGCTCCGCCGGAGCCGCCGTTGAAGAAGATGCCGCCGAAGTTGCGGTCGATCATCAGCATCGTGATCGCCGCCAGCATCACCGGGCCGATCACCAGCATCAGCCACGAGCAGATCGCCGCCGCCCAGGCGAAGACCGGCAGCCGCCGCCAGGCCATCCCCGGCGCTCGCATGGTGCGCAGCGTCGCCACCAGGTTGATCGCGATGAAGACGAAGCCCAGCGTCGCCATCCCGGTCGCCGTGGCCCAGGCGTTGACGCCGTTGTTGGCAAGGTAGGGGAGTTCGGAGAGGGGTGCCAGCGGGTTGACTCCCGCCTCTGAGGGGGTGAAGAGGAACCCGGCGTACAACACCGCTGCCCCGGCCACGTAGAGCCACATGCCGAGTTGCCCGAGGCGCGGCAGCGCGGTGCCGCGCGAGCCGATCTGCAGCGGCACCAGGTAATAGAAGAGCCCGAACGCGAGCGGGATCGCGAAGAGGAAGATCGCCGTCGCCCCATAGACGGAGAGAATCCGGTTGAAGGTCACCGGGGCGAGGAAGCTGTTTTCAGGGATCGCCAGCTGGAGGCGCATCAGCAGCATGTCGATCACCGCGAGGAAGAGGAAGCCGAGGGCGGCGGCGATCAGGACCCGGCCGACGTCCTTGTGGTCGGCGCTGGTCGCCAGCTCGACCCAGCGCGTGCGGCGCTTCGGGAAGCCGTCGACGACCAGCTCAGGGGCAGGGCCGGGGCTCATGGGATCTTGCCGCTTTCGTTCAGTCCGACCACCCGGTCCTGAGCCGCCTGGGTCGCTCGCTTTTGCCTTTGGGTGAATTTCATGTAGGCGGTGGGCGAGACGACGTCTACCTCGGTCCGCATCGCCGCATAGCCCTGGCCGGACAGGGTCGATGACTGGCCCGTGTAGGTCCCTTCTTCATCGGCCCGGAATACGACCTGGTTCTGCTTGCCCGGCACGGCGTCGCGCTTGCCGGCAAGGTCGGGCACGTTCCAGGTGTGGACGACGTCGGTGGACGCCAGGTCAAGGACGACCGCGGTGTCGACCGGCACCACGAGTTTGTAGTAGGAGAAGGCCCCGTTGGGATAGTTGTAGCGCCACAGCCACTGTTTGCCGGTCGCCCTGATCGTCAGCGGCTCGGAGCGGGCGGAGGCGAGCCCGGCGGGGCCCGTTGTCGGTGTCTGTTGCGCCTTGTCGGTGTAGATGATGCTGAGGATGAGGATCGCCGCGGCGAAGACGGTCAGCATCGCGCCGACCCGGATCTGGATGCGCCGCGCGCCCCGCACCTGGCGCGGCTCGGCGCCGCGCTCGGCCCGGTAGCGGCGCACCGCGTAGAGCAGCGCGCCGTTGACCACGACGACGACGATCGCTGCAGCGATGAAGCCGATCCAAAGCAGGGTGTGGATCTGGTCGGTGCCAGGAGAGTGGGGCGCCAAAGCGCGGCCATTCTAATCACGCTGGGCGGCGCGGCGCCGCTCCCAGCGTCGGGTGCCGACCTATACTCGCCGACCCTATGCGGACCCGTTCTCGCCCATCTCCGGCACTGCGCGTGGCGGTGCGGTCCGCAGCGCTGGCTGCGGTCGGTGCCGCGTTCGCGGTGCCGCTGATGCGCCGCCGCCACCGCATCCCAGCACCGCTGACCGTCGCCGCCTGCGCGGGCGGACCGCTGGCGCTGGCGGTGCTCACGCCCCGCTCCAAGAAGCGCGACGTGGCGCTCTTCGCGATGCAGATGTGGGCCTTCATCATGGTTCACGAGATCCCCTACGACGAACCCGAGCGCCTCCGCCGCCGCCTCCGCGTCAACTACCCGATGGCGATCGACCGCGCCCTCGCCGCTGGCAGCCTCCCCAACGCGCGCCTGCAGCGCGCCCTCGCCCGCCTCAGCCGGGTCAAGGTGATCAACCACGTCCTCACCTGGGCGCACTGGCTCTGGTTCTTTGAGCCCTACCTCGCCCTCTCCTTCATCCTCCTCCGCCACAGCGAGCGCTTCCCCCGCGCCGCCCGGCAGCTCGCCGCTGTCTTTGACATCGGCTGCGCCTTTTACTTCATCGTGCCGACCGCCCCTCCCTGGTGGTCCTCAGAGCATGGGCTGACCGGCGAGGAGGTGCGGCGGATCATGGTCGAGGTGGGCGAGGAGACCTGGGGCTCGGCCTGGCCGGGAATGTATGAGGCGCTGGGCGGCAACCCGTGGGCGGCGATGCCCTCGCTGCACTTCGCGACCGCGTTGACGATGGCGCTGGCGCTGGCCGAAGCCGGCCCGCTCGAGGGCCTGGCCGGGGGCGGATACGCACTCACCCTCGGCTTCGCCCTCCTCTACCTCGGGGAGCACTACGTCACCGACCTCGCCGCCGGGGTGGCGCTGGTCGTCGCCGTGCGGCGCGGCGAGCGGCTCGCCGCGCCGCTGGCGCGGAGGGTCAACGGCACCCTGCGGAACCTGGAGCGCCTCGCCAGCGGGTAGCTTCCCAGGGGTGTCTCAGGAGGACTCGGCGAACCGCGAGGTGACCGTCGAGCTGCCGCTGCTCACGGTGCGCCGCGTGGTGCAGACGGCGATCGTCGTCCTGGCGCTGCTGATCGGGATCTACTTCCTCTTCCCGAAGCTCGTCGGCCTCGGCGATGCGCTGAGCAAGCTCGACGAAGCCGAGCCGCTGTGGATCGGGGTGGCGATCGGCTTCAGTGTCCTCGCCTTCGCCACCTATACCGCGCTCTTTAAGGCGGTCGTCGGCGGCAAGGCCCTGCGGCTTACCTGGGCGGAGACCTATGAGATCAACATGGCCGGCCTGGCCGCGACGCTGCTCTTCTCGGCGGCCGGCGCCGGGGGAATCGCCCTCACCTACTGGTCGCTGCGCAAGGCCGGGATGCGCCGCCACGACGCAGGGCGGCGGATGGTCGCCTTCCTCACCCTCCACTACGCCTTCTACCCGCTGGCGCTGATCGTTTTCGGTGTCTTGCTGCGAACCGGAGTCCTCGACGGCCAGCACCCGGTCGAGCTGACCGTCATTCCGGCCTCGATCGCCGGGTTGCTGCTCATTTTCGGTGTGCTGATCGCCCTGATCCCGTCGGACTTGGAGCGCCGCGTGGCGCCGTTCGTGCGCGGCGAGCGGGGCCGCTCGCTCGCCCACACGATCGCCAGGGTGCCGGCGACCCTTGGCCAGGGGTTCAGGTTCGCCCTCGGTCTCTTCGCCCACCCCTCGCGCGGCGGGCTCGCGGTGATCGGCGCGGCGGGCTTTTGGGCCGCCAACATCGGCATCCTCTGGGCCTCCTTTCACGCGTTCGGCGTCCATGTCCCGCTCGCCGTCGTCGTCCAAGGCTTTTTCCTCGGCATGGTCGCCAACCTCTTCCCGCTTGCCCCCGCCGGAGTCGGGGCCGTCGACGCCGGGATGATCGGCGCCTTCGTCCTCTTCGGCCTGCCGGAGGACACGATCTTCCCGGCGATCCTGATCTACCGGCTGGTCGCCTTTTGGATGCCGATCCCGTTCGGCGTCGTCGCCTTCTTTCAGCTGCGCAAAAAGGTTGGCGAGTGGGAGGTGGAGGGACTGCCTATCGATCGCGGACCCGCCGAAAAAGCGGCGCTGGAGCCCGACCCCGAGCTGATCCGTGGCGGTTGATCCGTCCGTCACTGTAAAAAGTTAGGCGGGTTTCGTGTCGCGGTTTGAGTCTGCCGCCAAAACGGGCGTCGCACGGAGTCCAATGCGGGCTGCGGTGCACCGGCGTCTCTGAGGGAAGGGCGGCCCTCGTTGATACAGCGGTTGACCTTGGTCAACCGACGGACTTACCAGGTTCTACCGCCGCTGGTGATGCCGATTGCGCCGTAGCGACGAACGCGACGTGCCAGCGAGATTTGCTATCGCCGGGCTTTGGCCCCGCGCTCGAGCCGATTGGCACATATTCGGCCTCCGGAGTAGGCTTGCTGACCGGAGGCTCCGAGTGGTGGCTAGCCTTTCGAGCAGGAGAGACCTGTGAAGAGAGCAAGCGTAAAGCGCATCTCCTCGGCGGTATTTGTGGCCGTCTTGGTCACCCTTGGGTCGCTCGGCTGGACCGCGAGCGCATTCGCGGGCTCAGCGCCCACGATCGAAGGCGAAGCAATTTCCGGCATCACTGAACGCGACGCGACCCTGGCAGCGCAGATCAACCCGAACGGCCTGGAAACGAGCTACGAAGTCCGACTGGAGTCTGGGTGCCCGTATGAAGGACTGGCCTGCGATGCGATTAGCGTGCAGAACCTGCCGATCGGGAAGATTCCGGCTTCTTCAGAAGCCACCAGCGTCAGCGTGGATTTGCGGGAAGCAGGTGCGAAACTTCGGCCCGGCGAGCGTTTCGGCTACTGGGTCATAGCGACAAATTCCGCCGGTACGACGACGGGCCCCGGCGGAATCGTCAGAACGCAATCCGAAACGGAACCCAAGCAGGGGTCACCTTCGATCGAAAGCGAATCGTTATCGCACCTAACCCCGACCGACGCCAGCCTCGAAGCCCAGATCAACACCGAGGGTCTCGAAACGACCTATGAATTCAAGCTGCTGGACTTTCTTTGCTCGCTCAGGGGCTGCGCCCTGGCCCCGATGCAGATCCCCTTACCGAGCGGGAAGCTGCTTGGCTCCTTCGTCGGTCAAAGCGTCAGCCTCGACCTAAATAGCGCGGGGGTGACCTTGCAGCCGGGCACGGAATACGGCTACTCGGTGACTGCGACCAACGCCGCTGGAAGCGTGAACGGACCCTGGCATCAGTTCGAACCGCCATCCCTGAATGCACAGACCAACGGCATGGGTAGCCAAGTGACCGCGATGGGATCGCCGCCCGCGGCCTCGTTGGTGACCGCGACGGGATCGCCGCCCTCGCATCGCAGGAAGCACAAAACCCGGCGGCATCGGCGCGAGGCGCATCGAGCGCGCGGACGCTAGACGGTTCGGAGGTGCCGCCGCTGCGGGTCCGCTGGCTCGCCGTCTGTCCACCCGCCAAGTAGCCTCCGAGGCTCTAGGCTCGCCTCCCCAGTCCACGCCGATGCAGGAGGCTCCGACGATGCCTGAGACGCCCGCGCACGTGACGAAAGCGCTTCCCGAGCTAGATTCAGCGACGCAGGATCGAGTCCGAAACCTGTTCGAGCATGGCGGCAACATGACGTTCGGCGAACTCAGCGCTGAAATGCGCGACTGGTCAGGGCGTGACGCCGCCGTCACCGCGATCCCCAGTGCCGAGGCGTCGCCGTGGCAGGTCAACATCGCCCACGGTGCATTGGAGTTTGACCCAGCGGACTATGCGACCGGTGACCATACTTTTGGTCTCTCCTGTGGCGATGCGCTTCAGGACGGCTGGGATTTGCTGATCACAAGTGGTGATCCCATCCGTCGAGCCGGCGACGACGCAATCAGCTGGGTGAGCAACGGCGGTGCGCAAGTGCTGGACGTGCGGCTGGCATAGAACCGCTTTCCGCTCACGGGAGGGGCGAAGCTGGGCGCCCGACCGCCCGGTCGCGCCTGGACTTGGATCGTAAGAACTACTTGAGTTCGATGAAAGAGCGCGACTACGAGGTCATAAGACTGAGGATGGTGCCGGAGCAGAAGCGGCGACTCGATCAGCTGGCAAAGGCTGCCGACATGCCGACAGTGGCGTTCGTGCGCGGTCTGCTGGCGAAAAGAACTGGAAGAACTACTCGGCACTACAACAGAGCTACGTGAGGCCCGGCAGCGGGCTGAGTGGCCGATCTGGGTTGGGAGAGTGCGGCCACCCGCGCTGCCCTGGAGGTGCCAAACACGGGCACCAAGCCGCGCTACTATACAAAGTAAAGTATTAGACTTGAGGCGGCGAAAGATGGCTGAGAAGAAGGTCGAGAACGTGATCGTCGTCGGCGGTGGCCCCGCCGGCTACACGGCGGCGCTCTACACGGCGCGCGCCAACCTCGAGCCAGTGGTCTTTGAGGGCTTTCAGTGGGGCGGACAGCTCCAGAAAACGACCGACGTCGAGAACTACCCCGGCTATCCAGACGGGATCATGGGACCGGCGATGATGGGCCACTTCCGCGCCCAGGCAGAGCGCTTCGGCACCCGGTTCGTTACCGATGACGTCGACCGGGTCGAGCTCTCCGACGGAGGGATCCAGACGGTCTTCCTGGGAGACGAGGAGCACCGGGCAAAGACCTTGATCCTGGCGATGGGGGCGGAGCCGCGCCGACTTGGCATCCCCGGTGAGATCGAGCTGCGCGGCTGTGGCGTCTCCACCTGCGGGATCTGTGACGGCGCCTTCTTCAAGGGTCAGAGGGTGCTTGTGATCGGCGGCGGCGACTCGGCGATGGAGGAGTCGATCTTCATCTCCAAGTACGCCAGCGAGCTGACGATCGTCAACCGCCGCGACGAGTTCCGAGCCTCGAAGATCATGCTCGAGCGGGCGCGCCAGCAGGACAACATCAGCTTCAAGACGCCCTACGTGGCGGAGGAGTTCCTCGCCGGTGAGGACGGCAAGCTGAGCGGGGTCCGCCTCCGCCACGCCGAGACCGGTGCTGCCGAGGAGATCGAGGCCGACGGCGCCTTCGTCGCGATCGGACACCTCCCCAAATCGGAGATCGTCGCGGGCCAACTCGACACCGACCAGGGCGGCTACATCACCACCGAGCCGGGCTCGACCCGCACCAACCTGGCAGGCGTCTTCGCGGTCGGCGACGTTGTCGATCGCACCTATCGCCAGGCGGTCACCGCGGCCGGCACCGGCTGCATGGGCGCCCTTGACGCCGAGTGGTACCTACGCGACACCCCGCCGCTGGCCGAGGCCCACTGGATGCCCGGCGGCGAGCCCCTCGAGGTCGCCCCGACGCCGAGCTCCTAGCTGGGCGAAACGGAGCTAGTCGAAGAGCTTTTGGATCGTGAAGGTCCGCTTGCCCCGCGGTGTTTCGACCTCGATCGGCTCACCGATTTTGCGATCCCTGAGAGCGCGTCCGATCGGCGACTCCGCCGAAAGCCGACCCTGAGTCAGGTCGGCCTCGGTCGAGCCGACCAGGGTCCAGGTGTTGACCTTGGCACTTGCCCCGTCGAGCACCTCGGCGCTGCGACCGAAGGCGAAGGATTCGGCATCGCCGTCGACATCGACCACCACCGCCTTGCGCAGCCTCTCTTTCAGCCTCTTGATGCGCGTCTCAAGGTGCGCCTGGTCCTCCTTGGCGATGTGGTAGTCGGCGTTCTCCTTCAGGTCGCCCAACTCCCGTGCCGCCTTGATCCTCGCCGCCATCTCGTTACGAGCCGGTCCCTCCAGCTGCTCGATCTCCGCTCGCAGCGACGCGATGCCCTCCTCGGTGATCGGCTCCCCGCCGGCCTCGTTGCGGCTCATCCCGCCACCCTCGCAGATACAACTCGGGGAAGGCCGTCGCGACACGCCGGCTTCGACTGGTGCGATGCCGAATATTTGGCTAAGGTCATCGCACGACCGCCACCTGCAGCCATCTCGACTCTGTCCAGTTCCTCGAGGTCCCGCCAGCGCTCGCCGGGTGCGAGGAGTGCCTGGCTCTGGGGATGCGGTGGGTGCACCTGCGGATGTGCCAGAGCTGCGGGCACATCGGCTGCTGCGACAACTCGCCGGGACGCCACGCCACGGCTCACCACCAGGCGACCGGGCACCCGATCATCCGCTCGGCGCAGCCGGGTGAGGATTGGAGCTGGTGCTACGTCGATGAGCTGATGCTTCAGCTCTCGGCCTGATCGGCGAGCGGCGCTCCGCGCTGGGCGGCGGCGCGCAGCAGCGGAGCCACCCGGTAGGCCCCACCGCGGGAGCGCTCCAGGTCGTCCAGCAGCAAGAGCGCCGCCCCGGCTCCGATCAGCTCGGCCAGCTCGAGCGGGCCGAGCGGCCAGTTGAAGCCGAGCCGCAGCGCAGTGTCCATGTCGGTCGGTGAGCCGATCTCCTCTTCGAGGGCAAAGGCCGCCTCGTTGGCGATCTGGGCGAGGAGGCGCGGGAGGATCGATGGCCCGGCCGGGTCGATCTTTGCGAGCTGGTCGGGGTCCAGGCTCGGCGCCTCGATCCCGAGTTCGGGGTCCGGGTCGCGGTGGGGGCCCTCGCCGTAGCTGTAGAAGCCGTGCCCGCTCTTGCGACCGAGCCGGCCTTCCTCGACCAGCCCTGCCTGGATCGAACTGGGGCGCCAGCGCTCCGGCTCGCCGCCCTGGGCGTAGAAGGAGCGGGCGATGCTGAGGTTGACGTCGAGCCCGATCAGGTCGATCAGCTCGAACGGGCCCATGCGAAAGCCGCCCCCGACCCTGCAGACGCGGTCGATGGCCGCCGCCTCGGCGACCCCCTCGCCGAGCATCCGCAGGGGCTCCAGCGTGAAGGGGCGGGCGAGGCGGTTGGCGAGGAAGCCGGGACTGTCCTTGGCGCGGATCGGCGTGCGGCCCATTCGCCTGGCCACCGCGGCGGTCGCGGCCAGGGCGCTCTCAGCCGAGTCGGCCGTGGCGACCACCTCGACCAGCCGCATCAGCGCCGGCGGGTTGAAGAAGTGCATGCCGACCACCCGCTCGGGGTGCGGCGTCCCGGCGGCGATCGCGGTGACCGGGAGGGAGGAGGTATTGGTGGCGAGGATCGTCTCGGGGCCGCAGGACTCGGCCAGGCTGGCGAGCAGCTCGCGCTTTAACCCCAGCTCCTCGGGCGCCGCCTCGATCACCAGATCACAGCCGGCGAGTTCGGCGAGGCTCGGGGCGGGGTCGGTCAACTCGCTTGCAGCGTCGGCCTCCGCCTCGCTCCACAGTCCCTTCGCGGCGCCCTTCGCCAGGCCGGCCCGCAGCCGCTCGATCCCGGCGCCGAGCGCCTCTGGGACGGGGTCGTTCAAGCTCGTCTGATAACCGCCCAGCGCGGCGATCTGCGCGATCCCGGCGCCCATTGTCCCGGCACCGACGACGCCAACCCGCGCGACCTTCACCGTCCCTTGAACTCCGGCTCGCGCTTCTCGAGGAAGGCCCGCATGCCCTCGACCCGATCCTCGGTAGCCATCGCCAGCTCGTAGAGGCGGCGCTCGCTGTCCAGCCCGGCGGAGAGCGCCGTCTCCTCGGCGGCGAGCACCGCCTGCTTGGCGAGTCGAGTCGCGATCGGTGGCCGCTCCGCCACGGTCTTGGCGAGGGCGATCGCCTGCTCCAGCCAGCGTCCCTCCTCGACGACCCTGTTGAGGAGGCCCAACTGCAGTCCCTCGGCGGCGTCAAAGCGCCGGCCGGTCAGCACGTACTCCATCGCCCGCTGCTTGCCCAGCACCCGAGCCAGGCGCTGGGTGCCACCGCCGCCGGGGATGATTCCCAGGTTGATCTCGGGCTGGCCGAACTTGGCCGTGTCGGAGGCGACGATCATGTCGCAGGCCAAGGCCAGCTCGCAGCCGCCGCCCAGCGCGTAGCCGGAGACGGCGGCGATCAGCGGCGTCTTTACCCTGGCGAGCCGCCTCCAGAACTCCGCCGCCGGGTGGTAGAGGGCCTCGGTGAGGCTGCGCTCGCTGAGCGCCCTGATGTCGGCGCCGGCGGCGAAGACCGCATCGGAGCCGGCGATCACGACGCAGCGCACCTCGGGCGCGGGGTCGAGCCGCTCCAGCTCGGCCCCGAGCCGCTCCATCATCTCGGGTGAGAGGGCGTTGCGCGCCTCGGGTCGGTTGAGGCGCAGCAGGGCGATGTGACCGTCGAGCGAGCTCTCGACCACCTCGCCCATCGCTCAGCTCTCCTCGAAGGGAAGCATCGCGTTGATCCCGGTTGCCGCGCGGCCGATGATCAGCTTCTGGATCTGCGAGGTGCCCTCATAGAGCGTCGTCACCCGGGCGTCGCGCAGGTAGCGCTCGACCGGGTAGTCATCGACATAGCCGGCGCCGCCGTGCACCTGGATCGCCAGGTTGGCGCACTCGACCGCAGACTCGGTCGCGTAAAGCTTCGCCACCGAGGTCTCCATCGTGTTCGGCTTGCCTTCGTCCTTCAGCGCGCCGGCGCGGTAGACCAGCATCCGCGAGGCGTCGCGCTTGAGGATCATGTCGGCGATCATCTCCTGGACCAGCTGGAAGCGGGCGAGCGGCACACCGAACTGCTTACGCTCTTTCGCGTAGCTGACGGAGGCCTCGACGCAGCCATCGCAGATGCCGACGCAGCCGGCGGCGACGCTGTAGCGGCCGTTGTCGAGGGCGCTCATCGCCACCTTGAAGCCGTCGCCGATCTCACCCAGCATCGCGTCCTCGCCGACCTCGACCTCATCGAGCGCGAGCGAGGCGGTGTCTGAGGAGCGCAGGCCGAGCTTGCCGTGGATCTCCTGCGAGGCGAAGCCCTCGCTGGCGGTGGGGACGAGGAAGCAGGCGAGTCCGCGGTGCTTGGACGGGGGGTCGGTCTGGGCGAAGATCAGCGCCACCTCGGCGAAGCTGCCGAGCGAGATCCACATCTTCTGTCCGCTGATCGACCAGCCCGAGTCGGTCTTGGTGGCGCGGGTGCGGAGGTTGGCGGCGTCTGAGCCGGTGTCGGGCTCGGTCAGCCCGAAGCAGCCGAGCGCCTCGCCCGAGCAGAGGCGCGGCAGCCACTTCTGCTTCTGTGACTCCGTTCCCCAGCGCTCGATCGAGCCGGCGACCAGCGAGGTCTGCACCGAGACGACGGTGCGGGCGGAGGAGTCGGCGCGCCCGACCTGCTCGACGATCAGGCCGTAGCCGATGTAGTCGAGGCCGCGGCCGCCGTAGCTCTCGGCGACCGGGGCGCCGAGGTAGCCGATCTCGCCCAACTTGCTCGCCAGCTCGCGGTCAAAGCGGCCGGCGCGGTCGTTGTCGCGCACTCGCGGCGCGATCTCGCGGTCGGAGAACTCGCGCGCCGCTTCGGAGATCAGTTGCTGCTCGTCGCTCAGCTGGAAGTCCATCTCACCCCTGCTCTTTCGTTTTCGGCGTCTTCAAAGCTCCTGCCTCAGGGTCGCCGCGAAGGCCTCCTGCGCCTCGCGGGTGCGAGGCCCCGGCGCCGCGGCGAGTTCGGCCCCGTCGATCGCCGACACCGTCTGGATCTCCCGCGTGGTCGAGGCGAGGAAGGCCTCGCTCGCGGCGCGCAGGTCGGCGATCGGCCAAGCACCCTCTTCGACCTGCAGCGCCTTGACGAGGCGGTCGCGGGTGATCGAATCCAGCACTCCGGAATCGAGGGCAGGCGTGCGCAGCGAGCCCTGCGGGGATACCCAGAAGATCGAGGAGGTCGGCGGCTCAAGCACCGTGCCGTCGGGCTGGACCAGCACCGCCTCGTCGGCGCCACGGGCCTGGGCGAGCCTGGTCGCCTGCATGTTGGCGGCATAGGAGAGCGACTTGACCCCGTTGAGGATCACGGTCGGGCAGTAGGTGACGGCGGCGAGTCGCAAGGTCTCGGCGTGGGGCGGCAGCCGCTCGGTTGCTGCGATCCGCCTCCCGCCCCGGGTGACGATCAGGCGCAGCTGCCCGTCGACGTCGCCCGCCTCGGAGAGCAGCGCGTCGATCTCGCGCTCCAGCTCCGCCCGGTCGAACTCGAGCTCGATCGCCGCCGCCGAGCGCTGCAGCCGGTCGAGGTGGTCGCCGAGCGCGAACGGACGCCCCTGGTAGAGGCGGATGACCTCGAAGGCGCCGTCGCCACGGTAGAGGCCGTCGTCGCGAAGCGGCAGGGTCGCCGCGGCGGTGGGCGAGACCGTCCCGTCGACGCTTGCCAGCTCGCTGATGGTGGTAGTCATCGGCGGGCGAGGCTATCTCAGACTGCCTCGAACACGGTCGCCAGGCCCTGGCCGACGCCGACGCAGAGGGTGGCGAGGCCGTAGCGTCCACCGCGGCGGCGCAGCTCCCGCACCAAGGTCGTGGCGAGGCGGGCGCCGGAGCAGCCCAGCGGGTGCCCGAGCGCGATCGCGCCGCCGTTGACGTTTAGCCGCTCTTCGTCGATCCCCAGTTCCCGCGCGCAGGCCAGCGCCTGTGAGGCGAAGGCCTCGTTCAGCTCGACCAGGTCGATCTCCTCGAGGGAGAGGCCAGCGGCAGCGAGGGCGCGCGGCACCGCCTGGACCGGGCCGATGCCCATATAGGCGGGGTCGACGCCGGCGACGCCGAAGGAAACGATCCGGGCCAGCGGCTCGGCCCCGAGCAGCTCCGCGCCAGCCTCCGATGCGATCAGCAGGCAGGCAGCGCCATCGTTGAGGGTCGACGCGTTGCCGGCGGTCACCGTGCCGCCCTCGCGGAAGACCGGGCGCAGCGCGGCGAGCTTCTCCAGCGAGGCGTCGGGCCGCGGCCCCTCGTCGGCCTCGACGGTGACGGTCTCGCGCCCCTGCGGCGCATCGACCGGGACGATCTCCTCAGCGAGGAGCCCGGCCTCAGCTGCGGCGAGGGCGCACCTGTGGCTGCGCAGCGCGAAGGCGTCCTGGTCCTCCCGGCTCACCCCGTAGCGCTCGGCCACGTTCTCCCCGGTCTCTCCCATCGACTCGGTCGAGACCCCCAGCTCCGACATCCTCGGGTTGATCATGCGCCAGCCCAGGGTCGTGTCGTGCATCGTCTGCGCGCCGCGCGGCAGCCTCCGTTCGGGCTTCTCCACCACCCACGGCGCCCGGCTCATCGACTCGACCCCGCCGGCCAGGTAGAGGTCACCCTCGCCAAGCTTGACCGCACGGGCAGCGGCGTTGATCGCCTCCAGCCCCGAGGCGCAGAGGCGGTTGACGGTTGCCCCTGGGACGGCATCGGGAAGGCCGGCGAGCAGCGCCGCCATCCGCGCCACGTCGCGATTGTCCTCGCCCGCCTGGTTAGCCGCGCCGAAGTAGACGTCGGTGATCCGCTCGGGATCGACGCCGCTACGCTCGACGACAGCCCTGATCGTGTGGGCGGCGAGATCGTCCGGGCGGATCGTGGAGAGCGCGCCACGGTAGGCGCCGATCGGCGTTCGGATCGCGTCGACTATGAAAGCCTCGGCCACGGACCTGGATTAAACAGTGAGAGCGGAAGACGCAGCGCCCCCGGCGCTTATCCTTACCCGGTGGGATTCCTCCTGGGGACGGTGGCGATTCTCCTTTTCCTGGTCGGCGTGCTGCTCGTGGTCGGACGCTTTTATCCCGGCGCAAGCGCCGATCTCCTCGATTGGCATCCGACCCGCTCGCCCGAGGTCGAGGTCCAGAACGAGATCGACGACGTGCGGCAGATGCTGGAAGCCCAGAACGAGATGCGCCGCCGCCGCGGCGCCCCGGAGATGACCGAGGAGGATCTGCGCGAGAGGGTCGATGAAGAAGAGCGCGACCGCTTGCGCTGGCAGGGCCCCTTCGGGGCCGCATAGGTGGGAGCGGTGGCGAGGGCGCTGATTGTCGGCTGCGGTTGCCGCGGGCGGCTGCTCGGGGAGCGACTGCGCGCCGAGGGCTGGGCGGTGCGGGGGACAAGCCGTCGCGACGATGGCCTGGCGGCAATCGAGGCGGCGGGGATCGAGCCCGCCCTGGCCGACCCAGACCGGCCGGGCACCCTGCTCGAGTTGGTTGGCGATGTCGCCGTCGTCCACTGGTTGCTCGGCTCCGCCCAGGCCGAGCCCGAGGTGATCGCCGCGATCCACGGCCCGCGGTTGGAGCGCACGATGGAAATGCTCATCGACACACCGGTGCGGGGCTTCGTCTACGAGGCGGCCGGCAGGGTGCAGCGCCACCATCTGGAGCGCGGGGAGGCGATCGTTCGCGCCGCTGCCGAGACTTGGAAGGTGCCGGTAGAGGTGGTCGATGCGGACCCCGCCGACCCGCAGGCATGGGTCGATGAGATCGTCGCGGCGACTCTGCGGCTGGTCGGTTGAGGGGCACTCTGCGGGTTAGTTCTTGACTGAATAAGTCAGCAATCTGGGCCGGTAGATCGATATGTCTAAACTCGGATTGGAATTCGGCAGATTTAAGGAGCCCACGGAATTCGGAGGTTGCGGATGAGCTACGCAAAGGATGTCCTTGTCGAGACCGATTGGGTCGCCGAGCACCTCGACGACGACTCGATCCGCATCGTCGAGGTCGACGAGAACCCAGCCCTCTATGCCGAGGCCCATATCCCTGGCGCGATCGGCTTCGACTGGAAGGCCGACCTGCAGGACCAGGTCAAGCGCGATTTCCTCGGCCCCGAGGACTTCGGCGCCCTGATGGGCAGCCGCGGTATCTCCAATGACCATACCGTCGTCCTCTATGGCGACCGCAACAACTGGTTCGCCGCCTACACCTACTGGTACTTCCTCTACTACGGCCACGACAAGCTGAAGCTGGTCAACGGGCCGCGTGAGAAGTGGATCGCCGAGGGACGGGAGACGGCGACCGAGGTCCCCGCCCATCCCGCAACGACCTTTACGGCGCAACCGGGGGACAGCTCGATCCGCGCCTTCCGCGACGAGGTGACCGCTGCGCTTGACTCCCCGACCAACCTGGTCGACGTCCGCAGCCCGCAGGAGTACTCGGGCGAGCTGATCGCGATGGCTGGCTACGAGCAGGAGGGGGCGCAGCGCGGCGGTCACATCCCGGGCGCCGCCTCGGTGCCCTGGGCGCAGGCAGTCAACGAGGACGGCACCTTCAAAGCGGCCGAGGCGCTGCGCGACCTCTACACGTCGAAGGGCGTGATCTCCGACGGCACGCCGATCATCGCCTACTGCCGGATCGGCGAGCGCTCCGCCCACACCTGGTTCGTCCTGCACGAGCTTCTCGGCCAGGACGACGTGAAGAACTACGACGGCTCCTGGACGGAGTGGGGGAACCTGGTCGGCGTCCCGGTCGAGAAGGACGTTTAGCCGAGTCGTTCCAGCAGGTCGCCGACGATCCGCGCGGTCGCTCCCCAGATCAGGTGCTCCTCGACCGAGTAGGTCGACGTGTGGATCGGGACGCCGCGGCGCAGGAGGCGGCGGATCGCGTAGCCGTCTCGCAGCTGCTTGAGAGAGAAGGTGAGGACCGTCTCCACCTCGGCGGGGTTCGGCTCGAGGCTCAGCTCGGCGGGGTTGGGGAGGAGCCCGACGAACGGGTGGATCCGGTAGCCGGTGACGAAGGTCGAGGTCGGCGGCAGGGCGCCGCACAGCTCGACCGCGGCGGGGTCGAGGCCAATCTCCTCCCGCGCCTCGCGCAGCGCCGTCGCGGCGAGGTCGGCGTCGGCCTCGTCCTGGCGCCCGCCGGGAAAGGAGATCTCCCCGGCGTGGCGCCGCAGGTCGGCGCGGCGCTCGGTGAAGAGGAGGCCGGGCTCCTCGGGCCAGCCGTAGAGGGCGACGAGCACCGCGGCGGCGGTGCCGCCACGGGCCTCCATCGCCGCCGCCTCCTGGGCGCTGAGCAGGAGGTTGCGGAGGTCGGGCCCGCCCGCGCTCAGATGATCACCTGGACGGTGCCGCCGTCGACCGACCAGGCGGCACCGCTGACGTAGGAAGCGCGCTCAGAGCAGAGGAAGACGATCGCCGCGGCGATCTCGCCGACCTCGGCCAGCCGGCCGACCGGGCGCTTTGACCCGGCGCTCCGCAGCGCCTCCTCGCGGCTCGTCGCTCCGGACATCGCCTGTGACTGGTCGAGCAGTCCGCCCGCCTTCATCCACATCTCCGAGGCGACCGGGCCTGGGCAGATCGCATTGACGAGGACACCCCGGCCGGCGTAGCGCTCGGCGAAGAGGCGGGAGAGCGAGAGCTCGGCCGCCTTCGCCACCGAGTACTCCGGCATCGCCGCCGAAGGGCGCTTGGCGGCGCTCGAGCAGACGTTGACGACGCGCCCCCAGCCGCGCTCGGCCATCGCCGGGGCGGCGGCGCGCATCGCCCGCAGCGGTGCCATCACGCTCAGCTCGAACTGGGCGCGCCAGTCGGAGTCGGGGACCTCGTCGAGGTCGCGCCAGCTGGCGGCGCCAGCGTTGTTGACCAGCACCTCGAGAGCGCCGAAATGCTCGGCTGCCGTGGCGAGCATCCGCTCGCCCGCGTCCTCGGCGGTGACGTCGAGGACGAGGTGCGCGGCCCGCCCGCCGGCCGCCGCCCCCGCCGCCTTCGCTTCCTCGGCCGCCTGCGCGAGCCGGTCCTCCTCGCGGGCGACCAGCAGCACGCCGGCGCCCTCCGCGCAGAGAAGTTGTGCCGTCTCGCGGCCGATGCCGCTGCTGGCGCCGGTGATGACGCAGGCGCGTCCGGCGAGCCCGAGGTCCATCTAGAGAGACTCGACTCGGTCGGCGACCGTGACCGGTGTCGCGCCTGTCAGGGCATTATGGACCGGGCATTTGCGCGCGATTGCGGCCAAACTCTGTCGCTGTTCCTCGCTCAGCTCCGCCGGGAGGCGCAGGGACACGGCGAAGGCACTCGGCGTCGCTCCCTCGTAGTCGACCTCGACATCCACCTCGACCGCACCGATCCCCCAGCCCTGGCGCTCCGCGTAGGTCTCAATCGTGATCGCCGTGCAGGCGGCGAGGCTGGCGGCGAGCAGGCGGGTGGGGGAGGGGCCGGTGTCGGTGCCGCCGGCCTCGGCCGGCTCATCGACGATGACGGTGTGCCCGCCCTCGACCTCGACCTCATGGGCAAATCCCTCGCGACGGCGGGCGATGACCCTCATCTTGGGCTAGGCCTTGCGCCGGCCCTCGAACAGCGCCGGCTCATCGACGTCGGCGAAGCGGGCCATTGCGTAGGCGAGGTCCGAGGCGCGGTTGACGAGGTGGATCACCGTCTCGCTTGCCAGCTCGCCGGCCTCGGCCAGGGCGGCGATTGCCCGCTCAGCGCGGCGGATCGCGGTACGGGCGACGTCGAGCTGGGCGGAGAGCTGGTTGCCGCCCGGGATCACGAACTGGGGCGGCAGCGCGACCTGCGACATGTAGTAGTCGATCCGCTCCTCGATGGCGCCGACCATCTCCTCGGTGACGCGGCTGATCCCGTCTTCGAGCCGGTCCGCCGCCGCCGGTGCCGTCGCCAGCTCCGCCCCGGCGACGAAGAGGTCGTCCTGGAGGCGGAGGATGTCGGCGGCCAGCGCCGCCTCGCTGGGCCCGCAGAGGGCGCGGGCGATGCCCAGCTCCGAGCAGGCCTCATCGAGTGAGCCGTAGGCCTCGGGGCGCCCGTGGTGCTTGGGGATGCGTCCGCCGTACCAAAGGGATGTGGTCCCGTCGTCGCCCTTCTTGGTGTAGATCTTGACCACGGCCCGATCCTACGCCGCGGGCCTCAGTCGAGCGGGTTGAAGACTAGCCCGGTCATCACCTTGGGGAAGAAGTAGGTCGACTTCGGCGGCATGTTCTCGTCGGTCTCGGCGACCGCACGGACCTGATCGACCGGGACCGGTCGCAGGAGGAAGGCGAGATCGTAGGAGCCGTCCTCGAGCAGGGCCAGTGAGTCTGGAACGCTCTTCGCGTAGCCGATGCCGCGCTTGGCGGCGATGTCCTCCTCGCTCATCCCGGCAAGGCCCTTCAGCACCAGGGTCTCGAGGATCGCCGCGTCGAGACGGCGGTAGGCCGCCGGCTTGCCCTTGAGCCGTCGGTCCAGCTCGGCCGTGCCCTTCAGCCGCAGTCGAAAGGCGCGTCTGTGGAAGGTGTCGAAGAGGCCGAAGATGCCTACTCCCTCCTCCTCGGCGGGGTCGAGTTCGGCGATCTCTACCTCGGCCAGGTCGAACAGCTCGCGAAGGCCACTGCCGAGCCGCTGCTGGCGCTCTGGGTCGCCGGCGAGGCCGGAGAGGAGGCGATGGGTGGGATAGACGGTGAGGCCCGGGTCATCGAGCCCGGTGAGCGCCATCAGGGTGTAGCTGTGGGGCCCCTCGCCGCCGATCTCGTCGCGGTAGGCGCGGGCGGTCTCATAGCGGTGGTGTCCGTCGGCGATCAAAAGCTCGGCGTCCGCGAGCCGAGCCGCCACCGCGGTGTGGATCGCCGGGTCGCCGACCCGCCAGACACGGTTGACTGTGCCGTTTTCATCGCGGACCTCGCCCCAGGGCTCGCCCTGGATCGCCGGCTCGACCAGCGGCCAGGCGTCCTTGGTGCTGAGCGAGAAGATCGGCGAGAGATTGAGGTGGGTGGCGCGGGTCAGTTCGAGTCGGTCCTGCTTGGGGCCGGGCAGCGTCCGCTCGTGGGGGCGGACCTTGCCGGCGCCGTAGTCTTCGACTCGGACGCGGACGAGGATGCCGTGGCGGGTTTGGGCGGAGCCGTCGGGCGCGATGTAGTCCTGGGTCAGCGCCCAGATTGCCGGCTCGGGGTCCTCGACCAGAGCGCCGGCCTTGCGCCAGGCATCGATCGTCTCGGCGGCCTGCGCATAGGGGTCGCCGTCGGTCTCCTGCGGGCCGCTGGAGCCATAGGGCTTCGGCAGATCGATCGCGACAGCGTTGTAGGGCGAGCGCTTGAGCAGCTCCGTTCGCTGATCGGTGTCGATCACGTCATAGGGGGGCGCCGCGACGTCCTGCAGCGATCCGACCACGCCGAGGTCGTAGTGGAGGGCGTTGAGCGGCCGCACGTCTGCCATCGCTGCGAAAGCTAGCGGTTGTCCCCCAGCCGGCTCCGCCAGAGCGCTCCGAGCGGCACTAGACTGAGCGCTTCGGGGCGTGGCGCAGCCTGGTAGCGCGCGGCCTTTGGGTGGCCGAGGTCCCCGGTTCGAATCCGGGCGCCCCGATTTTGTAGCACAATACGTGCTACGCTAGCGCCATGGGCCGATCCCTTCACGTTCGATTGGACGACAGCTCGGCCGCTGCCCTAAGAGTCGTTCGGGGCGGCGGGTCGAGCGACTCCGAGGCCGTTCGCACCGCCCTCCGAGAGGCCGCTGCCAGACGCCGGGCGCGCTCGTCCATCGCCGAGGAGGTCGCGCAAGTCGCAGCTGATGAGGCCGATCGGGTCGAGATGCGGGCCGTCCGCGAGCAGATGGCGGAGCTCGCCCCGGAATCGCTCGACTGAAGTGGTTCGCGGCGAGGTATTCCGTCTACCTTCGCCGCGAGGCGCACGCGGACGCGAGCAGCGGGGTGCCCGCTACGCGGTCGTCGTTCAGGCCGATGAGTTCATGGCACTGAGTAGGACCCTCGTCTCGCCAACCTCGACAAGTGCCCATCCGGCCACGTTCCGGCCGACGATCGAACTCGATGGTAAAGAGACGCTAGTCCTCGTCGAGCAGACCACGGTTGTAGACCCTCAGCGCCTCGGGCGCTCCGCCGGGCGTCTTGGCGCCGATGAGCTTCGGGCCGTGGACGACGCTCTTACACTGGTATTGGGCCTCTGATTGCCGATTTGCATTCGTGACTTACGCGAGTGCTTCGATGAACGGCTCCCGCACAGGGGGATTGCAGTGTTCCGCCTCAAGTTACTTCAGTTTTGGCCAGTCCGACACTGTGGCGGTAGGCGGCGGTGAGATGACTTTGCTTGCGGACGATCCGGTGGAATTGCGCGGGTCGGAAGTGGAGCCACTGGGTCGCCCCGTGATGGAACAGCGATGAGACACCAACAACGGTAAGTGTCGCATTAGAAGGCGCCCGGTTGGAACATGGTCTGGACAGGCGCGGAGCCCGGTCTGTGGCCCGGATGCCGGACGCAGACGGGGCGCAGGCACCCGGAGAAGCCAGTGTTCACGGGAGAATTAACTGATCGCCCCGATGAAATTCACGCTCGCCGAGCCTCGGTAAGAAAGCGCGCATAAGTCTGAACATTGCGCCTTCGTCAAACTGGTTTTGTGCGTGCTCTTGGCGGTCCTGCGCCCGGGGGCTCGGAAAGTGCTTTTTGTAAACGGGCCGAGCGTTCCGCGATGACCGCGGCGATCTTGTCGAGGACCGGGCGATCCTGGAAATCGATCGGCAGCGCATGGCGCGCATCCTCCGAACTGGCGAGAACCCGCTCGATCATCGCTGCGGCCCGGCGCTCCACCAGGGCAGGTTTGACTTCGAGTTCGACTCCTAGGCGCCGAAGGTGTCGGCGGCGCAGATACCCCACCCGCTTCTCGCCGCCGTATTTCATCGCCAGATCTCGGCTCGCTCCCTTAATCGCGGCGATCGAAAGGAGGTCGTAAAGCGGCGCCATGCGGATCGCGTCGGGGCCGTCGAGAAGTAGCGAGTAATTCTTCGAGTGCGCGTCGTTGTTGCCGATCAGGAAGTTGAAGATCAGGGCGTCCAAGAATACGATGATGTCGCGGGCAGGGGCACCGGAGTGGCGGTGGATCAACGTTGCGCAATCGACGATATTCGGCCCGCCCTCGTTTTCGTACTTGAGGGCGGGAACGACTCCAAGTGCCTGGCATAAGTCCTCCTGATGAAACCGTCCGTCGGGTTTCCAGGCCTCGTCGCGGTCGTAGCGATAGACGAGTAGATACTCGCAGCGGTCGGCGAAGCGCGGTTCGGCTCGGGCGACATCGAGACCTGCGCGGGCGGCCAACACCATGCAGAAGGCCTCGTTGGCGATGGCGTCTGCAACGCCCGGAATCGGTGTCTTGACGATATGTGTGCTCGGTGGGTCTCCCGGGCTGAGACCGATCCGCTTTCCGTCGAAGAGAACGCCGACCTTGTCTTGAGCGCCGGCGAGGGAGATCCGGAATCCGGTTTCCTCATCGATCGTCCCCAGCAGGGGCCGGTCCGGGAGGTCCCTGAGCAGGTCTCCGAGCTGCCTTTCATCGAGCCATCGTGGCGGGTGCTCGGATCTTCCCGGCACCGGTCCGCCAGCCGGCCCGACCGAGATCGCTCCCGCGCACTCCCCGCCGATCTCGGCGAGCAGTTGGAAGGAATTGCGTGCCGAAATGTGGAGGGTTCGGGAGATCGCTTTGAGGAACTCGCCCTCTGGCAGCAATCCCTCGAAGAACGGCACGCACTCCTCGTGAGCGAATGGGCGGTTGCGCACCGGGAGGCTGAGCGAGATCGGGGGGCACTCCGCCTCCACCCACTCTCGGGCGTAGGCGAAGCTCAACCGCGCCTGGGACCTCTGCTCCAACCTTCCGACATGATCGCCGTGAAGGTAGACGTCGAGGGCGTCGCTCACCGCATGCTCGCTTCGATCTGAATGCCGAGAGCGGCGAGAACGCGAAGTACGCCGTCGAGCTGCGCTGTCGTCTTGCCCCGCTCGAGTTCGCTAACGAAGCGCAGCGTGGTGCGGGCGACGTCGGCGAGCTCGGTCTGATTGAGGCCGAGTTCTTTCCGTCGCGCCCTGATCAGTGAGCCGACATCTTCGGGGCTGCCTATCGGGATGTGTTTCATTTTCCCGTTCGGGAGAAAATACGCTGTCGAGCGGTCGTAAACCATGGCTTTATCCCGTGCGGGCTAATTCTTGCGCGATTCACGCAAAATCCCACCTATTGACCCGTTCGGGCAAATTTATTATGCGCTTGTGGTTCGGGCCTATCCAAAGTCAGGGCGAGTCTGCCTCAGCGTCCCACCCCTGCCTGGGCCATGAGAGAAGCGGACACCTCGAGCCATGTCTCCGGGCTTCAACCTGGTCTGAGCGGCCGCGAAGTCGGGGCTGAATCCCGGATGCGGGGCGCAAATGGGACGCAGGCAACCGGGAAGCCGTCGCTGAGGGGAAATTCAAGCGGGCACCCCGATGATTAACCCCGATGATTAGTCCGGGCTTGGACGATTGTCAGGTCCGGTCCGTCCGGCCTGGTGGCGATAGTTGTATCGATGAACGGCGGGGATCGCATCGCGCATCGGATCGAGCGGGCGGTGTTCGAAACCGACCGTCACCTGATCGTCGGCGACGTGACCCTGCCGCCGGAGGGCTACCAGAGCCGCTTCTCAGACTCCTTGAACCGCGGTGGCCTCGAATTCATTCCGCTGACCAACGTCGAGATCACCTCGCTGGACACGGGCAATGTGACCGAGCGGCCGTTCGTCGTGGTCGGCAAGTCCCACGTCCGGATCGCCTACTCCAATTAGTTGCCCTGCCCGTACGCTGGCACGCGCGGGCCGATGAAAATCAGCGATCCTTGAGGCGTCGCCGCGAAGCCGACCTTCGGCTGGTGCGATTTGAGCCCGAAATTAGGCCCGCGCGGCTCTTCGTCGGCCGCCACGGGCATAGGAGCCGAGGTCGACCAGGAAGGCGAGGACGACGATGAACCACTCGAACCCCTTGACGCCGTTTGACGAGCTCCACATCGCCGCGTAGGCGAGCGTCGTCCAGGGCAGCAGGAAGAAGCCGAGGAAGGGGACGAACAAGCTCTCGAAGGCGCGGCTGAGCAGGTCGGTGAACAGCCATAGCGCGATCAACGCCAACCGTGGCGAGATGAAGGCAATAAGGACGAGGAGGCAGCCGATATGGCCAACGTTATCCGGCTGCCCGGGCCCGAACAAGCCGCCGGCCTGTACCCCGAACGAGGCTCGCCGTTGCAGGTAGGAGCCGCCCTCAGCCGCCCTAGCTGCTCGCCCGATGGGCTCTTCCCCTCGCCCCTGGCGCGCGGTTCTTCTTCGCCCGCCGATGCTGACTTTCGAGAGAGAGACGAGCGCCCTTGCCTGCGCTGTCGGCCGCCAAGATGTCCTCTGCGGCTGGGTGCCGGCGGCGCTTGAGCGCTCGCGCGGGCCGGCTTCGCGCTGGCCTTGCTCTACACCCACTCCGTGGTCGGGCGCGAGATTCGGCGCGGTGCGGCGGCCTCTGCGCCCTCGGTGTTCCTCGTCATGCTCGAGCCGGGAGCTAGGCAGCGGTAACGTCCATGGCGTGAGCGTGCTTGGGAAGCTGACGATGATGCTGGGCCTGGATAAGGCGCGGATGCCCTCGCCCCAAGAGGCGCTGGCGGGGCGCAGCGAGCCGGCCTTCGAGGTATCCGCGCGACACGCGGTGCTCGGCACGCCGTTGAAGCCTCCCTTCCCGGAGGGCATCGAGACCGCCTACTTCGCGCTCGGCTGCTTCTGGGGGGCCGAGCGGCTCTTCTGGGTGCTGGACGGCGTCTTCACGACGGCGGCCGGCTATATGAACGGGACCACGCCCAACCCGACCTACGAGGAGGTCTGTAGTGGGCGCACCGGGCACGCTGAGGCGGTGCTGGTCGCCTTTGACCCGGCGAAGATCGCCTACGCCGACCTGCTCAAGATCTTCTTCGAGGAGCACGACCCGACGCAGGGGATGCGCCAGGGCAACGATGTCGGCACCCAGTACCGCTCCGGCATCTACTTCACAGGCGAGGGCCAGAAGGCGACGGCGGAAATGGCGCTGCGGGCCTACGACGAGGCGCTGCGCGCGGCCGGCCACGAGCCGATCACCACTGAGGTCGAGCCCGCCGGCCACTTCTATTACGCCGAGGACTACCACCAGCAGTATCTGCACAAGGTGCCAAACGGCTATTGCGGCCTTGCCGGCACCGGAGTGTCCTGCCGCATCCCCGCGGCGGCCACCTAACTGGTCACCGGCGCGGCGAATAGCATCCCGCGCCGGTGACTCCCTCTCTCGGCTCCTATATCGGCGGCAGCTTCGCCGTGATCGGCATCCTCTCCGCGCTCGGGCTGGGCGGCTACTGGCTGCGGCGCTGGATCGTGCCCGAGTTCTCCGGCGCGCTCGCTCGCCTCGCCGACATCACGATCACCATCGCGCTGCTGATCCTCTCACTCGAGCTGCTCGGAACCCTGAGCATCCTGCGGCTCGGCTGGATCGTCGTGGTCTGCACCGCCGTGGGTTTGCTGGCCGCCCTGCTCGGCTGGCGCAGGGCGCCCCGCGGAGTCACCCCGATCGCCGCGCCGAAAGTGCAGAGAGCCGCCCTGTGGATCGCGCTGGCCGTCGCCACGGTCACCGTCGCCGAGTGGACCGTGCCGACGCTGCTCAGCCTCGAACAGGGGATGTTCGGGGGCGACACCACCTGGTACCACATGCCCTTCGCGGCGCGGATGGCCCAGGAACACTCGACGATCCACGTGCTTTACACCGACCCGCTGCGCCTCGTCGCCTGGTTTTACCCGCAGAGCTCGGAACTGATCAACGCGGCCGGGATCCTGCTGATGCACAACGACTGGCTCTCGCCGCTGATCAACCTCGGCTGGCTGTCGGTTGCCCTGCTCGCCGCCTGGTGCGTCGGTCGCCCCTACAAGGTCGGCCCGGCGACGCTGGTCGCCTCGTCCCTGGTCTTCGCCTCGGGGGTGCTGATCGATCTGCTGCCCGGCGAAGGCCGCAACGACATCATGGGCCTCGCCTTCCTGGTCGCCTTCGCGGCTTTCATGATCAACGGTCACCAGCGACGCGCCCCGACTACCGGGGCGGCGGTTCAGGACACCCCCGAGCGCGACGCGCCGTTGCTTGACAAGGGGCCGCTGGTGCTCGCCGGGATCGCCGCGGGGCTGGCGGCATCGGTGAAGCTCACCTTCCTGATCCCGGTCGCGGCGATCGCGATCGGCGTGGTCCTCTTCAGCGGCAAGAGGCGCCGATTGACGACCGCCTGGGTGATGGGGCTGCCGATGTTCGTGGTCGGCGGCTACTGGTACGTGCGGGCGGCGCTGAAGAGCGGCGGCAACCCGATCCCGCAGATCGGCTGGGGGCCGCTGAGCCTTCCCCGCCCCGATCAGATGCCGCTCGACCCGCGGCCACGCTTCGCGGTCTCGCACTACCTCTTCAACCTGACCGTCTACCGCAAGTGGTTCATCCCCCAACTCGACAGCGCGTTTGGCCCGCTCTTCCCGCTGATCCTGGTTGCCGCCTTCGTCGCGGTGATCTACGTCGCGCTGCGCTCTCGCAACGTGATCCTGCGTGTGCTCGCGGCCGCCGCCCTTGTGACGGCGATCGTCTACGTCTTCACGCCGCTGACCGCCGCCGGCACGGAGGGCTCGCCGACCGGGTTCTTCACCAACACCCGCTACCTGACGCCGGGGTTGGTCCTGGCGCTGGCCATGCTGCCGCTTGCCCGGCCGCTGCGCGCCCCCGACAAGCGCGCCTGGCTGACGCTGATCGCGATCACCGTCGTCTTCGCGGTCACCGTCCTGGCCTCACCGCACGTGCACCTGGCCTACATCCTCGGCACGGTCTTCCTCGTCTTGGCGCTGGTCTGGGTGCCGGCCGGCCTGGGGCTGCTGCGCGGGCGCGGGCGGCTGGGCGGTGGCGCGGTCGGCGCGGTGGTCGCCGCGGTCGTGCTCTTGGCCGTGCTCCTCGGCCGCGGAGTGGAGGTCTACTACTCCGACCACCATTACACGGATCCGAGCCTCTTCCTCGGCGGAGGCGGACCCAAGCGGGCCTATACGTTCGCCTACCACCAGCACGACAAACGGATCGGCATCGCCGGCTCGGGGGAGATCTTCTTCGGCCAGTACGGCTACTACGGCGCCGATCTCTCCAACTACGTCCAGTACATCGGAGTGCCCGGGCCAGACGGCGCCTACCGCCTTGCCACCAGCTGCCCCCAGTTCCGCGGCCGCGTCAATGCCGGCCACTACGACTACCTGATCGTCAGCAAATACACCGAGGGCTCCAGCACCTCGCCCTACCGGTTCCCGATCTACGCTTGGCTGAAGACCGATCCGGCGCTGAAGCAGATCATCGCCGAGCCCCATGTCACCCCCGAACCCGACTACGTCTTCAAGGTCAACGGCGAGCTCGATCCTGCCGCGTGCGCCAAACTGCGGTCCAAGTCATGAGGCGAGGACTTCCTGGTGGGCCCGGCTCTCCGCGCGGGCGATTGATTTGACGATTCCCGGGTAGAGAGGAGTCACGATGAAGCGAAGGACGTTGGGAACCGAGGGGCTCGAGGTGTCCGCCGAGGGTCTCGGCTGCATGGGGATGTCGGAGTTCTACGGCTCCTCCGATCAGGCCGACGCGAAGGCGGTGATCCAACGGGCAATCGATCTGGGCCTCGATTTCCTCGACACCGCCGACATGTACGGGCCCGTTCACCAACGAGAGGCTCGTCGGCGAGGCGATCGCCGTCGCGCCGCGAGGAGGTCGTGCTGGCGACCAAGTTCGGCAACGTGCGCGGTCCAAACGGCGAGCGCCTCGGGGTGCGCGGCGACCCCGACTACGTGAGGCAGTGCTGCGAGGCATCGCTCCGGCGGCTCGGGGTCGAGCGGATCGACCTCTACTACCAGCACCGGGTCGACCCCGACGTCCCGATCGAGGAGACGGTCGGGGCGATGGCGGAGCTGGTCGAGCAGGGCAAGGTCCGCTACCTCGGACTCTCCGAGGCCGCGCCGGAGACGATTCGTCGCGCCCACGCGACTCACCCGATCACGGCCCTGCAGACCGAGTACTCGCTCTGGAGTCGCGACCCCGAGGACGAGATCCTGCCCACCGTGCGGGAGCTGGGCATCGGCTTCGTCGCCTACAGCCCGCTCGGCCGGGGCTTTCTCACCGGCCGGTTCCGCTCGCTCGACGATCTCGCCGCGGACGACTTCCGTCGCCACAGCCCCCGCTTCCAGCAGGGGAACTTCGAGCGCAACCTCGAGCTCGTCGACTCGGGTGGAGGAGATCGCGGATGAGAAGGGCGTCAGGCCAGGCCAGCTCGCCCTGGCCTGGGTGATGGCTCAGGGTGAGGACATCGTTCCGATCCCCGGGACGAAGCACCGTCGCTACCTCGAGGAGAACGTCGCCGCAGCGGAGATCGCCCTGAGTGAGGACGAGCTGCGCAGGATCACGGAGGCGGCGCCCCAAGGGGCCGCCTCCGGCGATCGCTACGCGGACATGTCGCCGGTCAACCGCTGATCGCCTCGGGCTGGGCTCACTGCGCGATCGTGACCAGGGTCCCGATCGGCGTGTAGGGCCAGACCTTGCCGGCTTCTTCGAGCGGCATCTCGACGCAGCCGAGGCTCTGCGGGGTGCCGTAGGAGGCGCGGTCGAAGGCGTGCAGGGCGTCGCCGCCGTTGAAGTAGCTGACCCACTTGATCCCAGGGTCTTCGTAGTGAGAGCCGTCGGGGTTGGTCCCGCTCATCGTCGTTTCTTCGAGGTGCTCGAAGACCGGGTAGGTGCCGAGGGCGGTTTCGGCACCGGGGATGCCGGTGTTGGCTGCGGTTGTGAGAACCGTGTGGCCGTTGTGCCAGAGCGTCACCGTCTCGGGAACCGTCTCGCTTACGTAGACGTAGCTGTAGCCCGGCTCCGGCTTGCGCTTGCCGGCGATTGCATCCCGCAGCAGCGTCGCCCAGACCTGCGAGCCTGCTTCCCCGTCCGTTTCCATTTCATGTTCGTTCTCGAAGGCCATCACGGCGCCCCGGGTGATCTCGTTCGGCTTCCCCGCATACCAGTTCGCGCGCAGGCCGGCGGGGGCGTGGGGGTAGCGCCAGGAGAAGCTGCCCGCCGGCGGTTCGACTGCCGCCCGCACCTCGCCGGATGGTGTGCGGAGCACCGGGGCGCCGGCCGGCTTCCATTCGAGCGGCAGGTAGCCGGCCTGGGCGAGGAGCTGCTGGAGGCGCAAGGTCGAGCCCGGCGGGATCGTCCAGCCGATTGCGCGGCCGGCTTGGAGGGTGCCGCCCGGCTGGATGATGTCGACCTGCCGGGGAAGCTCGGCGCGCAGCGTGGTGTCGAGGCCGACGCCATCGCCACTAGGCGTGAAGATGAGCGTGTGGCTGTCGGCCTGCCGCCAGGACCCCGACGCACCGGAGGAAAGGGTGGGTCGAGCGGAGCCAAGGACAGTTGCGACGGGCTTTGAGAAGGTGAGGCGCAGCGGCGTCGCCGGGGAGACGGTAGCGCCGGGCGGCGGGCTGGCAGCGACGCTAGGCAGGCTGCTGGCCGGGAACCAGGTGACTGGCTCGGGCGAGCTCAATCGCTCCCACGAGCGGGCGGCGCTGGCGACCAGGACTGTCCCGGCGGCCTCGCGGGCCCCGAGGCTGATGGAGCTGCGGGGCTGGGCGAACGTCTCGCGGCGCAGGTGTCCCGAGACGCCGTAGGCGACCTCGCGGACGGGCTGGTCGAAGGAGATGCGCGGCGCGGCCGAGCTCTGCGTCAGCCAGTGGCTGCGCACTTGCGCCGCCGGCGCCTGGAGCGTCAACTGCTCGTGGTCTTCGCTGCCGGCCAGCCAGCCGATCCAGCCGGGGCGACGCAGGACAAGGTCGACCGACACCCGCTCGTCGGGTGTGATCTGCGTCTTCGGAACCAGTCTGTCGTCGCGGACGCTCATCGGGATCGGCCGTCCGTCGGGACCGAAGGCCTGCACCTTCTCGACTGTTCCGCCGAAAGCCTGCACTTCGTATCGTGCGAGCGCGACCGGATCGGAGTTCAGCGTGGCACCAGACATCGCGAAGGCGGCGATCGCGAAGGCGACAACGACGATCACGGCCGCGCCAGCCAAGCCCAGGAGCCAGTGGCGGCGCAGCTCGGAGCCGCGTTTCTTCGACGAGCCGTGTTGAGGACTTTGCCCCTCAGTCACCGTCACCATTGAGAGAATAGGGAGAGAAGCAAGTTTGAAGGGCGTGTTTGTTGCAAACTGGACCTCTGACCCAGGGCTCCGTGGACAGAGCGACGGCCTTCTAAGCGCGCCAACGAGGCGTGTTTTAGGCTCTGCAGAGCCGAATCTGCGGCCCCATGTAAGGTCAGAAACGCGCTGTTCCCAGGCACGAATCGAGTCCGACTTGACAGCCAGAACGGCGGCTGCCCAAGCGACGACCACAGCTGTTAGGTCCGGATTCACCACCCTGTTCGTAATCAACCGCCTCCGCCGCTTCAAAGCCTTGCGCCACCGCAAGCGCCGATCACAAATTTTTCCCCCATGAGGAAGGTCGATCGTGGAGTTCGAGCCTCAGGTAGACGGGGAACGTCGTGGTGCCCTCCGCTCACACCGGAGCGGAGGGCACAAGTTCTCATCGCGACTGTCTCGGGTTTAGCTTCGGCCTGAACGTAATCCACTCAGAAGCGCTGCTTTTCCTTCAGACGAAGCGAGACAGCAGAAGGGCGCCCGGGGCGCCCTTCTGCTCGTCACCAGGCTTTTACCTGCTCAGCTTTCCTTTGCGCACTTCGTAAGCCCAAGCGCATGCAGCTGTTCTCCGGTCGCCTTGAATGCACTTGGTTTGGTGAAGGCAAGTTCAGGCTTGGCCTTGACCTTGTTCAGCGCTTCTTGGGCGGTTTCCAGTGCCGAGGTCACCTGTTGTTCCTCGCCGCTCGGCGCTCCGAGGGCTTTAACGGCGTCGATCTGACTCTGGATGTTGGGAATGAAGACAGCGTCAACGAGTTCCTTCTGCTGGGCCTTGGTCGGTTCTGTCTTTTCGCTGATGCCATGTTTTTTGGTAAAGGCCATAATTTCGAGTTCCTGCCTCTTGCTTCCAGCCACGCAGCTCGCGTTGCCCTTCGCAACAAATTCGGCTTTGGTAATCGCAGCCGTTGTTGTCGTCGTGCTAGTCGAACCGGTCGTGGTCGAGCTGCTACTGCCACAACCCGCCACCAACAGACCGGCGAGCAGAAGCGCGCCAACCGAAACTACGCCCACAAGCTTGTGATGCATCGAGACCTCCATTTGTTGACTGGTCTGAGCGACCCTAACTTGTGGCCGCTCATCGCCGCTATCCGATCTGTGGCACCGACCTCTCAGGACGCCGCGCAGATGCCGTCACCTGCTCGGGAACCTGCCGCGCTGAGCTGTCTCGGCTCCGACGCAATTTCAGCCGTTCAGGTGTCGATGGCTACGGGAGCGTGGAGGAACGGCTCGCAAGCCGCCGTAAGCGCACAGGACTCGGGACTTCGCTGGCCCTGGCAACGGCGAGAGCACCGGGTGGCCGACCAATCGCTCAGTCACTGAGCATCACCTACCGCGATCGGATCGCCGTGGCGCGTTCCGACCAGCTGGAGCACAGCTCGTCGCTGCTCCGGGAGCCGATCCTTCGCTCTGTATTGCAACGTATGGTCGCGTATTGTCATGTATGATCCTAGAGGCAAAACGAGGCCCGCTATGCCCCCCGCCAAAGCCAAGCAGAGCGTCAGCTTCCGTTTCGACCCGATCACGGTGAAGCGGCTCAAAGACCGTGCCGCTGAGTCCGGCGCCGGTCAGACGACGCTCGCCGAGCGCTACATCGAGGAGGGCCTCCGCCGCGACGAACACCCACTGATCTACTTTCGCGAGGGCGCGGCGGGGCGCCGCCCTGCTCTGCTCGGCTCCCGTCTCGACGTCGCCGACGTGGTCACGACAATCCGCCAGAACGAGGGCTCGGTCGAGCAGGCTGCCGGGTACCTGGAGGTGCCTGTCGAGCAGGTCGAGGCCGCCGCCCGCTACTACGCCGACTACCGCGAGGAGCTCGACGCGCTGATCGAGCGCGCCCGTCTCGCCGCAGAGCGCGAGCGTCAGCGCTCGCTCCACCAGCAAGAGGCGCTCGGGTAGCCGCGGCGCGGTGAAGCTGCTGCTCGACGAGATGATCTCGCCGCGCATCGCCCGCGAGCTCCGCGGCTGCGGTCATGACGTGCAGGCGGTCAAGGCCGATCGCGCCGACCTGGAAGCGGCGAGCGACCGCGACGTCCTCCTCCGTGCCGCCGCCGAGCGGCGTGCCCTAGTGACCAACGACGTGCTCGACTTCCAGCTGCTCCACGGCCAGCTGCTGGCAGCCGGCGAAGAGCACTACGGCATTGTCTTCACCGACGATGCCACGATGCCTCGCAACAAGGCCTCGATCCCTCTCTGGGTCAAGACCTTGAAGGCTTTCCTCGAGGCGAGCCCGGCCGGCGACCCGCTGCGAAACCGGGTTCGCCACCTTCCTTAGGCATTGCCCGTCTACGACACCGGCGCCGGGTTGCCCTCCAAGATCCAGCCGCTCGACTGGTCAGATCAGCTCGTCGTGACGACGACGACCGGGATCGCCCGGGCAGTCTGCTTCTGGTAGGCGCTGTAACGATCGCGGTTGTTCTCGTTGACGATCTTCCAGAGGCGCTCGTAGTCGGGATCGGAGGGTCCGACGACCCTGGATGTGGCCTTGTGGCGCTCGCGCCCGACCTGAATCTCGACCCCCGGGTTCGCTCGGAGGTTGTGAAGCCAGGCCGGAGCTTGGTCGGCGCCGCCGTTGGAGGCCACTACGAGGTAGTCGGCTCCGTCGCGTGCGTAGACGAGGGCGTTTGTCCGCGTCAGGCCCGAGCGACGGCCGGTCGTCCGCAGCAGCAAAGTCGGGACGCCGATCATCCGGTGGCCGATCCGCCCGTCGGTTCCCTTGTAGAGCCGCTCGTGAAGACGGAGAACTTGGCCCATGACGCTCATGCAAAGACAGCCTACGGGGTACCGGCCCACCGCAGCTCACTCCCTGTCAGCGGACGATCTCTGCGGGCTGGCGCTTTACGGAACCCCCCAACTTGCGGCACTTTGAGGGCCACCTCGGCTCTGGCGCCATTCCAGCCGCGTGGCCCTGCAATATCTTCCGGCGATGCAACTTCTCTACAAGATCAGCGCCACGACCCATTGCCAGGTCTGCGAGGTCAGCGCCACCTGGGACGGTCGTGCAGGAAGCGAGAGGACAGAGCTGTCGCCTACGGATCACCAGAGCAGCTTCGTCTGCGAGCACTGGCGCGAACATCAGGAGGTCATCGGCCTCGCAGAGCTGAGCAGCACCGGCAATGCACAAGCCGGGCCGGTCATTGGTCAAGTCCATAAGGTCGCACTCGGTTAAGCGCGTCGAAGCAGTGGTTCGCGCGGTGCAGGTCGAAGCGCCCACTTATTGGCACACCCAATCTGGTGGACCTGGCTGAACACCAGCAACGCCTGCGCCTCCGTCCCGGTGATCCGCTCCATCGGCAATTCGCCGCGACCAACCAGATCGCGCTACTTCCACACCGTTGACCCAACGCTCCCGCCAACCGCACCTGCACCCCCCCCGCCTTCTCTACCGACATCACCGGCCTGCGCCGCGACAGCACCAGGCCAGCATCTGCACGGCAGCACAGTTACCCCCCCTCGCCTCAAGGTTTGACTCAAGTTTCGGGCCGGTCGTCGCGGGACTACTGTGTGCGCGTGCAGATCATCGGGCTCGACCACGTTCAGGTTGCCGCGCCCATCGGAAGCGAGAGCGCCGCCCGGCGGTTCTATGGAGGATTGCTCGGTCTTTCCGAGTTGGAGAAGCCTGAGGCTCTCCGGGACCGCGGCGGCATCTGGTTTGCCTGCGGTGCCGGTCAGCTTCACGTCGGGGTGACACAAGACTTCTCGCCTGCGACCAAGGCCCACCCCGCGCTACGGGTCCGCCTCACGGATCTCGATCTGGTTGCCGAGCGACTGACGGCAGCCGGCAGCAAGGTGCAGTGGGACGACGCGATCCCGGACAGGCGCAGGTTCTATACCGCCGACCCGTGGGGCAATCGAATCGAGCTGATCGGCGCAAGCTGAGCGCCGATCGATACCTGTACGAACTTAGAGCCGGGTAGATAGAGCGTGTAGACAGGTGGCAAGATTGCAGCGCACGCCATTGTCAGAGTTGCGAAGCGAGCCTCGCTGGTCGGCGACTCGGCCTTACCTATTGGCTAGCGGGGAACTGGCTTCCGCTGCCATGGAAAGCAGCTCGCCCGTGATGCAGCTTGGACAGATCACGCCGAAGACCTCTCCCTCCTTGTCTGTCGATACCCCCCATTCGGCGGGCAGGCCGGCACTGTCAACGTCGGGGTTCGACCGCTGGCAGATCATGCAGCGCTGTTCCGCTTGGCTGTTCATCTGCTCATACCTCCGATCCAATATCCGAGCCTGGGAGTCTCAAGTTGCAGTTGACAGAGCACCTAGAACCCATCGACCCCCAATCCGCCGCCTTGAGGGTCGATGTGGCTAGATGTCCACTCTGCGGCTCAGACCTCTCAGGACGCCGCGCAGACGCTCGCCGCTGCGGTGGCCCGATGCCGTGCTGAGCCTTCCCGCTCAGACGGCTTCTCGCGGGCTCAGGGGCTGATGGCTGGGAATAGACGTGGAGGAGGAACGGCTCGAAGCCGCCGTAAGCGCACAGAGCGCACCAATGGGGTGCTCTGACGTTCGTTGTCCGCTAAAGACTTGGCCAGGGGAAGCCGAGTGAAGAGTTACGGCGCACTTCCCCGGCCTGCCCCGTGTAGGCGGGTCGGGGGTCGCGTCGCTCTCAAAAGTGACAGCCGAAGGCCGATGCAGGACGAGAAACGCGTCGGCACTTCCCCGCATGGATACCGGGGCTCGAAGGTCGAGGTTGCGTTCCTCAGCCATCCGGGGATTATCGGCAGGAATCATGGAGTACGACCTTCAGCTGACTCCGCCGATTCGTGCTCAGTTCCAATCTGCCGGAAGGCGCGCAACCAGGGCGATGAGCACGGCCGCGACCAAGAGGCTGCTGACTATGACAACCACGGACGATTCCACCTCAACCAGTTCGGAGTGAGTGCAGTCGTGCTTGAGCTTTGGCCGCAGAGATGCATGAGACAGGCGTCGCGCCAGCGTGTCGCCGCGGAAGCGCACTTTGGTGCGTGACCGTGGCGTGCCGGCCGCTCACCTCAGCAGCGGCAGCACACAGCGGACATTCCTTCGGGTCGATCGCGTTCGTTTCGCCGATTTCGCCCCCGCCTTTTACTTCTACACGGCTACGAGAAAAGCCCGCAGGTCCTTCATCAGCAGCATCAGTTGAAGCGGGTCGGCCGGTGAGCGCTCGAAGCCGAAGCGTTCATACCATCGACGCGCCTGCTCGTGCTTGGCGTGGACGAGCAACACCCGCACGCCGATCCGCTCGGCCGCCTCGGCGCTGCGCAGCATCGCGTCCTGCAGGAGCGAACGGCCGAGCCCCTTGCCCTGGTGTCGCCGATCGACCGCGAGGCGCGCCAGCAGCACCGCCGGGATGGCGCGTCGCCTCGGCTGTCCCTTGAGCGCCCGCTTCGTCGCCTCGTTTTGAACTCCTCTAATCCGAGGACCGACGCACCCAGATCCGCCAATACCTCCGCCAGCCTCTCGAGGTTTTGCGGGTCGGGGTCGGGAACGATGTCGAGATCCTTGGTCGCCCGCAGGTAGCCGTGCGCGCTGACTGCGAAGCCACCGATCACGACAAAGTGGACGCTTGCTTGCTCGAGAGCCTCCAAGAGCCTCCCGGCGTCGAGGGGCGAGATTGCGGTCAAGTCTGCGCTGAGCGGCGCGCCGCTCCTCGCACAGCGAGCTTCGTCAGCTCTCGGCTGAGCACGATCGCCTGTTCCACTCGTTGCCCAGCGCTCAGCTCGCTGTATTCCCGCCGCGCGATCGCCCGCTCCACTTTGCCGTCGGGAGTCCAGTTGCCGGTTCGCCTAGTCGAACTCATGCCCAAACGGTACATGGCCTCGAAGCGGCTACCCCTCACCGTCAGGTGGCATGAAACGGCCTCTGCTCGCGCTCGATCGCGGCGATCTCCGTCTCGGTTGCGTCCCGCTCGTCGGCCTCTTCGAGCGTTGCCCTTCCAGGAGGCCCCGCGCCGAATCACGAACTTGCCTCCCGGCAGCTCCTCGGTCACCACGAAGTCCCCTTGGAGATCTCCGCTGACCGTGATGTGGGCGATCTCGCTCATCGCCGCATTTCTGCCTACCAAGGCTCTTCGCGGATCGGCTCGCGGGCGTTTGCCTCGGCCCGGCGGTCTTCCCGCGCCGTCACCTCCACCTGCGTCACCTCCGCCTCCGCCTCGAAGTACGCCTCCAGCTCGGCATGCGCCTCACATGCGTTCGTGTCCAGCTACGGCAACGACCTGCCCGGGCTCCACGACGCAACCCCCGGGTCTACTAGCCTGGGCGATGCCCTCCTTCCTGCGCAACGGGGAGCAGGCTGCAAGGAGGATTGGATGCATCGCAGACATATGGGCGTCGCCACAGTGCCTGTCGGGGTTGTGTCGAGGACACAGCTCGCCTGGCCGGCACACCCTGGCAGGGAGGAACGGGGCGTACCGGGCCCGACGAGCGAGTCTCTCTGTCGGGATTATACCCAAAATTGAGAATAGCTAGCCGCCGCTGAACCTGAGCCCCAGCAGCAGCCGGTCGCCCAATTGGTGGCGCTGCCGGCTTCCGGTGTGGTGCGCCGCAAGGCCGGCGCGATGGCCGGACGGATCTCCATCGCCGAGGATTTCGACACCTGGCCTGATGACGTAGCCACGGCGCTCGGCATCGACGGCTGAGGGCGCCTTCGGTGCGGGTCCTGCTCGACACCCACGCGGCGCTGTGGTGGTTGGCCGACGATCCGCGCCTTTCTGCGCCGTCCCGCGAGGCGATTGCTGGTGCCGAAGAGCCGCTGTTCGGCGTCGGCACCCTCTTTGAGGTGTCGATCAAAGCCTCGCTCGGCAAGTTTGAGGTCGCCGAGGGGTGGGCAGAGGAGCTCTTGGCGGAGGGCTTTTCCCTGCTGCCGATTTCTCTCGCCCACGCCCACGCCTATCGAGAGCTGCCCTATGTGAAGCTGAACGGCAGGGTGCTGCGTGATCCCTTCGATCGTTTCCTGGTCGCGCAGGCCGAGGCCGAGGCCTGGCGGGGTGTTCATCAGCTCACCGCGCGCCGGCCCTGTGGCAAATTCAATGTAGGGCTCTTGACAGAAAGCCCCCGCAAGCCTACTATCCCGAATCGGGTGGCGGCCTCCCACCGTCCATCCTCGTCTCCCCCGATGGCCAGGAGAACTCTGGCGCAGGGGTTGACCTGAAGCGAAACGGCACCGTCCCTCCCTGGCGGCGCCTTGTGACGGCAAGCGCACCCCGGCCGCCGGTTTCCCTGCCGGCCTCCGGGGCGCTCGCCTGCTCGGGGTGACCTGAGCGCGCCATCGCTGCCGCTCCAGCACGCTTCACCGCTGACCCTCCGCATCAGCTCTATGCCTGCATAAACGGCGCCAGCACGATGAAGGCGATCTCCCCCAGCAGCTCGGGCAGTGCCTCCGTCCGCCCCTGCGCCACCTCGCTTTGGATTACCACGAAGATCCCGGCCCCGATCGCTTCGACTACGACGTCGGGCGGAGCCGTCCCCAGCTCGGCGGGCACGGCTCCGGGCTTAAACAGCCCTGTCAAGCGGTCCATTGCCGCTTCAACTCGGTCAAGGGCGATTGGTCCCGCGCTCAGCACCTCGATGAACAAGAGCCGGGCGACCATCGGGTCTGCGGCGAGGTCGCTGAGCAGCGTCCGGAGGCCGGCCCACACCCCCTCGACCCAGCCCTCCTGGGCGCCAATCGCCTCGGCGACATGGTCCAGCGTGCGCTGGCCAAGAGTCCTAAGGGCGCCCCCAAACGCCTCCTCCTTGCTCTTGAAGTTCTCATAGAAGGTCTGGTTGGAGACTCCTGCAGCAGCGGTAATCGCCGGAACGCCGAGCGACCCATAGCCACCCTCGGAAGCCACCATCATCGTGGCGCGAAGGATTCGCTCGCGTTGGCTCAGAGTCGAGCGGGCTCGGGGGCTATTGGGCGGCTCCTTCCGCCCTGACTTGTCTTCCTTCGAGGCTGTTCCCGCAGCTGGCAGCGGCTGTGTCGGCGCCTGCAATGCGCCAGTCCCGCCCGGGCGCTGGTAGTGCAGGCCCCATTGGAGTAGCGCATCGAGGTGATCGCGCAATTGCTCTGAGTGCCCGCTACGCACCCGGCGGTAGACGACCCCCCGGATGCCGCCGTTGATCGCGCGGATCGTCACATCGGAGACCTCGCCGCGCTTGGGGGCCTGGTCGAAACTCTGGCGGAACAGCTCATCGAAAGCCTCCGCGGCGCGCAGGCGGCGCGCTACCCCCACCGCGCCGAGGCTGAGCAAGTCGACCAGCACCAGAGAGGTCGCCGCCGGGTCTGCGATGACGAAATCGAAGTAGGCCTTAAGCGCGGCGCGCAGCCGCTCTGCGAAGTCCGATTTCGACCGATAGGCGCGCCCGACCTGCTCGCTCGCCGCGGCAACGACTTGATCGGCCGTCGCCAGGAAGCAGTCTTGCATCGAGTCGAAGTGCTGATAGAAAGTCGAGTTCGAGACCCCGGCAAGCCCGACCAACTCGCTCAGCGTCGTCGCCGGGTATCCGCGGCGGGCGACCGCCTCCATCATCGCGCCGGTTAATCGGGCCCGCTGATGCGCCGCCACTTGCTCGGGGCTCCGCCCGCTCCGCCCGTGTGGCAGCTTCTGAAAGAGGGGCTCGGAGCGCCCGGCGCTTTGGCGAGGCGGCGCCATCAAATCGCCACGATAGCCGTCCGGACGCCGAGCCCCAAAAGCAGCGAGCCGCGAAGCGACGCTCTGCCGATCCGCGATCCGCCCGGCACCCGGCTCCTGTCGGCGTCCGGGGTGCGCGCCTGCTCAGTGTGGCGATCAACGAGGAGCTGCGCCGCTACGTGCAGGAGCGGCTCGCCGGCCAGGTCCGCCGGCCCGACGGCGCGGCGGTGCCCGGCCCCGCGGTCAAGGCATGGAGAGGTCGCAACCGCCCGCGCCGTCAGGACCGCAGGTGGGCAAGCGCGTGGAGCCCCGAGCAGATATCGAATCGGCTCCGCCTGGACTTCCCCGATGATCAGTCGATGCGCATCTCCCACGAGGCGATCTACCAATCGCTCTACATTCAGGGCCGGGGAGCGCTGCGACGCGAGCTGACCGCGTGCCTTCGGACCGGCAGGGCGCTCCGTGTCCCCAGGGCCCGCGCCCGTCGTCGCGGCAAAGGCTTCGTGAGCGAGGAGGTGATGATCAGCCGCCGGCCCGCGGAGGCCGCCGACCGGGCGGTCCCTGGCCACTGGGAGGGAGACCTGATCCTCGGCGTCGGCAGCTCGGCGATCGGCACGCTGGTCGAGCGGACCAGCCGCTTCGCGATGCTCCTGCACTTGCCGCCGACCGACGGGCCCCGGCAGAAGGACGGTCCCGCCGCCTCCGGTCATGGGGCCGAGGCGGTGCGCGATGCGATCGCCACCGCGATCACCACCCTGCCGGAACAATTGCGGCGCTCGCTGACGTGGGATCAGGGGATCGAGATGGCCTACCACGCGCAGCTTCGGGTCGATACCGGCCTGCCGATCTACTTCTGCGACCCACACAGCCCCTGGCAGCGCGCTACCAACGAGAACACCAACGGCCTCCTGCGCCAGTACTTCCCGAAAGGGACCGACCTCGCCCGTCATAGCGTCTCCGACCTTGCCGCCGTGGCCTCCGCCCTGAATTCCCGCCCGAGGAAGACCCTCGGCTGGAGGACCCCCGCCGAAGTGCTCGACGAGCACCTCGCCGCCCGCTGAACCCGACACGAGGACGAAGACGATCTCATTCCGATCCGGCAACCGCCGGTGCGGGCCGGCCACGTGTGGGTGTCGTCGCTACGGCCGCCCTCCGGGCGACCTCCACGACGACACCCACACGACGTTCTCTGGCCAGGCTTCCGACCTACCGCTACGGTTCGTTCACTAATAACCCGGTGTTGCAAGGACCGGTTGAGTTCGGGCTGAGCGCATCAAGCTGGCGCTTCAACCCGCTCGCCGCTTACTCCCAGTCTTACGCTTGCATGATGGGCGCCAGCACGATGAAGGCGATCTCCGGCAAGAGCTTGGGCAGCGCCTCCGTCCGCTCCTCCGCGACCTCGTTTTGGATCACCACGAAGATCCCGGCGCCGATCGCCTCGATCACGACGTCGGGCGGCGGCGCTCCCACCTCAGCCGGAACGGCGCCGGGATTGAACATCTCGACCAAGCAGTCAAGATCCTCTTCGACCCGGTCCAAAGCGACCGGTCCCGCGCTCAGTACCTCGATGAACAGCAGCCTGGCGAGCATTGGCTTCTCGCCCAGGTAGCCGAGCAGGGCTCCCAACCCAGCTCTGACTCCCTCGACCCAGTCCTCCTCAGCCTCGATCGCTGCGGCGACCACGGCCAGGGTGCGCTCGGCAAGGATCTCAAGCGCGACTCCGAATGCCTCCTGCGCGCTCGCAAAATTCTCGTAGAACGTCTGGTTCGAGATCCCCGCGGCACTTGTAATCGCGGGAATGCTGAGGGACCCGAAGCCCCTCTCGGCGGCCACCATCGCCGCGGCCCGCAGGATTCGCTCGCGCTGGCTAAGGGTCGTGCGGCTGCGGGGGCTGTCGGGTGGCTCCTCCCACCCTGGCTCCTCCTCCTCCTCCTCCGGCCCATTCCCCGCAGATCGCACTCCCGCTGCCCTCGCCCCCGGCATCGCACTCGCACCGCCCCGGCGCTGGTAGAGCAGGCTCCATTGGAGTAGGTCCTCCAGGTGATCGCGCAGCTGCTCGGGGTGCCCGCTGCGTATGCAGCGATAGACGATCCCCCGGATCCCGCCGTTGATCGCGCGGATCGTCACCTCGGAGGCCTCGCCGCGCTCGGGGACTTCGTCGAAGCTCTGCCGGAACAACAGGTCGAAGGCATCTGCCGCGCGCTGGCGGCGAGCCACTCCTTTCGCGCCCAGGCTCAGCGAGTCGACCAGCACCAGGGACGTCGCCGCAGGTTCGGCGATGAACAGGTCGACATAGGCCTCGAAGGCCGCCCGCAGCCGCTCTTCAAAACCGGATTGCGACCTGTATGCGCGCCCCACTTCCGCCCTGGCCCGGGCGACGATCTCATCGAAGGTCGCCAGGAAGCACTCCTCCAATGAGGAGAACTGCTCATAGAAGGTCGTGTTCGAGACCCCCGCCAGCGCGACCACCTCGCGCAGCGTCGTCGCCGGGTATCCGTGCCGCTCGACCGCGTTCAGCATCGCGCCCATCAGCCGGTTCCGGTGATTGCGCGCGGTCTCCTCTCGGCTTCGTTCGGTTCGCCCGGGCGGAAGCCGTCGGAATAGCGGACCGGGTTGATCTGGGGGAAGCCGGCTTGGCATGGACGCCGCGACAGCCAGCGGTCTACATGGACTCATGAACCGAGGCTCACGGACCTGTTGCGTATGACTACGTGGCTATCCGTAGGAATCTTGACATAAGACGCTCTGGGCTGGCTCCTCGGGCGCCCCGAGCCTCCTCTGCTTTCCCTCGTGCTCGTGCTTGCTCTGCTACAGGCCGAACGGCGCCAGTGCAAAGTAGGTGACCTCGTCCAACAACTCGGGTAGATCCCCCGCTCTCCCCTGTCCCACCTCGTGTTGAATCACCGCGTCGATGCCCCAGCCGATCGCCTCGATCACGACCTCGGGAACGGGGTTGCCCAGCTCCGCCAGGACCTCTTCGGGATAGAACCGCTCGACCAGGCGGTCATGCATCCGATCGATCCGATCCAGTCCGACCGATCCCGCACAGAGGGCCTCGATTATTGGCAATCTGCTGAGTGCTGGATCTTCGCTGTAAACCGTCAGCAGCTCATCTAGCCCCGCGACGAACGCTTTAGGCCATGTCGACTGCGTGCCAATCGCCTTCTCGATTCTTCTCAGTGCCCGCCGGTCCATGCCGTCCAAAGCCTCTTCAAACGCCTCCTGCGCGCTGCTGAAGTGCTCATAGAAAGTTTTATTGGAAACTCCAGCGCTGCTTGTGATCGCCGGGATACTGAGTTTTCCATAGCCGCCCTTCGCCACCACCAACGCCGCGGCACGCACCATTCGCTCACGCTGGGTTGGCGCCGAACCGCTCCGAATCGCCGCCGAGCCGTCGCTCCAGATTTGCCCTTCATCCGGCTCAGGTTCTTGCCGCGCTCTGATCGTCGGCGTCAGCGACCCAGCCGCTGCCAGATGCCAATCCCCGACCCCGCCCGGCCGCTGATAGGACAGACCCCAGTCGAGCAGCGCGTCGATCTCGCTGCGTAGTTGCTCCACTCGCCCCTCACGGACTCGGCGGTAGACCACACGGTGAAAGCCGCCTACGATCGCCCGCACGGTGAGATCGGAGAGTTCCATGCTATGCGGCTCCTGCTCGAGGCTGCGTCGAAACAGCAGTTCCCAGGTCTCTATTGCTTTTTGGCGGCGGGCAACACCGACTGCGCCAAGGCTGAGCGAGTCTACGACCGCAAGGTGGGTCGCCGCGGGATGTTCGAGCGCCAGGTCCACGTATTTTTCGATCGCCGCGTGTAGCCGTTCTCGCAGCCCGGACTCTGGGTTGTATGCGAGCATGACCTGCTCGATTCCCAGCCCGATGATTTCATCGTGAGTCGCCAGGAAGCACTCCTCCAGTGAGGAGAACTGCTCATAGAAGGCCGTGTTCGAGACCCCCGCCAGCGCGACCACCTCGCGCAACGTCGTCGCCGGGTATCCGTGCCGCTCTACCGCGTTCATCATCGCGCCCATCAGCCGGTTCCGGTGATTGCGCGCGGTTTCCTCTCGGCTTCGTTCGGTTCGCCCCGGCGGCAGCTTCGGAAACAGGGATTCGGGGGGCTCCGAAGGCTGGGGGGGCGACATCTGAGGCGCCACCATAGCCATGAACGTACACAACTATCAGTAACCTGCTTGACCTTTTTTGTAGCAGTCTTTGCTATTTCGATAACGCCGTCTTCCCTCTCTATTGGTAGCAGTCTTGACATAAACCACCCGATCTGTCTACTCTTCCAGCGCATTCGTTGCGCTCACAGGTGCGCCAAGCAGCAGACAGGAACCGGAAGGCCTGCATGCGCGTCTGTTAGGAAGCGGAACTCCTGCATGCGCGCCGGTTGGACAAGCGTGTCGTGCAGCCCATCTACTAAAATAGGGAGACAGCGGGACTTCGACAGGCGTCTCCGGCGATGGTCGGCGGCGCTGCGGAGGTGTGCTGGCCTCAACATCGCCTTCGTCGCCGCGGCGTCGCCTCGGCGCTGCACGCCCGGGGGAGTCGCCCAGCAGCGCCCGCTCGTGCCAGCATCGTTCCCGCCGGCGGAGCGGCCGCGCACTTGACCCGGCATCCGGGAGCTCGTTGCAACTCGCGCCAGCGATTCCCGAGGCTGCGGCCTGGCCCCGGCACGGCTGCCTTCGAGGTTGTCGAGCGGATCAGGCAAAGACGCCGGCGAAGTAACGGCAAGCGCGGACACTGTTGGACAACCGTGTCGTGTAGCCCATCCATAGAAGGAGACAGGGAATTGGACAGGCGTCTCAGGCGATGGATCAGCGGAACTCCGGAGGTGTCCTGGCCTCAACATCGACTGCTGCCGCGACCTCACCAGGCGCACCAAGCCGATCTACCCAGCTCCGCCTCTCAGGCTTCGTTCCCCGGAAAGGGTGCTGCGCGACCCGGCAACCGAGCTCGCTCGGTGATTCGCGCCCCCCTTTCCCAAGGCTGCGTCCTGGCCCCGGCCGGCTGCCCCCCGAAGCCGTCGAACGAGACCAGCGCCGGCGCATAACTGCAAGCGCCGGGCGGGCGCTCGCCGACTATGGCTACGCCGAGATGACCGTCGCTCACATCACTGCCTACGCCAGCGTCTCGCGCGCCACCTTCTACAAGAACTTCCGCAATAAGCAGGACTGCCTCCTGGGCGCCCACCGAGAGATCTTCGAGCGCTTTCTCGACCGCCTCTCCACGACCTGCCGATCCCAGACCGACTGGACCGCCAAGGTCAGCGCCGCAATTGCCATGTCGCTTGCCTACATGGCGGAGGAGCCCGACGAGGCCCGCATGCTGACCCTCGATTCTCAAACCGCCGACCCCTTGATCGCCAGACAGGTCTCGGCGTATCAGCGCCGCCTGGCAGACATCCTCCGGTCCGGCCGCAGGCACCTCTCCTCAGCCCCTTCTCCACCGCAGGTCACCGAGTTGGCCCCTGGTCAGCGCGATCTCAGCGGTCGCCTCCGAGCGCCTGCTCGCCGGCGAACCCGGCCGACTTGCGGAGTTGACCCCCCAACTCGTCTACCTGACCTTGGTCCCGTATGTAGGGCCCAAAGAGGCAGAGCGCGTCGCGTCTGACGAGGCTGGGGCGAGTTGGTGATGCGCCCTCCGCGGAGCGCCCTCCGGCTGGTCTTTTCAGGCACAGCACTTTGGTAGTGGATCTGACATCTATCCGTAGCGCGCTTGACATTTTTTCCGTAACCTGCTTTGCTCTCAACAGACACCGACTCAAGGCATCACGGGGAGTCGGGTCTCTTGGAGAAGATAAAGACATGAGACGGCTGCGCTGGGGGCCGAGCTTCCCGCCATCGAGGCGGAGGCAAGGAACAGGGAAGCCGGGAGGAGAAGCGGAGTGGGACGTAACTTCGATGCACTGGCAGGTGGCAGCATCAGCGCCGCTGGCGTCCTCCGGCATGCCGCAGCGCAGACTGCATTGCGCCGCCCAACTGATCAGGCTGCCTCCACACCTTCTGAGCCCGCGCCCTCCGCGGTAGCAGGGCTCCTCAAGATGGCACTCGCCGCCCTCCCTGGCGCGCGAGGCCTACGACCTCTCGACGCTTTCCCAGGCGCGCGAGGGGACATGCACCGTGCCGCCGGCCGTCAATGTTTTCCGGGCATAGCTGGTCCCACCCGGGAGTTGGCCGGCAGCGATTCTGTGCAACCGGCGTCCGTCGTTCTATCTCTCCGACGGTGCCAACCGGCGCCCGCCCGCTCTCCCTGGCAGGCGGCGTCTGTGATGCAGTGCAAGCGGCCCGATGAGCATTTGGGACTTTCCCAGCCCCGGGCTCTGGCCGCTTGCAGCTGCGTCACCGCGATGGCTGGCGCGCCGAGGTCACTGGCACTGATTCCCTATATGGCGATTTTTTCCCGAATGTCGCGCGTCGCTCTCCAGGGTAGGCGGACCGCCGTAAAGTATGCCGAAGCTCGCCAAACCTCCACCGCCGCTTCGGCGATGATCGACCCGGACCGAGACTTCTCCGCGTCCTTTTCAAGTCCCGCCGCCCCTGAGCGGGCTGGCTCTGAGACCGCGATCCAGACAGGCGCCGCGAGCCGCCGCGGGTCGCTGGCGAGCGCGACCGACAATCAGCTCAGACCGGTGAGCCTCCCTACGAATCCTTCCGCTGCAACGGCAGTGATAACCCCCGGCTCCACTACCTCTCGGTCCCTCAGCACTCTCCTTGGAGCCTCTGGATGAACTTCAGTCGTCCGTCTCCCATCTTCGACGATGAGCAGCTCCACCACCTACCTAGCGTCGTGTGCGTCAACCTGCGCGTGGGCAGGCGGGCGATACACACCATTTCCTCGCTGATAGCCATCGGAGTTCTTTGGGCTATCACTGCCGCCCCTGCCCTCGCTCAGCGGAGCTATGACTCTCAGATCACTGGATTCGCCCATCCGGGGGCGATCACGATCGATTCTGCTGATCATGTTTGGATTAGCGATTCCGCCAACGATGGGCAAATCTCAGAGTACGACGCTTACCCATCCCAGACGCTTCTAGCTCAGCAAAATGGCGATGGAAAGTTTCAATTCGGCGGTGGATACATTGCAGGACTAGCTGTCGGGCCTAACGGCGACCTCTACGTCGGCGAATACGACCAGATTAACGTCTTCAACGCCTCTGGAACCTTCATACCTCCCAGTTGGACGGGAGTTGCGGGTTTCGGCGGCGGATTCCCAATTGCCATCGACAGCTCGGCGGAGTCATCTAGTGGCAGACTCTACGTGGCAGCCCCGATATCGAGCGAACCATATGCAGATGGCTATGTCAAGGCTTATGAACAGAATCGCAACCCAGTCGACTTCTCGGCGTCAGAGCCATATATCAGCGGCAACAAGATAACCGGAACACCAGAATACGAATTTCAGTATGCGTTCAACGGTAAGCCCCATCAAGGACCCGACGGAATTACCGTCGACCCTAACGGCAATATCTACGTCGTGGAACCGGTCCACAGCGAAGTCGACGAGTACGAACCAAGCGGAGCGTTCCTTCGCGCCTTCACGGGTGTCGAAGTGTCGGGGGGTTTTGGAGAACTTACCGGAGTCGCAGTCGATCCGACGACCGAAAATGTTCTTATCGTCGACAGCGAAAAGGACGTCGTCGATGAATTTTCCTCGACCGGTACCTACCTAGGTCAAATCACCGGCACGTCACCAAGCCAACCATTTAACGAACTCTCAGGAGGCATTTCTGTCAATTCTGAAGGCTACGTCTATGTGGCCGATCGCTTACACGGAACCGTTGACATCTTTACTCCAGATCGACATCTTCCCAAGATCACATATGGAGAAGTCACAAATCTGACCCCTACTTCAGAGAAAGTCACAGCCACAGTCGATCCGAGCATTGCGGGACCGATTACGGCCTGCTACTTCGAATATGGCACGACCAGCTCCTACGGCTCCCCTCACATTCCATGCGAACCTGCAACTCCATATACATCTCCTACGGAAGCCAGCGCAAATATCTCTGGACTTGTAAGTGAAACTACCTACCACTACCGAATCGTCCTAAACACCGAAGAAGGCACGCGCAAGGGTGCAGATCGCGTCTTTCGTCCCAATTTTGTGCCGAACCTCACTACGGAACCCGCAAGCAACCTCACTAATACCAGTGCAGTTGCGCACGGATCCTTCATCGGCAACGGCGAAGAAACAACATATTATTATCAGTACGGTACCGATACGAGCTACGGCCAGACAACGGAAATACATAGCGCCGGATCGCCAACGGGACCGCAGACCGTTGCGCCGGTGACGATTTCCGGCCTGCAACCGCTGGTGACATACCATTTTCGAATAGTTGCAAGCAATAGCCTGGGCACAACTTATGGACAAGACGAAACGTTTGTGACCCCTAGCAAGCCGACGATCGACAGCCTCTCGTCAACAAACATCACAGCGACAACGGCCGAACTGACAGCCGAGATAAATCCCCAAGGTGGGGAAACGACGTATTACTTTGAATATGGACCCGATGCATCGTATGGGACCGCGACGCCAATTCAACCAGAAGACATCGGCGAGGGTCGCTCAGATCGCAGTGTATCGGCGGCGCTCGTTGGCCTCCAATCCGGAGTAACGTATCATTTTCGGGTAGTTGCAGAAAATCAATATGGCTCTGCCGCAAGCGAAGATCAAACATTCGGCTTCTACCCTCCGCACTGCCCGAACACACACCTTCGCCAGATTACTAATTCAAGCTATCTACCTGACTGCCGGGCTTACGAGCTAGTGTCACCAGCTGACGCGGGAGGGACGACGCTCTTTCCAGAGGGGCCAAATTCTGCTGAAGAAACGACGCCCCCACGGTTCGCCTTCGGTGGGCTTCTGAGCACGATACCAGGCACGGGTAGTCCGATAAATGATTTTGGAGACCTATACGTGGCTACGCGAACCGACGAAGGCTGGATTACAAAATACGTCGGTTTTCCATCAGACCAAGCTCTCAAGGATGGAGCACCACCCAATGAACCGACTGCTGCTGCTGTGCTGAATTCGCCGGCGGGAGTACGGGCAGATAGCGACATGAATGAGTTTCTCGATTGGAACGACGGCGACAAAAGCAATAGCGGCCCGCAGCCCGAATACAATTTCACTCCGCATGCATGGTCGTCAGACGGAAACTCATTGGGTGAATGGCCAACAGCTCCAGGTTACTCTGCGCAACATAGTTTTGAATTTAATCAGTCAGCAGATTTTTCGCATTTCGTGTTTCAAAATGGCGAACCGCCCGCTCTCACCCTGGTTGACAACAACACGGATACTAATGCTGCCGCTCCTGTGTCGTTTCAGGCAGACGGAGCGCCAATTGAAATTCAACCCGGCGATACGTCTCCCGACGCTGAATCCTTGGCGGTTCCGGCTGTATCCAGCGATGGTTCGCGGATTGTGATGGCCGCGAGGTCGGTATCCCAAGAAACTTGCGACATCTTTGGTCAATCGATCAAATGCCCTGTCCGGCCCCCAAGCATTCTTTACATGAGGGTCAACGACGCGGTTACTTATGAAGTATCCGAGGGTCATGCGGTGAATTACGTCGGAATGACTCCCGACGGCTCAAATGTGTACTTCACATCCGAAGAACATCTAACCCATGAAGACGAAGACCACGCCGGGTCGAGTTTATTCATGTGGAGCGCAGAAATGGAAGAAAAGCGCGAACCTCCACTTACTCTAATCTCGAAGGGGGAAACTAATGATGCACCTGGCAACCCCGGTGACACTTCGTCTTGCGACGCGTCGTGGACTACATCATGCGGAATTGAGACTTACGAAAACAACGGCTTTTATAACGGGACCCGGACATTTACATACGGTGATCTATTAGGCAGCGGTCTCTCCGACAATTCAATCGCGGCCGCGAATGGAGATATTTATTTCTTTTCACCCGAGCAACTTATTGGAAGCAGCGGTATAGATGGGCAGGAGAATCTTTACCTATATCGGGACCAGCGCCTCCAATACGTGACGACAGTCAGTCCGCAGCCGTACTGCGAAACTGCCGAACGTAGCTGGTGCAGCGTTGGGCCGATTGTCCGGATGCAGGTATCACCAACGGACAGCTATATGGCGTTTTTGACCACGAGCCAGGTGACTTCTTATAACAATCATGGTTACCTTGAGATGTACAGGTATGAGCCGTCAACGGAACAGCTGATTTGCGTCTCCTGTCGACCTAACGGTCAACCTCCGACTACAAACGTGGAAGCAAGCAGCAACGGATTATTCATGACGAATAACGGGCGAACGTTCTTCAGCACAGGTGATTCGCTTGTTCCTGAGGATACGGACGGTCTCCGTGACGTCTATGAGTATGTAGAAGGACACGCTCAGCTGATCTCGTCGGGAACCAGTTCAAAAGAAAGAGTTACCGGCGCCGGCCTTGCAGCAGGTGAGTACAACGACCTGTTTATCGCCGGATTGGTGGGGGTGTCAGGAAACGGAACAAACGTCTACTTCTCTACCTATGACACCTTGGTTGGCCAGGATCGCAACGGCAGTCAACTCAAGTTCTACGATGCTCGAACTGACGGCGGCTTCCCTTATCTTTCGCCTGCCGCGCCGTGTGAAGCGGCCGACGAGTGCCATGGGGCGGGCAGCAGTCCGGAAGCGTCGTTTCAGAACGGCAGCGACACAGAATTGGGCGCCAATGAGAATGTCAACAGTACGCCAGGCGGTAATAATCACCATCGGAATCATAGGGCGCATAAGCACAAGCGTAAGGCCAATAAGCACAAGACCACTGCTCGTAGAAAGCGGCGGGGTGTCCGGATACATAGAGGCCGGCGATGAGACTGAGTCAGACGTTCCGATGGATGTGGTGCGCGACTCATATATTGGATCTGAGCGAGCGGGTCGCCCGGTGGATCACGGCCGAGTATGTTCGCGCATATTTGCAGTACTTAAGCGCAGTTGCCGTATGTTTTGGAATATTTATGGGTGTTGGCGCTCTCGTCCCTACGAATGCAGTGGCCGTCGCTCCAACCGTTTTTCCAGAAACTGGTTCGGCAGTATCAGATGTCCTGGCTCAAACGGCGACGGTGTACGGGCATGTGGAAGGCCCCGAAGGAAGCTTCAGCTGTCTCTTTGAATATGGCTTCAAAGAAGGTGTCTACAGCCAAGGATCGGTGCCGTGTGAAGGCGGAGGGCCCGGCTCTGGGGAATTCGATTACAGAGATGTCAGTGCTGAGTTGCGAGGTCTTCAGATCGGGAGCACTTACCACTACCGGATTACCGTGTCCAATGAAAGTGGCACCTGGTATGGACAGGACCATATGTTCGTTGAGGATACGGATTCCGAACGTCCGGGCAGCTTGCCAATCTTTGGATATTCGGCGACGCCGTCGACGACCCAGGCGGGTGGGCACCCCGACATAGTGACGAGGCTCGCCTTTGCGGAACGGTTTATTGAGGAATTTGCGAATGAATGCTTCTGTCAGGATGCTGAGACTGTTACGAATCTATTACCGGCCGGTCTAACCGGCAATCCACATGCGGTTCCGCAGTGTACGCGTGTTAATTTCGCACTCGAAAAGTGTTCCCCTTCCACCCAGATCGGTGTGGCGGCCGTCAATTTCACCAGCGGCTTGTTTCATGAGGCCGTCTACAACGTGGAACCAACTCCTGATCAAGCCGGGGTAATTGGGTTCATTGAGCCTCTGGCGAATACTCCACTGTATATAGTACTGAGCGCCCGGACCGGTGGGGACTATGGCTTAGATGCGACAGCTGCAGGTATCCCGCAGACCATTGTCTTCAACGAACAGGATCTAGATTTATGGGGCGTGCCCGCTGAGCCGAGTCACAATGCCGAACGGGCGCCAATTGGGGGAGGACGTTGCTCGGACGGTCCATGGCCGTGCTTTGGTCCGAATTCTTCGAGTAGCGAACTCAATCCGTTCTTTGACAACCCTACTAGCTGCGGCGAACCGCTCAGCACCTCGCTCGAACTTTTGGCTTACACGGACGGCATCAGTTCTACTTCTTCGGAATATCCCGCCACGACCGGCTGCGATCAACTGAGCTTCAATCCAAGTCTCTACGCGCAGCCCACGACCAAGCAAGCCGATTCGGCTTCTGGCCTCGACGTCGACTTGAGTGTCCCACAGGAGGAGAGCCCGTCGCAGCCCTCACCCTCGGAGATTCGTTCTTTGACAGTGAAGCTGCCGCAGGGAATGTCGATCAACCCAAATGCAGCCGATGGTAAGACTTCGTGCTCGGGAGCTGAAGCGCGATTCGGGACCGAGGAAGAAGCCCAATGTCCTGAATTCGCGAAGGTTGGCACTGCCACTCTTGACAGTTCGGCGCTGCCAGCCCCAATCACTGGAGGAATCTATATCGGCGATCCCCAGCCGGGAGAACGCTACCGGCTAATCCTCACGGCTAACGGTTTCGACACGCACGTCAAGCTTTTAGGCTCGGTGCAGCCGGACTCCGAAACGGGCCAGTTGGTGACCTCCTTTCCTAGCCTTCCGCAGGCGCCCTTCACCGAGTTCAACTTGCACTTCTTCGGCTCCGAACGAGGCCTGTTGGCGACTCCGACCCGTTGCGGCAGCTACGCGGTTGAAAGTACTTTTACGCCTTGGGACGCCTCGCTCTCCACTCAGACCTCGACCCAGTATTTCAAGATCGAAGAAGGGCCAAACGGTGGCGCATGCCCAGTTATGCCGCGTCCCTTCAGCCCATCGTTTTCCGCTGGAGTGTCCGAATCCACTGCCGGCGCCCATTCCCCCTTCTCACTTGAACTCACCCGCCCGGACGGAGATCAGGATTTAACCGCGCTAAACGTGAAAGCGCCGCCGGGGTTATCGGCTACGTTGAAGGGGGTCCCTTACTGCTCTGATGACGATCTCGATGGGGCGGCACAGTCTAGTTACTCAGGGCTTGATGAGGAGGCAAACCCGAGTTGCCCAATCGCATCTCAGATCGGCACGGCCCAGGTAGGAACGGGTGCCGGCACACACCCCGTCTACCTGTCGGGCAAGGTCTACCTAGCCGGACCCTACAAAGGATCCCCGCTATCCCTAGGCGTTATCACTCCAGCTGTCTCGGGTCCATATGACCTCGGTAACGTCGTCGTTCGGGTGGCGCTCAAAGTCGATCCCGAAACGGCTCAGATCACGGCGGTCTCTGACCCCTTACCGTTGATCCTTGAAGGCATCCCGCTGCGCCTGCGCTCGATCCGGTTCAACCTGAACCGCCCGAACTTCGTCCTTAATCCGACGAATTGCGATCCTTTTTCTGTTGACACCGAAGCCTTCGGAGAAGAAGGCGCCGTCGCGACTGCGAACGTTCCATTTCAAGTCGCCAATTGCCGCTCTCTCGCATTCGGACCTAAGCTCGCCGTCGGCGTCACCGGTTCGACTAAGCACGACGGAAACCCAGCTCTACACAGCGAACTCTCCTATCCGAGTGGCAACGCTTATGCAAACGTCGCCAAAGTCGCTCTCACCCTACCCCCTAACGAGCTCCTTGATAACGCTCACATCAAGAGTCCTTGTACTCGGGTGCAGTTCAGAGAAGGAACGACCGCTGGTGAACACTGCCCCGCCGGTTCTGTGATCGGGTTCGCAAGGGCCGAAACACCGCTGCTCGAAAAGCCTCTAGAAGGCCAGGTCTACCTGCGTTCGGATCCAGAAAACGCGAGTGGCCTACCCGACGTGGTTGCGGCCCTAAACGGCCAGATCGATATCACTCTTGTTGGGAAAATCAGTACGGTTCATGGCGGACTCAAGACCACTTTTGCGACGGTTCCCGATGCTCCAGTGTCCAAATTCTCTCTCAGCCTCGACGGGGGCGGGAAGGGGCTACTGGTAAATAGCAGCAATCTCTGCCATGCCCCGCATCGATTGACCCTAAATATAGTGGGCCAGAATGGCATAATGGTCAACGATCGCCTCCTTCTTGGCACTCCCTGTAGGCACACAGCGGCGAATCGCCGTCACAAGAAGCATTCCCGCTCGGACCGAAGGCATGAGCAATGGCGCCTTTAGCCCTATACCGAAGAGCCGGCCATGCTAGGAGGGCGCTGCGTAGGGGTGGTCGCGCCATTTCGGCAATCGTCGCTATTGCGACGGCCGGATCTCTAGCTTTTACCGCCTCACCGGCGAGGGCGTTTAACGTCCACACCTCTCCTCCAACATATTTCGGCGGCTCAGGTACCAACGCCCTTTCGAATCCTACCGACGTTGCAGTCGACAACTCCTCCGACGCCTCGAGCGGCGATGTCTGGGTCACCGACCCAGCAAACCATCGCGTTGAGAAGTTCGATTCTGCCGGCAACTTCTTGCTCATGATTGGCAAGGCTGTCGATCAGACTACGGGAGGAAACATCTGCACTGTAGCCTCTGGTGATACGTGCCAGGCCGGGAAATCCGGAACTTCACCTGGCGAATTTGAAACTCCGACGTTCGTGGCAGTTGACAACAGCTCGACCGAAGGGGATATCTATGTCGGGGATACCGAAGACAACAAGGTATCCAAGTTTGATTCCTCAGGCAACCTCATTACGAGTTGGGGGGATGCTGGGCCTAACGGAGAAGCCAACGGTCAACTCGGCCCATTCGCCGAACTCCAAGGGATTGCAGTTGATCCTAGTGGGAATCTCTATGTCGCGGGGTCACCATCTGAAATTAGCTGGTATGAGCCGGATGGCGAACTCCACGACATATTTGGCGCCCCCTACAGTCCCGGCCGTCTTGGTCTAGCAATTGACGGTGAAGACAATCTTTATAACGCTAACGGGCAGGTTGAGAAGTTCAGTGATACCGGAAACCTACTTGCCTATATCGGGGGCGGACCAAGTGGATTTACAATCAATCCGTCGACAAACGAACTGTTTATCGACGAAGGAGGTGGATCCGTCAACCGCCTGGAATTCAATTGCGGAGACTTCTGCCCAGCAGTTGAATCGTTTGGAGCTGGGAGCCTCGAAGGCGCCGGGGGTATATCTGTCAATGCAACGACAGAAATGGTCTACGTTGCGAACACCAGCGCTAGGAATGTCGCCGCCTTTGGTGCAACAGTGGTTCCGAATGTAATATCTGGACTGATCGACGAACCGGGGCAAACGAGTGCGACGCTTACGGGAACTGTTGATCCGCTCGATGGCGGGAGCGTCACGGAATGCTACTTTGAATATGGCGAAGATACCTCCTACAGTCTGGGTCGCGTGCCATGCGAACAAGCCACTCCTTACACGGGTGCGACGGAAGTTACGGCGAAAATAGCTGGCCTCACGAGTGAAGTCACGTATCACTATCGGCTAGTTGCGGCAAATGCCAAGGGAAGTCATAGTGGGTTCGATCGAACGGTCACGCCTCATTACGTGATTGGTTTGGCGACTGAAGCACCAACGAACCTTACCGGGACTAGCGTAGACCTTAATGGCTCGTTTGTGGGTAATGGGACAGTCACGCATTACTACTTTAACTGGGGGGAAACAACCTCCTATGGTAATACGACAGAAATACCACCTGGCGTCGACGGGGGCTCTCCGGTGGGACCAACAAAGATAGCTGTCCCGCTAGCAAACCTGCTCCCCGGAACGACTTATCATTACCAATTTGTCGCGAGTAACGAATCGGGAACGACCGTGGGAGAAGACCAGCCATTTACTACCCCTCCGATCGTTCCAGGCATTACTGGCGAGGCGCCCACCGTCGTGCAGTCGGATCTAGCTCAACTTCGCGCCGAAATAGACCCCGGCGGTACGAACACAAAATATCAGTTTGAATATGGTACTGAGGATTGTGAAACCCATCCGGGTGCGTGCATTAGCACTCCAATCCCGTCCGGCGAACTCGCCTCGGCTACGAGTTATCAAAGCGTGAGTGTGCAGTTGGGCAATCTCACCCATGGGACCACGTACTACTGGCGCGTGGTGGCCACTAATGTTATCGGGACGACCTATGGACTAGATCGAACCTTTACCACCTATCCATTTCTCCAATTCCACGATTCGTGTCCCAATGCGCACGTTCGCCAGCAGACCAGTGCGGCCTTACTCCCTGATTGCAGGGCATATGAGTTGGTGTCTACTGCCAATAGCGACGGCTATGACGTCGAATCGGATCTAATTGCCGGGCAGACGCCTTACCCAAGCTATCCTGAAGCCGAGAATCCTTCGCGAGTCCTATACGCGATGCACGGCGGCGCCATACCCGGCACTAACAATCCCACCAATCGCGGTCCTGATCCCTACGTGGCTACCCGCACGCCAGGCGGTTGGACTACCGAATACGTCGGCGTGCCTGCTGACAACCCCTTCTCAGCCGCGCCGTTCAGCTCCGTCCCATCTGGCGCGGACTCGAACCTCGAAACCTTTGCCTTCGGCAGCGCTGGGGGTTGCTCGCCCTGCTTTGAAGGCGGCTACACCGGGATTCCACTGCGACTCCCCGATGGCATGTTGGTCCAGGGCATGGTGGCGGAAGCGGGCCTTCCGACACCGCCGGCGAGCGCCAGTCCTGACGGATACGTCGCAAATAGTCTCTCCGCGAACGGAGAACATCTTATATTTGGTTCAACCGCCAAGTTCGCGTCCAGCGGCAATTCGGGCGGTCCCGTCTCGATCTATGACCGGAACCTCAAGACTGATGAAACACACGTCGTATCAAATTCTTCAGAAGTGGAAGGCCAGCCTCTTCCCTGCCTACAGAGCGCCGGCGAAGGCGAATGTCACGCCCCTAAAGATTCCAATGGGATTTCCGAGCTTGATATTTCTAGTGATGGCTCCCACATCCTCTTGGGCCAGAAGGTCTCCGAAGGGCCAGGCAACGACATCTATTGGCATTTGTACATGGATATAGACGACTCGCCCAAAACTATCGATCTCACCTCAGGTGCATCAAAAGGGGTTTTATTTGACGGCATGACCTCAGATGGTTCCAAGGTCTTTTTCTCCTCCGAAGAACACCTTACCCACGAAGAGGAAGCACACAGCGGCGATGATATCTACCAGGCCGATGTATCCGAAACTAGTGCCAATCTGACCCTGATTTCAAAAGGTGAAACGGAAGAAGCAGGCAAACCCGGCGACTCATCCTCTTGCCACCCAGTTTCAAACTCAAGCGGTCCTCACTGGAATACAGCCGGAGCCGGTGATACCTGCAGCGTTGTGGCAATCGGAGGAGGAGGAGGAGTTGCCGCATCGAATGGAACGTTTTACTTTCTCTCACCTGAGCAACTGGATGGACTGGCCCAAGGTACCGAAAACCAGCCTAATTTGTACATTGTGACGCCGGGTGGTGCCCCGCGCTTTGTGGCCACTCTGGCCGCAGACGACCCCACTGTTATCGACGCAGTCACCGAAGCCGGTGTGCATCGCTCCGGCGACTTTGAGGTCACGCCAGATGGCCAGTTCTCTGTATTTAGCACCTCTCAGCCCATCGAGGAGACCTACGAAAACGCCGGGCACCTCGAGATCTATCGCTTTGACAGCGCGACCGGAGAACTTAATTGTGCATCATGTGATCCCACCGGTACCGCGGCGAGAAGTGACGCCAGCCTGGCGCCCATCGGCCTCAGCCTCACCGACGACGGCCGGGTCTTCTTTACTACGGCTGAGCCGCTCGTCGAGCGTGATGGCGATGAACGCAAGGATGTTTATGAGTGGGAGTCAGACGGCACAGTGACGGCAGAAGGCAACTATGAGTGTCAACTGCAGGATGGATGCGTAGATCTGGTGTCCACCGGATCCAGCCCGTTTGATGCGACTTTGCTCGGAGTTAGCGCCAACGGCGCTAATGCGTACTTTTTTACGCGAGACAAACTTGTGCCTCAGGACGAAAATGGGTATACCGTCAAGATCTATGACGCTCGGGAATTAGGTGGATTCGAATTCATACCACCACCGGTCCCATGCAAGGCCTCCGACGAGTGCCACGGACCGAGCAGTCCCGCGCCGCCTCAGCCCGACATTCACGTCAACACCGGAAGTAGCGGCAATGAGGTGACGGCTAAGTGCAGAAGGGCCTTTAAGTCCAAAAATGGTAAGTGCGTACGGAAGGTTGTCGGCCACAAGTCTAGGCGCCATCAGAAAAAGGCCAGGAAGCTGCACAACGGAGGTCATCGGTGATACACCTCCAAGCTGAGATGAGTGGATGTTCGCGGGTGCGTCTCGCTCTGTACCTGATACCTAGCCTGGCCATAAGTCTCCTTGTTCTCACTGCGTTTCCTGGACGAGCGTTGGCCGAAGAGAAAATTGAATCGTTCACTACTACGAGTTCTACGTCGCAGGCTGGAGGTCATCCGAACCTAGAAACCAACTTTGCGCTCCAGGCTCCGGGGGACCCTGAGGCGGCTAAGGATATTACTTTCAATGCGCCATCGGGACTTTTCGGCAACACTAACGCGATCACGGAGTGCCCATCGGCTGCATTCGCTGTGAATGAATGCACCCCAGACTCGCAGGCCGGTGTGATCACCGTTTATTCGAGTTACGCAGGCGACGAAATCACCGAATGCACCTTTGAATATGGTGAATCGACCGCCTATGGTCATGTCGCTCCGTGTTCCCCTTCGCCTCCCTTCCCTGCCACGACTGAAGTTAACGCGGAAGGCTCCGATCTTACTGCGAATACTCTCTATCATTACCTGGTGCACACGAAAAACGCGCAGGGTACCGCGGTGTATGGTTCTGATCATACGATCATTCCCGCTACGACCAGGGCTGTTCTAACTGGAAAGATAGAACCCGAGTTGCTTGGAACTGCCCCCATCTACGACCTCGTCCCCGGCGCAGGCCAAAGTGCGCTCTTTGCGTTCATTGTGCCGACGCTCAACCTTCCGATAGACATTCCCGTTGCCGTTCGAACGAATGGAGACTATGGGCTTAGCTTTACGGTCCAAGACATAACGCAACTGACCCCCCTAGCTGCCGCCAGCCTTGCCTTGTGGGGCTTTCCTGCCGAAGAAACCCACCACGCTGAAAGGTTTCCGAAGGGTGCTCCCGGTGAACCGGCTGGATGCGTGGGCATAGCTGGTACGAGTTGCACGTTAGGTGAAGTTGCAAATGTACCTAGCAGGCCGTTCACCGACAATCCGACGACCTGCACCGGCGCGTCGTTGGCCACGTCCCTGGAAGTGCAGACCTATCAGGAACCCAATAGCCGCTCGACGGCGCAATCTAGCTACCCGGCAATCGTGGGTTGTGAAGGCGAGACATTCAACCCTGTGCTCGAAGCGAGCCCGACCACGACTGAAACCGATGCTCCATCTGGTTTAAATCTCGAACTGAGAGCGCCCCAGTTCGAGGGCCACGCGGCATCTCCGTCGGAGCTTAGGTCTTCGATTGTGACATTCCCGCCGGGTTTCACGATAAATCCTGACGCGGCAGATGGCCAGGGTGACTGCACGAACGCCGAAGCTAACTTCGGCTCGGTAGGTCCCGCCGATTGCCCAGACCAATCGAAGATCGGCACCTTCGAGATCGGCTCGCCGACGTTAAACGCACCGCTCGAAGGCTCTGTCTATATAGGTCAACCGGAACCTAGTAACCAATACCGGCTATTCATGGTCGCGTCGGGGTCTGGCATGAACATCAAGTTGGTTGGTATGTTCAAACCCAACCGTGAAACGGGCCAACTTGCGGCCTACTTTGAAAATTTGCCGCAGCTTCCCTTTGAATCCTTCCAGCTTCATCTGTTCTCCGGCGAACGGGCGTTGATGGCTACGCCGATTGCGTGCACGATCTATACAGTCAGCGGCGATTTCTTCCCCTGGGATGCGGCGCGCGCGGATCAAACCTCCACTCAAGTCTTTGGTCTCGAATCGGGGCCGCACGGAACCGAATGCCCGGGCCAGATTCGCCCCTTCGAACCAACTCTGGAAGCGGGGACCGCCACGCCCGTGGCCGGCGCCTTCTCCTCCTTCAGCCTAAAGCTGAACCGCGAAGACGGCGATCAGTACCTCGGCAAGCTGAACTTTACTATGCCCCCAGGCCTGACAGCGAACCTGCACGGCGTCACCTACTGCCCCGAATCAGACATTCTCAGAGCGGCTGAAACGCTGGGCAAAGTCGAGCAGGCCGAGCCGAGCTGTCCGGCACCGAGTGAAATCGGAACGAGCAATGTCTCGGCCGGTCCGGGATCCCATCCGTTCCACGCGGTGGGCAAGATCTATATGGCCGGTCCCTTCCAGGGCGCCCCGCTATCGCTGGTGGCGATCACTCCGGCAATTGCGGGTCCCTACGACTATGGCACCGTGGTGGTTCGAGTTGCGCTGCATGTAGATCCCACCGACGCCCACGTGATCGCCGACTCTGAAACGGTGCCGGAGATCATCGGCGGGATCCCGCTACGGCTGCGCGAAATCCGGGTCAACATAAACCGTCCCAATTTCATGATCAACCCGACCAACTGTAGTCCATTCTCCGTTGATTCCGAAGGGATCGGCGATGAGGGGACGCCGGCCAGCTTCTCCTCCTACTTTCACGCGGTCAATTGCTCCGCCCTCAACTTCACGCCCAAGATGACGATCAGCCAGCTAGACGGCCGCAAGTCAACCGCCCGCGGCAAGGAGCCGGGCCTGCAGTTCAACCTCAACACGACCCCCGGCGACGCCAACCTCAAATCGGTATCGGTAACCCTGCCGAGGGCCTTCGAGATCGACCAGGAACACCTCGGCAACCTCTGCGACAAGACCGAACTCGCGACCGATCAGTGCAAGGGCAAAGCGGCGATCGGCACCGTCAAAGACGAAACCCCGCTGCTGGAACATCCCCTGGAAGGAAACGCCTACGCGGTCACCGGCCTGGGCGGCGGCGTCCTGCCCCACGTCGTCTTCATCCTCGGCGGCCAGGTGACGGTGATGCCCGAGGGCGAATCAAAGACGATCAACAACGGTGAGCTGAAGACGACGATCCCGGTGATCCCCGACGTGCCGATCGGCCACTTCCGCCTCAGCCTCTACGGAGGCAAGCTGGGCTACCTCTCAAACACCCAGAGCCTCTGCTCCGCCCCGGTCACCTCGACGGTCGAAATCGAGGGACAGAACGGCAAGACGCTGACCCAGCAGGTGAAGGCGAAGACCGCCTGCAAGGCCAAGCAGAAGACCAAGCGCCACAAGGTCAAGCGCCACAAGCGCGCCCGGCGCTGAGACCCGCCGAAACAGGCCCACCAGTCACTACCGAGGAGACAGATATGGATCAAGGACAAAGAAAGCGCCGGATCGGGGTGCCCTCACCGGCGATGATCGTCGCGATCACCGCCCTGGTGGTGGCCCTAAGTGGCTCCGCCTACGCCGCCCTCCAGGTCCCCCCCAACAGCGTCGGCGCCCGCCAGCTGAAGGCCAAGGCGGTAACCGGCGGCAAGATCGCCAACGGAGCCGTCTCGGGAGGCAAGATCGCCGAAGAAACGATCACCGGCGCCAACATCAAACTCTCCGCCCTCGGCACGGTGCCCCAAGCAGCCAACGCGACCAACGCCGCCGACGCCGCCGCCGTCAACGGCCATTCCGCAAGCTGTCCCTCAGGCACAACCCTGATCAGGGGCCTTTGCTATGACACCCACTCAAACCCGGTCGCCAACAACCTCGAAGAAGCCGCCGAAGCCTGCGCCTCAAAGGGCGGCTACCTGCCGACCCCGATGCAGCTCTACTCAACAAGAGACGTCCTTTACCTGGGCACCGGCACCGAACCCTCCCAGCACCAATACACCGACGATCTCTACTCGAATACGACCGGCGGCTCCTACCGGACGATCATCGTCGACGGGGTCGGATCCCCCGAGGAATACGAACCGACCCAGCCCTCGGCCTACTACTGCGTCTATCCGTTGGTGCGCTGAGGGCAAAACCGGCCCAGTCACGGCCGAATGACAAAGAAAAGGATCACGATGCTCGCGTTGGACATCACCAAGACCAACGTCGCCGTCGAGCGATTGATCGAGGTCACCGAGAACCCCCGCCATCGTTATCTCCTGCAAGCCTACGACCGCCACCGCAATCTTGAGCATGCGGGACGCTTCGAGGAGATCTTCGCTCCTGAGATGACCGTCGGGAGGCCCATCTACCGCTTCAACATGGTCGGCCAGCCGCCGATGACCCTCGAAGGCCGCGAGCAGGTGGAACCGCTTTACCGACTCTGGGCCGAGACCAATCAATCGATCTTCTACAACGAGAACGAGACGGTCGCGGTCGGCGACTGGATGATCACCAGCACCATGGTCGGCTACCAGCAGACCCTGGGCTCGGCCCTCATCGCCGGCGGGATCGATGCGGACGCAGACGCGATGTACCTGCTCAAGGGCCGGGTCGCGATGTTCTGGCCTTATGACGAGCGAGGTCGTCTGGTTGGTGAGAACGTTTGGGAGTACGACGAAAGCGAGCATGACCTGATCAAGCTCGATCCGGATCAGGTGCTGAGCACCGAGCAGGCCGCCACGCTGCTCGAGCCCCTGATCAAGCCGCTGCCGGCCTTCGACGAGGGCCTGCTGCCAGCGGCCTAGCCACGGTATGAGCGCGAAGCGGATCATCATCACCGGCGCTGCGAGTGGCATCGCCCAGGCCACAATGGCCGAGCTAGTGCGCCGGGGGGCTCGCGTGGTGGGGCTCGATCTCAACGCCGAGCAGGGAGAGGAGCTGATCGCCTGCGACGTCCGTGATCAGGCCTCCGTCGATCAAGCGGTTGCCGCGGCGATCGAGCGTCTGGGGGGCGGGTTGGACGTCCTCATCAACTGCGCCGGTCTGGCGACGCCGCAGAGTGCCGGCCTGGCGCCCGACCCCAAGGCGCTGGCGGTGATCGACGTCAACATGCTCGGCCCCTGGCGCGTGACGAGCGCCGCGCTGGAAGCCCTGCGAGAGTCCCGCGGACGGGTCGTCAACGTCGCATCGGGAATGGCCTTCGTGGCATTGCCCTTCGCGGCGGCCTACGCGATGAGCAAGCACGGTGTTCGCGCCTACTCCCAGGCGCTGCGTCTCGAGCACGGCGATGCGATCTCCGTCACGACCGTGTATCCGGGGTTCATCCGCACCCCGATACACAAGGACTCGATCGAGTTCGGCATCCAGGTCTCCTCGCCCGAGGAGAGCCTCGAGTCCGCTGTGCTCGCGCTCGCCCGGGCGGCGCTGGACGATCCTCCTGCCCGGGACATCATCACCACGCGCACCGGCAAGCTGACCGTCGCCTTGACGCGCTACCTACCGGGCCGGCTCGTCGATCGCGTCATCCTCAGGGGAGTGCGTAAGGAGATGCAGGGCGCCAGCTTTGAGGGCACGGGCCCCGCGCTTGCCGATTTCGCCGATCGGATCACGGGGGGTGGGCGCAGCCCTTCGACTGGGCCTGAGCGCACCCCATCGCTCACTCATCCCGAGAAGTGATCCCAGCGCCGCAGCCGCCAATCTGGAGAGGAGTGATCGCGAGTGCCAGAGCCACTGCCCCGGGGACGCAGCCCGTTCGATCAGACCGGCGTTAAGCGCGACGCTGAGGGGATCGCGCGATATATCGATCACCCACCGTCGTTGGTGGCGATGCTGTGCGCGAGCGTTAAGCGCGACGCCGCGGCGATAGCGCTGGTCGAGGTCGGAGGCCCGTCGATCAGCTATGGGGAGCTCTGGGAGCGCGCGTTGCGCGTCGCCGGTGGCCTGCGAGCCGCGGGCGTTGAGCGCGGTGGGCGCGTGGCGATCAGGTTGGGCAACGGGATCGACTGGGTGCTCGCCTTCTTCGGCGCCCAGATGCTCGGCGACGTGGTCGTCCCGGTCAATACGCGCCTGGCCGAGGAGGAGGTCGCTTACGTCCTTGAGGACTCCGGGGCGTCTTACACCTTCGCTCCGGGCGCCGTACTGCCCGACGGCGAGCCGGTCGCGGCAGAGGACCTGGGACCGGACGAGCTGGCGGCGATCTTCTACACGAGCGGCACGACCGGGTTCCCCAAGGGCGCGATGATCACCCACGCCAACTTTCTGACCAACAGCGAGAACGCGTTTCGCTGCCTGCGCACCGAGCGCTCCGCCGGCCCTGAAATCTCGACGCTGGTGTCGGTGCCGCTGTTTCACGTCACCGGCTGTAACAGCCAGCTGATCCCGGTGCTGGAGCTCGGCGGTCGGATCGAGATCCTCTCCGGCCCGCTGGACTTCGACGGCTTCTTCCAGGCCGTTGGCGAGCACGGCGTCAACCAGCTCGTCTCGGTGCCGGCGATCTATCACGCCGTGATGCGTCATCCGAAGTTCGCCGAGCTGGACGTCAGCCGCGTCACCTGGGTCTCCTACGGTGGCGCGCCGATCGCGGAGAGCCTCGTCCACCAGATCCAAGCGGCGTTCCCGAACGCGCGTGTCGGCAACGGGTTCGGCCTCACAGAGACGTCTTCGCTGACCTCCTTCCTGCCCCACGAGGAGGCCGCCGAGCACGCCGACTCGGTCGGCTTTGCGCTGCCGGTCATCGACCTCGCGCTTGAGGAGGTCGACCCGCAGAGCGGTGTGGGGGAGCTGCTCGTGCGCGGCCCAAACGTCGTGCGGGGCTACTGGGGAAAGCCGGAGGCCACCGCGGAGGCGTTCAGCGACGGCTGGTTGCACACGGGCGACCTCGCGCGCGTGGACTCCGATGGCCTGCTTTACATCGTCGACCGCAAGAAGGACATGATCAACCGCGGTGGCGAGAACGTGTACTGCATCGAGGTCGAGAACGTCCTCGCCGCAGCGCCGGGGGTCGGCGAGGTGGCCGTCGTGCCGGTGCCCGATGAGATGATGGGCGAGAAGGTCGGCGCGGTGATCGTGGCACTTGCGGGGCAGGAGCTCGACCTGGGGGCCGTAATCGAGCACGGCGGCGCGCACCTCGCGGACTTCAAGGTTCCCCAGTACGTAGCGCTGCGCGAGGACCCGCTGCCGCGAAATCCGGCGGGCAAGGTCCTCAAGGCGCAGCTGCGCGATCACACCAGCTGGGGCAAGGCATTGCGCTGAGCCAACCACAACTCCGGGAGGAGTCCTATGTATGAGCCAGTCCTGTTTCGTGACCGTCCGCGTCCTGTACAGATCGTGCTGGGCGGTGTGATCCCTGCCGTGGCCGGTGGGGTTGCCGGTCTGCTGGTCGGAGTCTCCAGCGGTGCCTACTGGGCATACGCCGTGCTCGTCGCGATTGGCGCCATCGTGGCCGGCTTCGAGCACCGAAACGGGTGGGGCGGGGCCGGCCGTGGTTTCGTCGCTGGCCTGACCTATGGCATCGCTCTACTGGTGGTCCACGCGATCACCGGCGCCCACGCAAAGGTCTCACTCGGCAGCCCGCCAGCCTCGCTCGCGCTGGTCACTGCGATTGCCGGCGCGCTGTTGAGCGCCCTCGGTGGCCGGATCGCCCGTTGGCGGCGAGAGCGCCGACCTCCCCAGGCTGAGGTTGAGTGAGAAGCTCCGGCTGTCGTGGGCTGAGCAGCTCAGCATCGGGCCTTGCCCCAATTTGCCTCGTCGCACAAGCCCGTTTACCAAACCAAACCACCGCTCGACTCCCTGGACGCTGAGCGAAGGAAATAGTCATCGGTGAGATCGAAGGCGGCGCCAACCACTGCGTCCTAGGTCGCGTCGGTAGAAGTGGTGTAACGAGCCCGAGGTAGGGCCGGGAAAAGTTCCGGCCACCGCGGGCCCCAGACTCGTCGGTTGACCAGCAAGTCAACGACGAAAGGAACACCACGATGGCCGAGAGCCAGAGAATGACGACCGCCGAGGTCGTAGCAAAGACTCTGATCACCGAGCACGCCGACTTCCTCCGCGACGCCGTCGCGCTGGTCGCCCGCGAGCTGATGGAGGCCGAGATCTCGGGTGAGATCGGTGCCGGGCGTGGGGAGGTTTCAGCGGAGCGCTCGACCCACCGAAACGGCTACCGATCCCGCGGCTGGGAGAGCCGCGCCGGCCCGCCGAGCAGGCCCTGCTGGCCGTCGTCATGGAGGCCTACGTCAACGGGGTCTCCACCCGCAAGGTCGACCGCCTCGTCTCTCAGCTCGGCATCTCGGGGATGAGCAAGGATCGGGTCTCGGCGATCTGTCGGTCACTGGATGAGCGGGTGGTGGCCTTTCGCGAGCGTCCATTGGAAGGCGAGTACCCCTACCTCTGGCTCGATGCCAAGCAGGTCAAGGTTCGATCCGATGGCCACGTGCGCTCCAAGGCCGTTGTGATCGCCTACGGGGTGCATGAGTCAGGGAGACGCGAGGTGATCGACCTCGACGTCGGCGAGGTCGAGTCGGGCGCCTTTTGGGTCGAGTTCCTGCGCTCCCTGCGCGCCCGTGGCCTCAGCGGTGTCCGCCTCTGCGCCTCCGATGCCCACGAGGGGCTGAAGGGGGCGATCGCGCGGGTGCTGGGCTGCCCCTGGCAGCGCTGCGCCGTTCATTTCGTCAGGGACATGCACCAACACTGCCGCCCGGCCCAGCGCGGCATGGTCTCCGCGGCGCTGCGCGAGGTCTTTGTCGCCGAGGGCCATGAGCAGGCCCGCGAGCGCGCCGGCGCGGTGATCGAGCGCTTGGCTCCCAGCGTGCCTAAGGTCGCCGAGCTGCTCGAGGACGCCGAGGAGGACCTGTTGGCCTTCTACCGCTTCCCCGCAGCCCACTGGTCAAAGCTGCGGAGCACCAACCCCCTGGAGCGGGTCAACCGCGAGGTCGGCAGACGCTCCGACGTGGTCGGGATCTTCCCCGACGATGACTCGGTGATCCGCCTGGTAGGAGCGCTTTTGATCGAGCAGAACGACGAGTGGCTGGTTACCCGCCGCTACCTCTCGGAGGAGTCGCTCGCCCTGGTCCTTAAGGACCAGGGCGAGGAGGGAAGGGAGGTGGTCGGAGAACTACAAGCCGCGAGAAGGGACTGACGAGCGGTTACACCACTACCGCCGACTTGACTGCGTACTATCCCGGTAGGGGCGTGCTCGTGGGACTGTTTAGGACCAAGCGGGGCGGCTCCGGCGCGGATTCTGCCACCAGCGCGCCGCCGTGATCCCCAACCAGTTCGGGTTACATCGCCCTCAGGTGCCGACGTCGATCGGAGTCGACGGTGGGCCCTCGGTGAGCAGAGAGCGGAGCCGGGCTGCCAGGTCCCGCGGCGCCAGTTCCTCGCTCGTCACCTCCAGTTCCTCCACGGTCCACCACCGAGCGGCCGTCAGCTCGGCCTTCTCGGTCTCGGTCATCGCGGCGCAATCAGGCTCGAAGTGAGCTACCCGCGCCATGAACCACCGCTCGCGCTGGTCCCACTCGACACCGCGCCAGGTGAAGACATGTCGGCGGCGCCAGACCTCCCGGCCCAACGGAAGGTCGGCAAGCCCGGTCTCCTCCGCCACCTCTCGCACTGCAGCCGCGCGTGCGTCCTCGTCCTTTTCCAAGCCGCCACCCGCCGGAAACCAGAACGCTGCTCCAGTCTCCGGCCTCTCGCCCCGGAACAGCAGGAGCCGCTCGTGCTCGTCAAGCAGGAGAACGCGTGCCGCATTGCGCGGTTGGGGCGCATCGCTCTTCATCAGCAACAAACGTAGAGCACACGCAAGTCCAGAGCTGATCGGCCAGGTGATCGGCTGGAGTGCGCGATCGCCGCGGCCCGTGAGTCCGAGGCGAGCTTCGCCGAGCGGGTGAAGGCGGTGCTCCGCGGCGCCCTGGCGCTCCTTGCCCCCGAGCCCGGGCTGCCGTCGCCCGCCCGAAGCCAGGGTGGAAGCCCCCCTGCCACTGCCTCTCACCGCCGTGCCAGCTGCGGCAGGTTGATCGCCCGCCTCGACCTGAACCGCAGCTGCGAGCGCAGCTCGTGGTTCTAGTAAAGGGGACCTGTTTTTGATTGAAACAGACGCTGACGCCAACACACCAAGCACCTTTGGAGGTCGCATGCGTCACCATTTCGGAGTGAACGTCGATTGACCGCCTCCAGGTTTAAACGCCGACTCGTGCGGTCCGCGCTCCCGTTGGTGGTTTGCAGTCTTGCCTTCGGCTGCATCTCAACTTCATCCGCCCAGGCGACCTCCTCCTTCAGCCCCTCATTCAGCGCCCGCACCGTCGACGACCAGGCTGGCGCTTTCAGCCCCGAGACCGTGACGATCACGCGGACGGGCGAAGCAGAAGAACTGGGCTCGATCGCTCTGCGCAACCCGCCGGGCCTGCTGGGCATGCTGTCCAGGGTCCGCATCTGCTCGGCGGCCCAGGCCGAAGCCGCCCGCTGCCCGGCAAACAGCCGGATCGGCACCGTTGAAGTCGGTCTAGGGCCGGGCTTCAACCCCTTCTACTCCGAAGGCGGCGTCTATCTCACCGCTCCCTACAGAGGCGCCCCCTACGGACTCGCCGTCGCCGTTCCAGTTCTCGCCGGCCCTTTCGAGCTCGGCGAAGTGATCGTCAGGGCGACGCTGAGCATCGACCCGAGCACCGCCTCGCTCAGCATAGAAAGCGACCCGCTGCCCCAGAGCCTCGACGGCATTCCTCTACAGATCCGGACGATCCGCCTGGACCTCGACCGCAAGGGCTTCATCTTCAACCCGACCAGCTGCAAGCCCAGCTCGATCCAGGCCACCGTGACGAGCACCGCTGGCGCTATCGCCTCTGAGCAGAGCCGCTTTCAGGCGGCAGATTGCTCCAAGCTCGCCTTCAAGCCGAAGCTTTCCCTGCGCCTCGCCGGGCAGGCCAACCGCGGAGCCCATCCGAAGCTGACCGCCGTGCTGAAGATGCCCAAGGGAGGCGCCAACCTCATGCGGGTCGCGCTCACCATGCCCCCGAGCGAGCTGATCGACAGCGCCCATCTTCAGGATCCATGTACCCGAGCCGTCTTCGCAGAAGGCTCGACCCCCGGCGAACGCTGCCCGCCGGGCTCGGTGATCGGCTTCGCCTGGGCCATGACTCCACTCCTCAATGCGCCTCTCGAAGGCCCCGTCTACCTTCGCTCCTCAACCCGCAAGCTCCCCGACCTCGTCGCGGCGCTGAACGGTCAGATCGACCTCGACCTCGATGGCCGCATCGACCCCGTCCATCGTAGCCTTCGAGCCAGCTTCGCCGCCCTCCCCGACGCACCGTTCTCCAGGCTCACCCTGACTCTCAAGGGTGGCGGCGAGGGCCTGCTCGAAAACAGCGCGAACCTCTGTGCCTCGACCGAGCACGTGGGCGTGAAGATGACAGGCCAAAACGGAAAGAGGTCCGACGAAGCCGCCCTTCTCCTCACCAGCTGCGGCCACCGGAAGGCGAAGTAGATGTCAAAGCCGGTTTGAACACTCGACCGGCGTTGACACCCGCCGTCGGCTTTGGGCCGCGCAGTTTGGCACCGTCGCGCCCGAGGAGTCCCTGGAGGTAGACGGCTGAGCCGTCCTTGCTTTCACGAAGATCTCCGTGCAACCGGAGATGGTTCCACTCTGCGGCCCCACAGGCTCATACTGCCATGGCACGCCAGCGGCTCAGGGCGCGGGTCTGAGCGGGCTATCCGCGACCCACCGGCGAGGCTCCGGCACCCTTTGAGGGGCCGCGGTGCGGTGTCCAGGAATCAGGATCGGCGGAGAGCCTCTGCACCCCCGCTGGAAGCTTTCCTGAGACCAAGTCGGCAAGAGTCACCGACTCAAGAACCGAGCGCAGGTTGGCGCGAACGGCTATCCAGACCTCCTGCAGATATCGGGCGTTGCCTCGGTAGCTGATCGACTCAGGCGGCTCGGACTGAACGTTGGCGATCGGCCCCTCAACCGCACGGATCAGATCGGCGATGGTGATCGCGTCGGAGGGCCGGCTGAGCCAGTAGCCGCCCTGACGGCCTCGTCTGGCGCGAACGATCCCGGCGTGCTTGAGCTCGCCCAGGATGTGCTCGAGAAAAGGCAGCGGGATGTCCTGGGCCGCGGCGATCCGCTCGCCCTTGAGTGGCCCGTCTTCTGCGGCCGCCAGCTCCACGGCAGCGCGCACCGCGTAATCAGCTCTGGCGGAGACATGCATGCTCGTAGTTAATCACCGAGCCGGCGAGCCGCCTGTCTGCGGACTCAGCTGGTGGCGAGCTTGGCTGTACCGGGCTCGCCGCTCCGTCGCTGCTGACGCCGTGCGTACCAGCGAGGCGCGAGCAGGATCAGCGTCAAGCCGATCGCCGCCACGCCAGCCGCGATCGGCCACAGCGCCGAATCGCCTTTCTGGATCGTGAGGACGCCCGATGCGATCAGGACAAGCCCGAGCGCGCTGCGCAGAAAGCCCTGCGGCGCCCGGGCGGAGAGCGCTGAGCCGATGATCACTCCGGGGATCGAGCCGAGCAGGATGTTTCCGACCAGCGAGAAGTCCACGTTGCCGCCCACCCAGTGCGCTATCCCGGCGGCCCAGAGCAGAACCGCGGCGTGGACGATGTCGGTGCCCACCACCCGGCGGGGCGTGAGTCGAAAGAGCGCGATCAGGAGGATTGCGATCACCGTGCCCGACCCGGCCGAGGTGATCCCGATCACGAAGCCCGTAACGGCCCCGATCACGATGGCCGCCGCCTTGTGGCGGCGGGCGATGACGAAGTCATCACGCTCCTGGATCAGGCCACGGAGGATCAACGAGCGGGCCAGGGTGATCACCCCGACCACCAGCAGGGTGCCGCCCAAAAGCGCGTAGACGATCGAGTCGAGGCGGCTTTCGCCGACGCTTGACTCCAGGAGGCTGATCAGGAAGACGCCGAGGATCCCCGCAGGCACGCTGCCCACCGCCATCCAGAAGACCAGCCCCATGTTTACCGTGTGCATCTTCAGGTGGCGCCAGCTGCCGACGGTCTTAGTGATCGCCGAGTAGAAGATGTCGGTGCCGATCGCGACGACCGGCTGCACGTTGAAGATCAGGATCAGCATCGGGGTCATCAGCGACCCCCCGCCGACTCCGGTCATGCCGACCAGGATGCCGATGCCAAGACCGAAGATGACGATTGCCGGGTCCATCAAAGAGCCTCTTACCTGCAACGCGGCAGGCTATTCCTAACTTCCTTAGTCAGGAGTGCAAGAAAGTCGAGAGAGTAGCAGCGCAAAGCTACAGATTCCACTGCCCAGACCAGACCTGAGGCCGGCGAGCTAGCGTCACCCGGCCGGCCGCGTCACAGCTCGCGCACGAATCCCGTTGGCGACCGCGCCAGAGTCAGTCGACCAAGACCCGGAAGCCGTCTGCCGGCGCGGCTGGCTCATATACGCGCTTCGTGCGAACGTCCACGTCGTCTGACCTTGTCAGGTTCCTGTTGGCGGCCGCACCGAGGAGGGGGCGCCGGGCCGGTCCCGGGATTGCCAGCCCAGCACCGCTCAGCGCTATTCTGTGGTTGCGCACTGCGCCCCCTCGACGCAGGCTGGCGCTGGCCTGGTTCCCAAATACCGACAGGCAACGGGCAGGTCCAATCAGATGCCAGCCTCGACGGAGAGCCGGCGCCCAATCAGGAGGTGATTCTGATGGCCGATTTTGTCGTAGTTCCCAACACGTTGTCGGGTTGGGACGTCATGCACGGTAAGGATCCGATGGCTGTGAGCAACCATTCCGACCAGCGATCGGCGATGGCCGCGGCCCGGATCTTCCTCGCCGAAGAGCACCATCCCGGCGAGGTCCGTCTCGATTCCAAGCATCCACACGGAATCGATGATCCTTCGACCGGCGTCCGAAGTGCCTTTTTCTTTCTCGGCGGGCTTTTGATCACCGCCATTCTGATCTTGGTCGTCTTCTCACTGGCGAGCGCGGCGACAGGCCTCTGATACTAATCTGCGTCCAAGTTGCAGATCCACTCCCTGTGGGTGAGCGAGCGGATCCTCGCCGGGTTCCCCTCCAGCGCGACGAGGCTCTCGACCAGCGTCTCCTGGACCGCGTCCATGCTCTCGTGGGCTCGGTTGGCGAACCAGCCCTCGCGGATCGCGTCCCATAGCTGCTCGGCCGGGTTGAGCTCGGGGCTGTAGGGGGGCAAGGTCAGCACCCGCAGGTTCTCGGGCAGGCGCAGCGCCCCGGCGGTGTGCGAGGCGGCGCCGTCGCAGACCACGACGACCAGCTCGTCGGGATGGCGCTCGCCGAGCAGGGCCGCGAAGCGCTCGAAGCACTCGGTCTGCATGCTCGGCAGGACGAGCGAGTCGAGCATCCCGTCGGCCGGGCAGACCGCGCCGTAGGCGTAGGCGTACTCGCGGACCGTCTGGCAGTCGACGACGGGCCGCATCCCCGCGGGAGCCCACGAGCGCACCGGCCGGTTGATCCGCCCGAACCGCGCCTCGTCCATAAACATCAGGCGCATCTGGCGCTGGTCGGCCCCGCGGGCCTCGGCGACCAGCTCCGGGAGGTTTCCTGGAACGCCTCCTGGCGAGCGGGGTCGGCGTCGGGGTGGCGCGGTCGGGGCACGACCTTGCGCCAGCCGTGGCGGGCGAGCATCCGGTAGATCGTCGAGGAGTCGACCCGCCGGCCGATCCGCTCCGAGAGCGCCTCGATCATCGCCTCGGCGCTGACCAGCTCGCCGTCGCGGGCGGCCCGCTCGAAGCCGGCGACGAACTCCGCCTCCTCCTCTTCGGTGAGCACGGCGCTTCGCCGCCCACCCCAGCTCTCGGCCGAGAGCGCATCCTCGCCGCGGGCCAGGAACTCGCGCTTGTGGCGATAGACGGTGTCGAGGCTTCGCCCGATCACCTCGGCGACGTCCGGGGCGCTGCGGCCCTTCGCCAAGAGGCGGATGCACATCACCCGCTCGCGCTCGCGCGGCCGCGGTTCGGTGGCGAGCAGCTCGTCCATGCGCTCGGCGGTCCCTGGCGGGAAGGGCCGGGCTTGAGGGCCCCGCCGCCTCTTCGCTGCCTCGGTGGTTGGAGGTGATGCTTGGGTTCTCATGACCCCCGGACTACGACGTCCGGGGGCTAAACCCTTTCAGTTTGTGTGCGTATTGGTATGAGTCGAAAAGGGAGCGGTTCACCCAGCCTCCGCGGATCGTACAGCTCACGCTATGGCTGCTCGCATCGATCAGGAGCGGGAGCGGCTACCAGGCGTCCGACCCGGAGCGCCTGCTTGCGCAGGCGGTCACGCTGACGAGTGCGCTCCTGACTCCCATGTCGCGACCCGCATCCCGGTGGAGGGCCGTGCTCAGCGACGGTTCAGCTGCCCGCACCCGCGGGCGCCTTGACGCCTGCGCGCGCCGTGAGCACGATGCTCGCAAGCAGGATCCAAAGCAGGAAGCTGATAAACGGCACGTAGAAACCCAGTGCCCCGTTGCCGGCATTGAACACGCCGCTGTCGCTAAAGAAACCTCCGACCGGGAAGGCGCTGGCGATCGCGACGAGCACGGCCAGCCCGCTGAGCCAGCCGGGCAGGGCACCCGTCTTGAACGAAAGCTTCGCGATCGCCGCGAAGAAGGCCGTCGCCACCAGTGCCGCGGGAACCGCGAGCAGGAAACCGAAGTCGTTCAGGGTCCGGAGAGCTTCGGCGCTCGTTTCCCCTGGCCGAAAAGCGGCCACGGCGAACACCGCCAGGGCGATGATGAAGTCGGCGATCACGATCAGTCCGCTGCCGAACACGATCGCCGTCAGCCGCCCATCTCCCCCCTCTGCACCGCGCAGGTGACTGACCAGGGTGCCCAGGAACCAGACAAAGAAGAGGAAGCCGAAGCTGGCGATGAACAGCCCCACCTGGAGATCGTGGCGGTTGTGGACATAGTACTGTTGGATGCTCGCCGCCGAGGAGTCAAAGGCGGGCGCAGCGGGGATCACCACGAACAACCCGATCGCGATCAGTAAGACGAAGAAGATCCCGGTTGAGGCCTCGATACGCTCGGCTAGGGCGTCACTCATATCGCACCTCCGCTGGTCGAGTGCTACGACGCTGTCTTCTTGGTTCTCACGCAACGCGAAGAATGAGAATTCGCCCGCAAGTCTCGCATCGCACCCGAGGCAAGTCAACTCAAGGTGGGAACGCGGCCGCATCGCCAAACAAGGAATCGAGCCTCTGACTCGGACCGCTTGTGCCCTCTAGCCGCTGACCGCAGCCAGGGCAGAATGGCACTCCGCGACTTCCCATGTGATCCTTTCCGCGCCGCTGTTTCAAAGTCCGTTCGGGGCCACCCGCGGGTCAATCGTTTTTAGCTATTACTTAATCCGGAGACGGACCCTATGGCCATGTACCCAAGATCTGTCATGCCATTGACTATCTTCTGTGCCGCCGGCCTGCTTGCTGGCTGCGGAGGTGGGGGAAGCGTCGCTGCGAGCTCAAGCACCTCTACCAGCTCGAGCAATGCAGCGGCGGTGAGGTCCAAGAATCCAGCGTCCCCATCCCCTAGCAAGGCACCTTTGGCCGCCACACCAAACCGACGATCCAGTGGGCGTGCCCAGCTTAGTAAGTCACATCGGTCCGCGGTGCCACCTTCAAGGTCAAGCCAAACTCACATCAGAACACACACCACCCTCAGCAAGAATCACGCGCAAGCCCCGCAGCCCGCTCTTCCACTCGTCAAGGGGCCGAGGTTAGACGTCACTAAAAAGGTGGTTGCATGTCTTAAGGCCGGCCATGCTGGCATCATTGGAAGCTCTGTATTGGGACCTTATGAGATCTTCAGTACAACGGGACCCAGTGGTGGACACATAGAGGTCGCCGCGACACGCAGCGTAGAAGTGGCAGGAGCGGTCGGTAAGGCTATTACGGCGACCGGCCACTACATATTGGTCCCAACTGCGAATCCAATCGCGGTGGCGGCGATTGAAAAGGGTGTCAGCGCGACTGATCGCGCGTTGGCCGCGCGCTGCGCTGAAGTTGCAGGCTAGCGTAGCCTCATTTGAAGGGATCCCCTGTAAGGCGGTCTTCCCCGCAGCGGTCCACGAAGCCAAGGAGACTCCGAGATGAAGACGATGCGAGCGATTTCGACGCAAAGGGCGCGCCGCTGGGTTGCCCCGGCGCTCGTGGTGGGGATCTTGGCAGGGCTCTTCTCGGTCGCCGCCTTGATCGCTTCCTTTGGAGCTGAGGGGAGCACTGCGTCGGCCATAGCGGCGCCGCAGCCACCGGCGGCGCCGGTGGCGAGAACGGTGCGAGTGCTTCGAAGCGGGACAGATCCAGCAGCTCGCGGCTACAAGGTCCCTTGGGAATACGGCCCCGGCCCGATGGTCGGACCCAGGGTCGAAGTTGGCGGCTTGCGCGGACCCCGCTGGCTGCTGGGGCTGGTGGTGGTCGCCCTGGTCTTACTCGTCGCGGCGCTCGTCGCAGCGTTGGCATGGGTCCTGCTGAGGCGCAGGACCGGCAGGGCATCTGGAGGAGGGGCGCAAGAGATCCTCGAACGGCGCCTGGCCGAGGGGTCTGTCGACGTCGAGGAGTTTGAAAAGCGGCGCGAGGCGCTCCGAGGCAGCAACCGGGCGCCCAGCTGACTTATCGCTCCGAGTACGGTACGGTGAGCAAGCTTGAGGCGCCCCGGGCTGGACTCGAACCAGCGGCCTGTCGCTTAGAAGGCGACCGCTCTATCCAGCTGAGCTACCGGGGCGGATCGGTCGAGATTATCCCCCAATCGGGGCTGGGCTGGACAGGAACACGGGTGAGAACAAGATCGGGCGTATCGCGTCCATTCTCGTCGGTCGTGGGCGTCGCTGATGGCCAATGCACTACTGCCTGCGGGCTGCTTCAGAGGCCGGAGGTCGGCTGTAGTGGTCTTTTACTTTCTGGTGGCGCTTTGGCTTGGATCGGGCCGCGCCGGGGGCTCCGCTCAGCAGACATGAACGGGCGCGGCGCTCTTGACGACCTCGAAGGCGCTGCCGGGGATTCGCTTCAGCTGATCGAGGTTTTCGTTGTCCCAGCGACGGTCGCTGGTGCCGCTGAAGTACCAGTTGGAGCCGTTGTCGGCGACGATCAGGCCATAGTGCTTCAGCGCGGTGGCGATCGTCTTCGCCGCGCCGCTGAAGCCGCCGAGGTCGTAGTCGGCCTTCAGTCGCAGGCGCAGCCCCATCGGCGGTGCATCGGGACTGGACGTATCGCCGGCGCAGTGGGAGGCGGGGTGGACCCAGGCGTTGCGGGTGCTTTCGAAGGTGACGCGGATCGCGTGGTCGATCTGCCCGGAGGCGGCTTCTTCGTAGCGCACCAAGCCGGGGAAGATCGGCAGCCCGGCGGCGTCGGCCGAGGTCCAGGAGTCCGGCCGCCGTGCGCTCGAGCGGAGGTTCCAGCGGACCCCTGAGTCGGCGTTCCAGTGGGAATGTCCTGTGGGCACGAAGAAGGCCCGGTAGAGCTCGTAGAGCATGCAGCTGGAGCGGTCGACGACGAGGACGTGGCGGTCGCCTTCGCTTCGCTGTCCGCCCTCGATCGGCGCGCCCCTGGGGATCGGGAATGGGCCGGGGTCGCTTTCGCTCCCGTAGGCGGTGTAGTGGATCGGCAACCTGCGCTGGTGGGCACCGACGACGGCGTAGGGGAACCCGTAGGAGCGGGGCGAGCCGAAGTCGGGGTCCAGGTGATTGCCGCCGTGGGAGTCGAGGTAGGCAATGTAGGCGGCGGAGTGGGGGTCGACCGGCGCCTTGGAGATGTCCTGGTTCCAGGCGGACTCGTTGGGCTGTGACGGCGCGTCGGCCGGCAGTCCTGGGGGTGGATTGGGGAAGACAGGGCAGGAGCCAAGGCTGGGGTAGGGCCCAAGTGCGCTGGCGCTCGCGGCCGGAGATTCGCGCGCGAATGCCACGCAGGCGAGCGCGGCGGTGGCGAGGACCGCAACCGTGACGGCGCCCCAGGCTCGGCGCCTCACGCCTCTGGGGAGCGCTCGCGGATCCGCAGGCGGGCGATCTCGAGGTCCTCGACCTGGAGCTTGGAGATTGAGGCGTGCCGGATCGCGAGCCGACCGACGCTGAGGCGCCCGATCGCAAAGCCGCCCACGGCAGCGGCGCCCACGGCGAGCGCGCCGAGCGCTGCCGCTCCCCGCGCCTGCGCTCCGGTCATCGTCGCCGGGCGAAGCTCCGGCCGGAAGATGGCGATCGACCGCGGTCTTTGCATCCCGCGCACCGTAGCGCGATTAGCCTGCGGCTCGTGAATGCCTCGAGACCGTCGCTACTGGTGCTCAGGCATGCGCCCTGGGAGGGCCCGCACCGAATCCTCGATGCCTGCGGATCGCTCGCCGTCAGGATCGTCGATCCGCTCGAAGGCGAGGGGCTGCCGGGTCCGTCGGAGATCTCGGGCGTGCTGGCGATGGGTGGGCCGATGAACGTCGATGAGATCGACCGCCACCCGGCGCTCGCGATCGAGCGCGATTGGCTCGCCGAGGCGGTGCACCGAGGCGTCCCGGTGCTCGGCATCTGTCTCGGTGCCCAGCTCCTGGCGCGCGCGCTCGGTGCCCGAGTGGGAGCGGGGGAGAGGCCAGAGATCGGCTTCTCCCCGGTCGAGGTGCTCGACCCCAACGACCCGATCGTCGGTGGCCTGGGCCCCGTCGCGAACGTCCTGCACTGGCACGGCGATGTCTTTGATCTGCCCGCAGGCGCCCAGCTCCTTGCTTCCTCTGCACAGACCGTGAACCAGGCCTTCCGCCGCGGCAATGCCTGGGGTTTGCTCTTCCATCCCGAGGCCGACGCGGCGTTGGTCGAGGCCTGGCTCTCGGTGCCGCAGATGGCCGCGGAGGCCGAGCGGGCCCTCGGTCGGGAGGGCCTCGCCGCCCTGCCCGGCGAAGCGCTCGCGGTGCAGGAGGAGCTGAGGCGGGGCTCGACTCCCGGCTTCCGCAGCTTCGCCAAGATGGTCGAAGCTGCAAAATGACTGGGATGAGCGCGGTGGCGACGGCAGAGCGGACGGACAATGGGGCGGGCGCCGTCGCGATCTCTGTCCGCCAGCTGAGCAAGTCCTTTGGCGAGATCGAAGCGGTCCGCGGCGTCAGCTTCGAGGTGGCGGCGGGAGAAGTGTTCGGCTTCCTCGGCCCCAATGGCGCCGGCAAGACGACGACGATCAACATGCTGTGCACGCTGAGCACGCCCAGCGGCGGCGCCGCCAGCGTCGCCGGCTTCGACGTGGTCAGCCAGCGCGACGATGTGCGGCGCCATATCGGCCTTGTCTTCCAGGACCCGACCCTCGACGGATACCTCTCGGCGGAGCAGAACCTACGCCTGCATGCCGAGCTCTATGGGGTCGAGAAGCAGCTGGTGGCGCCGCGGATGCGTCAGGTGCTGGAGATGGTCGGCCTATGGGAGAGGCGCAAGGGGCAGGTCCTGACCTTCTCGGGCGGGATGCGGCGCCGGCTGGAGATCGCCCGCGGCCTCATGCACTCGCCGCGGGTGCTCTTCCTCGACGAGCCGACGATCGGGCTCGACCCCCAGACCCGAAACTCCATCTGGGGCTATATCCGCCAGCTCCAAGAGAGCGAGGAGATCACGATCTTCATGACCACTCACTACATGGACGAGGCGGAGTTCTGCGGGCGGATCGCGATCATGGACCACGGCGAGATCGTCGCCCTAGACACGCCCGAGGCGCTCAAGGAAGAGGTCGGCGCTGACCGGATCCGGATCGAGACCGATGATGACGGGGCGGCGATCAAGGCGATCGAAGCGCGGTTCGGGCTCGAGGCCCAGATCTCCGAGGGGGCGGTGACGTTCTCGGTGCCCGATGGCGAGGAGTTCGTTCCGCGCCTGTTCGCGGAGCTGGGCGTGCCGATCCGCTCGATAAGCCTCTCCCGCCCGACCCTCGACGACGTCTTCATGTCACACACTGGGACGACGATCCGCGACGCCGAAGAGTCGGGCAACAAAGCGGCGAACCGGATCGCGATGCAGATGATGAGCGGAGGGCGGCGGTGAGCGCGACGGCGGAGACCGCGACGGCGGAGACCGCGACGGTTGCGGCTGGGACGCAGCACGAGGTGGTCACTGTCAGAGTGCCGGCGCGCAGCTTCGGCAGCGAGCTGCGGGCGATCAAGATCGTCTGGCGCCGTGAGCTGATCCGCTTCTCCAAAGACCGGATGCGGATGATCACCTCGCTGGTCCAGCCGCTGCTCTTCCTCTTCGTGCTCGGGTCGGGGCTTCAGCAGCTCTCGGCTGCGAGCACCCATGGCGTCAACCTGAAGACCTTCATCTACCCGGGGATCCTCTGTATCTCGGTGATGTTCACCGCGATGTTCTCGGCCGCCTCGATCGTCTGGGATCGCGAGTTCGGATTTCTGCGCGAGATGATGGTGGCGCCGATACGGCGCAGCTCAATCGTGATCGGCAAGTGTCTCGGCGGGGCGACGGTCGCCGCTTTGCAGGGCGTGATCCTGCTCTGCCTGGCGGGGACGGTCGGCGTTCCCTATGACCCGCTGATGATCATCGGCGTCTTCTTCCTGATGCTGCTGCTCGCCTTCAGCATCACCGCCTTCGGCGTCATGGCGGCCGTCCGGGTCAAACAGATGCAGTCGTTCATGGGCCTGGTGCAGATGGTGATCATGCCGATGTTCTTCATCTCCGGAGCTCTCTTCCCGGTCACGAACCTGCCCGGCTGGCTGGCCTTCCTCAACCGCATCGACCCGCTGACCTACGCGGTCGCCCCGATGCGTAGCCTCATCTTCAGCCACCTCGCCCTCAGCGCAGCGGCCAAGCAGGCCCTTAACCCCGGCATCACCTGGTTCGGCTGGACCGTTCCCACTCTCGTTGAGGTCGGCACCGTCCTCGCGCTCGGCCTGATCATGCTGGCGATCGCGATCTGGGAGTTCAACGCGGGGGAATAGTCGCCGCCGAGCGCCGGCCTGGTGGAGGCGCTCGGGACCCCGGCGCTCGGGGCCGGCCGGCGCCGGGAGGACTACTGTCAGCTCCGATCGCGGTGCCGGGTGGGCGCAGCTGCGGGCGGCGAGGGGGAAGGGGGTGGGCCCTCATTCCGAGCGCGGCATCTATCGCTAAGCTGCGCCGGCAGCGTGGCGGCCATAGTTCAACGGTAGAACTTCGCGTTGTGGTCGCGACAATGAGGGTTCGATTCCCTCTGGTCGCCTTTTGCTTTCCCGCTGCGCGGTTCTAAAGCGGTGGCCGCACCGACGAGCAGTCGCTTCGGCAATGGCCGAGGTCCTTGAAATAACCGAATAGGAGAGAACGCGACCGATGACCAACTCACTAAGTGCGCACGACGCCGCGATGCTCTACGGAAATCGCTTCCTCACCGAGGACGCGCCCGACGGCGAGTTCCCGTCGTGTGGCATGTCGGCCCTCGACGCGATGCGCCTGCTCGACGAGGACCTCGCGATGGAGGGCGACCCGCAGCGCAACCTGGCGACCTTCGTGACGACCTGGATGGAGCCCGAGGCGGACCGGATCATCGCCGAGAACCTCTATCGGAACTTCATCGACCACGCCGAGTACCCGATCTCGGCGGAGATCGAGCAGCGCTGCATCCGAATGCTCGCCGATCTTTACCATGCCCCCGGCGAGACCACCGGCGCCCGCACGCAGGGCTCCTCGGAGGCGATCATGCTCGGCGCCCTATCGCTGAAGTGGAAATGGCGCAAGCGCCGCGAGGCCGAATCGAAGCCGACCGACAAGCCGAACCTGATCTTTGGCGGCGACGTCCACGTCGTCTGGGAGAAGTTCTGCCGCTACTTCGACGTCGAACCGCGAATCGTCCCGTTGCAGGAGAACAAGTACGTGATCGGGCCGGAGGACGTGCAGCCGCATCTGGACGAGAACACGATCGGGGTCGCGGCCGTGCTCGGCACGACCTTTACCGGTCACGCTGACGACATCGTTGGGATCAACAAGCTCCTGGTTGACCTCAAGGTAGAAAAGGGACTCGACGTCCCGCTGCACGTCGACGCGGCGAGCGGCGGCTTCGTCTGGCCCTTCCTCTACCCGGAGTCCGAGTGGGACTTCCGCCTCGAGCAGGTGCGCTCGATCAACGTCTCCGGGCACAAGTTCGGACTCGTCTACCCAGGCATCGGCTGGCTCGTCTTCCGCGAAACCGCAGACCTTGCCGAGGACCTCGTCTTCTATGAGAACTACCTTGGGAAAACAGACGCGACATTCACTCTCAACTTCTCCACCGGAGCCTCGATGGTCCTTGCCCAGTACTACAACTTCGTCCGCTACGGACGTGAGGGCTACGCCTACATCATGGAAGCGATGCAGCAGAACGCCCGGGCCTTGGCCGCCAACCTCAAGACCGGCGGCGACTTCGAGTTGATCGGCGACGGGGAGGAGCAGTTGCCGCTCGTCGCCTTCAAGCTCGCCGGCGAGGTGAACTACGACGAGTTCGACGTCTCCTGGCAGCTCTCCGCCGAGCGCGGCTGGATGGTTCCCGCCTACACCCTGCCCCCCAACGCACAGGACGTAAAGATCATGAGGGCACTGGTCAAGCAGACGCTGAGCCGCGGTCAGATCGACCGGCTCTCCACGGACATCGCTCAGGCCTGTGCGACGCTCGAGAAGAAGGGCGGCGCTCACCACTCCGAGCGCAAGCGGGTAAAGACCGGCACCGGGTACTGATCCGAAGCGCGCGGCCCCCGGCCCGCCGCGAGGTCGGTCAGCGCATGACAAGGCGAACTTATGTTGGGATTACTGATTGTCGTGGTCTCGATCGCCGTCGGCGATTCGCTGAACCCCTCGACCGTGGCGCCAGCCCTATACCTGGCGACGGCCGAGCGTCCTCGCCGCCAGGTCGGTGGCTTCATCGTCGGGGTATTCGCTGTCAACCTGCTCGCCGGGCTATTGATCATGCTCGGACCCGGGCAGCTGCTGCTGTCGCTCATCCCTCGACCCAGCGCCGCGACCAAGCACATCATCGAGCTCCTCGTCGGCGCGATAATCCTGGCCCTCGCGGCCGGTCTCTGGTCAAGGCGGAGGTCCTTCGCTCGCAGCAAGCTGCCGACCGTCGAGACCAAGGGAGGGTCGAGCCTGGCGCTTGGAGCGGGGATCGGGGCCATCGAGTTGCCAACTGCGCTGCCGTACTTTGCCGCGATCGCCGCGATCACCGAGTCCGGCTTCAGCGTCTCGTTCCGGATTGCGATGCTGGCGCTCTACAACGTCGTCTTCGTCCTGCCCCTTGTTGCGATCCTGCTTGCGGTCGAGCTGCTGGGTAGGGATGCCAGGAGGGTCCTGGGGCAGGCCAATCGGTGGCTGCAGGCGCACTGGCCTGCGCTACTTGCTGGGCTTGGGCTGATCGTCGGCATGGTCATCCTGGCGCTGGGCGCGATCGGGTACTCACACTCGGTGTAGTCGGCTCGGCAGCGTGACGCTTCAGCCGGGCTTCGGTGGCGCTTCCGTTCAGTCTGGCGGGCGTCGCTGGGCCCGAGTGACCCAGCCACGTCTTCTTTGCTTCCCTCGACCCGAACATCGAGACGGCATATAGTCCGCGCCAACTGGGGTCGGCTTGCCGGCCCGCGAGAGCGAGAGACCTTCAAGAGTGTCTACGACAGACCGGCCCAGGTGGGCCGGTCTGCGTCGCAATATTGCTTTGCTCAGGTACCGCGCGGATGTGGCACGTGGTCGCTGAGGTGCATGTTCTCCAGCACCTTGGGGACATAAAGGAGACCGCAGACCCCGACGACCGTGTAGGCGACGTCGGTCAGCGTGCCGCTGCCGAACACATCCGAGAGCACGTTCGTGTTGAACAACCCGACCATGCCCCAGTTGAGGGCGCCGAGCACGATTATGAGGAGTGCGATCGGCTCGAACCGCTTGAGCATCTCCATCTCTTCCTCCTTGGAGATAGTGCGGATAGTTACGATCAATAAACACCCGAGTGCAGCATTGGTTACCCTCAGGCTCGGTCGGGTACCGCGGCATCCTCCGTCGGAGCGTTCTGGGAAGTCGCTTTGCTGGCAGGGGTTGCGGCATGCCGGGTCGAAGAGGGGCGCATGGACCGCAAGCTCGATGTCGGCACTACTCTCAGCGAGGTCTTCTCAACCTATGGCGCTCAGGCAGGCGTGTTGTTGCCGGTCGCGTTCTGGCTCTTCTTGGTCGCGGCCATCGTCAACGGGCTGACATCCACGAACCTGGCGCTGTTCCCGATCGCGCTCGCGGTCAGCGTGATCGCCGCGACGCTCTATCAGGGCATGGTCGTCGGGTTGGTGCGAGACGTCCAGGACGGCCGTCGCGACTCCTCGACCGGAGAGCTTTTGCGCTCGGTGGCTCCGGTGGTCCTGCCGCTGATCGGAGCCAGCCTGCTCTCCGGCCTGGGCGTCGGCCTCGGCTTTGTGCTGTTCGTTGCGCCGGGCCTGATCCTGTTGACGATCTGGGCTGTCATCGCACCGGTGATCGTGGTCGAGCGCTCCGGTGCCATCCAAGCTTTCGGACGCTCGCGCGCACTTGTTCGCGGCAACGGGTGGCCGGTCTTCGGCGCGATCTTCGTGGCATTCCTGATCACCTTCGTCGCCGGGCTCGTGCTCAATGCGATCGGGGCGGCCGTCGCCAACGGCACGATCGTGCGGATTGTCTTCAGTGCGATCGCGGCGACGCTGACCGCGCCGATCGGGGCGCTCCTCGCAGCGGTGCTCTACTTTCGCCTGAGTGAGATCGAGGTCGCCGCGGGCTCCGTCGCCGCGGGCAGCGACGACACGCCGCCACCGCCGGGGCCGGCGGCCGTTTAGCCGTCACCTCGATCAGCTCGACACGGTAGCCGCCGGGCGCCGGATGACGTAACTGGGCCGGCTACGCGATGACCTCTGAATCGCGCGCGGTGAGCTGGACAATTGGGATCGTCCGGTTCGCCTTCGCCGCTTCTCGACGGTAGGCTGCGTAGGGCGCGAAGACGCGGTCGGCGAGCCCCCAGAGCCTGTGGCACTCCGCCTCCTCGCTTACCACCTTCGCGTGCATGGGGATCCCACCGAGGGTGGCCTCGGGGTGGGATTGAAGGTTGTGAAACCACGCCGGGTGTTTTGGGTAGCCGAGCTTTGAGGCAACGATCGTGACCCGGTCCCCGTCGTGGAAGTAGATCACCACATTACGTCGCACCGCGCCGCTCTTTGCGCCCCGGGTTTCGAGCAGGGCGGTGGGCATGACGAGACCCATCCCGACCCGGCCCCGAGTTGCTCGCATCAGGTACGGATCGAGCTTCCAAACGACCTTGACCGACATGAACCTGCCCAGACGGGTGTTGGCGAGGGCGGCATAGGCGCGGTTGAAAAGGCTGCGGGGCCGATTGGGGTCAACGTACTTGAGCTGAGTCGACATGGCGGTTTAGGTGCGGGCGCGGCGCCCACAGTCAGGTCGGGCTGATCTCGATTAGCTCACAACGGTACCCATCGGGATCGCGGACGAAGCAGATGCGGGAGCCCGCGGCGCGTCCACCGGGTCGGTAGGGCGGTTTCTCGGGATCGATGCCGGCGTCGGCGAGGCGCTTGAGGGTGGCCTCGAGATCCTCAACGCCGATCGCGATGTGGTTGTAGCCGGTACCCAGCTCATAGGAGTCGACGCCGTGGTTGTAGGTCAACTCGAGGCGGGGGTCCTCGCCGGGCATGCCCATGAAGACGTTGATCGCCTCCTCCCCGATCGGCATCCGGCCGACCTCCTCGAAGCCCAACTTCTCATAGAAGGCAACCGAGCGGTCGATCTCCCCGATCCGGTAGCAGGTGTGCAGGTAGGTGGCCATCGGTGCCGCCAGGCTATCGCTCGTAGCTGCCAGGAGAGATCGGTTCCGCCACTCGCTCTCACGTTGGTTCTCCCTGGCCGAGGGATCGTGGCTGGGTCTGGGCGTCGGCGAGATCTGCGGCCAATAGCGGCAAGGGGCACCCAAGGGCCGGAGGAGGCGCTACGGCGCCCTTCTGCTTTGCATGCCGCCGGCCCAATCGGGCTCGTCAACGGCCGCCGGGTCCACCGCATTGGCGGGCTGAGGGTCGGCACCCCGCCTCTGGGTCCTCACGAACCACGCGGCGCCGATGATCGTCAATATGCAGGCCACGTAGAAGTTCAGTCGCAAGCCGAAGATGTAGTGGGCGGGGTCGATCCGCAGCGACTCCTCGAGGATGCGAAAGGCCGAGTAGCCGGTGACGTAGAGGGCGAAGAGGCCCGGCGGCTTGATCCGGCGGCGGTGGCCCAGCCAGACGAGGAAGGCGGCGAGGCAGAGGTTCCAGATCAGCTCGTAGAGGAAGGTGGGCTGGAAGGTGGCGAAGGCCGCATAGCCGGCCGGGCGGTGGGCGGGTGAGATCTGAAGCGCCCAGGGCAGGTTCGTCGGACCCCCGAAGAGCTCCTGGTTGAAGTAGTTGCCGATCCTGCCTATCGCTTGGCCGACCAGGAGCGCCGGGGCGGCCGCGTCCATGAAGGGGGCGGCCGCGACGCCGGCTCGGCGCAGTCGCCACACCCCGACCGCGGCGCCGAGGGCGATGCCGCCCCAGATTCCCATCCCGCCGTCCCAGACTGCGAACGGCCCCCACCAATGCGGGGGAACCAGGTTCGAGCTGGTCAGGTCGAAGTAGAGCCGCCCTCCGACCAGTCCCGCGGGGAAGGCCCACATCGCGACGTCGTAGACCGTCTCGCGCGAGCCGCCGGCCGCCTCCCAGCGGCGGACCGTTATGAAGACCGCCAGGGCCAGTGCGATCACGTACATCAGCCCGTAGGCGTGGACTTCGAAGGGGCCGAGCTGAAAGCCGCTGGAGGAAGGGCTGGGTATCGAGGCGAGCATGGGCTGGATTGTCCCCGACCGCGGCCTCAGCCCGGCGAGCTGAGGTCGGCGGCGAGGCCGCTGACACCCTGGCCGCCCTCGATCTCATAGCGGTTCAGTTCGTAGGGGCGGCTGCGGCTCGCGTAGCCGGCGTTCTCGGTGACGGCGCCGGTGTAGCCGGCTGCGCGCACCGCGGCGATCGTCGCGCTGTCATAGAGGCTCGACGGGTAGCAGAAGTTGTTCGAGGGCACGTGGTAGGTGCGCTGCAGGAAGCGGCGCGAGCCGGCCACCTGGTAGGTGAGTTCGGCGCCGCTCATCATGGTCAGGTCGGGGTGGGTCGCGGAGTGGGAGTCGACCTCCCAGCCCTTGGCGATGATCGGCTTGATGTAGGGAGGAGTGAGGTGTTCCACGGTGATCTCGAAGAGGACGGCAGGCCAGCCGTAGCGGTCCAGCACCGAGGGAGCGAAGCGGACCTGGGCAGGGTAGCCGTTGTCGAAGGTGATTACGATCGGCTTGGGGGGCAGCGTCCCGTTGCCATACCAGGCGCGCTCGGCCTCATCGAGGGTGACGCCCTGATAGCCGTTTCGCGCCAGCCAGGCCATCTCTTCGCGGAATTCGCGCGGGGAGACGTAGAGACCGGGATAGGCCTCGCTGGGCGGCGGCGTGCCGATCGCGTGGTAGACGAGGATCGGGACCGGTCCGCGGTGGGGCTTCCAGCCGGGCTGCGGACGGGCGTTGCGGACCAGCTCGGAGTCGGGGCGGGGGGCTTGCGGGCCGTGCGAAGCGGCGCTCCTCGACCTCCCGGTGCCGCGGACCGCTCCCGAGTCGCCGCCACTCCGCTCGAGGACCTTCAGCGCCGCGAGTGCCACCACCGCGACCAGCGCCAGGACGGCGATCAGGCGCCGCCGCCGCGCGGTTCGCAGCCGCAGTGTCTCCGCGCGCCTTTCCTGAAGTCGATCGGGGGAGTGCTCGTTGATGGCGCCGCGCAGCCTAATTCGTAGCCAAGCGTTTAAGAGCTTTCTAAGGCGGGGTTTTCCCTTGCTTAGGGAATCAAGCCGAGTATGGGAACGATGGATGACATCAACCGCCTCGAGGCCAAGGGCCTTGCCCGCGCCAAGATCCGGTCGAAGCGCCGCCGCGTCCAGATGATCCGTCGCCGCACGATTCGCGGCTCGCTGGCGCTGTTCGCGCTCGCTTGGGCGATCGTCTTCGGACAGCTCGTCACGGGCAACGACCCGGCCCTGAGCCGCGCCCACAGCACCCGCAAGCTACAAGCCTCGAGTTACCGAGGCCGTCCTCCATCGCACCGTCCCGGCGGCGAAAGCGCGCCGCTCGTGGCCGCGGCGCCGCACAGCGAAGAACCGGCATCTGGCGAAGAAGCCGCGCCTCCTGAAGAGGCGAAGCCGAGCGAAGAAGCGCCGGTCCGCGAAGCAGTCGCCCAGAGCCCGGCCCCCGCACCAGCCCCGCCCGTCGTCACCTCGGCGTCGTGATCGCGGCGAGCGCGACCTCCGTCGGGCCGCATCTCTTCTGGATCACCAGTCGCGCCGCGGGGATCGCGGCCCTGGTCCTCTCCAGCGCCTCGGTCGGCGCCGGGCTACTGATCAGCGGAAGGGGCAGCCCGCGCAAGGGCCTCGGTGGCGACGCCAAGGCATTGCACGAGGCGCTCTCGATCGCCACCCTCGCCGCAATCGCGGTCCACGGGAGCGCCCTGCTCGGCGATTACTTCCTCCACCCGAGCGTCTTTGACATCTCGATCCCGTTCACGGGCGGGTACCGGCCCGTATGGACGGGCATCGGGATCATCGCCGGCTGGGCGCTGGCGGTGCTCGGCCTCTCCTACTACGCAAGGCGGTGGGTCGGCCAGTCGCGCTGGCGCTCCGTGCACCGCTTCACGGCCCTGTTCTGGGTCCTGGGCATCGCCCACTCGATCGGCTCGGGCACCGACGCCGAACAGCCCTGGTTCCTGCTCGTGCTGGTGATCTCAGCGGCGCCCGCCGTAGTCCTGCTGGCGGCCAAGCTGACCCGGGCCGGGGCTGCGGCTCAGCCCTCGACTTCGCGGTCCTGAGACCACGGCCGCTAGGGGTGCCATCGCGCCACCTCCGGCGCCTTTTGACTGGTTGAGTCGACGCTACACGCCGAACCAGCCCGGTCAGCCGGCCCCACGGGAATCCCGATCTCACCCCCTGGGAAACCGAATCGCTCGGTTGAGCGGTCCGACCGTCTCAACCCTGCCGCCGTCATGGACGAGCAGGCCGCCGCGCTCGGCGAGGACCGCCCGGCCTCGCTCGGGCCCGGAGAGCAGGGCCGCCTTGGCGAGGGTCTCCGCCTCCGCCGCAGTGCTGCCGAGGGCGGTGGCGCCGATGAGCCCACTCCAGGCGGGCTCCCCCGTGGAGGGGTCGAGTAGGTGGTGGGCGTAGCGACCGTCGGCGCGGCGCCAGATCCGCACGTTCAGCGCCGAGGTCGCAACCGCGCCGGAGCCGAGTCGCAGCACGTAGGCTCGCTCGCCGCTCAGCGGGTGCTCGACGAAGACCTCGTAGGGTTGGAGGAGGGCGTCTGGGCCGCCGACTCGGATGTCGCCGCCGCAGTCGATCAGGAAACGTGCGTAGCCGCGCAGGCGGGCGACGATCATGTCCGCGGCGAGACCCTTGCCGGCGCCGCCGGTGTCGAAGCGGGTGCCGGGCGGGCGGGAGATCGTCCCCGCCGCGTCGTCGACCTCGAAGCGGCGCCAGCGGGCCTCAGGGCTTGGCCTCGCCGGCCGGCGAGGCGGCGCCGCGGCGATGGCCGCGCCGAGCGGCGCGCCCGCCACCCCGGCCCGCGAGGCGAGATAGCCGGCCGCCTCGATCTCCCCGACCAAGGTCGGGTCGACCAGGCCGCCGCTTCGCTCCGCGGCCGCCAGGCCGGCCTTGACCGCCTCGCGCATCAGCTCGGAGGCGGGAACCCGCTCACGCGGGTCGGCGTTCAGAGCGCACAGCTCGCTGCGGGGCTCAAAGCGCGACAGCGTCGCCGCGAACTCGGCGACGAACCGCCTCGCCTGCTCGGCCGCCTCCGCCGCGGGGACCATCCCGGCTCCCGGCTCGCCGATCAGCAGCCGCAGATGGGAGCCCATCGCGTCGAAGCTGATGTCGTGCTCGCCGATGTTCAGCGGCCCTCGGCGGAGCGCCCGCCCGCTTCGTTGCTCTGCGCGGTTGCGGAGGCTCCCTGGTCTTCCTCGACCTCGATCAGCTCGCGCAGCCGGCGCTCGTCCAGGGCACTGCTGTGATTGCCGCTCGGTCCCACCGTCACCCGCCTGGATCCCGAAGTCATCGACCGTCCCATCCTAATCCGCCTTGAGCTTCAATGCTCAACTTTTGTTTAACAAAACTCATCCAGCCGCCGGGCGTGATTGCTCGGCTTAGCTGAGGTGTTTCGCGGGAAAACACGGATGGCCGAATCGCGGGCAGGAGCCTAGATAGACGGCATGCGCTGTGGCGACGGCTCCGTAGGCAACGGTAACCTCGTCGCCGTGCCCAGCACCGCACGCCCCGCCCAGTGCCGGGGCACAGACACGACGACGATCGTCTTGGCCGACGACCACGCCGTCGTGCGCAGCGCGCCGCGGATGCTGCTCGAGGCCGAGCCCGACTTCCAGGTCGTCGCGGAGGCGGGCGCCGCCGATGCCGCCGGCCGCTACGTGCGCGGGCACAAGCCGAAAGTGCTGAACCTCGACCTCAACATGCCGGGTCGCTCCAGCCTTGAGGCGGTTCCGGACATCCGGGAGGCCTCCCCGCAGACCGAGATCGTCATCCTCACGATGCAAAACGAGCCGGCGTTCGCCCGCAAGGCCCTCCAAGCCGGGGTACCCGGCTACGTGTTGAAGGAGGCTGCCGACGCCGAACTGGTACAGGCGGTGCGCAGCGCTGCGGCCGGCGACACTTACCTGCAGCCGGCGCTCGGCGCACGGCTGGCCTCCGAGGCCGACTCTCGAGGGAGCGATGAGCTCAGCGAGCGCGAGCGCGAGGTGCTGCGCCTGATCGCACTCGGTCACACCAACGCCGAGATCGCCGAGCAGCTTTACCTCAGGATCCGCACGGTGGAGAGCCACCGCGCTCACATCCAGCAGAAGCTGCGGCTCTTCGGTCGCGCCGAGCTGGTTCATTACGCCCTGGAGCGCGGCTTGGTCCAGACTTGAGCGCTGAGGGGAGGCGCCCGGCGTCATACACGGGCCAACCGCGACGAGCTGAGGAATGCGCCTATGTGTGAGCCCTGGACCGACCGTCGGGACGCTGGCAAGCAGCTGGCGAAGCGACTGCTGTCGTTAGCGGACGAGCATCCCGTCGTCGTGGCGCTACCCCGCGGCGGCGTGCCGGTTGCCAGGGAGGTCGCGATTGCGCTTGGCGCACCGTTGGAAATCCTCGCCGTCCGCAAGCTCGGAGCTCCGCACAACCCCGAGTACGGGATCGGTGCCGTCGTCGAGGACGGGACCCGCCTGATCGACGCCGAGGCGGTCGCGGAGCTGGGGATCACCGGAAGCGTCCTCGACTCGATCATCGCCCGCGAGACCGCCGAGCTTCGCCGCCGCGTCGACGCCTACCGCGAGGATTGCCGACCACTTGAGCTGAAGGACCGAACGATTATCGTCGTCGACGATGGCGTCGCGACCGGAGTCACCGATACGGCGGCGCTTCGCGCGCTGCGACGCCGAGAGCCGCGGCAGGTGATCCTCGCGGTCCCGATTTGCGCGGTGGACGCGATCCGGCGGTTGCGCGGAGAGGCGGACGGGATCGTCTGCCTGCTCGTCTCGCCGTTGCTCTACGGGGTTGGCCAGTGGTATCGGGACTTCTCACAGGTGTCAGACGCGGAAGTCGTGTCGGCGCTGAGAGAGCTCCACAACGCCGCGGCTTGAGGTCTTCAGGAGGCGCGATGGCGGCTCGCCGCGCCCTGTCATTCAGCGGCCTGGCACCGAGGTAAGCCAGGGACCGGCCAGGGAGATCGTCGCCAAGGCGAGGGCCAGCCCCGCCAGCAGCGAGGTGGCGAGCAGCGTCAGTCGCAGGCCCGAGCCCGCCAGCGCCGCCTCGCGGCTGCCGCTGCGGCGCCAGTCGGGGAGGGCGAGTTTTGGCACCTCGAAGAGGTGGCCGAGAACGTGGGCCGCCATCAGGGCGAACCAGAGGATGAAGCTCGCCTTGTGCAGGAACTTGAGGGTGTGGTTGCCCGGACCGTCGATCAGCAGCAGGACGCCGGTCACGAACAGCACCAGGGTGGTGAGGACCACCCCCGGCGCGAGCAGCCGCATCGGCAGGGGCGGCGGTCCCTTGCGCCGGTAGGGCGGCTCGCCGGAGTAGTAGCGGGCGAAGCGAAAGCCGGTGCTGCCGAGCTTCAGCAGGACCGGCGGGATCAGCAACATGCCGATGAAGATGTGGGGGCCGCGCAGGCTGCCGATCAGGGGGATCGTCGCCCCCTCGATCGCCAGCAGGACGAGCAGCATCGCCGCTGCGCCGCCGGTCAGGCGCGCGTTGGCGGCGACGCCGTCGCGGATTGAAGCAGTACGCTCGCTGTACATGAAGCGATGCTGTCCAAGCACGCTTACGACCGGCTAACGCTCGCGTGAGAGGTCCCTCATGGTGGTTCGAGGGGCGCCAGAGATCGGCGAGACAGTGGCGGCGATGCCCCATCCCGACACCGAGAGGTGCTCGAAGCCGGCGGGCAGATCTACGCCGTGCCGAGCTGAGGGTTAAATCCTCCCAGCTCGAAGGCGACCCGGGCCCCGCCCAGGGGCGAGTCCTCCACCCAGATCCGCCCGCCGTGCAGCTCGACGATCGAGCGGGCGATCGCCAGCCCCAGCCCGCTGCCTCCCGAGCCGCGGTCCCGCGCCGCCTCGCTGCGGTGAAAGCGCTCGAAGACCCGCTCGCGTTCGGTCGGGGCGATCCCCGCTCCGTCGTCATCGACGCGGATCGTCAGCCGCGAGCCGTGCCTCAGGGCGGAGATCGCGACCTGCCCGCGGGGGCCGGCGTGGCGGCGGGCGTTGCCGAGCAGGTTGCGGATCACCTGGGTCAGCCGGTCGGGATCGGCGCGCAGGGTGCCGGCCGCCAGCTCGCCGACCGCGACGCCGCCCCCCGACTGCTCCGCGGCGAGGCGGCGCAGGTAGGGCGCGAGCGCGATCTCGCGGCGCTGCAGCGGTGCGGCCTCATCGAGGCGGGCCAGGGTGAGCAGGTCCTCGACCAGTCGCTCGATCCGCCCCATCTCTCTCAGCACCACGCCCTCCACCCGGCGCACCTCATCGGGCTCGATCCGATCGCTGCGGGCCAGCACCTCGAGCTGGCCGCGAATCGCGGTCAGCGGGGTGCGCAGCTCGTGGGAGGCATCGGAGACGAACTGGCGTTGGCGCGAGAAGGCATCGTCGAGGCGGTCCAGCATGTGGTCAAAGGCCTCGGCGAGGGTTCGCACCTCGACCGCCGCCGAACCCTCGGAGCCGATCCGCGGGGTCAGCTCGCCGGCGTTAACCGCGGTGGCGGTGGCGGCCATCCGCCGCAGCGGGGCGGCGGTGCGGGCGGCGAGCAGGTAGCCGGCGAGCAGCGCCGCGGCGAGGCTGATCGCGCCGGTGATCAGGAAGGTCCTCGCCACCTCGGCCTGGGCCGCTTCGACCGGCGAGAGCGGGGCGCTCTCGCCGCGGTCCCGATCGGCCGGCTGCTCGGGCAGTCCGGCGGCCTCGCGGCGCTCCTCGTGCCTGATCACGGTCGACTCCTCGCTCATCTCACGGTGCACGGAGACGTAGAGCGCCCCGAAGGCGATCGAGACGATCGCGGCGATCGAGAGCGCCAGCCGGCCGCGCAGGCCGAGGCGCAGCCAGGCGCCCCTCATCCCCGTTTTTCGGCCAGCCGGTAGCCGACCGAGCGCACCGTCTCGATCGGCGCCGGGGAGTCGGGCAGGGCGAGGCGTCGGCGCAGGTAGCCGATGTAGACCTGGACCACGTTGGTGCCCGGATCGTGTTCATAGCCCCAGACCGCGGCGAGGATCTCGCTGCGCGTGCAGACCCGGCCGGCGTGGCGCATCAGGTGGGCGAGGAGCTCGGACTCCCGCTCGGCTAGCCGCACCGAGAGGCCGTCGCGCTCGGCCCGCCGGGCCAGCAGGTCGAGCCGGATGCCGCCCGCCTCCAGGGTCGTCGCCGCCTTGGCGTCGGGCTGGCGCAGGTGGGCCCTGATCCGGGCCGCCAGCTCCTCGAAGGAGAAGGGCTTGCTGACGTAGTCGGTGGCGCCGCGGTCGAGTCCCTCGACCCGGCTTGCCACCTCCTCCTTGGCAGTCAGCAGGATCACCGGCAGGGCCGGCTTGGCGGCCCGGATCGCGGCCAGCACCTCGATCCCGTCGCGCCGTGGAAGCATCCGGTCGAGGATCACCAGGTCGACGGCCTGGGTCAGGGCGAGGCGCTCTCCCTGCAGGCCGTCGCTGGCGGTGAGGACCGCGTAGCCCTCCGCCTCAAGGCCGCGCTTGAGGAAGTCGGCGATCGCCGCTTCGTCCTCGACGACCAGGATCTCCACGCTGCCGATGCTAGATCACACCTGCAGATTCTTGGCTCATAGCTGCCAATCGTGGCCGATCCAGGCCGCCGCGTCGGTGGCGGGACTCGACCTCACCCTGATCCGCCCCGACCGTCGCGACGAGGAGCCCGCTTCGGCTGGTCCTCGCCCTCGCCGCGGCCTGTTGGCACAACTGGCTGAATGGCGAGCCGAGGCGAGGGTTCACCGCCTATGACCACTGATTCGGCATCAACCATCTAGAGTCTCGGTCTGCCTCATTTAACGTGCTCGAAGGAGGGCAGATGGGATTCGATCAATACCATGAGCCACCCGAGGAGTTGCCCGCCGAGACGCGGACTTTTGCCAGGATGTGCGCTTCGCTGACCGAGGAGGCGGAAGCGATCGGTTGGTATGAGCAGCGCCTCGCGGTCGAGCCCGACCCCGACGCGCAGGCGATCATGCGCGACGCCCAGGGAGAGGAGTTCAAGCACTTCGCGATGGACCTCGAGTTCCTCCTCCGCCGCACCCCGAGCTGGCGGGGGATCGCGGCGGGGGTTCTCTTCCAGTCCGGCGGGATCGTCGATCATGCAGAGCAGGCCGAGGCCGAGACGCTCGACGCCGGCTCAGGTGGCGGCTCGGCGGTCGAGGAGGGCTCCGGCTCGCTGGGCATCGGCGGCCTCAGGGAGGCGGCGCGATGAACCACCTCCTCCGCTCGCTCGCCCCGATCACCGCTTCCGCCTGGGATCTGCTCGACGATGAGGCCCGCGAGCGCCTGCGCGGCGCCCTCGCTGCGCGGCGTCTGGTCGACTTCGCCGGTCCCCACGGATGGGAGCACTCCGCGACCAACCTCGGTCGCGTCAGCGCGTTGAAATCAGCCCCCGCCAAAGGCGTCAGCGGCTCGCAGCGCCGCGTCTTGCCACTGGTCGAGCTGCGCTCCGACTTCGCCCTCGCCCGCGAGGAGCTTCGAGACCACGACCGTGGCGCGGTCGATCTCGACCTCGCGGAGCTCGACGATGCGGCGCATCGCTTGGCGGTCGCTGAGAACGTCGCCGTCTTTCATGGCTGGCCGGCGGCCGGCATCTCGGGGATCACCCAGGTCGCGCCGGGCAAGCCGATCGCGCTCGGGAAAAGCGCCGAGGCTTATCCCCGCTCGGTCGCCGGCGCGGTCGAGCGGCTGCTGCGCCGCGGGGTTGGGGGTCCCTACGGCCTCGCGCTCGGCCCCGACGAGTACACCAGGGTCAGCGAGACCGCCGAGCACGGCGGCTACCCGTTGCTCGACCACCTCGGCAAGATCCTCGGGGGCCCGATCGTCTGGGCGCCCGGGGTCAGGGGCGCAGTCGTCGTCAGCCTGCGCGGCGGTGACTTTCGCTATGAGTCCGGCCAGGATCTCTCGATCGGCTACCACAGCCACGACGAGGCGACCGTGCGCCTCTACCTGGAGGAGAGTTTCACCTTCGTGGTCGCGACTCCCGAGGCCGCGGTGCCGCTCAGCTCCTGAGCGACGCTTGCGCCTGGCAATCTTGCGGCGATGGCGCCCTGGAAGCTGCCCCTGCTCGCCGCTGCGATCGTCGTCCCGATCGTCCTTGCCTTCCTCACCGGCGGCCCCGGCTCGGGGGTTCTCATCGGTGCCATCGTCGCGGTGGTTATCGTCGCCGTCGCAGTCGCCCAGCGGCCCCGCGGGCCGATCGCCTCGGCGCCACGGCCGGACGCCCGCCGCCACCTCCTGGTCGTGGTCAGCCGCCCGGTCGATGAAGCGGCGGTCCAGGCGATACTCGCCGAGGCACGCGGCGACGGCGCCGAAGGCGAGGCGGACGTCCTCGTCCTGGCGCCGGCCCGGATCGGCTTTTTCGATCGCTGGGCCTCCGACCTCGAGGACGCTCGCCGCGAGGCCCAGCAGAGATTGGTGATCACCGTCGCCTCCCTGGCGAAGGCGGGCCTGGCCGCCGAGGCCAGGGTCGGCGACGAGGACCTCGTGCAGGCGGTCGAGGACCAGCTTCAGAGCTTCCCTGCCACCACGGTGGTGCTGGTCACCGCGGGCGCCGAGGAGGATCCGGCCGCTGATGCGGCGGCACAGGAGTTGGGCTCCCGGCTGGAGGCCGAGTTCCGCCGTCTCGTACTCTAGGCCTCGCGCCGTTCCTGACTGCTATGCACCATGGCAGCCTGTGGTCCTCCCCGCCAGCGCCGCATCGTCGGCACTCTCGCGCTCGTGGTGTGGATCATCGCCCGACTCTGCGGCAGCATCGTGAAGCCATGGTCCAGGGTTGCGATGTGAGTCAGACGCTGGTGTCCAGCAGCATTGACTCGGGCGGCGACCAGTCCGCCGCCTCGCAGGAGAACACGCCGCGGGGCAGCGGCAGCCTGCCCCGCTTTGGCATCGCCTACCTGCCTCGACGAGACCAGGTCAGGCCGACCCGGGTATCGGTCTTGATCCGCTTGGTGGCCCTCTCCACGGCCGCCCGCCGCTTCTCCGGGTCGGCGATGCGGGGTCGTTGAACGCGGTCCTTCCAGTCTCCGTTTGCCGAGGCATGGGGACTGTTGGACGCATTGCGCGCCTGACCAACCGTCCCGTTACTTTTTGCCTCTCGCGCTTTCATCGGCTTAGCCGATTGTACTGACGAGGCGTACATGGCTTCCTCTATACGGGTCCGAAGATTGAGCGACAGTCGAGGTGGCCACAGCGCATGGGCCGAGCTGCGTGAGTGAGGATATGGTCGGCCCATGAAGATGGCAGCTCTGGCGCTGGTGGCAGCCCTGCTCGGCCTGCAAGTTCTTCCAAAGTGGAGCGATAAAAGTGCTGCGTGGCGCCCCACACCAGCCGGCGTCGCGATTCGCTCGATGGCAGCGCAGGACGAGCACGCGTAGGTGGTAGCTGAGTTGCTGAGGGTTGGGTGGGGCGGCGGGCTGGCGCGGGCTGAGCGGCTGCGGGCGCTCTGCGATCGTGTGGAGGACCTGCCGCCGCGGCGGATTTCGCAGGCCGGTAAGCAGGTCGTTGGTGTCGGCACGAGCGGGGTACTGCCATCGCGCAGGCGATATAGATCCAACGAATTGTTTTGTCCGTAGGTCTTTCGTCTGCGCTCAGGCGTCCTCGCGGACGCCGCCCATCTCGGTGAAGACCGCGGTGGGGCCGCCGTCCTCGCGTTGCCCGTCGGCGATCACGTGGGAGACGGCGTTGATCAGGGCCAGGTGGGTGAAGGCCTGGGGGAAGTTGCCGAGGTGTCGGCCGCTTTCGGCCTCCAGCTCCTCCGCGTAGAGGTCGAGCGAGCCCGCCGCCGCCAGCAGCCGCTCGCAGAGCGCCCGCGCCCGCTCCGGCTCGCCGATCTCCGAGAGCGCTGAGACCAGCCAGAAGGAGCAGATCAGAAAGGTTCCCTCCTCGCCGCTGAGGCCGTCGTCGGTCTCCTCCACCTTGTAGCGGAGGACCAGGCCGTGCTGGGTCAGCTGGTCGGCGATCGCCTCGACGGTCGCCTTGACGCGAGGGTCGTCGGGCGGCAGGAAGCGCAGCAGCGGGATCAGCAGCACGGAGGCGTCGAGCGCGTCAGTGTCGTAGTGCTGGCGAAAGACGCCGTTGCGTACCCCGCGCTCGAGTATCTCCTCGCGGATACGCTCGGCCGTCTGCTCCCACCCCACCGCGAACTCCTCGAATCCGAGGCTGCGGGCGAGGCGGGCGCCGCGGTCGACCGCGACCCAGATCATCAGCTTCGAGGAGACGTAGTGGCGGGGTTCGCCGCGGGACTCCCAGATCCCCTGGTCGGGATGGGGCCAGGCCTCGATCGCGGCTTCCACCTGGTAGCGGATCATCTGCTGGTCGGCCAGCGTGCTGGCGCTCCGCAGGGCTTTCAGATGCAGGTAGATCGAGTCCAGCAGCGCCCCCCAAACGTCGTTCTGGCGTTGGTCGTAGGCGCCGTTGCCGATTCGCACGGGTCGCGAGCCCAGGTAGCCGCCGAGATGGTCGAGGGTCTTCTCGGTCAGCTGCTTCTCGCCGCCGACCCCGTACATGATCTGGAGGTTTGGATCCTCGCGACAGATGTCCATGATGAAGCGCATGAAGTCGCTCGCCTCCTGGTCGAATCCGAGCGTGTGCAGCGCCCAGAGGCTGAAGGTCGAGTCGCGGATCCAGCTGAAGCGGTAGTCCCAATTGCGTTCACCACCAGGGGCCTCAGGTAGCGAGGTGGTCGGCGCGGCGAGGATCGCGCCGGTTGGCGTGTAGGTGAGGCCCTTGAGAACGAGGGCAGAGCGCTGCAGGTGGATGCGCCAGGGATGGTCGGGGAAGTCCCCGTCGCGAAGCCAGTCGCGCCAGAACTCTTTGGTCGACTCCAGCCGCTCCGCCGCCTCCGGGGCGCTACGCGGCCCCCCCCTGTCCTCTTTGCCCCAGGAGACCGCGCAGAACCCGCGCTCGCCCTCGCGCAGCTGCAGCCGGCCGCTGGCGGCGCCGCCCTTCAGGGTCAGCTCCATGTCGCTGGTCAGGCTCAGCTCGGCCTCGCTGCTGCGCGCGGTCGCCTCGCCAAGCTCCCCGCCGGACCAGTTGGCCTCCTCGAGGCCGTAGCCGAAGCGCGGCAAGCACTCCATATCCAGGTCCACCTTGCCGTCGAGGCAGGTCATCAGCCGCAGCAGCGAGTGGTCTGATTCGTGTTCGGTCTGTGGTCGGGAGCCGGCGCCGCCCTGTGCCTCCCACTCGCCGATCGTCAGCGCGTCGTGGATCACCACCCAACCGGTGTCGGTCACCCAGGTCGTCTCGACGATCAGCGTGCCCGGGTCATAGCGGCGGCTGATCGGCACGACGACGCCGCGCGGGGCCAGCCTGAAGTAGCCGGCGCCGCGGTCGAGCAGGGCTGCGAAGGCGCTGGGCGAGTCAAAGCGCGGCAGGCAGAGCCACTCGACGTCGCCCGAGAAGGAGACCAGGGCGCTGGTGTGGCAGTCGGAGAGGAAGCCGTAGCTCCCGATCGGCGGGAAGCGGTTCTGGGGAGCTGTCACGGCGCCGCCAAGCTAGCATCGCCGGCGGGCGTCGCGGGCGCTACGCTCACCGAAGATGACCGCCTCGCGCAGCCCGGTCTCAGCGGTCACCGAGCCGGCGCTTGCCTGGATCGTCAGCGGGCCGCTGGGACGGGGCCTCTCATTCGCGATCGACTTCGCGCTGGCACTGCGGGCCGGCCTTGCCCGGCGGCGCTAGCCGCCCAGCTCGATTCGTCTAGGGTCAGGCGCCGATGCAGACCTCGGTCACAGAGCTGCCCGGCTCGCGCGCGCGCGTTGAGGTCGAGGTTCCCGCCGCCGATGTCGATCGTGCCATGCAGCGCGCCGCTCGCGCCCTGGCGCGGGAAATGCGGATGCCCGGGTTCCGCAAGGGCAAGGCGCCTCCCGCACTGGTCATCCAGCGACTCGGCTTCGCCTCGGTGCTGGAAGAGGCGATCCGCGACGCGCTGCCCGAGTGGTATGAAAAGGCGTTGCTCGCCTCCGGCGTGAGCTCGGTCGGAGATCCCGGCATCGAGATCGTCTCGACCCCGGAGGAGGAGGGCGAGCCGCTGGAGTTCAAAGTCGAGGTCGGGGTGCGCCCCAAGGCGAAGCTCGGGGACTATAAGGGCCTGGAGGTGGGGCGGGCGCAGACCGAGGTCCCCGACGAGATCGTCACGCGGGAGGTCGAGCGGATTCGCGAGAGCTTCGCCAGGCTCGAGCCGGTCGAGCGGACGGCCGCAGAGGGCGACGTCCTCTTGATCGACTTCGAGGGGACAATCGACGGCAAGGCGTTCGAGGGCGGCAAGGCCGCCGACTACCTGCTGGAGCTGGGCGGCGGCCAGCTGGTCGAGGGCTTCGAGGCGCAGCTCGTCGGCGCGCATGCCGGCGAAGGCCGCGCGGTCGAGGTCAGCTTCCCCGAGGACTACCAAGCCGAGCAGCTCGCCGGCAAAGACGCGAGCTTCGCGGTCGAGGTCAAGGAGGTGCGCGAGAAGATCTTGCCGACCCTCGACGACGACTTCGCCTCTGAGGCCTCCGAGTTCGACACGCTCGAGGAGCTGCGCGACGATATCCGCACGCGGCTGGGGGAGGCGGTCGGGCAGCGGCTCGAGCAGGATTTCCGGATTGCCGCGCTCGACGCGGCGCTTGCCGGTGCGACGGTGGAGCTGCCCGAGGAGCTGGCGCTGGCCCGCGCCACCGAGCGCTGGGAGCGGCTCGAGCGCCAGTTGGCCGGTAGCGGCATGGACACCGCGGCCTACCTGCAGCTGCAGGGCAAGACGCGCGAGGAGGTGATCGAGGAGTCCAAGCCCGACGCGGAACTGGAGCTGAAGCGGGAGGCGGTGCTGGCGGCGATCGCCGAGGCTGAGGCGATCGAGGTCTCCGAGGAGGAGATGGTCGAGGCGCTCCAGCACGCCGCCGAGCACGAGCGAATGACGCCCGAGAGGCTGTTGGAGCGACTGCGCGAAGACGGACGCGACGCGATGGTTCGCGAGGATGTCAGGACCCGCAAGGCGATCGACCTCCTCGCCGAGTCGGCGAAGCCGATCCCGATTGAGCAGGCCGAGGCACGGGAGAGGATCTGGACCCCCGAGAAGGAGCGCGAGGCTGCCGGCAGCCTTTGGACCCCGGGCTCAGACTGAGCCCTGCGCGAGCAGGCCGGATGCCTTCTATAGAGTGCCGAGCATGAGCCCCTTGGTCCCGATGGTGGTCGAGCAGACCTCACGCGGCGAGCGCGCCTTCGACATCTACTCGCGCCTTTTGGGAGAGCGGATCGTCTTCCTCGGCACCCCGATCAGCGAGGACATCGCCAACCTGGTCGTCGCCCAGCTCCTTCACCTGGAGTCCGAGGACCCCGATAAGGACATCAGCCTCTACGTCAACTCACCGGGCGGCTCCGTCTATGCCGGCCTGGCGATCTACGACACGATGCAGTTCATCAAGCCCGACGTGCAGACGATCTGCGTCGGCATCGCGATGAGCATGGGGGCGCTGCTCTTGGCCGGCGGCGCCTCCGGCAAGCGGATGTCGCTGCCCAACTCGAAGATCCTCATCCATCAGGTCTCCTCCAGCTTTCAGGGCCAGGCGACCGACATCGAGATCCACGCCAAAGAGATCATCGACGTCCGCCGCCGCCTCGACGAGATCCTCGCCAAGCACACCGGCCAACCCTTCGACAAAGTCGCCAAAGACACCGAGCGCGACTACTTCATGAGCGCCGAGGAGGCGAAGGAGTACAACCTCGTCGACCGCGTCATCGAACACCACTGATGCGCTGGGGGTCGAGTTCGTAGGCGACCCAGTTCGAGCGCTCGGCCTCGGTTGAGTCATAGAGGCGCTGGGCGGTGAGGTTATCGGCTGCGGTCACCCACTCGAGGCGGTGGGCGCCTCGCCCGCGGGCCGTGGCGGCGCTCGCCTCGATCAGCGCGCGGCCGACGCCGCGACCACGGGCAGCCTCCTCGACGAAGAGGTCATTCATCAGCACGATCTCGGCCGGCGCCAGCGAAGTGAAGGTCCAGTAGAGGCAGGCGTAGCCGACCAGCCGCCCGCCGTCCCAGGCGCCGAGCAGCAGGCCGTCGTCGCTGGGGGCGAGGAAGCGGCGAAAGAAGGCACGGTTGCGCTCCGCATCGATCTCGGGGGCCTCATAGAAGCGCTGGTAGGCGGCGATCAGCGGCAGCAGCCGCTCGAGCTGCTCCGCGGTGATCGGCTCGATCTGTGGCTCGCCGGGCATGGGGCCCACCGTAGCGCGGCGGCGCAACGCCTCGCTCACGAGGAGGGACGAGGGCCCGCGCGAAGTAAACGACCCGACAGGTCCCGTTTGTCCCCCGTCTAAGCTGTGGGGGCGGCCGGGATGTAAACGACCGCCCCGCAAGGAGGGGATTCCGCTGGCGCGCCCGAGAGACGGCAACGAGCAGCTCCTCTGCAGCTTCTGCGGCAAGTCGCAGCGGCAGGTCAAGAAGCTGATCGCCGGTCCCGGCGTCTACATCTGCGACGAGTGCATCGATCTCTGCAACGAGATCATCGACGAGGAGCTGACCACGCCGCTCGACGCTCGATCTCGACAACCTGCCGCGGCCGATGGAGATCTACGCGGCGCTGCAACGAGTACGTGGTCTCCCAGGAGGAGGCCAAGCGGACGCTCGCGGTCGCCGTCTACAACCACTACAAGCGCGTGCAGATGGGCAGCCGAGGACGGCGAGGTCGAGCTCCAGAAGTCGAACATCCTGCTGCTCGGCCCGACCGGCTGCGGCAAGACGCACCTCGCCCAGACGCTCGCGCGCATCCTCAACGTCCCCTTCGCGATCGCCGACGCGACCGCGCTGACCGAGGCCGGCTACGTCGGCGAGGACGTCGAGAACATCCTGCTCAAGCTGATCCAGGCGGCCGACTTCGACATCAAGAAGGCCGAGACGGGGATCATCTACATCGACGAGGTCGACAAGATCGCGCGCAAGGCCGACAACCCGTCGATCACGCGCGACGTCTCCGGCGAGGGCGTCCAGCAGGCGCTGCTGAAGATCCTCGAGGGGACGGTCGCCTCGGTGCCGCCCCAGGGCGGGCGCAAGCACCCCCACCAGGAGTTCCTCTCGATCGACACGACCAACGTGCTCTTCATCTGCGGCGGCGCCTTCGCCGGGCTCGACAAGATCATCGCCAAGCGGGTCGGCAAGAACGCGATCGGCTTCGGGCGCGAGATCTCCTCGCGCGACGCCGAGAGCGCCGAGCTGCTCGGGCAGGTGCATGCCCGAGGACCTGCTCAACTTCGGCCTGATCCCCGAGTTCATCGGCCGCCTGCCGGTGCTCTCGGCCGTCCACCAGCTCAGCCGCGAGGACCTCGTGCAGATCCTCACCGAGCCGCGCAACGCCCTGATCAAGCAGTACCAGCGCTTCTTCGACTACGACCACATCGATCTCGACTTCACCGAGGACGCGCTCTGGTCGGTCGCCGACAAGGCGCTCGTGCGCGAGACCGGCGCCCGCGGGCTGCGCTCGATCATCGAGAACGCGCTGCTCGACGTGATGTTCGAGCTGCCCTCGCGCAAGGACGTCACCAAGTGCGTCATCACCAAGGAGACGATCGAGAAGCACCGCAGCCGACGCTCGTCACCTCGGCCGGCGCCGGACATCGGCGGGCCGAGACGGCCTCGCCGAAGAGTCGGCCTGAGCACGTCGCCGGCGCGCCCGGCGCCTCGTGACCACCAGGGCGCCGCAGCCTCGCTGCAGGAGCAAGACCCGCTACGACCCCGCCGAGTCGAGCAGCGCTGGCAGCGCCGCTGGGATCGAGGGGGGCTACTGCCGCCGGCGGCCGGGCGCCGCCGGAGCGAGAACTTCGTCGATCTGCGTGCCGCCGCCGAACGTCACCGGCGAGCTGCACATGGGCCACGCGCTCAACGGCTCGATGCAGGACTCCCTGGTCCGCTGGCACCGGATGCGCGGCTTCGACACGCTCTGGCAGCCCGGCTACGACCACGCCGGCATCTCGACCCAGAACGTCGTCGAGAAGCAGCTGCTCGCCGAGGGCAGCTCGCGCCAGGAGATCGGGCCGCGAGGCGTTCGTCGAGCGCACCTGGGCCTGGCTGGAGGAGTACGGCGCGACGATCATCGGGCAGTTCCGCCAGCTCGGCTGCTCGTCTCGACTACGCGCGCGAGCGCTTCACGATGGACGACGGCTACGTCGAGGCGGTGATGCGGTTCTTCGCGGCTCTGTGACAGCGGCTACATCTACCGCGCCAACCGCATCGTCAACTGGGGCCCGACCACGCAGACGGCGATCTCCGACCTCGAGGTCGAGCACGTCGAGGCCGACGACACGCTCTTCTTCATCGCTACCCGGTCGACGGCTCCGGCGGGTGATCACGATCGCGACCGTGCGGCCGGCGACGATCCTCGCCGACGTCGCGGTCGCGGTCCACCCCGACGACCAGCGCTACGCCGAGCGATCGGGCGCGCTGCGTCGTGCCGCTGGTCGGCCGCAGCGTGCCGGTCATCGCCGACGCGCGCGTCGAGCCCGAGTTCGGCTCCGGGGCGCTGAAGATCACCCCCGGCCACGACCCCAACGACTTCGAGATCGGCCGCGACCACGGGCTGGAGACGCTCGTCGTGATCGGTCCCGACGGGCGGATGACCGCGGAGGGCTTCGAGGGGCTGAGCGCCGCCGAGGCCCAGGCGGCGGTGGTTGCGGCGCTGCGCGAGCAGGGGCTGCTGCGAGCCGAGCAGCCCTACGCCACGCGGTCGCGACCTGCGACCGCTGGCCAGCGGATCGAGCCGCTGGTCTCGCCGCAGTGGTTGTGCCGATGGGGGAGCTGGCGAAGCCGGCGATCGAGGCGCTGGAGCGCGACGAGGTGCGCTATCACCCCGGATCAGCGGAACCGCTTCGCGCTCGACTGGCTCGAAGGAGATCCGTCCCTGGTGCGTCTCGCGCCAGCTCTGGTGGGGCCACCAGATCCCGATCTGTACCTGCGACGCCTGCGAGGAGACGATCGTCGCCGAGCGCCCGCCCGAGCGCTGCGGCGCCTGTGGCGGGGAGCTGCGCAGCGAGGAGGACGTGCTCGACACCTGGTTCTCCTCGGCGCTCTGGCCGTTCGCGACGCTCGGCTGGCCCGACGACACGCCGGAGCTCGTGCGCTACTACCCGAGCAACGTCCTCACCACGGCGCGCGAGATCATCCGCCTCTGGGAGAACCGGATGATCTTCTCGGGGCTCTACCTGCTCGGCGAGGTCCCCTTCCGCGACGTGATCATACCTCGACGGTGCTCCGCGCTCGACGGGCGGCGGATGTCGAAGAGCCTCGGCACCGGGATCGACCCGCTCGAGGCGGTCGACGTGCACGGCGCCGACGCGACGCGCTACGGCCTGCTGGAGATCTCCTCGACCCAGGACGTCCGCTTCATCCGACGCGAAGGTCGAGGAGGGCAGCGAGCTGGCGCGCAAGCTCTGGAACGTCGCCCGCCTGATCCTCCTGAACGCCGCCGAGGTGGAGGCCGAGCCACGGCCCCTGCACGTCGAGGAGCGCTGGATCCTCTCTCGGCTGGAGCGCACGATCGCCTCGGTCACCGAGCTGCTGGAATCTTGCGACTTCGCCCACGCGGTCGGCGAGGCCTACTCGTTCTTTCGGACGAGTTCTGCGACTGGTACGTGGAGGCGATCAAGCCGCGCCTCTACGACGGCGAGCCCGAGGTCTCGCGACGCGCTCTGGGCGCTCGAGCGGCTGCTCGCGCTGCTGCACCCGATGATGCCGCACGTCACCGAGGAGATCTGGTCCTTCCATCCGGCGCGGCGCGCTCACCTCGCGGTGCACCCCTTCCCCGAGCCCGAGTCCTCGCTGCTCGACCCCGCCGCCGAGCTGGACGTCGAGGCTGGGATCGAGCTGACCCGGCGGCTGCGCGCCTGGCGCGACCTGGCCGGGGTGCCGGTGGCGAGCGTGCTGGCGGCCCGGGTCGAAGGCGTCGAGCCGCAGGAGTTCGTCGCCCGCCTCGCCCGCTTCCAGTTCAGCGGGGACGGTGGCGAGGCGGTCGCCTCGGTCGGCCCGGTCAGGGTGCTCGCCTCGGCGGAGCTGGACGCCGGTGTCGTCGCCGGGCGGCTGCAGAGGCGCCGCGAGGAGCTGCGCTTCGAGCTGGATCGGGCCGAGCGAAAGCTCGCCGACCAGGGCTTCCTCGCCAAGGCCCCGGCGGCGCTGGTCGAGGAGGAGCGCAGCAAGCTGGTGCGCCACCGCGCCGAGCTCGAGGAGCTCTCCGAATAGACCCCGAGGCCTACCTCGAATCCCTGCAGCCGATCGGGTGGAAGCTGGGCCTCGAGCGGATGCGAAAGCTGACCACGGTGCTGGGCATGCCCCAGCACCGCTTCGCCTCGATCCACGTCGTCGGCACCAACGGCAAGTCCTCGGTGACCCGGATGATCGCCGCCCTCCTGGAGGCGCACGGGCTCAGCAGCGGTGCCTGCGTCTCGCCCCATGCGGCGCACTGGTCGGAGCGCACCCTGATCCACGGCGAGGAGATCGGCGCTGCCGAGTTCGCCGCCGCGGTAGCGCGGGTCGCAGAAGCGGCCAAGGTCGTCAATCGCAGCCTGGAGGAGGGCGAGGCCGTGACCCAGTTCGAGGCCGCCACCGCCGCCGGCTTCCTCGCCCTGGCGGCGGCCCGGGTGGAGGTGGGAGTGATCGAGGCGGGGCTGGGGGGGAGGCTCGACGCGACCAACACGATCCCCTCGCGGGTCACCGTGCTGAGCTCGATCGGCCTCGACCACACCGAGTGGCTGGGCGACACCGAAACCCAGATCGCCGCCGAGAAGCTGGCCGTGCTGCGCGACCACTCGACTCTGGTGCTGGGCAGGGTGAGCCCGGAGGTCGCGGCGCTGGCCGCGGCGCACGCCGCCGCGCGGGGGGCGCGGCTGCTGCGGGCGCCGGAGGACCCCGGGCCGGAGCTCAGCCTGCGGGCCTCCGGCGGGTTCCAGCGGCGCAACTTCGCCCTGGCGCTCGCCGCGGCGGAGGCGTTCCTCGGCGAGCTCGACGCCGGCCGGGTCGCCGCGGTCGCCGCGACCCTGACGATCCCCGGGCGCCTGGAGCAGATCGCCGCGCGGCCGCCGACCCTGATCGACGCCGCCCACAATCCCGACGGCGCCGCCGCGCTCGCCGAGGCGCTGCCGGCGCTCGCCGCGGGCCGCCCGGTGATCGCCTGCCTGGCGATCCTCAAAGACAAGGACGCAGCGGCGATGGTGCGGGCCCTTGCCCCAGCCCTGGAGCGCGTTGTCTGCACCGAGCTCCCGAAGGAGGCACTCGCCGCCCGGGGCCGCTCCGGAGCCGCCTCTCACCCGGCCGCCGAGCTGGTCGCCGCCTGCGCGGAGGCGGGGCTTGCGGCAGAGCCCCGAGCTGCCTTCCCCGAGGCGCTGCGGCGGGCCCGCGCGCTTGCCTCCGAGCCCCCCGGCGGGGTGCTCCTGATCACCGGGTCTCACTACGTGCTGGCCCCGGCTCGCACCGCGCTGGGCGCGGTCGGGAGGGCCTGAGAGGGCGCGCGGCCGTGGCCGGGACTGTGCGAGGATTCGGCGATGGATCGAAGCGCGGGCTCCGAACTGCTCTCGATGATGGCCCTGGTCGCCGGCGTGGTCGCCGTCGTCATCCTCCTCTTCTTCGGAGTCGGTTACCTGTTCGGCAGGCTCTTCCTATGAGCGCCTGCACAGGGTTCGTGAGGCCTGCGGCGAAGTAGACTGCCGCTCTTTCCCCAGGCGGCGCCCTCAGCCATGGCACTAGCGATCTTCGGCATCAGCAACAGCGGCCTCAACTTGGCAGTCTCCCTGCTCGTCCTGGTCTTCTTCGTCGTCTGGATGGCGCTGATCGTCTACACCTATCTCGACGCCAAGCGCCGTCTCTCCGACCCCTTCCTGGTCGGCTGCGCGACGATCGCCTCCTTCTTCCCCTACATCGGCACCGCGGTGTACGCGATCGTGCGCCCACCGGAGTTCCTCGAGGACGCCCACGAGCGTGAGCTGGAGATCAAAGCCGCCGAGCTGCGGGTGCGCCAGCTGACCGAGGCCTCCTGCCCCAGATGCGAGTTCCCGATCGAGAAGAGCTTCCTGCGCTGCCCCAGCTGCCAGCACCGCCTCAAGGACCCCTGCCCGAGCTGCGGCAGGCCGGTTGCGCTCGACTGGAAGCTATGCCCGTACTGCGAGACGGCCCTGCAGGGGCGCGAGCAGCGCCCGCGGCGCAGCCCGGAGCGCAAGGTCCCTGCCCCTCGCGGTGAGGCGGCGGCTCCGCGCGAGGAGCGCGCCGTGTCTCGCGAGGCGCGACCGGCGTCAAAGCGCCCGCCCGTCGCCCGCCCTACACCTCCGGCGCCCGCCAAACAAGAGACGGCCACGCGCGCCGCCGCCAAAGAGGCGCCGAGCCCCAAACGTCAGCAAAGGAGCCCCAGCCGTGAGCCGGACCCTGGTCCTCGTCAAGCCTGACGCCTTCAAGCGCGCCCTGACCGGCGAGGTGATCGCCCGCTTCGAGCGCAAGGGACTGCGCATCGCGGCATTGAAGACGATGCGAGCCGACGAGCCGATCGCCAACCGGCACTACGCAGAGCACGCCGAGAAGCCCTTCTTCGGCGAGCTGGTCTCCTTCATCACCGGCGGCACGCTCGTGGCGATGGTGCTGGATGGCCCCGACGCCGTCGCCGCCGCCCGGCAGCTGATCGGCGCGACCAACCCGGTCGAGGCGGCCCCCGGCTCGATCCGCGGCGACTTCGCCCTCGAGGTCACCTTCAACATGGTCCACGGCTCCGACTCCGAGCAGTCCGCCGAGCGCGAGATCGAGATCTGGTTCCCAGAGCTGTCCTGAGCGTCGTACTCGCATCCGGCTCTCCCCAGAGGAACGGAGATCCTTCGGAAGCTGGGAGTCGAGTTCGAGGTGGTGGTCCCAGGCGTCGAGGAGCTGAGCGGCGGCGACCCCGAGGTCGAGGTGCTCGAGAACGCCCGGTGAAGGCTGCCGCCGTGGGGCGGGGTGGGTTGGTGATCGCATGCGACACCGAGGTCGTTATCGACGGGCGCACGCTGGGCAAGCCCGCAGACGAGGCGCAGGCCGGCGAATACCTGGAGTTGCTCTCGGCCCGGGAGCATCGGGTGATGAGCGGCTTGGTGCTGCGCTCCGGCGATCGGGAGCGGAGCGGGGTGGAGCAGACGACGGTCGTGTTCAGGGAGCTGGGCGAGGCGGAGAGGGCGCGGTACGTGCGGTTCGGGGAGTGGCGCGGGCGTTCGGGTGGGTACGCGATCCAGACCTTGGGCTCGACGCTGGTGAAGCGGATCGAGGGGAGCGTCTCAAACGTGGTGGGGCTGCCGGTCGGGCTGCTGGTCGAGCTGGCCCCGGAGCTCTTTGAGTCGGGCTGATCGCCGCCCGCCCGCCCCCCTCAAGCCTCGAGCGCCGCTGTTGTGGAGGCGTCCATTTGTTCAAGCTAGTCTGATCGGGCTCCGCCGTCTGCGGGGGGGCGAATGACCGGCTTGCGGCGTCTGGGATGATCAGCCCGCGAGTTTCTTCCAAAATGGGCCTTTTCAGCTACCTGACTCGACTCGGCGGCCGCGACATGGCGGTCGACCTCGGCACCGCCAACACGCTCGTCTACGTGCGCGGTCGCGGAATCGTGCTCTCGGAGCCCTCGGTGGTGGCGATCGACTCCGCAATCGGGCAGGTCCATGCAGTCGGGGTCGAAGCGAAGCGGATGCTCGGCCGCACCCCGGGCAACGATCACCGCGATCCGTCCGCTCAAGGACGGCGTGATCGCCGACTTCGAGGTCACCGAACAGATGCTGCGCCACTTCATCCAGTCGGTGCACTCGAACCGCTTCGCCCACCCGCGGGTCGTCGTCTGCGTGCCCTCCGGCGTCACCGGGGTCGAGAAGCGCGCGGTCGAGGAGGCCTGCCTCTCGGCCGGCGCCCGCCAGGCCTACCTGATCGAGGAGCCGATGGCGGCGGCGATCGGCGCCGGGCTGCCGGTCGGCCGAGCCGACCGGCTCGATGATCGTCGACATCGGCGGCGGCACCACCGAGGTCGCGGTGATCAGCCTCGGCGGGATCGTCGTCTCGCAGTCGATCCGGGTCGGCGGCGACGAGCTCGACGACGCGATCGTCGCCCACTGCAAGAACAAGTACAAACTCGCGATCGGCGCCCAGACGGCCGAGGAGGTCAAGCTCGAGGCCGGCTCGGCGTCGCCGCTGCCGACGGAGATCCGCACCGAGATCCGCGGCCGCGACCTGGTCAGCGGCCTGCCGAAAACGATCGAACTGACCTCCGAGGAGGTGCGCGAGGCGCTCGAGGAGCCGGTCGGCCACATCGTCGACGCGGTCAAGGAGACCCTCGACCAGACGCCGCCGGAGCTGGCAGGCGACATCATGGACCGCGGCATCACCCTGGCCGGCGGCGGCGCCCTTCTGCAAGGCCTCGAGCAGCGCCTCCACGACGAGTGCCAGATGCCCTGCCAGCTGGCAGAGTCGCCGCTGACCTGCGTCGCGGTCGGCTCGGGCATCTCGCTTGAGGAGTTCGAGACGATCCACCGCGCCAGCGAAAACAATTCCGGAGCGCGGCGCTTTGCTTAGCCGCCGCTCATGTAAAGCCCAAACTAGGCCTTCACCGTGTACCGAAAGCAAGTACGCCGCCGTAGGGCGGTCCTAGCGCTGTTGATCATCGGCTCCTTCGTGTTGCTGTCGCTCACCTACGGGCAGGGCTCCGACGGCTTGCAGCGCGGCGTAGCGACGATCTTCAGCCCACTGCAGGAAGTCGCCAGCCGGGGGCTGAAGCCCGCCCGCGACCTGGTCAACTGGTTCGATCAGACCTTCGACGCGCGGGGCCGCGACAGCCGACTGGAGGCCGAGCTGGAGAAGGCCCGCCGCCAGGCGATCGGCCGACCAGGCGGCGATCGCCGAAAACGCCCAGTTCCGCAAGCTCCTGCTCGCTCGACCGAAACGTGCGTCCCCAGCGCCTACAAGCCGGTCACCGGCCGGGTGATCGCCCGCTCGCCGACCGTCTGGTACTCCGCCGTGACCATCGACGTTGGCAGCGGCGAAGGGGTCGCAGTAAACGATCCGGTGATCGACGGCGACGGCCTGGTCGGCAGGGTCGCGGCGGTGACCGGCGGCTCGTCGCAGGTGGTGCTGATCTCCGACCACTCCAGCGCGGTCGCGGCCAAAGTCGTCCCGGCAGGGGGTGCAAGGCCTCGTCAAGCCCGTCGTCGGCAACTCCGACGACACTGATCCTCGACTTCCTCGACTCGAGCATGCAAATCCATCGGGGCGAGACGGTCGTCACCGCCGGCTGGCGCGCCCAGGGGCTCGACTCGCGTTCCCTCCCAACCTTCCGGTCGGCGAAGTGACGAGCGCCTCGATCGGCGAACAGGAGGCGCGCCAACAGGTGTCCGTGCGTCCCTACGCCGACCTGCGCAACCTCGAAATGCTGCAGGTGCTGACCGGGGGCTTGCGCCAGTGATCGTCACCCCGAAAATCCTCGCCCGGATCGTCGCGATCGTCGTCCTCGGGGTGGTGCTCCAGCTCAGCTTCTTCTCACAGGTCGGCCTCTTTCACGTCAGTCCCGACATCCTGCCCGGCCCTGGTGGTCTCCCTGGGCCTGCTCGGCGGCACCATGACCGGCGTGGTGGCCGGGTTCTCGGTCGGCTTCCTAATCGACTGCCTGCTGATCGAGCCGCTCGGGGCCAGCTCGCTCGTGCTGATCGCCATCGGCTATCTCGCCGGCCTGTTCCGCGAGCGCTTCGAGATCCACAGCCCGCTCGTCCCGCCGCTGCTCTGCATGGGGCTGACCCTGTTCGCCGAGCTGGGGTTCGGCCTGCTCCAGCTCCTGCTCGGGATCGACGCCACGGTCAGCGCAGCTCTGGTGCTGCGCGACGTGCTGATCAAAAGCATCTACGCGTTCTTCCTCGGCTGGCCGATCTACCTCGGCGTGCGGCGCGCGCTGCGACCGGCGCTGGTCGAGGACCCGACCGTGCGTCGGCGCAGGCAGCCGACCGTGCTGGGAGCCTAGGAGGGCCGATGTACCTTCGCTCCGATGACCGTCGCCCCTCGATGAGCAGCGGCTTGGCGCTGCGCATCGCCGTCGTCGTCGGCCTGGCGCTGAGTCTCTTCGCGGTGCTCTTCTTCCGACTCTGGGACCTGCAGGTCCTCTCCGGCAAGAAGTACCTGGAAGAAGCGAACAACAACCGCACCCGCGCGTTCCGGGTCGAAGCGCCGCGCGGCAAAATACTCGCTCGCAATGGCAAGGAACTGGTCGACAACCGCACCAGCCTGGCGCTCGAGGTCGACCCGCAGAAGCTGCCGGCGCCGGCAGCGAGGCGCCAAGCCGAGCTGGCCCGGCTCGGTGCGGTCGCCCACATGTCACTGCGCCAAGTGCGCAGGACGATGCACCAGCAGCTCGCGGTGGCCGGCGGCGCCCCGATCACCCTGCGCCGCGACGTCGGCTATGACCTCGTCTACTACCTGCAGGAAAACCAGAGCAGCTTTCCCGGGGTACAGGTACAGCGGGTCTTCGTCCGCAACTACCCGGGCGGGACGCTGGCCGCGCACGTGCTGGGCACGGTCGGGGAGATCAACGAAGAAGAACTGAAGGAACCGCGTCACCGCGGCCTGCAGCCGGGGGACGAGGTCGGCAAAGGCGGGGTCGAGCAGACTTATGACCGCTACCTGCGCGGCAAGCCGGGCATCACCCGCATCCAGGTCAACGCGCTCGGCGAGCCGACCCCCGGCGGGGAACTGGTCTCCAAGTCGCCCGTCCCCGGCGACAACCTGAAGCTCTCGCTGATCGCCAAGGTGCAGGAAGCGGGAGAACAGGCGCTCGCCTCCCGCGGCCTGCCGGGCGCCTTCCTGACGATGAACGTCCACAACGGCCAGATCCTCGCCCTCGGCTCCTACCCGACCTACGAACCGAGCGTCTTCACCAAACCGCTGACCCAGGCCCAGGCCAACAGTCTCTACAGCAATCCGCTCTCGCCGCTCACCAACCGCGCCACCGAAGGGCTCTATCCGACCGGCTCGACCTTCAAGCTGATCACCGCGATGGCGGCGCTGAACAGCGGCGTGATCACCCCGGAAACGACGATCGTCGACAGCGGCGCGCTGACGGTCGGCAGCGAGAGCTTCCACAACGCGGGCGGCGCAGCCTACGGCGCCCTCACCCTGGTGCCGGCGATCAAGGTCTCAGACGACGTCTTCTTCTACACCCTCGGGTACAAAATGTGGAACACCAACGCGCTTCAGCACTGGGCCCACCTGCTCGGGATCGGCCGGCCGACCGGGATCGACCTGCCCGAGCAGCAGAAGGGGCTGCTGCCCAGCAAGCAGTTGATAGAAGCTCGCTACAAGCGGGGGGAAGTCGAAGGCCCCTGGTCGCCGGGGGACAACATCCAGCTGGCGACCGGCCAGGGGTTCCTGCAGACGAACCCCTTGCAGATGGCGATCGCCTACGCGACGGTGGCCAACGGCGGCACCGTGCCGACCCCGCACGTCGGGATGCAGGTCGACGATCCCGCCGGCCGCGTGCTGAGGGAAATCGAACCGCCGCCGCGCCGCCACGTCGACGTTAACCCCACCTACCGGGCGGCGATCCTCGAAGGCATGCACGAGGCGGCGCAGAGCGCCGGCGGCACCTCCTACGCGGTCTTTGGCAACTTCCCGGTGCCGGTCGCGGGGAAGACCGGAACCGCGGAACGGCTGCCCCATCGCGAACAGTCCTGGTACATCGTCCTGGCCCCGTACCCGAACCCGCGTATTGTCACTGCCGTGACGATCGAGGAAGGCGGCTTCGGGGTCGAATCGGCGGCGCCGGCCGCGCTCAAGATCCTCGAGGCCTACTACCACAAGCACACGACCGGCCCCGCCGGCCCCAACGGGGGGAGTCCGGGCTGATGTACGCGACCCGCGCCCGCCAGGCTCGCCCCGAGCCATTCGTCGCCCGGCCCGGCATCGTCGAGCGGCTTGGCCTGCCCTACATGGACGCGACGCTGGCCCTGTCGGCGATCGCCCTGATCGGCTTCAGCACCTTCGTGCTGGGTCAGGCGACCCTTCACGACGTCCCCGGCGACCCCCACTACTACCTCGACCGCCAGGTCGTCTACGGCGTGCTCGGCATCGTCGGGATGCTGGCCTTAACCCGCGTCGACTACTCGCGCTTCCGCGAGCTGCGGGTCGGTATCTACACCTTCCTCTGTGCCAGCATCGCGCTGATCTTCGTCTTCGGCATCGCGGCGCGCGGCTCGCGGCGCGCCTTCGAACTCCCCTTCTTCAGTTTCCAGCCATCTGAGCTCGGCAAGCTCCTGCTCGTGCTTGCGCTCGCCGGGTTCGTCATCGATGGCGCCAGGCGCGGTTCTGCGAGGCAGCGCACGGTGCGCTACCTCTGCCTCGGCCTGGCACCGGCTGCGCTCGTCTTCTTGCAGCCCGACCTCGGCACCTCACTGGTGTTCGCGGTCGCAACACTCGCCGTGATGTACTTCGGAGGCGTCCGCTGGACGCACTTCGCGCTGATCGGCGGGGCCCTCGTCGCACTCATAACGCTGGTCCTTGTGGTGGCGCCCGCAGTCGGGACGCCGGTACTGAAGGGCTATCAGGGAGAAAGGCTGACCTCGTTCCTGCACCCCAGTCAGAACCCTCGCAACGCGGGCTACCAACAGCACCAGGCACTGATCGCCATCGGCTCCGGGGAGAAGACCGGGCGCGGCGATCAGGCCACTCAAACGGGGCTCGACTTCGTCCCTGAGCGGAGCACCGACTTCATCTTCGCGGTGATCGGTGAGCGCTACGGATTTGTCGGAGCCGCGTTCGTCCTGTCCCTATACGCCCTGCTGATCTGGCGGGCGCTGCGGATTGTGACGCTCTCGAAGAACTCCTACGGAACACTTGTGGCGGGCGGGATCGCCGTCTCGCTGCTGTTCCAGGTTTTCGTCAACGTGGGGATGAACCTCGGGATCATGCCGATCACCGGGGTCCCCTTACCGCTGATGAGCTACGGAGGGTCCTCCGTGCTCGCGACGTTCCTCGCGATAGGCGTTCTACAGAGCATCCACATCCAAGCGCGGCTCGGCCAGAAGGGCAGGTTCGCCTGGTAATCCCGAAGGGGAGAGGCGAATGCGTACCTATCTGAACTGAGCTGACCAAATGAAAAAGACAATCCTGGTTTCCGCCGACAGCGGCGAGACCCGCGTCGCCGTCCTCGAGTCGAAGGCAAAAGGAGGCAAGCGCGACATCGCCGAGCTCTACATCGAGCGCCGGGGCCGCCGCTCGATCGTCGGCAACATCTACAAGGGGAAGGTCGACAACGTCCTTCCCGGCATGGAGGCCGCCTTTGTCGATATCGGCCTCGAGCGCAACGGCTTCCTGCACGTCGATGAGATCGTCCTGCCCGGCGGCGAGCAGGCGCCGAAGCGTGGCCGGGGGACCGGGCGCCGCATCAACGAGCTGATCAAGCCCGGGCAGGAGATCGTCGTGCAGGTGGTGAAGGACCCGTTGAAGACGAAGGGCGCCCGGCTCTCGATGAACGTCTCGATCGCCGGCCGCTACCTCGTCTACGCGCCGCAGGGCAGCGGCGTCGGGGTGAGCCGCCGGCTGAGCGACTCCGAGCGTGACCGGCTGCGCAAGATGGTCGACCACACCTACGAGGGCCCCGGTGGGCTGATCGTCCGCACCGCCGCGCACGGGGCGAAAAAATCCGACTTCGTGCGGGAGATCGGCTACCTGCACAAGCTCAACGACGTGCTCGCCCGCCGTACCGCGGAGACCAAGGCGCCCAACCTCCTCTTCCAGGAGGCAGACCTCCCGGTGCGGGTGCTGCGCGACGTCTTCCTCAGCGACTTCGAGAAGGCAATCATCGACTCTCGCAAGCAGTTCGACCGGGTCACCGGCTTCTTCCAGCGCACCGCGCCGGAGCTGGTCGGCGGAGTCGAGCTCTACGAGGACCGCAAGCCGCTGTTCGAGAAGTGGGCGATCGACAGGGAGATCGCCTCGACCCTGAACCGCCGCGTCGACCTACCCTCCGGCGGTTATCTGATCGTCGACTACGCCGAGGCGCTGACCGTGATCGACATTAACAGCGGCAGCTTCACCGGGCGCGGCAAAGGCGGCCTCGAGGAGACGATCACCAAAGTCAACACCGAGGCCGCCGAGGAGGTCGTGCGCCAGCTGCGGCTGCGCGACATCGGCGGGATCATCGTCATCGACTTCATCGACATGGCCCGCGCCCGCAACCGCGACAAAGTCCTGAAGACGCTGCGCAAAGCGCTCGACGCCGATCGGTCGAAGAGCTATGTGGTCGAGGTATCGCCGCTCGGCTTGGTCGAGATGACTCGCCAGAATGTCACCGACGGGGTGCGGGAGATCCTCACCGCGCCCTGTCCGACTTGCGCAGGCGAGGGCGTTGTGCTCTCCGCCGAGACGGTGGCGCTGGAGGGCCTGCGCAAGCTGCGCGACATCGCCGCCGAGCACCCCGAGCCCGAGGCCTTCCTGTTGCGGGTCAACCCGAAAGCGGTGAGGGAGCTGACCGGCCCCGATAGTGGTCTGACCGAGCTGGAGGCCGAGACCGGCAAGCAGTTTCACTTCGAGGGCGGCGACGCGCTGCCGATCGACACCTTCGACCTGGTCGAGTCGGGTAGCCGCGAGGAGATCGAGGAGCGGGCGCTGCCGTTCAAGGTTGGCGAGGAGGTGTTGGTCAAGATCGATGAGCCGCACATGTACAACGCCGACGACGCGGTCGCCCGCATCGACTCCTACATCGTCAGCGTCACCGGCGGCGGGCGCTTCGTCGGGCAGCGGAAGCTGGTGCGTATCGAGGCGGTGGCGCGCTCCGCGGCAACCGCATCGCTGCCCGGGGTGGAGGCGAGCAACGGGGCCGCGGGGGGCGAGGAGGACGGCCCCGAGCTACACTCCGGCGCCTCGCGCAGCCCGAGCCGCGGCCGCAGGGGCGGTCGTGGGCGTTCGCGCGCCAACCAAAGCAGCAAGGACGAGTGAGCATGTACGCAGTGATCGAAAGCGGTGGCAAGCAGTACAAGGTCGAGAAGGGGACCTCCCTGCTCGTCGACCGCCTCAGCGCAAAGGAGGGCGAGAAGGTCGCCCTGCGGGCAGTGATGTTCCGCGACAAGGAGGTGATCGCCGAGCCGAAGGAGCTGGAGAAAGTCAAGGTCGAGGCGACCGTCGCCGAGCATCTGCGCGGACCGAAGATCAAGGTCTTCAAATACAAGCCGAAGAAGGGCTACCGGCGCCGCGCCGGGCACCGCTCCGAGCTGACCAAGCTCGAGGTGACCGAAATCAACCTGGTGACCCGAAAAGCGGCGGAGCGAAAAGAGCCGGCGGAGCGAAAAGAGCCGGCGGAGCAAAGGGCGACCGTGGCGGGCAAGGCGGCTGCTAAAAAACCCGCCGCGCAGAAAGCCGACGCCAGGAAACCGGCTGCGAAGCGGACCGCGGCGAAGAAGGAGGGCTCCGATGGCTCATAAGAAGGGACTTGGCTCCAGCCGCAACGGCCGCGAATCCAACCCCAACATGCTCGGGGTCAAGGTGTTCGCCGGGCAGAAGGTCTCCGGGGGCGAGATCATCGTGCGCCAGCGGGGGACTCGGTTTTGGCCCGGAAAAGGGACCGGGCTGGGGCGAGACCACACGATCTTTGCGACGCGAGCCGGGACGGTTGACTTCAAACCGTCGCGGCGCGGGCGCACCATCTCGGTTCTCCAGGACTAGGGCCAAGCGGGGGACGGTCGGTCGCCGAACCCCTCTCCGGCCGCCCTTGCCGAGCTCCTCATACCCTCTACTCCGCGATGTATGACAAGGCGAGGATCTGGGTTGAGGGGGGTGCCGGCGGGAGTGGCTGCGTCTCGTTTCGTCGTGAGGCGCATGTGCCCAAGGGTGGGCCCAACGGGGGGGACGGCGGGCATGGCGGTGACGTCCTGCTCTTTTGCGACTCATCGCGACGCGACCTCGGCGCCTTGCGTGGCGGCAGCCACTTCCGAGCCGGGCGGGGGCGGCATGGGGAAGGGTCCAATCGTCACGGGGGGCGGGGGGCAGATCAGCCGATCCCCGTGCCCGCCGGCACCGAGGCGATCACCGTGGATGGGAGCACCGTCGACCTGGTCGAGGCCGGGCAGCGGGCCGTGGTCGCGCACGGCGGGCGTGGGGGGCATGGGAACAGGCGGTTTGCGACCGCGACCCGGAAGGCTCCGCGGTTTGCCGAGAAGGGGACCGCGGGAGAGGCGGGGTGGATCGAGCTGCGCTTGAAGCTCTTGGCGGACGCGGGGCTGGTTGGGCTGCCCAACGCGGGGAAGTCCTCGTTGCTGGGGAGGCTGACCCGGGCGGCGCCCAAGGTGGCCGACTACCCGTTCACGACTACCTCACCGCTACTGGGGACGATCGAGACAGAGGACCGACAGGCGGTGATCGCCGACATCCCCGGCTTGATCGAGGGGGCGGCGCAGGGAGCCGGGCTCGGGCATGAGTTCCTCGCTCACGTCGAGCGCTGCTCGATGCTCGTCCACCTGGTCGACCTGGCGCCGTTGGAGGGAGGGCCGGAGGCGAGCTATGAGACCGTCCGCAGGGAGCTCTCCTCCTACGGCGCCGGGCTCGAGAGGCTGCCGGAGCTGGTCGTGCTCTCCAAGCGGGACCTGCTCGCGGCGGAGCGGGTCAACTCGGTCGTGGCGGAGTGGAGGGCGCGGCTGGCAGGTCGGGCGCTCGCCGTGCTGGCGATCTCATCGGCCACCGGCGAGGGGCTTGAGGAGCTGTGCCGGCAGATCTTCAGCGCGTTGCCGGCGCTTCCGGCTCGGGTCCAGGCCCGGGGCGAGCCGCTGGCCGGATTTGAGTCCGAGCACCGGATCTACAGACCGGTGGGCGAGGGCGGCTATCGGGTCGAGCGCGAGCCCGACGGTGGCTTCCGCATCCTCGGCCGCGGCGTCGAGCTGCTCTTCGAGCGCCATGACGTCTCCAACGAAGAGGCGCTCGCCTACCTGGAGCAGAGGCTGGGTGAGATCGGGGTAATCGCGGCGCTGAGGAAGGCCGGCTTTGAGCCGGGCGACGATGTGCGGGTCGGCGAGCAGGAGTTCGAACTGCATCCCGGTTCCTAGACTTGCTCGGGCCATGACCCTCGTCGTCAAGCTGGGCTCCTCGATCGTCGCCGCCGATGACGGCGAGCTGCGCGTCGAGGTGCTCGACTCCGTTTGCGCCCAGGTTGCAGCGCTCGAGCAGCAGGGCGAGCGGGTCGTGATGGTCACCTCGGGGGCGATCGCGCGGGGGATGCGCCTGGCGGAGCTGGCGGTCAGGCCGCGGGCGATGGATGAGCTGCAGGCCGCATCGGCGATCGGCCAGGGCGACCTCTTCCGCGCCTATGAGAGCCGGCTGGCAAGGCACGGCACCCGCGCGGCGCAGGTGCTCTTGACGGCGGCCGACATCGCCGCCCGCAGCAACTACCTAAACGCCCGCCAGACCTTGCGGCGGCTGCTCGAGTGGGGGGTGGTGCCGGTGGTCAACGAGAACGACACGACGGCGACCGACGAGATCAGCTTCGGCGACAACGACTTCCTCGCCGCCCAGGTCGCCGTGCTGCTCGATGCCCGCCTGCTCGTCCTGCTCACCGACATCGACGGACTCCACACCGCCGACCCGCGCCTGGACTCAGATGCGGAACTGGTTGCCGAGGTCGTCGACCTCTCCCGGCTATCGGACCTGGAGATCGGCGACCGCACCTCGGCCTTCGGCTCGGGCGGCATGCGCAGCAAGGTCGCGGCAGCGGGGATGGCGAGCGAGGCCGGCATCCCGGTCGTGATCTGCAACGGTACCCGGGAGGGCACCCTGACCGCTACTGCGAGCGGGGAGGCCGCTGGGACCAGCTTCCCCGCCCAGCCCTCGACGATGTCCAGCTTCAAGCTCTGGCTCAAGTACGCGAAGCCGGCCCAGGGAAGGCTGCTGGTCGACGCCGGCGCGGCACGCGTGCTGCGCGAGAGCGGCTCAAGCCTCCTGCCGGTCGGGATCGTGGGCGTCGAGGGCGAGTTCGCCGCCGGAGACGCGGTCGAGGTGGTGGCCGGCGGAGCGGTGATCGGCAAGGGGATAGTCAACTACTCCGCCGCTGAGCTGTCCCGCGTGATCGGCCTGCAGAGTGAACGGGTGAGGGAGCTGCTCCCCGACGCGGCAGATGAGGTGGTCCACCGCGACCGCTTCGTACTCGTGTAGGTGGGCGGCGAGGAGAGGCGCCGGGGCCCCAGGCCCGCCCGCCTCCTCGCCGGAGCGCCACCGGGCGCCAGCTACCCTTCATCCCCAGTGGCAGTGATGACTACCTCCGTCCCGGAGACCTGCGCCGCCGCCAAGCGTGCGGCGCGAGCCCTCGCCGCCGCCCCCACCGAGGCCAAGGACGCCGGGTTGGAGGCGACGGCGCGGCTGCTCGGCGAGCGCAGCGCCGAGATCCTGGAAGCCAATGCGGCCGACCTCGCCGACGAGCGGGCCGCCGGGCTCGGCGCGGCGCTACGCGACAGGCTGGCGCTGAGCGAGGCACGGATTGCGGCGATGGCCGAGGGGGTGCGGGCGATCGCCGCGCTGGATGACCCGGTCGGCGAGGAGCTCGAGCACCGGACGCTGGCGAGCGGGATCGACCTGCGCAAGGTGAGGGTGCCGCTCGGGGTGGTCGCGGTGGTCTATGAGGCGCGGCCGAACGTGACGGTCGACTGCGCTGCCCTGACGATCAAGAGCGCCAACGCGATCGTGCTGCGTGGCTCGAGTTACGCGGAGCGATCCAACGGGGCGCTGGCGGCGATCGTCCGCGAGGGGCTCGGGGCGGCGGGGCTGCCGGAGGACGCCGTATCGGTGCTTGCGGGCGGCAGCCGCGAGGACCTGGCCGAGCTGGCGACCCAGGACGGGCTCGTCGATCTGCTCATCCCGCGGGGGGGCGAGGGGCTGAAGGCGGCCTTGAAGGACGTCGCGACGGTGCCGGTGATGTACGCGGCGGCCGGTAACTGCCACGTTTACGTTCATGCCGACGCCGACCAGGAGATGGCGCGGCGGATCGCGGTCAATGCAAAGGCGCAGCGCCCCGGGGTCTGCAATGCGGCTGAGACGCTGCTGATCGATGCAGCCCTCGCCGCGAGCTTTGTCCCCGCTGTGCTCGCCGACCTGCGCGAGGCGGGGGTCGAGCTGGTCGGAGATGAGCGGGTGCGCGCGCTGGCCGGCGGCGTTGCGGTCGGCACCGCCACGGCGCAGGACTGGGACACCGAGTACCTCGACTTGAAGATTGCGGTCGGAGTGGTCGACTCCCTCGATGCGGCAATCGATCACATCAACCGGCACGGCAGCGGCCACTCCGAGGCGATCGTCACCTCCTCGGGGGAGGCGGCGGAGCGCTTCCTCGCCGAGGTCGACGCAGCCGCGGTCTACGTCAACGCCTCGACTCGCTTCACCGACGGCTTCGAGTACGGGATGGGCGCCGAGATCGGCAACTCGACCCAGAAGCTGCACGCCCGGGGGCCGATCGGATTGCGGGAGCTGACGACCATCAAGTACATGGCGCGCGGCGACGGCCAGCTGCGTGAGTAGCGGCGCCGCCGGGATCGGCGTCCTCGGCTCGGCGTTCAACCCGCCGCATCTCGGCCATCTGGCGCTCGCCCAGGAGGCGCTTTGGCAGCTCGGCCTGAGCGAGGTGATCCTGGTTCCGAGCGGTGAGGCCCCGCACAAGCGGATCGTCGATGACCCGGGGCGCGAGCTGCGCCTGGCGATGACCAGGCTCGCCGCCGCCGATGACGCGCGCTTCTCGGTCTCCACCGTGGAGGTCGAGCGCGAGGGGCCGTCCTACACGTATGAGACGTTGGAGCTGCTTGGGCGAGAGCGAGGCGACACGGAGCTGGTGTTCGTGATGGGGGCGGACGCCGCCGTGGGCCTGGAGAGCTGGCGCGAGCCGGGGCGGGTGGTCGAGCTGGCGCGGCTGGCGATCGCCCGGCGGGCCGGCGTCGCCGACGCCGAGGTCGGCGCGGTGCTGCGCAGCCTTGGCGCCGCCGACCGGGCGACGATGCTGGAGATGCCGCAGTTCGGCGTCTCCTCCTCGGCGGTGCGGGAGCGCGCCGCCGCCGGCCGGCCCCTGCGCTACCTGGTCCCCGAGGCGGTGGCCAGGTTCATCGAGGAGAAGGGGATCTACTCATGAGTGCCCCGACCTCCGAGGCGCTGGCGCGGCGGCTGGCGGAGCTGGCCGACGCCAAGCAGGCCGATCAGATCGTCGTCCTCGACATGCGCGACCTCGTCTCCTACACTGACTTCCTGGCGATCTGCACGGCCCGCAACGAGCGCCAGGCGCGGGCGATCGTCGAGGCGGTGAGGCTGGGGGCAAAGCAGGAGCCGGGCGTCCTGCCGGGTGGCATCGAGGGCGCCGGGGATGCCGGTTGGATCGTCCTCGATTTCCTCGACTGCGTGCTCCATGTCTTCACCGCCGAGGAGCGGGAGCGCTACCAGCTCGAGGACCTCTGGCGCGAGGCGCCGCGCCTGGAGCTGGTCCTGGGGGCGCCCGAGGCTTCCTCGGCAGCCGGCGCCTGAGGCCTGCGCCCGAACACCAGTTCGACCCGGATGGGAATGCGCGAAATGCCGTCCGAGCCCCCCCTTACGGTGCCGCGCATGGGTAGCTTCAAGAGGGTCCTCCTCGGCTACCGCCGTCCCGATGTGGACGCGGCAATCTCGACGCGGGACGTGCGGATCTTCGCGCTTGAGCGCGAAGCAGAGGACGCCCTGGCGCGGTGGCGAGGCGCCGCCGAGACGGCCGCCTGCTCAGAGCAGGAGCTGGCGACGCTCTCCGGCATGGTGATCGAGCGCGAGCGCGAGATCCACAGCCTCGGCGAGCGGCTACGCGAGGCCAACGAGCGCCACGACCGCAGCATCGCCTCCCTGGAGGCGGTCTCGGCGCGCTTGGAGGAGATCCAGGCGCAGGCGCGCGGCCAGGCGACCCGGATTCGGATGAAGGCGCTGCGCGAGGCGGTCGAGGTGAGCCGCCGCACCCAGGAGCTGAGCGACGCGCAGCAGCAGCCGGCGGTGGCGGACGGCGCGGCGCCGAGTGCAAACGGTCACCGCGAGGACGAGCCGCAGGGCCTCTTTGAGGGGCTGGTCAAGGTCGAGATCGGCCCACTCGGGGACTTCTCCCAGCTGGTCGGCTTCGAGGACGCGGCGGGGCAGATCGGCGCCACCTCCGAGATCTCGGTCGAGCGCTTCTCCGAGGGCCGCGCGACGCTCTCGATGCGCCTCGAGGAGCCGGTCGAGCTGCTCCGCGAGCTGGAGGCGCGCTCCCCCCTTGAATTCCACGTCCGCCACACCGCCGCCGACAACCTGATCCTCGACATAGACGAGGATCAGGGCCCCGAGCGGCGGGCCGCGTAACGCAGGGCAGCTTGGAAGCGCCTTGCGCCTGGTGGGCGAGCTGCTCACTCGGATTGGGCGGTTCGCCAGGCGCTTCCCACCCGGTCCCCTGTAAAGCGTGGCGCCGCGGTGCCCTCCCCTGTAGGCGCGCGATGCGTTCGTGACGTCGCCCGCCGATCTGCCGATCGGCGGCGATCCTGCCTGGCAAAGGAGCCCAGCCATCGTTGCGCAGGGCATTCCCTGGATCTCCATCTCCGCACTACACTTCGCCGACGAGTATCGCCTGGGGGGCTGTAGCTCAGCTGGAAGAGCGCCGTTGTGGCACAGCGGAGGCCACGGGTTCGAGTCCCGTCAGCTCCACTCAGAGGTGTTCACTTTTGAACGCCTCCCACGTTCACGTTTGGGCCAGACGTCAGTGTGGCAACCGCCCCGGTCATCGGTGAGGGCCTCACCGGAGGGCAAAGCGGGCTCAGGCTCTGCAATCTGAGCGCTGCAGGTGGGATCGGGCGCAGCGAGAGTCCTTCTGGCCGGCGGGAGACGCTGCTCGGGCTGGCGATGGCGGCGCCGAGCCCTCTCAGGGCGGTGCCTTCGCCGTCTCGATCAGGTCCTCGGTGGACCGCCGGCGGCGCCGGCGCTGCTTCGGCGGCAGCCCGTTGGCGGCCCGCCGCTCCTGCTCTGCCTCCCGCGCGGCGAAGGCGTCGGCGACGCGCAGGTTGCGGGCGATGAAGACGGTGGCGGCAAAGAGGGCGATCGGGGCGAGGCCCATCAGCCGGCACCAGCCTCTGCTGAGGTCGTTTGAGGCGGGGTCCTTGACCGTCGCGTAGGCGCGCTCGGCGGCCGAGCGCCGCGCGTAGGAGCGGCGGTGCTGGGGCGAGGGGTAGTCGTGCTTTTGCGCCGTCTTGGCGTTGACCGAGGCCGGCACCGTGATCGTTCTCTGCTCACAGCAGGTGGGCGGGTGCTCGGGCGGCTCCACCTCGGGGCGGGCGTGGGGCAGCTGCATCGAGGCCGCCCGCAGCGGGCAGCGCAGCTTGCCCGCCGCGGCGGGGCAGGCGACGCGGCGGTAGCCGTCTGCGTCATAGCCGGCGATTGGGCCGAGCTTGTGGCGGGCAAGCTCGGCTGCCTTTTGGTCGTGGGCGGCCACCTCCTCCTCGCTCGCTGAGCGCCCGAGCGGCCCCAGCTCCAAGAGCGCCGCCGGCGTCGCCGGGCAGTAGAGGTTGCCGTTGGCGCGGATCGCGCCCAGGTGGGTGCCCTGCGGACCGCGGTCGTTGGGGTGCAGATCCTGGATCAGGTCGACTCCCAGCGCCCGCAAGGGCAGCGCCCAGGTCTCAGGCACCCGGTAGGCATAGCCCGAGTCGGCGAGGAGGTCGCCGATCGCGATCCCGGCGGCGGCCAGCCGCTCGATCACTGCCACCAGCGCCGCCGGCGGGTCGACCTCGCAGCTGGCGAGGAGGATGCGGCGCCACCAGCTCGGGGACCTTGGGGCCGCCCTCCTCGCCGACCATGGTCACCACCTGCAGGTAGTAGCCGAAGAAGGCCTCGTCTGCCTCGCCGGGGGAGTTGCCGCGCCGGTGCCCCAGGCGGCCTCGGGGTCGGCGCAGCTGCCCCCCTTCTTCGGCGGCGGCCGCGAGAAGCTCTCCAGGTCGGTCCAATCAACGGCGTAGGAGCTGCTCGCGGGAGCCCCGCAGGCCTCGACGCTCGCCTCCAGCAGGGCCTCGAGGATCTCCCCCAGCGCCTCGGAGGGGCTGCCGTCGGGCTCGTCTTTGGCGAGCGCCCCGGCCACCAGGGAGAAGGTGCGCTCGACCTGGCGGTAGGTGAGCTCGTGGGGGCCCGAGCGCCACTCGGCCACCACTCCCAGCCTGCGCCGCTCTGGCTCGGGCAGCGCCAGGAGCGCCTCGTGCACCCGAGAGGTGGGCCGGGCGGCCCTCGCAGGCGAGGAGCACCATGCCCACCAGCAGGGTGCGCGCCGAGAGCTGGCGGCGGCGCACCCCGACCGGCAGCAGGGCCTCGATGCGCGCCGCGACGCCCGCGGCGTCGATGATCCGCTCCAGCCGCTCAAGCCGGGCCCTGGCCTCCACCGGCTCCTCCGAGCAGCGCCACCGCCTCGGCCTCTGAGACCTCAGATAGCTCCGCCACCAGATCGCCGAGCCGCTGGGAGCAGCGCACCCCGGCCGCCCCCATGAAGGCCTTAAGCCCGATCAGCTCGGCGCACTCGCAAAGCCAGGTGCAGCGCAGCCTCCCCGCCTCAAGGCGCGGCAGGGCGGCGTCGGCCGAGAGCGCCGCGCAGAGCGCGTCGGTGAGGTTGCGGCACTCGGGGCTCTCGCCCCCGACCAGGTAGCCCGAGGCGGCGAAGGCGGCCGCGGCTTTGAGCGGGCGCTGAAAGCGCCCGAGCACCGGCACCGCCCGCGCCCGAGGCCCCGAGACCGCCACCACCAGCCCACCCGAGCGCTCGATCGCCTCAGCCCCCCTGAGGTGGCGCAGCTCGGCCCCGACCAGCCCCGCTCCCGCCCCCAGGCAGATCAGCGCCGTGGCGCGCATCCGCCGTGCCTCGGTGCTCTGCGCCCCAGCCAGGCGCAGGTAGGCGGCGATCTCGGCCCGCGAGTAGGGGGGCTTGGCGCGCTCGCGGGGCAGCGGCGTCGGCGCCGGTCGCGGATGCGCGGCCAGCGCCCGGGCCAGCGCTCTCAGGTTGCTCCGCAGCGTGCGCATGCTCGCCGGGGAGAGCGGGTCGCAACCGGTGAGGACGAAGCGCTCGATCGTCGCTTCGGTCAAGAGCGTCTCGGGCGCCGGCGCAAGGCCCACCGACTCACCGAAGCGGGCGAGCCGCGAGGCGGCGTGGAGCAGCGCCCTGGCCCGCGCGGCGCTCTCGGGCGCCGCCGCGCCGACCGCCTCCCGGCAGAACGCCTGCCCGCGCGAGCCAAGGCCTCGCGGGCGCCAGCGGCGGATCGCCGCCGCCGGAGCGCCCCGCTGGGCGTGATCGCTTGCTCCCAGACCCATCGCGATATCCGACAGTAGTGCTACTTTCGGACAGACCGACGTAGCATCCCCCCGAGGCCCGAGACGCGTGCAGCAGAGCCCTGAACCTTCCGAGACCCGCCTGCGCGAGCTCGCCGCCGAGCTCGCCGAGGTCGGCTTCTGCCTGCCCGGGACGATCAA